>NZ_UGJJ01000001.1 GCF_900451175.1 Kingella potus
TTCCCATTCTTTGCCGTTGCGGCGCAGGTAGTAGGCGGGCATGGCTGGCTCCTTTCGGGTTGATTCGGGTAAATGGGTGGGTATGATGCGGGTTCCTACTTCTAGTGTTACCCAATCTGCATCATTCCCCTAAAACACGCCTTTCTCACTTGTGGCGGGTTTTTCAAAACTGTTTTGGGGGTTGCGAGTAACCGCAAGGTCTCGGCGTTTCACTAGAACGTAGGACAACCCCCGCCCATTTTGGGCATTTCCTAAACTCTTAAATCTAGTGAGGTTCAAATGAACTTAGTTAAATCTTTTGGCGAAATCGCCGTTTCTTTCCGTAATGATGGTTTTCTCAACGCTACTCAAATTGCGAAACATTTTGGCAAGCGCGTTCCTGATTTTTTTAAAAAACGAACAAAATCAAGAATATATCTCTGCTTTGCAGAACATTGTCAAAACAAAAATCGTCTTGGATAAAAATCAATTAGTTATCGTGAAGCATGGCGGCAACCAAAACGGCACATGGCTGCATCCAAACTTGCCATCCATTTCGCCCGCTGGCTTGACCCGCGTTTTGCCGTTTGGTGCGACGAGCAATCGAGCAGATTCTTGGAGGCCGTCTGAAAAGCCGAATCCCGCACGACATCCGACGAACGTACCGCGCTGCGGCAGGCGGTGTCCGCTTTGGTGGGGCTGCGCGGGTGGACTACTCCACGGCCTACAATATGGTGCATCAGCGTTTCGGCGTGGAGGCCATCGAAGACATTCCGCGCGAATCTCTGCCCGATGCGGTGCGCTACGTCCATGCGCTCACCTTTGGACAATGCTTGACGGGCGAGGTGCTGGAAAAGATTGAAAGGCCGTCTGAAAAGCAGTTTTCCGCCGATGAAATCCATGCTATCGGGTGTGCGCCAAGTATTTGGGCGGACTGCTCGGAGTTTCTCTATCCGCTTTCCGATGCGCTGCGCGGTGTGGGCAGCCGTTTTTCCGGCCGTGCTTTTTTCGCTGGCGCAGGAGCCGCATTTTTGGCTGGATACGGTGCAGCGGGCTTTGGCCAGGGTAAACGGGTCTGCGGTGCGCGGTTTGTGATGTGAACATGGTTTTTCCCTGTGCGGCCGTCTGTTTTCAGGCGGCTTTTTTGCTACATAACGGGTTCGTAGGGCGGCCGTATGGTGCTTTTGTCGGCCTGCTCTGTTTGGGCTTCGCGCTGTTTCTGCCGCGCTTGGGCGGCGGCAAATTCTTCTGCCATGCGCAGGTAGTTTTCTTTTGCGGGGGTCGGGGGCAAAGACGGCGGGCTTGATTTCCTGCCGCTCTATGCTTTGCACGGCGGGGTGTTCGCAGCCGCCGGATATGGCCAAGAGGGCGAGGGTGGCGGCGAATACCGCCCATGCTGTGATTTTTTCGAGGCTCATGTTTTTTCCTTTTTCCTTTTTCCTTGTTTTTTCAGGCCGCCTCCCCGCACCTGTTCGCGGGGAGGCCGTCTGAAACGGCGGTTTCTTCGTACCGCCCGCGCCGCGCCTGCCAAGGATTGCTTGTGAGGTAGGCAGGCCGCGCGTGGTCGGGGTTTGCTGCGGCGGAACTTGCCGTGCCGCGCCCACTGTCCGACTGACGGCGCGGCATTGTCGGGGTTTGTTTGTTCGGGTTATGCGGGGTGGTTTTGTTCCCATTGGTATTCGTCGATTTGCTCGGCGATTTGTTCGGCGGCCTGTTGTTCCAGCACCTGCATGATTTCGTTCCATGCGGCGGTGCTGACTTTGCGGTAGAGGGTGTCGATGGTTTGGCCTGCGCTCATGTGGGCGGCCAGCTCGGCGGCGGCGGCTCTTTGGGCATAGGGGCGGGCGATGAGGAAGCGGATTCGTTCGTCGCTGATGTTCATGCTGCTTTCCTTGTTTGGATTCGGGGGTCGCTGCCGCGCATGAGGGGGCGGCTTTGAGGGCGCAATACTCCGCCCATGTGGGTATCGGCAGGGGCAGGGCGAGTGGCGGCCCGCCCATCAGCTCCAAGGTTTCTTTGTTGAAGGCTTCAAAATCGCTTTGGCCGCAGCTTTCGTAGTCTTCTTGGCAGAGGTCGTCGGCTTCCACCCATGCGGCCAGCAGTTCGGGCAGGCTGTGGCGGCTGTGCCATTGCGCCTGCTGATACGCGGCTTCGTTGGCTCTTTCTTCTTCGTCTTCTGCGGCTTCGGCCAAATCAAGGGCGCGGTAGTAGGCGGCTTCCAGGGCAAGGTGGTAGCCGTCGGCGCGGCTTTGGATGTCTGCGGTGTTCATGACGGGCTTCCTTGGGTGGGTTGTTTTGATGGGTGTAGTATAGCAAAGCTAGCGAATACATCAATAGCAAAGATAAGATTTAATGTAGCAGAGTTAATATAGCATTGATTTTATTGATAACAAAGTTTTCGGCAGGCGCAAAAAAACCGCCCTTGCGGCGGGGCAAGGGCGGGGGGCGGGGATTGGGCGGATGGCAAAAGGCCGCCTGTTTTCAGACGGCCTGCGGTATCTGCGATTTATACCAAAAAGCAGGGTGTGGCTTTTTGGTATTTAAAACAAGCCCGGCTGCATTTCGGGCGGCAGTTCTATGTCTTCAACCGACATGGCTTTCAAGTCCAGCCTGGCTGCTGTGTTCAGTAGGTTTTTATCGTGGGAGATAACGGACTGTGCGCTGTTGCTTAGGGCGATTGCGATAATCTGACGGTCGATTTTGATTTTTTGGCGCGGTTCTTTGCTTTCTTCGTTTGGCAGGTTTTTGAGCCTGTCGGAGATGATGGCGCAGACGGCCGCGCTTTTCATATCGAAAGGCAGTATTTTGAAAATCCGGCTTTTCGCGCCAAACAGTTGCAAAAATTCCTGCCGTTTGGCGGGGCTTGGTTCGCCGATGAGAAACTCGGATAGCACGGGGGCGGGTATGCCGAAAATGCCGCCTTGTTCTTTTTGGCATTCAAACAGGTGCTTCATCCTGATGCTGTGGTCTTCCTGCCCGCCCTCGGGGCGGTAAAGGAAAACCAAGGCGTTGTTGTCCAGCACGATCATAAGCTGCCGCTCCTTATGGCTTCGATTTTCTGGATTGGGTCGGCGGTGCGCCCCCACTCGGAATCAATCAGGCGGAATTTTGCTAAAAATGCGTCATAATCGGCTTCGGGTAAGACTTCAAAGCTGTGTATTTTGAATCTGCCGCCCACGGGCTGCCATTTGAGGCTGTGGGCATCGAGTTTCAGCAGGCCGCTGCCGGTGCATTCGATGTAGTCAAACAGGTGTGCGCCGATACGGCGGGCAAGGTCGGTGCTGTCGATGGTAAGGCTGACTTCGCCGTTTTCGGTGAGCAGCTTCATGGGAACGGTTTCGTCTTTGCCGCCGATGTTGATGACTTTGCCCCTGAATGTTTCTTCTTGGAAGACTTCGTATTCGTAGGTTTCGGGCTTGGTTTCGGGAATCAGGCTGCGGACAAATCCGTCCGCTGTGTGTATTTTGGCGCACAGGCCGTAATGCGAAAGGGTTTTTTTGATACCGGCCAAATCTGTTTCGCTTTTGGACATTAAGGCGGCTGCAATCGCGGTTTCTTTGCCTGCGGGCACCCTGACTGCAAGCTGCGTGCAGCCCTCTGTTACGCCTGCAAACAGTATTTCCTGCGGCGCAATGTCTTTGCTTTTGAGCAGTTCCACCATTTGGGCAAACAGCTTGCCTACTGCGGCGGCGGGGGTGGTTTCAGGGGTAAGCCGCTGTGTTGCGTCGGGCATTGAAACGCTTAGGGCGATTACCCCGCTTTCGATGTTTGGCTTCATGCGGCCTCCTGAAAAAAATGAAAAAGTTACTGAAATTATCCTGTTTTTAAATGCCGGCGCAACTGTTTTTACTTTCAGGCGGCCTGCGGGCTAGGGCTTGCGTTCGGCGTATTCGCGCACGGCGCGGACAACCAGGTCGATTTGGCTGATGCCCAGCCTTTGGGCGGTTTCCTCGATTAGCGCGATGTCTTCCAGCTTCATTTTGAAGGCTTTGTTTTTTACACCGCGCTTTTGGTCGGATTTCTTTTGGATTTCGTGTCTTGACAGTGCCATGATGATTCCTTTAAGATTTTGAGTAACGGCAGGGTGTCGTTACCACCCCGCCGCTTCTCAAAGGTTAATAGGCGTTAGCCGATAAAACCATGAGAAGAATAAAAATGAGCCATTTCATTTTTCATTCTCCTGAAAGTGCCCTTAAAGCAGGATTGCAGGTTGGGCGTTTGTCCTATCGGTTCTTGTTCAACCGATGGGATGTATTATAGCCTAGCTTACTAATTTAAGCAAGCACTTTCTGCGTGAAAGCCCCGTATTTACGGGGCTTTTCGCTTTTGCGGCGGCTCAACCTTCTGCCAATTTATTCAAGGCTGCTTTGAATACGGCGGTTTGGGTTTCGCCGCGTTCTGCCGCCAGCCGCTCCAGTAGGGCTATGGTGTCGGGGTCGAGCGCAAAAGACTTCTGGCGTATGCCGTGTTTCTCGCGGCTTTTGCGGTTGTAGGCGGCTTGGTCGTATTTTTTCGTTTCCATGATTGATTTTCCAGCAAAGGTTTTGTATATTAGGCGGAAGCAGGAGGAGCGGCAACTCCCCCTGTCTGGTACTACGTTACCAAGCTGATTGCCACATCAGCAAGAATAACACCAGAAAAATTACTTTGATGAAGGTACTCATCGGGTAATCCTTCCTGTGTAACGCCCCCGAATTATCAGGTTTGGGGGCTTTTCCTTTGTTGCTCTTCACAACAGGGATAATTCTAATACACATTAGAATAATATGCAAGCACTTTTGCAAAAAAACCACGGATTTTCCGTGGCTTTTTTGTGGCTAAAGCAGGGAGCTTAGTTTTCAACCAATGAAATCAGCATAATTTCATACGGAGTAAGTGTCCTGCTCCGCCCTTGCGGCTTGTAGAAGACTTTTACATCGGCGCGAAACTCGAACTTCCCGTCAATGTCTTCATGGGAAATTCCATCTGCAAATGTTAATTTCAAGCGTCTGGTAATATGCGGCGGCATAAGTGCCTCCCAGCCTGTATCGCCGTCGCGGTTTAATTTGCGTATGTTTAAATCAATATCGTAGAAATCGCGCGATGACGATTCCGGATCAATATTCAACGAGCCGGGTACGGATTCGATTAAGCCCGCATCAAGTGTCGGCAAGTCTTCGTTTTTCCCTCCAAAACTTATGCTGCTTCCTTTTTCTTTCTTGGCAGGTGCAATCACGTTTACAGCCTCTTTGGCTATGCTTTTGTGCGCTCCCACGGTTGATTTGATTATTTCAACAAATTGCTCCGGGGACTTTTCAACCGTTTCCGCGCCAATCTGAATAATAGTATTGTTTTTTATTTCAATGTGGTTGGCATCTTTTGACGAATCGCCCTTTGCCCACGCAATCGCTTTATAAATGCCAAAAACCAGCATCCCCCCGATTAGTATGCTGCCAATTTCCACAGGATGCTCCCTTAAAACTCCGTTCATATATTTGCTGAATTTTATCATCTCCTCTTCATTGCCGAATACGACGGAAACGATGAAATCTTCCCAAATGCTGCCGGCCTGAATTTCGTTTACCAACAGCTCGGTGCGCAATACCTGAACATTTGCGATTGTTCCCAGCAGCTTGGGCATTCTGGCAGTTATTTTTTCCAAAGACTGCAAAGACGTAACCAATTCTCCGATTTGCACCGGACGATCTGTGCGGAAATAAAGTGAAGCGGGAAGTTGGTAAATATGTTCGTTTGCGGCGGTTGATGCAGCCATATTAATTCTCCTGATTAAGCCAAAGAAACTTTAACGGGTTTGTTCGCCGGCTCAAAACGTACCCAGCGTCCAGCGGCCTTTGACGCGGCCGCAGATGCGGATGTGTTCGAGGCTTTCGGGGGGGATGGTTTCCACGGGGTAGGCTTTGTTGTCGGAAATGATGTTGAGGCCGCCGCCGATGAGTGCTTGCAGGCGTTTGATGCGCAGGCCGGAGGCGGTGGCGATGACGTAGATGCCGTCGCCTTCGTAGCAGCAGACGGAGCTGTCGGCAAAAACGATGTCGCCGTCGGAGATGGTGTCTTCCATGCTGTCGCCTTTGGCGTTGATGACGCGCAGGCTGTCGAGGCTGCCGCCGAATTGCTGTTTGGCCCAGGCGCGGGCAACAACGACAAAATCAATCACGGCATCGGGATCGTCGGCTTCGATGCCCGCGCCCATTTCGCCGGTGGCGGCCAGACGGGGGACGGAAAGCCAGCCCGCACGGACAACGGGGGTGTCGCTGCGGTAGGCGTGCCCCGCTTCGCCGTCGAGCCAGCCGCGCGGAAGGTCTAGGGCGGTTTCTATATTGGCTGCCGCACCGTCGCCGATATTGCGGTATCCGTTTACCCATTGATTTACCTGTGCCGCCGCTTTGCCGATGGCGCGGGCAAATTCTGTCTGATTACCGTTATAGTTTTCTTCAATAAGGGTTTTAACCCGTTCTAATCTATTCATTTTTGTCTCCTTGTCATTTTTAACAATTTTAAGCATTGCTAAAAATAACAAGGCTACTATTCTTGTCGTATCTTTGCTATACTATCTCGCATTAAATAAGAAGCAATGCTATATGAAATTAATTGATTATTTGAGCGGCGGAGTTTCCGCCTCCGAGTTGTCAAAAAAAGTGGGAGTCAGTCCCGCGTTTTTATGGCAAGTCAAAAACGGACACAGAAAAATGCCGCCGAAATATTGCCCGAAAATCGAGCAGGCGACGGGCGGGCTGGTTTCGCGCAAAGACCTGCGGCCTGACGACTGGCACGAGATTTGGCCTGAATTGAAGGAGGTGTGAGATGGAGACGAAGCGGTTGAAGCTGAAAAAGAAAGAGCGCAAGCGTTTGGAGAAGCTGGCGTGGAAGAAGGCGCGCCAAAGCAAGGCTGCGCCGTTTGATGTGCTTTTGTCGCTGGAAAACGCTTTGCTGTGGCTGGAGGATTACCGCTCTTTTTCCAAGCGTTCGCGCACTGCTTCCAAGTGAAGCGCGGTTTGTTCGATAAAGTCGGCGATGGTTTGCGCGCTTTGCTTGATGAAGACGGGCTGCGAGCCTTTCAGAAACATGTCGGGCTTGGCCTGTATGGCTGCTTTGGCGATTTCTACGGCCTGATTGTAAGCAGATTCATTCATTTCAAATTCTCCGTGGAGGGTTGTTGGTGGAACTTCGATTCTACACGGATGAATGACAAAGCGGACAGACGCTTGACGGCACGGACAGACGGCAAAAAAAGCCCCCGAACGGGTCGGGGGAACGAAAGAACTATATCACTTCACTCAATGAAATTGAGGAGGAAATTATGCCCTTGAAACCTTTGAAGCGCAACAGCCAGTGTGCGCGTTTGTTGGAATATTTGCAGGCGGGCGGCTCGGTTACGAGTTTTGAAGCCTATGCGAAGTTTGGCATTACGCAGCTTGCCGCGCGGATTACCGAATTGGAAGGGCGCGGGGTGGTGATTGCCCGCGCGGGCGAAGAAAACAACGGGGCGCGTTATGTGCGCTATTCGATGGGAGTTGAAGCATGAGTATGTCTTTAACGGCGAAAGCCATGAGCCTGAAAGTGGGCAATGCCATCCGCAAGCTGGTGTTGCTGAAGCTGGCCGATCAGGCCAATGACAGGGGGGAATGCCGGCCTTCCTATGCTTCCGTGGCCGAGGCGGCGGAGTGTTCGAGCAGGGCGGTAATCAACCATATCCGCTGGCTGGAGGAATACGGTTTTTTACGGATTGAAAAACGGAAAATCGGACACGGCCAAAATCTGACGAATGTTTACCATCTGACGCTGGAAAACGGAAGGAGCGGGCTATGAGGCCGTCTGAAATGTTGAAGCTGCACGGCAGGCCGATTGCCTATTTCCCGCAGCTTGCCAAGCCGCTGGGCGGCGTGAATGCGTCGATTCTGTTTTCCCATTTCTTCTACTGGAACGACAAAGGCGAGAGCGATTTGGGCATTTACCGCACCGCCGAAGAGATTGAAATGGAAACGGGATTGAGCGTGCAGGAGCAGCGCACCGCGCGCGCCAAGCTGCGCGAGCGGGGGGTGTTGGTTGAAACGGAAAAACGTATCGAACACCGGATTTACTACCGATTGGATTTGGACGCTTTTGATGCGCTGATGCTGCAACATTCGGGAAGTGGGGAATCAACAGCCCCGAAATGCAAAAGCAACAGCCCCGAAATGCAAAAGCAACATTCGGGAAGTGAGGAATCAACAGCCGACGAAATGCAAAATCAACATTCGTATATAAGAACAGAAGACTACCAGAAGACTACAGCAGTAGATTACAACAGAAATATTACGCGCGAGGCGCGTTGTGTGTCTGCCAACCGGCCTTCGGAAAGTCTTGCAGACAGGCCGTCTGAAAAACCTGCCGCACCGCCGAAACCCGCCAAGCCTGCCAAACGCCAACCTTCCGCCGCACGGCGTGAGCTGGATGCGCTGAACCTCTTGGCCGATCGGGGCATAGACGGGGATTTGGCGCGGGATTATCTGGCGGTGCGCAGGGACAAGCGTTCGGCCACGCTGACGAAAACCGCGCTGGATGGCTTGGAGCGGGAGGCAAACCGTGCGGGTTTGTCGCTGGAACAGGCATTGACGCTGTGTTGCGAACGCGGCTGGGTGGGTTTTTGTGCACAGTGGCTGCACGAACACCGCAATCCGGCCGTGCGTGGAAACTCCGTCAAAGACACGCCCATCCACACCGTCGGCGGGGCGTTTTTAGCGAAGGACGTGTTGTGAAATCCGTCGGCGAAATGATGAAAAGCAGCCATACGCTGGCCGCCATGCTGACCCCGCTCAGCGAAACGCAAAAGCATTGCGACAGGCACGGCACGGACTACACCGAGCGCGTTTACCGCCGCTACACGCAGGGCTGTCCCGAGTGTGCGAAAGAGGCGGAGCAGCAGCGCAGGCAGGCCGAAGAGGCGGCTCTTGCGGCAAGGCAGGCGGAGCAGCAGCGCAGGATCATCGAGCAGCGTATCGGCATGGCACGCATCCCCAAACGCTTTGCCGAACGCACCGTCGCAGGCTACTGCGTGGATGCGGACAACCGGCCGCAACGCTACAACATCGAGCGCATCAAAGCCTATGCGCACGAGTTTTCACAAGGCCACAGCGGCCGCAATCTCGCCCTGCTGGGCAATCCGGGAACGGGAAAAACCCACCTTGCCTGCGCCGTTGCCCGCCACGTTATCCGCAATTGCGGCGGTATGGCGCGGTTTTGCAGCGTGTCGGAACTCAACCGCACGGTACGCGAAGCCAAAAGCTACGGCAGTGCCTACACCGAATCGCAGATTATCGCGGCATTCGGCGGCTATGATTTGCTGGTGATCGACGAGGTGGGCGTGCAAAGCGGCACGGATGCCGAAAGCCGCGCCCTGTTCGACGTGTTCAACGAACGCTATCAGAACTGCCGCCCGACCATCCTGATTTCCAATCTCGATTTTAACGGCCTGCGCGAAGCAGTCGGCGCACGGATTGCCGATCGTGTGAAAGAGGACGGCGGCGAAGTGCTGGTCTTCAACTGGGAAAGCTACCGGCAATGAAGTGCCTGCAATGCCAACACGCCGATTTGCGCACGGCGGCAGAGCGCGGGCTGACCGGCCTGCTGGTGTGCACGGTATCGCGCGAAAAGGGCTGGCGGTGTCTGAATCCGGCCACGGAGTGCGAAAACGGGCGTTTTCAGGCGGCAGGGGCGGAAGCGGTGCGCAAGCGGGCGGAGTGGCTGCAAAGGCGCAGGACGGTAAGGATAGAGGCCGTCTGAAAACAAAGAAACGGGGATTTTTGCTATGAAAACACTAAGGCCGTCTGAAAGCCTGCTGATCCGCATCAACGGCATACCGCAGGGCAAAGGCCGTCCGCGCTTTACCAAGTCGGGACGCGCCTACACGCCCGCCAAGACGCGCCGCTACGAAGCGGCCGTGCAGGAAGCCGCGCTGGCTGCCGCCGCGATACAGGGTTTTGTGAAGCACGATGGGGATACGCCGCTGGAAGCCTGCATTACGGCATGGTTTCCGATTCCCGCGTCGTGGCCGAAGAAGAAACGCGAAGCGGCGGCGGCGGGCGGAATCTATCCGACGGCCAAACCGGATGCGGACAACCTCTGCAAAGCGATACTCGACGCGCTCAACGGCATTGCCTACCGCGACGACAAGCAGATCGTGTCCTGCCATGTGTGCAAACGCTACACCTGCCGCGACGACGATACGCCGCGCGTGGTGGTGCATATCGCGCCGATGAAGACTTTGGCGCAACTGCGCGAAGCGGCGTTTTCAGACGGCCTGCGGGAGGGATGGGATGGCAATTGAAGCGGCGGTGGTGCGCACGCCGGTTTGGGACAAGGTGGAGATTGGGCAGTTTTCAGACATCGAGTGCTTTATCCAGCAATGTCAGTGCAGTTTGCACATCGCCTTGTGCGGCGCGGGCTTTAAAGCGGTTTTCGGCATCAAATTCCGCCAGCATCACGGTTGCGGCTTCGTCCATCAGTTTGTTCACGCTCATGCCGCGCGATTCGGCCAACAGGCGCAGGCGGCTGTGTTTTTCATCGGGAATGCGTAGGGTTACGGTCGTCATCGTTGCTCCAACAGGGTTTCGGGCGTGCAGATTTTGATTTCGGGAAAGATAAGCTGGCTGTGTGCAAAATCTTTCAGATTGCGGGTGGCGATATATTGCGCACGTCCTGCTACGGCAAGCTCAATCAGGTGGTTGTCGCCTTCGTCGCGCAGATTGGGCCGCCAAAGGTAGTAAATGCGCGTCCATTGGGCAACGGAAAGCAGGGCGTTCAGCACTTGGTTGCGCTCGGCAAGGTTTAGGGGACAGCCTGCAAACACATCTTCCCGTGCGATCAGGTCTTCATATTCTGCCAGTAGGGCAGAGCCGACAAGCGGGATAAAACGCTTTTGCAAACAGGCGGCAAGCAGCCGGTTTGAACCGCGCGAACCCATGTACGCGCCAACCAGGATATTGGTATCTATCACAATTCTCATAGGAGCATGATAGCACATATGCTGTCAAAAACAATAGCGGCGACAAGGGTGGAAACCGCTTACGGCGGGTAGGGGGCTGCGGCGGATTTTTAATAAAACATATTTTAAACAATGTGTTGTATTTTTTATTTTGGCGGAAACGGCGATGAGGAATGTGGATGACGGCGATTTGCGCGCGCTGCGGCATCTTTTGCCGGCGAGCGTGGCGCAGATGGCGCAGGTGGCCGGCTGGGATGCGGTGCTGCGTTTGGTGTCGCGTTTTGGCGGCGCGAATTTTCCGGTGGGAAAAAACAGCACGGCGGCGGGCAGGCGGCTGCATGAGCGGCTGGCGGAGGAAATCGGCGAGGAGGCGGCCTTGCGCTTGGGGCGGGCATATGGTGCGCAGCGGTATTTGTGGCTGCCCAAATGTGATGCCGTGCTGCGCGAGCTGCGCGACCGTGCCATCCGGCGCGGCTTCGACCGGATGACGGGCGAGGGGATGGGGGCGCATGAGGCGGCCGCGCTTTTGGCTTTGGAACACAATCTGACGCAGCGGCGGGTGTGGGACGTATTGAAAAAAACCGACAACACGCAACTGCCTTTGTTTGGAGATATGGAAGATGCACGATAAGGATACATACACGCGGCTGCGCCGGCTGTATATCAACGGGGCGACGCTGGACGAGGCTGCGGCCGAATGCGGCATGGGGCTGCGCACGGCGGAGCGGCGCAAGGCCGAGGCCAGGGACTCGGGCGACAACTGGGACATGGCGCGGGCGGCGGCAACGCTGACTGGTGCGGAAACGGTGGCGCAAAGCATTCTGCGCGGGATGATGCGCCAATACGAGCAGGCGGCGGGCGATTTGGAGGCGGATACGTCGCTGTCGGCGGTGGAGCGGGTGGACGCGCTGGCGACGCTGGCCGATGCGCTGGTGAAAACAGTGGCGGCCAACAAGCGTTTGATGCCGGAAACATCCGAGCTGGCCACTGCATTGAAGGTGCTGGAAATGCTGTATGCCTTCGTGCGCGAAAAACATCCCGCACACCTGCCTGCCTTTGCCGAAATCATCGAACCCTTCGGCGCACAGTTGGAGCGGGAATTTAAGTAGGCCGTCTGAAAACGGCAGGATGTTTTTAACTTTGAAAGGAATCAGGATGTCTGATTACGCGCCCGCCGTTCCGGACAGCTATCTGTCCAAAGCCACACCGAAAAACAAAGAAGCCGAGAGCCAATAGCAAAAAAAAACGAGCAAAACTTTTTTCATCATGAAATCCAAAGGCTTTTTAAAAAACCTTGCCGCGCTGGCGGCCGACCTGCGCCGCAGCATCGAGGCGGAGGTGGAGGGCTTCGACGCTTCGCCCGCTGCGGTGGCACAGCGGCGCAAAAAGGTGTTCGACCCGGTGCACGGTTATGAGTATTTCGTAAACCATTATTTCCCGCACTATACCCGTTCGCCGCACAAGTCGCAGCTTCACGAGTATCTGTTTGAGAGCCTGCCCGCCGTTTTGAGCCATCCGCAAAACCAAACGCTGGCCTTGGCCGCGCCGAGGGGCGAGGCAAAATCAACCATGGTGTCGCGCCTGTTTTCCTTGTGGTGCATCGTAACGGGGAGCAAACACTACATTGTTCTGATTATGGACAGCATCGACCAGGCTTACCCGATTTTGGAATCCATCAAGGCCGAACTGGAAGCCAACCCGCGCTTGAAAACCGATTTCCCCGAAGCCTGCGGGCAGGGGCGCGTGTGGCAGGCGGCTACGGCGGTTACGGCCAACGGCATCAAGCTAGAAGCGGCCGGCAGCGGCAAACGCCTGCGCGGACGCACGCACGGTGCATACCGCCCCGACCTTGTGATTCTCGACGACATCGAAAACGACGAAGCGGTGCGCAATCCCGCGCAGCGCGACAAGCTTGAAGACTGGCTGAAACAGTCGGTGTTGCAGCTCGGCGGCGTGGGGCAGAAGTTCGACGTGGTGTATATCGGCACGATTCTGCACTACGACAGCGTGTTAAACCGCACCTTGAACAACCCGATATGGCATTCGGCGCGTTTCAAGGCGATGATTGAATGGCCGGACAATATGGATTTGTGGCAGGAATGGGAAACCATTTTGTGCAACAACGGCAAGGCGGGCGAGGCGATGGCGCAGGCCTTTTACGAGGCGCACCAAGCCGAGATGATGGCGGGCGCGCAAACCTCTTGGGCGGCGCGGGGCGTGTTGGATTTGATGAAAATCCGCGCCCGCGACGGCCACGCGGCCTTTGATTCGGAGCTGCAAAACGACCCCGTGAGCGGCGAAGACGCGGTGTTTGCCAATATTTTGGACAACTGCTTTTACAGGCCGTCTGAAATTCCGCCCGACGCGGTGCGCTTCGGCGCACTCGACCCCTCTTTGGGCAAAGCGGGCGCGGGGCGCGATCCGTCGGCCATTCTGGTGGGTTCGTTCTGCCGCGAAACGGGTGTGCTGTATGTGGAAGTCGCCCAAATCAAAAAACGCCTGCCCGATCTGATTATCGAAGATGTGATTGCCTTGCAGAAAAAGTACGGTTGTCAGGTGTGGGCGGTGGAAACGGTGCAGTTTCAGGAGTTTTTAAAAACCGAGCTGGTGCGGCGCGGCGCAGAGCGGGGCATACCCGTGCCGGCGCGGGGCGTGAAGCCCAATGCCGACAAGCTCTTGCGCATCGAGAGTTTGCAGCCGCACATTGCCAACGGCCTAATCAAATTCGACAAAAACCACACCGCGCTGCTCGACCAGTTGCGCCACTTCCCAAAAGCCCCGCACGACGACGGCCCCGACGCGCTGCATATGCTGTGGATACTGGCCTCAAACGGCATTCGCCAGCAGGCCACGCGCCGCGCCATCGATCTGCCGCCGCCTTCTTTGAGTATTTAGTAAAAACGGGTCAAGACCCCATGGAGCAAACTATGTTTTGGCAAAAGAAAAAACAGGCAAAAGCCTTCAAGCAGGAATTGAAAACGCTGGTGGCCGATACTGCCTACGCGCTGGACGCGTTTTCCGCCGAAAGCAGCGACGAGCTGCTCGACCGGCTGCAACTGTCCCGCGCCGAGGCCTATTCCGCCGTGTCCTCCGACGACGAGGTAGAAAGCTGCAAGGAAGACCTGCGCACGGCGATGACGGCCAGCGGCTGGCGGCTGTACGGCGAGGGAACGGACGACGCGCAGACCGACCGCATCTACCGCTGCATCCGCCGCCATCTGGGCGCGTTTGTGGAGCTGGTTTTAACCGCGCGGCTCAACGGCTATGCGGTAGGCCGCTATGTGTGGAAGGTAGAAGAAGACGGCTTTATCACGCTGGACAAGGTGCGCGACCGCCGCGACGAGCTGGAAAAATACGTCCCGCAGCGCGACGGCGGGCTGAAATACCGTGGCGAAAACGGCGAAGAGCTTGTTGATACCAATGTGCTGCATCTGTTTCTCGCCAACAAGCCCACGGCGAAAAACCCTGCCGGCGAAATGACCGTGGCGCGGCTCTATCCCGCCGTCGCCCTGCGCAAACAGGGCATCCAATACGCCTACCAGTTTATCAAACGCTACGGCCAGCCCTATCTGGTGGGCAGATATGCCAACGCGCTGGATGACAATGTGAAGACGGTGTACGGCCTGATAAACGGCGGCGCGGCCACGCTCTCGTCCGAAGACAGCATCGAGATGCTTACCAACCCCGCCACGGGATCGGCATTCGGCGAAATCGAAAAGCTGGCCAACGCCCGCATCCAAAAGCTGCTTTTGGGCAAGGTCAAAACCTCCGAACTCAACAGTGGCAGCCGTTCGGCGCAGCAGATTGAGGAAAACGCCCGCCAAGACCGCATCGAGGCCTATCTGACCCTGCTCTCGCTGGCCGTGCAGCACGCGGTGGACGCGCTGCTTATGGTTAATGCCCAATGGGGCGTGCCCGTGAAACACCAAGGCGGGCTGTGGTTTGAGTTCAACGAAGAAATCAAAGTGGACAAGGCGCGGGCGGAGCGCGACAAAATCTACGCCGACATAGGGCAGCTTCGTTTTACCGAGGAATATTACGAAAAAGTGCTGGGCTTCGAGCCTGAACACTACGAATTGGCACAAAACCCGCAGAGGCCGTCTGAAAACCGCGCCCTGTCCGCCCGCTTTTCCGATACGGGCGTTTCAGACGGCCTTTCCGCCGCCGAAGCCGCCGACCGCGCCATCATGCAGCCGAAAGTGGCCGCCATCCTGTCCGCCCTGGCCGAAGCCGACGGCTACGCGGCCTTTCAGACGGCCTTAAACCAAATGGATTTGTCGGAAAACGATTTGCTGCTGGTGGACAAGCTGGTGGGCGAGTCCGTCCGCGCCTTTGCCGAGGGGCAGAATGAATGACGGCTGCGACGACAACTGACGGATGGGACGGCAATGGCTGAGCAAATCCGCTTCAACACCTTAATCGACCGCGCCGCGTTCGACTTTCTCAAAAGCAAAAAGCTGCTGCCGGGTTTTTCCCATTACGACGTATGGCTGTACGAACACGCCGTGGCCTTTACCGTGGCGAAAATGATGGACAAGGACATGCTGGCCGAAACGAAAGCGGCGGTAGAGGTGGCAATTGCCAACGGCACAGGCTGGCACACCTTCCAAAAGCAGCTCAAACCCTATCTGATGGCACGCGGCTGGTGGGGCGAATCCGTCATGCTCGACCCTGTGGACGGCGCGGCAAAAACCGTACGGCTGGGCAGCACCCGCCGCCTGCGCACCATCTTTCACACCAACTTCCACACCGCCCACGCGGCGGGGCGGTGGGTGCGCGTGCAGGCGGCCAAAGAGGAGCTTCCCTACCTCAAATACCTGCCCAGCGTGGCGGGCGAACGGCGCGAGGCGCACAAGCGTTACTACAACCTCATCCTGCCCGTAGAGCATGAATTGTGGAAACAGATTTTTCCGCCCAACGGCTACGGCTGCCTGTGCGGCGTAATCCAGCTTAGCGAAAAACAGGCCCTGCGCGAACGCAGGGAGGACATCGGAAAAAATCCCGCAGCCTTTACCCCCGAACAAATCGAAAACAGCAAACAAGGCCGCCTGGACGACAAACCCGACATTAAGATGGTGGAGGCCGTCAATCCGCGCACAGGGCAGGTGGTGCGCATCCCCGCCGACATTACCCCGAGCTTCGCCCACAACCACGGCGACAGACTGGGCGCGTTGCAGGCTCTGTTCGGGCAGAAACACGGCAATGATGCGGTGGAAAAAATGATTGCCGAACGGGAAGCCTATCTGTCCGGCAAGGTGTATTTCACGGGTTTGAACACCGTAAACCTGTACAAAGCCCCGCCCGAAAAAGAAGTGGCGCGGCTGGATAAAGACGCGTCGGGCAACAGCCGCCGCCACGAGGCCGAAACGGCGGCGCAATGGCAGCAGGCGCACGGCGTGCGGCTCGAGCCTTACGATTTGGAAAAAGCGGGCGGAAAACCCGACTTCCTCATTGCCGACCAAGACCTGCCGCGCAGCCAGTGGCAGACCATCGATTTTATGTTTACCGAAGACCCCGGCAACGAGTTCAAAATCGGCAAGTTCAACCAATATTTCGCTGATACGGCGAGTCATTGGACAGACCAAGTCAAACAAATACAGAAGCACTTGGCAAAAGCTGACATAGTGCCGCTGGATTTGCGCCGCCTCAATGCCTTGAACAGGGCGAAAGTCCTCGGCTATGTGTTATCATTGCCGCAGGAACAACAAGATAAGATTTACATTATTTTAGGGAAATGAAATGAGCGCACCAGATTACCTGTTTATACGCCATGATAACGGCGAAATGGTAGACTGCTTTATACCGAATAAGTTGTCAGACCCGCTGTTTGACTACATGCAGCCGCGTATGTTTGAAGTTGCCCCAGAAGATGCTGACCCGTTTCAGGGGCAGTTCTTCGGTGGCGTATTGTCCATTACCTCGGTCCCCGCCTCCCGCTACATGGCCGTGTACGACCTCATCATGGAAGCCTGCGACAACGTGGAGCAATTGAAACCGTGCAAGGCGGATTTGCAGAAGGCCTTGCAGGATGACCCGAGGTATCAGGCCGTCTGAAAACCGATAAAACAAAAGCCCGCTTTGTACAAGGGCGGGCTTTTGTTTAGCTTTCATTTTGCCATTTTTCGGCAAGCCATTGAAATTCGGCAAACAGTTTTGGGCGGCATTCCCGCTTGCGCAGGGCTTGTATGTAAATGTTCAATATCTGCCAGTCGGCAATAATCAGGGAGCGTTTCATCCGTTTGTATATCTGCTCGTCGAATGCGTCTTCGCGTATGCCCGCAGCCATAAATTCGTAGTTGTTCAGAATGTCGAGAATGGCGTGGTTACACTCTTCGTTTTCCAACAGCGGCGCACTGCCGATGGCATCAAAGTTGGTATTTGCCTGTTTGAGTTTGGCATAAACGCGGCGCGAACGGATGAGGTTGTCGTCTTTACGGTCGGCCATCACCGCATCTATCGTTGCCCGCTGTTTCCACTGAATGTCGTTGCTGACATGCTGTTTGCGCAGGGCTTTGATTTGCCATCCGGCAAAGACCGCCGATGCAACAATGGCTACTGTTTGTAACCAGTAGCCAAGGGGTTGCCCGAGTATTTGATATTCGGCCATGGTTTAGAAATCCCAGCCTTCCAAGTAAATTTTTCCCATGATTTGAACTCCTTTTGTCTAAGGTTAATCGGATAATTTCAGCAATTCCAGCTTTCGGAATAGGCTTTGTTCATTTGCTGCCTCCTTTCTGCCTCATGCGATGCAGGGGGTGTCGTAAATTTAACAGCTAGAATTTGATTTTTCAACTTTTAAACATCCGTTTTTCAACTTTTTTACCCCCCATGCCGTTTCTTCCGTCAAAAAACCCCCTTAAAACGCCGTTTTCGCGCATCTTGCCGAAACGGCGTTTTCAGTTGTGCGGTTTCTCCGCAACCGCAACCATGATGAGTACGGTTGGAGTGATTTGCAGTGAAGCGGCGCAGCCTGTCCGCGCCCGCACCCGCCGCGATAATGGCGGCATGAACACCAATACCCCCACCATCGAACTGCGCCTTTCCGAAGGCGCACCGTGGCAGCTTGCCCCTCTTGAAGAAGCGACGCAGCCGCGCCGCTTCTCCGGCATTGCCCACAGCGGCAAACCGTTCGGCTCGGGCATGTGGAAAACGGTTATGGACTTCGAGGGCATCCGCCTGAAAGACAAAACCGCCGTCCTCATCGACCACGACGGCCGCCAGCGGGCGGGCGTGTGCACGCTTTCCGTCGTTTCAGACGGCCTCAAAGCCGAGGGCGTGCTTTTGGACAACGAATACGGGCAGGCCGTGGCGCGGGAGTCCGATGCGGGCTTTCCGTGGGAAATGTCGGTATATGTCCAAGCCGGGCGCGTGGAGGAGCTGCCTGTCGGCGCATCCGCCACCGTCAACGGCCATACCCTTGCCGGCCCGATGCTGGTTATGCGCGGGTGCACCATCCGCGAAGTGTCGTTTACCGCCGTGGGCGTGGACGGCAACACCCATGCCGCCGCCCTGAGCGGCCTCATCCCCGAATCCCCAAACCAAGCAGGAAAGGACTGCAAAATGTCTATGACACCCGAAGAAAAGGCGGAGTTTGACCAACTCAAAGCCGACAAGGCCGTTTTGGAGCAAGAGTTGGCCGATTTGAAAAAACGCAAGAAAAAAGCCGACGTTGACGGCAAGCTGTCCGCCGCCGGCTTCAAACAGGGGGAAGACGGCAAGTTTTCCGGCCTATCCGATGCCACCTACGCCATGCTGCTCTCGGCAGACGACAACACCCTGTCAGCCGTGATTGCCGACATCGCCCCCAAAGCGGAAGCGAAACCCGAAATCCCCGAAGCCTTGTTGTCCGACAAACAGGGCGGCCAAGAGCCGGAGGCGGGCGTGAAACTGTCCGCCGCCACCGGAGAAAGCTCGTTCAGCAAAGGAAAACAGTATGTCTAATAAAGTGGAAACCCTAGGCCCGGTTATCGGCGCGTTTTTGAAATACGAAGCCACGCCGCTGACCCGCGTGGCGGCCACCGCCGCCAAAGGCACCAAGGCCGGCACGTTTGTGGACGCGCCGCTGCGCGACGGCAAAAAGCTGCTGGCACTGACCGACGAAGACGGCGGCAAGGTGCTGGTACAGCCGCACAACTGCGTGATTGACCTGTCGCTGGTCAAAGCCGCCGACGTGAACGCGGCCGCTTCCACCGGCGGCAATCTCGAAGGCCTGAAAAAAGACGGCGACCCCTACGGTATCGTCTATCAAGGCACGCCGCAGGCCTAAGCATCAGGCCGTCTGAAAACGGGCTTCCGCCTTCGCGGGCGGCGGCGTTTGAGTTTTCAGACGGCCTCCCATCCCCGAACACACAAAGGAAAACCCATGCTGTCCAGCGAAAGCAAATTCGGCGTACGCGCCCTGACCGACGGGATCAACCGCCTGCCGGTTACCCCCACCCAAATCCGCGATCTCGGCCTGTTCCAATCGCGCTACCTGACAACCACCTATGTGGACGTGGAAGCGCAGGAAGGCACCCTGAAAATCATCCAAAGCCGCCCGCGCGGCACGGAAGGCGAGGGCATCCCCGCCAAAACCCGCAACATCCGCACCTTCAAAATCCCGCACCTGCCGGTAAACGACGTGGTACGCGCCGACGACGTGCAGAACGTCCGCGCTTTCGGCGGCACCCAGGCCGAAAGCGTGATGCAGAAGGTGGAAGACAAGCTCGCCGACGGCAAGCTCGCGCTCGAAATGACGCGCGAACACATGCAGCTCGGCGCATTGCTGGGCAAAGTGCTGGATGCGGACGGCAGCGAAATCGTCAACATCTACACCGCCTTCGGTATGCGCCGCAACACCTACGAATTTGACCTTGCCAACCCCGACACCGAAGTCGGCCGCGTCATCGACGAAACGGTTACCGCCCAGCGCAAACTGCTGCGCGGCACAGTGGCAACGGGCTATATCGCGCTGTGTTCGCCCGAATTTATCGGCGCATTGAAATACCATCCGAAAATCAAGCCGCTGTACGAACGCTACCGCGACGGCGCGATCTACCGCGAGGCCGACATCAACCGCGTGGAGTTCGAGCACAACGGCATCCGCTTCATCCAATACGACGGCGGCATTACCGGCTCGAAAGCCGCCATCGACGCGGGCAAAGCCATCCTGCTGCCCGTATCCCCGCGCCTGTATATGGAGTATTTCGCGCCCGCCGACATGAATCAGACCGTGAACACCGTTGCGCTGCCCTATTACGCCAGCCGCGAGAAGCTGATTCACGACAAAGGCTGGAGCCTGCACATGCAGTCCAACCCGCTGCCGCTGGTTATGCGTCCCGAACTGGTCTCCACGCTGGCGATGAAGTAGGCAAAGAGGCCGTCTGAAATTTTCAGGCAGCCAAACGGACGAAACGCCGCAAAGCGGACTCTGTGGCGTTTCTGATCCGACCTTTGCCGGATAGCAAAGGGAAAGACCGTGCGGATTATTTTCAAGCGGATTGGCAAAATGATTAACTGCAAAGCTATGGCCGCGCGGGTTGCATCCAATGGATTTGAAAGTAAAAAAACAAATGACTTCAATGACTTTAAAAGACAAAGAAAATATGGTAAAAATCATCCGAGGCTTATACGGAGCAGATTTTGCCGCAACGCCCGAACAAATCTCGGAAGAAGTGGCCGCAATTCTCGACAGCATAGTAAAAGAAATTGCCGCATGCACCAAGAAAGTAAAACCGCTTGTCGACAGCTATGAACTTCTCTACACGAGCCTGCCGCTCAGAACGATTGCAGAGCGGCTTTCAGCCAAATTTATCAAAACAACGCTTGACAATATCATCTCTAATTGGACGCAAGAGGCAAAGAAACGGTTTGCAACCCGCGCTTGCACCAACAACATCTTGCTGAAATGGCGCACCCGCCTGCAAGAAGCACTATCCGGCATCTAAGCAAAGGAGGTTTTTATGAACGGGTTTAGCACATTATTAGACTGGATAACCGGCAAAGACAGCAGCGAAGACCCCATCTATCATGCCGTCAAGATTATTTTAGGCTTGGGACTGATTGCGCTCGCCGCATGGCTCGGTTCTGACTAACACCTCCTTGCATTTGCCGCCAAGGTAGGGCGTAGCGACACGTTTTTTGTTTTTTCGCTCTCATACCGTTCGTCGCTCAAAGCGCGTGCCGTACAGCCTTGGCGGCATTCTTGCGCCCAAAATAAACGCTTTACAACACACCCCATCAAAATACCTAAAAACGGATTCCCCATGATTACCCGCGAAGACATGGAGCAACGTTTCGGCACAGCCGAAATCGACGCGCTTACCGACGGCAGCGCAGACACCCTAAACCGCGCCATTGCCGATGCCGAAGCCGAAGCGGCAGGCTATCTGGCCGCCGCAGGTTTCAGACGGCCTTTTGTCCAAACCCCGCGCGTGCTGGTTCTCAAAATCTGCGACATCGCCCGCTACTACCTGCATCAGGACGGCGACATAAGCATTGTGGACAAACGCTACAAGGCCGCCGTGGCGTGGTTTCAGGCCTTAATCCGCAACCCGTCCATGCTCGGCGGCGACGAACCCGCAGCGGCAGACAAGGCGGCATCCGGCCGCTACGCCGTCATCCCCAATGCGCCGGAAGATTTCGACGCTTCAAACCGCAAATTTTAAACGGAGGCCGCCATGCGTCTGACCGTCGATTCCGAACTGCCCGAAGCGCGTGAGCATTTGCAGACGCTCTACCGCGCCCTAAACGGCGACCTGACCCGTCCGATGACGGGCATTGCCGGCATATTGGAAAACAGCACCCGCAAGCGTTTTGACAGCAAAACCGCGCCCGACGGCAGCCTGTGGGCAGGCTTGAAACCCGCCACCCTGCGCGCCAAAGCCTATGCCCAAGCCAAAAGGGGCGGGAAAAAGAACGGGGCGCGCGGCGGCATTCTCGTTGACCGTGGCGATTTGTATGAAAGTCTGACCGGTTTTGCCAACGACAAAATGGCCGTCTTCGGCACGCCGCAGTTTTATGCCGTGTTCCACCAAACCGGCACCCGCCACATGCCCGCCCGCCCGATTTTCGGCCTGTCCGAGCAAAACCGCGCCGACATCCGCGATCTGCTCGCCGAATGGCTGGAAAAAGCCTGGAAGCAATCATGACCCCCTATGCCGACAACATTCTTGCCTGCTATCCCGCCCTCATCGAACGGCTGGCAGCCGTCCCCGGCGTAAAGCGCGTACTGGAAGCCCCCGACCTCGAAGCCCTCGCCGCCGACCGCCGCATCCGCCCCGACGACGGCGCGGTCTATCTGGTCTTCGACGGCTTCACGCCCGCCGAAACCGCAGGCAATGCCGCCAACCTTGCCTTGAAACTGAGCTTCAGCGTCATCCTCGCCAAGCGGCAGTACGCCCCCAACAAAATGCAGTACGGCCAAGACGGCGCGGGCGAAACCCTTACCGCCCTCATCCGCGCCATGCAGGGCTTCGTACCGAAAAACGCCGACGGCCAAAGCCTTGCCGCAGCCCCCTTTTCCGCCCGCGCCGCCCTGCCCATTACCTACGACGAAGGCTACGCCTTCTTTCCCCTGCGCTTCGAAACAAGCGTCGTCATTACCATGAAACGGAGATAAACCATGAGAACCCAAGACCACGGCTTCAAATTTGCCGGCAACGTCCAAGTGCGCAACCGCCGCGAAGCGGGCAGCGGCTTCTACGACATCGGCAACACCACCGCCCTCAAAACCACCCAGAGCGCGGACACCAAAGAACGCGTGTCCCGCCGCAAAGAAACCCACGGCCAGGCACTCGACATCCTCAAAACCCCCAAGCCCGTCGAAATCTCGCTGGAGCTGGACACCTTCGACAAAGACAACCTGGCCGCCGCCATGATGGGCGCGTCCGCCGTCATCGCCGCCGCCGCCCTGACCGTGGCCGACGAAGTGATCGTTATCGGCAAACGCGGCCAAGGCTACAAACTCGCACACGGCAACATCGACGCATCGACCGTGTCCGTGAAAAAAGCCGACGACGACAGCGCGGTAGATGCGGCGCAATACGGCATTACCGCCGCCCCCGGCCTGATAGCCCTGGCCGCCGATTCCACCCTGCCCGACGGCACCGAGCTGAAAGTGTCCTACAAAACCCGCGCCGGCGGCGGCTACAAAATCGACGCGGCGGCGGTGAGCGAATTGGAATGGGAAATCATCGTAGACGGCGAAAACACCGTAACCGGCGAGAAAGGCATCCTGCGCATCCCCTGCGCCAAGCTGGCCGCCGACGGCGATTTCGACTGGTTCAAAGACGACTTCAACACCGCCTCCTTCAAAGGCACGGCGGTACTCGCCGACGGCAACACCGCGCCGTACAGCTTCGAAGTGTACAAATAAACCGTAAAAACAGGCCGTCTGAAAGCGCAAACACGGCTTTCAGACGGCCTCCGTGCCGTTTGGCAACTGTACTCATGATGATTGCGGTTGGGGCTTGCCGCCCAGCCGCTCCCGTATCATGGCTTTGACCCATTGGGAAAAATCCACGCTGTCGGCAAAGGCCAAAAGGTCTTTTTCCGTTTCGCTGTTAAACGAAACATGCTTCTGCACCCGCTTTTTCTCGTAGCGTTTGCGGTTTTGCGCCAGTTTTTCATCAACCATCGGTCTGCTCCTTGATTTTGTAAACGGGTTGGGGTAGAGTTTGGAAAAGTCGGGAGGAAGGGCGGCGTTTCCGCCACCCTTTTTGCTACTGGTTGTATTTTATTACCAAGCGTCGCGAGCGATTAGTAAAAAAATCAACAGGATTAAGAACTTCTGCATTTTCATCACCTCCTTTCTTTTTCGGATTTCCCGCCGCTCCCACGGCGGGATTTCTATTTCCTAATCCATGAAAAGAATTATAAACGTGTACACGTTTATAATCAAGCGTTTTTTAGAAAACAAACAAAAAAAGGCCGTCTGAAATTCAGGTGTTATGTGCGGCAATTGCGAAAACCGGCCTCCGTAATGAAGCCCGTCCGCGCCGTTTGGTGCGGGCGGTTTTTTAATATCCGCGCCAATTGAACGGATTTTGAAAAGGTGGCGTATGAGTGCGGCAAACATCAAGGCGGGTATTGAAATCACGGCGCAAACCGACGGCGCAGACGGCATTGCCAAGCTCGAAGCCGCTGTCGGCAGGCTGGATGCGGCAGCGGCAAAGGCGGGCGGCGGCACAAACGGCCTGACCCGCGCCGGCGGCAGGCTGGGGGCGCAAGCCGACGCACTGCCCGCCAAACTTACCCCCCTGTCGGCCTCCATCTCCGGCATGGGACGCACCATGCTGGCCGCTGCGGGCGTGGGCGGCGGCCTGTATGCCGTGAAAGAGGGTTTGCAGCGCATTTTGGACACTACCGCCGAATTTGCCGCCATCAAATCGCGCATGGAATACGCCTTTTCCGGCGCGGCGGGTGCGGCGGAGCAAATGGAGTGGGTGCGCGGCGTGGCCGCCGATTTGGGCTTGGAGCTCCAATCCGCCGCCAACGGCTACGCGCAGCTTGCCGCCGCCACCAAAAACATCAACCTTTCCACGGCGGACACGCAGCAGGTATTCAAGGGCGTGGCCTCTGCGGCCGCTTCGATGAACCTTTCCACCGAAGAAACCAACGGCGTACTGCTGGCCTTGTCGCAGATTGCCGGTAAAGGCAAAGTCAGCATGGAAGAGCTGCGCGGCCAGCTCGGCGAACGGCTTACGCCCGCAATGGCCGTGGCCGCCAAAGCGATGGGCGTTACCACCGCCGAATTGGAAAAGATGGTGGAAAACGGCATTGCCGCCGAAGACTTCCTGCCCAAATTCGGCGCGGCGATGGAAGAGGCTTTCGGCGGCACGGAGTCGGCCTCTGCTTCCGTAAACCGCCTGAAAAACCGCCTCGACGAATTAATGCTCAAATTCGGCGAAGCGGGCGGCATTTCCGATGCCTACCACGCCGTACTGGCCGACGTGGGCGCGGGTTTGGACAAGCTGGAAGCCGCGCTGGACGGCTTGGACGGCACGCTCACCGGCAACCTGTCGGATGCGTTTGCCGCCGCCTACGACACCGCCAAAACGGGCGCGGCGGAAGTGGCGCACCTGATTGAAAGCGTGATCGGCCAAATCAACGAAGCGGGCAATGCCGTCTCCGCGCTCTTGGGCGGCGGCGGGCAGGATTTCAACCTGCTCAAATCCCTGCTCGACGGCATCAATATCACATTAGGCGCAATCAAAGACGGTTTTGCCGCCATCGGCATTGCCGTGGAAACCTTTGCCGGCGCGGCGCAGTCGGCGGTTGCCTTGGTGTTGGAGGGCTTGGCCAAACTCAGCTTCGGCGAAGTGGCCGCCGGCTTCGAGCGTGCCGCCGCCGAGATGAAAGCCTCGGCGCAGAAACATTTTGCCCAAGCCGAGCAACGCGCCCTGGCGTTTGAGTCGGCCGCCGTGAAAGCGGCCAAACACGCGGCAGAAAGCGAAAGCGAACGCTTCGATCGTTTGGAAACAGAAGCCCGCGCCGCCTATCAGAGCGCGGCCGCCGAAGCGGTCAAAGCGGCGCAGACGGCCAAAGAGGCACAGGAAAAAGCGGCGCAGGCCGCCGGCACGGCGCAGGAAGAGGCGGCCAAAAAAGCGGCGGATGCGGCGGAGCAGGCCGCCCGCAGCAGCGAACGCGCCGCCCTCAAAGCGGAAGGCGCGTGGCAGAAGGCGGCGGTGGAAGCGGGCAAAAGCACCGAAGAAATGGCGCAAATCCGCCGCCCGCTGCTGGATGCGGGCATAGAGGCGGACAACACCGCCGGCAAGGTGTCGGCAATCGGCGGCGCGGCGCAGGGTGCGGCGGCCAAGCTGCGCGAAGCGTTCAAACAAATCGGCGTGGACACCGATGCCGTAACCGAAGGCATCAGCGCGAAAGCCAAACAGGCTTTTGCCGATTTTCAGACGGCCTCCAACCTTGCCCGCGAACAGGGCGTGGACGATGCCCGCCTGATTCGCAACGGCTTCGAGCAGATGATGGCCAAGTTGCAAAGTCCGGCCGAGTTTGCCGCCTTCCGCCGGCAGTTGGCCGACAGCGGCCGCAGCGCCGATTTGACCCGCGCCCAACTGCAACGCCTCAACGAAGCGGCGGAACACGGCGCAGACGGCGCGCGCACGGCCTACGATCGTCTTGCCCAATCCGTCAAAGCCGCCGCCGATGATGCCGCGTTGGAAACGCTGGCGGCACAGGCGCAGCAGGCGTTTTCAGACGGCCTGATTACCGCCGCGCAATACGGCCAAACCCTGTCCGAAGTGAAACGCCGCAGCGCGGAGGTGGCACAGCAGAGCGCGACAATGGGCGACACGGCAAAAGCCGCCCACGAGCAGGCCGCCAACGCCGCCCGCGCCCATGCGGATGCCGAAGCGCAAACCGCCAACGCCGCCGCGCAGGCAGCGCAGGGCGCGGACAAAGCCGCCGCCGGTGCGGTGCGCCGCGTTACCCGCCTGCACGAAGTGTTCTCCACGCAGCACGGCAACATCAGGCTCACGCGCGAAGAGTTTGCCGCACTCAATGCCGAAATCGACCGTTTCAACGTCGGCCAGCCCGAAAGCATGAGCGTAACGCGCTGGATTCAATACAAAAACCAATTGCAGGCGGTCAAAGACGGCTTTGCCGCCATCATCCGCGAAGCCGAAGAGGCGGGCGATGCCGTGTCGCAAATGGCACGCGATGGCACGATTAACCAGCAGGCACTTGCCCGCGCCGCGCAGGCCGCTGCCGAAGCCACCGGCAAGCTCGACTCCGTGCGCCTGACGAAATTGCACGCGCAAATCGACGAAGCGCGGCAGAAGCTGCGCGAAATGCAGAACGAAGCCAAAGAAGCGCGGGAAACTTTGGAGGCGGAACTGGCGGGACTGGACGGCAACGAAGAGGCCGCGCACGAATTGGAGGCGCGGCGCAAGATTGAAGCATGGAAGAAAAAAGCCGCAGAATCGGCGGACGACGGCACGGCGGCCGAATACCGCAAAGCGGCCGAATTGCAGGAGCAGCTCTACCGCCGCCAGCGGGAAAAGCGCGAAGCGGAAAAGCAGGCGAAAGCGGAAAAAACGCCCGATTTGTCCGCCCTGGCCGAGCCGCAGATCAATATCGGCTGGGATGGGGTGGCGGGCTTGATTGAAGAATGGAAAAACGCGCTGGAAAGGCGTGATGCGAAAGTGGCCGATGCGGCGGCGGCGGTCTTAATCGAAAAATTGAAAGACGGCCTGCGGCGGATGGTGTAAAGGATTGGATATGCAGCTCAAACGCAAAGACACCGGCGAAATCCTCGCCCTGCCGGACGATATGCAGTGGCAGGACGAGATGGAATGGAGCGCGGTGGCGCAGGCCGCGCCGCAGCGCACTTTGTCGGGCGGCCTCGTTATCCAGCAGGGGGTAAAGCAAAACGGCCGCCCGGTAACCCTTTCCGGCGATTGGGCGTGGCACAGGCGGGCGGATTTGCTGCGGCTGCGCGGCTGGAGCGACACGGCGGGCTTAATCATGACGCTGACGCTGCCGGACGGCCGCAGTTTCGATACTGCCTTCCGTCTGCACGACAAGCTGTTCGGCAAGGCGGAGGCGGTGGCCTTCCGCACCCCCGAAACGGACGACACGCCTTATCTGGCAACAATTAACTTAATGACGGTATAGCAAAATGGCAAAACTCACACAGCAAGACCTGCGGATTTACCCCTCGCAACGCCTCACCGACACGCCCGACGGCGGCGGCCTGATGGTGGGCGAGCCGCTCACCGGCAAAGACAACGAACTGTTCCCGCCGGTGTCCGATTTGGACAGGACGATGGGCAGTTTTGACGCGCGGCTGGTCTATCCCGGCGTGCTGCGCGACGATGCCGAGCCGCTCTACGGGGCGCATCTGGTTATTTCCGAGCCGCCCCAGGCGCAGAACGTGTCTTATTTGGCGTTTAAAGCAAAAAACTACGGCGAAAGCCGCGCCGATATTCTGCCGCGCATTGAGGCATACAGCGTGCCGACCATCGAAAGCCGCATGACGCTTTTGGGGCGGCATTTGGCGGGCGGTCGGCTGGTGCAGGCCTACCAGCGCGTCGAAGCCCCGCTGCCGAAGGTGGGCGAGCGGTATTGTTTGGAAAACCGCAGCCGCACGCGCCAGCAGTTTTTCCGCATTGCGTCGGTCAAAGACGAAATCCGCACCTTTGAAATCGTACTGCCCAGCGGGCAGACCAAAGAAATCCAACGGCGCGTGCTGAAAATGGAAATTCCCAACGCGCTGGTCGAAGACTTTAAAGGCGTGGACTACCCGGCCGAAGGCTATGCCAATGCCGAAACGCTGGTTTTGGAAACCCATGTGGCCGATTCGGCCAATTATTGCGGCGTGCAGCCTTTGGCCGAAGATTTGGCGGCGGGCGGCGCACAAGTGCTGGTAGAGAGCATTTTTGCCAAACTCGTCCCCACCGCCACGGTGGAAACCGCCGAAGCCGACGCGTATCCGGTGTCTTCCGAGACGTGGGTGCCGTCCGCGCCGCGCCGCAATGTGTTTCAGACGGCCGCCAAAGCCTCGGGCGATATTTGGCTGGAAAATCCGGTACTGCCCGGCAGCATCGAGATAGACGGCTGGGCAGACAACGGACGCGGCCAGCTCGTACGCGGCGGCGAGAGCGTGCAAGCCGACTACCGGCGCGGCCTGATACAGGCCTTTCCCGACAGCTACGGCCTGACCGTGTCCGCCATCCCCGCCGTGCCGGTCAACGCCGCCCGTTTTGCCGCTTTCTTGGAAATCAAAGACAGCAATCAGGGCACGCAGTTTGCCCCGCTGCTGCCGTCCGCCCCTGCCGGGCTGTCGGTGTCGTTTATGTCTTTGGGGGCGTGGTACACGCTCACCGACGAAGGCGGCGGCATTCTGCGCGACGAAGCGGGCGAAGCCTGCGGCACGGTGTCGGCCACAGGCTCGGTTGTCCTTAATCTGCCCGCCCTGCCGGATGTCGGCAGCCGCATTGTTTTCCAATGGGGCGACAAGAGCGTGTTCCAAACCTACGACGCGAAAGAGGCGGGCACGCAGCCGGCGGTCAAAACCCTGGGCGGCGGCGCGGTGCTGCCCGCTGCGGACGGCGGCTTCATCAAGCCCGGCACGCTGCGCCTGTCGTGGAACGGCAAAACGGCCACAGACGAAGCAGGCCGTCTGAAAGGCGCGGCGGCGGGCTATGTCGATTATTACGGCGGGCGGGCGGCCGTTTCAGACGGCCTCGAAGCCGCAGCCGTGGAAATCGCCTATCAGGCCTACACCGGCGAAGCGAAAGAATACAGCGTCGGCAAACAGACCACCGGTGCATTAAACCTCACACTCGGCCGCATCGCGCCCGGCAGCCTGTGCCTGCGCGTGGCCTACACCGCCCGCGCCACGGTGCAGACCGAAAGCTGGGTGCAGATGAAATACAACCGCCTGCAAGCCGGACAGATGGTCAACGGTGCGCAAATCGTCGAAGCGAAAAAACACGATTTGCGGCTGGCCTACGACAAAAAAGAAGTCTACGGCGCACAGGAAATCACCTTTACCGACAACGGCGCGGGCGGCCTGATGGCCGACGGCAAAACCCTGCCCGGCGCAACAATCGACTACGGCACCGGCAAAATCGTCCTGCCCGAACCGGACAGGCTCGGCCTGGCCATCTCCGGCACTTCGCAGGACACCGGCAGCGTCCAAATCCTGCCCGGCGCGTCGCAGGCCGCCGAATACGGCCGCGAGCGCGTGGTTGCCAATGTAGCCTACCAAATTCAGGCCGCCGCCTGCCGCTATCTGGACAGCACCGCCACCCGTCAGGTGCACCTTACCGAAACGCCGTCCAATGTGTGGGCCAACGTACTGCCGCAGTCGGGCGCGCGGCCGGTGCAGGACAGTTGGGCGTTTGACATCGGCGGCGTGCGGCTGATTGAGCGCGGCGGCGTGCTGTATAAAAACTTCAAGCCCGAAACCGGACGCGGCGAAGCGGCAGGCCGTCTGAATTTGGAAAACGGCAACGTGCAGGTATCCGATCCTTCGCTCAATCTGGCCGCGCTGAAAGTAACGGCGGGCATCGTATCCCTCGAACCCAAGCCCGCCTTCAGCTTCTGCGGCCGGGTCGGCGGCGCACCGGTCAAGCCCGAGAGCTTTACCGTCTATGCATCGGGCGGCGGCGGCCTGATTTCCGCCCGCTCCGACGCGGAAGGCAATCTTACGGGAGACTTTACCGGCAAAATCGACTACCGCACCGGCTTTTTCCAAATCGAACGGGAGCGCGGCTTTCTGCCCGACACCCTGCGCTACAACGTGGTGTTGCAGGACGACATCCCGCTCGATTCCTCCGTCATCGGCATCGATTCCGTGCGCCTGCCCGCCGACGGCCGCGTCCCCATCTTCCGCAAGGGCGACATGATCGTCATCGGCAACCGCCTGAAACAAAACCTCGGCAGCGCGTTCACGGCCGGGCAGCGCATCCCGCTGGAGCGGCCGGATGCCGACCGCGTCTGTCTGACTGACGCGGCGGGCAAACACGTCCTGTCCGAGCATTACACCGTATCCGCCGGCACGCTGGCCTTTGCCGACCCGCTGGATTTGTCCGCTTACCAAATGCCGCTGACGGCCGTGCAGGCGTGGGAAGAGGAAAACCGCATTGCCCGCGCCGACATATCGGGCCGTCTGAAACTGCAGTTTCCCGTGTCCCGCGCTTATCCGAAAGCGGGTACCTACGTTTCTTCCGCCCTGATTGCCGGCGATTTGCTGGTACGCGCCAGCGAGCCTTTCTCGCAGCAGACGTGGAGCAGGCATTGGAAAGACGAAATCGACGGCGAAGAAATCCTTGCGCGGCTGGACGTGCGCAACTACCCGTTCAAATTAATCAGCGGCGGCGCGGTAACGCAACGCTGGCTGATTCTGTTTACCTCGGAAAACCAGTTCGAGCTGTACGGCGAAACCCTCGGACTGGTTGCCAAAGGCGACACCCTGTCCGACCTGGCTCCCGCCAACCCCGCCACCGGCAAGCCTTATTTCACGCTGCCGCGCACGGCATTCGGCGGCGGCTGGGCGGCAAGAAACTGCGTGCGTTTCAACACCTACGGCACGCCCACGCCCGTGTGGATTTTGCGCGCCGTGCAGCCCTCGCCCGAGCGGCAGAGCCGCCGCGACGGCTTTACCGCCTGCCTGCGCGGCAACACCGTGGCCGACGGTTGAGGCCGTCTGAAAACCCTCGGGCATCAACGCGGCAATACGTTTCCGAAAAGCCGGATACTGGTCTTTTTGTATCGCCATGCGTTACAATATGGCAAACAGACGCGATACAGACAAATGATACTTTCATTCAGGCACAAAGGGCTGCAAAGGTTTTTTGAAACAGGCAGCAAGGCGGGCATACAGGCCGCCCACGCCCCCAAAATCGCCCGCATACTTGCCCGTCTCAACAGCGCGGCCGACCCCGCCGATATGAATATCGCAGGCTGGCGGCTGCACCCGCTGGCAGGCAGTTTGCAAGGCCATTGGAGCGTTACCGTCAGCGGCAACTGGCGCATTACCTTTACGCTGGAAAACGGCCGTGCCGAAATCGTCGATTATCAAGACTACCACTAGGAAAACCCATGCAGATGCACAACCCCCCGCACCCCGCCGAAACCATCCGAGAGGACATACTGCCCGCTTTGGGATTGAGCGTTACCGAAGCCGCGCGGCAGCTTGGCGTGTCCCGCGTAACCCTTTCCCGCCTGCTAAACGGCAAAGCGGGAATCAGCGCGGACATGGCAATCAGACTGCACGCATGGCTGGGCGAAAACAGCCCCAGCCCCGAAAGCTGGCTGCACCAGCAAGCCGATTACGATTTATGGCAGGCCGGCCAAAAAGAGCGGCCGCACATCATCCCTGCTTATGCCTGAACACGAATCCCGCCCCATGGCGGGATTTTTATTGCAGTGAAACCGCGCAGACCGCGCGGCAGCGGGGTTTTCCCTACCATAGCCTGCCCGACAGAAAGGAAACCCCATGCTGCGCACCGAACGTGTCCCCGTTACCCTCTACACCTCCGAAGACCCCTCCGCGCCCAAGCTCGCAAACGCCGCCGGCGCATTCAAAACCATCCTCAAAGCCTGCCTGCTTACCGGCTACGGCGCGAAAGCCGCCGCAGGCTGGGAGGCGGCTTTTGAAGGCAACAACAAAATCGCCCTGCGCCCCGCCGACCCCAAATCGCCGCGCGGCCTCATCCGCATCGACAACGGCACGGCCGGCATTGCCTACATACAGGCCTACACCGCCATGAGCGGCATCGACAGCGGCGAAGCGGTATTCAACCAAACACAGAACCTGCATCTGACCGACTATTCTTACCAAACACGCAAATGGTGGCTGATTGCCTGCCCGCGCGGCTTTGCCTTTTTTGCGGAAGGGCGCGGCGGCGGCTGCCGCTATCTGTATTTCGGCGACTTTCCCACGCTCTCGGCGGGCGACAACGGCAATATGGTTTGCATCGGCTCCTTCGGCCAATCCTACGGGCAAAACATTGTTCCAAGGGGGTTTTATTCGCGCGGTGGTAGCGCATACACTTTTGCCGCGCTGCTCAAATCCTACGACGGCCTGAGAAAAGGCGCGGGCGCAAATCTGCAAACTGCCGCATTTTCTCTATATTCTGCAAACGAGACTCCGCAGGAATACCCCTCGCCTGTTTCCGGCGGCTTTTCCGCCTTCCCCGTATACATTATGGAATACGCCAACAGCCTCACTATGCCGCGCGGGCTGCTGCCGGGCATCTCTGCCGTGGCCGAGCGTATGTCCGCCGTTCCCGTCGGCACCCGTTTTGACCAGCTCGCCGGCGAAAATTTCATCTGCATGGACTTTGGCGACGGCAACCAGCGCGATACCGCCGTTTTGGTAAACACCTCATATTGGGAAATATGATGAACAGCGTTTTTGCCCCGCGCATCCTCACATGGCGGCGGACGCGCCATGCCGTGCCGCAGAATCAGGTTTTTGCCGCCCGGTTTGTGCAGTACAGGGAACGCAACCACGGGCGCGGCATCATCGCCGGACGCGGTATCGGCATCGTTACCGTCGGCGGCAGGCCCGCATCCCGCCGCATCCTGCTGATTGAGCGCGAGCGTTTCAAAGTCATCGACGACACCTGGTCTGCCGACGACGGCAGCTATCTGTTCGAGCAATTGGACACCGGACAGGATTTCCTTGTCATCGCCCTCGACCACAAGCGGCAATACGAACCCGTTTGTTACGACTACGTCCGCGCCGTGGAAGATACCCCCTAAGCGCGCAGGGTGTGTCGCTTGCGACGCACGCGTCCTATGCCGCAAGGTCTGAACATGTCCGATTCCGTCAAATACAACGCCCTGCCGCTGCCCTTTGGGCGGCCTCTGTCCGGCACAAACGCCGCCGCCCTGCCGCTGCCCTTTGCGCGCCTGTTGGGGCAGACGGAGGAGGGCGGCAGTCTGCCCGATCCGTCTGATCCGCCCGCGCCGCCGCCAAGCCGCCGCGTGCCGGTAGCCGCCGCTTTCGCGTTTCCGAATGCCGCCGCAGCGGGGGCTGTCGGGTGCCTGAATGCCTTTTCAGACGGCCTCGAAGTACAGGCCGCGCCCCGCTTTGTGCAGAGCGAAAGCCTGCCGCTCTCCGCCTGCCTGCGCTCCGCCGTGGTTGGCATGCAAGAGCTGCGCCGCTGCGCCGCCCAAAACACAAGCGTTTCAGACGGCCTCCAACGCCGCACCGCTATCCGCTACGGCAAGGCGGAACAACTGCGCCGCTGCACCGCCGCCCATACCGGCCGCTACGCCAAGCTGCGCCGCTGCACCGAAGCGGTGTTGTCCGCCCTGTCGCAGGCACGCGCCTGCACCGTGCAAACCACCACCGCACAGCAGCCGCTGGCACGCTGCGCCGCACTCGGCCTGCTGCACAAACAGCCGCTTTGCGCCTGCCTGCGCACACGCCACAGCGCAGCCCTGCGCCCGCCGTGCGAATGGCACGACATCCCCATACCGACCCCGCCCGATCCCGAAACCCATCTGTGCGGCAAACGCCCCAAGTCCGACCGCCTGCCGCTGCCGCTGCGCCGCCGCCACATCGTCCACCATCCCGCCGCCGTGCCGCTGCCCTTTGCCTGCGATGCGCAGGCGCACACGCCCATTTTGAAGGTTTACATGATTGAAAACAAAATCCGCGCCACAGCGGGCGGCAAACCGCTGGAACTCTTTTCCGCCTCGTTCACCGCCGACACTTCCGGCTACTGCTGGCTGGGCAGCCTGACCATCCCGCCCGAAGACTTCGCCCGCCTGGATATGGACGGGCGCGAAAAAGGCCGCGAAGCCCTGATTGAAGCAGACATCAACGGCGAAACCTTCGCCATACTCGCAGAGGAATACCGCGACAACCGCAGCTTCGGCCAAAAAAGCTACACCGTTTCCGGCCGCAGCCGCAGCGCACGGCTGGGCGAAAGCTACGCCGCACGGCGCGGCGGCCTCATCGACAACCCGATCTACGCCCGTCAGATTGCCGATCAGGCCCTTAAATACAGCGGCATCCGCATTGCCGACTGGCAGGCCGCCGACTGGCTGATACCCGGCGGCATCTATTCCACCGAAGGCAAGACCCCGATGGCCGTGGTGCGCGAGCTGGCCGAAACGGCGGGCGCGTTCGTATACAGCCATCCGGCGCGCGGCGAAATCTCCGTCCTGCCCAAACGCAAAGCCCCCGCCTGGCAGCAGGCCGCGCCCGACCGCGTCATCCCCGCCTCCGTCATCGTCAGAATCAGCGGCAGCCTGTCCGTCCGCCCCACCGCCTCCGGCGTATTCGTTTATGCCGAACACAATCAGGGCAAAGCCGCCGACGTGTACAAAAAAGGCAGCAGCCGCGAACCCCGCGCCGCCGCCCTGATCGGCCCGCTCTACACCGATTTGTCCGTTCTCGAAGCCGCCGGAGTCGCCGCCCTCAACGAAGCGGGCACGCACAAAACCGAATCCGTAACCCTGCCCGTAGCGGAAAAATACGCCATATCCCGCGCCGAATTGGGCGAAATCTGGGAAATCCAAGAGCCAAGCGGCAACTGGCAGGGCGTGGTAACCGGCCTGACCCTGTCCGTCGAAATCGAAAACGACGCGCCCGTCGTCATGCAAACCGTCAGCATAGACCGCTACATCGCCGACTAGCCGCGCACGCGTCCTATGCCGCAAAGCACCCCCGCCGGATAACGGCAAAGGCCGTCTGAAAACCAAAAGGAAAGCCCGTGAACCTCTACCAACAACTCATCAGCCTCACCGACCGCCACACCCGCGCCGCCGCCACACTCACCACCGATCTCGGCGGCGGCACATGGCAGGCGCAAACGCAAAGCGGCCGCACCGTCATCCTGCGCGGGCAGGGCGAAGCGGGGCGGCGCGTGTTCTACGACGCAGGCACGGGCAGCATCCTAGCCCCCGCGCCCGATTCGGACATAAGCGATATTGCCGTATGAGTGAAGCGGTACACGGCGCAACAGGCCGTCTGAAAAGACACAATCAAGATAAGGGAAAACAGCGGCGCAAACCGCAACGGCCGCAACAGGCCGTCTGAAAACAAAGGAAAAACCATGCCCATCGAAACAAGCACTTCCGCCGCCTACCTGTACAGCATAGGCGGCATCGGCATCGTCGGCACCCTGTTCGGCATGCCGCTGGACGCGCTGATACTCGGCGGCTTATCCGGCGCGGTGGTGCGCGGCCTGCATCCGGCCGCCTCGCGCCAAGCCGGCTTCTTCTCCATCCTGCTGTCCATGCTTCTGGCCGGCGCGGTTTCGCCCGTGCTGGCCGAATGGCTGGTGCAGCGCGGCGCACTCGACCCGCAGCGCGCCGCCGAACTGCTCAAACCCCTGCTGCCCGTCGTGCTTGGCGGCGGCTGGCCGTGGCTGCTGCCGCTGGTGCGCGAGCATATCTTAGGCCGTCTGAAAAAGGAGGACAAAGCATGAACGCCCCATCCCTGATGAATCTTGCCAACCTCGCATCCGCGCTGCTCATCTTCGTGCACTGCGCCTGCCGCCTCACCGTGCAACGCTGGACGCTGCGCCAGCCCGAATTGTGGATACACGCCGTCTTGCTCGCTTCCGCCGTCGGCGTGGCCGCCTCTTCGGCCGACACCGCCAACCCGCACGAAGTCATCCTCAACGCCGCCACAGCCGCCTACTTCGCCGCCCAGACCTGGCGTTTGCGAAACAGCAGGGCGCGCAACTGGTAGGCCGTCTGAAAAGCAGGCAGGCAGGACAAACGCGTGCGTGGCTGCGCCACACACCCTACCCAAACCACAGAGGCCGTCTGAAAAAACACGTAGGGTGTGTCGCCAAAGCGACGCACGCGTCCCAAACCCCGCAACAGACACCCCTACCGCCAAAGCAAAAACCGCGTGCGCGGCTGCGCCACACCCCACGCGGAAATCAGCCGGTGCGTGCCGCACCGGCCGCGCACGCAGCCTTTACAGCATCCGCCCCAGCATCTGCCGCACGGGCGCGGGGTCTTGGAGGCCGTCGGCAAGCCGCGTCAGGCTGTGTTTGGCGGAGTGCAGCCACGTATGCGGCTCTTGCGAGAGCGAGAAAGCGCGGCCTGCGTAGTGGCTGCCCAAGCCGCGCAGCGAATCGGACAGCGGGCGCAGGAAGTCCATGCTGTCGGAAAGATATTTCAGGCACACGGCAAGATTGTGGATTTCATGGTCGGCCAGATGTTTTTCAGACGGCCTGTCCGGCCGCTCCAACACCTCGCCCGTCAAAGCATTGTCCAGCGTCAGCGCGTGGACATAGCGCACCGCATCGGGCAGGATTTCGCGCGGCAAATCCTCGATTTTCTCCACGCCGAAACGCTGATGCACCATATTGTAGGCGGTGGAATAGTCCACCCGCCGCAGCCCCACCAAAGCGGACACCGCCTGCCGCAGCGGCGTGCGCTCGTCAACGGAAGTCGGGGCGGATTCGGCTTTCAGACGGCCTGTAACCACCGCGTCAAAGGTGCGGATGACCAGCAGGAAGAATTTGGCGGAAATCCAAGTGGCGTAGGCGTAAACCAGTTCCTTGCACACAAACGTGCCGCGGTTTTTGCCGCCGTGTACCACTTCGGCAGCCTTGCCGCCTTGCGCTTCGATTTCGGCGATCAGCTCTTGGGTTTGGGAAATGCGCAGCCAGTTGGCTGGTTTGTGATTGTCGCAGCCGCCTGCTGCTTTGTGCAGGTCGTTCAGATTGTAGAGTTGGTTTTCGGTTTGGCGCACGGCCACGTTTGAGATTTGAATTGAGTTCATGATGAACACCTTTGTAAATTGATTGATGAGATGCCGCAAAAGGGCGGCGGGCTTCAATCACCGTACAAAGTCGGCGGAACTTATTTCCCGAAGGTGTTGTATTCGTTCTCTCGACCCGCCATTGACTGGGATTTTTCAAGTCTCATATTTGAGCCTTGAAATAAAATCAATGACTTAATCCGTGTATTTTTTGTTCAGGCACAAAAAAGCCGCGCTATCGGGGCGATTTGAACCGCTTTGTAAAGTGATGAGCGGATTATCATTCACGGCTTTATTTTTTGTCAATCACTTTTTTAAAAATCCATGTGCGCAAAATTGCGCTTATGGCAAAAATCAACGACTTAGCTTAAAAAAATCCGCAGAAAGGGCTTGACTGTATTACTGCTTTTTATTATAATACGCCTCATGGATTAGGAAATAAGAAACCCGCCGTTGGAGGCGGCGGGAATCCGAAAAAGAAAGGAGGTGATGAAAATGCAGAAGTTCCTAATCTTCGTGATTTTGCTTCTTATCAGCTTGCCGGCATATTAAGAAGTAGAATCTAAGCAGTAAAAAGGGCGGCAGAACACCGCTGCCCTTCCTCCAATCTTTTGAAAACTATACCACAAGGAAAAACATCATGGCAAACGCCAATACGGAACACAGTAAAAAACTGCGTCAGCAAACGGCGGCCAAGTGGCAGCGGGAAAAGCTGGCCAGCGGCGAAAGGCGCACCATGACAATCAACGGCAAAGCCGCCGAAATGGACATTATCGACGCGGCCATAGCCAAAGCGGGCGGCAGCCGTACGCAGGCTTTGCTGAAAATCTGCAAAGAATGGCTGGGGGAGTAGCTTTAGGGCGGTGCAGGCGCAAAAGACAAAGGGCACCGGATAAATCCGATGCCCTATCACGACGGCAGGCAGCTTGTCATCGCTTAGTGCCTGCCGCCGGCTGCCCATTTTGCAGGACAGTCTTACAAGCCCCTTGCGGGAACATTGGCAGTTTAGTACAGCCTTAATGCGTTGGCAACCGCTGTTTTGATGGAGGCAAAGTCGTCTATACCGATTACGGGGACGCAGCGCTCGCCGTTGGCGGGTTTGTAACGATCCAGCCGTGCCAGAGATACGGTGGCGGGCATGTCGCATTTTGCCCAGCATTCGATATGTTGCTTGTCGGGCAGGGGGTTGACGCTCATTTTGTGGTGGTAGGCGGCGTATATAGCCGGCTCGGTGGAACTCAACGGCACAATGGTTACGAGTTGGCCGTTGTGCCGGTGGCGGGCCAGTACGACAACTGGCCGCTTTTTTATCATTTCGGGTTCTTCGTAGCCGCGAAAGTCGCATATAACGACGCTGCGTTCTCTTGGTTGGAACTTTAATGCCATGATATTTAAGTGCTTGCGATGACTCGGCAATCATAACGAAGTGCAGGATGGGGTACAAGGTTTTTTTAAAATCTCACTACACAGATTTATGTAGTAAAATAAAATCAACGGCTTAACTTGTTTACAGGCAGCAAAAATCCGCAGAAAGGGTTTGACTTTTTTATATAGTAGCCATATAATACAACCATTCAGAAACACTTACGCCCCATCGGGGGCAACCGACAGGGCGAAGTTAAGGCTGAATGGAAAGGCTGTACAAAATGGCTAAAATTGTTTTCATACTGTTTCTGCTGTTAGTCGCTAGCAACGTCTACTAAGCATAAGTAAGTAAACAAGGGGTGGCAGAACACCGCGCCCCTTTAGCCAAACCATTCAGCTGCATACTTTACCGTTAAATTGATTTTTTTACAAGGGCAACATCATGGCAAACAGCAACAGCGAACATTCCAAAAAACTGCGTCAGCAAACAGCCGCCGCATTTGCGCGTGCCAAGCTTCAAAGCGGCGAGTATGTGCAAATGTCGGTCAAAGGCAAGGCAGAGGATATGGCAGTGATCCGCGCCGCCATGGACAAGGCGGGCGGATCGAATGTGCAGGCCTTGCTGAAAATCTGCAAGGAATGGCTGGGGGAGTAGCTTTCAGACGGCCTCAAAGCAAGAAAGGAAAAGCAAATGAATGAAAACCTCAAACTCGACAACACGGGCTATGCCCTGCTTGCCCGCTTCGAAGGCACGCGCAGCCGCGCCTATCTCGACAGCGCGGGGATTCCGACAATAGGCATCGGCTTCATCCGCTACACGCTGGGCGCACGCGCAGGCCAGCGCGTGAAAATGGGCGACAGCATGAGCGAAGCCGAAATCCGCGCCGAATTTCTCAACCAGGTGCAAAGCTACGAAGCGGCGGTGCGCCAATACGTCCGCGCCCCGCTCACCCAGTCGCAGTTTAACGCCTGCGTTTCGCTCTGCTACAACATCGGCACAGCGGCCTTTGCCAAATCCTCCGCCGTGCGCCTGCTGAACGAAAAACGCTATCAGGCCGCCTGCGCCGCCTTTGCCCTGTGGAACAAAGCAGGCGGGCGCGTGGTGCGCGGGCTGGAAAACCGCCGCAAAGAAGAACAGAAAGAGTTTTTCAGGAACGGTTGAGCGCGTCCAGCGCGGCACGGGCGAGAAAGCCGCTGCGTGTTTCATGGTGTATGGCGGTGTATTCGTCCACGCGGTCGAGCAAATACTGCGGCCAGCTCACATTGAAGCGCGTCTGTTTGGAAAACACGGTTTCATCCACCTCTACCAACACCCACATAAGCGCGTCGGCATAATCGGGCAGGCTGCGCAGCTCGGCAATGCCGCGCGGCGCGGTAACATATTCCAAGCTCTCGGCAATCATGCCCTCAATGTGGAACGCGGCGGCGGCTTTCGCGTCGGCCAAGGCCTCCTCCACCGTATCGCCCACAGGATAGCAGCCGGGCAGGTCGGGAATGACTATGCCGTAGCCGCTTTGCCCCGCATCTTGAAACAGGGCGGCCGGATAGTAAATCATGCTTTGTCCTTTTTTCGGATATGGCAGGGAAAGCCCCTTGCGGGGCGTTTGTTTCAAAAATCCAAACCCGATTTCTTTTTTGCATCTTTCAGTTGCCCCAAAGATACGTCTTTTTCGGGATGGCTGATGGTAATCAAGTGTGGAACGCCGTCTTTCTTAAACTGATGGTGGCTGCCTTTCACTCGGACAAGCTGCCAGCCGCCGGCTTCGAGAATAGCGATTAACTCCCTGCTTTTCATATCCTTTCCTTGTTTGTTTAAGATGTGTGTATTATTACACAAAAAGCAAGTAAGGGCAAGCGTTTTGTGTATTTTTGGAGAAAATTAATGTTGTTTTTAAAACATTGGAAACCCGCCCTTGCCGCCGCCCTCTGTGTTGCGCTGTTTGCCGCATGGCAGGCCGACCGCGCCGCGCAATACAGACGCGGGCAGGCCGACAAGGCCGCCGAAATCAGCCTTGCGCTGGCAGAAGCGGCGCAGAAGCAGGCTGCAGCCGCGCGGCAGGCGAGCGCAGACTATCAGGCCGCAAAGGCCGAACGCGAGCAGAAAGAAAGGATACGCTATGTGCAAGTGCAGAAAACCATCGAACGCCCTGTTTACCATACTGACTGCATCGATACTGACGGCCTGCGCCAACTCAACGCCGCCATCGCAGAATAAACCGCCCGCCGATTTGGTGCAGCCCTGCGCCAAGTTGCAGCCATTGGACGGAACGACGGGCGCGGACATCCTGCCCTGGGCATTGCAGACCGTGCATCTGTACAAAGACTGCGCCGAGAGACACAACGCGCTGGTTTCGGTGTTCAAGTAAAACCCGCATACTCAATCCAGCAAATCAGCCACTTCGGCCATATCAGGGTTGTAATAGACATTGAGCAAAATCCGCAAATCCCTGTGGCCGCTGATTTTTGCCAGCGTTTCCACGGGGACTTTTTTTGCCATCCGCGTCAAGGCTTCGCGGCGGCTGTCGTGAAAGTGCAAATCCGCAATGCCGCAACTGTCGCGGGCGCGGCGGAACACGACATCCAGCGTTCCCGTATCCAGCGCGAAGACGCGGGTGTCGTCTATGCCGCGCAATTGCTCCAAGATAGACAAGGCGCGGCGCGACAAAGGAACATCGCGGCTGTGGCCGTTTTTCGTCATGGGCAGATGAGCGAGACGGCGTTTGAAATCAATGTCCCGCCACTTCAGACCACAGATTTCGCCTGCCCGCATCGCTGTTTCCACCGCAAACAGAAACGCCGCCGCCGCCCGCTGGTAAACCAGCTCGGGCTTGGCATCGGACGAGTAGAGCAGGGCGGTGCAGAGTGCGTCAATCTCGCTTTCAGACGGCCTGCGCGTGCGGGCTTTCGGTTCTTTGGGTTTGCTGATTTTGGACAAAGGATTTTCCCGCAGCAGCCCCCATTCCTTTACGGCATGGGTACAGATGGCAGACAAGATGCCGATTTCACGCAGCACGCTGCCCGCCGATACCTGCTGCAGCCGCCTGTCGCGCCAGTCGGCAAAGTGCTGTGGCCGCAGGTCGTCAAGGCGAATTTCAGCCAGCGGATCGCGCAGAAATGCCCGGATGCGCAAACCCTCGAACTTCGCGCCGCGCCGCGTCGGGGTTACGCTGCTCAAGTAACGCTGTAAAATGTCGGCGAAATAAGTATTGCGGTCGGCGTTGCCCTGCACGCCGTCAAGAATCAGCGTCTCCATCCGCGCCGCCCACGCTTTCGCATCCGCATGCCGCTCGAAAGTGGCGGACTTGGAAACGCCGCGAAGACGGACTTGGGCGCGGTATTTTCCGTTGCGCTGGGTAATGGTTGCCATATCGTTTTTTGGTGCAAATTTGGTGCAAAGAGTATAACGCCAAATGTGCCAACGGCTTGCAATAGTCCGCTATCTTGATTTTTAGCTGTTGATTTTTCACGCAATATGCAACAATACGAAGTAATGGTTTTTTATTTCCAGTGCTTGCCGCCGGCACCAAGAATTTATTTGTATTCAGCAGGCTGTAAGCCGTTTGGTGAAAAATATAAAAACAGCCGCCTAAATTCGGGCGGCTGTTTTTATATTTTCAGATTTTCAGACGGCCTCCCGAATATCTCCGCAAATGTCCTGCACAAGGCCTGCCATTTTAGGTTAAGGCCGTTTGCAGCAGCTTCCCGCCTTTCGGACGGCCTTGTTCGTTTCGTTTATAATGCGCCGTTTTTCATCCGAAGTGCCGTTGTTTTCAGACGGCCTCACGAGCATTTCCCATGGCATACCAAGTCCTTGCCCGCAAATGGCGGCCGAAAAAATTTGCCGATTTAGTCGGTCAGGAACACGTCGTCAAAGCCCTGCAAAACGCCCTCGACAAAGGCCGCCTGCACCACGCCTATCTGCTTACCGGTACGCGCGGTGTGGGTAAAACCACCATCGCCCGCATCCTCGCCAAAAGCCTCAACTGCGAACACCCCGCCCACGGCGAACCCTGCGGCACCTGCACCGCCTGCACCCAGATTGATGCCGGCCGCTATGTCGACCTGCTCGAAATCGATGCGGCTTCCAACACCGGTATCGACAACATCCGCGAAGTGCTGGAAAACGCCCAATACGCTCCCACCGCCGGCAAATACAAAGTCTATATCATCGACGAAGTGCACATGCTCTCCAAAAGCGCGTTCAACGCCATGCTCAAAACGCTGGAAGAGCCGCCCGGCCACGTCAAATTCATTCTGGCCACCACCGATCCGCACAAAGTCCCCGTTACCGTCCTCTCCCGCTGCCTGCAATTCGTATTGCGCAACATGACCGCACAGCAGGCCGCCGCCCATCTCGAACACGTCCTTGCCGCCGAACAGATTCCCTGCGAGCAGGCTGCCCTGCATCTGCTTGCCCGCGCCGCCAACGGCTCCATGCGCGACGCACTCAGCCTGCTCGACCAGGCCATCGCCATGGGTTCGGGCAATGTGGCCGAAGCCGACGTGCGCCAAATGATCGGTGCGGTAGACAAACGCTATTTATACGAACTAATCGGCGCACTTGCCGCCCAAAACGGCGAGGCTCTGCTGCATCAGGCGCAGGAAATGGCCGAACGCGCCGTCGGCTTCGACAACGCGCTGGCCGAGCTTGCCCTGTTGCTGCAACGCCTTGCCCTGATACAGACCGTACCCGCCGCCGTGCCGGCAGACGACCCCGAACGGGAAACGCTGCGCACCCTCGCCTCCGCCCTGAGCGGCGAACAAATCCAGCTCTACTACCAATGCGCCATACGCGGCAAACAGGATTTGAGCCTCGCCCCCGACGAATACGCCGGCTTCGTCATGACCCTTTTGCGGATGCTTGCCTTCGCGCCCCTTGCCGCGCCCGCGCAGGACGGTGCGCAAATCGCCGGCACCGCTCTGCACGACCCCGTTCCCGAAGCTGCCGTGCAAAATCAGCCCGCCGCCCCTGTTTCTACTGCACCTGTTGCCGCTGACGGTGTGGCGCAGAACGCGGATTCCCCGCCGTGGGAAGAGGCTGCCGCGCCGCAGCAGGCAGACGGTTTTGCCACATCCGCCGCACAGAGGCCGTCTGAAAAAAAACAAGCCGACGCAGGTGCACGTGCAGACATGCCTGCACGCGAGAGGCCGTCTGAAAACCTACTGTCCGAGCGGCACGGCGTACAGGCTGCGGAAACAGAAGCGGAGCAAGACGGAGCCGGCGGCCGCGAAGAATCTTCCGATTCCAGGCCGTCTGAAAACACGGAATCCGCTGCCGGTATTCCAGAAGCTGCAGCCTTCCCCGAAGCTGCCGCGCAAACTGCCGCAGTTTCCGCGTCGTCCGCCAACGACCCGGTCCAAGCCGAAGCGCAGAGGCCGTCTGAAAACAGCCGCAGCAAGCAGCAGCCGCAGCGGGAAGAGGCGGAAGAAGCTGATTGGGACGACGGCCTGATTCCGTTTGACGATCTGCCCACGCAGCCGGAAAGCGGCGCAGACGGAGGCGAAGCCGACGAAGAGGAAGCCGATTTTGCCCCTCTGCCAGCACTTGCCGCCGAAAACTGGCATGCCATCGTCAGGCGTTTGAAAAAACGCCTCAGCGCGGCACAGATGCTGGCGGACAATATGGCCTGGACTCGCTACGACGGCAGCGCGTGCCGCCTGTTTTTCGCCCTCAACGGCAACAGCCGCACCACCACCACCAAAGAATATTTCGACAAAATCCGCGACACCCTCGCCGAAGCCTATTGTCTGCCGGATCTTGCCGTGCAAACCGAAGTCTGGCAGGCGGATCAAGGCTGGGAAACCCCCGCCATACGCCGCCGCCGCATCCAGCAGGAAGGACGGCAGGAAGCCCGCCGCCGCCTCGAAGCCGACCCCGCCTGCCAGACCCTGATGGCTGCAGTACAGGCGCAAGGCTGGATAGAAGGCAGCCTCAAACGCACCGAAGACCTCGGCGAATACGATGGCGAAGCAGAGGCCGTCTGAAAACATTTCCAACCCGTAAACCAACCCATACAGATATAGGAGTATTCCCAATGTTCGGAAAAGCAGGACTGGGCGGCTTGATGCAGCAGGCCCAAAAAATGCAGGAAAACATGAAAAAGGCACAGGCCGAATTGGCGGCCACCGAAGTAGGCGGCGAAGCCGGCAACGGCCTGGTCAAAGTCGTGATGACCTGCGGCCACCAAATCCGCAGCATCGACATCAGCCCCGAGCTGATTGCCGAAGCGGCCGAAGACAAAGAAATGCTCGAAGACCTCGTTCTCGCCGCCGTCAATGCCGCCCACGAAGCGGCCGAGTCGCTCACTTCCGCCACCATGGGCAAATTCACCCAGGGGCTGCCCGCAGGCATAGGCGATTTCTTCAAATAAGCCTGTTTTGCAGACAACACGGTTTTCAGACGGCCTGATGCATTGCGTGTCAGGCCGTCTGAAAACAGGGCGGAATAAAAACTGCGGACTTGCCGCACGGCCTGTTCCCTTTTCTGTTTTGTTCCGCTGTAAAAAAACCGTGTTTCCACTGATGGGAACACGGTTTTTGTTTGCACGGCAGCTAGGGTAGCGCACGCGGTTTCAGAATATCTGCAAAACAAAGAACGCGTGCGCCGCTTGGGCGGCACACCCTACTTCATCATCCGCTTTTCCGCTTATTTTGTTTCACGATACCTAAGGGTAGGGCAATGTCGTGATAACCATCTGGCTTGGTGCAGCAGCCGCATTGCGGGCAGAAGGTTTGCGGCGTGGCGGTGCAAACAGGCGTAGGTTGTCTGTGCCGCCGGGTTCGCAGGCAATGATGTTGTGATTGCCAAGTCCGTTTAAAAGCGGGCTTATGCACCGGGCGCGGCAGCACCCGCGCTACACAGGCCGTCTGAAAAACGGAAGGCCGTCTGAAAATCCGTTTTAGAGGCGGTTCGGACGGCTTTTTTTTGTGAGGCCGTCTGAAAACGGCGCAGGCAGGGGTTCAGTCTCCTTCAAACCATGTGTCGCCCTGTGCCAGCAGGCGTTCTGCGGCGGCGGGGCCGCTGCTGCCGGCGGGGTAGGGGTGGGGCGGTCGGGGGTGCTGCCGCAGGAAGGTCAGGGCGGGTGCCAGCCATGCCCAGGCGGCTTCGAGTTCGTCGCGTCGGTTGAACAGGGCGGCGCGGCCGGCTATGGCTTCGAGCAGCAGGGTTTCGTAGGCGGAGGGGCGGCGGCCGGAACGGGTGTCGAAGCAGGCTTCGGCGGGAACGGTATGGTTTGCGCCGTCGGGGGTTTTGACGTTGAGGCGGAGGCGGACGGTTTCGTCTTCGGCTTGCAGGCTGATGACGAGGCGGTTGGGCAGCAGGGTGGGAAAGAGGCCGTCTGAAAGCGGGCGGAAACCGATGACGATTTCGGCGGAGCGGCGGGCAAGGCGTTTGCCGGTGCGCAGGTAGAAAGGGACACCCTCCCAGCGGGGGGTGTCGATGCGGGCGCATAGGGCGGCGTAGGTTTCGGTGCGGCTTGCTGCGGGAACTTTGTGTTCCTGCGTGTAGCCTTTGAGGCCGTCTGAAAAGGCGTATTGGCCGAATACGGCATCGCGTTCGGGATCGAGGGGGCGGAGGCTGCGGATGAGTTGCAGCTTGGCATCGCGCAGGTGGCCGGCAGACAGGCTTTGCGGGCGTTCCATGGCGGTGAGGCAGAGTATCTGTATGATGTGGTTCTGCACCATGTCGCGCAGCGCGCCTATGGTGTCGTAAAACTCGCCGCGCTCTTCCACGCCGAGGGTTTCGGCAAGGGTGATTTGTACGGATCGGATGTGGCGGTTGTTCCACAGCGGCTCGAACAGGCTGTTGCCGAAACGCAGGGCGAGGAGGTTTTGCAGGCCGCTTTTGCCGAGGTAGTGGTCGATGCGCAGGGTTTGGTGTTCTTGGAAATACTGTGCCACGCCGTCGTTGATAAGGCGGCAGGATTCGAGATCGGTGCCCAGCGGTTTTTCGAGGACGACGCGGGCGTTTGCGCCGTTGAGGCCGTGTGCGGCAAGGCTGCGGCAGGCTTGGGTAAAGAATTTGGGGGCGGTGGACAGATAGAAAACGGTGCTTTCGCTGTCGGTTTTGCCGTGTATTTTGGCGGCAAGTGCGGCGAAGTCCCGCTCATCGTCCATATCGAGGGGGTGGTAGTCGAGCCGTTCGGCAAAAGATGCCCACACATTGGGGTCGGCATCGTCAGGCTTGGCCTGCTGCTCGGCTTTGGCGACAAATCCGGCACGGGTCAGGCGGCTGCGGCTTGCGCCGAGTATGCGTCCGAGGGGGTGGAGTCTGCCTGCGGCGTGTGCGTGGTAAAGGGCGGGCAGGAGCTTGCGCATGGCGAGGTCGCCGGTTGCGCCGAAGAGGACGAGATCGAAGTTTTTCGGGGATTCCATGGGGCTTTCGTTTGCGGCTTGCGGCTGCTTTTGCAGGCAGAGTTTTGAAAAAGGCGCGGTTATGCTACACGGGGCGGCGCGGGCTTGTCTATGCGCAGCCCAAGCGGCTTTGCGGGCGCGGTGGCTGCACAGATTCCGAAGATACGTTAGAATGGGGCAGTTTCCGGTTGTTTTTTATGGTTTTTGAGAATAAAAAATGAATTTTGCACAAAAACAGAAAATATCCCGCTTTATCAAACTGGCGGTGCTGCTGCTGGTTGTGGCGGTAGGCTGGCGGCTTTACGGCGATATGATTAAGGAGAAAGCGGCGAAAATTCCTTCGCCGACCGAGGGTTTCGACAAGCCTAAGGATTGGGACGGGCGCGTGCGCAAGACCATCGAGTGTCAGGAGAAGGGGCAAAACGGCTGCCGGAAGAAAACGGCGCAGTAGCCGCACCTGCCCGGGCTGCGGGTTAAAAGCAACAGGCCGTCTGAAAAAGGTTTTCAGACGGCCTGTTTGCTGTTTGCAGAGGGCGGTTTAATCGGCGGCAAAGGTGTCGCACTGCTTGATGTCGCCGCTTTCGAGGCCGCGTTTGAGCCAGTACATGCGCTGTGCGGAAGATCCGTGGGTAAAGCTGTCGGGCACGGCGTAGCCTTTGCTGCGTTTTTGCAGGGTGTCGTCGCCCACGGCTTCGGCGGCGCGGACGGCTTCTTCGATGTCGCCCGCTTCGAGCAGATCCTGCCGCTGCGCGTATTTCGCCCACACGCCGGCAAAGCAGTCGGCCTGCAGCTCGAGTTTGACGGAGAGGCGGTTGGCTTCGGTTTTGCCGACCTGCTGCTGCATTTGGTGTACCTGCGGCAGGATGCCGAGCAGGTTTTGCACGTGGTGGCCGACTTCGTGGGCGATGACGTAGCCGAAGGCGGTGTCGCCGGCCGCTCCGAGTTTGCTGCGCATTTCTTCGTAGAAGGAGAGGTCGAGATACACTTTTTTGTCGGCCGGGCAGTAGAAAGGCCCCATTGCGGCCTGGCCGGTGCCGCAGCCGGTGTGGGTGCCGCCGGTGTAGAGGACGAGGGTGGTGGGGGTGTAGCGTGCGTTTTGGCGGGCGAAGTATTCGCTCCATGTTTTTTCGGTGTCGGCCAGTACGACGGCGGACAGTTCTTCAAGCTGCGCTTCTTCTTTGCTGCTGATTTGCACCTGCTGCGTGCCGCCGCCGCCCAATTGCGGCGTGCCGACAATGCCGGACAGATCCACGCCGTAATACGCGCCGACAAGGACGACAATCAGGCCGACAATGCCCATGCCGCCCCCGCCCCCGCCGCCTCCGGAACCGCGTCGGTCTTCGATATTGCTGCTTCGTTCTCTTCCCTGCCAGCGCATGTGGGCTTCCTTTCTGCCGGTTGTTTTAAGGTTTCGATTGCGGGTATGTGTTTTCAGACGGCCTCTACCATCCGCCGCGTTTGACTTTTTCGATTTGGCGGCGGTCGCGTTTGGTCGGACGGCCTTCGGGATAGGCCGTGCTGGCGCGCGAGGCGCGCTCGAGCAGCTTTTGCTCTTCGCGTTTGGCGGCGACTGCTTCGTTTTCGCGGTAGAGCAGGCGCGCTTCGGGCGCGGGGCGGCGTTGGCTGTTGAGCGCGAGGACGGTGATTTCGTACGGCAGCGAGTTGAGCGTCAGGGCAATGGTGTCGCCGGAGGCGATGTTTTTGCTGTTTTTCACTTTCGCGCCGTTTACCAGCACGCGTCCGAGTTCGATGTGCTTTTGCGCCAGGGCGCGGGTTTTGAAAAACCGCGCCGCCCACAGCCATTTGTCCAAACGCATGGTGTTTTCCGCGTCCATGCCGCCTCCTGTCTGCCGGAAAAGGCGGCAGTTTAACATGGCGGATACGGGTTCTGAAAATACGCTTGCCCGCCTGCCGTTTATCGCGTAGATTGCGTGCTTCTTTCGCCAAACGGCCTGAAACCGCGTATCATGCCGCGCGAAAATTTCCTTCCAACGATGAGAGCGTCCCCCGTATGAAGCCCGTCTTTCTTGACTTCGAACAGCCGCTGGCCGAGCTGACCAAAAAAATCGAAGAATTGCGTTTCGTCCAAGGCGAATCCGCCGTCGACATCAGCGACGAAATAGAGCGTTTGCAGAAAAAAAGCAGCGAGCTGGCCAAATCCATCTACGCCAAACTCACTCCCGCGCAGGTGTCGCAGGTGTCGCGCCATCCTCAGCGTCCCTACACTTTGGACTACATCGCCGCGCTGTGCACCGATTTCCAAGAGCTGCACGGCGACCGCCATTTCGCCGACGACCACGCCATCGTCGGCGGCCTGGCGCGTTTCAACGGCGAGAGCGTTGTTGTGATCGGTCATCAGAAAGGCCGCGACACCAAAGAAAAAATCCGCCGCAATTTCGGTATGCCGCGCCCCGAGGGCTACCGCAAAGCCCTGCGCCTGATGCGTTTGGCGGAAAAATTCCGTCTGCCCGTGCTGACTTTTGTCGATACGCCCGGAGCCTATCCCGGCATCGGTGCCGAAGAGCGCAACCAGTCCGAAGCCATCGGCCGCAACCTCTACGAGCTGACCAAGCTCAAAGTGCCCGTTATCTGCACCATTATCGGCGAGGGCGGCTCCGGCGGCGCATTGGCGATTGCCGTGGGCGATTATGTGAACATGCTGCAATATTCCACCTATTCGGTGATTTCGCCCGAGGGCTGCGCCTCGATTTTGTGGAAAACCGCCGAAAAGGCGGCCGATGCCGCCGCCGCGCTGGGCATTACCGCCGACAGGCTCGCCAAGCTCGGCCTTGTCGACAAAGTAATCGAAGAGCCTTTGGGCGGGGCGCACCGCAATTACGAAGAGCTGACGGACAGGGTGCGCGAAGTGTTGTCCGAACAGCTCCGCGCGGCACAGGATATGCCCTTGTCCGACCTGCTCGACCGCCGTTTCGGGCGCATTATGGCCTACGGGCAGTTTGTTGAAAAATAATCCCGCAAGGCCGTCTGAAACCGTGTTTTCAGACGGCCTTTTTCTTTGTTCCGTCATAGCGGGACAAAATAAAGAACTGCGGCCTTGCCGCGCATTGCCGTTTTTTGAAAGGATTTGCCGATGAAAAGCATATTTAAAGCACTCCTTGCCGCCGCTCTGCTGCTGCCCTGCCTCGCCTTTGCGGCGGGCAAAGGTGCGGGCGAGAAGCTGCGTACGCCGAAGCTGCCCGCCGGATTTGCCGCGGTCTTCCGCGACAACAGCAACGGTGTGGACATGACCGAATATGTACCCAAAGGACAAAGCGTTGAAAAATGGCAGGAAATGATCACCATCCAAGTAATGGGCAGCAAGCAGCGCCCCAGTGCCGAGGGGATCTACCGCTTTATTTCCCAAAGCTGGATAGGGGTCTGCGGCGACGGAAGCGTGCAGAAAACCGAAGTCCCGCCCACCCTCAACGGCTATCCTGTGATTGCTTGGGTGGCGGGCTGTCTGAACAATCCGCAAAGCGGTACGCCCGAATTTACCTTCTTCAAAGCCATCGAAGGCCGCGACGCGCTCTACATCGCCCAATACGCCTTCCGCCACGAGCCCGACTATGCCGAAGCCGACCGCGCCTCCCGCTACCTGAGGGCTGTCAGCGTCTGCGACAGCCGCGTCAAAGCGGGCGAACCGTATTCCTGCGCGGGCGGCAAAGCCGGCGGGAAGAAAAAATAAGCGTTGCAGGCCGTCTGAAAGCTGTTTTCAGACGGCCTTTCGGTTTTTTCCGGCCGCTACGGCCCGCACCGCACGCCGCCGTCTGTCTGCCCGTCATACCCGCACCATCGAAAGGAATCTGCCATGACCGCCGTTTGGAATGCTCCGCCGCCGCTTGCCGGGCTGGTTCGCGCGGCAGGGCGGCACCGTGTTTTGGCCGTGTGCCTGCCCGATTTGCGCCTGCCTGAATTTGCCGCTTCCGCCACACCCTGCGAAACGGAACGGCGTTTTCTCGAACGCTGGCCGCAGCAGTCGGCCTGCGTGCAGTTTGCCGCGCCCAACATCCTGCACGGACTGCTGCCCGGCTGCGCGCTGTGGCTGATGCCGCCCGTTTGCGCCGCCCGTCTGCACGAGCATTTTTCAGACGGCCTGCAATGGCAGACGGAGCCTGTGCCGCAAACCGCCGCCGCGCCGCAGAAGCCGTGGTACCGGCCGTCTGAAAACGCGGGCGGAAAGCCGCCGCAGCACGTTGCCGTGGTCGGCGCGGGCATTGCGGGGGCGGCCACGGCCTATGCGCTGGCCGTGCGCGGCGTGCGCGTTACCGTACTCGAAGCCGCCGCTGCCGCCCACGCCGCCAGCGGCAACCGCCAGGGTTTGCTGTATGCCAAAATCTCCGCACACGACACCGCGCAGACCGAGCTGCTGCTTGGCGGCTACGGCCACAGCCGCCGCCTGCTCGACGCGCTGCTGCCCGAACGGGAAAACTGGCAGCCCTGCGGCCTGCTGCATCTGAACCACAACCCCGCCGAAGCCCGCCGCAACGCCGGCCTCGCCATGCAGACGCACCACAGCCATCTTTATCGCGGCGTGAGTGTGCATGAGGCAGGCAAAATCGCGGGCATCGATGTGTATTCAGACGGCCTCTACTGGCCGCAGGGCGCGTGGCTGCACCCGCCCGCGCTGGTACGCGCCCTGTTGGCGCATCCGAACATCACGCTGCACGAACACACGCCGCTGCTTGCGGCACAATGGCAGGACGGCGCGTGGCGGCTGCAAACGCCTGCGCACAGCTTCTCTGCCGCACACATCGTCTACTGTACCGGCGCGGACAGCCCGCGCCTTCCCGCTCTGTCGGATTTACCCTGGCAGCTGATACGCGGCCAAACCGGCCTGGCCGCCGCCACAGCCTATACAGGCCGTCTGAAAACCGCCCTTTCCGCCGCCTGCTACATCAGCCCCGCGTGGCAGGGCCTACACTGCTACGGCGCGAGTTTCACCCCGCACGACAGCGGCAGCGGCTGGCGCGAAGCCGACGAAGAACACAACCGCCGCGAGCTCCTGCGCCTGCACCCGCAGCTTGCCGCAGAGCTTGCCGCCTCTCCTGCGGGCGCAGGCCATGCCGCCGTGCGCTGCGACAGCCCCGACCATCTGCCCTGCGTCGGCCGCCTTGCCGACTACGCTGCGATGAAGCGGCTGTATGCCAAACTTGCCCACGACAAAAACTATCCGCTGCATGATTCCTGCCCCTATCTGCCCAACGCCTGGGTCAATGCCGCCCACGGCAGCCGCGCTCTGGCCACCGCGCCGTGGTGTGCCGAGCAGCTTGCCGCCGAAATCCTCGGCCTGCCGCAGCCCTTCTCCCGCCGCCTGCGCGAAGCCCTGCACCCAAACCGCCACATCGTCCGCGCCATCGTCCGCAGCCATGAAGCAGGGCAGGGCGTTTCCCCGTTCGGGAAATAGTTTTATAAAAACTATCAAAATGTAAAAACCGATAAACAAAATTGACTGCAATAACGATAAACCTTATTATCCGCATCATTCGCACGGCAGAGGCCGTCCGAACGAAAAAGCCGCCGGCCAACCGCCGCCGGAATGTCCGCCAAACCAACCAAGGAGTCCGTTATGAGCATCAACATCGGTATGACCGACCGGCAGCGCGAAGACATCGCCAAAGGCCTGTCCCAACTGCTTGCCGACAGCTACACCCTCTATCTGAAAACCCACAACTACCATTGGAACGTGCGCGGCCCGATGTTCCACAGCCTGCACACCATGTTTGAAACGCAATACAACGAGCTTGCGCTGGCGGTGGACGAAATTGCCGAACGCATCCGCGCCCTCGGCTTTCTCGCGCCGGGTTCGTACAGCGAATTTGCCGCCCTCTCGTCCATTAAAGAAGGCAACAGCCAAAACGACGCGCACACCATGATCCGCGAGCTGGTGGAAGGCCAGGAAACCATCGTCCGCATCTGCCGCGAAATCTTCCCGCTGGCGGAAGAAGCCGCCGACGAACCCACCGCCGACCTGCTGACCACCCGTATGCAGGCACACGAAAAAACCGCCTGGATGCTGCGCGTGCTGCTCGAGAAGTAAACACAGGCCGTTTACAATGGCAGGCCGTCTGAAACCTTTTCAGACGGCCTCAAAGCGTACAAAGGCCGTCTGAAAACCTCCTCCCGAGAACCGATATGAACCATCCCGAAATCTTTATCGCCGTCGTCATCGTATTGCAGCTCTTCACCTACGGGCTGGGGCGTTCGCTGCAATGGCTGTTTGCCCCGCTGCTCGGGCGGCGCGGCCGCATCCGCCTGATGGTGCTGGCCTTTTTCGTTTCAGACGGCCTCCTGGCAGGCCTGCTGCTGCAACTGGGGCATTTCGTTTTCCGCGTGATGGCCTTTTGGATGGTGCTGCTGCTGTTTGTCATGTATGCCGCGCTGGCCACCTTCCTGCTCCACCTGCTGCTGCGCCGCCTGATGCCGCAGGCGCATCTTGCGCGCGCCCTGCGCCTGTTTGCCCCGCTGGCCGTTGCCGCCCTGTTCGCATGGGGTCTGTACAACGCCTACACCCCCGTCGTGCGCCACCAAAGTATCGTCATCGGCAAAAAGCTCGACCGCCCGCTGCGCATCGCCATGGCCGCCGACACCCACCTCGGCATCCTCGTCGGCAGCCGCCAGCTCGACCGCCTCGCCGCGATCATGGCGCAGGAAAAGCCCGACATCATCCTGCTGCCGGGCGATTTGATGGACGACAACGTACAGGCCTACCGCCGCGAAAACATGCGCCCGCATCTGGCACGGCTCCGGGCACCGCTGGGCGTATATGCCACTTTGGGCAACCACGACCTTTTCGGCGACGAAAAAGCCATCTACGAAGAGCTGGAAAAAGCGGGCATCCGCGTCCTGGCCAACCGCGTTATCGAAAAAGACGGCCTGCTCATTGCCGGACGCAACGACGATATGGACAAAAAACGCCCGAGCACCGAAAAGCTGCTGGCCGGACACGACACCACCCGCCCCGTCATCCTCCTCGACCACCGCCCGACGCAAATCGAAGAACACAGCCGCCTGCCCGTGGACATCCAGGTTTCCGGCCACGTCCACAACGGCCAGGTCGCCCCTGCCAACCTCATCGTCCGCACCCTCTACCGCCTGCACTACGGCTATGAAAAAATCGGCAACGGCCACTTCTTCGTAACCTCCGGCTACGGCTTCTGGGGCATCCCCCTGCGGCTGGGTTCGCAGGCCGAAGTATGGATTATCGACGTAAGCGGCAGCCCGCCCGCCTGAACGCCGCCGCAGGCCGTCTGAAAACCGTGCGGACGGCTGCGGCGGCCAATCCCACGGCACATTCCGCCTCCTTTTTATTCCGCCCACCTTTTTCAGACGGCCTGTTTCATGCGCACCCTCCGCAAAATCCTTATCCGCGCCACCCTTGCCCTGCTTGCCGCAGCAGCAGCCTATTTCGCCGCCGCATGGCTGCTCTCGTCGGTCGTTATGCGGGAAAACCGGAGCGGCAGCGGCATTACCCTTTACCTGCGCAGCAACGGCGCACACGCCGACATCGTCATGCCGCTGGCAAACGGCACATACGACTGGCGCACCGTTGCCGATCCCGCCGCCACCGCCGCTCAAAGCAAGGCCTACCGCTACATCGCCGTCGGCTGGGGCGAGCGCGACTTCTACCTCAACACCCCGCGCTGGCGCGACCTCACCGCCGCCACCGCCGTCCGCGCCCTCAGCGGCGCAAACCGCACCCTCATCCACACCGCCTATTCCGCCGAGCCGCCCGCCGAAGGCGCATACGCCGTGCGCTTCACCGTATCGCACGAACAATACCGCCGCCTGGCAGAAAACCTCGCCGCACATTTCAAACGGCGCAACGGCCGCACCCTCCCCGTTTCCGGCGCACACTACACCCCCGACGACGCATTCTACGAAGCCGAAGGCCGCTACCACCTTTTCAACACCTGCAACAGCTGGCTCAACCGCCGACTGGCCGAAAGCGGCCTGCGCTCCGTCGTTTGGACTCCTTTCGCCGCCCCGCTGCTGGATGCCTACCGACAGCCGTGAGGCCGTCTGAAATGCCGTGGTACGTTTTTTTCAGACGGCCTCTGCCGTTGCCGCAAAAACCGCGTGCGTGGCAGAGCTGCAAGCACGCGCCCCGATTCCTCACCGTAGGGTGTGTCGCCGAAGCGACGCACGCGTTTTTTGTGTCGTACAAAGCATCAGGCCGTCTGAAATACCGAGGTACGTTTTTTAACGAAGCACGCGCCCCGATTCCGCATCGTAGGGTGTGTCGCCGAAGCGACGCACGCGTTTGACATTATTCGGGTACAGAGGCCGTTTGCCGCTCTCCGAAAAAAAACCGCGTGCGTGGCAGAGCCACACACCCTACACAAATCCCCCGTAAAGTGTATTGCCCAAAGTCGGCGCACGCGTCCCCAAAACCCGCAGCAAATTCCACCGTAGGGTGTGTCGCCAAAGCGACGCACGCGTTTGACATTATTCGGGTACAGAGGCCGTTTGCCGCTCTCCGAAAAAAAAAACCGCGTGCGTGGCAGAGCCACACACCCTACACAAATCCCCCGTAAAGTGTGTTGCCCAAAGCCGGCGCACGCATTCCCAAAACCCGCAGCAAACCCCACCCTACGCGGGGTAGGCCGTTTGGGCTACAATGCCGCCTTTTTTCCGCACCCGAGAGCCATGCACTACATCCTGCTCGCCCTGTTCGCCGCCGCCGCGCTGGCCGTCGGCGGCAAAGCCCACTACCGCTGGACGCGCTTTTTTGCCGCCTGCCAGTTCGTCTTCTTCTCCGGCCTGATGTTCGCCGCCTGCGGCCAGTGGCAGCGCGCCCTCAATTTCGCCTGCGTGCTGTTTGTCGTCCTCATCCTGTTCCACCGCCTGAAAATCCACTATTACAAACAGCCGCTGCTGGTGTCCGACTTCCTGCTTGCCTTCGACTGGCGCAACTGGGAAACGCTCACCCACTACAAAGGCGCGATTGCCGCCGTGGCCGGCCTTGTCGGCATACTTGCCTACGCCCTGTTCGGCTGGTCGGGCGCGGCGGTTGCAGACGGCATTTGGCGCATCCTTGCCGCCGCCGCCGCCGCCGCCGCCCTGCTGCTGATGGTGCGTTACACCAAAGACAAACGCGCCGTGCAGGTATGGCTCGACTCGCTGCCCGACGACGGCCGCGACGTGTTCCTCAACCTGCCCATGTCCTGCCGCAGCATCTTCTTCAAAACGCCCGAATTTGACGGCGACGGCGAACGCTTCCGGCAGCTTGCGGCGGAACAGAGGCCGTCTGAAACAGAACAGGACGGCGCAGACAGGCCCGACATCGTCGTCTGTTTGCAGGAATCCACTTTCAACCCGCACAACATCGCCCTGCAAAGCCACAATCTGCCGCCCATGCCCATGTTCGACCCGCAGCCGGACACCCGTTTTGCCGCCCCTTTGCGCGTACACACCTTCGGCGGCGGCACTTGGAAATCCGAATTTGCCCTGTTGGCCGGCGTGCCCTCCACCGATTTCGGCGCACAGGCAAGCGGCGTGTTTTATTCCGTCGTGCCGCATCTTCGGGGCGGCCTCGTCCAAAACCTCAAAGCCCACGGCTACTACTGCGTCGCCCTCTCGCCCTTTACCAAAGGCAACTACAACGCCAAAGCCGCCTACGACCACTTCGGCTTCGACCTCGTCCTCCAGCCGCAGGAACTCGGCTACCCCGCGCCGCTGAGCAAAAACCTCTGGCACATCGGCAGCGGCGAAATGCTGTATTACGCACAGATGATTCTGGAAAAACGCCATCCCGCGCTGGAACAGATTGCGCAGCCGCTGTTTGTCTATGTGCTGACCATGAAAGAACACGGCCCCTACCGCAGCGACACGCCCAACCGTTACGGCCTGGTTTCAGACGGCCTGTCCGACAAAGCCGTCGGCAGCCTCAACGACTACGCCGCCCGCATCGCCGATTTGAATCTGGCCACCGAAGATTTCAACCAATGGCTGCAACGGCGCGCCGCCGGTGTTGCCGCCGCTCCCGATGCTGCGCAAAACGGTTTTCAGACGGCCTCGCCATCACAGAGCCGCACCCCGCCGCGCGACTATGTTTTCGCCTATTTCGGCGACCACCAGCCCAATTTCGAACACTTTTCCCTGCCCGTGCAAAGCGGATTTGCCCATCCCGAATACCTGACCCAATGCGCCGTCCGCAGCAGCCTGCGCCACACCCCGCCGCCGCACGGCCTGCTTGATCTCGCCCTGTTCGGCAGCGTGGTTTTGGAAACCGCCGGCCTCGAAGCGAAAGACGGCCTGATGCAGGCCAATGCCGCCATCCGCCGCCTGGCCGACGGCCGCCTCGAAGACTGTCCCGACCGCCGGCTTGTCGGCGACTACCGCGATTATCTCTACCGCCATTTGAAAATCACCGGCTGAGGCGGCAAAGGCAGAGGCCGTCTGAAAACCCGCGCCGCCGCGCATCCGCCGCCGTCCGCCCGTTTGGGCTACAATGCGCCTTTTTTTGCAGCAGGTATCCGATGGAAAATTGTCCGATTTGCGCCGCCGCCGGCGAAGAAGTTTTATGGAGCAACGCCAAAATGCGTGTGATTGCCGTGCACGACGAAGCCAACGCCCCCGCGTTCTGCCGCGTTGTCTGGCAGGAACACATTGCCGAAATGACCGACCTTGCCCCCGCCGAACGCGGCGAACTGATGGACACCGTCTGGCGGCTCGAAAGCGCGATGCGGCAGGTGCTGCGGCCGGCCAAAATCAATCTGGCCAGCTTGGGCAATGTTGTGCCGCACCTGCATTGGCACGTTATCGCGCGTTTTGCCGACGATGCCTGTTTCCCCGCCCCGATATGGGCGGCGGCGCGGCGCGATGCGGAGCCGGCCCTGCCCGAAGGATGGACGCGGCAGGTGGCCGCGCTGCTGGCGGCGGATGCCGGAACATCCTGATTGTTTCCCGGCCATGATGTGCCGCCGCACAGCGTTGCAGCCGTCTGAAAAAAGCCCTGCGCCCCACGCAGAGCCGGAAACGGGGCGGGGCAGGGCAGGGCGGACTCGGGATTCCGACTGCCGTATGTACGCCGGAACAAAATAAAAAAAGATACAAGGCGCGGCCGGGCCGCAGATTGTTTGTTTTGTTTCGCTATCCCGCCCGTTTTTTGTTTTACCTGTGCCGTATGAAAGGATTTTTAAGATGAATTGGCAGATTTCGCGCCGCAGCCTGTTCCGTGTTTCCGCCGCCATGGCGGGCGCGGGTGTTTTGCAGGCCTGCACCGGCGGCACGCCGCCCGTGCAGCCCCAGATTGCGCCCAAGCCGCAGCCGCAGCCCGCGCCCGTGCGCCAAAGCGGCGGCAATACCCTGCGCATTGCCGCGCCCTCGGGCTTCGCCCCCGATCCCGCACGGGCGCAGACGGGCATCGAACGCCTGCAAAACGCGGGTTTCGCGGTGGAAAACCCGGCGGCCGCCTTCCGCCGCTACCAGCGTTTTGCCGGCAGCGATGCCGAACGGATTGCGGATGTGCAGGATATTGCCTCGGGACGCGCCGCCGTGCCGAAAGTGCTGATGGGGCTGCGCGGCGGCTACGGGGCACAGCGGCTGCTGCCGCATATCGATTTTGCCTCGCTCGCATCGAGAATGCGCGAACACGGCACTTTGTTTTTCGGCTTCAGCGACGTGTGCGCCCTGCAACTCGCGCTGCTGGCGCAGGGCGGCTACCCGAGCTTCGCCGGGCCGATGGTGTACAGCGAGTTCGGCAAACCCGTTCCGTCCGCCTATACCATGGATTCGTTTGTGCAATGCACGACTTCCGCCGGCTACACGGTGTCCGTTGCCGCTTTCCAGCAGCACAACGCCAATATCGACGGAACGCTGTGGGGCGGCAATCTGAGCGTGCTGGCCGCGCTGGCGGGCAGCCCCTATCTGCCCGACATCAAAGGCGGCATCCTGTTTCTCGAAGACGTGGGCGAGCAGCCCTACCGCATCGAAAGAATGCTGCAAACGCTGCTGCACGCGGGCGTATTGCAGAAGCAGCAGGCCGTAGTGTTCGGCGATTTCCGCATGGGTTCGATCCGCGATGTGTACGACGGCAGCTACGATTTCAATGCCGTGGTGCAGGCGGTGTCGCGTATGGCGAGAGTGCCGGTGCTGACCGGTTTCCCCTTCGGCCACATCGCGAACAAAACCACCTTCCCGCTGGGGGCGCAGGCGCAAATCCGCAGCACCGGCGGCGGCTATTCCGTGGCCTTTTCCGGCTATCCGGTGTTGGACAAAAACAGCCTCAACCTCGACAGCCTGCTGCCGCAGCCGGATTTTGCCGGCGATACGCCTTTCACAGAAGAAAAAGCGGATTTGGAGTGAACCCGCTGCGGCGGCAATGGAAAACGGCAGATTTTTTCTGCCGTTTTTTGTTATGAGGCCGTCTGAAAACCCAAGCCGCGTGCGTGGCTGCGCCACACACCCTGCACAGGCTGCCAGTGCGAGGGCAGGCAAGAGGCCGTCTGAAAAGCTGTTTTCAGACGGCCTCTTGCCGTTTTGCGCATCTGCGCGTTCACACTTCCAAATCGTCGCTCAGATAAACGCGGCCGCCGCTATCGCGCGGCATCAGCAGGTTCATGACCAGCGCGGCGGTGCCGCCCATGCAGATGGGGTTTTGAAACAGCTCTTTGAGCGGCAGCAGCGCGAATACTTCGGGCTTGAAGCTCACGCCCAGCCCGAGGCCGATGGAGGTGGCGGCGATGACCATTTCGCGGCGGTTGATGCCGTGGCTCATCAGGATGCGCACGCCGGCGACGGTAATCAGGCCGAACATCAGTACCATTGCGCCGCCGATAACCGGGCTGGGGATGGTGGTGAAGGCGCGGCCGACAACGGGAAACAGCCCCAGCAGCACCAAAATGGCGGCAATGTATTTGCCGACATGGCGCGAGGCCACGCCGGTCATTTGGATCACGCCGTTGTTTTGCGCGAAAGTGGTCAGCGGCAGGGATCCGAGCGCGGTGGCGATTACCGACACAAGCCCGTCGGCCAACACGCCGCCGCGCAGCCGCTTGCCGAACGCTTCGCCTTCGTAGTCTTCGCCCGATACCATGGCTGTGGCGGTCAGATCGCCCACGGCTTCAAAAATGCTCAAAAGATAAACCAGCGCGGCCACGAGAAAGGGAACGGGTTGGAATGAAAAGCCGTATTTGAACGGATGGGGCACGGTAATGTCGGGCAGGCCTTTGAGTACCGAAAAATCCACCATGCCCAGATACAGCGCGGCCAGATAGCCCGCCACCATGCCCACGGCGATGCCGCTCATCCGCAGGAGCGGGTTTTTCAGACAATTGAACACCAGCACCACCGCCAGCACGAAAGCGGCCAGGCCGATGTTTTGCAGCGAGCCGAATGAGCCGTCGGCCAAAGCCGCAAAGCCGCCGCCGAATTCGGTAATCGCCACGCCGATGAGGCTCAGGCCGATCATCATCACGACTACGCCGCTGACGGTGGGGGTAATCACTTTTTTCAGATAGGGCAGCAGCCAGGCCGAACCGGCCACCAGAAATGCGCCGCAAAAGGCGATGCCCATCAGCGCGGACATCATGGCATGGACATCCGCGCCCTGTTCCTTCATGCCGCTGCCCAGCGCAATCATCACGCCGACAAAGGAAAAGTTTACCGACTGGATGGACAGCAGCCCCGATCCGACCGGGCCGAAGCGGTTTACCTGTAAAAACGTGCCGATGCCGGAGGACACCATCGCCATCGACACCAGATAGGCCGTCATTTCGGGCGGCAGCTTCAATGCGCCGCCGACTATCAGCGCGGGGGTAATCATGGGGACGAAAATCGCCAGAAGGTGCGTTACCGCACTCAACAGGGCGTTGGCAAAGGGCGGTTTGTCTTCCAGCCGGTAAACCAAATCGGCAGGCTGCTGTGCGGGTGCGGACATATCGTGCTTTCGGGAAAGAGTGGGAAAACGCAGGGCGTATGGCGGGACAAAATAAAAAACTGCGGCTGGGTTTTGCCTTGCCGCATTGTATTTTTTCTATTTTGTGCCGTCAGAAAAACGGCGGCTGCGGATGTGAAGTTTTGCAAAGGCGGCATTATACGGCAGGCAGAGGCCGTCTGAAAAAGGGGAAATATGCGGGGCGTTTATTTTTGCACCTATTTTTGCGCGAGGAGGCGCAGCAGCAGGTTTTTTTCCGTCGGGCTGAGGCCGCCTGCGGCTGCTTTTTGTTTGAGGATTTCGAGCTGGGCGGCACGGAAGGATTTGGCGAGCTTGTCCAGGCCGTCTGAAAAGGCGGTTTCGTCTTCTTCGCCGCCGCCGCCGTCGTCCGTGCCGCTGCGGCGGTAGACGGACTGCAAAACGGCTGCGGTGCAGCTGCCCCGGAAGTGTTCCCAGATTTGCGCATGGTCGGGCAGCTTGGGGCGGCTGCGGACGAAATCGGCGATGTCGGCCAGGCAGGCCGCGTCTTCTTCGAGCGGCAGGTAGTCGGGCAGATCGACGTGTACCGCCCAGGCGGGGTTGGCCATCAGGCTGCGTATGAGGCGTTGGGCGAGGGTGGGCATGGCCGGCTGGCGGGCGGTGCGGGCGGGGAGTTTGTAGCTTTTGGCCTGTACGCGCCGCTGCGGCATTTCCTGTCCGAGCAGCACGGCCAGATCGGCCGGATCGATGCCCACCATTTCGGCCAGACGCTGTTTCAGCAGGAAAGCCAGCGCGGGTGCGGCAATCTGCGCCAGCAGCGGCGAGGCTTTTTTGACGAGTTCGGCCTTGCCTTCCTGCGTGTTGAGCTTGAGGCCGTCTGAAAGCGCGTGCCAGAAATATTCGGACAGGGGTTTGCTTTGGTTGAGGAGCGCGTCTTCAAACTGCGCTTTGCCGTGGGCGCGGATGTAGCTGTCGGGGTCGTGTTCTTTGGGCAGAAAGAGAAAATGCAGCGATTTGCCGTCTTTGAGCTGCGGCAGGGCGTTTTCCAATGCGCGCCATGCGGCTTTTCTGCCGGCCGCGTCGCCGTCGAAACAAAAATAGATGTTGTCGGCCTGGCGCATCAGGATTTTGACGTGTTCGGCGGTGGTGGCCGTACCGAGCGCGGCCACGCCGTAGCCGATGCCGAACTGCGACAGGGCAACCACGTCCATATAGCCTTCAACCACCAAAATCCGCCCCGCGTCTTTAACCGCGGCACGTGCTTCGTACAGGCCGTAGAGGTTGCGGCCTTTGTCAAACAGCGGCGTATCGGGCGAGTTGAGGTATTTGGGTTTGGAGTCGTCGAGTACGCGTCCGCCGAAGCCGACGACTTGGCCGCGTATGTCGCGGATGGGAAACATGATGCGGTGGCGGAAGCGGTCGTAGTGGCGGTTTTGCTCTTCGTTGCGGACGACCATGCCGCTTTCGACCAGCGCGGCGTTGGGATAGGGTTGGAACACTTGCGCGAGCGGCTGCCAGCCGTCGGGTGCGTAGCCCAGGCCGTAGCGGGCGGCGATTTCCGCACTCAGGCCGCGCTTGTGCAGATACTGCTGCGCGGCGGGGGCGGATTCGAGTTGGCGCGTGTAAAAGGCGGCGGCGGCGGCCACGGTTTCTTCCAGCGTCTGCTGCGTTTTTTTGCGCTCTGCCCGCGCTGCGGGATTTTCGCCGCGCCCGCGCGTCTGCGGTACAGCCATGCCGGCGCGGTCGGCCAGATACTGCACGGCTTCGGGAAAAGACAGCCCCTGATATTCCATGACGAAGCCGACGGCCGAGCCGTGTGCGCCGCAACTGAAACAGTGGTAAAACTGCTTACTCGGGCTGACGGAGAAGGACGGGGTTTTTTCTTTGTGGAACGGGCAGCAGGCCATGTAGTTTGCGCCACTTTTTTTCAGCGGCACCTGTTCGTCGATAATATCGACAATATCCACTTTGGCGAGCAGATCTTCTATGAAGTCGGACGGAATCATGGGGCGGGATGGAGGCCGTCTGAAAACCGCACATGGTTTTTCAGACGGCCTGTCGTCATTTTTGGTTTTTACAGAAGAAAAAGTTGTAAGCGGAACGGAAAAGCAGCAGGGCGGGCAGGGTGGCGGCCATACACAGGAAAAAACCGCCGCCGTCGAGATAGCCGGCGATATACAGGGTTCCGAAAATCAGGCTGGCGGCAAAGCTGACGAGGATGGCCATCATGGTGAAAGTGCGGTGGTTCACGGCGTTTTCCTCCGTTTGTCAAAAAGGCGGGGATACAGAAAAACCCCGGGAGCCGCTATGCGGGTGCTGCTTTGTGTGCGCGGCAGGCAGGCTGTCCGCAGGGCGTTGGGCCGTTTTCAGACGGCCTGCATGCCTGATTCTGCGGCAGGCTCGGCGTATTCTTCAAAGCCTTCCACTTCGAGGCCGAAGCCGTTGAGGCCGTTCATCGAGGAGGGTTTGCCCATCACGCGCATTTTTTTCACGCCGAGGCCGGCAAGGATTTGCGCGCCGATGCCGTAGGTTTTCCTGTCCCATTTTTTGATTTGGAAGGCGTTTTTCGGCAGGGTGCGTTCGAGCAGGGCGGCTCCGTCTTCGGTGCGGTGCAACAGGATGGCGATGCCGCTTTCGGCTTGGGCGATGCGTGCGAGTACGGCGGGCAGCGGCCAGGAGTGTTCGGGGGCGGCGTGCAGGAAGTCCATCACGCCGAAAGGTTCGTGTACGCGGACGAGGGTTGCGCGTCCGGCTTGGATTGTGCCTTTGACGAGGGCGAGGTGGGTTTCGCCGGTGAGTTTGTCCACATAGACGTGCTGGCGGAACGCGCCCCAGGGGGTGCGGATTTCGCTGTCGCCCATTTCTTCGAGCAGGCTTTCGTTGCGGCTGCGGTATTCGATAAGGTCGGCGATGGTGCCGATTTTGATGTTGTGGGCGGCGGCGAATTTTTTGAGTTCGGGCATCCGCGCCATGGTGCCGTCGTCGTTGAGGATTTCGCAGATGACTCCGGCGGGGGTCATGCCGCACATTTCGGTGAGGTCTACGGCGGCTTCGGTGTGGCCGGCACGGACGAGTACGCCGCCTTTTTGGGCGCGCAGGGGGAAGATGTGGCCGGGCTGGACGATGTCTTCGGGGCGGACGGAGGGGGATACGGCGGTGCGGATGGTGTGGGCGCGGTCGGCGGCGGAAATGCCGGTGGAGATGCCTTCGGCCGCTTCGATGGACACGGTGAAGTTGGTGCCGTATTGCGCGCCGTTTTTCTGGGTCATCTGCGGCAGGTTGATGCGGTCGACAAGCTCGTCGGCCATCGGCAGGCAGACAAGGCCGCGCGCGTGTTTGATCATGAAGTTGACGGCTTCGGGGGTAACCGCTTCGGCGGCCATAACGAGGTCGCCTTCGTTTTCGCGGTCTTCCGCGTCGGTGATGATGACCATTTTGCCGGCTTTGATGTCGGCGAGGATTTCGGGAATGGGGGAAACGGAAACGGCGGTCATGGCGGGTCTTTCGTGCGGTGCAAAAGCGGCGGATTGTATGCGCGGGGCGGGGTAATGGCAAATGAGGCCGTCTGAAAACGTTTTCAGACGGCCTGTTGTGTTTTTTATTCTTTCGGACGCAGCTCGCGGCGCAGGATTTTGCCGACATTGGATTTGGGCAGCTCGTCGCGGAATTCGATGTCTTTGGGGATTTTGTAGCCGGTCAGCTCGGTGCGGCAGAAGGCGGTGAGTTCTTCTTTGGTGAGCGTGGGGTCTTTGCGGACAACGAATACTTTGAGGGCTTCGCCGGTTTTCTCGTTGGGCACGCCGATGCAGGCGACTTCCATCACTTTGTCGTTGTGGGCGATGACTTCTTCGATTTCGTTGGGGTAAACATTGAAGCCGGACACGACGATCAGGTCTTTTTTGCGGTCGACCAGTTTGAGCCAGCCTTTTTCGTCCATCACGGCGATGTCGCCGGTTTCAAGAAAGCCGCGCGCGTCAATGGCTTTGGCGGTTTCTTCGGGGCGGTTCCAATAGCCCTGCATGACTTGGGGGCCTTTTACCCACAGTTCGCCCGCCTGTCCCTGCGGCACGAGCTTGCCGCCGGCATCGCGCAGCTCGATTTCGGTGGAGGGTATGGGCAGGCCGATGCCGCCGCCGAATGTTTCGATATTCAGCGGGTTGCAGCACACGCCCGGGCTGGCTTCGGTCAGACCGTAGGCTTCGACGATGGGGGTGCCTGTTACGGCTTTCCATTTTTCGGCCACGGCTTTCTGCGTGGCCATGCCGCCGCTGAGGGTGAGGCGCAGGTTGGAAAAATCGACGGCGGCAAAACCGGCTTGGTTGACGAGGCTGTTGAAGAGGGTGTTTACGCCGACAAAAACGCTGACGCGCTCTTTTTTCATGTCGCCGATAAAGCGTTTCATGTCGCGCGGGTTGGTAATCAGGATGATTTTGGAGCCGGCATCGGTAAATATCATCAGGTTTACGGTAAGCGCGAAAATGTGGTAGAGGGGCAGGGCGGCAATCACGGTTTCCCCGCCCTGGCGGAGCTGGTTTTTAATCCATTCGGCAGCCTGCATCATGTTGGCGCAGATGTTGCCGTGGCTGAGCACTGCGCCTTTGGCCACGCCGGTGGTGCCGCCGGTGTATTGCAGGAAGGCGGTGTCTTCGCGGGAAATGTCCACTTTTTCAAACGGCTGCGCCGCGCCCAGCTTCATGGCCGTGTTGAAGGAAACGGCGTTCGGAATATGGTATGCGGGTACCGCTTTTTTGATTGTGCGCAGGACGAAATTAACCAGCGTGCCTTTCAGCAGGCCCAGCATATCGCCGGCGGAGGCGACGATGACGTGTTTGATCTGTGTGTGCGGCAGCACCGTTTCCAGCGTGGCGGCGAAGTTTTCCAATACGACGATGACGGACGCGCCGCTGTCTTTGAGCTGGTGTTCCAGCTCGCGCGGGGTGTAGAGCGGGTTGGTATTGACCACGGTCATGCCGGCCTGCAACGCTCCGAACAGGGCCACCGGGTATTGCAGCAGGTTGGGCATCATCACGGCGACACGTTCGCCGCGCGGGAGTTTGAGCACGTTTTGCAGGTAGGAGGCAAAATCGGTAACCAGCTTGGCGGTTTGGGCATAGGTCAGCACTTTGCCCATGTTTTGGAAGGCGGGCTTGGCGGCGAATTTCTCCGCACTTTGGCTGAACACGTCGCTGACGGATTTGTAGCGCGTGATGTCGATTTCGGCGTTTACGCCGGGTTCGTAGCTTTGGAGCCAGATTTTTTCCATGTCGGGTCTTTCGTGATTTTGTTGCTGCAAAAACGTATTTTGAGGCCGTCTGAATGCTTTTCAGACGGCCTTTGCGGCGGCGGCCGTGCCGTTTTCGGGCATTTTCAGGCCGAGCAGGCGGATTTGGGCTTTGTTGTCGAGTTCTCTGACGGTGATTTGGAAGCCGTCTATCAGGATGCGGTCGCCGGCCACGGGCATATCGCCGAAGTGGCGGCGGAAGAGTTCGTCCAGGCTCAGGCCGCGTTCGGCTTCATCTACCGGCAGGCCGTACACTTCGGCCAGATCGCCCACCACGGTGTCGGGATTGAGGCTGAACGCGCCGAAGAAGCTGCGTTCGGCGCTGTCGGCGGCGGCAAACTGTTTGGCGAAATCGTCGCCGAGCTTTTCGTCGAGGATAAACCATACTATGTCGCCCGCCTGCATTTGGGTGCTGGGCAGTATGTTTACCGTTTGGCCGCCGCGTATCAGGGCGAATGTCCGGCCGTCTGAAAAGCGGTCGCGCGTCATGGCCGAGGGATGGCTGCCGGCGGCATCCGATCCTTCTTCCACTTTGAACGACTGCAAAGACACCGCCAGTTTGTCGGCCAGCCAGATTTCGCGCTGCGCCAGCGGCTCGGGGCGCGGCGGCAGCACGACTTTGAGCAGGCGGGCGAACCCGGGAATGGTGGAGCCTTGAATCAGCAGCGACAGAATCACCACGGCAAAGGCCACGTCAAACAGCATCAGCGCGTCGGGCACGCCCGCCATCAGCGGTGTAATCGCCAGCGTAATCGGCACCGCGCCGCGCAGGCCGACCCAGCTTATGTAGGCCACTTCGCGCGGCTTGTAACGGAAGAATTTGAGCGAGGTCCACACCGCGATCGGGCGGGCGACGAGAATCAGGAAGGCGGCGATTACGACGGCGTTCAAGCCGTTTTCCAGCAGCCGCGCAGGGCTGACCAGCAGGCCCAGCACCAAGAACATCGAGGCCTGTGCCAGCCATGCCAAGCCGTCCATCACGTTTAAAACGTGTTCGGTGGAGCTGTTGCGCGAGTTGCCGATGAACACACCAGCCAGATACACGGCGAGGAAGCCGCTGCCCCCCAACAGGTTGGTGGTGGCGAAAACCAAAAGCCCGCCGGAGGCGATAAGGATGGCATACAGGCCTTCGGCCAGGCGGATGCGCTCGAGCATCCGCGCCAGCACTTTGCCCGCCAGATAGCCGAAGAGCAGCCCCAGTCCGAGTTGTTTGAACAGGAGGGTCAGCATTTGCGCCAGGCCCGTTTCGGCGGGGTTCATAATCAGCCCGATCAGCGCGCTGACCAAAAGAATCGCCATCGGGTCGTTGCAGCCGCTTTCCAATTCCAGCGTGGCCAGAATACGGGAATTGAGGCGCACGCCGCTGCTGCGCATCAGGGAAAATACCGCCGCCGCGTCGGTGGAGCCGACAATTGCCGCCATCAGCAGACCCATGCGCCAGTCGATGTTCAGGAAAAAGGTGGTAAACAGGCCGAGCAGGGCGACGGTGGCAATCACGCCCCAGCTTGCCAGAACGACGGAGGGTTTGATGGCAAGGCGGAAGCTGTCGAATTTGGTGCGCAGGCCGCCGTCGAGCAGAATCACCGCCAATGCAAGCTGTCCGACCAGATTGGCGGCGGCGAAATTGTTGAACTGCAGGCCGCCCAAACCTTCGCCGCCCGCCAGCATCCCCACGCCGAGGAAGACCAAAAGCAGCGGCATGCCGAAACGGGTGGACACGCGCGAGGCAACGACGCTGATAAACAGCAGTAGGGCGATAATCAGGAAAAAAGTATTGAGTGAATCCACGGGCGGGCTTTCTTCGGTTGCGGGTTATCGGACGGTGGGGGGAGTTGTGCGCAGCAGTTTGGTTTATCCGGCCGGGTTGCGGCTGTGCCGGATAAAAATCCGGATTGTGCGGCCTGCGGGCGGATGCGGGCAAAACGGACGGATTCTAGCATAGGAATACGCCGTATCAGGCGGCAAAGGCCGTCTGAATATCGTTTTCAGACGGCCTTTGCCGCGTTTATTCGGGGTCGGGATCGTCGCTGAATGCGTTTGCGCGGAAAATCGGGATGAAACAATACAGATACAGCGCGAACGCGGCAGCCAGCAAAACGGCGGGCGCAGCCATCAGAAACAGCGGATGATACGCCTGCAAAACGGTGCGGCAGACGGCGGCGGCGGCCAGGCAGACAAAGGCGGCAATGGCGGGGGCGGGATAGTCGAGGCGGGCAAAGCCGCTGTGGCGCAGTCCGGCGGTGAGGAAGATCAGCATCACCGCGCCGAGCATCGCGCCGACGGTAATCAGGTGCAGCGGCGCACCCTGCGGTTTTTCCAGCAGCGTACACGCGCCCAGCCAGAGATAGCCGAGTGCGGCGGCAAGCTGGATGAGGTAGTAAAACGCAACGTAGTGTTTGCGCAAAAGCTCCCAATGGTGCAGCTCGCGCAGCTTGGCGAGCACGGTGAAGCCGGCAGCCAGAGCCATAAACCCCGCCGCTTGCGCGGGCAGCAGCAGTTCGGCGGCGGCATACAGCAGCAGAAACAGGATGGCGGTGTTTTTATAGACGAAATTGGGGATGAACACCGGGTCTTTCAGACGGCATTCCTTCAAGGCTTCCGCGCCCAAGACGATGCTCACGCGGAAAGAAACCAGCATCACGGCGGCAATGTTGAGATGAACCAGAGTGCGCAGCAAACGCCAGTCGCCGGTGTGGGCATAGGCCGTCTGAACGGCGGCAAACAGGGCAAGCAGCAGCAATACGGCAAACTGTTTGCTATTGCGTCCGCGCCACACCAGCCAGGAGCAGAAAAGAAACAGGATTATCCAGCAGGCGGCGGCGGCAAACGCGGAGGCCTGCGGGAAAAACGGCAGCGACAGGGCGGCAAAGGCCAGCGGCGCGGCGAGGATGCAGCCTATGGTTTTCAGACGGCCTGTATAGTCCGTCCAATCGGGCATGGCGGTCAGCAGAAAGCCGCAGTAGGCCGCCACGGGCAGCAGCTGCAAAAACACCAGCCGGTGAAACAGCACCGCATCGCCGCGCAGAAAAAACGATGCCGCGCCGGCCACGGCCGCCGCCGCCGCCGCCGTGAAAAACGGCCGCATCGGATGGGTAAAGAATTTACTCATAGTAGCGCACCCCGCCAAATTCGCGTGCCGCAACGGCTTCTTCGTAAGCCGAATCGCGCCGGTGCAGCGGCTCGGGCAGGAAAATGGTTTTTTCCACCCCCATGCCCTTGGGGGCAAGCAGCATGATTTCACGGCTCAGGCGCACGGCTTCAAAGCGGTCGTGCGTAACCAGCAGGCAGGCCCAGCCTTCGCGCTCGATTTTCTCCACCAGCATCGCCGCCAGCACATCGCGCAAATCCCTGTCCAATCCGACAAACGGCTCGTCGAGCAGAGCCAGGTCGCAGCCGCACAGCATCAGCCGCAAAAACGCCACCCGCTTGGCCATGCCGCCCGAGAGTTCGGCCGGATATTTGTGCAAATCGCCCGCCGTCAGCCCCACTTTTTCCGCCAGCGCGAGGATTGCGCCTTCATCCGCCCGCTCCATAAACACCGCGATGTTCTGCATCGCCGTCAGGTTGTCCGGCAGGCGGTTTTCCTGAAACAGAAAACCCGTTTTGCGGAAGGTGTTTTTCAGACGGCCTGATTTGGGTGTTTCCAGCCCCGCCGCCAGCCGCAGCACCGTGGTTTTGCCGCAGCCGCTGGGGCCGAACAGCGTTTTGACTTCGCCCGCATTGAGCGACAGCGAAAAATCGCGCACCACCGCATCGCGCAGAATATCGAAACGCAGATGTCTGATTTCCAGCATCACCTTCTCCACGGCATAAACAGAATTTCCAAAGGCTTGATGACCAGGTATTCGAACAAGGCCACAAATGCCACCACCAAAACCACATAGGCCATCACGGTAGAGGTTTCCAACATTGCCCGCGCGTCGGCAATCTTTGCCCCTATGCCCTCGTCCGCACCCAACAGCTCGGCCATAATCACCACTTTTACCCCCATCGCCACCGCCACGCCCACGCTCGAAATCAGATAGCCCGTGAGGTGCGGCAGATAGAGATAGCGGATTTTTTTCACCAGCCCCAAACGGTAAGCGTCAAACAATTCTTCGTTTTTCTTGTCCACGCCGGCCATCCCCACCGCCGCGCCGGAAAAGGTCAGCGGCGTAACCAGCACCACCACGGTAAACAGCACGCCCGGATTGCCGAAGCCGAACCAGAACAAAGCCATCACCACCCACACAATCGGCGGCATCGCCAGCAGGATTGTCATCACCGGCTTCAACAAGGCCATTGCGGTTTTAAACCGTCCGGCCAAAAGGCCGGCCGCCACGCCCGCTGCCAGCGCAATTCCGATACCCGCTGCCGCCCGCCACAGCGACACGCCGATTCCGGCCGTCTGAAACTGCCGCAGCAAATCCCAAGCCTGTTCAAACACAGACAAAGGCGGCGGCAGCATAAACCCGCCGAACACTTCGCTGCCCCAGGCCCACAAGGCCACCGCTGCCATCGCCACGCCCAAGCCGGCAAAGCCGCTCCAAAGATAGTCGGCAATGTAAAACAACACGGGCTGCGGCTTGCGGATTTTGTCGGTTTTAATCATGGCGGTGTACGGGGTACAGGCCGTCTGAAAACGGGAAACAGGTTTTCAGACGGCCTTTTGGTTTATTCGGACAGGATTCTGTAAACGGCTTTGGCAATAAAGGTTTCGTAATCGTTGCAGATCAGGCCGCTGCCGAAATCTGCGGCAACGGGCGCGGTGTGCAGGGTTAGGCTGTCGTTTTGCACTAAATCAAGATACTGCCGCACATAAGCGTTTTTGTCGGCAGGGGTGTCGGTTTCGGGTAGGGCAAGGACATACAGCAGGGTTTTGGCAGGCGGATGCACCCATGCCGGATTGTTGTCGTACGAGAGTTTTCGGTATTTGTCCAAATGATGGGCATGAAAGGTTTCCCATTTGTCGAATCCGCCGTTGTTTTTGTAATAGGGAAGTTTGGCGGGAATAATGAAAATCTGGAAATAGGGAGTATTGCTGCTCTGGATATTGGCGGTTTCGCCGAGCATGTTTTCAAAGTAGTTGTTGGCGTTTTGCGCGTAGTTCTGCATCACGAATTTGACGGCGATGCCTGCAACAGCCTTGTTTTGACGGTTTGTTACGGCAATATCCACGTTTTTGTCGATATACCGCCCTTTAATCCGCCCTTCTTTGCCCGTGCCGTAGCCGAGCGATTGTACGGTGTAGTCTGCGCCCAGTCTTGCGGCCAAATCTTCGGCAATGGATCCGTGCAGGATTTTCAGTTTTTCGTTGCTGTGCGAACCGGTTTCTAAAAATCTGACAAACGATTTTTGTAAAACTTTTAAAAACCGAATGTTATCCATATTGCTGCTTTCTTTCAAAACAATGTGTGCTTTGTGGCGGACACATATACGGGAAATTCTTTAATCTGTTTGGTAGACACCGATTTGTAGCCGCCCGAGAAGTCTTTTCCTGTGAGACGTATGTAGCGGAAAAAATCAGGCGAGGACAGGGTGTTTGCCAAAAGCCTCTGGTCGCTGTGTTCGTTTTTTGCGGTAATCAGGATGCCGGAATAGACGCAGACTTTTGCTGGCAGTCCGAAAAAGCGTACTTGGTCGTATACCAGTGTACTCAAAACGGTTTTTTCTTTGTCTGCGCTTTGGATGCCCTGGCTGCGGCCGAATTCGTACCATGCGGTTTTATCGTCCAAATCGCGTTTCAGCAGCTCTTCTTTATGGGCGGCGAGGTAGGCGTAACCCAAGGGGAAGCGCTCGGCCAGTTCGCTTTCGGTGTAGGGAACCTGCCTGCCTTTGGCGTTTTTGTAATAGGGGAAGACTATCCGTTCGGCCTCGTCTTGCAGGCTGCCTTTGTAGCGCGATCCTTTGACTATCGGGCGTAAAAGGGCTGTTTCGACGACTGCGCCGTTGAAATCGGCCGTGCCGTCGCCGCGTTCTGCCGCGCGGCCGATAAAAATTTTGTCGCGCAGGGTGGCAAAACCGTATTGGATGTCGAAAAAGTCGCCGAGCCGTGCATTTTTTCCGGCGGCAAGTTCGTGCAGAAAGCGGCTGTTTTCGCTGTCGGACAATGCCCAGCGGCGGCTGTCAAGTGCGGCAAAGGGAATACGGTTGACGGTTTTCAGACGGCCTGCTTCGTATTCGGCGTAATCGAAGCATTCGGCATTTTGCTGCGCGAAATCCATCACGGTAATCGCGGTGTAGGTGGAAAAACCCGCAAACACTTTTTCCGCTTTCATGTCGCACAGTACTTTCAGGCTGCCCTGCTGCTGCAAAAAGGCGCGGAAACGGCGGTAGGATGTGTTGTAGAGAAAGCTGTTGGGGGTAATGAAGCCGAGCCTGCCGTCGGGCTTGAGCATGGCAAACGCCATCTCGAAAAAGGCCAAATACATATCGGTGGTGCCGACGGCGTAACGGAAATGCCGTTTGATAAAGCGGCGGGTGTCTTCCGGCAGGTTGTGGATGCGGATGTAGGGCGGATTGCCGACTACCCAGTCGAACGCCTGACTATGGTTTGCGTAAAGACGCAGGGTATCTCCGTGCGTAATCTGCCATGACACGGACAGGCCGCCGAGGGCTTCGGCAGCCAGCTTGTCCAAGCGTGCGATACATTTGCGCCATGCGGTTTCGTCGGTTTCGATGGCGCAAACGTATTGCGACAGCTCGGTGGCGGTTTGTGCGGCGGGCTGTTTTGCTTCTTGTGCGGCGGCAAGGTAGCGGCGCACGATTTCCGTCAAAAATGCGCCGTCGCCGCAGGCCGGCTCCATTATGGAACGCTGCAACACCGCACGGCCTGTGTAGCCGCAGGCATCCAGAATGGCGCAGACGATGTGCGGCGGGGTGATGACCTGGCCGAGGGTTTTGGCTTTGTTCATACGGATACCGTTTTCAGACGGCCACGGGGGCTTTGATGTGGGGGTGGGGGTCGTAGCCGCTTAGTTCGAAGTCTTCGAATTTGAAGTTGAAAATGTCGGTTACGGCGGGGTTCAGCGTCATTTGCGGCAGGGGGCGCGGTTCGCGGGCAAGTTGCAGATGCGCCTGTTCGATGTGGTTGCCGTACAGGTGTGCGTCGCCGAGGGTGTGGATAAATTCGCCGGGCTGCAAACCGCACACCTGCGCCACCATCATGGTGAGCAGCGCGTAGCCGGCGATGTTGAAGGGCACGCCGAGGAAGATGTCGGCGCTGCGCTGGTAGAGCTGGCAGGAGAGTTTGCCGCCGGCAACGTAAAACTGAAACAGGGCGTGGCAGGGGGGCAGTGCCATTTCGTCAACGAGGGCGGGGTTCCAGGCGGAAACAATCAGGCGGCGGCTGTCGGGGTTGCGTTTGATTTGTTCCACAACGTTGGCAATTTGGTCGATGTGGCGGCCGTCGGGGGCGGGCCACGAACGCCATTGGTAGCCGTAAACGGGGCCGAGGTCGCCGTTTTCGTCGGCCCATTCGTCCCAGATGCTGACGTTGTTGTCGTGCAGGTATTTGATGTTGGTGTCGCCGCGCAGAAACCATAAAAGTTCGTGGATGATGGAACGCAGGTGCAGCTTTTTGGTGGTAACGAGGGGGAAGCCTTGTTGCAGGTCGAAACGCATTTGGTGGCCGAAAACGGAGCGGGTGCCGGTGCCGGTGCGGTCGGATTTGTCGGTGCCGGTGTCGAGGACGCGGCGCATGAGGTCGAGATATTGGCGCATGGGGATTCCTGTTTGTGTGTTCGGAGGCCGTCTGAAAACGGGATTTTGTTTTTCAGACGGCCTTCTGCTGTGGTTTACCAATAGGTAACGAATGGTTCCAAATCGGTGTTTTTTTCTTCTTTGGGGAAGGCGTGCTGTGCGGTGCCGACCATGATGAAGCCGATGATTTTGTCTTTTTCGCCGCAGCCCATTTCCTGACGCAGGACGGGGCTGCCGCACCACAGGCCGGTAATCCAGACGTTGTCGTAGCCCAGGGCGTTGGTGGCAAGCTGTATGGCGTAGGCGGCCGCGCCCGCGCTGAGCATTTGCTCCCATTCGGGTTTGGGCTTTTGTGCGGCGGTGGCGGGTTTGGCGATGACGGCGATGGCCATGGGGGCGAAGTCGGCGACTTTTCCGGCTTTGGCCATGCTCTCGCTGCCGAGCTTCATTTGTACGACGGTGTCTTCAAGGGCGCGGCGGAAGCGGGCTTTGGCTGCGCTGCCGTGTATGACGACGAAACGCCACGGGGTCAGGCCGCCGTGGTCGGGAACTTGGGTGGCGCATTGGAAAACGGTTTCCAGCTCGAGTTCGTCGGGTGCGGGTTCGGTCAGCTCGCGTACGGAGCGGCGGGTGGAGAGGAGGTCGAGTGCGTCCATGGGGACTGTCCTTTCGGGTTGGCGGCCGCAGTTGTTTTCAGACGGCCTGGTCGGGAAAGCGGTGCGGCGGCATGAAGGCCGCCTGAAAAGGTGTTCAGACGGCCTAGTCGGGGCGGGAAGGCGGATTGGATGCGTTGGCTTTTTCCACTTCTTCCCAGGCGCGCAGGATTAGGGCGGGGTCGTTGTCTTTGAGCAGCTCTGCTTCGGAGAGCATCCGCCGCCACTGGCGTGCGCCGTTGAGGCCGTGCATCAGGCCGAGGCAGTGGCGTGTGATGTGGCGCAGGATGCTGCCGCGTCCCGAAGCAAGCTGCGCGGCGGCGTAGTCTTTCAGACGGCCTGCCAGCTCGGCGTAATCCGCAGGATCGTGCGTGTCGCCGTAAAACAGCCGGTCCCAGTCGCGCATGATCATCGGGTTGTGGTAGCACTCGCGGCCTATCATTACGCCGTCTACATATTCCAGATGCGCGGCGGCTTCGGCATTGGTTTTCACGCCGCCGTTGAGGATGATTTCCAGCGCGGGAAATTCGTGTTTGAGACGATAGACATAATCGTATTTCAGCGGCGGAACTTCGCGGTTTTCCTTGGGTGAGAGGCCGTCCAGCCAGGCGTTGCGGGCATGGACGATGTAGGTGGTGCAGGTGGTTTTTCCGGCGAGCGTGCCGACAAAATCGGCCAGGGTGTGGTATTCGGTTTGCCGGTCCACGCCGATGCGGTGTTTGACTGTAATGTCGCAGCCGGGGGCGGCATCCTGCATGGCGTTGAGGCAGTCGGCCACCAGCGGCACTTCGTTCATCAGGCATGCGCCGAACGCGCCTTTCTGCACGCGCGGGCTGGGGCAGCCGCAGTTGAGGTTGATTTCGTCGTAGCCGTATGCCGCCGCTTTGGCCGCCGCCTGTGCCAACAGGGCGGGATCGCTGCCGCCCAGTTGCAGGGCGACGGGGTTTTCGCAGTCGTTTTTCAGCAGGAAGCGGTCCGCATCGCCGTATACCACTGCGCCGGCATTGACCATTTCGGTGTAAAGCAGGGCATGGCGGCTGATTTGGCGGGCGAGAAAACGGAAGTGCCGGTCGGTCCAGTCAAGCATGGGGGCGACGGAAAGGCGGCGGGGAAAGGGTTTGTTTTTGATTGTTTTTTTTGTGTCTGGCATGGTCGGATTCGTTTGGGCGGGGCGGGCGGATTGTACAGAAAGCACGGCGGTTAGTAAAAAGGCGCGGGCTCTGCGCCGCAGGGGCTGCAATAAGGCCGTCTGAAAAGTTTTCAGACGGCCTTTTCTTTAAATATCGGGCTTATTCTTTGTGGTTTTGGCGGTAGTAGTCCCATTCGTCCACAACGCTGCCGTCGGGCAGGCGGCACATGCCGTATTCGTTGCCTTCTTTGTCTTTGCGGATTTCGCTTTTGCCGCCTTGTTCTACGCAGTATACGGATGCGGGGTTGGCCATGCCGACGGCGGTGCTTTCCGGCTGTGCGGCGGGTTGGTCTGCTGTGGAGCAGGCGGACAGGACGGCTGCGGCGGCCAGGGCGGACAGGGTGTGGATGGTTTTCATGTTTGGGCTTTCTGTTGGTGTCAGGTTGTACGGCGCAGGCGGAAGAATGTTTGCAGTATTTCGCGGGATTCGTCTGCGAGTATGCCGCCGAATACGGCGGTGTGGGCATTCAGGCGGTGGTCGGCAAAGAGGTTGCATACGCTGCCTGCCGCACCGCTTTTGGGTTCGGCGGCGGCGAAGATAACACGTTTTATGCGTGCCTGCATCAGGGCGGAGGCACACATGGAACAGGGTTCGAGTGTGATGTAGGCATCGCAGCCGTCGAGGCGCATGCTGCCGAGGCGTTGGCCGGCCGCCGTGAGGGCGAGGATTTCGGCGTGGGCGGCGACGCTGTGTTGTGCGATGCAGGCGTTGTGCGCGGCGGCGAGGATGGTGCCGTGGCGGACGATGACTGCGCCGACGGGTACTTCGCCTGCGGCGGCTGCCTGCCGGGCTTCTTGCAGTGCGGCGGCCATGAATTGACGGGCTTCGCATTCGGGCGGCGGCAGGTCGGCGGGGGGGTGTTTTTTGAGTGCGTCGAGCAGGGCGGCTTTGTGTTCGGCGGTGAGCTCGTACACGGTGATGCCTGCTTCGGCGGCGGCAAGCTGCCAGAGGATGCTGCGGGTGAGGGTGTGGCCGGAGGCTTTGAGCAGGAGGAAGGTTTTGACCGCGCCGGTTTGGCGCAGGTGGCGGTGTGTGCCGATGCCGAGTGTGTGCAGGGCGCGGAGGACGGAGGGGGCGAAGGGCGGGGTGGTGAGCATGGTGTGCCGTGCGTTTTTCAGACGGCCTGCGGGGTGTTGCAGGCCGTCTGAAAAGGGGGTTAGCGGTTGTTCAGACGGCCTTTTGCGTCTTTTTTCTGGTTGGCGATGCCCATGAGGAGGGCGAGGATGGTCATGATGGACAGGGTGGCGGTGCCGCCGTAGCTGACGAGCGGGAGAGGTACGCCGACGACGGGCAGGATGCCGCTGACCATGCCCATGTTGACGAAGGCGTAGCAGAAGAAGGTCATGGTGAGCGCGCCGGCCAGGGTGCGGCTGTACAGGTTTGGTGCTTGGGCGGAGATGTAGAGGCCGCGTGCAAGGATGATGAGGTAGACGGCCAGAAGGAGGAGGTTGCCGGTGAGGCCGAATTCTTCGCCGTAAACGGCGAAGATGAAGTCGGTGGTGGATTCGGGGATGTAGTCGAGGTGGGTTTGGGTGCCGTTGAGCCAGCCTTTGCCCCAGATGCCGCCGGAGCCGATGGCAATCATGGACTGGATGATGTGGTAGCCGTCGCCGAGGGGGTCTTTGGCGGGGTCGAGCAGGGTGAGGACGCGGGTTTTCTGGTAGTCGTGCATGACGTAGTTCCACATCAGGGGCAGGGCGGCAACGGCGGCGGCGAAGGCGGCAAGAATGACTTTCCACGGCAGGCCGGCAAAAAATATGACGAAGAGGCCGGAGGCCATGATGAGGGTGGCGGTGCCGAGGTCAGGCTGTTTGAGGATGAGGAAGACGGGAATGGCGACGATGACGGCGGCAACAAGGTAATGGTGCCAGCGCAGGCTGCCGCTGTGGCGTTGCAGATACCAGGCCACCATCATGGGCAGGGCGATTTTCATGATTTCGGAGGGCTGGATGCGGATGCCGAGGTTGAGCCAGCGGGTGGAGCCGTTTACGGTAATGCCGAAGAAGTGTACGCCCAGCAGCATGAGTATGCCGAGCAGGTAGGCGGGCGGGGCGAATTTGGCGAGGGTTTGCGGTTTGATGCGGGCAACCAGCCAGATAATGGCAAAACCGAGGATGGTGTGCATGGTTTTGCTTTTGAGGCGGCCGATGTCCTGCCCGTCGGCGGAGTAGAGCAGGAAGAGGCTCATGGTGTAGATGATGAGCATGGCGTAGAAGAGCCAGGGGTCGACGGGCTGCCAGATCAGGCGTTTGGCTTTGGCGATGATGTTTTCGTGTTGCTTCATGGCGCGGACTCGGGCGGTGTGGCTGCGGAGGCGGGGAGGCCGTCTGAAACGGGGGCGGCGGAGGATGCTGCCGCAGGGTATGGGGTGCGGAAGGCGCGGGTAACGGGGTTTTCAGACGGCCTCTGTACCGCGCCGCCGGCGAGCAGGGGGTTGGCGACGGTGGTTTTGCCGCTGTTGTCGACGGGGATTTCGCGGTCGCTGCCGGCTTTGAGGGTAAGCAGGTAGTAGTCGGACAGGGCGCGGGCAAGGGGGGCAGCGTTTGCGCCCCAGCCGCCGTTTTCAAGGATGACGGCGATGGCGATTTTGGGTTTGTCCAGCGGTGCGAAGGCGATAAACCAGGCGTGGTCGCGGTGCTGCACGGCAAGGGCGGCGGCATTGTAGGATTTGCCTTGCGCGATTTGGACGACTTGGGCGGTGCCTGTTTTGCCGCCCATGCTGTATTTGAGTCCCACACCGACTTTGCGGGCGGTGCCGCCCGGTTGCAGGACTTTGGCCATGGCAGCTTTGATGTAGTTGAAGTTGGCCTGTTTGAACGGCAGGGTGCGGACGGGTTTGGGGTCGATGAGGGTAATCTGCCGTTTGTTGTGGTCGATCAGTTCTTTGACGAGGTGGGGGCGGTACACCGTGCCGTTGTTGGCGAGGATGGCGGTGGCGTGCGCCATTTGCAGAGGGGTGTAGGCGTTGTAGCCCTGGCCTATGCTGATGGGCACCATCTCGGCGATGTTCCATTTGCGCCGTGCGGCCGGAAGCTTGGCAAAACGTTTTTCTTTCCACTCGGGAGAAGGCAGCACGCCTCTGTATTCGTGCGGCAGGTCGATGCCGGTTTGCTGGCCGAGGCCGAATTGGGACAGATAGGGCAGGGCTTTTTCTATACCTGTTTCAAAACCCAGCCGGTAGAAGAAGGTGTCGGAGGAAACCTGTATCGCTTTCATCAGGTTGGCCGAGCCGTGGCCGCTGCGTACGGAGTCGCGGAACATGTGTTTGCTGCCGGGAATGCTCCACGCGCCGGGAGCGGGGACGACGGTGTACGGGCCGATTTTGCCGCTTTCGAGCAGGGTCATGCCCATAAAGGGTTTGAAGGTGGAACCGGGCGGGTAGAGGCCCTGCGTTACGCGGTTGATCATCGGCTTCTGCCAGTTTTCGTTAAGGGCTTTCCAACTTTCGCTGTCGATGCCGTCGATAAACATATTGGGATCGAAAGAAGGGTTGGACACGAAGGCCAGTACGCCGCCTGTTTGCGGGTCGATGGCCACCATTGCGCCGCGTTTGCCCTTCATCAGGCGCATGGCGTACTGTTGCAGGCGGATGTCCATTGCCAGCTTGAGGGTTTGGCCGTTTTGCGGCGGCACGGTTTTGATGGTGCGGATGATGTTGCCGTATGCGTCTTTTTCCACTTCGCGGTAGCCCGGGGTGCCGAGCAGCTGGCGTTCGTAATAGCTTTCCAGACCGGACTTGCCGATGTGGGTGCTGCCCCGGTAGAGGGAAGTGAGCTTTTCTTCGCTCAGCCGTGCCTGGTCTTTGTCGCTGATGCGGCCGATATAGCCGAGAAAGTGGGCGGTTTGTTCGCCGTAGGGGTATTCGCGGAAGGTGCGGGCGTTGATTTCCACGCCGGGAAGGCGGTAGAGACGGGCGGCAATCAGGGCGGCTTCGTCGGGCGTGAGTTTCAGTTTCAGCGGGACTTTTTCGTAGGAGCGGTATTCCGCACGGAATTTTTTGAAACGTTTGAGGTCGGTTTCGGTGATGTCGGCCAGCTTTTGCAGCTCGGCAACGGTGTCCTCCAGCTTGCCTTCGATGCGGCCGGGGATGATTTCGAGGGAATAGGCGGGATAATTGTGTGCCAGCACCACGCCGTTGATGTCGGTAATTTCGCCGCGTATCGGGGGAGTGGGGATCAGGGAGATGCGGTTGGATGCGGCCTGGGCGGTAAATTCGCTGTGTTTGTGGATTTGCAGATAGGCAAAACGCGCCGCCAGTATGCTGAACAGGGCGACGATAAAGACGAAGGCGGCAAACAGGCGGATGCGGAAATCGCGCTGGATGGAGGCGTTGTCGCTGCGCGAAGCGGGGTAGGGACGGTATTTCTTCATCGGCGGCGGCGGGAAAAATGGAGGGCGGCCAGCATCAGTTTGTTCAGCATCGGCCAGGCCAGTGCGCCGACTACGGGGGCGATCAGGCCGCTCAAACCAATCAGGCGGTGTTCGGTAATCAGGTTGATCAGGAGGATAATCAGGCGGCCGGCCAAGAGGGCGGTAAATACGGCCAGCGATTGGAAGGCATAGCTTTGCAGAACGATGATGCGCTGGTAACGCTGCATGAAAAACACCATCGGCATATAGGCCAGCGCGTGCTGGCCGAGCGGCGCGGCAATGCCGATGTCGATCAGCAGGCCGCAGGCGAAGGCGGCAAATACGCCGACCCACTGCGGGCGGTTGAGCGACCAGTAAAGCAGGGTAAGGGCGGTGGCTTCCGGCAGCCAGAAAGACAGGTGTGCGGGAAAGGGAATCAGGTCAAACAGCAGTGCCGCAGCGAATGTGGCGGCAACCAGGCGTTTGGGAATCCGGTTGTGGAAGTCGTCGAAATCGGTCATGGGCGTTTTTCGGAGGGAGGCGCGGGAGCCGCTTCGGAGGCCGTCTGAACGGGGGGCGGATCGGTTTGCGGCAGTACCAGGACGTGTTTGCTGCTGTGTACGGCGGCGGGCAGGGAGAGTGCGGTGCGGTAATACGGTGTGCCGGAGGAACGTTCGGCCTGCTCGACGCGGGCAACGGGGATGCCGGCCGGATAAACGGAATCCATGCCGGAAGTTACCAGCAAATCGCCCGGCTGCAAGTCGGCATCAACGGGGAAATAGCGCAGGATGACCCTGTTGCCGTCGCCGTACAGCAGGCTGCGTACTCCGGTGCGTTCCACCATAACGGGTACGACCGATTGGGCGTTGGTCAGCACGGTCAGCTCGGAAACAAAGGGATGGACGGCGGTAAGCTGGCCGATCAGGCCGTTGCCGTCAACCGCAGGATCACCCGCCCTGAGGCCGTCTTTGCTGCCTTTGTCCAGCAGCAGTTTGTCGGACAGGGGGTTTTTGCCGTTGGAAACGATTTGCGCCGCCGTGCCGCCGGTGAGTGCCTGCATTTTCAGGCCGTTGAGCCGTTTGAGTTCGCCCAGTTCGCGTTCGGCCGCCGCTCCCTGCCGCAGCATTACCGCAAGTTTAAGGTTTTGCGCCTGCAATTCGCGGTTGGCGGCAATCAGCGACTGCTGGGTGTGCAGGAAAGTGCTGCCGTATTCGTATAATTCCACCGGTTTGTCGGCCAGCCACTGCAAGGGTTTCAAACTGGCGGACAGATAGGATTTCGCCTGCTGCACGGCGGCATAGCGTCCGTCCAGCACCATCAGCGCGACGGAGGCAAGCGACAACACAATCAGCCGGTTGGCGGAACGGTTGCGGATGCGGCTGCGGGCGAAACTCAGGGGACGGGACATGGCGTGCGGCAGACGGGTTTACGGGTTGGCGACAAAGATGGAGTTCATGCGGCCTATCAGATCGAGTGCGCGCCCCGTGCCGCGTGCCACGCAGGTCAGCGGGTCTTCGGCAATCATCACCGGCAGGCCGGTTTCTTCCGCCAGCAGGCGGTCGAGGCCTTTGAGCAGTGCGCCGCCGCCGGTCAGCACCAGGCCGCGTTCGGCGATGTCCGCGCCCAGTTCGGGCGGGGTTTGTTCCAGTGCGGTTTTGACGGATTGGACGATTTGGTTGACAGGCTCGGTAATGGCTTCGAGCACTTCGTTGGAGGAGATGGTAAACGAACGCGGGATGCCCTCGGCGACGTTGTGGCCTTTGACTTCGATTTCCTTCACTTCCATGCCCGGGAAGGCGGTGCCGATGTCTTTTTTGATACTTTCGGCTGTGGCTTCGCCGATCAGCATACCGTAGTTGCGGCGCACATAATTGATGATGGCTTCGTCGAAAGCATCGCCGCCGACGCGCACGGAATGCGAGTAGACCACGCCGGAGAGCGACATCACGCCTACTTCGGTGGTGCCGCCGCCGATGTCCACCACCATCGAGCCTGTCGGCTCTTCAATCGGCAGACCCGCGCCTATGGCGGCAGCCATGGGTTCTTCAATCAGGTAAACCGCCGATGCGCCGGCTTCTTCGGCCGAATCGCGGATGGCGCGGCGTTCCACCTGGGTCGAGCCGCAGGGCACGCAGATGACGACGCGCGGCGTGGCGGCAAAACGGCTGTTGGTTACCTTTTTGATGAAGTTTTTCAGCATTTTTTCGGTTACGTCAAAATCGGCAATCACACCGTCTTTCATCGGGCGGATGGCCTGGATGCTGCCCGGCGTGCGTCCCAGCATTTTTTTCGCATCCGTACCCACGGCCAGCACCGCGCTGCGGCCGGTATTCGGATCGACCTGCATGGCCACTACCGAAGGCTCGTCCAGAACAATGCCCTTGGATTTGGTGTAAATCAGCGTATTGGCCGTGCCCAAGTCGATGGCAAGGTCGTTGGAGAAATAACGGGTAATGAAGCGGGGGAGCATAAGGGTTTCCTGAACTAAAACTGTGTGGACATAATAAGTTTTCAGACGGCCTCAAAGTGCAGCATCAGGCCGTCTGAATTAAAGGGAACTTCGATAACAGGGGCGGGGTTTGGGTTATAATTTCGCGCCTGTGTGTACAAAACGCGCTATCATACCCTAAATTGACATTATTGCTAATTATCTTTAAGGAAATTTTCATGTCCCTCACCCGTGCCGACGTAGAAAAAATCGCCCGCCTCGCGCGCCTGAAACTCGACGAAAACGAACAGGCCGCCATGCTCGGGGAACTCAACAGCGTGTTTGCGATGGTGGAAAAAATGTGCGGCACCGACACCGGAGGCATCGAGCCGATGACCCACCCGCACGATCTCGCCCTGCGCCTGCGTGAAGACAGGATTACCGAAACCGACCATGCCGCCGAATACCAGGCCTGTGCGCCGGAAGTGCGCAACCGGCTGTATATCGTGCCGCAGGTGATTGAGGAGTGAGGCTGTCCGCAGGAAACTTACAAATTCACACGAATACGCAAAAAACAGTTTCAGGCCGGCCCAGCCTTTTGTTGAAAAATCAGAAAGAAAACCATGTCCGTACCCTACACCCTCAAACAAGCCTCCGAATTATTGCAATCCAAACAAATCTCCGCCCTCGAACTCGCCGGCGAATACCTCAAAGCCATCGCCGAACGCAATCCCGCGCTCAATGCCTACATCACCCTCGATGAAGAAAAAACCCGCGCCGAAGCCCGCGCCGCAGACGCGCGTATCGCCGCAGGCAATGCCGCCCCCCTCGCCGGCGTTCCCATAGCCTACAAAGACATCTTCTGCCAAACCGGCTGGCGCAGCGCGTGTGCCAGCAAAATGCTCGACAACTTCGTTTCCCCCTACACCGCCACCGTCGTGCAAAACCTGCTGGACGAAGGCATGGTAACGCTCGGCCGCGTCAATATGGACGAATTTGCCATGGGCTCGTGCAACGAAAACTCCTACTACGGCGCAAGCCGCAATCCCTGGAACACCGCCCGTGTACCCGGCGGCTCCTCCGGCGGCTCCGCCGCAGCCGTTGCCGCCCGTCTCGCTCCCGTCGCACTCGGCTCCGACACCGGCGGCTCCATCCGCCAGCCCGCCTCACATTGCGGCATCACCGGCCTCAAACCCACCTACGGCATTGTTTCCCGTTTCGGCATGATTGCCTATGCATCCAGCCTCGACCAGGCCGGCCCTATGGCGCAAACCGCCGAAGACTGCGCCATCCTGCTCAACGCGATGGCCGGCTTTGACGAACGCGACTCCACCAGCCTCGAACGCGCCAAAGAAGACTACACCCGCGATTTGGACACACCCCTCAAAGGCCTGCGCATCGGCCTGCCCAAAGAATACTTTGCCGAAGGCATGAGCGCGGACGTACAGAAAACCGTGCAGGCCGCTATCGGCCTGTTCCAGGCGCAAGGCGCGCAGATGGTGGAAGTGAGCCTGCCGCAAACCGGCCTCTCCATCCCCGCCTACTACGTCATCGCCTCCGCCGAAGCCAGCACCAACCTCTCCCGCTACGACGGCGTGCGCTACGGCCACCGCGCCGCAGAATTTGCCAACCTCGACGAAATGTACGGCAAAAGCCGCGCCGAAGGCTTAGGCAGCGAAGTCAAACGCCGCATCATGATTGGTACCTATGTATTGAGCCACGGCTACTACGACGCTTATTACCTCAAAGCGCAAAAGCTGCGCCGCCTCGTCGCCGATGATTTTCAGACGGCCTTTAAAGAGTGCGATTTCATCCTTGCCCCCGCCGCCCCCACCGCCGCCCCCCTTATCGGCAGCAGCAGCGATCCCGTGCAAACCTACCTGTCCGACATCTACACCATTGCCGCCAACCTCGCCGGCCTGCCCGCCCTCAGCCTGCCCGCAGGTTTTTCTTCAGACGGCCTGCCCGTGGGCATACAACTCATCGGCAACCATTTCTCCGAAGCCCGCCTGCTCGGTGCCGCCCACCAAATCCAGCTTGCAAGCGACTGGCACACCAAAGCCCCTGCGCTGTGAAGGCAGCGGGAAAGGCCGTCTGAAAACGTTTTGTACAGATTTTCAGACGGCCTCCAACAATACATAGAATCTGCTTCCCTGCCACGCACGCGGCTTTAAAGCAAACAGCGTGAATCTTGTAAAAACGTACTTCCGTCAGTTTGCACCGCCCAAACCCGTCCCCCAAAAGATTCCCGCCTGTGCGGGAATGACGGAAGCACACTTTCAGACGGCCTGTGGGGATGTGCGGCTCTGCCGCGCACCCGCCTGCAAAACCAAGCCCGCGCCGGAAGCCGTATAAAGGCGGGCAGCCCCTTTTTTCAGACGGCCTCCCCAAAAGCCGATACGCGCACAAACAACACCAATTATGTCCAGCCCTTTCGTTTTCCCCGACTACCGCGCCGTGTACAACTTCGCGCCCAAATACCGCAGCCAGCATGGCAAATTCGCCCTGCGCGTATGGCTGCACCGCCGCCAAATCCGCGCGTTTGAAGCCTTTGCCAACAGCAATCCCGCCTATCGGGCATTGTTTGCCAAACGGCCGCAGGATGCCTATCCGCTGCTGCACGCCTTTATCGACAAGCGTTTCGGCGCACGCGAGCGGCTGGCGGCCATGCAGTACGACATTGCCGCCGCCTGCCGCCTGTTTCCCGCCGACACGCTGGCCAAACTCGACACACCGGACACACCCGTAACGCTTGCCCTCCTTTCAGACGGCCTTTCTATCGTCCTCAACCGCAACGGAATCTGTTCCGACGAAGGCCTGTGGGCAGTTACGCTGACCGACGGCACGGGCAGCCGCCTGTACAACGCCACTTTCGCGCTGCTGCCCGCAGGCTTGGCGGCCGCATCGGTGCAGGGGCCCTCAGGCGGGGAAGCCAAAGACACCGTGCGCCGCCTGACCAAGCAGCTCCACGGCCTGCGCCCGCAGCAGCTGATGGCCGCCGTGATCCAATACCTGGCCGCCGCCCTCGGCCTGGATGCGCTGGGCATCGCCCACGACTGCCAGGTCAAGCTGCGCTGGAAGCTGAAAAAGCGCGTGAAAATGAACTACGACCAATACTGGCAGGAATCCGCCGCCGTGCTGGGCGGCGACGGCTACTGGCACCTTCCCGCCGCGCCGCCGCGCAAAGATTTGGCGGAAATCGAAAGCAAAAAACGCTCCATGTACCGCAAGCGTTACCAAATGTTCGACGATCTCGAAGCAGCGGTAAACACACATTTCAGACGGCCGGAACACCCCGCCGCCGCCGTTTGAACCGCCCCTTGCCGCCGTGTCCGCAGATTGGAACGGCACCTTGTATGATGAAAGGAACCCACTATGGCCAAACCGTCTCCGACCCTGCTCCTGCCCGCCGCCGCCCTTGCCCTGATTTGGGCGCAGCCTGCCGCCGCCTGCAACCCGCAAGACAGCAACTACCACGCCTGCGTTTATCACAACCACATCCTGCCGCAACAACAGCAGATGCAGCAGCAACAGCAACAACAGCGGCAGAAACCGCCCGTTGTCGATCCCCGTTCCCTCCAATGCGCTCCGCGCCAAGACGGCGGCAGAAACTGCGGCTACTACTGGAAGCACAACGGCCAACCGGATTACGAATACGGCGAAAACGCGGCGGGACAATTCGACGGCGTGTTCAAACGCTACCACGCCAACGGCCGCCTGCGCGAAATATCCCGCTACCGCAACGGCAAACAGGAAGGCGAAATGCGCACCTTCTACGAAAACGGCCAGCTCCAAACCTCCCGCTTTTACCAAAACGACAAAGAACACGGCCCCTACAAAGGCTGGCACGAAAACGGCAAACCGATGTTTTCCACAGCCAACTGCCAAGGCAGGCCGTGCGCTCCCGAGCTGCAATACGACGAACAGGGCCGGCTGACAGCCCGCAAAGAGTTCACCCCCAGCGGCGGCTTCAAACGCTATCTGAGACTTGACGAACAGGGCAGGCCGCACGGCGAAGAAGTCGTCGGCCTGTACCGCAACGGCGAAACCGTTACCGACAAAGACGGCTACACAATGACCGACTACACCGTCCAATGGAAACACGGCGTGAAAGACGGCGACGAAATCCACTACAAAGACCGCCCAAAAAGAGGCAAGCAGCGCGTGGATTATGTGATTAAGTGGAAAGACGGCCGGCAGGTATCGCGCTAATTCAAAAAAGAGCGTATTGGCAAAGGCAGCCTGCAATCCGCTCCCTCTCTTGCACTTACGCGGGGGAGCAAGCGCAGCCCGTATGATGTAGGGTGTGTGGCTCTGCCACGCACGCGTTCTGCGAAAGGCCGTCTGAAATCCTGCTTTATGGAATTTCAGACGGCCTTTTGAATCTGTGCAGGGCGTACTTTTCTATCGCGCTCCTCCTGCCGCGCGTTCGGACAAACGATAGCGTCAAATCCCAAACCGCGTGCGTTGCTGTGGCAACACACTCTACCTGATGCCGTATAGGCTGAGGCCATCTGAAAATCCCAAATGCTGCTTGAAACCTGAAAGGCAATCCAATCATCAATAGGCCGTCTGAAAAGGCCGCAGGGTCGGTTTTATATTCAATCTGATTTTTTCGTTTTCTTCTTGGTTTGGGCGGCGGTTTGCTGCTGTTTGTTTTGCTGCTGACGGTACAGATCGAACAGAAAGGCCACGCGCTCGGCATCGTTGTGGCCGCCTGTGTAGCCGTAGGCGGCATCAACGGCTTTGTCCAGCGCGGTATGGGCTTTGAGCAGTTCGGGATAGGGATGTACGGTGTAGGCGTTGTAAAACTTGGCCAGCGTGGGCGGGATGCGGTCTTTTTTTATGGCGGCTTGGCGGTATTGTTCGCGCACGTCCAATATTTTTTGTGCGGCGGCTTCGATTTGGGCGCGGGCGGTTTGCTCGGCGGTCGGCGGCATTTGGGCTGCATCACAGGCGGCATTTTCAGGCTGCTTTTGTGCGGCGAAAGGAAAAGGAAAGTTGTTGTACACCAGTGTGTTGGAATAGCGGTATCGGCTTTCCAAGCGACCTGCCACGGTGCGCATAAAGGCGTTGTGCATGGCGGACATCAAAATGCCGAAGTGGTACAAGCTGGCGTGGGGCAGGCTGAATGCGAGGTTGCTGACAACGGTGTTGCTGCTCATAAAGCCGATGGGGATGTATGGGCGGTTTTCGGATGATACGCTGGGAACCAGTAGGTAGTTGCCGCTTTCGGGCTGACTGATAAAACCGAACAGGTGCGGTGTGTCTGCAAGCTTATTGGTGGCGGCTCGTTTGCTTTTTTCACGGGTGGTCTTTACGTCTTCAATGCGCTGTGCTACTTGCGGCATTTTTTGCAAATCATCATTCAGCTCTTCCAAATCGCAGTCGGCAAACCACAGGCACCAACGCTCTTTGCCGTTGAGAAATTCGTCTGCGCCGAGAAAGGGGCGGATGTATTTCTGCGCTGTGGGTTCGGCGGCAAGCAGTGCGTCTTTTTCGGCGGGCGAGAGCAGCAGATGACCGCCGTCGTTGGGTTGTGAGCCAAAATTCATTGCTGGTTCGCCGGAAATGGGGTTGCTGCGTTTTTCAATGGCGAGATGGTCGCCGTCCAAAAGATAGGCGTTGATGTTGCGGGCGGGGTGCGGCTCGGCTGTGCCTGCAATATCGGGGTAGTGGAAGATGACGGGGTGTTCAGGCTGCCCGAAGGCGAAGCCAACAATGATGCAATGCACGGCGGCTTTGCCTTTGGCGGCGGATGTCCATTGGAAGGTGCGGTGGGCGAACCGGATGCGGATGCCGCGTGCAAATAGGGGCTGCCACAGCGCGGCGGCTTGTTCGCCTTGGCAGATGGAGTTTGTTGAAACAAATGCGGTTTTTATATTCGATTGTAAATTTTTATCGGGGGGGGGGGGTAATTGATTGCAGACGGCTGTTTTCCATCATGTCGGCGGCTTTGAGATACCACGCGGCAACATAATCCAGCACGCCACTGTTTTTCAGGCTGCCTGCAATGGTTTTCATATCTTGACGCTGTTCGGCGTTTTGAAATTTAGAGCCAATAAACGGCGGATTGCCGAAAATGTAGTCTGCCTGCGGCCATCCGGTGGCGAGGGCGTTGGCGTTGATGATTTCCGCGCTGTCGGTCAGCGGGATGGTGGGGCGGGTTTGGCCGAAGCGTTCGGCGGTGGCGCGGTTGCACTGGTGGTCGGTGAGCCACATGGCGACTTTGGCGATTTGGGCGGGGTATTCGTCCAGCTCGATGCCGTGGAACTGGCCGATGTGGAGGCGCTGCATGGTGGCGATGTCGAGAAGCTGGTTTTCGGCAAAGAGTTCGCCGATGATGTCGTCTTCGAGGCGGCGCAACTCGCGGTAGGCGACGACGAGGAAGTTGCCGCAGCCGCAGGCGGGGTCGAGAAAGTTCAGACGGCCTATTTTTTCGTGCAGGGCGCGGACGAGTTTGCGGCGTTGGCTTTTGCTGATGCCGGTTTTGCGGGCGGCGGCCAGTTCGGCGCGCAAGCCGTCCATAAACAGGCTGTCGATCACTTTGAGGATGTTGGCTTCTTCGGTGTAGTGTGCGCCGGCGGCGCGGCGGTCTGCGCCGTCCATTACGCTTTGAAACAGGCTGCCGAAGATTTCGGGGCTGATTTTCGCCCAGTCGCGCCGTGAGCATTCGAGAAGCTGGGTGCGCAAATCGGCATCAAAATAAAATTCTTCCAGCGGCTCGGCAAAGAGTCTGCCGTTGACATAGGGAAAGGCTTTGAGCTCGCTGTTCATGCGGGCGGGGCGTTTTTCGGGCGGGGTGTTGAGGGTGTGGAAAATCTGGTTGAGCACGCTGCCGGTGTCGCTGCCGTCGGCTTTGGTGTGTTTGGCAAGATAGCTTTCAAACTGCCCGGCCGGGTCGAAAATCAGGGTGTCGTCGGCAAAAAAGCAAAACAGCAGGCGGATGATGAATTGTTTGAGGTGGTGTCCGTTGCAGGCGGTATCGGCGGCCAGGGCGCGAAAGAGGCCGCCCACGGAATCGGCGGCTTCGATGTTGGCCTGCTCTTCGGCGGCTTTGAGGTCGCGGCCGATGCCGTCCATAAAGTCGAAATTGCGGTTTTTAATCTGTTCGGGCAAATCTTCGAGGGGGAAGTCGGTGCGGGTGCCGGCCTGCAAATCGTAAAGGCGCATGGCGGCAAAGTCGCACACGATGATGTGGCGCGGTACGTCGTCGGGATTTTGGCGGCGGATTTCGTCTACATAGCCTGCGGCCTGCTCGAAGGCTTTGTCCAAATCTTTGTTGGCGGATTTGTGTTCGCACAGCAGCCTGCCTGCCCAGAATACGTCGGCAAATTTGGTGGTTTTCTGGCGGTGGTGTTTGATGCCGTATTCGAGGACGGCGGTTTTGTAGCGGTCGAGGTTGAAGATGCGGAAAAATTCGTCCCAAAAGGTTTTGGCTTCGGCTTCTTCCCGCTTTTCGCCTTTCCAGCGGCGGGCAAAGGCTTGGGCGAGGCGGTATTTGTGTTCGTAGGTGTAGGCGGTCATGGGGTGTCCTTTATCTGTGTTTGGGGCGGCCTTGTTTGGGAAGGCTGTCTGAAAACGGGGGTGTGCAGTGAGTTTTTGGGTGGGTTTGAGGCCGTCTGAAAATCCCAAATGCTGCCTGCAATCCGCTCCCTCTCCTGCGCTTACGCGGGGAGGGAATGACGGCTTTGGGCAAACGTTTTTCAGACGGCCTCATAATTATTTCCCCGCCAACTGCTTCAACACCGCCCGCACGGTTTGAACCCGCGCTTCCACGCTTTCCATTTCCGCGCCCACGCGCAGTTTGTCGGGGCCGGCCATGCGGTAGTTTTTGTTTTGCTGCATCAGCAGGATGATGTCGGCGGGTTCGATGTTGTGGTGTTTGCCGAAGGTGAACGTGGCCGCTTCGGACGATGCGTCGATGGCGCTGATGCCGGCGGCTTTGGCGGCGAGGCGGAGGCGGTGGCTTTCGAGCAGGGTTTTGACGGGCTGTTCGGGCAGGCCGAAGCGGTCGACCAGCTCTTCGTGCACGGCGTTGATTTGGGCTTCGGTTTCGCAGGTGGCGAGGCGTTTGTAGAGCACCAGCCGCTCGTGGATGTCGGGGCAGTAGTCTTCGGGGAGCAGGGCGGGGCTGTGCAGTTTGATTTCGGTGGTTACGCCCAGCGGTGCGTCGAGGTCGGGCTGGCGGCCTTTTTTGAGGTCGCGCACGGCCTGTTTGAGCATTTCGGTGTAGAGCGTGAAGCCGACCTGCACCATTTCGCCCGACTGGCCTTCGCCGAGGATTTCGCCCGCGCCGCGTATTTCCAAGTCCTGCATGGCCAGCGTGAAGCCTGCGCCGAGTTCGTCGGCGGCGGCAATCGCGTCGAGGCGTTTTTCTGCGTCTTTGGTGATGTATTCGGGGGTGAGCAGATAGGCGTAGGCCTGGTGGTGGCTGCGGCCGACGCGCCCGCGCAACTGGTGCAGTTGGGCGAGGCCGAATTTGTCGGCGCGGTTGATGATGATGGTGTTGGCGTTGGGGATGTCGATGCCGGTTTCGATGATGGTGGAACACAGCAATACGTTGAATTTCTGCTGTAAAAAGTCGCGCATCACCTGCTCCAGCTCGCGCTCGCGCAATTGGCCGTGCGCTACGCCGATGCGGGCTTCGGGCAGCAGGGTTTCCAGCCGCTCGCGCATGTTTTCGATGGTGTCGACTTCGTTATGCAGGAAAAACACTTGCCCGCCGCGCTTGAGTTCGCGCAGCACGGCTTCGCGCACGCTGCCTTCGCTGAACGGTTTGACAAAGGTCTTCACGGCCAGGCGGCGGCTGGGCGCGGTGGTAATCAGCGAGAAATCGCGCAGGCCTTCGAGCGCCATGCTGAGCGTGCGCGGAATCGGTGTGGCGGTCATGGTGAGGATGTCCACATTGGCGCGCAGGCGTTTGAGCTGCTCTTTCTGGCGCACGCCGAAGCGGTGTTCTTCGTCGATGATGACCAGGCCTAAGTTTTTGAATTTGATGCTGTCCTGCACCAGTTTGTGCGTGCCGATAACGATGTCGGCCGTGCCGTCGGCCATCTCGGCGAGCGCGGCTTTGGTTTCTTTGCTGCTGTTGAAGCGCGAAAGCTGGACGACTTTGACGGGAAAATCGGCGAAGCGGTCGGCGAAATTCTGCGCGTGCTGCTCCACCAAGAGCGTGGTCGGTGCGAGTACGGCCACTTGTTTGCCGCCCATCACGGCCACAAACGCCGCCCGCAGTGCCACTTCGGTTTTGCCGAAGCCCACGTCGCCGCACACCAGTCTGTCCATCGGCCGGCCTTGGGTCAGGTCTTTGATGACGGAGGCAATGGCGGCGGCCTGGTCTTCGGTTTCTTCGTAGCCGAAGCCGTCGGCAAAGGCTTGGTAGTCGGTTTCGTCGAAGGCGAATTTGAAGCCTTCCTGCGCCGCGCGTTGTGCGTAGAGGTTGAGCAGTTCGGCGGCGGTGTCGCGCGCTTTTTCGGCGGCTTTGCGTTTGGCTTTCGTCCATGCCGCGCTGCCGAGTTTGTGAAGCTGCACGTTTTCGTGCGCCTGCCCCGAGTAGCGGCTGATGAGGTGGAGCTGCGACACGGGCACATAAAGCTGCGCCTCGCCGGCGTATTCGAGCAGCATCATTTCGGTGTTGCCGCCGCCCACTTCCATATGCACCAAGCCCATATAGCGGCCGATGCCGTGTTCTTCGTGGACGACGGGGTCGCCGATGTTGATTTCGGCCAAATCGCGCAACAGGCCGTCTGAAACCTGCGCGTGTTTTTTGCGGCGCACGCTGCTGCGGCTTTTGGCGACGTATTGGTAAAGCTCGGATTCGGTGATGACGGCGAGGCTGCCTGAAATCCTGCTTTGTGCGTTTTCAGGCAGCCTGAAACCGTAGGCCAGCGGCGTTACGGCGATGCACAGCGGCGCGCTGCTGTTTAAAAACGCCTGCCAGCCGTCCACGCTTTGCGGACGCAGGCCGTGTTGGGCGAAAAAGCCGAGCATGGTTTCGCGCCGTCCCGCGCTTTCGGCGGTGAGCAGAATCCGCCCGTCAAAGGCCGTCTGAAAACCGTGCAGCGCGGCCAGCGGCTGTTCGCTCTGGCGGTTGACGGCCACGTCGGGCAGCAGGTGCGCCGTGCCGTTCAAATCGGGCAGGATTTGCGGATAGGGTTTCAGACGGCCTGCAAATTCGTCTTCGCTGAGATACAGATACCGTGGCGGCAAAGGCGGGTAGGTTTCGTCGCCCTGCGCCATTTGGAAGCGGCTTTTCACGTCGGCCCAAAACCGCCGCGCTTCGGCGTGTACGTCGCCCACGCACACCACCAGCGCGTCGGGGGAAATGTAGTCGAACAGCGTGGCGCAGCCGTCTTCGAAAAACAGCGGCAGGTAATATTCCACGCCCGCGCCGAAGCGGCCGCTGCTCACGGCTTTATAGACCACGGCGGCGTTGTAGTCGCCGTCGATTTCTTCGCGAAAGCGCGTGCGGAAGATTTTTTGCGCGTCGGCATCGGTGGGAAATTCGTGCGCGGGCAGCAGGCGGATTTCCGACACCGGCGCGAGCGTGCGCTGGCTGTCGGGGTCGAAGGTTTTGATGCTGTCGATTTCGTCGCCGAACAGGTCGAGACGGTAGGGCTGCGCCGCACCCATCGGAAAAATATCGACAATGCCGCCGCGCACGGCAAATTCGCCCGCCGCCACCACGTTGGACACATGGCTGTAACCGGCTTCGACCAAGTTGCCGCGCATGGCTTCGACATCGACGGTCTGCCCCGTTTTCAGCCAAAACGTGCGCCCCAGCAGAAACGGCACCGGCGCAAGATACTGCATGGCCGTGGCGACGGGCACAATCAAAACATCGGCCTGACGGTTTTTGAGCTGCCACAGCGCGGCAAGGCGTTCGGACACCAGATCCTGATGCGGCGAAAAACGTTCGTAGGGCAGCGTTTCCCAGTCGGGCAGGAACAGCGCGTTGTCTTGGGGGCGGAAAAACTGCCAGGCCGTCTGAAGCCGCAAGGCCTGCTCGGTGTCGGTGGTGAGGATGACTTTCGGCACGGCGGCGTGCAGGTGCTGCGTTAGGAAATAAGGCAGGCTGCCGGCGGTGAGGTTAGGCCAGCGGGTGCGCGGGGCGGATTTGCTTGGAAGGGGAAGGTTCATGGTTGGCTGTTCCGATTTGGTAAAGACAAGCGGCAGAGGCCGTCTGAAAAGGTTTTCAGACGGCCTGTCGCGTTTTGCCGCAGATTGTAACCGAGGCCGTCTGAAAAGAGTAGGATGGGGACAGGATGTTGCAGGCAGGGCGGGAAAGCGGTTTTTTATGATTTCCGTCAAATATTTTTCTGCAAAAGCCGGTTTTTTTCAGACGGCCTGTGCGTGTTCATGTTAGGATAATCATTATTATTTTATATAGCAGGCCGTCGTAGCGGCCGTCTGAAAGATTGAAAAACGGTGCCGGCGGCAACATATGGGCGGCTTTAACCATCCGCATAATAAGGCCGAAATATGGGAACACAGCACCTCCAATCGGAAGACGGCAGCGCATTGAAGCTGCGCCCGCCGCGCAAATACGGCGTTTTCCTGCTCAACGACGATTACACCACGATGGATTTTGTGGTGCAGGTTTTAACCGAAGTGTTTTTCCTGCCCGAAGACCGCGCCTTCGCCGTGATGCTTCTGGTACACAACGAGGGCAGGGGGCTTTGCGGCACATACACCCGCGACGTGGCGCAAACCAAGCAGGCGCAAGTGCACCAACGCGCCGCCGATGCGGGTTTCCCGCTCAAATGCATAGTAGAGGAGGTTTCATGATTTCGGATGCTTTGGAACAGATTTTGCAGGATCTTTATGCCGACGCGCGCGCGCGCAGCTACGAGATGATTACGCTCGAACAGCTTCTGCTCGCGCTGACGGAGCATTCCGGCGAAGTGCAGAAAACCTTGGAAGAGCTGCACGTGGATTTGGATATATTGTCCGGCCAGCTTGCCGCCAGCATACGCGACAACACCCCCATGCTGCCCAAAAACCTGCTCGACAAAACCGATTCCCAGCCCACGCTGGGCTTCCAGCGCGTGATGCAGCGGGCCATCATCCATGCACAGTCGGTGGAAAGACGGCAGGTGCGTCCGCTGGACGTATTGGTGGCCATGATGAACGAAAAAGACTGTCCCGCCGTGTATTTCCTGCAACTGCAATCGGTCGGGCGCACCGAGCTGTTGCGCCATCTCGCCCACGGCAGCACGGAAGAAAGCAGCAGCAGGCCGTCTGAAAACGAAGACGAAGAAGCCGTTCCGGCTGCCGGCGGCGACGCGCTGGCCAAATACACCGTCAATCTCAATGCCGAAGTGCAGGCCGGCCGTATCGATCCCTTAATCGGGCGCAAAGCCGAAATGGAGCGGCTGGTGCAGGTATTGTGCCGCCGCCGCAAAAACAACCCGCTGCTCGTGGGCGAAGCCGGCGTGGGCAAAACCGCCCTGGCCGAAGGCCTGGCCTGGCAGATTGTGCACAGCCGCGTTCCCGAAGTGCTGGCTGAAGGCACGGTTTACATGCTCGACATGGGCGCGTTGCTGGCGGGCACGAAATACCGTGGCGACTTTGAAGCGCGGATCAAAAACGTGGTCAAAGCACTCGACGAAACCGAAGGCGCAATCCTCTTTATCGACGAAATCCACACCGTTATCGGCGCGGGCAGCACCTCCGGCGGCACCATGGATGCGTCCAACCTGCTCAAACCCGCCCTCGCCAAAGGCCGCCTGCGCTGCATCGGTGCCACCACCTACGACGAATTCCGCACCATTTTCAGCAAAGACCACGCCCTCAGCCGCCGTTTCCAGAAAATCGACGTAGCCGAACCGGGCGTAGCCGAAACCGCCGACATCCTGCGCGGCCTCAAACCCATGTTCGAGCGTTTCCACGACGTACGCTACACCAGCGGCGCAATCGAAGCCGCCGCCGAACTCTCCGACCGCTATATCAACGACCGCTTTCTGCCCGACAAAGCCATCGACGTGATGGACGAAGCCGGCGCGGCACAGAAAATCCTGCCCAAATCCAAGCAGAAAAAAGTCATCGGCAAAGCCCAGATCGAAGCCGTCGTCGCCAAAATCGCCCGCATCCCCGAAAAAACCGTTTCCAACGACGACCGCCAAATCCTGAAAAACCTTGCCCGCAACCTGAAAAACATGGTGTTCGGCCAGGATGCCGCCATTGACGCGCTGGCCGCCGCCGTAAAAATGTCCCGCTCCGGCCTCGGCCTGCCCGACAAACCCGTCGGCAGCTTCCTGTTTTCCGGCCCCACCGGCGTGGGCAAAACCGAAGTCGCCCGCCAGCTCGCCTACACCCTCGGCGTGCCGCTGCAACGCTTCGATATGTCCGAATACATGGAACGCCACGCCGTTTCCCGCCTTATCGGCGCACCACCGGGCTATGTCGGCTTCGAGCAGGCCGGCCTGCTGACCGAAGCCGTTACCAAGCAGCCCCACTGCGTGCTGCTGCTCGACGAAATCGAAAAAGCCCATCCCGACATTTTCAATGTCCTGCTGCAAGTGATGGACGCGGGCAGGCTGACCGACAACAACGGCAAAAGCGCGGATTTCCGCAACATCGTCCTCATCATGACCACCAACGCCGGAGCGGAAAGCCTCAGCCGTCCCACACTCGGCTTTACCGCCAAACGCGAACGCGGCGACGAAATGCAGGCTATCGGCAAAACCTTTACCCCCGAGTTCCGCAACCGCCTCGATGCCATCATCCCCTTTGCCCCGCTCGATGCCGCCGTTATCGCCCGCATTGTGGACAAATTCCTATTGCAACTCGAGCAGCAGCTTTTGGCGAAAAAAGTGGAAGCCGAGTTTGCCCCCGAACTGCGCGCCTACCTTGCCGAAAAAGGCTTCGACCCGCAAATGGGCGCACGTCCCATGCACCGCCTCATCCAAAACAAACTGCGCCGCGCCCTTGCCGACGAACTCCTCTTCGGCCGCCTTGCCGAGGGCGGCTTCGTCCGACTGGGCTGGAACAGCGAAAAAGAAGAAGCCGTGCTGGAATTTGAGAAAAACGCAAACGTCGCGGCGGTGTAAGCCCACCCGCTTTGCAAAACGGCAGGCCGTCTGAAAACCGTGATTTCGAGTTTTCAGACGGCCTTTTTGCTACGGCGGAGAACGCGTATGTCGTTTGTACGATTGTTACGCGAATACTTTGTATTGGGTTGGCTATAAACATAGAGGCCGTCTGAAAAAATCCTTTTCAGACGGCCTCTGCCGTTAAAGTAGGACGTATCGCACAGCGGCGCACGCGTTTTTTGTTCCATCAGCGTTTTTTCCATGCAATCATGCCACACGCAGCAGATACGCGGGAAAACCAAAAGGCCGTCTGAAAAGCCGCAATCACATTTTTCAGACGGCCTTTATCTCCAATTAATACAAACAGTTTGATTTGCCCTAACTTTTACCAATCCCACCGCTTTTCAGTCGTTAATCCCTTATTTCCACCAATCCCTACTTTCACTATTCTCATCAAAAACCTGCCCGAATATCGGCGTGAGCGGGTTGAGATTGCGTTGTCTGGCAAGCGGAACGGTGTGCAAAACGGGGGCGTTCCATTGGTGGGTGGACAGCGGATACATGCCCCAATGTATCGGCATGAAGCGTTTGGCGCGGATGATTTCGGCGGCTTTGAGCGTCTCGATGGGCTGCATGTGGCTGAACCAGTTGTCGCTGTATTGCCCGTTTTCGATAAAGGCGATGTCAAATTCGCCGAACCGCTGTTTGATGGCGGCAAAGTGGCCGTCAAACGCACCGTCGCCGCTGTTGTAGAACCGTTTTCCTTGAAATTCAAATACATAGCCGTTCCACAGGCTTTTGCTGCCGTCAAACAAACCGCGACCGCTTTCGTGGCGGCTGGGCACGGCGGTGAGTGTGAGGCCGTCTGAAAAACAGCGAACCATTTTTTCAGACGGCCTTTATCCAATCCGTCCAATTTGCCAAACCATCCCAACAAGCGGTCGTTTTGCCATATGGTGGCACAAAAAACAGCCGTCCTTGATATTTTTGCTATACCTTATGCAATCGTTAGTCCGCAACAAATGCCCGCAAAAACTCATCAATCCGTTTGTTCAAGAAAATCCCACGTTCTTCTTTGAAATAAACCTTTGCTTTTTCTTTATCAACCGTATCTTTTAACGCATTAAACCTACCCAAATCAATATTTTCACGGCTGTATTTGCGTGCCAGCATTTCGTGCAGCAAAGCACCGTCCAGCCCCAAGCCGTCGATCACTTTTTGTATTTCACGCTCGGCATCTTGTTGTTTGTAGTCGGTGATGTAGTCGCTTAAGGTCAGGTTTGGGTCGGGCGTAATGTCGCCTGACTGCACGTCGTGCAAAAAACGCTCGGCAATTTCTTGGTCTGCTTTGGAGAGCGTGGCAAACGAATGGTGCAGCTCTTCCAGTGCCGCCGTTATTTCGCTATCGCCGATGGCTTTGAGCCATTTGTCAAAACGGGCATTCATATAGTCTTGGTCGATTTTGTCCGTTTCGATTTCGTTGATGTGCGAACGCAAGTCAAAAGGCACATCGCCACCGCTGCCACTGCCGCCCGTGCCGCTTTCGGCGAACAAATCCTTATAGCGTGCCAGCAGTTTGTCGTAGGTTTCTTGGTCGAAATCCAGCGTGGCGGTGATTACGCTGTCATCGTCCTGCACCACCTCATAGCATAATTTTTCCCAAACAAAGCCGAGCAGCCGCGCTGATTGCAAATAATCGTTTAGCTGGTTAAACAGCTTGACAAACTTGGCGCAGGCGGTCGGGTCATCGGGGTTTTGGGCGAAATCCGCCTGCCCTGCATTCTTGAAAATATCGGCAATCTCGGCAAAACAGACATTCATCTTATCGACAACTTTGTCCAAATTATCGACAAACAGCCCCATCTGGCGGTCGCCCGAATAGAGTTTCACCGCCCGCTCGATATTGCGCTGCATGGTGTGCGGTTTGCGGTAATAGCGGATTAGGCCGAATGGCTTATCGGTGTTGTCGCACAGGCGGTTGGTGCGGGAAAATGCCTGTATCAGATTGGCGTAATCGAGCAGTTTGTCCAGATAGAGCGTGTTAATCCATTTGCTGTCAAAGCCCGTCAGCATTTGATCGACCACAATCAGCAAATTAAGCTGCTCATCGGCTTTGACGTTTTTGTAGGCTTTGATGTGCGAAAGCCTGTCGGACAAGTCGGCTTTGAATTTGCCGTAAGCGGCATAGCCGAACTGCGTGCCGAATTGGGTGTTGTAATCCGCCAAGATTTCGGCAATCCACTCTTCTTTGTCGCCCGCCTGCCCGTCGTTGAGAATACTCGGGTCAAACAGTGCGGTGATTTTCAGCCCTGAATTTTTCGCTTTGATTAAACGGTAATAATTGACTGCCTCGGGTATCGAGCTGGTGGCGAAAATCGCATGATATTTGCCGCCTTGGCTGAGCCGCTGCCAGTTGCCCAAAATATCGTCAATGACGGCACTAACGTGTTCTTCCGTTTGATACTGCACTTTCGGCACAAACTCTTCAATCTCCACCATATCCACGTCGTTCATAAAATAGTTATACACCGCCTTTTTCTTGTCATCGGCAAACACTTCACGTTCGTCTTGGGCTTTGGCCTCTTGCAAGGCAACCGCCTTACGCAAATCGCTGTCGGCAAAAGTGCGGATATGAAAAGGGTGAAAACCCAGCACATTGCCGTCCCTGATGCCGTCGGCAATCGAATAGCGGTGCAGTTCATCGCCGAAAATGGTGGCGGTGGTGGCATCTTTTTTGGCGTTTTCGTCTTCGATTGGTGTGCCCGTAAAGCCGAAAAATACCGCATTGGGAAAGGTGTGTTTAATACCGATTAACATATCGCCAAACGTGGTGCGGTGTGCTTCGTCCACCACAAACACCAGCCGCTTGCCGCTGATTTGGGCAATATCCGCCTCATTTACGCCGTCTTCGGCTTTGATATTGCTCATTTTTTGCATAGAAGTAACGATTAGGCGGTCGTGGTCGGACGTGCTTTTGAGCTTGGCGAGCAAAATATCGGTGTTTTCTGTCGCCTGTACGTCTTTTTTGCTGTCGGCAAAGTTTTGATACTCTTCAAGCGACTGCTTGCCCAGCTCGATGCGGTCGAGCAGAAACACCACCTTATCGGCATATTTGCGGCGGCTGATAATCTGTGCCGCCTTAAAGCTCGACATCGTCTTGCCTGAGCCTGTGGTGTGCCAGATATAGCCGCCACGCTGTTTGCCCGCCGCCCAATCGGTTTTTGCCACCGTGTCGGCGATTTTGTTCACCGCATGATACTGATAGCTGCGTAACACTTTGAGCTGCCCGTCTTTGGCATCGGCAATGGTGTAATCGCCGATAAAACGGTGTGCCGTCGGGATAGACAGAAAATGCGTCGCCACCTGATCCCATTGCTCAATATACTGATTGTTCCCATACGCCCAACGGAAATAAAACGCCGGATTGAGCGTGCCATCGGTGTTGGCAAAATAACGGCACTCTTCGGGCGACATCGCCACAAAAATCTGCACCAAGCTGAAAATCCCCGAAAACGCCCCCGCCTTGTGATAACGCTCAATCTGGTTGGTGGCTTGGCTAATCGGCACGCCCGAGCGTTTGAGCTCGATATGAAACATCGGCATGCCGTTGATGAGCAACATCAAATCGCCGCGCTGTTTGGGGTACAAATCCGAACGCGGCGAAAACTTGGGCTGCTGGGCAATCTGATAGCGGCTCTTGCCTGCCGAAATCTCCGCACGGTCAAAAATATCCAGCGATATTTCCTTGCCGAAATGACGGCTCTTAGGGTTTTCCCGCTTAATCGCCACCGTTTTGCCGTTGATAAATTCATTGAGCTTGTACGGCGTTTTAAGCTCTTGCACCTGCTCCAAAATCTGATCCATCTCCGAACGCAACAGCGGCACGTCCAGCCTGTCGATGTGCTTGTTGGTCTTGTCCAAATGCGTCTGCCAGTTGGCAATCAAATCGTCTTCGGTCGGATATTTGAGCACCTGTGCTTCCCAGCCTTTGGTGGCAAGCAGGGCAATCAGCGCGTTTTCAAAATCAGATTCTTTGTTGAACATGGTGTTTTCTCTTTATTTTTCAGGCTGCTTTTTTCAGACGGCCTTTACACCAGCATGGCGGCGAGCAGGGCTTTTTTCAGGCGGCCGAGTTTTTCGCATTCCAAGGCTTGCAGGGCGATGGTGTCGTCCAATTGGCGGAAGAAATTGCCGATGGCGGTTTGTTCGGGTTCGGCTGGAATTAAAACATCAATGTCAGAAAACTGCGTTTTATTGACAATATCCATCGTTCCTGAGCCTGCAATTTTTTTCATTTGTACAGACCAAAACTCAGAAAGTGTAAGCAAAAAATAAGGGTTAAAATCTTTTTTGGGAATTAACGCATTAATTTGTTGATTGCAACTTCCCCACGTTTCAATAAGCGTATTTTTCCCAATACTTGCTATACAGGTAACCAAAATTGAATTTGGTGGCAATAGCCTAGCTGTTTTTTTGCCTTTTTCAGATAGTTGTTTTGCTGTCTTTGTTGTAATAGGTTCTTTTATGTCCGTTGGAGTAACCCATAACAAACCGTCATTTTCATAATTATCATTTTCTGACGTTGGCGGCGTATTGCCTGTAATGACTTCTCCTAATTCACCAATCTTCTTCCTTTCCCATTCCCCTGTAAAGCCTTGAAAGCGGAGTTTGGGGGCGGTGTCGCCGTGGGCGGGGAACATTTTGGCGAGCATGGCTTTTTTGAGCTGTCGGTTTTTTTCTAAGCGGGTACGGCTTTCGGCTATGCGGTGGTCAAGTTGGCGGAAGAAATTGCCAATGGCGGTTTGTTCGGGGAGTGTGGGTAGTTTTGTCTCAAATGCCAATAAATTTTTAGTGCTAATTCCAAATACTTTTGTTCCAACTCCAACTACTTTCCCATATTTTTTAAAATTATCAGTGTATAAAAGATAATATAAAAATAGATGGCAAGAATTAGTCGGTCTAAGAGCAATAGTATGCAATCCCGCAACCAGCTTTTCTTCTGGAATGCAATTAACGACTGTAGGAGTTGCAATGCCACTATAATCTTCCGAAGCATCTGCGACCACCAAATCGCCATATTTCAAAAGGTCAAACTCTCCTTTTTTTATATAAGATAACGTTCCTAAATTATCTAGAACGCTTGCTACGCCCTTGTGAATATCACCATAGTGAATATATTTAAATCCCGTTATTTCTTTTGTTTCAACATTCCTAGATAAAGGATAGCTTTTTAAGGGTTCTAATACTTCGCTTAATTTTTGGCTATCCCATTCCCCCGCAAAGCCGTGAAAGCGTAATCGTGGGGCGTGTTTGCTGTCTTGTCCGCTCATCGTTTACCCCTTTGCGTCGTTAGTTAATAAGGCCTGCCATGCGGCTATGCCCTGCATATCAAATTCGTCGCCCGTGAGTTCGTTCATCATCTGGGCAAGGGCGGCGGCACTTTGGCGGCTTTGCTGGCTGATGTGTTGGTAGCTGTCGGCGTATTTGTCGCACAGGGCGGTGAGTTTTTGGCTGAATTCGGTCAGCATGGCACTTGGCAAGGCAAGCAGGGCGTAGGCTAAGGGGGCGAACCATTTTTGCCGCAGCAGATCGAGTGCGTCTTCATCGCTTAGGTTTTCGATGGTCGTTTTGGTGTCGCTGTGCAGTTTGGCACTGTCGGCTTTGATGTCGGCTTTTAGGGTTTTTTCTTCGGCAAGCAGGGCGTGGGCAAGCTGTAATTTCGCGCCAAGGCTGTCTTCGTCAAAGCGGTGGGCGGCGATGGCTTTGGCGAGATCGGCTTTTTTGGCGATGGTTACGCCGTCCGCTTCTAGTTCTTGCTGTAAGGCTTTGGGGATTTCGGCATTGATAAAGCCGTCGCCGTCTTCATTAACGGCAGGGCTGGCTTTGTCTTCTTCGCTTAGGCTCTCTATCAGCGACTGCATTTCGGCACTGATTTCGGCAAGGCGGGTTTCTTTGGCAGTAAGCTGGGCAAGCTGTTCGGGCAGTTTGTGTTTTTGCACCAGTTCAAAGGGCAGGATATGCCCGACCCAGCCGTCTTGGACTTCGGCTTCTTTTTTGGTTTTGCTGTCTTTTTTGATGATCATATTCGGATCGACTTGTTTGATCGCCTGCCTGCCTTCGGTTTGGATCATTTCCAAATCGGCGGCAATGCCTGTGTTGCCGATGGTGTCGGTGTGCCATAGGTCATCGAGTTTTTGATAAGCGGTGTAAAAATCGATGAGCGGCGTGGCGTGCAGTTTTTCTCTGATGTGTTCGGCAAGTGCCTGCTGGGTTTGGGCGATGGGCAGCGTATCCATCGGTGTGATGAGCATATTGTCCAAACACTTGGGCAAATCGGCGAAGTTTTGGGTAAAGGCCGTCTGAAAGGCGGAAATGCTCGGGTGGTTTTGTATAGCGGCTTTGAGCTTGTCGGTTTTGGGCTGTACATAAGGCGTGCCGTTGTCGGCAAAAAGTGCGGCCTGCAAGCCGTCAAAGGCTGTCCAATAGGCGGCAAATTGGGCAAGCTCGGCTTTGGGTATGCCGCCGTGCATGGTGGCGAAAATGTCCCACTGCTCGGGCGCTTCGGCACTATCGACATAGCGGGGTATGTTTAAGTTGTAGCCGTTGTCCATGATTTCGGCTTTGGGCACGCAGCGGGAGAATTTGGGCATTTCTTTACGCTCGGCTACGCAATCGACGATGCGTTTGATGTCGCTCGCCCGCAGATGGTTGTTTTTGCCGACTTTGGCGAAATGCTTGGACGCGTCAATCATCAGCACGTCATCACGCTGCCGCTCTTGACGCAAAACCATGATGATGGTGGGAATGCCCGTGCCGAAAAAGATATTGGCAGGCAGGCCGATGATGGCATCGATGTGGTTGTATTCAATCAGGTTTTTGCGGATTTTTTCTTCTTCGCCACCACGGAACAGCACGCCGTGCGGCAGGACGATAGTCATAATGCCGCTGGGCTTTAGGTGGTACAAATCATGCAGCAAAAAGGCGAAATCGGCTTTGGTCTGCGGGGCAATGCCGAACTTTTTGTAACGCGGGTCGCTTTCTTTGTCTTTGGGATTCCACGGCTGCGAATAAGGCGGATTGGAGACGACTGCGTCCAGATACAGCGGCTCGCCTTCGAGCGGCCAGTCGTCTTCGAGGGTGTCGGCGTTGCGGGTAAAAATATTGCTCGGCAAAATCCCACGCATGACGAGGTTCATGCGGGTAAGGTTGTAGGTGTTTTCTTTGAGCTCTTGGGCGTAGTATCTAATGCTGTTGGTTTTTTTTAAGTGCTTGGCAACGCTGTGGCCGATGTTGATCAAGAGCGAACCCGAGCCGCTGGTGGGGTCGTAAATGCTGATTTCGTCATAGTCTTTGAGATGGTCGGCAACGATTTCCGACATGAGCAGCGAGACTTCGTGCGGCGTGTAAAACTCGCCCGCTTTTTTGCCGGCATTGGCGGCAAACATACCGATAAGGTATTCATATATAAAGCCCAATACGTCATAGCCCTGTTTGCCGTCCATGGGAATGTCTTTGATCAGTTCAAACAGGTCTTTGACGGCGGTGGTTTGGCTGGCGGCGGTATCGCCCAGTTTGCTCAAGCCCGATTCGAGTGTTTTAAAAATGCCGTCAAACACGGCAGCGTAGTTTGGTGCGATATTGCGGCCAAAGGCACTCATGGCCGTGCGGACATGGGCAATGTTGAAATCCGAGCCTTGCGACAGCCAAGTGGAAAACAGGTGTTCGTAACCGATGAAATAGCCGATATTTTCTTTAATAAAGCCGACCAATTCGCCCTCTTCGGTAAGCTTGGTGGCAAATTCCGCGCGTTCCAGCTCCTCTTTGATGACGAATTTTTCCAGCTTGTCGGATAAGAATTTATAAAAAATAAAGCCCAAAATATAGTCTTTATATTCGTTGGCTTCGATTTTGGAACGCATTTTGTTTGCCGATTGCCAGATTTTGGCGGCGAGCTGTTGTTTGTTCATGGATTGCCTTGTGCTGGATTTGAAATGTTGCAGATATAATATGATGTTTATTATAGCAATTTTTTGGCTGTAATGTATGTGTAATATCGGCACAGCTTGATGGATTGTCTGCAAAATCGGGGATGGCTTGGCGGTTAAGGCTGCAAACAGGCGGATTTTGACGTAGTTTGGTGTTTTTGGAAATGCGGACGGTGTCGGATATGAGTATCCGAGCTACGTTTTTTCAGACGGCCATAACCACACTTAAATAAGCCATTAAAATCAATTAAAATAATAAGCCATTCACATTCAACAAGATAAAACATCTTTCAGGCAGGGTAGGCTAAAACCCACCAAGATTGGACGCCTTGCAAAATAATGAAAAATCAACATGATAGTTTTGCCTTTGTGATTTCATCTCGCCCGAAGGCAAGGCGAACCCGAAGCGGCAGACGAAAAACATTTGCCGAGCTTGTCATCGGCGTAGGCACGCTGCTAAGCGGACAAGACATTCTGACCGCCTACCAAAGCGGCTGGGCGGAATTTATCGCCCTTGGCAAAGCGGTCATGCCAACCGTGCGGATTGTAGTGGAGCAAAACAGCGGGGCAGCTTGGATTGTCAAACCCGGCCAATCTTGCCATGATTCAGAACCCGTCGGGCTGTCAACCCAAGCTAAGCCGACGGGTAACACAAAAAGCAGCCTGAAAGACGCAAACACAACAAAGGAAATCCCATGGCCGTTATCGCCCAAATCCGACAAATCCGCATCGGGCAGCCCGAACACTTTGCCCGAGGCCAAAAAAGTGCGATTAACAAGCAGCCCGTATGCGGCAAAACCGCCGTTACGCCCACCGGCTTGGCGGGCGACGGCGTGGGCGACCCCCGTTTTCACGGCGGCGCGGACAAAGCGGTGCATGTTTACGCGCTGCACCATTACGACGCTTGGCGGCGCGAACTGCCCGACGCGGCCAATATGCGGGCGGGCGGCTTCGGCGAGAATTTCTGTATCGAGGGTGCGGACGAAAATTCGGTCTGCATCGGCGACGAATGGCAGATTGGTACGGCACGTTTTGCCGTCAGCCAGGGGCGGCAGCCGTGCTGGAAGCTGAACGAGCGTTTTTCCGTGGCGGATATGTCGCTGCGCGTGCAGCAGAGTTTGCGCTGCGGCTGGTATCTGCGGGTGTTGGCGGCGGGGGAAGTGGAGGCAGGCGGCGATGTGCGCCTCTTGGCGCGTCCGTTTCCCGAATGGTCTGTGGCGCGTGTGCTGGCTTTAATCGCCCGGGGCTGTTGCGCGGCGGACGAAATGCGCGAAGTGCTGCGGCTGCCCCTTCCCGAATCGTGGGCAAACCTGTTTGCGCGGCGGCTTGAAACGGGCGTATGCGAAGATTGGGACAGGCGGCTGTTTGGGGGATAAATGGGGGATGGAGCGGCATGAGGCCGTCTGAAAACAGGGACGGTTCCCGAACGGATTTGGCGGAACAAAATAAAAAATCTGCGGCTTGGTATCTGTTCTATTTTTATCATTTTCCATCCGCCCGATAAAGCGGACAGGCCGTCTGAAAACATTTTCAGACGGCCTTTTTATTTGTTTTCCTTTAATTTTAATTTTGCAAGGCTGCCAGCATCCTGCCGTGGATGCCGCCGAAGCCGCCGTTGCTCATCACTAAAATATGGTCGCCGCTGCGGGCGTTTTTGGCGATTTCGGCAACGAAGGCATCAAAATCGCTGCCGACGTGCAGTTTGTTGCCCAACGGGGCAAGGGCGGCGGCCACGTCCCAATCCACGCCGCCCGCATAGCAGAACACTTGGTCGGCTTCGGCCAGGCTTGCGGGTAGGGCGGTTTTCATCGTGCCGAGCTTCATGGTGTTGGAACGCGGCTCGAGCACGGCCAGAATCCTTGCGCTGCCGACGCGCTGGCGCAGGCCGCCGACGGTGGCGGCGATGGCGGTGGGGTGGTGGGCGAAATCGTCATATACGGTGATGCCGTTTACCCGGCCTTTGGTTTCCATGCGCCGCTTCACGCTTTCAAACGCGCCCAAAGCCTCACAGGCCGTCTGAACGTCCACTCCGGCGTGGCGGGCGGCGGCAATGGCGGCCAGCGCGTTCATGCGGTTGTGTCCGCCCATCAGATTCCATGCGATGTGTCCGGCTTTTTTGCCTTGGAATAACACGTCGAACGCGCCGCCGTCGGATACGTCGCCCACCTGCCAGCCCTCGGGCGTGCCGAAGGTTTCCACGGGTGTCCAGCAGCCTTTTGCCAGCGTGTCTTGCAGATTTTGTCCGCAGCCGTTGGCGGCAATCAGGCCGTCTGAAGGAATGGTGCGCACGAGATGGTGAAACTGGGTTTGAATCGCGGCCAGGTCGGGGAAGATGTCGGCGTGGTCGTATTCGAGATTGTTCAACACGGCCGTGCGCGGGCGGTAGTGGACGAATTTGGAGCGTTTGTCGAAAAAGGCGGTGTCGTATTCGTCGGCCTCAATCACGAAAAACGGCGATTTGGAATGCGGGTCTTGGCGCGGCACACCGGGCAGGCGGGCGGACACGCCGAAATTTTCCGGCACGCCGCCGATGAGAAAGCCGGGCGCGAGCCCCGCGTATTCCAATATCCACGCGATCATCGAAGCTGTGGTGGTCTTGCCGTGCGTGCCGGCCACGGCGAGCACCCAATATTTGCGCAGCACGTTTTCCGCCAGCCATTGCGGGCCGGATGTGTAGGGCAGGCCTTTGTTCAATACTGTCTCCACCACTTCCATGCCGCGCTTGGCCACGTTGCCGATTACATACATATCGGCCGGATATTGTTTCAACTGTGCCGCATCGAAGCCTTCGTGCACGTCTATGCCCAAGGCTTCGAGCTGGGTGCTCATCGGCGGATACATTTTTGCGTCGCAGCCGCTGACGGTGTAGCCCGCTTCTTTGGCAATCGCGGCCAGGCCGCCCATAAAAGTGCCGCCGATGCCGATAATGTGGATGTGTTTCATGCTGGTGTTTCCGAAAACAAAAAATACAGCCGCGCATTATAAGCGAAACCCGCCCCGATGATTTTCCGCCGCGTCCGCCCCTCTGCGGATATGGTATAGTCCGCTTCCTTTACCGACAGCCCGAAACGGCGGGCAGGGAGCAGAAAAATGGTTAAAAAAACAGGTACAAAGCACAAAATCAGCCTGAAAGCCTATCTGAAAGAGCTGAAAACCCTCCACGGCGAACTGGTTGCCCTGCAACGCTGGGTGCAGCATGAAGGGCTGAAAGTGTGCATCATCTTTGAAGGGCGCGACGGCGCGGGCAAGGGCGGCACCATCAAAGCCATCACCGAGCGCGTCAGCCCGCGCGTCTTCCGCACCGTTGCGCTGCCCACCCCCAGCGAGCGCGAGAAAAGCCAGATTTACCTGCAACGCTATGTGCCGCACCTGCCCGCCGCCGGCGAAGTGGTGATTTTCGACCGGAGCTGGTACAACCGCGCCGGCGTGGAGCGCGTGATGGGTTTTTGCAGCGAAGAAGACACCCGCAAATTCCTCTCCATCATGCCCTTTTTTGAAAAAGCCCTGATCGACAGCGGCATCATCCTGCTGAAATACTGGCTGGAAATCGACATGGACGAGCAGGAACGCCGTCTGAAAAACCGTATTGCCGACCCGCGCAAAGTATGGAAACTCTCGCCGATGGACATCGAATCCTACCGCCGCTGGGACGACTACTCCCAAGCCCGCGACGAAATGCTCGCCGCCACCGACACTTCCTGGTCGCCCTGGTTTGTGGCCGACAGCAACGACAAGCGCACCGCCCGCCTCAACATCATCCGCCACATCCTCGCCCAAATTCCCTACCAGCACCTGCCCGTACCCGAAGTAGACTTTCCCGCCCGCAAAAAAAACAAAACCGGCCGCGAACACAAAAACAGCCGCCGCATGGTGGCCGACTACTACGGAGAACCGGCGGCCCGGGAGGCGGACAAAGGCAAAGACGCAGGCGCAAAAGACAAAAAGGCCGTCTGAAAACAGCCCCGTCCGCCCCGCAGGGTGTATCACCCAAGCAGCGCACGCGCTTGGTTTTCAGACGGCCTTTTCGCTTTACCCTTTTTTCAGACGGCCTCATGCGGCCGCCGACCAATTCAAGGAAAAACCATGTCCCACACACTCGGCAAACCCCTTGCCGCCGCCCTCATGGCTGCCTGCATCCTCTCCGCCTGCCGCAGCACGGACATCGACCTGTCCGGCCGTGTTCCCGTGCCGCAGAGTTTCGGCCAAAACCAAGCCGCACAAGGCAGCGGCAACGTCGCCCGCTGGTGGCAGAACTGGCACGACCCCGTACTGTCCGCCCTGATCGAACGCGCCTTGCAGCAAAACCTCGACATTCTGGCCGCCCGCAGCCGGCTGGCCGAAGCCCGCGAGCAGGCCGCACTCGCCCGCGCCGACCTCGGCCCCACCTCCGGCCTGTCCGCCTCCGTTTCCGCCGGCAAAAGCCGCCTCGACAACCCGATCGGTGCCGACGGCCGCAACGCCCTTTCCCGCCTGCCGCAGGCTTCCTCCCTTGCCGATGACAAAATCGGCGGGCGCAGCCAAAGCGCACTTGCCGGCGTGTCCGCCTCGTGGGAAGCCGACATCTTCGGCCGCAAACGCAGCGATGCCGATGCCGCCCGCTATGCCGCCCTCGGACAACAGGAACAGCTCTACGGCACGCAGCTTCTCGTGGCCGGCGACATAGCCGGCAACTACTTCCAAGCCCGCGCGGCAGAAGGCCGCTTGCAAACCGCCGCCCGCAGCACCGCCGCCCTGCAAAAAATGCTGCGCTACACCGAAGCCCGCTTCGCCGCCGGCCACGCCACCGCCTACGACGTGGAACAAGCCCGCGCCGCCCTGTCCGCCATGCAGGCCAAACACAGCACCATCGAAGCCGAACGCGCCGTCTATGTCCGCAATATCGCCGTCCTCAGCGGCCAAGTGCCGCAGGGCTATGTCCTGCCCGACAGCCCCGCCGACCCGCTGGCAAACCGCCCTGCCGCCCCCTCGGGTCAAACGCCGCAGGGCATGATCGAACGCCGCCCCGACATCCGCGCCAATGCCGCCCAAGTCCGCGCCTACGCCGCCCGTCTCGCTTCCGCCAAAGCCGACCTGCTGCCCCGTTTTACCATCAGCTTCATGGGGCGGGACGGCCGCATCGAACTCGACGGCGACAGCGTGTTGAAAGGATGGAGCAGCATGCTTTCGCTGGGCATCCAAGTCCCCCTCTTTACCAACGGCCGCATACAAGCCAATATCCGCGCCGCCGCCGCACGCCTGCAAACCGCCCTGCTGCGCTACGACCAAGTGCTGCTGACCGCGCTGGGCGAAGCCGATTCCGCCTACCAGATGCACACCGCGCTCGCCCGCCAAACCGCCCTGCTGCAAAGCGCGGAGCGCGCATCCGCCAAACAGGCCGCCGACGCGCAGGGCTTGTTCCGCTACGGCAAAATCACCCTCGATCAGGCATTGCGTGCCGAAATCTCCGCGCAAGACGCACGGGAAAACCTCATCCGCTCGCAACTGGCCGGCGCACAGGCCGCCGTCGCGCTCTACAAAGCCCTCGGCGGCGGCTGGACGGAGTAGGGCGGCACGGCGTTCCCAACGGGAACAGGCCGTCTGAAAACGCAAACTGCGGATTTTCAGACGGCCTGTTTGTATTTTGCAGAACGCGTGCGTCGCCGGGCGACACACCCTACGTTCGGTATCGGCAGAAGGAGGTAAAACGGCAAGCCGCCTGCTTATCCTCGTGCAGACAGAGACGGAATCTCTGTCATCAGGTAGGGTGTGTCGCCTAAGCGACGCACGCGTTTGTCGTGTCCCAATGCCTGTTTGCCGATAAAGATACGAAAGGCCGTCTGAAACCAAGCAACGTGATTTCAGACGGCCTGTCTATTTTGCCAATACTTCGGTTAAGAAATCCGCTACGGCGCGGATTTTGGGCGAGCGGCGCACATCTTCGTGCATCACCAAATAAATGTCGGCGGCAAATTCTTCCGGTTGCGCCGCATCGTCGTTCAAACTGATTTGCACAAAATTATCCGGCGGCAAAACGTAAAAATCGGGCAGCCAGCCGATGCCTGTTTGGGCTGCTATGGCAGCTTTGATAACATCGAAATCGTTGCAGGCGAGAATAATGCGGCGGTGTGCCAGCCGCTCCGCCGCCCAAAGGCTGTGTCTGCCGTGGGCGGTAAAATGGCAATACGCCCGCTTGTGCGGCGGACAGTTTGCCAGATAAGCGGCGTGGGCGTAGAAGCGGTAAAAAACGGGGCGCAGGCGGCGGACGGCAAGGTCGTTTTGCTGCGGGCGGACAATACGCAGGGCAATGTCGGCCTGGCGTTCGTGCAGATTGCTAAGCTGCGCATCGCTTTGCAGCACAAGGCGGATATGGGTGTGGCGGCGGGCAAATTCGGGAAAACGGGGCATCAGCAGGCCTTTGAGCACCAGCGGCGGCGCGGAAACCACTACTTCCGCCACGGCTTCGCGCTGCTCCTGCGCGGTGCGCAGCAATGTGTCCATGCCGACTGCGATTTCCCGCACTTGCGCGTGGATGCGCGCACCCTCGCCGGTAAGCAGATAGCGGCGGCCTATGCGGTCAAACAGGCGCAGCCCGAGCGTTTGCTCCAAGCGGGCAATGCGTCGGGCGATGGTGCTGTGTTGCACGCCCAGCGTTTCGGCTGCTGCGGTCAGCGTTTGTTTTTCTACGAGTATGTTGAAATAGAGCAAGTCGTCCCAGTTGTTCATTGTGTTCTTTCGTGGTTTGGACAGCCCTGAAAACAGGGTGGGGGAGGCGGGATTTTTTGTGCAATTATCGCCAATATCGGATGGTTTTTCGTATTTTAATGGATTGATGCACAGATTAAACTATGGCTTTGATGTTGTTTCCAACGGAGATACGGTGAAAAAATTGCCTAAAAAATACGCAGGTGTGCTGTTTTCGTTTTACGCTTCGGCGATTATGGTATTGATTGTGAGCGGCGTGCTGGTTGCGCTGAATACGGGTTTGGACGCGGGCTATGCGGCGCGGTGGGCAAAATCTTATCTGATTACCTGGCCCGTTGCTTTTGCCAGCCTGCTGCTGGTGCGCCCGCTGGTGGTGAAACTGGTGGCAATGGGGGTGGCGGAATAACAGGCAGGCGCAGCGGCGGCTTGGTCTTTTTTCTATTTTGTCCCGCTGCAATTTGTCCGGCTGCAAACGCAACAGGCCGTCTGAAAAGATTGTTTTCAGACGGCCTGTTGCGTATCGGCGGCTTAGGGCAGCAGGGCGGCTTGGCGCAGGCCTTCGGTTTCGTCGAAGCCGAACATCAAGTTCATATTCTGCACCGCCTGTCCCGCCGCGCCTTTGACGAGGTTGTCCTGTACGCTCATCAGTATCCATATGTCGGTATCGGGGGCTTGCTGCACGGCGATACGGCAGACGTTCGCGCCGCGCACGCTGCGGGTTTCGGGTATTTTTCCGGCAGGCAGGACATCGGCAAAGGGGCTTTCGCGGTAGGCGGCTTCCAACAGGGCCTGCGGGTCGGTTCCGTCTTTGAGGCGGACGTACAGCGTGGCTTCCATGCCGCGTATCATCGGTGTGAGATGGGGAACGAACACCAGCCCTGCGGCCACGCCTTCTTGCAGGGCGGCAATGGTTTGGCGGATTTCGGGCAGATGGCGGTGGCCGGACACGCCGTAGGCTTTGAAGTTGTCGGCGGCTTCGCCGAAAAGGGTGTTTACCGCCGCTTTGCGTCCCGCGCCGGACACGCCGGATTTGCAGTCGGCAATCAGCGGCATCCCTTCGCGCAACGCGCCTGCCCGCAGCAGCGGCAGCAGGGCGAGGGAAACGCAGGTGGGGTAGCAGCCGGGGTTGGCGACAAGCTGCGCGGCGGCAATTTCCGTGCGCCGCCATTCGGTCAGGCCGTACACGGCTTTTGCCGCCCATTCGGGGCTTTCGTGCTTCATGCCGTACCATTTTTCCCATTGGGCCAGGTCTTGCAGGCGGAAGTCGGCGGAAAGATCGACAACGCGCACGCCTTGCGCCAAGAGGGCGGGGGCTTCCTTCATCGCCACGCCGTTGGGGGTGGCGAAAAACACTATGTCGCATCCGGCGAGCGGCGCGTCTTCGGGCGCGCAAAATGCCAGATCGTATACGCCGCGCAGGCTGGGGAAATAGTCGGCAAGCCGCACGCCCGCTTCGCTGCGGCTGGTTACGGCGGCCACTTGCGCATACGGGTGGCCGGCCAGCAGGCGCAGCAGCTCCACGCCGGTATAGCCGGTGGCACCGACGATACCGGCTTTGATTTTTTTCGGATTGGTGTTGTCCATAGCATGACTCCTTGCGGGAAAGGCGGGAAGTGTAAACCCTTTCTTTACATAGCGAAAGGCCGTCTGAAAAAGGCGCAGAGCCGTCTGCAACGGTGGCGCGGGGCTTTGCAGACGGCGGGCGCGGCGTATAATCCGCGCCTTTGCGGTATGGCGGACGCGGCCGAAAGCCGCCGTTCCGAAGGCGGGAATTTCCCGCACAGGCCGTCTGAAAACACATTTTATTGGAAGGAAACACAGCGTGAACATCATCCACACCGTCGGCGCGTTGCGCGCTTGGCGCAAAACCGCCGGCACAACGGCCTTTGTGCCGACTATGGGCAATCTGCACGAAGGCCATCTGGCTCTGGTGCGCGAGGCGAAGAAGCGGGCGGACAAGGTGGTTGTCAGCATTTTCGTCAACCGCCTGCAATTCGGCCAGGGCGAAGATTTCGACCGCTACCCGCGCACCCTGCACCAAGACGCGGAAAAACTCGCAGGCGAGGGCGTGGCGGCCTTGTTCGCCCCCGACGAGCGCGCGCTTTACCCCAATGTGGAGCAGCGTTACAACATCGAGCCGCCGCATCTGCAAAACGAACTCTGCGGAAAATTCCGCCCCGGCCATTTCCGCGGTGTCGCCACCGTGGTCGCCAAACTCTTCAACATCGTACAGCCCGATTTTGCCTGCTTCGGCAAAAAAGACTACCAGCAGCTTGCCATAATCAAAGGCCTTGTCGAGGATTTGGACTTTCCCGTCGAAATCGTCCCCGTCGATACCGGCCGCGCCGCCGACGGACTTGCCCTGTCGAGCCGCAACCAGTATTTGAACGCGGCCGAACGCGCCGAAGCCCCGCGCCTCTACCGCGAGCTGCAAACCATCGCCGCAGCCCTGCGCGGCGGCGATCTGGCCTACGCCGAATTGGAAGCAGCCGCCGTGCGCAAGCTGCAACAGGCGGGCTGGGTGGCGGACTACGTCGAAATCCGCCGCGCCGGCACGCTGGACACCGCCCACGCGGGCGACAAACAGCTCGTCGTCCTCGCTGCCGCACGGCTGGGCAACACCCGTCTGATCGACAATATCGAAGTGTCTTTGGACTGACGCGCCGTATCGGCCGCCCGCCCTGTTTTCAGACGGCCTCAAAGCCAACCCGCCCCACAAGGAAACCCCCGATGTATCCGATTCGAGAACCTTTGCGCAGCGGCCTGCTGCCAGTATCCGATCTGCACCAAATCTACTGGGAAGAAAGCGGCAAGCCCGACGGCATCCCCGTCATCTTCCTGCACGGCGGCCCGGGTGCGGGCGCATCGCCGCAATGCCGGGGTTTTTTCAACCCCGAAAAATACCGCATCGTCATCATCGACCAGCGCGGCTGCGGACGCTCGCAGCCTTACGCCGAAACCCGCGACAACACCACTTGGGATTTGGTGGCCGATATCGAGAAAGTGCGCGAAATGCTCGGCATCGAAAGCTGGCTGGTGTTCGGCGGCTCGTGGGGCAGCACCCTGTCGCTGGCCTACGCCGAAACCCATGCCGAACGCGTGCGCGGCCTGATTCTGCGCGGCATCTTCCTCTGCCGCCAATTTGAAATCGACTGGCTGAACGAAGAAGGCGGCGCGAGCATGGTTTACCCCGAACAATGGCAGCGTTATCTCGCCCCCATCCCGAGCGGACAGCGCGGCCAACTGATACGGAGCTACCACGCCCTGCTCAACTCGTCCGACCGCGCCGCCGCACTCGATGCCGCCAAAGCCTGGGCCGACTGGGAAAACTACCTCGTGCGCTTCGAGCCGCAGGAAAGCGACGAAGACCCCGAAGCCTCGCTGGCCATCGCCCGTTTGGAAAACCATTATTTCGTCCATCTGGGCTGGTTCGGCCAAGGGCGCGGCATTTTGGAAAACGTGAACAAAATCCGCCACATCCCCACCGTTATCGTGCAGGGACGCTACGATTTGTGCACGCCCGCCCGCAGCGCGTGGGACTTGAAACAGGCGTTTCCCGAAGCCGATTTGCGCATCGTACAAGGCGGCCACTCGGCCTTCGAGCAGGCCGTATCCGCCGCGCTGGTGCAGGCCGCCGACGAATTTGCCGCACGGCACGCAGGCATCTGATAAGCAGAATGCGCCCGTTCCCAGCGTTCAAACAACAGGCCGTCTGAAAAGCGTTAAACAAGGGTTTTCAGACGGCCTCTGCCGCTAATGTAGTGTATGCCGCACAGCGACGCACGCGTTCTTTGTTTTGCAACTATTCTGAAACCGCGTGCGTGGCTGCGCCACACCCCCTACCTTGACGGATTGCGTCTCCGTCTGCATAAGGATAAGCAGGCGGCTTGCCGTTTTACCTCCTCCTGCCGATACCGAACGTAGGGTGTGTCGCCCGGCGACGCACGCGTTCTGCAAAATACAAACAGGCCGTCTGAAAACGCAGACTGCGGATTTTCAGACGGCCTTTCGTATCTTTTTACCGGCAAACAGGCGTTGGGACACGATAAACGCGTGCGTCGCTTAGGCGACACACCCTACCTGATGACAGAGATTGCGCCTCCGTCTGCACGAGGATAAGCGGGCGGCTTGCCGTTTTACCTCCTTCTGCCGATACCGAACGTAGGGTATATCGCCACAGCGGCGCACGCGTTCCATGTCCAAGCCAAAGGCCGTCTGAAAACCTTTTCAGACGGCCTGTTCCGTTGGTGCGCGGTATGCTTCAGACCACGATGTTGACCAAGCGTCCGGGGACGACGATGATTTTTTTCGCGGGTTTGCCTTCCATGAATTTCACCGCGCCGTCGGTGGCCAGGGCGGCGGCTTCCAAATCGGCTTTGGGCGTGTCGGGCGCGACGGCGATTTTGCCGCGCAGTTTGCCGTTGACCTGAACCATGATTTCGATTTCGGATTTTACCAGCGCGCTTTCGTCAACCTGCGGCCAGCCTGCGTCCCACAGGTTTTCAGACGGCCTCAGCGCGTGCCACAGCGTTTCGCAGATGTGCGGCACAATCGGCCACAGCAGGCGCACGGCGGCTTCCAACACTTCTTGGGCAACGGCGCGTCCGGTATCAGATGCGGTGTCGGTTTTGTCGTATTGGTTGAGCAGCTCCATTACGGCGGCGATGGCGGTGTTGAATTGGAGGCGGCGGCCGTAGTCGTCGCTGACTTTGGCGATGGTGGCGTGCAGTTTGTGGCGCAGGTCTTTCAATTCTTTGCCGAGGCTGTCGTGGCCGTCTGAAAAGGCTTTTGCCGTGCCGCCGCTTTGAAACTCGTACACGGTGCGCCACAGGCGGCGTAAAAAGCGGTGCGCGCCTTCCACGCCCGAATCGCTCCACTCGAGCGACTGCTCGGGGGGGCTGGCAAACATCATAAACAGGCGGGCGGTGTCGGCACCGTAGGCATCGATAATCTGTTGCGGATCAACGCCGTTGTTTTTCGATTTGGACATTTTTTCCACGCCGCCTATGGTTACGGGCAGGCCGTCGGCACGCAGCAGCGCCGATACGGGGCGGCCTTTTTCGTCGGTCTGCACATCGACTTCGGCGGGGTTGAACCATTGTTTTTTGCCGCTTTCGGTTTCGCGGTAATAAGTGGCCTGCAGCACCATGCCCTGTGTGAGCAGGCTGGCAAACGGTTCTTTTACGGGCACGATGCCTTCGCCGTGCATCAGCTTGGTGAAAAAGCGGGCGTATAAGAGGTGGAGGATGGCGTGTTCGATGCCGCCGATGTATTGGTCGGCCTCGCGCCAGTATTGTGCGGCTGCGGGTGCGACCATGCCGTCTGAAAACGCGGGCGACATATAGCGGAACTGATACCAGCTCGATTCGACAAATGTGTCCATGGTGTCGGTTTCACGTTTGGCCGCACCGCCGCAGCGCGGGCAGGCGGTTTCGTAAAATTCCGGCATTTTTGCCAGAGGCGAGCCGCTGCCGTCGGGAATGACGTTTTCGGGCAGTACCACGGGCAGTTGGTCTGCGGGCACGGGCACGTCGCCGCAGCTTTCGCAATGGATAATCGGAATCGGGCAGCCCCAGTAGCGCTGGCGCGAAATGCCCCAGTCGCGCAGGCGGTATTGGGTTTTGGGCATGCCGGCGTTGTTGGCTTCGAGTTCGGCGGTTACGGCATCAAAGGCCGTCTGAAAATCCATGCCGTCAAACCTGCCGCTGTTGGTGAGGCGGATGTTTTCTTTGGCGGCATACCATTCGTGCCATTCGTTTTCATTGTAGGGCAGCGGTTCGGCCGGTTCGATAACCTGTTTTTTCGGCAGGCCGTATTTGGACGCAAATTCGAAATCGCGCTCGTCGTGCGCGGGCACGGCCATCACCGCGCCGTCGCCGTAGCCCCACAATACATAGTTGGCAATCCACACTTCCAGCTTTTCGCCGTTGAGCGGATTGATGACGAAACGGCCGGTAGGCAGGCCTTTTTTCTCCATTGTGGCCATATCGGCTTCGGCCACGCTTCCCGCCTTGCATTCGGCAATAAACGCCTGCAATCCGGGATTGCCTGCGGCAGCGGCGGCGGCCAGCGGGTGTTCGGCGGCCACGGCCACATAAGTCGCGCCCATCAGCGTGTCGGGGCGGGTGGTGTACACCTGCACATATTCGGCATCGGTGCCTTCCAGGCCTGATTTGCTGTCCGGTGCCAGCGCAAAGCGCACCTGTGCGCCGCGCGATTTGCCGATCCAGTTGCGCTGCATGGTTTTGACCTGCTCCGGCCAGTTCAGGCTGTCCAAGTCGTTCAAAAGCTGCTCGGCATAATCGGTGATGCGGAAGTAATACATCGGGATTTCGCGTTTTTCGACCACCGCGCCCGATCGCCAGCCGCGCCCGTCGATTACCTGCTCGTTGGCCAAAACAGTTTGGTCGACGGGATCCCAGTTGACCGTGCCGTTTTTGCGGTAGATTACGCCTTTTTCAAACAGCTTGGTAAACAAAAGCTGCTCCCAGCGGTAATAGTCCGGCGTACAGGTGGCCAGCTCGCGCGACCAGTCAAACGCAAAACCCAGGCTTTTGAGCTGTTTGCGCATATAGGCAATGTTTTCATACGTCCATTTTGCGGGTGCGACTTTGCGGTCGATGGCGGCGTTTTCGGCCGGCATGCCGAAAGCGTCCCAACCCATAGGCTGAAGTACGTTGAAGCCGTTGAGCAGCTTGAAACGGCTCAATACGTCGCCGATGGTGTAGTTGCGCACATGCCCCATATGCAGCTTGCCGCTGGGGTAGGGAAACATCGAAAGGCAGTAATACTTGGGTTTGGAAGCATCGTCGGCCGCATTGAAAATGCGGGCCCCGTCCCACTTGGCCTGGGCGGCCGGCTCGATGGCGGAGGGGTGGTAGTGTTCTTGCATGGCGTGGCTTTCGTTAAAAAATCAAGGCGCGGATTATACCGTTTTCACTTTATATGGGCTGCGCTTTCAGACGGCATCATCTGTAACAGGCCGTCTGAAAAGAGCAGGGCGGCAATATGGGCAAAGCCGTATTTTCAGACGGCCTCTGTCTGCTTTTGCGCATATTGCTTTCCGTCTTCCCCGCAGGGCAGGGCGGTGAGGCGTTTGGCAAGCAGGCGCAGGGCAATGCCGTAGGCGGGCAGGAAAAACAGGGCGCACACGGCGAGTTTGAACAGATAATCGACAAAGGCAATGTGCGGCCAATGCTGCGCCATGTATGCGTCGCCGCCGGCATGGAAGGCAACGGAGAAAAAAATCAGAGTGTCTGCCGCATTGCCGGCAAACATCGAAGCCGCAGGCGCAATCCACCAAGATTTGAGGCGGCGCAGGCGGTTGAAGACAAAAATATCAAGCATCTGGCCGGCGGCATAGGCGCAAAAGCTCGCCAGCGCGATACGGAAAACCAGCCAATCCCAGCCGGCCAATGCCGCCAAGCCCGTCCACGCGCCCTTGTGAAACAGCACGGAAACGGCATAAGACAACATGAGGGCGGGCAACATGGCGAAAAAAACAATCCGCCGCGCCGGCTGCCGGCCGAAGATACGCACGGTAAGGTCGGTGGCAAGGAAAATAAAGGGAAAGGTCAGCGCACCCCAGGTGGAATGGACGACAAAGCCGTCGGGCAGGGGAATGTCGAAAGGAAACTGGACGAGGTAGTTGCTCGACGCGATAACGGCGATATGGAAAAGAACCAGCCAAAACAGGGCTTTTACCTGCGGCTGCGGGAATAATCCGTACACGGCAGGCCTCCTTACTGCATATCGTGGCGCGACAGGCGTTCGTATGCCATGGCGGCAAACGGCGTTTCCGGTCGGCCGTAGTTGGCAAAGGGATGGATGGCGATGCCGCCGCGCGGAGTAAAGATGCCCGATACTTCGATGTATTTCGGATTCATCAGCGAAATCAAGTCTTTCATGATAATGTTTACACAGTCTTCATGAAAATCGCCGTGGTTGCGGAAGCCGAAAAGATAGAGTTTCAGCGATTTGCTTTCCACCATTTTCATATCGGGAATGTAGCGGATGACAATGGTGGCGAAATCGGGCTGTCCGGTCATCGGACACAGGCTGGTGAATTCGGGACAGACAAATTTGACGAAATAGTCGTTGTCCGGATGTTTGTTGTCGAACGCTTCCAATACTTCGGGTGCGTAACGGTCGGGATACTGCGTGCTGCCGCCCAAAAGGGACAGGCCGCGCAGCTCGTCGGAAGAACGGGTCATGAAAGATTCCTTAGTTTTTTATTGTGGGAGGATTGCGAACCACAACGCGGGTAAAAGCGGCGGATTGTAAAGGAAACACGCGTTTTTTCAAACAAATCCGCGCTGCATGGGGTCGGCAGCCGCCATACCCGGAGGCCGTCTGAAAAAAGGGCAGGGGACAGCCTCATCTTGCCGAACCCTGTTTTCAGACGGCCTCATAATGCAGGCTACAATAGATTACATAAAAATGAATGTTTTATCCCTTTCAAATCATTGCCTTCCGAATCCAGACATATTTTTACAATACTGAAATAACCACAAAATAGCAAAAAACCGCCGATGTCCGTTATAAAATCCGCAGCAAACGGAAAATCAAACGTAAAAATTTTAAAAAACGGCAGAAAAATATCCTCCGAGATACTTGATTCGGCGTTTGAAAAAAAATTTCTCCTTGTCATCGCGTAAAAACGCAGCTAAATTCCGCCCCATGCCGCCGCGACTACATCAGACTACATTCTTTAGCCGCAGCGGCAGAAACGTTCACAAAGAAGCAGAAACCGACAAAGGAGCAGAAGAAAATGGCTGAATATCAAAAAGAGATCCGCACAGCAGAAGAAACCAAGCAGGCAAACGGCAGCGGCTGGCACGCCGTATCGCCCGAATACGCCGCCCGCATGAGGCTGCAAAACCGTTTCAAAACCGGCTTGGACATCGCCAAATACACCGCTGCGATTATGCGCCGCGATATGGCAGAATACGATGCCGACCACGCGAAGTACACCCAGTCGCTCGGCTGCTGGCACGGCTTTGTGGCACAGCAGAAAATGATTGCGGTAAAAAAACACCACCGCTCCACCGACAAACGCTATCTCTACCTTTCCGGCTGGATGGTGGCGGCAATGCGTTCGCAGTTTGGTCCGCTGCCCGACCAGTCCATGCACGAAAAAACCTCCGTTCCCGCTCTGATTGAAGAAATTTACGGCTTCCTGAAACAGGCCGATGCCCGCGAACTCGACCTGCTCTTTACCGCACTGGATCAGGCGCGTGCCGACGGCGACAAAGCCGCAGAAGAAAAAATCCTTGCCGAAATCGACGGCTTCCAAACGCACATTGTGCCGATTGTTGCCGACATCGATGCCGGTTTCGGCAACGCAGAAGCCACCTATCTGCTGGCGAAAAAAATGATTGAGGCGGGCGCGTGCTGCATCCAAATCGAAAACCAGGTTTCCGACGAAAAACAATGCGGCCACCAAGACGGCAAAGTAACCGTGCCGCACGCCGACTTCCTCGCCAAAATCAATGCCGTACGCTACGCTTTCCTGGAATTGGGCGTGGATGACGGCGTGATCGTCGCCCGCACCGACTCGCTGGGCGCAGGCCTGACCAAGCAAATCGCCTACTCCGCCGAAAAAGGCGATCTGGGCGACCAATACAACAGCTTCCTGGACGGCGAAGAGATTACCGATTTGGGCCAAATCAAGCCCGGCGACGTAATCGTCAACACCAACGGCAAAACCATCCGCCCCAAACGCCTGCCGAGCAACCTCTTCCAATTCCGCCAGGGTACGGGCATCGACCGCGTGGTACTCGACTGCATCACTTCGCTGCAAAACGGCGCGGATCTGCTGTGGATCGAAACCGAAAAACCGCATGTCGGCCAAATCAAGGAAATGATGGACAAAATCCGCGCCGCCGTTCCCAACGCCAAGCTGGTGTACAACAACAGCCCGTCGTTCAACTGGACGCTCAATTTCCGCCAGCAGGTGTTCGACGCATGGCAGGCCGCCGGCAAAGACGTATCCGCCTACGACCGCGCCAAACTGATGTCCGCCGACTACGACAGCACCGCGCTGGCCGAAGAAGCCGACGAGCGCATCCGCACCTTCCAGCGCGACGCGTCCCGCGAAGCCGGCATCTTCCACCACCTGATTACCCTGCCCACCTACCATACTGCTGCCCTGTCCACCGACAATCTGGCACGCGGCTATTTCGGCGACGAAGCCATGCTGGCTTATGTGAAAGGCGTGCAGCGTCAGGAAATCCGCCAGGGTATCGCCACCGTCAAACACCAAAACATGGCAGGCTCCGACATCGGCGACCACCACAAAGAATACTTTGCCGGAGAAGCCGCGCTCAAAGCCGGCGGCAAAGACAACACCATGAACCAGTTTTCCTAAATAAATCGGAGGCAGAATCCGTTTTCAGACGGCCTCATACACCGTTTCCCCTTAAAAAAGGCCGTCTGAAAACCACCGTCTTTGCCGGCCCGTGTCAAGCCGCGCCGGCAGGGTGCAGGCGTAAGCCTGTATGTTTGTGAAGCGTAAATCTCTGATTTGAGGTATTTCGGCAACCCTTGCGGTTGCCGCTTTTTTATTGCCGCGCCAAAGAGGCCGTCTGAAAAGCGTATGACGGCGATACTGTAAAACTATAATGCGGCGGAGCGGACAAATGCCGCAAAGCAGGCAGCAGGCGGCATAGGCGGCGGGGCAGGGCATATCGGAGCTGCTGCTGCTTTGCGCTTTGCGCCGCCATTCCTCAGACAAGCCTTGAAATCAGCCGCCTTATCCACTATGTTACCGCCCTTATCCACCCCCCAACCGAAAAAGGACACTCTATGAGCAGCGAACTGATCATCCACACTTCCGACGCAAACTTCGAACAGGATGTGTTGAAATCCGAAATTCCCGTACTGTTGGACTTCTGGGCTCCCTGGTGCGGCCCCTGCAAAATGATCGCCCCCATTCTTGACGAACTCGCCGTCGAATATGAAGGCCGTCTGAAAATCGTCAAACTCAACATCGACGACAACGGACAAACCCCCGCCCAATTCGGCGTGCGCAGCATTCCGACCCTGATGGTGTTCAAAGACGGACAAAACACCGCCACAAAAGTCGGCGGAATGCCAAAAGGCCAGCTTGCCGCCTTTATCGATGCCTCCATCTGACTTGGAAAACAAAAAGGCCGCCCATCGGGCGGTTTTTTACTGTCCGGCAAGCATATAGATACGGTGTGCCCGCACATAAAAGAACAGGCAAAAGGCCGTCTGAAAAGCATTTTTCAGACGGCCTTTCCGTTTTGAAACACGAAAAAGAGGTTGGCGCAAAAATGCGTGCAGCTCCGCAAACGGTACGCCTCCTTTTTGGTTGCTGCGGAGCTTGGCGGCCTTGTCTGAGTACGGGCGGACATCATGTTTTGTGTTTGCCGCCATGATGTTTTCAGACGGCCTTTCCACATCTGCAAAATAATGTTAATGTTGCGCCGTGCCGCATCGCTAAGGCACAAATAAGAAAAACACTTTTAGGAGAACCATCATGGCGTACAGCTATATCCCCGCAGCAGGTCTGCAAATCGACTCCCATCTCTACCGTTTCATCAGCGAAGAACTGCTGGCCAAGCATCCGCGCGTACAGGCGCAGGACTTTTGGCAGGGTTTTGCCGCGCTCGTGGCCGAATTTGCCCCGCGCAACCGCGAACTTCTGGCGCGGCGAGACGAAATCCAGCAGAAAATCGACCAATGGCACAAAGAAAACGGCAAAGGCGATGCAGCCGCCTACCGTGCGTTTCTAAACAGAATCGGCTATTTCGACGAAGCTCCCGCGCCGTTTGCCGTTTCCACGCAAAACGTAGACAGGGAGCTGTCCGAACAGGCCGGCCCGCAGCTTGTCGTTCCCATCAACAATGCCCGCTACGCGCTCAATGCCGCCAACGCCCGCTGGGGCAGCCTGTATGACGCGCTCTACGGCACAGACGCAATCGGTCAGGACGGCGCACTCGCACCCGGCAAAACCTACAATCCGCAGCGCGGCGAAGCCGTTATCGCTTTCGCCCGCCGCTTCCTTGACGACACCGTACCGCTCGAACACGGCAGCCACAAAGACGCGGTGCTGTACTACATCAGCGCAGGCCGTCTGAACGCACGCTTGGCCAACGGCAGCGAAACCGGCCTTAAAACGCCCGAACTGTTTGCCGGCTACACAGGCAGCGAAGCCGCGCCCGAGTCGCTGCTCTTCCTGCACAACGGCCTGCATTTCGACATCCTTATCGACAAAGGCAGCCCCATCGGCAGCCAGGATCCGGCAGGCATCAAAGACATCATCCTCGAAGCCGCACTCTCCACCATCATGGACTGCGAAGATTCCGTTGCCGCAGTAGATGGCGAAGACAAAACCCTGGTTTATTCCAACTGGCTCGGCCTGATGCGCGGCACTTTGGAAGAAACCGTTGAGAAAAACGGCAAAACCTTCGTCCGCCGCCTCAATCCCGACCGCGAGTACACCGCACCCGACGGCAGCGGCACGTTCCGCCTGCCCGGCCGCTCGCTGCTCTTCATCCGCAACGTCGGCCACCTGATGACCACCCCCGCCGTACTCGATGCGCAGGGCAACGAAATTCCCGAAGGCATACTCGACTGCGTCATCACCGCCCTCACCGCCCCCTTCGACTTCGCGCGCGAAAGCAATAAAAACAGCCGCAGCGGCTCGGTTTACATCGTCAAACCCAAAATGCACGGCGCAGAAGAAGTGCGTTTTGCCGACGACCTTTTCGCCGCCGCCGAAGACCTCTGCCGCCTGCCGCGCCACACCCTGAAAATGGGCATCATGGACGAAGAACGCCGCACCTCCGTCAATCTGGCCGCCTGCATCCGTGCCGCCGCCGACCGCGTCGTCTTCATCAACACCGGCTTCCTCGACCGCACCGGCGACGAAATCCACACCTCCATGCACGCCGGCGCGATGATCCGCAAAGGCCAGATGAAAAACAGCCGCTGGATTGCCGCCTACGAAGCCGGCAACGTGCAAACCGGCCTGCAATGCGGCCTGCGGGGCAAAGCGCAGATCGGCAAAGGAATGTGGGCAATGCCCGACCTCATGGCCGATATGCTGGAACAGAAAATCGCCCATCCCAAAGCCGGTGCCACCACCGCCTGGGTGCCTTCGCCCACCGCCGCCACCCTGCACGCCATGCACTACCATCAGGTAAACGTATTCGACGTGCAAAACCGGCTTGCCGCCCAAGCCCCGGCCGACTACCTCGGCGAACTGCTCGACATCCCCGCCGCCGCCGACACAGGCTGGAGCGAAGCGGAAAAACAGCAGGAGCTCGACAACAACTGCCAGGGCATCCTCGGCTACGTCGTGCGCTGGGTAGAGCAGGGCGTAGGCTGCTCCAAAGTGCCCGACATCAACAATATCGGCCTGATGGAAGACCGCGCCACCCTGCGCATTTCCAGCCAGCACATCGCCAACTGGCTGCAACACGGCATCGTCTCGGCAGAGCAGGTACGCGCCACGCTCGAGCGCATGGCCGCCGTGGTGGACAAACAAAACGAAGGCGACAGTGCCTACACCCCGATGGCCGGACGCTTCGACACCTCCCCCGCCTTCCTCGCCGCCTGCGACCTCGTTTTCAAAGGCGCGCAGCAGCCCAACGGCTACACCGAGCCGCTGCTGCACCACTGGCGGCGCGTTGCCAAAGCCGCGAAATAGTTTTCAGACGGCCTCCAAACGGATAAGGCCGTCTGAAAACACACCGCATGGCGGCGGGTATGCCGCCCCGCCATGCACACGCTGACAGGCCGTCTGAAAACCCTTTCAGACGGCCTGTTTCCTTTATTGCCTGCATTTTCCGCTGCCGGATAAAAGTCCGTTCGGCTGCAACACCGTCAAAGCCGCGCTTTCAGACGGCCTGTTCCGCTCTCAGCCTTGAAGAAGCCGCAGCACTCAACGATAATCCCGCCTCCCTCCTTTTGAACAAAAGCATACCGGCAGCCGTACGGCAAACAGCAAGCCGCCAAGCCTGACGGAACTGTCTGAAAACCCCGTCCGCCACACACAGCAAAGAAAAAAACATGACCGCCAACCTGCAATCGCCCGCACTCTGCCGCGTCCGCACCGTAACCGCCTTCACCACCCTGCCGCCCGACAGCACACAATGGGAAAACGTACTGGCCGATGCCGAACAACAATGCCGCAGCCTCGCCGCCGTTTTTCAGACGGCCGGCTACACCGTCCAAACCCTGCGCATCGTTTCCAACCCATTCGGCGAATACCTCGACACCGGCAGTCCGGCCGCCGCCCGATCCGGCTTCGCCGCCATCCGCGCCATCCTGCAACGCCTCAACCGCAGCGGCCTGCGCATCCGTTTTGCCGCCGGCGAAGCACGCACCGCCGCAGAAACCGCCCTCCTGCCCGCGCTCATCCGCGAATACGGCGACCTGTGCAACGCCTGCGTCAATATCGAAGCAGACGAAAACGGCCTGCCCGACAACGAAACCATCCTCCGCTGCGCCGCCGTCATCAACGACATCGCCCGCACCACGCCGCGCGGCGAAGGCAACTTCAACTTCACCGTCAATTTCAACTGCCCGCCGCTGATTCCCTACTTTCCCGCCGGCTACCACCGCAGCGCAAACGGCAACTGCCTCGTCGTCGGCCTCGAAACCCCCGCCCTGCTCGCCGCCGCCCTGCGCAATATCGCCAACCCGCAGCAGGAACACACCGCTTATTTTCAGACGGCCTGCCACGCCATGCGCGCCGCGCTGCAATACCACACAAGCCGCATCCACAACCTAGCAGAAGAACACAGCGCAGCGGTCAAAAACTGGACATACGCCGGCATCGATACTTCCGCCGCACCCTCGAAAAACTGCACCTCCATAGTAGAAATCTACCGCCTGCTGCGCGTACCGTATTTCGGTGCGGCGGGTACAGTCGAAGCCTCCGCACTCCTTACCCGCGTGTTCAAATCACAGCAAAACATCCGAATGCAGGGCTTCTGCGGCCTGATGCTCGCACCCGCCGAAGATGAAGGCCTCGCTGCTGCCGCCCGCGCCGGCAGCTTCGACATCCGCGCCCTGCTCACATACAGCAGCGTCTGCGGCATCGGCCTCGACACCGTCCCCATACCCGGCGACACCCCGCCCGAAAAAACCGCCGCCATCATGCGCGACACCGCCGTCATGGCCTACCGCCTGAACAAACCCCTCACCGTCCGCCTGTTTCCCATCCCCGGCCTGAGGGCAGGGCAGCACACCGCCTTTGAAAGCAGCGACCTGTGCGACTGCGCCGTACTGGCCGTGCCGTAAACCTATTTTCAGACGGCATCCGACACCCCGGAGGCCGTCTGAAAACACCATCCGCCCGTTTCCAAACCAACTCCGAAAGAACACCCATGCTGTTAGGAATCAACATCGACCACGTCGCCACCCTGCGCAACGCACGCGGCACCACCTATCCCAGCCCGCTCGAAGCCGCGCTTACCGCCGAAACCCACGGCGCAGACTACATCACCCTCCACCTGCGCGAAGACCGCCGCCACATCCGAGACGACGACGTAGCCGCCATCGCCCGTGCCGTACGCACCCACATCAACCTGGAAATGGCACTCACCGAAGAAATGCTCGAACACGCCCTGCGCATCCGTCCGCAAGACGTATGCATCGTCCCCGAAAAACGGCAGGAAATTACCACCGAAGGCGGCCTGGACGTACGCGCACAGCAGCGGAAAATTGCCGATTACACCCGCATCCTCAGCCAAGCCGGCATACGTGTCTCCCTATTTATCGATGCCGACGAAGCCCAAATCCAAGCCGCCGCCGACGCAGGAGCCCCTGTCGTCGAACTGCACACCGGCGCATACGCCGACGCAGCCGGACACAACGAACGCTCCCGCGAACTGGCGCGGATAGAAGAGGGCGCATATTTCGCTTCCGAGCGCGGCCTGATTGTCAATGCCGGCCACGGCCTCAACATCCACAACGTTGCCCCGATCGCAAAAATCCTGCCGGTGTCCGAACTCAACATCGGCCACGCCCTCATCGCCCAAGCCCTGTTTCTCGGCCTGCCCGCCGCCGTCCGCCAAATGAAAGAAACCATCCACCGCGCCCGCAACGAAGTCTGAACGAAATATCAGGCCGTCTGAAACCCCGTCAGCGAGTCGCCAGCATTTGCTAAGGTGGCGGGCTTTTGCCGCCGTCCGTAAAATAAGCCTTACATTCTCATGTAAGGCTTTGTTTTGTCATGCGTAACGCTTCGCAATGGCTGGATTTGTTCAAATCCCGCGCGGGAATCCTCTCCGATTACGCGCTTGCCCGGCATTGGTCGGTTTCATCCGCCCGCATCAGCCAATACCGCAGCGGACGGCTGCCGCTGGCCTTTGCGCTGGAAATTGCCGACTGAATGGTTCAACAACGGGAAAAGCCCTACCGGAGTAGGGCTCAACTGGGAGAAGAAAATGAAGCTGCATCTTCAGATTCTCATCTTGGTTGTCCTTTTGCTGTTAAGCGGTAAAGCTTATTAAGGACTAACCAGCTAGGCGGCGGGTTCAGCTGCCGCCTAGTCCCAATATTACTTAAATCTCCATAACGAATCAAGGAAAAAAGATGGCTTTAACCCGTTCGGAAATCAACCGCCGCAGCGAGGAAAAACGCGGCATCCGGCAAAAGGCTTTCAAGCTGGAAAAAGAAATCTTCGAGTTGTTCGAACGGAAAAATCACAATCCGCAACGTTTGAGGCCGTCTGAAACCCCGCCCGCATGGCGGCTGTTTTGAGTTCGCATAATTTATATTATGTGTAATTTCAATGCATTAGAAAATTTTAGCACAAAATTGCAAATTTATGATAAGCTCAAATTTCACATTTAAACAACACTTTTACGGGAAATTTAACAGATGGCGTTCTACATATTTTTAATAGGGGCAATCGGCATTGGGCTGATAATCGTCATAGAATTAATTTTTGATGGCCTGTTTTTCAAATGGTGCAAAAAACAAGACCAAATTGCAGAAATAGAATTAAATGCACTACTCAAAAAAACGGAAAATGAATTTTTTGAACAATTAAAACCCTTTTTGGATGAAACAAAGGAAAAAAACTAAATGGAAGTTTCAAAATTCATGATATTCAGCGGGCTAACAATCTCCGTATTTTCAATCATCGTAACGATTGCCCTTATTTACTTCGGTTGCAAAATAGCCATGCAATACGAAAAAGAAAAAAAAGCAGAAAAAGCAAAAGACCAACAAATTAAACTTGATATGCTTGCAGCATTGCAAAAGCTGGCCGAACAAAAGGAGAAAGGGCAGGGCGGTAATACCTGAACCCCGCTTTTTTTTCTATTGAACCCACCCTAACACTTGCTACAAAGAAGATGCTTTTACGCAAGTGTTTTCCCTCCCTTCTCCGCTTCGCTTCGCGCTGCGCTTAACCTTCGCCCTTTGGGGCGTTCTTTTTTTTAGCTTCCCCCGCCAGCGGGCGGGGTCGGGCTTGAATTCTGTAAAGTGGCTAAACTACACCCACTAACACAACTCAACTAAAAACGGCCGATGATATGATCGGCCGTTTTCATTTTCGCACGGGTGTTCTAATCCCTAAGCTCTGCGCCCTCCGGTTGCATTATGTCCCACCCAGCCGGAAAGACGAAAGCAAAAGGGCTTTTGCCTTTCCGGCTCTCCCATCCCTTTTAAACCCACCCAAACGCGACGCACCCGAAAGGGTAGGCTGTTTTTTCCAGTTTCTTTCAAAATATCATTTGATTTTGAAAAAACTGGAAACAAACCGCCACTTTTTGCCTTTCGAGCGCATCACTCCCACCCTTTTTTTTCGGTACCGGAGATGCTGGCACAAGGCCGAGCAGCAACCCGTTACGTTACAAGGCCGCTTTGATTCGGGCGGGGGCTGTCAGCCCAGTCATCGCAGGCGTTCATATGGGTCTACGTGATTAAAAAAAATTTGGATTGGAAAGTAAAGCGGTATTCATAACGAAATGTAAAGAGCATGAGAAAGCAAGTAGGCTTTCCCATGCTCTTTACATTTCGCTACAAACCTTCCGCTTTACTTTCCAATCCAAATTTTTTTGAAACACTCCGCCCCATACGAACTGCGATAACTGGACCGACAGCTATAAACCCCGCCCGAATCAAAGCGGCCTTGTAACTTCACTAGCTGTTTGCCCCGCCGCCAGCTCCTCCAGTCCCGAGCTGTATGGGGGCATACCTTTTTAACCATAGTTAAGGAAATTTGTTATGTACTATTATTTCAATACTGAAAAACTTGAATTTGCAGAATATGACGCAGACGACTTAATTCTTTATTTTATTAAAGAGTGCGAAAGGGGAGGCTGTTACGGTCCCGTTTATTGGCACGATGATGAAACAGGCTTCATCATGCGCCTAAACGAAGCCGGAAACGACGAACCGCTTTATAACCGGCCTTTCACAAAGGCAGATGCGAAAATTATATTACTTGGAATCGCAGAATTTTACATTGAACAAAAAAATCTACCCGTATTCCGGCATTACATGGAGGCCGTAGATTACGCCCTAGAGTATATGCGCGATTTACTCCTGAATAAATAAAGCGCAACCGCCCGAGTTTTCGGGCGGCACGCGCTGCCCACCCTAAGCACTTTTGAAATGAAGACGGTTTTTTTCAGTTTCTTTCAAAATGTAATTTGATTTTGAAAAAACTGAAAACAAACCGCCACATAAAGCATTTCAATTCATGCTTTACCCACCCTAAATTTAAGGAATATCAAAATGAAAAAAATTGACAGAATCAGAAACTATATAAAAAACAGAGTATTATCCTGCGGAATAAATGAAGCAATTACAGAAGCAAGCGAAAAATTCGACGTATTTATTTATAAGGATTTTCCCCATGAATATACGAAAATCAGAGTAGATTTTGTAGATTTGGAAATTTTCACAAACAAAACAAAAAGACATATCGGCAGAATTTCAGTTAATAAAACACTTTTTTAATTAATTAAATAGGCCGTCTGAATTTTCAGGCGGCCTTTACTTCCCACCCAATCCGCCGCACCGAAAGGGTAGGGCGGTTTTTCGGGATTTCTTTCAAAATGTAATTTGATTTTGAAAAAATCACGAACAAACTGCCATTTTTTTGCCTTCGGCCAGCGGCGAAACCCACCCAGTTACTGCGCTGGCGGACCATTTCCAAATGACGGAGCAGGCAAATATTTATCACGCCCACCCATTACTAAAACGCTTCCGCCCTGCTCTCTGTTTATATTTTGCTGCGCTACAGAGTAATGTTCGGCATCTTGAATTTCCTCTTTATATGGATTAAATATGCCGTCTTTAATATGTTTTTTGCACGTTTTTGCAGAAATTTCTATTAGTGTCCCTTGCTGCGAATAGCAATTACATGATTTCAACGATTCCACGCAAGCGGCTACAATTTCAAAACCGCGAACAGCGCGGACACTATCATAAATAGGGGCGGTTTCTGGTTTGTCTTCTACTCGAGGCTTGTAATATTCGGGGGAAAATTCGGGAATTGACGCAGCGGCCTGCATAGGCTGCATTTCCTGCGGTTTTTCCGTATGAATGGTAGGGTCTGCCGTTTGATTTTGCGGCGTTTCCCGCTCAATTTTGGCGGTTTCCTGCGCTTTTGGATCGGCGTTGCCGAGCCATTTGGAGAAGAGCGGAACGCCAAGATAAAACATAAAGGCTATTGCGGCAGGAATGAAGAAAAAAACGGGATGGATTTTTTTCTTAAATTTTATGTGTTTAGAGGCCGATTTGTAATATTTAAAAGCTGCCTTAGGCGGGGTGTAATTGCTGCCGATTGCAGAAGCAAATGCTGTTGTATTAAGCGTCTCCTCACATCTAAACCACTCATAGCGTTTTGTTCCAATCACTTTTCTCTCAAGATGTATATGCTTGCCGACTAATTGACGGACATATTTATCTATCATAGTAGGATGCTGCACCATCAGGATTAATGTATATCCGTGATGACGCAGCTCTTTAAGGGTTTTGATATAGGGAGGAACTGCCGCAGCAGCAGAGCGAACTGGATAAGTGTAATCAGCTTCATCAACAATCACAATAGACCCTTCCGGTACAAGATCGGACAATGGAGCGGACTGTATATCTTCTTCACTCAATTCATGGGCTTTAAATTTTTTTGTATTCAGCCCGTCTATATGACAGAAATAGAGCGGACGATCTATTAAAGTACCGTCTTCAGTTTCCATTTTAAACAATCCATCTGCATTGTTCAAAATCATATCTACCACCATTGAGGTTTTACCCGTACCTGGAGAACCTGTGATTAAATAAATCATAATTATACCTAAGTCAAATTACTTTCTAATCTAGTTAAAATCATAGAAGCAACTTTAAAATTAATACAGCCAAACAAAATCCCTATCCCCTGCTTAAAACCACCAATATCAAGCAAAATAATTAAATCAAGAGGTAAAGAATAATAACCCTCATAAAAATAACGTTTCAAAATATCAAAAAAATAATCAAAACCAACATAAGTTACAGCAGCAAAACCAAAAGAAAGGATTAATTTTTTTATAAAAATACCCGCAAGAAGAGCACCAATAGCAGGAATAAGAGGTAAAGCCATTATTTAAACTCCATAAATATAAAAAATTATTTCAAATCCCTTAAAACAAAAAGCATACCTGATAGAGAAAATACCATTATCACGATACCGCGAACACTCCTTAAAACATCACAAAGCCAATTATAAGACAATGTAATTCTATAAAACCTCAAATCTAAAATTCTCGGAGCAGGACATTGAATTTTTTCTGCACCTAAAAAATTATCAAATTTAAAAACTAATTTTTTTTCCTTTTTGGGAAGTATTCCTGAACTATTAATATCACCATTACTATCACTATCAAGACCCAAATCATTAATTTTTAAACAGCCTAATGTATCTTTATCTTCTCCTTTACAGCGCCCGCCCGCATCTTTTTCCCCTTGTCCTTTACCTTTCCCGTCTCCTTCACTTATACCCGAACCCTTTCCGATTCTTTCCCCTTGCAAATTTCCAATATATTTACTTATATTATTCAATGTCTTATTTATTTGACCAAGAGAATCTAAAATGCCACCCATGCCCTGCAAAATGGCCTTATTGTCGGATTTGCCGCCGTCTTCTTTACCATCCTGGCTTTTTTTTGCATCTTTGTCTGACTCTCCTCCATTCTTATCGTCTTTACTGTTGTCCTTTTCATCCTGCTTTTTCTCTTCTTCTTTTTTATCTTGTTTATCGTTTTGATTTTCATCACTCATTTCACGCTTACAAACTGCTTTACCACCTTTATCTAGCCCAAAACGAACAGAACCGGAAAAACAGGAGTCATCACAAATAAAATAATTATTTGATTTCATATTAATTACTTCTCCCCATTTCCACCCACCATTTGCATCCTTGCCTGTAATACAGGCATAACCTTGCGCCGTAGAAACTAGACCATTAGGACAAATATCATCAGAACGGCCAACCAAACGACATTGACCACCAGAAGGGGGGATATAGTCTGTATCCTTAGAACCACCGCCCGAACCGCCGCCGCCACCCGAACCGCCGCCGCCTGAATTACTACCCGAACCCCCTGAATCATCACTAGAAGAACCAGAAATATTTTCAGATTTTTTATCAAGAGATGGATAACATCTATTTCCATCAAATTTTACACAAGAACCATCTTTTTCCGCCTGCTTCCTTGCTTCATCAGGCGTTCGCGCACCACGTGAATCAGGAATTAAACTTTGATTGTAAGTCCATCCTTTATCTAAATTATAAAAATAATTACCGCTACAATCTTTATAAAGAATTAAAGGAGTTGCATAACCATCCAAACCATCATTATGAAAACCTGTTCCAACACGAGAAACCTTACATTCAGCAGACCAGGCAGACAAACAAAAAGCCGCCATAAAGACGGCCAACAAGTATTTTTTCATTATCCAAATACTCCAATCATGAATGCCGCCGTCAAAAAGAAGATTGCCGCCTGAATCACTATGAAAAATATTGTTTCAAATTTATTCATTATTTCACCTTATATGGCTGTCATCACGAAGAAAATTATCATTAGGGCTTGAATTGCGCCCGCTATAAAATATACGTCTACCATTTCCACCCCAACAATTTAATTATTACTTTTGCCGCAAACAGGACTACCGCAGTCGGAAGCAGGGCAATCATGAGTTCATAACCAGCCGTATAGTTTTGCGCCGGATCGCATTCAGGAAGATGCGCCTGAAGCTTTTGACTGCCGTAATACCAGCCATTACCGGTATAGTTAATTTGTTTTACGCCGTTATCGGTTATGACAGGGAAAACGGAAGAAAAATAAACATTCTCTGCCGCTTCCCTTGTCTGATAACAGGTATTCGATACCTGATACCCCATTGCCGTTATCGCAACAGACGGCGAACGAGCAAAATACCGAAGAGAACGGCAAGACCCGCAATAATCAGACCAGCAGCTTCATTTGCATCCGAAAATCCGCCAGTAATGGCATCTTTTACCGTTGTCGGCAATGCCGCATTTGCTGCCATCGGCAGGGTCATCAATACGGCAGTTACTGCCGCTGTTTTTGTTTTCATGGTTTTAAGCATGATTTTTACTCCATAGTTAGGAAATTGCCGTTTTCAAAGGCAAACGGCCAGCCCAAAAAAATCAAAAAGTCAATTCCATGCGTTTAAACGCAAGTTTTCTTTGAATCCCTTTACGATAAACTCTGGAAAAACCTTTACGTCTAGTCAGCAATTTATTTTTGATTGCCAACTGTTTGAACCGTTTAAATTTGTTCATCTCAATTCACTTGTTTATCTTGATCTGCCCAAAATCCAAAAACGTGGAAATTTTGACCTATCTCTTCTAAGGCTGTTTCTACAGCTTCTTCATAGTTATAGAAAAAACCCGCACGATAGAGATAGGGGGTAAATCCAACGTCTCCCTCATAAGGACAAAGGAAATCGCCAGAGTTAAGGGACTGGACGACATAGACGCGGATTAATCCACTCATGGCCTTATCCTTTTTCGCCTTGTTTCAAAGATTTGAAATCAATGGCTTTAAATTTTTGACCTTTACCGCTAACAACCATTTCAACGGTTAAAACAGCATCAAAGGGAAATTGCAGACCTTTGAACCGTTCAAAATTGGCCGAGCCGCCAAAGTCATACTCTGTTGAGGCCATACCTAAAGCATTGCCTTGGCTTTCATCCATTGGAGTAGCTGCAATAATGCGGCAGTAGTCAAATAGTTTTCCGTCAATGTTGCCATTAAACTTTTTTACGCCCATGATTGAGGCTTGAACTTGTAATTGCATGATGTTTCCTTTTTAAGTTTTTGCGCGTTCACCAAGCCCACGCGCTAATTAGGCTATAAAAAATATTTAAAAAACTTTTCAGAGTTTTCGCCAAAGTGTTTTTGCTGCCAATTTGCGCCGTAAATGCGTTCGCATTCATCAGGATCTTCTTTTGAGAGTTCTAAGATTGCTTCCAATCTAGAAATCTCTTCATCTTCAGAAGCCGTTAAATCATAAGCAAATTTATTATGTCTTCTCATTGCCTCTGCTTTTTCTGAAATATGCTCCATCCATTCAGATCGATTATGAAAATCGGAAGAATGGTTATAGTATTCAGCAGCAAAAGCATGAGGCTGAAGACGCTTAGGAAGTAAATCGTCTTCATTTGAAAGCATGTCGTAAATTTGTTCTTTGGTTTTTTGACCTTGATAGGCCTCTTTGAACGCAACCAACCATTTACCGCATTGGCGTTTAATAAACTGTTTGCCGCGCTCTAATGTCATTTCAAAGATTTTTTGTGCAGAATCAGCTTGTTTGGTTACTGATACTCTGCTCAATTTTTCACAAATGGGATATGCGCCGCAGAAATATTGACCTGGATAAAGCAGGCTATCGAATGGGATAACAATATCTCTAGCTTTCATTTCTACTTCAAAACGTGTCCAGTTGCTGCTTACATCGCCAAGCTGTTTACCTTTTTCGTAAACACGAACATAGCGCGAGGATTCACGGGAACCAACGTAATAGGTTTTGCCTTTTTGGGTATCTGATTCCCAATCTGTGCCAACTGATTCACCCGCAGGCATACGCGCACGATGACGGGTAAAAAGGCCGTCTAATCGGTCTTGTTTTGCCTGTTCTGGTGAATATTCGCCGTTGAAAAAATCCTTTGCTAAATCAATGCGTGTAATTCGTGCACCGTAACATTTAATGATGAAATCATATAAACGGGATTCCCAACCGTTTAAAGCCGCCATGCAGCCTGTTGCCGTCATTTCAACAAGAATAGTGTCATTGTTGCCGCCGATATGAACGCGGCCATATTGGACTGCTTCATCTCCCATTTGGTAACAGTCGTCATAAAAACGGCCACCACTATGCTTTAATTTATGGGATACGCCAAAACCGAAAATCTGTAAAAGCTCAAATGAGATTTGCTCTATAAAATCAGAGTCTTTAGCTAAAAATGTCGTCCCTCTTGAAAATCTGTGAAGTGAATCTTTATGAATACGAAATGTGATTTGATCGATAAAAGCAGAATCCGCCAAGCCGCGACGAAGCGGAATAGTCAAGAGTTCGCCTTTCTCATTGACTATTACTTGATCGTATTTTTCAAACCGCTCAATTTCAATATCTGCATTCATTTTGAATAAGCACCTTAACAAACCCGCGTTTGCCCCGTCTGGAAACTTCCCCCCCTGTTAGATAGGGGGGGGGTCATCGGCTGCCGCCGCATCGCGCGCGGCTGAAGCCGCATCTGCGAATGACGGCGCACAGCCGACAACACCGCCAATATACAAACGCAGTTTTGCAGAAGTCAAAAATAAAATGCTGAAAATTGGCATTTTTAAGGGTTAAAAATGCCAATGTTTGCAGTAAATACGCATTTTTATGCCAAATAGTAAAAGTTATCAAAAAATTTTAAAAAGGTGCAAGCTGCTGATTTGCTTAGCAAATATATCATAATTTCGCATAATTTATATTATGTTAAATTATTGGCACGGATTTAAACCACAGACTCAAATTTGTCCAATCCCAACTTATCGTCGTAAAAACCCGTTTCCGGCCTTTATGTTAAAATCCCGCCCCGTTTTCAGATCCCGAAACCTTCCATTCATGACCCAAGACAAAATCCTTATTCTCGACTTCGGTTCGCAAGTAACCCAACTCATCGCCCGCCGCGTGCGCGAGGCGCATGTTTACTGCGAGCTGCACCCTTACGATATGCCGCTGGCCGACATCAAGGCCTTTAATCCGAAAGGCATCATTCTCTCCGGCGGCCCCAATTCCGTTTACAACTCCGACTATCAGGCCGACACCGGCCTGTTTGACTTGGGCATTCCCGTATTGGGCATCTGCTACGGCATGCAGTTTATGGCGCACCATTTGGGAGGCGAAGTGCAGCCGGGCAACCAGCGCGAGTTCGGCTACGCCCAAGTCAAAACCATAGACAGCGAACTCACGCGCGGCCTTTCAGACGGCCTGCCGAACACGCTCGACGTATGGATGAGCCATGGCGACAAAGTGTCGAAACTGCCCGAAGGCTTCAGCATCATCGGCGACACTCCCTCCTGCCCCATCGCCATGATGGAACACGCCGCAAAACAGTTTTACGGCATCCAGTTCCACCCCGAAGTAACCCACACCAAGCAAGGCCGCGCCCTCATCAACCGCTTTGTCTTAGACATCTGTGCGGCCAAACCGAGCTGGACGATGCCCAACTACATCGACGAAGCCGTGGCCAAAATCCGCGAACAGGTCGGCAGCGACGAAGTGATTTTGGGCTTGTCGGGCGGCGTTGATTCCAGCGTGGCCGCCGCACTGATCCACCGCGCCATCGGCGACCAGCTTACCTGCGTGTTTGTCGATCACGGCCTGCTGCGTCAAAACGAAGGCAAAATGGTGATGGACATGTTTGCCCGCAATTTGGGCGTGCGCGTAATTCACGTTGACGCGGAAAAACAGTTTCTCGACAAACTCGCCGGCGTTACCGACCCCGAGAAAAAACGCAAAATTATCGGCGCGGAATTTATCGAAGTGTTTGATGCCGAAGAGAAAAAACTCACCAACGCCAAATGGCTGGCGCAAGGCACGATTTATCCCGACGTAATTGAAAGCGCGGGCGCAAAAAGCAAAAAAGCCCACGCCATCAAATCGCACCACAACGTTGGCGGGCTGCCTGAAAACATGAAACTCAAACTGCTCGAACCGCTGCGCGACCTGTTTAAAGACGAAGTGCGCGAATTGGGCGTGGCGCTCGGCCTGCCGCGCGAAATGGTGTACCGCCACCCCTTCCCCGGACCCGGTTTGGGCGTGCGGATTTTGGGCGAAGTGAAAAAAGAATACGCCGATCTGCTGCGCCGCGCCGACGACATCTTTATCCAAGAATTGCGCAACACCTTTGATGAAAACGGCACTTCGTGGTACGACCTTACCAGCCAGGCGTTTGCAGTCTTCCTGCCCGTCAAATCCGTGGGCGTGATGGGCGACGGCCGCACTTACGATTACGTAGTTGCCCTGCGCGCAGTCGTTACCAGCGACTTTATGACCGCGCATTGGGCGGAGCTGCCGTACAGCCTGCTGGGCAAAGTATCCAACCGCATCATCAACGAAGTGCGCGGCATCAACCGTGTGGTGTACGACGTGAGCGGCAAACCGCCCGCCACCATCGAGTGGGAATAAGCCTGCGCTTTAAAAAATAAAGGCCGTCTGAAAACCGTATTTAATGGTTTTCAGACGGCCTTTTATCCGAACATTAAGGCATTAAGGAACACGTGCGTCGTGGGGCGATACACCCTACGTTCGGGTACGGTATCATATTAGGTTAAGAGGACGTAAAACAGTAAGCCATCTGCTTATCCTTACACAGACGGAGACACAATCTCTGTTATCAAGGTAGGGTGTGTTGCCTAAGTAACGCACGCATTTATCGTTCCGCAACGCTTAGTTTGGCTGATAAGAAAACGAGAGGCCGTCTGAAAACCGTATTTTCGATTTTCAGACGGCCTTTTCGGTTTGCAAGGGCAGAAATTCGGTTCGGACAGCGGCAAATAAGCAGTTCCGTCCATCCTTATCGGGAAAACAAGGTAAGACTTTTCAGACGGCCTCATTGCCGAAAGCGCACATTGCCATTTGTCCGGCTGAAAGTCTGCCTGAAAATCTCTGCAAAACCATCCGTTTTGTCCGTCCGCAGAAAAAAACAGCCTGAAATATTCAGGCTGCTTTTTGTACGGGGTGTTTTTACACAATGCCCTGCGCCAGCATCGCGTCGGCCACTTTTTTGAAACCGGCGATGTTCGCGCCGTTTACATAGTTGGTGTAGCCGTTTTCCGTGCCGTTGGCCACGCAGTTTTCGTGGATATTGGCCATAATGTCAAACAGGCGTTTGTCCACTTCCTCACGCGTCCAAGAAAGGCGGATATGGTTTTGGCTCATTTCCAGACCCGAAGTGGCCACGCCGCCGGCGTTGGAGGCTTTGCCTGGCGCGTAGAGGATTTTCGCGTTGATAAAGGCTTCCACCGCTGCGAGTGTGGAAGGCATATTTGCACCTTCGGCCACGCATTTCACGCCGTTTTTCAGCAGGGTTTGCGCATTGTTGCCGTCCAATTCGTTCTGGGTGGCGCAGGGCAGCGCGATGTCGCAGGGCACGCCCCACGGTTTTTCGCCTGCGAAGTAGCGCAAGCCCTGCTCTTCGGCATAGGTTTTGACGCGGCCGCGGCGTACTTCTTTCAACTCAATCAAGGCGGCAAGCTGGGCTTCGGTCATGCCGCTGTCGGGGAACAGCGCGTAGCCGTCGGAGTCGGACACGGTCAGCACTTTCGCGCCGAGCTGGATGGCCTTTTCGCAGGCATATTGTGCAACATTGCCGCTGCCGGAAATCACCACCCGTTTGCCTTCTATGCCGTCGCCTTTGGTTTGCAGCATGGATTGGGCGAAATACACCGTGCCGTAGCCTGTGGCTTCCGGGCGGATCAGGCTGCCGCCCCAGGAAAGGCCTTTGCCGGTGAGGACGGAGGTAAATTCGTTGCGCAGCTTTTTGTACTGCCCGAACAGGAAGCCGATCTCGCGGCCGCCCACGCCGATGTCGCCGGCAGGTACGTCGGTGTCCGCGCCGATGTGGCGGTAGAGTTCGCTCATAAAGGCCTGACAGAAGCGCATCACCTCGGCATCGGATTTGCCTTTGGGATCAAAATCGGAGCCGCCTTTGCCGCCGCCCATCGGCAGCGTGGTCAGCGCGTTTTTGAATACCTGTTCGAAAGCGAGGAATTTGAGCACGCCCAAATCCACGGTGGGATGGAAGCGCAGGCCGCCTTTGTAGGGGCCGATGGCCGAGCTCATCTGCACGCGGTAGCCACGGTTGACCTGAACGCGGCCTGCATCGTCCGTCCACGATACGCGGAACATAATCACGCGCTCGGGCTCGACGATGCGTTCGAGCAGGCCGTCGCGGGTGTACTGCGGGTTTTTGTCGAGAAACGGTTTCAGGCTGGCGAACACTTCTTCAACGGCCTGGTGGAACACGGGCTGGTTCGGGTCGCGCTGCTTGATGGATTGGAACAGGGTGTTGATGTCGCTCATGGTTTTTTCCTTTGTCTGGTCGGGAAAATAAAGAAATCCGCAGCATTGCATCTTTCTTTTTTACCGGCTGTAAACGTTTTAAGCAAAATTGCAGGCGCAGTCTAACAACAATTGTCTACAATCTTCAACTGTTTTTTTGCAAATTTCCGCTTTTTTTACCCATGTGAAAATGAAAAATTGTCTACAATTCCCCGCGAACCCCTTTTCAGACGGCCTTTTATCGAACGTTAAGAACGCATGCGTCGCCGTGCGGCACACTCTACGCCCTATGCCGGCAGGAGGATGCAATCGGAAAGCCAGCCGCTTACCCTTGCACAGACAGAGACATAATCTCCGTCATCAGGTAGGGTGTGCCGCTCCGGCGACGCTCGCGTTTATCGTGCCGCAACGCCTGTTTGCCGCTAAGGATACGAAAGGCCGTCTGAAAACGCAGATTACGGTTTTCAGACGGCCTTTTTGCCGATTTGCCTTTTTTCCGTATACGGGATACATTCCGCCGCTTTACCAGGCGGCCGGACGGATTTTCCACCGGCAGCAGCAAGGCATGGTATGCGTCCTGTTTCCCGGCGGCCAAATCCACCCGCCCGTGTGCAAAAAACCTTGCGCAAACCCGTTTCCAATTATCCGTCTGCTTTTCAGACGGCCTCCTGGCCCAAACAAACCAACAGACAGAAAGAAAGCAAAATGTCCCAAACCCAAGCATCATCCCATTCCGTCCTTACCGTTATCGGCAAAGACCGCATCGGCATCGTTTACGATGTGTCCAAGCTATTGGCCGAACACCGCATCAACATCCTCAATATCAGCCAGCAGCTGATGGACGATTATTTCACCATGATCATCCTCATCGACACGGGAAAATGCCCGCAGAGCCGCGAAGAAATGCTTGCCGTTTTCGCCGAAGCAGGCAAACGCCTCGCGCTGGACATCCGTATGCAGAACGAAGAACTCTTCAACGCCATGCACCGCATCTGAGCGGAAGCGTTTTCAGACGGCCTTTCCCTTTATACAGCGGCAAAGGCCGTCCGTACTGCACGTTATGGACAACATTCTCAACATTCAAAACCTCAACGCCTTTTTCGGCCGTACGCAGGTGCTGTACGACATCGGTTTCAGCGTCAGGCGCGGCAGCAAAACCGCGATTGTCGGCGAGAGCGGCAGCGGCAAAACCGTATTGGCGCAGGGCATTATGCGGCTCAATCCTGCCGTGTCGCTTGAAGGCCGTTTGGATTTCAACGGCGAAAACCTGCTCGGCCTCGCGCCACGCGCCCTGCAAAAGCTGCGCGGGCGCAAAATTGGTATGGTGTTCCAAGAGCCGATGACCGCGCTCAATCCCGTGATGGCCGTGGGTGCGCAGATTGCGGAAGTGCTGACGCTGCATTTGGGTTTGGACAAAAAGCAGGCGTGGGCAAAAGCCGTGTCGCTGTTGGCGGAAACAGGCATCCGCGAGCCGGAACAGAAAGCCGCCGACTATCCTTTCCGCCTTTCCGGCGGCCAGCGGCAGCGCGCCATGATTGCGATGGCCGCGGCGGCGGAACCGGAGCTGCTGATTGCCGACGAGCCCACCACCGCGCTCGATGCGGCGGTGCAGGCGCAGATACTCGCCCTGCTTTCCCGTATGCAGGAGGCGCACAATATGACCCTGCTCTACATTACCCACGATTTGAATCTGGTGCGCCGCTTTGCCGACGACATTATCGTCATGCGGCACGGGCGCATCGTCGAGCAAGGTGCGGCGCGGGAGGTTTTCAGACGGCCGCAGCACGAATACACCAAAATGCTGCTCGAAGCCGCGCCGCAGCGCAGCGTTGCGCCGCTGCCGCCCGACAGCCCGGCGGTATTGCAGGCCGAAGACATCGGCGTATCGGTGCCGCAGAAAAGCGGCTGGTTTTCGAGCAGGGAAAAAGTGCTGCTGCGGCCTTTGTCGTTTGAATTGAAAGCGGGCGAAACGCTGGGGGTGATCGGCGAAAGCGGCAGCGGCAAAACCACGCTGGCACAGGCACTGATGCGGCTGATCGAAGCGACAGGCCGTCTGAAAACCAACGGCCGCGACTGGCAGCCGCAATCGCGCCGCGACATCCAAATGGTGTTTCAAGACCCGTTTTCCGCTTTCAACCCGCGCATGACGGCGGCTGATATTGTGTCCGAACCGCTGCGCGTGCACGAGCCGCAGCTCGACAAACACGAACGCCGCCGCCGCGCCGCCGAGGCCATCGCCCAAGTCGGCCTGCCCGCAGACGCGCCTTCGCGCTACCCGCACGAATTTTCCGGCGGCCAGCGGCAGCGGCTCGCGCTTGCACGCGCCGTGATTGTGCAGCCGAAAATCCTCGTCCTCGACGAGCCTACCAGCGCGCTCGATGTGCAGTGGCAGCAGCAGATTCTGGCCTTGCTTTCGGGCTTGCAGCGGCAATACGGCCTGAGCCTGATCATCATCAGCCACGATCTGGCCGTCATCCGCGCTCTGGCGCACCGCGTGATGGTGTTGAAAAACGGCGAAGTGGTGGAAGAAGGAGACTGCGAACAGGTGTTTGCCCGACCGCAGCACGAATACACCCGCACCCTGGCCGCGCATTACCGCAATACATATGAATAAGGCCGTCTGAAGTATCCGCACCGCCGCCGTTGTTTCCCGAATCCCGCCGTCCGACCGCGAGGCCGTCTGAATATGCCCAAGCTCCACCAACTGATCGAACGCCATTGGCGCAGCCCCTCCCTGCCGCTTACGCTTTTGCTGTGGCCGCTCTCGCGTCTGTTTCAGACGGCCTCGTCCCTGCGCCGCCGCCTCTACCGTACAGGCCGTCTGAAAAGCGAAAAGCTGCCCGTGCCTGTAATCGTCGTCGGCAACATCCATGCCGGCGGCACGGGCAAAACCCCGATTGTTGCCGCGCTGGCCGAGGGCTTGCGGCGGTACGGGCTGAAAGTCGGCATCATTAGTCGGGGCTACGGCCGCAAGGACGGCGGCATACACGTTTTAAACGAAAACAGCACCGCCGCCGAAGCGGGCGACGAGCCTTTGATGCTCTACCGCCAAACCGCCGTGCCGACCGCCGTCGGCAGCCGCCGCGCCGAAGCCGCCCGCGCCCTGCTCGCCGCCCATCCCGACCTTGACGCAATCATCTCCGACGACGGTTTGCAGCACTACGCACTGGCACGGGACATCGAAGCCGCCGTTTTCCCCGCCGCCGATTTGGGGCGCAACCCCGACCTCCTGCCCAACGGCGGCCTGCGCGAACCCCTCTCCCGCCTTGCGGACGTGGATTTCGTCATCGTCAGCGGCGGCGCGGACACAGACGCGGCTTCCGCCGCCGCGCAGCTCGGCCTGCCGCCGGAAAAGGTTTGCGTTTCTTCGCTGCAAAGCGGAACAATCTACCGCCTCGCCCGCCCTGCCGACACCTTCGACACAGGCCGTCTGAAAAACGCGGACACCGCTGCCCTTGCCGGCATTGCCCGTCCCGAACGTTTCTTCCAAAGCCTGCGCGCGATCGGCATCAAACCCTGCCACACCGTCGCCCTGCCCGACCATGCCGCGCTCACCGCCGCCGATTTGCCCGAAGCCGATGCGGTGTTCCTTACCGAAAAAGACGCGGTCAAACTCACCGCCGCCCCCGTTCCCGAAAACGTGTGGGTGCTGCCCGTTCGTGCGATAATCCGCCCCGATTTGGCGGCAGAGATTGCAGGCCGTCTGAAAAAACCGTCCACCAAACCCAAAGGCTGAAACCATGAAAAAAACCCTGTTCGCCGCCCTGCTCTCCTGCACCTTTGCCGCTGCTTCTGCCGCGCCGCCCACCGATGCCTCGCTGGAAAAACTGATGCAGGTGCAGCACATCGACAAAATGTGGAAAGATATGTCCGCCACGATGCCCGACATCGCCAAACAGGTCATGGCGCAAGACGGCGGAATGCAGGCCATACTCCAACGCCTGCCCGAGAGCCAAAAACAGCAGTTTGTCGTGCTGACCGAAAAACTCCTGGACGACATCGCCGCCGAAGCCGCCTCACCCGCATTCAGAGACCGTATAAAACAACTCGTGATACAGGAAATGAAAAACACCTACACGCAGGAAGAAGTCGATGCCATGACCGCCTTCTTCTCCACCCCCGTCGGCCAGTCCGTCATCAAAAAACAAAGCGCCTTCTCCGCCAAAATCTTACCTGCCGTCTCCCTGGAAACCCAGGAAGCCATCGCCCCGCACACCCGCGCCTACATAGATGCAGTCGCACGCCTCGCCCGCAGCGGGAAAAAAACCGGCAAAGCCGCCAAAGTAAAATAAAGGAAACGCAATGGAACAAAAATACCTCGACATTCTCGTCTGCCCCGTCAGCAAAGGCAAACTCGAATACCGCCGCGACAAACAGGAGCTTTGGAGCCGCCAGGCCAAGCTCGCCTATCCCGTCAAAGACGGCATCCCCCATATGCTCGAAAGCGAAGCGCGGGTATTGAGCGAAGAGGAGCTGGCCTCATGAGCTTCACCGTCATCATCCCCGCCCGCCTCTCCTCCACCCGCCTGCCGCGCAAAGCCCTCGCCGACATCGGCGGCAAACCCATGGTGGTTCGCGTGGCCGAACAGGCAGCCAAAAGCCGCGCCGGCCGCATCGTCGTCGCCACCGATTCCGACGAAATCCAGGCGGCCTGCCAATCCTGCGGCATCGAAGCCGTCCTCACCTCCGCACAACACGAAAGCGGCACCACCCGCCTGGCCGAAGCAGCGCAAATACTCGGCCTCGACCCCGCCGCCGCCGTTGTCAACGTACAGGGCGACGAGCCCCTCATCAGCCCCGAGCTCATCGACCTGACCGCCGCCGCCCTCGCCGCAGGCACCGCCCCGATGGCCACCGCCGCCCATCCGATTCGCGATTTTGACGAATTTGCCAACCCCAACGCCGTCAAAGTCGTTGCCGACGCGCAAAACCGCGCCCTTTATTTCAGCCGCGCACCCATCCCCTACCCGCGCGACACCATGCGCCAAAACCTGCGCACCCTCCCCTCGCCCCCGCCGCTGCGCCATATCGGCCTCTACGCCTACCGCGTCGGATTTTTGCAGGAATACGCCGCCCTACCCCCCTCGCCGCTCGAACACACCGAGTCCCTCGAACAACTGCGCGTTCTCGGACACGGCCTCCCCATCGCCCTCGTCATCACCGACACCGCCCCCGCCCCAGGCGTGGACACACAGGAAGACCTCGACCGCGTACGCCGTCTCTTCCAAATGGGCTGAATGCCGCATAGCAAAGAGGCCGTCTGAAAACAGGAAACCCGTTTTCAGACGGCCTCTTCCATCAGGCAGGATGCGCCGTTTCAAGGCGGCGCACTCGGCACTCGTCCTACGGCTTTCGGGAAGATGCAGGCCGTGTCTGCAAACGTTTATCCGGCACCAGTCCAACTCCCTACCCTGAGCCTGCGCGGGGAGGGTTGGGAAGGGAATGGCGGTTTGCAGAACCGCTTTCCCGCCCGCCAGCGCAACCGAAGCGGCAACAGCCCCCACCCTGACCCTCCCCCGCAGATGGAGGTGGTAAAGAGGCCGTCTGAAAATCCGTTTTCAGACGGCCTTTGCACTTCGGTCTGCCCCGTTTTCCTTTACAATACCGCCCTTTTCCAACCATCCCGTTTTCCGCGCATGACTCACGACACCCCCTCTCCCATTTCCGGCAGCGACACCCTCGACCTCGGACACTACGCCGAACGCGCCTATCTCGAATACGCCATGAGCGTGGTCAAAGGCCGCGCCCTGCCCGACGTTTCAGACGGCCAGAAGCCCGTGCAGCGGCGCATACTCTATGCCATGCGCGAAATGGGCTTGTTGCCAAACGCCAAACCGGTGAAATCCGCCCGCGTGGTCGGCGAAATCCTGGGCAAATACCACCCGCACGGCGACGCTTCGGCATACGATGCCATGGTGCGTATGGCGCAAGACTTCACCCTGCGCTACCCGCTGATCGACGGCATCGGCAACTTCGGTTCGCGCGACGGCGACGGCGCGGCCGCCATGCGCTACACCGAAGCGCGGCTCACACCCGTGGCCGAACTGCTGCTGTCAGAACTGCACATGGGCACGGTGGATTTCACACCCAATTACGACGGCGCGTTTGAAGAACCCGTCTGCCTGCCCGCACGCCTGCCCATGGTGCTGCTCAACGGCGCGTCGGGCATCGCCGTGGGCATGGCTACCGAAATCCCGCCGCACAATCTGGGCGAAGTGAGCCAAGCCGCCATTGCCCTGCTGAAAAAACCCACACTCACCACCGCCGAGCTGATGCAGTATGTTCCCGCCCCCGATTTTGCCGGCGGCGGCCAAATCATCACCTCCGCCGCCGATTTGCAGCAGATTTACGAAACCGGCAAAGGCAGCGTGCGCGTACGGGCGCGTTACGAAATCGAAAAACTGGCGCGCGGCCAATGGCGCATCATCGTTACCCAGCTCCCACCCAACACCAGCAGCCAGAAAATCCTTGCCGAAATCGAAGAACAAACCAACCCCAAACCCAAATCCGGCAAAAAAAACCTCAGCCAAGAGCAGCAGAACACCAAAGCCCTGATGCTGTCGCTGCTGGAAAAAGTACGCGACGAATCCGACGGCGAATCGCCCGTCCGCCTCGTGTTCGAACCCAAGTCCAGCCGCATCGACCCCGAAAACTTCATCAACACCCTGATGGCGCAAACCGGCCTCGAAGGCAATGTCGCGATGAACTTCGTCATGATCGGCCTCGACAACCGCCCCGCACAAAAAAACCTCAAAACCATTTTGCAGGAATGGCTCGACTTCCGCGTCCTCACCGTAACCCGCCGCCTGCAATTCCGCCTTTCGCAAGTACAAAAACGCATCCACATTCTCGACGGACGCATGATCGCCTTTCTTCACATCGACGAAGTGATTAAAGTCATCCGCGAGTCGGACGAGCCGAAAACCGACTTGATGGCCGCATTCGGCCTCAGCGAAATCCAAGCCGAAGACATTCTCGAAATCCGCCTGCGCCAGCTTGCCCGCCTCGAAGGCTTCAAACTCGAAAAAGAATTAAACGAACTGCGCGAAGAAGAAGGCCGTCTGAACACACTGCTGGGCGACGAAAACGAAAAACGCCGCCTGATTGTCAAAGAAATGCAGGCCGACATCAAACAATACGGCGATGAACGCCGCACCCTGATTCAGGCAGCCGAACGCGCCACACTCACCCAAACCACCGCCGACGAACCCGTTACCCTGATTCTGTCGCAAAAAGGCTGGATACGCAGCCGCGCCGGCCACAACCTCGACATCAGCCAAACCGCCTTCAAAGAAGGCGACGGCCTCAAACAAATTGTCGAAGGCCGCACCGTATGGCCGCTGGTCGTACTCGACTCCCTCGGCCGCACCTACACCCTCGATGCGGCCGAAATCCCCGGCGGACGCGGCGAAGGCGTGCCGCTGTCCTCGCTTATCGGCCTGCAAAACGGAGCCGGGCCCGCCGCCATGCTTACCGGCCTGCCCGAACAGCATTACCTGCTGGCCGGCAGCGGCGGCTACGGCTTCATCGCCAAACTCGCCGACATGGCCAGCCGCAACAAAAACGGCAAACTGATGATGACGCTCGAAAGCGGCGAAACCGTATTGCCGCCCGTGGCCGTGGCCGCATCCGCGATTGCCGATCCCGACTGCAAAATCGTGTTGGCCGACAGCAGCCACCGCCTTCTGGCTTTCCCGCTCGGAGAACTCAAAATCATGCCCAAAGGACGCGGCTTGCAGCTTACGCCGCTGGCGGACGGCCACAAGCTCGAACACACCGCCGTCATCTCCACACCCGAATTTGCCGTCGAATCGCAGGGAAGGCGCGGTGCGCTGCACCGTGAAAAGCTGCGCATCCGCGACATCGAAAGCAAACGCGGCCGCAAGGGCAAAGTGTTGGAAATATCTGGCCGACTGACCGCCCTGAAAGCCGCAGAATGACAACAGGCCGTCTGAAACCGCAAAACAGTTTTTCAGACGGCCTCTGCCGCTAAGGTTAGTATATATCGCCTAATTATCTGTTTAAATTATATTTAGCAGACACGCAAGCAAACCAAGCATATGAATTGCAAACTGGTGTTGAGCTTGCGCCCGCAGTTTTTTTATAACCATCAGCTCTTCGATTCCCGATACTTTTTCACCCACGTCTTGTACAGCAAGGTAGTCTTTGGTTTTGCTCCCTACCTTTTCCCGTACTTCGCCGAACTGATTGTTCTAATGCCTGCTCATGCAGGCTACCTCCTTAGCGCGGTTCGCTTCAGATTTGGAAAATACAGTGCTCTACATGGAGAAATCGCCAGGTATTGCCCGCTACTGGCAGACTATACGCAAACGGTAGAGGATAGCGCAGAAGACTCCATAGAGGTCACTGATGTGGTGCAGTCTTGAGGTACAGGGCTTTGGCTCGTTCGCCCGCATTCAAATACTGATTACGGCTCGAGAGGGCGAGCTCCTCGGCAGCGCGGCTGGTATTGACGGGGACAATTTCGAAAGGAGACCCGCCAAGCTTAGGAGAGGCTGAGAGCGCAGACTTTCCTGATAGGAGCAACAGATTCAGCAATCGTGCCGAGATAAAAAATATTTTTGTCATTTATATTTTGAGAGTTCGTGTATCAATTGATATTTACTTGGCACAGAATTCCTCCAGGCAGCTTGTTATCTGTGTTGTCAATATAGGCAATAATGCCGAATGTACCGGAAGCTGCATCTACTACTTGGTCTTTTTTGGCAATGGCAACACTGACAGGCTGATTAAACGGTGCCTCGGGAATGACCCTGACCGTGTCGCCCGTTTGGATGTCTCGAAAATACTTAAACGGTAAAACAGCCGTTAATTTTAATCGTTCAATCTGTGCCAGGCGCAAAATGGGATTTTTATTGTCGACAGCACTCACCACAGTACCTACATCGGCATAACGCGCAGTTACAATACCATCAAACGGGCTGGTAATGGTGCGTTCCGACAATTCCGCCAGTGATGTCCGGTAGTCCGCTTTGGCGATTTGATGATTCTCCTGAGCTTGTTTTAATTCGGCCGCTGCAATATTGCGCTCGTTTAATGCATCGTCACGTGCTTGTGCTGAAACAAATTCTTGGCGGTACATCTGCTCCATACGGTCGGCTTTTACATTTGCCAACGCCAATTTCTTGCGAGCACCGTCTATTTGTGCCTGCGCTTGAGCGCGCTGGTGTGCACCTGCAACAGTAGATTTAGCGACGGCTGCATCCAACACCACCAGTACTTGTCCTTTTGTAACGTTATCGCCACGTCCTACTGTAATTTTATCAACCACCCCCGTTACCGAACTGCGGATTTCTACCGTCTGCTCTGGTTCTATCATGCAACTGAATACCGACTTGGTATCATCCGGTATGCTGGCAGCTTCAGATGCGGCAATATTAGAATTGGGAGCCGTATCGTTAATTGTAACAGGGTACTCACGGCTAACCTTTGGAACAGGTATGGTTTGACTTTTTGACCATGACAGCCAAATACCTAATCCGGCAAGAGTAAAAATAATGCAGATAATGAGTGTTCTGTTTTTAAATGGATTAGGCTGAGACATAGGTTCGATACAATCGTTAAAATAAGAAATTAGGGTATTACCGTACGTTAAACTGAAAATGCGAACAGGCTATTAAGACTTTCCCGACATAATGGTTGCCGCACCGCATAAACATAATGCCATACCCAGCCAATCATTAGGCTTGGGCGCGACTCCGTCCACCCACCACAACCATAGCAATGCCATGCCGATATAAATCCCGCCATAGGCAGCATAAATACGACCACTGGCCGTAGGGTGCAGCGTCAACAACCAAACAAACAATGCCAAGCTTATGGCCGAAGGGAGCAGCAACCACGCTGTTTTATCTTGTCGCAGCCAAAGATAAGGCAACCAGCAACCGACAATTTCCATAAGAGCGGTCAAAACAAATAATCCGAAAGTTTTCAACATAAACAACACCATTCTCAACAAGCACAACCCAAGCGGCAAACACAATTATGTAATCTTTCCTGTACGGTCATGCAGAAAATCGCTGAAGCATACTTGATCTGTGAAGTATGAACGTGCCAAATGCAATAGGATGCAATCAAACTGATTTGCAGATTTCCTAAAATAATAACCTATTGTAAAAAAAAATTTTAAAAAGTTCTATCTCAAAAAATCATGATAATGTAATCTGCAAACCATTCTAGACCACATTATAATTAACGTACCTTACCCGCAAAACCGATCTGTTTACTTAACTCTCGGTCTTGTTTTAGTGTTTGCATACGAATGCGGTAATGATGCCGCTGTGCGGTGTATTGTGCCAGTTTGACCGTCAGACCCAGCCACAAGGCAGTCAAGCGGGGAATGCGGATATGCTTACCGACAGCGCACAATAAGGCTTGATGGCGACGCAGTAATTCATCTTCGAACGACACAATTGCCTGTACCGTTCCGGCTTCTCCCTGACGAGCACAGCGACCGACAAGCTGACGGTCAATACGAGCTGATTCGTGGTATTCGGTCAAAATCACATGCAGACCGCCTGCCTGTTTGCTGTCCTTACTCAACTTAATGTCGGTACCCCGTCCTGCCATATTGGTTGCAACAGTAATACGGCCGGGGTAACCAGCACGAGCAACAATTTCTGCTTCCTGCTGATCTTGACGGGCATTCAATACCACAAAGTCTATCCCAACTCTGTTCTGGATATGAATACCAAGCTGTACGGCAATACACTCGGATGCTTCCACGCTGCGCGTACCAATCAATACCGGCTGGCCTTGTGCCGCCCTGTTTAGTGCATCTTGGGCAACTGCTGTCCATTTCTGCTCCAAACTGTTCATGCAGCGAGCAGGCAAATAAGTGCGTCGGTTTTCTTTGTTGGGCGGAATGACGCGTACACGCAAGTGATAAACTGTCCACAATTCTCGTGCCACTTCAGTTGCAGTACCCGTTAAGCCAGACAACAGCAAATATTGACGGAAAAATCGCTGAAACGTCATTTTTGCCAATGTTTCCCGCCCTTGACTGAGTGGTAGTCCTTCTTTGGTTTCAATCAACTGATGTAGCCCCTGCTCCCACGAACGATCAGGCATTCTCCGACCGGTGGATTCGTCGATAATTTGGATTATCCCGTCTTGGATAATATAGTGTTCATTTATACGGTACAGATGCAGAGCACTTAAAGCTTGTTTAACAATCAGTCGCTGCCATGCAGCATTCTGCCAAACTGAACGCACCTCTGCGGGCGGTGGTTGACTCTCTCGTAATGCATCAGGATGCAGCATAATATCGTGCTGCGCATAATTGATGGAAAAATGAATACCTTCCTGCAAACCCCTCGCAATATATATCGCCCATTGCAATAATGCCGGTTCAATCAAGCTTTCGGTTTCACGCGAAATGATTAGCGGGGTACGGGCTTCATCAATCAGAATACTGTCAGCCTCATCTACAATGCAAAAATGCAATGCGGGAATTATCGTTTCCTCTGCTTTCTGCTCCGGTGTACTCTGCTGAAACTGACGAATATAGTGTAAACGGGCATAGCCGGCACCATTTGCAAATAACTTGTCTTTCAGATAATCAAATACGATTTCTTTTGCTGGCACATAGCAAATGTTTTTGCGGTACGCTTCACATCGTTGCTCGTGTTCTGTTTCGCTACCGACAGCAGCACTCGACAAACCGAAAAAAGCAAATAACGGCTTCATTTCGGCCTCATCACGTTCGGCAAGATAATCATTGGTACTCAATACATGAACATAAGCACCAGAAACAGCGGCAATGGTTGCCGCCAGTGCCGCAACTAAGGTTTTACCTTCACCTGTCTCCATCTGTGCAAGGCTTCCCGAGAGCAAAGCATATACGCCGAAAAACTGCACAGGATGAGGAAAATAACCCAAAGTATGCTCGGCTGCCAAACCCACACAAGCCAATACACGTGCCAAGACGGGGAAATGATGCGGTTGCCTCTTCAAATTGCCAATGGCTTGTTGCAGCAAAATCGTCCATTTTTCAGGTATGTAATGGCGGAATTTTTCGGTTTCTTCCAAAATATATTCATTCAGACGGTCTATCTCACGACAACTGATTTTTTTGGAGGCAAACCAACCGCTAAAGCCATGCAGCATTAACTCCATCTTACTGGGAAGCTGTTCTGCCCGTTCATGGCGGATATTGTCAGCCAAGCGAAGCCAGCTACCCGCATAACAACGAATTAAACTAGGATCAGACATATAATTCTTTTAGAAATAATTGCTTCAAACGTACAAACCACTGCCATGCCAAAGGTGTATTGCCAAAATCGAAGCGCACATACACACGTTGTCCGAATACCCATGCTTCATCATTTGCCTGATTTCGCGAAATATTCAAATCCACATCAAAAAACCGCTCCAAAGCCTGCTGCCCGCCACTCTCACCCGGATGAGTGGCAATTTTTCCCCCACCCTCTATGCTCAAAGCAGGAGAAGCCAATTCAAAATCACCCCTAGGGGTAATACGTGATAATATAGCTGAATAATTACGCTCTATATGGGTAGCCGAACGAATTTGAACGGCATGCAACCGCTCTTCTATTAGTTTCATATCATCTTGATGAACAGCCACCCGCACCGTGTTGGATGCTTTCGCCACCACATAGCCGAGAATACTGCCTTTTTTGGCAAATCGTCCTTCAAGCTGTTTCATATCGGCAGTATGCCAATAGCCTGCACTTTGTGCACGAACAGTCAATTGATCAGTTTCCTGTTGCAAACGATCCAGTTTTGCTGCTTCAGCATTTTGCTGCTGGATCAACACCCGCAACCGTGCCAAGTTCTGCGGTTGATTTTGTCTGATCTGCAAAGCAAGCGCATTCATGCGTTCTACGGCTAATTGCTTTTCCTGCTGAATCCTCGGATTGCTCAATACCAATACCGCATCACCTGCCTGCACGGCTTGATTTGGTTTCGCAACATATGACGAAAGATGTCCGTCAGCAGGAGCACGCACTACTGTTTGTTCGGGTAACCACACTACACCTTCCCGTACCGAATAAAATGGCAGCGGCACGCCAAAAACCATCAGCACCAGCATTGCAACAAGTGCATAAAACCGCCGCAATGCCTGCAAACGACAACGTGCCAAACTGTTACCTGAAAACAGATGCTTAACCGCCTTATACAACGGCATCAGTAACGTCAGCCATGCCGATACCAAAGCCATCAACACACCAAAGAAAAAATACTGCTGTGCCACAAACCAAATCAGTGACAGCATAATCGCAAAACGGTAGACAGGTGCGGTAGCACCATAAGTAAACAGCCAAAAACGTTCACGTTCGGTATTGGGCGGTGGCTTCGCTTCTTTCGAACCAAACAAAAAACGGTCAGACAGATACACCCAATAATTTTTGGAACGTTGCATCAAATTAGGGATTTCCAAAAGGTCGGTCAGGATGTAGTAGCCGTCGTAACGCATCAAAGGATTGCCGTTTACAAACAATGTGGATACACCCGAAATCAGGATAACATTGAACGCCAACGCACGCACTACACCCGCTTCAGCCCACAGCCATACATACATCGCCAGCGCACCCAGCAGGAGTTCCGCCATAATTCCTGCTGCTGCTACTGCAGCACGCTGCCATTTGGAAACGAAGCGATAAGATGAACCGGCATCAACATACGGCACAGGCATAAACAAAATCAGCATCAAACCGATTTCGCGCACACTGCCACGCCATGCTTTAACGGCCATTCCATGTGCCCATTCGTGTATACTTTTAACTACTGGATAAGTGAACCACAAAATAAATAAATTATGCGCAGCCAATACCCTATCGGAAAAATTCTCAGTTAAGGCTACCCAATGCTGACAAACTAAGACAACAGCAGGCAATACACATATCAGCCAAAGCACAAATGCTCTGCGGGAAAACAACAAATCTGCTAAGCCGCATTGCAGATCAAACCATCGGTCTGGATAAAACAACGGGATTTTGATGCTTAACGGATTGAAGTAAGACTGCTTAATACGGTTAAACCGCTGTTTGCGAAAACGTGCCAGCATTTCCGAAGCATCAGCGGGTACTTGCGTGGCAAGCATATCATTACTGTAAAGCTGGCCAAGTATCTGTACCAATTCATGCTGACCGACCACAGCCTGATATCCCTCCCCATCCGCTCGGGCACACGCCGTTTCCCAAATTTCATCTAAAGTTCGCCGGCCATCCATCAACTCTATTATTCTCCAAGCATCTGGAGTAACTCGAATAAACTTGTGGGTAAACTCATCATGTAGCAATACCCACAGTTTTCCACGTAAGGTGCGCGGCAAAGCGGCAACGCTGTTACGCAATTGAGGTTGTAGATACCGCACCAAGTGCCAGTGTTCGGAAAACAGTACCTGCATCGCCTTACCACCAAGACCACAGTTTCAAACGCAGCCAGTTGCGGAAATTTTTTGTCCACAAGCCCAATAAATTGGTTTTTCCCACCGATACCTTGCCCACTCCCTGCATACCAGGGTTCAAATGTGTTGGTGCATCCAATAATTCGGCTTCCACTTGAAAACCGTTTTGACCGTCTTCAACCACTGCCACTGCAGTCAGGCGTATGATTTTCAACCTGATCTGTTGTTCAGGTAGACTTGCCAGCTTCAGGCTGCCTGTCTGTCCGATAAAGATTTCATCCATATCCTTGTCCGGAATATGCAAAACCGCTTTGGATTCTGCAGTATCGGCAACTTGGAATAGCTCTTTTCCCTCTTCAACAGGTGCACCGATCTGCTGTACCCAATCACCACTGACTACACTTCCCGCCATTGGTGCACGGATAAGTACACGATCTAATTTAGTTCTTACCAAATCCAATTTTACCCGCGCCTGTTGCTTTTGATTGGCAGCGATTCCGCTTTCCGCCGCATCGCCTGCCGCCATTGCTTCGCGGAACCGGCTTTCTGCCTGAGCAATTTCACTCAGTAACTCAGCCTCTTCCAGCTTTAAATCTTTATCTTCCAAACGCGCCAATACTTGACCGGCAGCCACCTTATCGCCCGGTCGCACCAAAATTTCCGCCAAATAGCCGTTTTGCGGTGCAACCAATACCCATCTGCTGCCGCCTTCCACATAGAGATTGGCGGTAACCACATCATCCACAGGTACTAAAAGCACAACCGCCAAACACACAGTAACAGCCGTTACCCCAGCCTTCCAAAGCAAATGGCCGGAACCAACCAACTTTGACCACATGTCGGCAAAAGTTGCCTGAAAATGTGCCCAGAGCGGACGCTCTCCCTGCCGCCACATCGACAATACAGGCTCAACCACTGCTGCACTTGCCCGCATAATCTGCAAAGACTCTTCAGGCAGGCATAAAGCATGATGATGTGCCACCAAAACAGAACGCACCTGCCCATCATGCAGCAAAGGCAAAGCCCACGCACTGTTTTCAGACAGTTCGGCAGCACTAATCGCACAACGCGCCGCCAGTTCGCTTATTTGATTCAGCTGAGGCAATCCTTTTTCCGGATACACTACACCCGACATCACCTGTAAAACCGGAACATCCGCTTCAATACGGAACAGCAGCAGTGAAAAATCCGCCACGCTTTCCACTTCCCTAGCCCAGGCAGCCGTACGGTTTACCCATTCCTGTGCTGCTTCCCGTAACTCGGATTGCGACAAAACGTAGCCTAACAACTCCAGCAGACGTGCCGATCGACCGTTATCCGATTGCTTCAACGCATCCAGACGATAATGTATCCAACCCAAACTCAGTTGCACCATAGCCGCCGTCTGCTCATGAAAGGGAGGCGAAATCAGGCAGCCCAATATCATCGGTGCATCATCTGTTACCGCAACTAAACAACTCAACAATAAATCCGAACCGACTTTATCCATCGCAATCGGCTGCTGTATGGAAACCTGCTGCTGATGCCGCAACCAAACTTCATCCAATTTCGGTCGGTCGGAGTAATGCTCAGGCAGCTTCCCGTTAAAATCAGCCGAACCGAATTGCGGCAAATTCAGCCATACCGACGCACGCACCATAACGCCGGTCGCAATCAACCGCGCCTGCCATACCTGTGCAATATAATCATCCGAATTGTCTGAAATACCATTCACCTCGTATACCCCGAGCTACTTGAAAAACGATTGTATTATAATAAATTTCTTAACTAAATTAAACATAACCTTGCATTTGGGCAGATTGAGATTGATGCCGTTTCCAGATGAAAACGGAGAATTTTTATACAGGTTCCCGAGCGCAATAACAGGAGGGGAAAAGCTGACGCGCAGGGTTTTTCAGACGGCCTATTCCGCCGGCAGGCCAAAGTGCAGGCGGCAGATTGCTGTTGCCGTACGGCCGCGCGGGGTGCGCTGCAAAAAACCCTGCTGGATCAGATAGGGTTCGATAACGTCTTCGATGGTGTCGGGACTCTCGCCGATGGCGGCGGCAATGTTGTCCAGGCCCACGGGGCCGCCGCCGAATTTGTGCAGCACGGCTTCGAGGAATTTTCTGTCCATCACGTCCAGCCCTGCCGCGTCCACGTCGAGCAGGGAAAGTGCCGCGTCGGCAATCTCGGCGGCAATGCGGCCGCTGCCTTTGACTTCGGCATAGTCGCGCACGCGGCGCAGCAGGCGGTTGGCGATGCGGGGCGTGCCGCGGCTGCGGCGGGCGATTTCGAGTGCGCCGCCTTCGTCCATATCGAGCTGCAACAGGCCGGCGGAACGGGCAACGATGGTGGCCAGGTCGCTGTGGTTGTAAAACTCGAGGCGGGCGACGATGCCGAAGCGGTCGCGCAGGGGGTTGGTCAGCATACCGGCGCGGGTGGTGGCACCAATGAGGGTAAAGGGCGGCAGGTCGATTTTGACGGAGCGGGCGGCAGGGCCTTCGCCAATCATAATGTCGAGCTGGTAGTCTTCGAGTGCGGGATAAAGGATTTCCTCAACCACGGGGCTGAGGCGGTGGATTTCGTCGATGAACAATACGTCGTGCGGCTCGAGATTGGTCAAAAGCGCGGCAAGGTCGCCTGCGCGTTCCAACACGGGGCCGCTGGTTTGGCGCAGGTTTACGCCCAGTTCTTTGGAAATGATGTGGGCAAGCGTCGTTTTGCCCAAGCCGGGCGGACCGAAAAGCAGCGTATGGTCAAGGGCTTCGCCGCGTTTTTTGGCGGCGGCGATGAAAATGCCGAGCTGCTCTTTGGCTTTGTGTTGGCCGATGTAGTCGGCGAGGAATTTGGGGCGTAAGGCGCGTTCGAGCTGCTCTTCCTGCGATGAGAGGGTTTGCGCGGTGATGATGCGTTCGGGAGCGGCGGCGGTGAGTTTGTCGGTGTGGAGCATGGTTTGCGGAACGGGAAAACAAAGCGCGTATGATAGCGGAACACGGATAAGGCCGTCTGAAAAATCCGCCTGCCGCCGACACACGGCGGGGCGCGGCTGCTATCATCCGCGTTTTTTCAGACGGCCCGAAAACTTGCCGGCAATCGGCCTTGCCGCGCTCTTTCTCCCTGCATTCGGGCATTTTTTACCCAAACAGCCATCCCGCAAGCCGACTGCCAATGCGGCCTATGAGGCCTTTACTATGCACATTCCGGAAAGCTGTGCCGCCTTTGCGGAAAAATTCAAACGCGGCGGCCGTCTGAAAACAGAGCGCGACGCGTTCGGACAGCCGCCGGAAACCGAACCGGCCGATGTTTTGCCCGCAGACGAAACAGCCGCGCGGGGTGCGGAATATCTGGCGCGTTTTCTCGACGCTTTCGAAGAAGAAGACTTGGCTGCCGCCGAAAAGGCAGGCCGTCTGAAAACATGGGTGTGTTTCGCCACCGACGGTGCGGGCAACCCTTTCTGCATGGATTTTTCGCACGCGCCCGACTGCCCCGCCGTGGTTTGGTGGGACGACGCGGAACTTGTCTGGCGCACGACGGCCGCTTCCCTCGAAGACTTTGCCGCCCTGTTTGTGCCGGAAGAATAAATGAATATGTAAAAACCGAAAGCGTGTTTTAACTTCGTTGAAGCTGCGCTTTCAGACGGCCTCAAAGCTGCAAACGGGTTTTCAGGCAGAGAGGCCGTCTGAAAACCTATTTTAAAAACACCCGCCCCATCATTATCAAAAGAACAAAACGCCATGACACACAAACCGCACCGCCGCGAAACCATCGTCCGCCTGATACGCGAACACGGGTTTATGCCCGTAGAGGCACTTGCCCGCGAATTGGGCGTTACGCCGCAAACCGTGCGCCGCGACATCGGCAGCCTCTGCCATGCCGGACTGCTGCGCCGCTACCACGGCGGGGCGGCACTGGGCGAAGCGGCGCAAAACGGCGGCCTGCCGTTGCAGAAATCCCTCCGCCCAAACGGAACATCCCCTCTGGCCGAACGGATTGCGGCGCAAATTCCCGACGGCGCGAGCCTGTTTGTCGGTATCGGCGCAACCATGGAGGCTGCCGCCGCCGCGCTGGCGCAAAGCCGCAGCAGCCTGCGCATCATCACCAACAACATCCACGTTGCCGCGCTGCTGTCCGGCCGCAGCGACTACACGGTGATCATCACTTCGGGCGTGGTGCGCCCCGCCGACGGCGGCATCACAGGCGTGGCCACGGTGGATTTCATCAACCAGTTCAAAGCCGACTACGCCATACTCGGCGCGGCAGTGGCGGAAGACGACGGCTCGCTGCTCGATTACGATTACAAGGAAGTGTGCGTGATGCGGGCAATGATGGCCAACGCCCGCACGCGCTGTCTTGCCATCGGCTGCGGCACACCCGACCGCACCGCGCTGGTGCGCATGGGCTCCGTTACCGAGTTCGACTGCGTGTTTGCCGCCTGCCCGCCCGCCGCGCCGGTGGCCGCCATGCTGGCGGATGCGGGCATTCCCTGCCATATCGCCGGACAGTAAGATGCGGCGGAAACGGCGGCATATTGGGCAGCCGTTTTGAACGTCGGCAAAAAGGCCGTCTGAAAATACGTTTTCAGACGGCCTCTTGCTGCGGCAGACGCTATTTGCCTTCGCTGCCTTCTTTCTTGCTGCTTTCTTTCTTATCGGCCTCTTTCTTATCGGCTTTGTCGGCTTCTTTGTCTGCTTTCGCCGGTTTTTTCGCCGCCGCGCCGAGAGCCTCCTGCCATTTGGCGGGATCTTTTACCAAATCCAGCGCGGCTTTGAGCTGCGCGTCTTTGGCGGGGTTCGGGTTGCGGCGTTCGGCAATTTCGTCTTCCAGCTTTTTGCTTTCGGAACGGGTGTCTTTGGCTTCGGGGGCGGATGCGGCTTTTTCTTTGGCTCCGTCCGCCGCTTCGCTGTCTTCCACCACTTTGCCGTTTACTTCCTTACCGCCCAAGGGGTTGCCGATGTGGCCGGCCAGGTCGGCTTCGCGGCTTTCGAATGTGCGGGTTTTGTCTTTCACTTCCAGATCGGGAACAATGCCCTGCGCCTGGATGGAGCGGTCGTTGGGCGTGTAATAGAGGGCGGTGGTGATTTTGACCGCGCTGCCGCCGGAGAGCGGCATAACGGTCTGCACCGAGCCTTTGCCGAAGCTCTGCGTTCCGACGATGGCTGCGCGTTTGTGGTCTTGCAGCGCGCCGGCCACGATTTCGGAAGCCGAAGCCGAGCCGGAATTGACGAGTACGGTCAGGGGAATGTTTTTCAACTCGGCGGGCAGGCCTTTGAGCGGGTCGCCGCCCGTGGTGAGGATGTAGTCTTCCTGGCGGGCGTTGAGCACCATGCCTTCTTTGCCGTCGCGGCCTTTGGTGCTGACGACTTTGGCGTTTTCGGGCAGGAAGGCGGCGGACACGCCGACTGCGGCATTGAGCAGGCCGCCCGGATCGTCGCGCAGGTCGAGAATCAGGCCTTTGAGCGGGGCTTTGTTTTCTTTGTTCAGTTTCTGCGCGGCTTCGTTCAGCGTGGCTACGGTGCGCTCTTGGAACTGTGTGATGCGGATGTAGCCGTAGCCCGGCTCGAGCAGCTTGAAGCGGACGCTTTTCACTTTGATAACGGCGCGGACGAGTTTGAAGGTAAGCGGCTTGTTGCTGTCTTTGCGCGAAATGGTCAGTTCGATGCGGGTACCGGGCTTGCCGCGCATTTTTTTGACGGCTTCGCTGACGGTGAGGCCGCGTGTGGACACACCGTCGATTTTGACAATGTAGTCGCCGCTTTTGATACCGGCGCGTTCTGCCGGCGTGTCTTCGATGGGGGAAATGATTTTGACAAAGCCGTCTTCCGAGCCGATTTCCATGCCCAGTCCGCCAAATTCGCCGGAGGTGTTTTCTTTGAGGTCGGCATAGTCTTTTTTGTTCATAAACTCGGAATGCGGATCGAGGCCGGTTACCATGCCTTTCATCGCGCCTTCGAGCAGCGATTCGTCGGATTTGTCTTCGTAATAGTTGGCTTTAATCTGGCTGTACACTTCGGCCAGGGTGCGGATGGACTGGACGGGGATGGCTTCTTTCTTTTCCGCCGCAATGCTTTGCAGGCTGACGGTAAGGAATGCGCCGCTGGCTACACCCAAAGTGTAGAGCGCGGTTTTTTTCAGGATGGGTTTTGCCATATCGTTTTCTTTCTGTTGCTTTTGTGAGGCTGCCGCCCTCGGGTAAAGGTGCGGACTTTATTGGATTTGCCGCCGTTGTTCAATTGTTTTTAGCAAAAAACACGGCGGATCTGTCTTGCGTTTTGCCGCCCGGGCGCATTTGTCCGCCGCCAAAGCCGGATACTGCCTTATCAGGCCGTCTGAAAAAGCCGCAGCGGCATTTTCAGACGGCCTTTTGCTGTCTAACGCAGCCAGGCGGCGGGATTCATCGCGCTTTGGCGGTAGCGGATTTCAAAATAAAGCCCCTCTGCGCCGAACGCGCTGCCGCTGGTACCCAGCACGGTGCCGCTGCGTACGGGCGTGCCGTTGGCGGCGGACACGGCGGAAAGGCCGGTGTAGATGGTGGTGTAGCCGCCGCCGTGGTCGACGACGACGGTGTTGCCGTAGTTTTCGCCGAGGTGCCCCGCGTAGGCGACTGTGCCGCCGGCCACGCTGCGCACGGGGGCGGGGGCGGTGGCGAAAAACTGGCCGCGCCATACGCCGCCGTCGGGACGGGTTTGCCCGAAGCCGCCTGAGACATTGCCGCCTGCTGGATGCGGCAGGCGGCCCTGCATTTTGGAAAACAGGTTGCCGTTGTCGGCGTATTCGCCTTGCAGGGCGCGGTCTTCGGCGGTGAGGGTGGACGCGGGCGGCGTGCTTGGCGGCGCGGATTCGGGCGGTGTGGTGTGTTCAGACGGCCTCTGTACGGCGGCGGGCGTTTTTTCAGACGGCCTGTCTGTTTTTCCGGCAAGAATGGCGGCGGGATCGGGCTTGCCTTGCGTTTGCGGCGGGGTCTGCCTTGCCTGTTTGGCGGCGGCGAGGCGTTCGGCGGCGGCTTTGGCGCGGGCGGCGGCTTCGCGGCGGTGTTTGGCGGCGTTGCGGCGGGCGATGCCGGCGATGACTTGGTTGAGCCGCGCTTCGTCGGATTTGAGCTTGGCGAGTCTGCTATTTTGGCGGGCGATGTCGGCTGTGAGGCGGCTGTTTTCGTTTTGGGCGGCGGCGCGGGTTTTACCGAGCTTGGCCAGCGCGGCCTGCTTTTCTTGTTTCAGGGCTGCAAGTTTGGCCAGCTCCGCATCGATTTCGGCTTCGTGCTGCTGCATTTGCTGCTGCTGGCCGGCAAGGCGGGCGATGACTTGGCGGTTGGCTTCGCCGATGCGGCGGGCGTATTGCAGATAACGGGTTTTGCGGCCGGGTTCGGCGTTTTTGAGGAAAAGGATGACGGCGTTGCTTTGGCGGTTTTTGTATTGTCCGCCGAGCAGGCGGGCAAGCTGGGCTTTGCCGGAGGCGGTTTCGGCTTTGAGGGCTTCCAGCTCGCTTTGCAGTTTTTGCAGACGCTGTTCGGCATCGCGGCTGCGGCGGTCGGCTGCGGCCAGTTCGCGGCGGGCTTTTTCCAGCGCGGCACGGGTTTTGTCGAGTGTCTGCTGTGTTTTTTCCTGCGCCTGCTTTTTTTTCCGCAAATCGTTTTCGGTGTCGCTGATGGCGCGGCGCAGGCTGTCGAGGCCGCCGCCGTCCTGTTCGGGCGCGGCGTGGGCGGGCAGGACGGCAAGAAGGGCGGCGATAAGGAGTGAACGCGGGGACATGGCGGGTGCGCTTGTGCGGACAAAGCGGCGGATTATAGCGGAATCCGCCACAGGCTGCGGCACGGGGATTTCAGACGGCCTGTATAATCGTGTTTGCGTTTTCTTTTCGGAGCTGTTCTTGCCGGCCGGTACGGCTCCCATTTCTTCTTTCAGACGGCCTTACCGCTATGACAAAAATCGTTTTCTCCCCCGTAACTGCCGCCGACGATGCCGCGCTGCGCGCGCTGATGGCGCAAAATGTGATGGAGGGCGGAATCAGCGTGTCTTTCCGCCGCGAGCCTTCCTATTTCGCCGCCTGCGCGGTGCAGGGCACACAGATGGAAAGCTACAAGGGCTGCGACGGGGCGGGCAATATTGTGATTCTCGGCAGCCGTTTCAGACGGCCTGCCTATGTGAACGGGCGGCTGTGCGAAACGGGTTATCTGTCCGACCTGCGGGTGGACAAGGCTTACCGCAGCGGCCTTTTGCTTTACCGCGGCTACAAAATCCTTGCCGAAAAGATGGCGGCCGAGCCTTTGGCGGCGGACATTACGATGATTTTGCAGGACAACGCGGCCGCGCTCTCGACGATTGCTGCCAACCGCGCGGGAATGCCGCGCTACACGCCGCTGGGCACGGTGCATACGCCCGTCATCCCGCTGCTGCTGCCGCGCCGCGCCCTGTTTGCAGACGGCCTTACCCTTACCTGCGGCACGCAGGAAGATTTGCCGGAGCTGTTTGCCTTTCTCAGCCGCGAAGCGGCAAAGCGGCAGTTTGCACAGCATTACACGGCGGAAGATTTGGCGGGAGGCCGTCTGAAAGGTTTGCAGGCGGAGGATTTTTTGCTTGTGCGGCGCGGCACGGAAATTGCGGGAATGCTGGCGGTGTGGGAACAGCGTCCGTTCCGGCAGATTCATGTCGAACGCTATTGCGGCCTGCTGCGGACGGCCAAACCCGCATATAACGCCGCCGCCCGTCTGCTGCGCCTGCCGCTGCTGCCCGAGGCGGGCGGGGAAATCCGCCACGGCTATCTCGCGCTGGCGATGGTGGCAGACGACGATACGGAGGTGTTCCGCCTGCTGCTGCGTGCGGCCTACCGCGAAGCGCGGCGGCGCGGCTGGCACTATATGGTGGGCAGCCTGCACGAGCGCGATCCGCTCTTGCCTGAACTTTTGGCCTATCCGCACATCGGTGCGGGCGGGCGGCTGTTTGCCGTATCCGTGGGAGAGCCGCCCGCATTGGACGGCCGCGTGCCTTATATCGATGCCGCTTCGCTGTGAAGCGGCGTTTTGAGGCCGTCTGAATCCGCAAAGCGTATCCGCAGCAGCCGCAAAGGCAGGAGGCCGTCTGAAAATTGTTTTCAGACGGCCTCCTGCCGTATCGGCGTATGCCAGACGCGGTTTACACGCGTTTGCCCGCACCTTCTTTTCCGGCTTTGAAACTGCCGGATTTTTTAAAGCCTTCTTTCTTAAAACCGCCTTCTTTTTTGAAACCGCCCTCACGGCGGCCTGAGAATTTCTTATCTTTGTCGAAACCGGCCTTGCCGCCCCAGCCGCCGCGTCCTTTCGGCTTGCCGCCGGCCGGTTTGCGTTTGCGGGTCGGCTCCATGCCTTCGACGGTCATCTCGGGCAGCTTGCGGCCGATGTATTTTTCGATTTTGTGCACTTTCACATATTCGTTCACTTCGGCAAACGTGATGGCGGTGCCGGTGCGCCCTGCGCGGCCGGTGCGGCCGATGCGGTGCACATAGTCTTCGGCCTGTTTGGGCAGGTCGTAATTGATGACGTGGGTAATCGTCGGCACGTCGATGCCGCGTGCGGCCACATCGGTTGCCACCAGGATTTTGCAGCGGCCTTTGCGCAAATCTGTCAAAGTGCGGTTGCGCCAGCCCTGCGGCATATCGCCGTGCAGACAGTTGGCGGCAAAGCCTTTTTCGTACAATTCGTCGGCGATGACTTCGGTCATGGCTTTGGTGGAGGTGAAAATCACGCACTGGTCGATGTCGGCACCGCGCAGGATGTGGTCGAGCAGGCGGTTTTTATGGCGCATATCGTCGCAATACGACACCTGTTCTTCGATTTTGCCCTGTTCGTCCACACGCTCGATTTCGACGGTTTCGGGATTCTTGGTGAGCTTGCGGGCGAGTTTGCCGACCGCGCCGTCCCAAGTGGCGGAAAACAGCAGGGTTTGGCGGTCTTCGGGCGTGGCGGCGACGATGGTTTCGATGTCGTCGATAAAGCCCATGTCGAGCATACGGTCGGCTTCGTCGAGAATCAGCACTTCCAAACGGGAGAAATCGACTTTGCCGCTGCCCATCAGATCCATCAGGCGGCCGGGCGTGGCCACAATCAGATCAACGGGTTTGGACAGTGCGCGGGTCTGGTAGCCGAACGACGCGCCGCCGACAATGCTGACGGTGCGGAACCATTTCATGTTTTGCGCGTAGGTCAGCGCGTTTTTTTCCACCTGCGCCGCCAGCTCGCGGGTGGGGGTAAGCACGAGTGCGCGCGGGCCTTTGCCCGGCTTTTCGCTGCGGCGGGTCAGGCGTTGCAGCGTGGGCAGCAGGAATGCGGCGGTTTTGCCCGAGCCGGTCTGCGCGGAGGCCATGATGTCGCGGCCTGCCAAAGCGAAAGGCACGGCCTGCGCCTGAATCGGAGTGGGCGTTTCATAACCTGCCTCAGTAAGTGCGGAAAGAATATTTTTATCGAGATGCAAATCGGAAAATTTAATAGACACGTCTATCCTTAAAGGACAACAACACGCTGCGTCCGAATGATTTTCAGACGACCTCGAAGCAGAGATGGATAACGTTTGGAAGAGTGCGGCGTTACAGGGTTGTCGCAAGCGGCTTGGGCTTGTGGTTAACATCGACAACAACCTGCAAATACATTTTCCGGAGAAAAAACAAGAGAACGCGCCAAAACGGCGGTTTAGGCTGGAAGACGATGGCTTCGTAAACAAAAAGACAAGCGGCGCATAGTATAGATGTGCTGCAAAACGGTCAATCGCAACGGTGTTAATTACGGTAAAATCCGCACTTTGTTACCAGAGGCCGTCTGAAACGCCATGACCGACACCACTCCCTTTGCCAACCGTTTGGGCAAAAACATCAAGCACCTTATGAAATGGGCGAAACAAAACGGCACCGAAGCATGGCGCATCTACGACCGCGACATTCCCCAGTTTCCCTTTGCCGTCGATGTGTACGGCAGCCGCATCCATTTGCAGGAATACGACACCGGCTGGAAGATGCATCCCGCAGAATACGAAGCATGGCTGGCCGCTGTGCTTGAAGCGGTTGCGTACGTTACCGGATTTTCCGCCGGCAGCATCAGCCTCAAACGCCGCGAACGCCAGAGGGGGGTGCGGCAGTATGAGAAAACCGGCTGCACGGGCGAAGATTTTATTGTGGCGGAATACGGCCGCAGATTTTGGGTAAACCTCGACAAATACCTCGACAGCGGCCTGTTTCTCGACCACCGCAACACGCGCCGCCAAGTCGGGCTGATCGCGGCGGGCAAACGCTTTCTCAATCTGTTTGCCTACACCGGCAGCTTCACCGTTTACGCGGCCACCGGCGGCGCGGTGTCGAGCGAAACGGTGGATTTGTCCAACACTTATCTCGATTGGGCCGGACGCAATTTCGAGCTGAACGGCATCGATACGCGCCAACACCGCATCATCCGCGCCGACGTATTCCAATATCTTGACACGGCCTCGGCGGAGGACAGGAAATTCGACCTTATCGTGATGGATCCGCCCAGCTTTTCCAACAGCAAAAAAATGAGCGATACGCTCGACATCGGCCGCGACCACGTCCGTCTGATACAGGGGGCGATGAAGCTGCTCGCTCCCGACGGCCTGATGTATTTCTCAAACAATCTGCGCTCGTTTGCTATGGATGAGGGTGTTGCGCAACAATATCTGCTGAAAGACATTTCCAAACAGTCGGTACCGGCCGACTTCCGCAACAAGAAAATCCACCAGTGCTGGGAAATCCGGCACCGCTGACTGCGCATGGTTTCGAGGCCGTCTGAAAACATGGTTTTCAGACGGCCTCCCGACTTTCAGACGGCCTCCACGCCCTACCCTGCCTTTTTGTCCGGCCGCAGCAGCAGAAACAGCACGAGCGAGGTAAGCGCGCCCAGGGTGTCGGCGAGCATATCTTTCTGCGCGTCCCAAATATCGCCCTGCGAACCGAGAAACTCGATCCCCGCGCTGCCGCCTTCGATCACGGCATACTGCCATTCGACAATTTCGTAGGCCGCCGCCACGCTCATGATGAAAAACAGCGAAAAAAACAAGGCCACGCCCAAGCCGGCCAGCCTGCGCCGCGTCAGCCATTCGGCCATCGGAAAGGCGTAAAAGCCGATGATGTAGTGGCCGACGCGGTCGAAATGGTTGCGTCCTTCGCCCAAGAGCGGCGAGAGCAGGCGGTTTGCCCAGCCGAAAGGCACTTCGGCAAAGGTGTAATACGCGCCGATGCTGTGCATCGCCAGCCACAGGCTCATCAGCAGATAGGCGGCGTTGCTGAAACGGAAACGGCCTGCGGTGGCAATCAGCGCGAGCCACACCGCCGCAACGGGGATGATTTCGGCATACCACACGGCACGGTCGCGCGGCGCGATGCCCGACCAGACGATGAGTGCGCCGATTATCAGGGCAAGGGCGGCGGGGAATGCGATGCTTTGTTTTTTCATATTGTTCGTTTCCATAATTTGGTTTTAGGCCGTCTGAAAACCGTTTTCAGACGGCCTTTATCTTTGCAGGACGAAATAGCGTCCGTCGAAACGGTAGCGGATGCGGGCGGCCGTTATCCTTCCGTCGCCGTCGCTTTCTTTTTCCGCCACCACCACGGGCAGGCTGACGGTGCGCGTTGCCGCGTCGTAGGCAATGCGGTCGTTTTCCCTGCCTGCGGGCAGGCGCGGTTCGGCCGCAATATCGGCTTCGTAGGCAAGCGAGTTGCCCAGGCGGGAAGTACGGATGATGTTTAAAGGTTTCAGACGGCCTTTCGCAATATGCAGCAGCTCCGTCCTGTCGGTATAAAGGCGGCTGCTTGCCCTGAAACGGTAATGGACGAAATACACCGTGCCGTAAGGCGGCAGGCGGGCGGCGGTAATGCCCCGCACCGCGCCGCCGCTTCCGGTGCGCAGCGCGGTTTTGCCGCCGCTGCGGTATTGCAGCAGGGTTTCTTCGTTGTGCATGGTGCCGCCGTTTTGCCTGTCCCACGAAAAAGCGCGGATTTTGCCGTCGGCGGCAGCGGCGGTTTCCACGCCCGCAGCACGCAGCTTGGGAAAGGCGCAGCCCCACGATGCGGGGCGGGCGAGATAGGCGGCGAGCTTGGCGGAAAAGCGTTTTTCCGCCGCATCAAGACGACGGTCGCGGCTTTCGCTCCATGCCTGTCCGCCGTAATTGCCGTTTGCCTGCATCTCGCTGTATCCGGCAGCCAGCCCGGCATCGGCTTCGCGGCAGCTTTGCGCGTAAAGCGGGGCGGACGCGGCGGCCAGGGCGGCGGCCAATATCAGGGTCGGGCGCACGGTTTGCTCCTTGTGTGCATGGTAAGGCTGTCTCCGCAGCAGCCTTGCGGGTATCAATTCAGAAAGCGGTTGCCGAACACCGTTTTGCGGTTTTCAGACGGCCTCAAAAGGTTTCAAAGCGCGGTTTTACACGGAAACCTTTGCCTGCAGGCGGCAAATAGCGCGATAAAAAATATTTTATCTTAATTGTCCTAAGGCTTGTCAGACAGGCCGTCTGAAAACCGTAATACGCTTTTCAGACGGCCTGTGGCACGTTTAATCGATTTTTACCCGTTTGAGGCGCAGCGCGTTGGCCAATACCGATACCGAGCTGGCCGCCATCGCCGCGCCGGCAAGCACGGGGCTGAGCAGGCCGAGCGCGGCCAGCGGGATGCCGAGTATGTTGTAGAAAAAGGCGAAAAACAGGTTTTGGCGGATGTTTTTCAGCGTGGCGCGGGCAATGGACAGCGCGTCGGCAAGCTGGCCGACGGAGTGGCGCATCAGCGTGGCCGAGGCGGTGTGTTCGGCGGCATCCGTGCCGCCTTTCATGGCAAAACCGGCATCGGCGGCGGCCAGCGCGGGTGCATCGTTGATGCCGTCGCCCACCATCGCCACGGTTTTGCCCTGCGCTTGCAGCCGCCGCACGCCGTCGGCCTTGCCGCGCGGGGACATATTGCCGTGTGCGTCGGCGATGCCAAGCTGCGCGGCGATGTAATCGACCGTGCCCTGATTGTCGCCGCTCATGATGCAGACACCGATACCTTGTGCTTTCAGACGGCCTATCGCGGCAGCCGCGCCGCTTTTGAGCGTGTCGGCCAACGCGAACGCGCCGACGGGTCTGCCTGCGGCCGACACGGCCACCACGCTGGCAATGCGCCACACGCCGTCCAAGTTTTCGGGCAGCTCCACGCCGGCAAAACCGGGTTTGCCCGCCTTTACCGTGCCCACGCCTCCGACTGCGGCGCAAATGCCCGCGCCGACTTCGGTTTGCGCGTTTTCCGAAGACGGGATTTCCAGGCCGCGCGCCTGTGCGGCAGCCACGATGGCGGCGGCAAGCGGGTGGGCGGCGTTTTGTTCTGCGGCGGCGGCGAGACGGTATAAGCCGTCTTCGTCAAAACCGCTGTCTTCCGAGAGCCAAACGGCGGCAACCTGCGGCCTGCCTTCGGTGAGCGTGCCCGTTTTGTCGAGTATCACGGTATCGACGTGCGCAGCCGCCTCCATCGAGGCCGCATCTTTAAACCAGATGCCGTGTTCCGCCGCTTTGCCCATGCCGGCCATAATTGCGGCGGGCGTGGCCAAACCGAGTGCGCACGGGCAGGCAATCACCAGTACCGCCGCCGCGTGCATCAGCGCGGCCGTCCAATCGCCTTTGAGCCAGCCGGTCAGCACAAAGGTCAGCAGCGCGGCGCACACCACCGCAGGCACAAATACCGCCGCCGCTTTGTCGGCCGCCCGCGCAATCGGTGCCTTGCTGCCCTGCGCTTCGGCCAGCGCGTTCATCATATCGCCGAGCAGGGTTTCGCTGCCGAGCTGCGTGGCGCGGTAAACCACGCTGCCGTCGGTCATCAGCGCGCCTGCCAATACTTTGCTGCCTGCCTGTTTGATTTCGGGATTCGATTCGCCGGTGAGATGGCTTTCGTCCGCCCAGCCGCTGCCGCGTTCGACTATGCCGTCGGCGGCAATCCGCTCACCGTGGTTGGCGCGGATAAGGTCGCCGACGGCGATTTGGCCGACAGGCAGGCTCTGCCATTGGCCGCCGCGCTCGACATTTACCTGCGCGGGGGTGAGCTTCAGCAGCAGGCCGAGACTGTTGAGGCCGGATTTTTTGGTGCGCAGTTCCAAAAATTTGCCCAGCGACACAAAGCCGGCCACCATCACGCCCGCTTCAAAATACACATGCGCCGTGCCGTGTGCCGCGTGCGGGGAGAAAAACAGCATGTACACCGAGTAAAGATAAACCGACACCGTGCCGATGCTGACCAGTACGTCCATATTCGCCAGCCCGCCGCGTATGCTTGCCCACGCGCTTTGGTAAAACGGCACGGCCAGCCAGAGCTGCACGACGCTGGCCAGCGCAAACTGCCACAAAGGCGGCAGCATCCAGTCGTGCCGCCCCACCATCATGCCCGCCATGCCGATAAGAAACGGGATGTTGATGGCCATGAGCAGCCAAAGCCGCCAGCCGGCGCGTACTTTTTCTTGCGGCTGCGGTGTGGCGGGCGGCTCTTTCGCGCCGTAGCCCGCCTTTTTGATGATTTCGGCGATGCCGGCGGCAGAGGTTTTGCTGTCGTCAAACACAACCTGTGCTTCCTCGCCGGCAAAATTTACCGCAGCCGTTACGATAAAGTCTTTTTTGTTCAATACTTTTTCGATACGGGAGGCGCAGGCCTGGCAGGTCATGCCTTCGATCTGGAAACGGACTTTGCGCTGCATGGTGCTTCCTTTCTTTTTGCAGACAGGCGGCAGGCCGTCTGAAAACGCCGCAGCGGCACGGCAAAACCGTAACCGCAGGGAGAAAAACGCGGCGGGCTTTTTCAGACGGCCGCACGGCCGAAAAATACGTCATCAAAAATAACGCGCCATCGCGCGGAGGAAAAAGGATGAGGCCGTCTGAAAAACCAAACGGCGGTTTCAGACGGCCTCATGCCTTGCCAAACCATGTACAAGCCGCCGTTTGCGGCAGCCCGGACTGTGCTTGTCAATGGTGTCCGCAGCCGCCGTGGCTTTCGCGCAGGGCTTCGGCGGCCTGTTCGTCGGCATGGTAGCTCGAGCGCACCATCGCGCCGCAGGCTGCGTTGGTAAAACCTTTGCCGTAGGCTTCGCGCTCAAACTGTTTGAACATATCGGGCGTTACGTAGCGCAATACGGGCAGATGGCCGTCGGAGGGTTGCAGATACTGGCCGATGGTGATCATTTCGACATCGTGTCCGCGCATATCGTCCATGATTTCACGGATTTCGCCGTCGGTTTCGCCGAGTCCGACCATGATGCCGGACTTGGTGGGGATGTGCGGCATCATCTGTTTGTAGCGGCGCAGCAGCTCGAGCGAGTGTTTGTAGTCGGCACCCGGGCGTGCCATTTTGTAAAGGCGCGGATGGGTTTCGAGATTGTGGTTCATCACGTCGGGCGGGGTTTCGGCAAGGATTTTGAGGGCAATGTCGAGGCGGCCGCGGAAATCGGGTACCAGGATTTCGATTTTGGTGGACGGGCTGGCGCGGCGGATGGCGGTGATGCAGTCGGCAAAGTGCTGTGCGCCGCCGTCGCGCAGGTCGTCGCGGTCGACGGAAGTGATGACGACGTAGCGCAGATTCATGGCGCGGACGGAATTGGCAAGGTTTTGCGGCTCTTCCGGGTCGAGCGGATTGGGGCGGCCGTGGCCGACGGCGCAGAAAGGGCAGCGGCGGGTACACATATCACCCATAATCATAAAGGTGGCCGTGCCTTTGCTGAAACATTCGCTGATGTTGGGGCAGGCGGCCTCTTCGCAGACGGTGTGCATTTTCTGCTCGCGCAGAATATCCTTAATCTCGAAAAACTTTTTGGGATTGGGCAGCTTGGCGCGTATCCACTCGGGCTTTTTCAGTTTTTGTTCGAGCGGTACGACTTTGATGGGGATGCGGGCGGTTTTGGATGCGCCGGTGTGCTTTACGCCTTGGCGGTTGTCGAGGGGATTGGTGGTTTCGCTACTCATGGTGTGTCTTTCGTTTTTCGGTTTTCCGGTTGCGGCCGTGCCCGAACCGTGTTTTCAGACGGCCTCAACCGCCAGTTGTTCCCGCAAATGCGCCACCAGCCTGTCTGCCACTTCGTCCAATGCCGGACTGGGGCGGACAAAATCGGCGATTTGGGTCATTTGCAAACCCGCGTAGCCGCAGGGATTGATTTGGGAAAACGGGGTCAGATCCATATCTACATTCAGGGCGAGGCCGTGGTAGACGGAGCCGTTTTTGATGCGCAGGCCGAGTGAGGCGATTTTTCTGCCCTCCGCATACACGCCGGGACGCTGCGGATCGGCGGCGGCGGCGATGCCGTAGCCGGCAAGTGTGGCGATGATGCTGTTTTCCAAGGCGGAAACGATGTTGCGGACGGAGGTTTTGCGCCGTTTGAAATCGATCATGGTGTACACGACAAGCTGGCCGGGGCCGTGGTAGGTGATTTGGCCGCCCCGGTCGATCTGTACGACGGGAATGCTGCCGCGCACCAAAAGATGTTCGGCTTTGCCTGCCAGCCCCTGTGTGAAAACGGGATTGTGTTCCACAATCCACAGCTCGTCTTCGGTATCGGCGGTGCGGCCGGCGTTAAACGCCTGCATCTGCCGGAATACGGGCAGATAGTCGCGGCGGCCGAGGCGCACGGTTTTCATTACAGCACCACTTTCACCAGCGGATGGGCGGTAAGGCTGCGGTAGATGCCGTCGAGATGTTCCTGGTTTTGCGCCTGTACGGTAACGGTGGCGGCAAGATAGTTGCCGCCGCTGCTGGGGCGGGAAGTAATGTGTTCCTGCTCCGTTTCCGGAGCATGACGGCGCACGGTTTCGAGTATTGCGGGAAGAAAATCGGGATGCTGCCCGCCCATCACTTTGATGGGAAAGGCGCAGGGAAATTCGATAAGGGTGTCTCTTTGCTGTGTCATGTCTTTGTCCTTATGGGTTTTTCAGGCGGACGGACAATCGAGGCCGTCTGAAAAACAGCGGCGCGTATTCTAACGCAATCGGATAGCCGCGTCTGCCCGCAAAATAAGTTTCAGACGGCCGCTTGCCGCAGCCTTGAAAAAAAAGCGTGCAGCCCAATTTGGCGGCCTGAATTTGTAAAGGAAGCAAAAATATGGCCAATACACAACACCCCGCCTACGACCGCGCTTTGGCTCTGCTGCCGCTGCGCGATGTGGTGGTTTACCCGCATATGGTGCTGCCGCTGTTTGTCGGCCGCCCCAAATCCATCGCCGCGCTGGAAAGGGCGATGGAAAACGACGAACCGGTTTTCCTGCTGGCGCAGAAAAACCCCAACGACGACGACCCGCAGGAGCAGGATCTGCACCGGATGGGTACGGTTGCCAACGTGCTGCAAGTGCTGAAACTGCCCGACGGCACGGTAAAAGTGCTGGTGGAAGGCATCCGCCGCGCCCGCACCGTGGAAATCGAAAACAACGGCGACTATTTCTTCGCCTATGTCGAAACGGAAGACGAAGAAGCCTCTTCCGGCCGCGATATGGAAGCCCTGCGCCGCACCCTGCTCAACGAGTTCGAGCAATACGCCAAGCTGAACAAGAAAATCCCGGCCGAAGTGCTGTCCACCATTTCCGGCATTGAAGACAACGGCCGGCTGACCGACACCGTTGCCGCCCACCTGCAATTGAAACTCGAGCTGCGCCAAGCCGTGCTGGACAAAGTGGACGTGGCCGAACGCATGGAATTTCTAATCGGACAAATCGATGCCGAACTGGATATTTTGCAGGTGGAAAAACGCATCAAAGGCCGCGTCAAACGCCAGATGGAAAAATCGCAGCGCGAGTATTACCTCAACGAACAGGTCAAAGCCATCCACAAAGAGCTGGGCGAAGAAGACGAGCGGGCGGAATTCGACAAGCTGGAAGCCGACATCAAAGCGGCCGGCATGAGCAAAGAGGCGGAGGAAAAAGCCCTGTCGGAGCTGAAAAAACTGAAAATGATGCCGCCGATGTCGGCCGAATCCACCGTGGTGCGCAACTATATCGATACGCTGCTCGATCTGCCGTGGAAGAAAAAAACGCGCGTCATCAAAGATATTGCCAAAGCCGATTTGGTGCTGGATGCCGACCACTACGGCCTGGAAAAAGTCAAAGAGCGCATTTTGGAATATCTGGCGGTGCAAAAACGCAGCGAAAAACTCAAAGGCCCCATCCTCTGCCTCGTCGGCCCCCCGGGCGTAGGCAAAACCTCGCTCGGCCAGTCCATCGCCAAAGCCACCGGCCGCAAATACATCCGCATGGCTTTGGGCGGCGTGCACGACGAGAGCGAGATTCGCGGCCACCGCCGTACCTACATCGGATCCATGCCCGGCAAAATCATCCAGGGCATGATTAAAGCCGGCGTGAAAAACCCGCTGTTCCTGCTCGACGAAATCGACAAGCTGGGCAGCGACTTCCGTGGCGACCCGTCCAGCGCGCTGCTCGAAGTGCTCGATCCCGAACAAAACAGCACCTTCTCCGACCACTTTGTCGAAGTGGACTACGATTTGAGCGACGTATTGTTCATCGCCACCTCCAACAGCATGAACATCCCCTCCGCCCTGCTCGACCGCATGGAAATCATCCGCCTCTCGGGCTACACCGAAGACGAAAAAGTCAGCATTGCCATGCAGTATCTCGTACCCAAACAGATGGAACGCAACGGCGTGCGCGAAGGCGAAATCGACATCCGCGAAGAAGCCGTGCGCGACATCGTCCGCTACTACACCCGCGAAGCCGGCGTGCGCTCGCTCGACCGCGAAATCGCCAAAATCTGCCGCAAAGGCGTGATGGCGGCACAGCTTGCCGAAGATGCGGCAGGGAAGAACGGCGGCGGCAAACCCGACACCATCGTCGTCGATGCACAAAACCTGCACGACTACCTTGGCGTACGCCGCTTCGACTTCGGTGTGGCCGAAAACGAAAACCGTGTCGGCCAGGTAACCGGACTGGCTTGGACGGAAGTCGGCGGCGAGCTGCTGACCATCGAAGCCGTCGCCCTCAAAGGCAAAGGCAATATCGTCCGCACCGGCAAGCTGGGCGATGTCATGCAGGAGTCCATCACCGCCGCATGGAGCGTCGTCCGTTCCCGCGCCGAAGGCTTGGGGCTCTCTCCCGACTTCTACGAAAAACACGACATCCACGTCCACGTTCCCGAAGGCGCAACGCCCAAAGACGGCCCCAGCGCGGGCATCGGCATGACGCTGGCCTTGGTTTCCGCCTTTACCGGCATCCCCGTCCGTGCCGATGTGGCGATGACCGGCGAAATTACCCTGCGCGGCGAAGTCCTGCCCATCGGCGGCCTGAAAGAAAAACTGCTGGCCGCCCTGCGCGGCGGCATCAGGCACGTCCTCATTCCGCAAGGCAACGTCAAAGACTTGGAGGAAATCCCCGCCAACGTCAAAGAAGGCTTGGAAATCCGCCCGGTCAAATGGATAGACGAAGTATTGGAGTTCGGCCTCGAACGCCGTCCCGAACCGTTCAAAGCCACAGATCTGCCGGCCTCTTCGGCAGGGACGGCAACGGCGGCAAAGTCAAGCGCAAACGCCCAGCGGCACTGATGCAAAGCGGCTAATGTTGCAAAAAAAGACAAGCGCGCACAAACGGACGGAAAATGTCCTCCGTTTGTGCGTTTGTCCTTGACACGGCAAATCCCGCCTTGCTATAAAGCCGCGTCATTATCCATCCGCATTCCCGAACGCGGAGCGTTTGGGAATTTTCCATGTTTTAAATGTTTCATTAGACAGAAAGGGACTTATCGTGAACAAGTCTGAATTAATCGAAGCCATGGCTCAGGAAGCCGACATTTCCAAAGCCGCCGCCGCCAAAGCTCTGGACGGCATGGTAAACGCCATTACCGAATCCCTGAAAAAAGGCGACACCGTAACCGTAGTCGGCTTCGGCTCTTTCTATGTCGGCGAACGCGCAGAACGCCAGGGCCGCAATCCCAAAACCGGCGAGCCGCTGACTATCGCTGCTGCCAAAACCCCGAAATTCCGCGCCGGCAAAACGCTGAAAGACGCGCTGTAAGCATCGGAGTACAGCCGGTTGCCAATTGCCGCAAAAGGCCGTCTGAAAACATTTTCAGACGGCCTTTGCCGTTGTCCGCCGTTTCCGGCAGGCTGTCCGGCAGCACAATACACACGCCAAGCCCAGCAGGCTTGCCTCTTCCGCCCACTGTTGCATTTTCAGACGGCCTGTCCGCTATAATCCGCCTCTTTTTTCCGCAGCGCAAAACTTTATGACCGACCGACCGTGCTACCTGATTCTTGCCCCGATGCAGGGGCTGACCGATGCGCCGATGCGCGATCTGCTCACCCGTATCGGCGGCTTCGACGAATGCGTGAGCGAATTTGTCCGCATCACCCACACCGTGCATTCCCGCGCCGCGTGGCTGAAATACGCGCCGGAAATGGCACACGGCAGCCGCACGCCGTCGGGCATCCCCTGCACCGTCCAGCTTCTGGGCAGCGATGCGGACAATATGGCTGTGAACGCGCTGGAAGCGGTGCGTTTCGGAGCCGCCAAAATCGACCTTAATTTCGGCTGCCCCGCGCCCACGGTAAACAAACACCAAGGCGGCGCAGTGCTGCTGAAAGAGCCGCAGTGCGTTTACCGGATTGTCCGAACCCTGCGCGATGCCCTGCCCGCGCACATTCCGCTCACCGGCAAAATGCGGCTGGGCTTCGAGGACAAAACGCTGGCTCTGGAAAACGCACAGGCCATCGCCGAAGGCGGCGCGTGCGCCCTGACCGTCCATGCCCGAACCAAAGTCGAGGGCTACGAACCGCCCGCACATTGGGGCTGGATAAAAAAAATCGCCGCAGCGGCGGACATTCCGGTAACCGCCAACGGCGACGTGTTTACCCTGCAAGACTATCTCGACATCAAACGCGAAAGCGGCTGCAACAGCATTATGATCGGGCGCGGCGCAGTCATCCGCCCGTGGCTGGCACGGCAGATTAAAGCCTATGAAAACGGTGGAAACACGGCGGAACCGGCGTTTGCGCAAACGCTGCAATGGATACGGCTGTTTGTGGATTTGTGTCTGAACGCGCCGGGCGGCAATGAAAAATATGCCGTTGCCCGCCTGAAACAATGGCTGGGCATGATGAAAAAGGCCGAGCCGCAGGCACAGGCCTTGTTTGACGCAATCCGCACGCTGAAAGAAGCGGCGGCGGTAAAAGCCGTGCTGGCCGAGTCTGCCAAGCAAGAGGCCGTCTGAAAAACAGATTTCAGACGGCCTGTTACTTGGCTTCATGCTGACAACCTGTGCAGGGTGTATGGCGCAGCCACGCACGCGTTTTTTCATCGTGTCCGACGCGCGGTACACGCAACGGCAGGAAAAACAGACAAAGAGGCCGTCTGAAAACCCGTTGGCAGGTTTTCAGACGGCCTCAAATCTTTATCCGGCTGCTTATTTCAATGCCGCGAAATACAGCAGCACCAACGCGCCCAGCACAATCCGATACCAGCCGAAGATTTTGAAATCGTGCCGTTTGATATAGGCCATCAGAAATTTGATGGCAAGAATGCTGACGACAAAGCTGACGGTCATGCCGCAGAACAGGATGCCCGCTTCGTGGGCGGTAAACGACAGGCCGTGTTTGGCAATTTTCAACAGACTGGCCCCCAGCATCACCGGCACGGCCAGGAAAAAGGTAAATTCCGCCGCCACTTCGCGGCTCAGGCCGACGGTGATGCCGCCGAGTATGGTTGCGCCCGAGCGGCTGGTGCCGGGCAGCACGGCGGCAATCACCTGAAACAGCCCCACCCACAATGCCTGCATATAGGTAATGCCCGCCAGATTGGTGGTTTGCGGCCTGTGGTGTTTATTGCGGTTTTCCACCACGATAAAGGCGATGCCGAACAGGATGAGCATCACCGCCACGGTAAACGGATTGTAGAAATGGCGGTCGATCCACTCGTCCAGCGACAGACCGACCACCGCGGCGGGTACGCAGGCCAGCAGAATCTTGCTCCACAGCGGCACGGCCTCGGGCTTAAGCCGCAGCCCGCGCGCAAACGGCCAGAGCTTGTCGAAATACAACACCGCCACCGCCGCAATCGCACCGAGCTGTATCACAACCAGAAACATTTTCCAAAATTCGGGCGACACATCGAGCCGCACAAATTCGTCCAGCAGAATCATATGGCCGGTGGAGCTGACGGGCAGCCATTCGGTAATGCCTTCCACAATGCCGAACAATGCGGCCTTCAAAATATCAAGCATAAAACTTCTTCAATCCGTAACAACAAAAGCGGCGGATTCTACCCGATTTCCACAAGCAGGAGCGGCGCGGGCAAACGAAAGGCCGTCTGAAAACTTGATTTTCAGACGGCCTTGCCGGATGCGGCCGGCGTTTACGCTTCGTCTTCTTCGCCGCCGCCCTCGCTGCGGATAATCAGCAGCGGCAGATGGCTCTGGCGCATCACGGTTTCGGCGAAGCTGCCCATCAGTAGGTGCATCAGGCCGGTGCGGCCGTGCGTGCCGAGCACCAGCAGATCCGCACCCTGCTTGTCGGCGTAATCCACCAGCTCCTGCGCCATTTCGCGCGCACCTTTGTTGGCCAGCAGCAGGTGCGTATTCACGCCTGCAATGCCCGGTTCCGCACTGTTGGCGATTTCCAAAGCCTCAGCCAAGACTTCGTTGCCGTTGGCCACGGCCGCTTCTTCATAGCTGTTCTGCTGCAAAAATTCCGGGGCGAGCGCCATATATTCGGCTGGGTTGGCAACATGAACCAAAGTCAGCTGTGCCTTTCCCGCCGCCGCCACGCCGCACGCATGTTTCAAAGCATTGGCCGAAGTTTCGCTGCCGTCTACTGCTACCACCAGATGTTTGTACATAAAACTCTCCTTGTCTTGACTTAAACGATGAAAATGAAAGCCGTCATCCGCACCCATCCGCTGCGGGCGCAGGTTTGAAGGCACCTCCTGAGCGGACATTCCGCACGCCCCGCAGTATAATCCAGCCCGCGCACAAATGCGCATTTTTTCTGTTTCCTTTGATATGACACAATGACCGCCCTTTCCCCCCCGCGCCGCTTTGCCGGCATTGCCCGCCTCTACGGCGAACCCGCCCTGCAACGGTTTTCCCAAGCGCACGTCTGCGTTGTCGGCCTCGGCGGCGTCGGCTCGTGGGCGGCAGAGGCACTCGCCCGCTCCGGCATCGGCGCGCTTACCCTGATCGATCTCGACAACGTCGCCGAATCCAATACCAACCGCCAAATCCACGCCCTTACCGACAACTTCGGCAAAGCCAAAACCACCGCCCTGGCCGAACGCATCCTGCAAATCAACCCCGCCTGCCGCGTCGGCGAAATCGAAGACTTCGTCGGCGAAGACAACCTGCACACGCTTTTCAGACGGCCTTACAGCTTCGTAATCGACGCAATAGACCAAGTACGCGCCAAAGCCGCCATGGCCGCGCATTTCGTAGGCAGCGGCCAGCCTTTCGTCCTCAGCGGCGGCGCGGGCGGCCAGAGAAATCCGGCAAACATCCGCACCGCCGACCTTGCCGCCGTTACCCATGATCCGCTGTTGGCCAACCTGCGCTACACCCTGCGCCGCCGCCACGGCTTCCCGCGCGACCCGAAACAAAAAATGCGCGTCCCCTGCGTCTATTCCCTCGAAAACACCGCCCCGCCGCACACCGCCCAAGCCTGCGATGCCGCCCCGCAAGGCCTGTCGTGCGCGGGCTACGGCGCAAGCATGATCGTAACCGCCGCCTTCGGCCTCTACTGCGCCCAAGCCGCAATCGAACACATCGCCTCGGCCCAACCGTAAAACCGCTTGGTTTTTCCCGCCGGAAAGCGCGATAATCAGGCCGTCTGAAAAACACACGCCCATCCTGTTTTTCCGCAACCCGACAACAAAGGAGCAGCAAAATGAAATATGCCGCACTCGCAGCCGCAGCCGTCTTACTCTCCGCCTGCGCCCTCACCCCCGAGCAACGCGCCGAACGCGAAGCCGCCCACATCCGCGCCCGCCAAAACCTGCAAGTTGCCCTCGCCGCCCAATGCGACCCCGACACCGCCACGCTCATGCGCCGCCAGTTCGACGGCCAGACCGGCGCGGACGCAAAAGACAAACAAACCTTCCGCCTCGCCTACATCGACAAAGTAAACGACAAAATGTTCCAAGCCTGCTACCGCATGGCCTGGCAGAGCTACGCCGCCCAGCAGCGTCTCGAAGACCTGCGCCGTTACAGCCGCTACTACGACGACTGGTGGTACGGCCCGCGCCCGTGGGGTCCCTGGTGGTGGTAAGGCCGTCTGAAAACGGCATTGCCGGCCCGCCCGATTTTTCAGACGGCCTCAAAGGCCGTCTGAATGCCTTTATAAAAACCTTGGAAGCACCCGCCATGCCCGCCAACCCCTTCCGCCGCCAGATCACCCGCCTCCGCATCCGTCCTCATGCGAAATTACCCAAACCCTGCCGCATACGCGGCAAAAACAACCTGAATGCCGCCCACATCAAGCTCCTCACACTCACGCTCGAACTCTCCGAAGATTTCGACGCGCGCGACAGACCGCTGATTAAGAAACTGCTGCGCGAATACCGCAAATGCTACCCGCTCGGCCTGGATGTCCGCGACGAAATTGCCCTTTGCGCCATGATGCTCTACCGCCATATGCAGTGGCACGACATCCGCAGCCTCTACCGCGCCAAATTCGGCGGCGGCAGCGATTTGGCGTGCTCGCTCGACATCGAACTCGTGTTCGGCTTCGATGCGGAAGAAGCCATAGGCTACCTGAACAATCTGCCGCCCAAAAAACGCAAACCCATCGACCGCGACATCATCCGCACCATCAAACGCTACCTAAGCCAACGCCCCGAAGCCGTTTACCGCAGCCGCAGCGAATACCTGCAACGCATCGAAAAACACCTCATGGACTGCCGTCGCGAAGAACTGTGGGCAATATACGGCAAAGCACTGCAACCGCTGTTGGGCTATGCCGGATACCAAAGCACGGAAACGGAATAAGCCTTTTCAGACGGCCTCCAAGCCCAAAGTCCGTCTGCAACCTGCCAAATTGACCCCCCTGCCGAAAGCGCGGATAATCCGCTCCGCTTAAAAACCATTGTTTTCAGGCTGCCTTAAAACAAAAGGCAGCCTGAAACCTTTGCAAACCCCAACAGCAGTCCGAAACCAAAAAATACCGTCATTCCCGCCTGCGCGGGAGTTACGCTGCTTGGCAGCATACGGAATTTTGCCAAGGTTTCGGCCTGAAAGCCGTTCCACCCCACCCGAACACAACACCGACACCATGAAATCCCCCGAGCTTCTCCTGCCCGCCGGCGGCCCCGAACGTATGCGCACCGCCTTCGACTACGGCGCGGATGCCGTTTACGCCGGCAGCCCGCGCTACTCCCTGCGCGCCCGCAACAACGAATTTGCCAAACTCGAAGTCCTTTCAGACGGCATCAGGGAAGCCCATACGCGCGGCAAAAAATTCTTCCTCACCGTCAATACCCTGCCGCACAACGCCAAGCTCAAAACCTTTATCGCCGACATGGAGCCGCTGATCGCCATGCGCCCCGACGCGCTGATTATGGCCGACCCCGGCCTGATTATGGTAACGCGCGAACGCTGGCCCGAAATGCCCATTCATCTCTCCGTGCAGGCCAACACCACCAACTACTGGGGCGTGCAGTTCTGGCAGCGCATCGGCGTGGAACGCATCATCCTCTCGCGCGAACTCTCTATGGAAGAAATCGCCGAAATCCGCCAAAAATGCCCCGACATCGAACTCGAAGTCTTCGTACACGGCGCGCTGTGCATCGCCTATTCCGGCCGCTGCCTGCTCTCGGGCTACTTCAACCACCGCGACCCCAACCAGGGCACCTGCACCAACTCCTGCCGCTGGGATTACAAAGTGCACAATGCCGCCGAAAGCGACGCGGGCGACGCGCAGCTTTTGCAGGGCTTTGATTTCAACAAAGCGCAGGAAGAAGCCAACGCCGCATTTGAAGGCATCAACGGCCAAACCCGCCACCCCCGCGCCGACAAAGTCTTCCTGCTCGAAGAGGCCAACCGTCCCGGCGAATACATGCCGATTATGGAAGACGAACACGGCACCTACATCATGAATTCCAAAGACCTGCGCGCCATCGAACAAGTGGCCGGGCTGGCGAAAATCGGAGTGGACAGCCTGAAAGTCGAAGGCCGCACCAAATCCGTCTATTATGTTGCCCGCGTCGCCCAGGCCTACCGCAAAGCCATCGACGATGCCGTAGCGGGAAAACCGTTTGATTACGGCCTGCTCTCCGAACTCGAAGGCCTTGCCAACCGAGGCTACACATCAGGCTTTCTCGAACGCCACCAAACGCAGGACTACCAAAACTACCTCTCCGGCCACTCGCTGGCCAAACAAAGCCAATACGTCGGCCACACCCTTTCCGTAGACGGCGAAGGCTGGGCCACCGTCGAAGTGAAAAACCGCTTCGCCGTGGGCGACACCCTCGAAATCATCCACCCCGCAGGCAACCAAACCATCGTATTGCGCGAAATGAAACGCAACGGCGAACCCGCCGACACCGCCCCCGGCAACGGCATACAGGTACAGATTCCCGGAATGCGCGGGCGGGAAAAAGCCCTGATTGCACGCATCCTGAATCCGTAAACCCTGCCGGACGCATCCGCGTCAGCGTGCGCAAAGCTGCTATAATCCGCAGCGTTTCAGGCCGTCTGAAAAATCTTTTTCAGACGGCCTTGCTATAAAACACGGACTCCCCATGAAACCCTCCATCCTCGACAAACTGCAAAACCTCGCCCACCGCCTGGAAGAAGTAACCGCGCTGCTCGGTTCGCCCGAAGCCACCGCCGATATGGACAACTACCGCAAGCTCACGCGCGAACATGCCGAGCTCACGCCCGTAGTGGAAACCTTCCACCGCTACACCCAAGCGCAAAACGACATTGCCGATGCGGAAGAAATGCTGTCCGACCCCGAAATGAAAGATTTTGCCGCAGAGGAAATCGAAGCGGCCAAAGCGCACATGGAAACCTTGGACACCGAGTTGCAGAAACTCCTGCTGCCCAAAGATGCCGACGACGACAAAAACATCTTCATCGAAATCCGCGCCGGCACAGGCGGCGACGAGGCCGCGCTGTTTGCCGGCGACCTGCTGCGCATGTACGGCCGCTACGCCGAACGCAACCGCTGGCAGGTGGAAATCGTTTCCGCCAACGAAAGCGAGTTGGGCGGTTATAAAGAAGTCATCGCCCGCATCATCGGCTTGGGCGCGTACAGCCGTCTGAAATTCGAATCGGGCGGCCACCGCGTGCAGCGCGTACCCGCCACCGAAAGCCAGGGACGCATCCACACCTCCGCCTGCACCGTCGCCGTGATGCCCGAAGCGGACGAACTCGAAGACATCACGCTCAATCCCGCCGATTTGCGCATCGACACCTTCCGCGCATCGGGCGCGGGCGGCCAGCACATCAACAAAACCGATTCGGCCGTGCGCATCACCCACCTGCCCAGCGGCATGGTGGTCGAATGCCAGGACGGCCGCAGCCAGCACGCCAACAAAGCCCAGGCCATGAAAGTGTTGGCCGCGCGGCTGAACGACGCGCAAAAACGCGAAGCCCAGGCCAAAGAAGCCGCCGAACGCAAATCACTCATCGGCAGCGGCGACCGCAGCGAGCGCATCCGCACCTACAACTATCCGCAAGGCCGCGTTACCGACCACCGCATCAACCTGACATTGCACAAGCTGGATTTTGTGATGGACGGCGACATGGAAGAAATCACCGCCGCGCTGATTGCCGAGCATCAGGCCGAGCTTTTGGCCGCCATGGGGGAGTAAAGCCCCGCACAGGCCGTCTGAAAACAGGCCGTCTGAAACACAGCGCAACGTTTTCAGACGGCCGCAAACACCCGTTTTCCCGCCATCCGACACCGAACGAAAGGACAATTTTATGAACCGCACCGCCAAACTCCTGCTCGCCGCCCTGCTCTGCGCCGCCCTGCCCGCACAGGCCGACACCCCCGTCGAAATCGACACCAACTACGGCACAATCAAGCTGACACTCGACGAAAAACGCGCCCCCAAAACCGTGGCCAACTTCGTGCGCTATGCCCGCAGCGGCTTCTACGACAACACCGTCTTCCACCGCGTCATCGACGGCTTCATGATCCAAGGCGGCGGCTTTACCGCCGGCATGACGCAGAAAAACACCGAAAAAGCTATTGCCAACGAAGCGGCCAACGGCCTGAAAAACACCGCCGGCACCATCGCCATGGCCCGCACCGGCAACCCCCAGTCCGCCACCAGCCAGTTTTTCATCAACCTCGCCGACAATCCCAACCTCGACCACAAAAACAACACCCCCTCAGGCTACGGCTACGCCGTCTTCGGCAGAGTGAGCGAAGGCATGAACGTCGTCCGCGCCATCGCCAAAGTGCAGACCGGCGACCACGGCTTCCACCAAAACGTCCCCGTCCAACCCGTCCTCATCCGCAAAGTCAGCGTATTGAAATAAGGGAAAAGGCCGTCTGAAAACCGTTTTCCCCGTTTTCAGACGGCCTCCGATTCCCGCAAACACAGAGAGAAGCCATGAAAGCCCTGTTCCCCGTCCTCGCCCTCGCCGCCGCCCTGTCCGCGCAGGCCGCCGAGCTGCCGCAAACCGCCGAGCTGCAATACAGCGGCCCCTACGGCATCCCCGCCACCATGACCTTCACCCGCAGCGGCAGCGGCTACACCATCGTCTCCGTCATCAAAGTCCCGCTCTACAACTTCCGCTTCGAAAGCGGCGGCAGCATCAGCGGCAAGCTGCTGCACCCCGCCTACTACAAAGACATCCGCAAAGGCAAAACCTACGCCGAAGCCAAATTCGGCGGCGGGAAAATCACCTACGGCAAAAGCGGCGAAACCCAAACCGAAGCCGCAGCCGGCCAGATTCTCGACCTCTTCGCCCTTTCCTGGCAGCTTGCCGCCACCGACGGCAAACTGCCCGACGGCCTGCGCATCACCAACGGCAAACGCATCTACAACATCGGCGGCCTCACCAAAACCGGCAGCGCGCAATACGCCTTCTCCGGCGGCAAAACCCAAGTGGACAACTACCGCGTGCGGCGCGGCGACGACACCGTCCACTACTCTTTCGCCCCCGCCTTCGGCAACATCCCCGCCAAAATCACCTACACCGACAACGGCAAAACCTACGATTTGAAACTCACCGGCCTGAAAATCAACGGCCAGGCCGTCAAGCCGTAAACACCGGTTTTCCCAATGTCGAAAGGCCGTCTGAAAAGCAGCTATCCGCTTTTCAGACGGCCTTTTTCCGCCCGCAGGCAAACCAAAATCCCGGCCGAACCCGGAATCCGCCCGCCATCATTGCTGTGCAGGCGGGAAACTTCTCCGATTGTATAAACCCATTGCAAAAACAATATCGGTTTAAAAATTTTCCACCTGCACGGGAATGGCGGCGGGAGGGTCTGGCAAAAATTTCAGGCCGCCCCGCGCCCGCAACCCGTGCCCTGCATTTGACGCTTAAAGCATCACGGCCAGCGTCAAATGCACAACTGCCGCAACGAGCGGCGCGGCCGTCATGCCCCATTCGCGCCGCTGCCAACCGATACAGGCATCGCCAACTGCATGGCGGCGACAAACAAAACGGCGTGGGCGGCGTACATACGGGCATAAAAAATCCCGCTTTCGCCGGGCTGTGCGCCGCGCAGCATCACAGCGGGACGAAAAAAGGCAAGCAGGGAGGCCGCCAGCGCGGCAAGTGCCGACAAGCTGTTCAGAAGCAATAAAAAGAGCATGGGCTTTCTCCTTATTGGGCAAACAGGGCGGTATGGCCGGCGGGCTGCCCGCACAGAAGCGGCAGGCGGCAAACGGCCGCAAATCCGGTCAATAAGCGGCAAACGGCACGCGGTATACCTTGCCGTCCACCGCAACATCGGCGAGAAAATCATGCCGCGCCTCGGTACACAGCGGCAGACGCACGTTTTGCGCCCGCCACACACCCGCCGCATCGCGGCGCAGGTCGTAACGGTTGAAGCCCATATCCATATCGCGCATGGAAAAGCTCACCGACACCGCCGCCGCATCCGCCGCGTGGTCGAGCGTGATGGCAAACGGCGTTTTCAAACCCGCAGCAGGCGCAAAACGCAGCACCGCGCCATCCGGCAGCGTACAGCCGGCGGCAAGGTCGCAGCGCACGTCCTCCGCCGCAGGCTGTTTTCCCGTCCACCAGTAAAGTGCGGCCAGCTTCACGGCGGCAAACAAAAACAACAGGGCGGCGGCGAAAATCAGTTTGCGTTGCTTGGGCATGGCGGGCATCCGGCACAAAAACGCGATTATAGCCGCCCGCCGCGCCCTGCGGTGCTTTCTGCTACAATGCGCGCCTGCAAAAACAGCGAGTTGGAAAAATGAGTATTGCCAATAATAAAAAAGCCTACCACGACTACTTCGTCGAAGACGAAATCGAAGCCGGACTGGTGCTCGACGGCTGGGAAGTGAAAGCCGTACGCGCCGGCCGCGTCCAGCTCAAAGAGAGCTACATCCATTGGAAGAAAGACGCGTTCTACCTCGTCGGCAGCCACATCACCGCCCTGCCCACCGCCTCCACCCATGTCCGCCCCGATCCGGTGCGCCCGCGCAAACTCCTGCTCAAACAGGGCGAAATCAACAAACTCATCGGCAAAGTCGAACGCAGCGGCTACACCCTCGTGCCGCTCAACCTGCACTACAAACGCGGCTACATCAAAATGGACATCGGCCTGGCCAAAGGCAAAAAACAGCACGACAAACGCCAGAGCCTGAAAGAAGCCGACTGGAAACGCGAAAAACAGCGTCTGATGAAAAACACCCGCTAGAAAAAGCCAACGGAAAAACATCCAACGGAAAAACAAACATCCAATCGTGCCGCCATCCGTTTTTCAGACGGCCTGCCGCGTATCGGAATCCTGCATACGGCAGGCCGTCTGAAATCCCCGCCACTGCGAAACACAGGAACACACCATGAACAAACCCGCCGCCCTGCTGCTGCCCGCCGCCGTCCTCGCGCTGGCCGGCTGCCATTCCACGTCCTCCGTCAAATACGCCAAAAAAGACGACCTGGCCAACATCCGCAAAGTCTGCATCATCCGCAACGACAGCGCGCGTCCCTCCGAACTCGACCGCCATTTTGCCGCCGCGCTGGCCAAACGCGGCATCACCTCCGAAACCGTTGCCGGATACGACAAAAAACTCTACCAACCCGAATGCCCCTACAACCTGCGTTTCAAATCCGGCGGCAACGACGACACCATACGCACAGCCTCCCTCCTCCTGCGCACGCCAGAATATGCCGTCGGCGCGGTGAAATACTCGCTCAACGACGAAAAAGACTACCGCACCAGCCCCAACCTGCAACAACAGGCCGACGGCATCATCGCCCGCCTGCTCGGCGAAAAAGCCAAATAAGCCGGCAGGACAGACAGGCCGTCTGAAAACCGCCGTTCCGTTTCCAGACGGCCTCAAACCATAAAAACCAAAAAAATACAGACAAATGGACACAACCATCGAACGCGAAAGCATGTACTACGACGTACTCGTCGTCGGCGCGGGCCCGGCCGGACTCAGCGCGGCCATCCGCCTCAAACAACTCGCACAGGAACACGGGCGCGACATCAGCGTCTGCGTTGTCGAAAAAGGCTCGGAAGTGGGCGCAAACATCCTCTCCGGCGCGGTTATCGACCCCAAAGCACTCAACGAACTGCTGCCGGACTGGAAAGAAAACGGCGCACCCCTCACCCGCAGCGTCAGCGAAGACCGCGTCCTCTTCCTCACAGAAAAACGCGCCTTCCGCCTGCCCACCGCCCCGAGTTTCCGCAACGAAGGCAACTATATCATCAGCCTCGGCCTCCTCACCCGCTGGCTCGCCGGACAGGCCGAAGCACTCGGCGTGGAAATCTATCCCGGCTTCGCCGCCTCCGAACTCCTCTACCACCCCGACGGCTCCGTCAAAGGCATCGCCACCGGCGACATGGGCATAGGCAGAGACGGGCAGGCCACCGGCAACTTCCAGCCCGGCATGGAGCTGTACGCACAGCAGACCCTGCTTGCCGAAGGCTGCCGGGGCTCGCTCAGCAAGCAGCTCATCCGCCGCTTCGGCCTCGACCGGAACAGCCAGCCGCAAACCTACGGCATCGGCATCAAAGAAATCTGGGAAATCCGCCCCGAACACGCCCGCCCCGGCCTTGCCCTCCACACTACCGGCTGGCCGCTCGACAGCAAAACCTACGGCGGCTCCTTCCTCTACCACCTCGACGGCAACCGCGTCGCCGTCGGCTTCGTCGTCGGCCTGGACTACCAAAACCCCTACCTCTCCCCCTTTGAAGAATTCCAACGCTTCAAAACCCACCCCGCCATCGCCCCCGTCTTTTCAGACGGCCGCCGCATCGCCTACGGCGCACGCGCCCTGAGCGAAGGCGGCCTGCAAAGCCTGCCCCGCCTCACCGTTGCCGGCGCGGCACTCATCGGCGACGCGGCCGGTTTCCTCAACGTCCCCCGCATCAAAGGCATCCACTGCGCCATCAAATCCGCCATGCTCGCCGCCGAAGCCGTCTTCCCCGTCCTCAACGAAAACGGCGAAGCAAACCAAAGCGGTACCGAAGCCGCCGCCTACCAAACCCTGTTTGAACAAAGCTGGCTCTACCGCGAACTCCACGCCGCCCGCAACATCCGTCCGTCGTTCAAATGGGGCCTGTGGCCGGCCTTCGCCTACACCGGCCTCGAACAGTATTTTTTCAAAGGCCGCACCCCGTGGACACTCAAACACCACGGCACCGATTACGGCAGCCTGAAAAAAGCCGCCGCCAGCCGCCCCATCGCCTATCCCAAACCCGACGGCATCCTCACCTTCAACCGCACCGACAGCGTTTTTCTCGCCAACGTCGCCCACGAAGAAAACCAGCCCTCCCACCTCGTCCTGCGCGACCCGCAGGCCATGATCGACATCAACTACAAAGAATACGCCTCGCCCGAAACCCGCTACTGCCCCGCCGGCGTATACGAAATCCATCAGGAAAACGGCACGCCCCGCCTACAAATCAACGCCGCCAACTGCATCCACTGCAAAACCTGCGACATCAAAGACCCCACCCAAAACATCACCTGGGTCTGTCCCGAAGGCGGCGGCGGCCCGAACTACGGAGAAATGTAAGCCCCTTTCCGGCAAACCGTTTGCGCGGCACGCAGGCAATACGGATGGAAACCCGCACCACAGGCCGTCTGAAAACCGCCAAACCGTTTTCAGACGGCCTTTTCATCCGCAACCTCTGCCAAATCCGCCCACCGTTATTCCCGAGCGGTGTACCGCCCCAAGTCCGTGCCCCCCATTTTCAAGGCAGGGTGTGCCGCCTAAGCGATGCACGCAGTCCCGCGATTTCCAGCAAAAGGCCGTCTGAAAAACACAAGCCGCGTGCGCGGCTGCACACCACACACCCCACACCCCACAACAATCCCGCGCAGGCTGCGCCGCCCCAAAGCGGTGCACGCGCTTCCAGACTTTCGGGAAGATGCCGATACGGCTTACAAACGCCAATCCGCCGCCAACAAAACTCCCTCTCCTGCGCCCGCGCGGGGGAGGGTTGTGAAGGGGGGCGGTTTGCAAAACCGCTTTCCCGCCGCAAACCCAGCCGGAACGGCGGCCTTCCTTACCCTGGCCATCCCCTGCAAGCGGAGGAGGAAATAAAGGCCGTCTGAAAACGGAAAATCCGTTTTCAGACGGCCTTTCGCCTGCTGCACCGCTACCGTTCTGCCCTGTCCCGTCCCGCACGCCGCTGCCGCCCAAACCGCAACGGCAGCCGTTTTACCCGCCATCCGCATCCCGACGGCAGTGGGTTTGCAAAGGTTTGCTGCTTTTTCTTGACATTTTTTCACGAAGACAACACTATTCGCCCTCCAAGAACAACACAGAGAATCCCTTTATGACTCCGTCCAATCCTACCGATCCCTATGCGGGGCTGCGCGAGCTGACGCTGCGCGGCATGGTTTTGGGTGCGCTGATTACCGTGGTATTTACCGCATCCAACGTTTACCTCGGCCTGAAAGTGGGGCTGACTTTCGCCACCTCGATTCCCGCCGCCGTCATTTCGATGGCGGTGCTCAAATTCGCCAGCGGCAGCAATATCCTTGAAAACAATATGGTGCAGACGCAGGCTTCGGCGGCCGGCACGCTCTCCACCATTATTTTCGTGCTGCCCGGCCTGCTGATGGCGGGCTATTGGAGCGGCTTTCCCTTTTGGCAGACCACGCTGCTGTGCGCGGCGGGCGGTATTTTGGGCGTGGTGTTCACCATCCCGCTGCGCTACGCGATGGTGGTAAAAAGCAACCTGCCCTATCCCGAAGGCGTGGCCGCAGCCGAAATCCTGAAAGTGGGCAACAATGCCGGCGGACAAGACGAAGGCGGCAGCGGCGTGAAGGAAATCGCCGCAGGCGGCGTGCTGGCCGGAGCAGCAGGCTTTCTTGCCGGCGGGCTGCGCGTGATTGCCGACAGCGCGGGCTACTGGTTTAAAGCGGGAACCGCCGTGTTCCAAATTCCGATGGGCTTTTCGCTGGCCCTTTTGGGCGCAGGTTATCTGGTGGGGATTACCGGCGGCATGGCCATCCTGACCGGCATCGTCTTTACCTGGTTTGGTGCCGTGCCGTATTTTTCATCCTCCGTGCCGCAGCCTGCCGATATGGAAACGGCCGCGTTCGCCATGCAGATTTGGCGGGAAAAAGTGCGCCTGATCGGCGCGGGCACCATCGCCGTGGCCTCGGTGTGGACGCTGCTGATACTGGTCAAACCCATGCTCGAAGGCATGAAGCTGTCGTTTCAGGCATTCAGCGGCACCGGCCGCCACACCGCCGAGCGCACCGATCAGGATCTGTCGCCCAAATCCATGATTCTGCTCACTTTGGGCATGATGGTGCTGCTGGCGTTGAGCTTCTACCACTTTGTCGCCGCCGCCGGCATCTCCTCGGGTCTGGCCTGGACGCTGGTGCTGCTGTGTACCCTGCTGGCTTCGGTCATCGGCTTTCTGGTGGCCGCCGCCTGCGGCTACATGGCCGGACTGGTCGGCTCTTCTTCCAGCCCGATTTCCGGCATCGGCATTGTGTCCGTGGTGTTGGTTTCGCTGGTGCTGCTGGCCTTGGGCGATTCTTCCGGCCTGTTTGCCGACGAAGGCAACCGCCGCTTTATGATCGCGCTGACCCTGTTCTGCTGCTCCGCCGTTATCAGCGTGGCCTCGATTTCCAACGACAACTTGCAGGATTTGAAAACCGGCTATCTGGTCAGCGCGACTCCGCGCCTGCAACAGGTTGCGCTGATTATCGGCTGCGTGGTCGGCTCCCTCGTCATCGCCCCCGTGTTGGAGCTGCTCTACGAAGCCTACGGCTTTACCGGCGCCATGCCGCGCGAAGGCATGGATGCTTCGCAGGCTCTGGCCGCGCCGCAGGCCATGCTGATGACCACCATCGCCCAGGGCATTTTCAGCCACAACCTGCCGTGGGGCTACATCTTCTTCGGCGCGGGGCTCGGCATTGCGCTGATTGTTGTCGATCTGGTGCTGAAAAAAAGCAGCGGCGGCAAGTTTGCCCTGCCCGTATTGGCCGTGGGCATGGGCATCTACCTGCCGCCCTCGATCAATATGCCGATTATCATCGGAGCCGTGCTGGCCGCGTGGATTAAATCGCGCATCCGCAAACGCGCGGGCGGCGATGCCGAAAACAGCCTGAAAAAAGCCGAACGCACCGGCACCCTGTTTGCCGCCGGCCTGATTGTCGGCGAGAGCCTGATCGGCGTGCTGATGGCCTTCATCATCACCCTTTCCCTGGCCAACGGCGGCTCCGATTCGCCGCTGGCACTCGGCCTGCAAAACTGGGACACCGCCGCCAAATTCCTCGGCCTGGCCGTATTCGTCTTCGGTATGGCCGTATACGCCCGCCGTGTTCTGAAAGCGGCACGGACATAACACAGATCCGCCCCGCAAAAAAGGCCGTCTGAAAACGGGTTTTCCGTTTTCAGACGGCCTTTCTGCTTTTCCGGTTTCGGCTTCGCAACTCCGCTTCGCTGCGCAGACTGCTTTGAAGGCCGTCTGAAATATGTCTGTCCCCCATCTGCGGGGGATGGACTGGATTAGCGGCGATTGACGGGAAACGCGTGCGTCGCTTAGGCGACACACCCTACGCGGAATGGTTGCAGGGTGTGTGGCGCAGCCACGCACGCGGCTTAGGTTTTTCAGACGGCCTCATTTTCCAAATGGCAAGGAACGCGTGCGTCGCCTTTGGGCGACACACCCTACGCGGAATGGTTGCAGGGTGTGTGGCGCAGCCAAGCACGCGGCCTATGTTTTCAAACGGACTTAGTTTCTCGAAAATCGGGGAACGCGTGCGTCGCCTTTGGGCGGCACACCCTACGCGGAATGGTTTGTAGGGTGTGTGGCGCAGCCACGCACGCGGCTTAGGTTTTCAGACGGCCTTATTTTCCAAATGGCAAGGAACGCGTGCGTCGCCTTTGGGCGACACACCCTACGCGGAATGGTTGTAGGGTGTATGGCGCAGCCACGTACGCGGCCTATGTTTTCAGACGGCCTTTCCGGTTGTTCCGTCCGCCCTACTGCGGATCGAGTCCGTCCGCAATCCGCTGCGCGTCGCCTTTGTTCAAATCGTAGCGGTAGTATTTTTTGTAAAACGCCTGGGTTTTGGCGGGAATGTCCACGTCGCCGAAGCGGGCGGGGTGGAACAGTTTGCCCGCCCACAACACCTGCAGCGCGCCTTCCGCGCTGTATCTGTCCCAGCCGAAGGTGCCGCCGGGATTGGGGTGGAGGCGGTTGTTTTTGACGGCTTTGATGCTCTGCCAGGCCGGGTCGCGGCGGATTTTAGCGATGGCCGCCGCGCCGTTGCGGCCGCCGATGATGATGATGTCGGGGTTGGCTTTGACGATTTCCTCCATCGGCACTTCGGCGAGGTTGGCGGTGTCGGGCAGCGCGGTGCGGCCGCCGGCGATGCGTATCCAGTCGCCGACGATGGAGCGGCCTCCGTCGATTTTGCGCAGGTTGCCGCCGTCGGAGATGTGCAGTACCAGCGGCTTTTGCGTGTCGGGAATGTTTTTGGTGCGCTCGGAAACGAGGCGGATGTTGGCATCCAGCTCGGCGTTGTACTGTTTGGCAATCTGCGGGGCGTTGCCGCCGATCACCTCGGCGGTGATGGAGACGGTTTTTTTCAGGCCTTCGTAATTTTGAAACTGCACCAAAACGGTTTTCAGGCCGGCGCGGTTTACCTGCTGCTGCATGGCGGGCTGGGAGAGCAGCACCACGTCGGGACGGGCGGCCAGCAGTGCTTCGCTCTGCACGGTCTGGCCGTTGGAGAGGGCGGGCACTTTTTTGATGCGCGGATAGACTTTGGCAAACCACGGGCGTTTGTGGATGGCTTCGACGGTGCCGACGAGCTTGTCTGCGCCGCCGAGCAGCAGCACGACTTGGTTGTTGGCCGGCCACAAATCGGCAATGCGGTTTACCTGATCGGGGATTTCGACGGCATTGCCTTTGATGTCGCGCACGCTGCGGGCGTGGGCGGGGGCAAAGGCGAGCGTTGCGCCGAGAAGCACGGCGGCAAGGGTTTTGACGGGGTGTCGGAACATGGCGGGTTTCCTTGTTTGGGGTTATGGGAACGGGGTTTCAGACGGCCTTTTTTCCGAAATTCGGGAACGCGTGCGCCGCTTAGGCGGCACACCCTACGCGGAATGGTTGCCGGGTGTGTGGCGCAGCCACGCACGCGGCCTGTGTTTTCAAACGGACTTAGTTTCTCGAAATTCGGGAACGCGTGCGTCGCTTAGGCGACACACCCTACGCAGGACGGTTGCAGGGTGTGTGGCGCAGCCACGCACGCGGCTGTGTTTTCAGACGGCCTCAATCCGCCGGTTTCTGCCGCACCAGCACCCAGGCGAAAAACGGGGCGCCAATAAAGCCGGTGAGGATGCCCAGCGGGATTTCCTGTTCGTAGAGGTTGCGCGCGAGGGTGTCTGCGCCGAGCAGGAACAGTGCGCCGAACAACAGGGCCAGCGGCAGGCTGCGGACGTTGTTGTCGCCCGCCGTCATCCTGGCCAGATGGGGGACGACGAGGCCGAGCCAGCCGATGGTGCCGCTCAGGCACACGGCCGAAGCGGTGAGCAGGGTGGCGCAGACGATCATCAGCGTGCGCTCTTTGCGGGTGTCCGCGCCCGCCAGCCGCGCTTCGCGCTCGCCCAGCGACAACACATTGACCCGCCAGCGCATCATCAGCAGCACCAGCGCGGGCAGCAGCATCAGCGGCGCGAGCAGGAGGAGCTGGCCGGTTTCCGCCCGGGCGAGGCTCCCCATCTGCCAATAAACGATTTCGGCCAGCTCGGTTTCCGGATCGGCCAGATATTTGATCAGACCGAGCGTGGCGGACATAAAGCCGGACACGACAATGCCCGCCAACACCAGCACCACCGCCGAATCGCGCCCGATCAGGCGCGGCAGGGCGAGGGTGAGGGCAACGGCCAGGAGTCCGCCGGCAAAGGCCGCGCCCTGCATCATCAGGATGCCGCCGCCCGCCAGCACCGCCGCCGCCGCGCCGACGCACGCGCCGGAGGAAACGCCCAGCAGGTCGGGCGACACCAGCGGGTTGCGGAAAATGCCCTGGTACACCGCGCCCGCCAGCGACAGAGCCGCGCCCACCAGCAGGGCGGCGGCAATGCGCGGCAGGCGCAGGTTGAAGATGATGTTGGCGTAGGTTTCGTCGGCGTTCTGTCCGGTGAGGGTCTGCCAAACGGCGGCCGGCGGAACGGGATAGCGTCCCCACGACAGGGCGCAGACGGCGGCCGCCGCAAGGGCGGCGAAAGTAAGGACGAGCAGGACGGAATAAGGGATTCGGGGCATGGTGTTGTGTTTGCCGGTTTGGAAAACGGGGCAGGCCGTCTGAAAAGAAGCCCGAAGCGGATTTTCAGACGGCCTTTCCGACGTTTCGGCCGTCTGGAAGGGCGCGGATTGCATCATAAAAATACCGGCATCGTGATTGTCTGAAAGGATTAGTCCGTCGGTGCAGTATTTTTCGCACAACGGAGCTTTACAATGCCGCCGCTTTTGTAAATGCGGCTGTCAAAGCCGCTGCAAAAACAAGAAATAACATCTTAACAAACCCCAGTCAAACGGATTCCGCAAACATGAAACCCAATTTGTTCCGACCCACCGTCCTCGCCGCCCTGCTGGCCTCCGGCAGCGTCTTTGCCGACACCACCGCCGAAGCTGCCGAAGCCTCCGCCGCAGCCGCAGCCGAAGCCTCCGAAAGCGGCAGCCTGCAAACCGTACACGTTACCGCCGAACGCCAGGCCAAGCAGCAGCTCGGCGTGTCCGTCATCACCGGACAGGATTTGCAGCGCCCCCCCGTTGCCAACGACATTTCCGAAATCGTCAGCAAAATGCCGGGCGTAAATCTGAGTACCAACTCCCCCGGCGGCGAACGCGGCAACAAACGCCAAATCGACATCCGCTCGATGGGTCCCGACAACACCCTGATTTTAATCGACGGCAAACCCGCCAACTCGCGCAACTCCGAACGCTACGGCCGCAGCGGCGTGCGCAACACGCGCGGCGATTCCAACTGGGTACCGCCGGAAATGATTGAAAAAATCGAAGTTTTACGCGGCCCGGCCGCCGCCCGCTACGGCTCGGGCGCGATGGGCGGCGTAGTCAACATCCGCACCAAAGGCGTAAGCCAAGAGCTGCACGGCAGCGTCGGCCTGTTTTACGACCAGCCCGACAGCGGCACACAGCAGGGCAACACCCGCCGCGCCAATTTCTCCTTGAGCGGCCCGATAGTCCAAGACAAACTGGGCTTCCGTCTCTACGGCAACCTGAACAAAACCAACCCCGACCAGTTCGACATCAACGACAGCGCCAAAGCCTCGAAAACCACGCTTTCGGCCGGGCGGGAGGGTCTGCGCAACCGCGACATCGCCGGCCGCCTGACATGGAACATCACGCCCGACCAACGCTTGATGTTCGATGCCGCCTACAGCCGCCAGGGCAATATCTACAACGGCGACACGCAAAACAGCAACGTACTCGTACCGGCCGTACAAAAAGTCGCGCCCATGCTGCTGGGCACGGAAACCGCCAAAGCTACGCCCTCTCGCACAACGGCATTTGGGACTGGGGCGAAGTCGAAAGCCATATCGGATTTGACAAAACCGTCAACAGCCACCTGCCCGAAGGCCTGCTCGGCAGCACCGAAGGCGCATACAACAGCAGCACGGGCTTTGCCGACAGCATCCTGAAAAACTACCGCTTCGGCAGCAAAGCCGACCTGCCTTTCGGCCGCCACACCGTAACCCTCGGCGCAGAAGCCGGCCGCTCGGAGCTTGACGACTCCGTTTCCATGACCGCCGTGGCCAAAACCTACGGCCAAATCCCGTGGCTGGCCGCCAACGGCCGCAGCGGCAAAGCCTCGCAAAACAACTACGCGCTCTATGCCGAAGACAATATCGCACTAAACGACGGCCAAACCTACCTCACCCCCGGCCTGCGCTGGGACTACAACACCGCCTTCGGCTCGGTGTTCTCACCCTCGTTCAACTTCTCGCACGCGGTAAACGCCAACTGGAAAATCAAAGGCGGCATCGCCCGCGCCTTCAAAGCGCCCAATCTCTACCAAACGCAGGAAAACTACCTGCTGATCAACGCCAGCAACGGCTGCCCCATCGACAGCCGCAACCATTGGAACAACCCCAATGCGCAAAACGCCACCGGCGGCAGCGGCACGGCGGCCGACCCCTACCGCAACAGCCACGCCGGCGGCTTCGACTGGGGACGCGACTGCTACTTCCTCGGCAACAGCAGCATCAAGCCCGAAACCAGCCTGAACAAAGAAATCGGCTTCGAGTTCAAAAAAGACGGCTACCTCGCCTCGCTCGCCTTCTTCCACAACAACTACAAAAACCGCATTGTTGACGAAGGCAGCTAGGTCGGCACCGTAAACGGCCCCGCCGGCGGCTACAACCGCGAAATCCGTGCCGACAACACCCCCCGGCGGCAACCCCGTCTACCGCAACTACACCACCACCCCCGTCTACCGCTGGGGCAACGGCGGCAGCGCGGTACTCGCAGGCTTGGAAGGCAACGTAACCCTGCCGCTGGTGCGCGACAAGCTCACTTGGTCGACCAACTTCACCTACATGAGCCGCAATAAAGACAAACGCCGCGACAACCCCGTATCCATCGTGCCCAAATACACAATCAACAGCACGCTGAACTGGCAGATTATCCCCCGCTGGGACTTCAACGCCACCTACACCTACTACGGCCGCCAGCAGACCCGCAGCAACCCCACCCGCTTTATGGATGTCATCTACACCACCGGCCAGAGCGTCGTCAGCAAATACGGGTTGGGCAGCTACGGCATCTTCGGCTTCAACGTCGGCTACAATTGGAAAGACCGTGTCGATGTCCGGGCAGGCGTGAACAATCTGTTTGACAAAACCATCCTGCGCACCGCCGGCACCGCCCGCACCTACAACGAGCGTCGGCGCAGCTACTATATGGATATGCGCTATTCGTTCTGAGCCATCCGGCATATTTGCACGACAAAGAGGCCGTCTGAAAACTTTTCAGACGGCCTCAATCCCACCCGCACCTACTCCCAAAGAACTATCCCGCCCTACCCCGAAAAGCAGCCTCCGCCCCTACTTCCGCCCTAGCCCCCCGCCCCTTTCGGCGCATTTTTTTTGCACGCTCTTTCCCTTACTATTCCGCAGCATAACGGATACCGTGTTTCCAGACTCCTGAAAATACGGCCGGATACAAAACGCAATCCGCACCAACCAAGGAAATACACCATGAGCCTCTTTTTAGACCGTTTGACCTTTTTCAAGCGCAAACGCGAACCCTTTTCCAACGGACACGGCGTAATGGTCGAAGAAGACCGCGCGTGGGAAAACGCCTACCGCAGCCGCTGGGCGCACGACAAAGTCGCCCGCTCCACCCACGGCGTGAACTGCACCGGTTCGTGTTCGTGGAAGATTTATGTGAAAAACGGCATCATCACTTGGGAAACCCAACAGACCGACTACCCGCGCACCCGCCCCGACCTGCCCAACCACGAGCCGCGCGGCTGCCCGCGCGGGGCTTCGTACAGCTGGTATGTCTATTCCGCCCAGCGCATCAAATACCCGATGATGCGCGGCGCACTGGCCGAATTGTGGCGCGAAACGCGCAAAACCAAAGACCCGATTGAAGCGTGGAAATGGATTGTAGAAGACCCGGAGCGTTCCAAATCCTACAAATCACAGCGCGGCATGGGCGGCTTCGTGCGCTCCAACTGGGACGAAGCCTATGAAATGGTGGCCGCCGCCAACTGCTACACCATCAAAAAATACGGCCCCGACCGCATCATCGGCTTCTCGCCGATTCCCGCCATGTCGATGATCAGCTACGCCTCGGGCGCACGCTATCTGGGATTAATCGGCGGCGTGCCGCTGTCGTTTTACGACTGGTATTGCGATTTGCCGCCCGCCAGCCCGCAGACTTGGGGCGAGCAGACCGACGTAGCCGAATCGGCCGACTGGTACAACTCCAACTACCTCTTGGTATGGGGTTCGAACATTCCGATGACCCGCACGCCCGACGCGCACTTTTATACCGAAGTGCGCTACAAAGGCACCAAAACCGTGGCCGTGTCGTCCGACTTCGGCGAAATGGCCAAGTTCAGCGACATCTGGCTTGCACCGCGCCAAGGTACGGATGCCGCGCTGGCGATGGCGATGGGGCATGTGATTCTCAAAGAATTCCATATCGACAATCCTTCGGATTATTTCCAAGACTACTGCCGCCGCCTCACCGACATGCCGGTGCTGGTGCGCCTGCAGCGCGACGGCGAACACTACAAGCCGGAATACACCCTGCGCGCCTCGCAGCTCGACGGCAATTTCGGCGAAGAAAAAAATCCCGACTGGAAAGTACTGGTATGGGACGAAACCTCCGACACGCTGGCCGTACCCAACGGCTCGATAGGCTTCCGCTGGGACGGCAGCAAGAAGTGGAATCTGGAAACCAAAGCGCAGGGCAAAGAAGACGTTAAAGCCGCAATGACGCTGAAAGACCGTGCCGACGACGTGGTGCGCGTGGGCTTCGACTACTTCGGCGGCGAATACGAAGCCGACAAGGTATACCGCAAAGTGCCTGTGAAACGTGTGAAGCTGGCCGACGGCAGCACCGCCCTGGCCGCCACCGTATTCGACCTGCTGGTTGCCCAATACGGCGTGGATCACGGCTTGGACGACGAAGCCGTTGCCAAAGACTATTCCGAAGACAAACCCTACACCCCGAAATGGCAGGAAAAACACACAGGCGTGCCTGCCGAGCGTGTGATTCAGGTTGCCCGCGAGTTTGCCCAAAACGCGCACGACACCAAAGGCCGCTCGATGATTATCGTCGGCGCGGGTCTGAACCACTGGTACTACCTCGACATGAACTACCGCGGCCTGATCAACATGCTGATGATGTGCGGCACCATCGGCAAATCCGGCGGCGGCTGGTGCCACTACGTCGGCCAGGAAAAACTGCGCCCGCAATCGGGTTGGGCACCGCTGACTTTCGCACTCGACTGGCACCGCCCCGCCCGCCAGATGGCCGGCACCTCCTTCTTCTACAACCACACCGGCCAATACCGCCACGAAACCGTGTCCGCCGACGAGCTTCTGTCGCCCGACGCTTCCGACGACATGCGCCGCCTGACCATGATCGACTACAACGCCAAAGCCGAACGCATGGGCTGGACACCCTCCGCGCCGCAGCTGGAAACCAACCCGCTGGACGTAACCGACGCGGCCGAAAAAGCGGGGATGAATCCGGTGGAATACACCGTGAAATCCCTGAAAGAAGGCAGCCTGAACATGTCGTGCGACGATCCGGAAAACCCGAAAAACTGGCCGCGCAACATGTTTATCTGGCGCTCCAACATTCTGGGGTCGTCCGGCAAAGGCCACGAGTATTTCCTCAAATACCTGCTGGGCACGCAAAACGGCCTGATGAGCGACGAAGACGACTGCCTGAAACCTTCCGAAGTCAAACAACGCCCCGGCGTGGAAGGCAAGCTGGATTTGTTTACCCTGCTCGACTTCCGCATGAACACCACCTGCCTGTATGCCGACTTGATTTTCCCCACCGCCACCTGGTACGAGAAAAACGACCTCAACACTTCGGACATGCACCCCTTCATCCACCCCTTTACCGAAGCCGTGCAGCCCTTGTGGCAGAGCCGTTCCGACTGGGAAATCTACAAAGGCCTGGCCAAAAAATTCAGCGAACTGGCCAAAGACTATCTGGGCGTGCGCAAAGACATCGTGCTTACCCCGCTGATGCACGACAGCCCGCAGGAACTCGGCCAGCCCTTTGACCCGAAAGACTGGAAACTGGGCGAATGCGAGCCGGTTCCCGGCAAAACCATGCCGATGATGACCGTGGTCGAACGCGACTACGGCGCGGTGTACGAAAAATACACCTCCATCGGCCCGCTGTTGGAAAAAGTGAACAACAACGGCAAAGGCATGGCCTGGGACACCAAGCACGAAGTCGATTACCTGCGCAAACTCAACGGCGTACAGAGCGAAGGCGCGGGCAAAGGCCAGCCGAAAATCGACACCGCCATCGACGCGGCCGAGATGATTCTGACCCTCGCCCCCGAAACCAACGGCCATGTTTCCAAAAAAGCCTGGCAGGCCTTGGGCAACATCACCGGCCGCGACCACACCCACCTGATCAACGCCAGCGAGCATACCCATATCGCCTTCCGCGACATCGTCGCCCAGCCGCGCAAAATCGTTACCTCGCCGATCTGGTCGGGCGTGGAAAGCGAAACCGTGTGCTACACCGCCGGCTACACCAACGTGCACGAGCTGATTCCGTGGCGCACCCTCTCCGGCCGCCAGCAGTTTTACCAAGACCACAAATGGATGCGCGACTTTGGCGCGGCCTTCTGCGCCTACCGCCCCGCCGTGGACACCAAAACCACCAAAAAACTGCTCGGCATGCGCCCCAACGGCAACCCCGAAATCACGCTCAACTTCCTCACCCCGCACCAGAAATGGGGCATCCACAGCACCTATTCGGAAAACCTGCGCATGCTCACGCTCTCGCGCGGCGGCCCGCACGTGTGGGTATCCGAGATTGACGCGAAAAAAGCCGGCCTTGCGGACAACGACTGGGTGGAAGTGTTCAACACCAACGGCGCGATCGCCTGCCGCGTGATTGTGAGCCAGCGCATCCCCGAAACCATGATCCTGATGTACCACGCACAGGAAAAACTGGTGCACACCCCCGCAGCGGAAACCACCAAAAAACGCGGCGGCATCCACAACTCCGTAACCAAGGCGGTGCTGAACCCCACGCATATGATCGGCGGCTACGCCCAGCTTGCGTACAGCTTCAACTACTACGGTACCGTCGGTTCCAACCGCGACGAGTGGGTGATCGTGCGCAAGATGCGCGACATCGACTGGATGGACGAGCCGGCCGCCGAGGGCGAGAAAGTCGAGCTGCACAGCCTGTAAGCGTTTTCAGACGGCCTTTCAGGCTGCCCAAATAAAGCAGCCTGAAAAAGCAGCCTGAAAAACAGACAGCGACAAAGGAAGCGAAAGGAAACGCAATGCCAAGCCCGCAAATCATCCGTTTTGCCGACCATCTGCACGAAGGCAGCCGCGAAGCCGTGCGCACCGTGCTGCACCGCGACCGCCACGACAACATGGTGCTGTGGCAGATTCCGCCCGGAGCCTGCCTGCCCGCCCACAGCCACCCGCACGGCACAGACATCTGGATTGTGCTGCAAGGAGAGGCCGAGCTGGACGACGGCGCAAACGGCAAGCGCACCATCCGTGCGGGCGAAAGCGTGGTTGTCGCGCCGCAGCAGATTCACGGCGCACGCAACAGGGCGGATGCCGCGCAAGACTGCATCCTCGTTTCCGTCATCAGCCCCCGCGCAGGCTTCGAAGCCGCACCGTAAAACCAACAAACCCTGTTTTCAGACGGCCTCGAAGCCATCTGGGGCCGTCTGAAAAAACAGAACACAAAACACAAGGAACTCCCTATGAAAATCAGAGCGCAAGTCGGCATGGTGCTGAACCTCGACAAATGTATCGGCTGCCACACCTGCTCCGTTACCTGCAAAAACGTTTGGACCAGCCGCGACGGCGTGGAATACGCCTGGTTCAACAACGTGGAAACCAAGCCCGGCATCGGCTTCCCGAAAAACTGGGAAGACCAGGAAAAATGGCAGGGCGGCTGGGTGCGCAAGCCCAACGGCAAGCTCGTACCCAAACAGGGCGGCCGTCTGAAAATCCTGTCCAACATTTTCTCCAACCCCAACCTGCCGCAGATCGACGACTACTACGAGCCGTTTACCTACGACTACGAGCATCTGCAAAACGCGCCGAAAATGAAAACCCCGCCCACCGCGCGGCCGATTTCGGTGCTGACCGGCAAAAAAATGGACAAAGTCGAATGGGGCCCCAACTGGGAAGACGATTTGGCCGGCGAATTTGAAAAACGCGCCAAAGACACCCTGTTTGAAGGCATCCAAAAAGAAATGATGGGCGCGTTTGAGCAGACCTTTATGATGTACCTGCCGCGCCTGTGCGAACACTGCCTCAACCCCACCTGCGTCGCCTCCTGCCCCTCCGGCAGCATCTACAAGCGCGAAGACGACGGCATCGTGTTAATCGACCAAGACAAATGCCGGGGCTGGCGTATGTGCATTTCAGGCTGCCCCTACAAAAAAATCTACTACAACTGGGTGAGCGGCAAAGCCGAAAAATGCATTTTCTGCTATCCGCGCATCGAAGCGGGCGAGCCGACCGTCTGCTCCGAAACCTGCGTCGGCCGCATCCGCTATCTGGGCGTGCTGCTGTATGACGCAGACCGCATCGAAGAAGCCGCCGGCGTGGAAGACCCGCAGGATCTGTACGAAGCCCAACTCGGTATCTTCCTCAACCCGCACGACCCCGAAATCGAACGCGAAGCCTTAAAACAAGGCATCAGCCAAAGCTGGATAGACGCGGCGAAAAAATCGCCGGTATACAAAATGGCGATGGACTGGAAAATCGCCTTCCCGCTGCACCCCGAATACCGCACCCTGCCCATGGTGTGGTACATCCCGCCGCTCTCGCCCATCCAGTCTGCCATCGAAAACGGCTTTGTCGGCGAAAACGGCATCATCCCCAGCGTGGACGAAATGCGCATCCCGCTGCGCTATCTGGCCAACCTCTTAACCGCCGGCAAAGTCGAACCGATCAAAGAAGCCCTGGAACGCATGATTGCCATGCGCCGCTTCAAGCGCGGCCAAGTGGTACACGGCGAAACGCTGGAACAAAGCCTGGACGGCACCGGCCTCACCCCCGCCATGGTCGAAGACATGTACCAGATTCTCGCCATCGCCAACTACGAAGACCGCTTCGTGATTCCGACTTCACATAAAGAAATGGTGGAAAACAGCTTTGAAGACAAAGCCAGCTGCGGCTTCAGCTTCGGCAACGGCTGCTCGGGCGACAACGGCGACGGCCTGACCCAGGAAAACCTGTTCGGCAAACGCAAAGGCACGCCGATTATCTTCTTCGACCGCCGCAAAGACATCGAGAAAAACAAAGAAGAAGGAGTGCACTGATGGCCGCCAATCCAATGGTTTACAAATGGCTCTCGGCGCTGATGTGCTACCCCGAAGCCGACCTTATCGAAGCCCTGCCCGAGTTTCAGACGGCCTTAAACGAATGGCCGGAGCTCTCGGCGCACAAAGCCGGTTTGCAGGCGCTGCTCGACCATCTCGGCAGCCGCAGCCTGCGCGAATTGCAGGAAGACTACGTACTCGTATTCGACCGCACCCGCCAGCACGCGCTCTACATCTTCGAACACGTTTACGGCGAAGACCGCGACCGGGGCAGCGCGATGGTGGATCTGCTCGAAGAATACCGCCGCCACGGCTTCGAGCTGGGCGACGAAGAGCTGCCCGACTACCTGCCCGCGCTGTTGGAGTTTTTTGCCCACATTCCCGCCGAAGAAGCGGAAAAGCTGCTTGGCGACGCGGTACACGTCATCAACCACATCGGCAAAAACCTCACAACCTACGGCTCGCCCTATGCCGCGCTGCTGCAAGCCGCCGTTGCCCTCAGCCCCGTTGCCCCGCAGCCGCTGACCGAGCCGCCGGTGCGCGACATGGACGAAGCGATGGAAACCTTCGGCCCCGACGTGCAAGGGCTCGAGCCGCTGCTCAAGCCCAGTGTCCAAACCGTACAGTTCTACCCGAACGGCCGTCCGGCCTAAGGCCGTCTGAAAAGGAAAAATCATGAACGAACTCAACACATTCCACCAGTTTTTCTTCGGTATCTACCCCTATATCTGCCTGGCCGTGTTCCTATTGGGCAGCCTGATGCGTTTCGACCGCGAGCAGTACACCTGGAAAAGCGATTCCAGCGAAATGCTCTACCGGGGCGAGCTGCGCCTGGGCAGCGTCCTGTTCCACGTCGGCGTGCTGGCCGTCTTCTTCGGCCACCTGTTCGGCCTGCTGACACCCTTGTGGTTTTGGGATGCCATCGGCGTAAGCCACAGCGCGAAACAGGTTGTCGCCATGACCGCAGGCGGCATCTTCGGCACCACCGCCCTGGTCGGCCTCGTCATCCTCATCATCCGCCGCTTCAAAGTCGACCGCATCAGCATCAACAGCACTTGGCGCGACAAACTCGTTTTGATTTGGATACTGCTCACCCTGCTGCTCGGCCTCTCCACCATCTTCGTCAGCATGGGGCATCTCGACGGCCACGAAATGGTGCTGCTGATGCAGTGGGCGCAGCACATCGTAACCTTCCGGGGCGGTGCGGCAGCCTACATCGCAGATGCCAACTTCCTGTTCAAACTGCACATTTTTATGGGTATGACCTTCTTCCTCATCTTCCCCTTCACCCGCATGGTGCACGTGTGGAGCGGCTTCGCCAGCGCGTTCTACCTCATCCGCCCGTGGCAGCTTGTCCGCCGCCGCAACGGCACACAATAAGCCGGGGGAAACACAGGCCGTCTGAAAACACCGTTTCGGCATAGACAAAACCGTCCGCCGCGCAATCCCCCTTTCGGACTAGTCCGCAGGTACGGTTTTCAGACGGCCGGCCAAACCCGAGAATCGCGCCCGCAAAGGCAGCCTGAAAAAAGAAACCGCCAAACGGCCGTCCTGCAATATGCAAGACGGCCGTTTTCCATTGCCGCAAAACCGGCACCGAAACGCATCTTTTTTCAGGCCTGCCGCCCGCCGACCTTACCCAAGCAAAGGAAACCAAGCATGAAACCAGCCAACACCGCCCTGCTCGCCGCATTCGCCCTTGCAGCCGCCCCCGCGCTCGCCGACGACCTCACCGTCTCCGCCGCCGCCAGCCTGAAAGAAGCCTTTCAGGAAATCAACGCCGCCTACCAGAAAGCCCATCCCGATACCGCCGTCAAGCTGAACACCGCCGCATCCGGCGTACTGCTGCAACAGCTTGCCCAAGGCGCACCCGTCGACGTACTCGCCACCGCCGACCAGACCACCATGGACAAAGCGCAGGAGCAAAACCTCATCGACCAAAGCCACCGCCGCACCTTCGCCCTGAACGACCTCGTCGTCGTCCAGCCCAAAGACAGCCGCCTGAAAATCAAAACCCTTGCCGACCTCAAAGCCGCCACCGTCGGCCGCATCGCCGCCGGCAACCCCGACAGCGTCCCCGCCGGCCGCTACACCAAAGGCGCGCTGGAAAAAGCCGGCCTCTACACCACGCTGCAGCCCAAAATCGTCTCCACCCAAAACGTGCGCCAGGCACTCGACTACGTCGCACGCGGCGAAACCGAAGCCGGCTTTGTCTACCGCACCGATGCCGTGCTGGCCAAAGACAAAGTGCGCACCGCCTTCGCCGTAGCCCTGGAAACCCCCGTTTCCTACGCCATCGCGCCCGCCGCCGCCGCCAAAAACAAAGCGGCCGCAAGCTATGTGGACTTCGTCCTCTCCCCCGCCGGCCAAACCATCCTGAAAAAATACGGCTTCAGCCCCGCCAAAGGCTCCAAAGCCAAATAAGGATAGGCCGTCTGAAAACGCAGGCAGCCTGAAACGGATCCACCCGCTTTCAGGCTGTTTTTTCAGACGGCCTCCAAACAGTCCGACACCCGAAAACACCTCCATTCGCGAATTTGCCGCACAACGGTGCAGCGGCAGAAATCCCGCACAAACCCCGAAAGTTTATGCAGGTGTGCGGCATCCCCGTGCGCGCATCCAACGGGGCTGGAAAGAGCAGATTTCAGACGGCCTCAAAGGCATTCCGCCCTAAGGAAACGCACGCAGTCGCAGAAATATTGCCGCAAACGCCCCACCCAAATCCGCCAACAGATAGACAGGCAGGGTATGTCGCACGGCGACGCACGCGTTTTCAAAATGACTGCAAACAAAGAGGCCGTCTGAAAACAGCCGTTTGCACGACAGGTAGGGTGTGCCGCCCAAGCGACGCACGCGTTTTCAAAATGCCTGCAAACAAAGAGGCCGTCTGAAAAAACACCCTGCGGCGGTTGCAGGCTCGGGGCGGCTGTTTGCCAAACCGCTCAGGCCGATAAGCGCAAATGCCCCAAAGCTCCAACCGATCCCTGCTCCCTCCCCGCAAATGGAGAAGCAGTCAGCACGAAATCCGAAAGGCCGTCTGAAAACCGTTTTGCCGTTTTCAGACGGCCTCCCCGCCCGTAACCGAACCCGACACCCGAATATGTCCGCCTTCCAAGATGCCCTGCCCGCGCTGTTTCTCTCGCTCAAAGTCGCCGGCTGGGCGACCCTGCTCAATCTGATACTCGGCATTGCCGTAAGCTGGCTGCTCGCCCGCAAACGCTTTACCGGCCGCAACTTTATCGACACCGTGCTCACCCTGCCGATGGTGCTGCCGCCCACCGTGATGGGCTACTACCTGCTCGTCCTCTTCGGCCGCAAAGGCACGCTCGGGCAATGGCTGCAGGAACACTTCGGCTTCAGCCTGATCTTCACCTGGCAGGGCGCGGTGGCCGCCGCCATGGCCGTAACCTTCCCGCTGGTGCTCAAGCCCGCCCGCGCCGCCTTTGAAGAAGTCAATCCGCAATACGAGCAGGCCGCCCGCGTACTCGGCCTGTCCGAATCCGCCGTTTTCTTCCGCATCACCCTGCCGCTGGCCTGGCGCGGCATCCTCTCCGGCCTGCTGCTCACTTTCGCCCGCGCACTGGGCGAATTCGGCGCGACTCTGATGATTGCCGGCAGCATCCCCGGCCAGACCCAAACCCTGTCCATCGCCGTATACGAAGCCGTGCAGGCGGGCAACGACGATTTGGCCAACCGCCTCGTGTGGCTGATTTCCGCCGTCTGCATCGCCGTACTGTGGAGCGTAACCCGACTAAACGGAGACAAACACCGTGGCTGAGCAGACATTAACCTTCGATTTCGCCTTTCAGACGGCCTTGTCCCACGGCAGCCGCGTTTTCACCCTCGATGCCGCCGTGCGCACCCCTGCCCGCCGCCTGGCCATCCTCGGCCCCTCCGGCTCGGGCAAAAGCCTCACCCTGCAGCTTCTGGCCGGACTGATGCGCCCGCAGCGCGGACACGTCTTTATCGCCGGACAATGCTACGGCGACACCGCGCAAAACATCTGGCTGCCGCCGCAGCAACGCCGCGCCGGCCTGCTGTTCCAAGACTACGCCCTGTTCCCCCACCTCACCGTTGCCCAAAACATCGCCTTCGGCCTGCATCAGGGCTTGTTCAGCCCGAGCCGCCGCCGCGCCCGGCTCGAAGCGGCCGAATGGCTCGACAAAATGCAGCTTGATACCGTGGCCGACCACTACCCGAGCCAAATCTCCGGCGGCCAACGCCAGCGCACCGCACTCGCCCGTACCTGCATCACCAGCCCATCCTGGCTTTTGCTCGACGAACCCTTCTCCGCCCTCGATACCGCCCTGCGCGCCCAAATGCGCGGACACACCGCCGCCCTGCAACGCGAACTCGGCATCCCGCTCTTACTCATCACCCACGACCCCGAAGACGCAAAAGCCCTCGCCGACGAAACCGCCGTGATTGAAAACGGACGGCTGCGGCACGGCTGCTGACACCCTCCGCAACTAAGGCAGAGTGTGCCGCCCCAAGCGACGCACGCGCTTGCATACGTCGGCACCGCCGTTTGCAAAACGGAAAAAGCCGTCTGAAAATCCGAAATGACATTTTTTCAGACGGCCTTCACCGTTTCAGGTAGGGTGTGTCGCACGGCGACGCACGCGGCTTCAAATATTTGCACCGCCGTTTGCAAAATAAAAAGCAAGGCCGTCTGAAAACACCGGTTCGGCGCATCCGGAATACCGTTTGCACTTTTCAGACGGCCTCTGCGCCACAACGGTAAACGCGTGCGTCGCTTGAGGCGACACACCCTACCCGTCATGCACTCGGCGGACGGATTTTTTTATTTGCCCCACAAGCAACACAAAAGCCGTTTGCAAAACGGAAAAGTCCGTCTGAAAATCCGAAATTCCGTTTTTCAGACGGCCTCCGCCGTTTCAGGCAGGGTGTGTCGCACGGCGACGCACGCGGCTTCAAATATTTGCACCGCCGTTTGCAAAATAAAAAACAAGGCCGTCTGAAAATCCGACATTCCGGATTTTCAGACGGCCTCCCTGCCCCGCACCGCCATCGCCGCAACGTTTTTATAACCGTTGTTTCTTTCTATACAAGCAAGCATTCTTTCCGCTTTTCAGACGGCCTGTTTAAAGTATCGTCCTCCCAAACCAATATCAAACAAAGCACAACAATGACCGATACCACCGCAGCCGATCCCCGCGCCAAACTGCCCGACGCGCCCCTCTCCGACAACGAACGCCTTAAAGGCCAAAGCCGCCACCTGCGCGGCAGCATTGCCGAAGATCTCGGCGACGGCCTTACCGGCGGCTTCAACGGCGACAACTTCCAACTCATCCGCTTCCACGGCATGTACGAACAGGACGACCGCGACATCCGCGCCGAACGCCTGGAACAAAAACTCGAGCCCAACAAAAACGTCATGCTGCGCTGCCGCCTGCCCGGCGGCATCATCCGCCCCGCGCAATGGCTGGGCATAGACGAATTTGCCGGCGAACACACCGCCTACGGCACCATCCGCCTGACCAACCGCCAAACCTTCCAATTCCACGGCGTATTGAAGCAAAACATCAAACCCATGCACCAATGGCTGCACAAACTCGGCCTCGACTCCATCGCCACCGCCGGCGACGTAAACCGCAACGTCCTGTGCACCAGCAACCCCGTAGAAAGCCGCCTGCACCGCGAAGCCTACGAATGGGCGAAAAAAATCAGCGAACACCTGCTGCCCAAAACCCGCGCCTACGCCGAAATCTGGCTCGACGGCGAAAAAGTCGAATCCACCGCAACCACCGCCCCCGCCGCCCTGCCCGACAGCGTCCGCAGCGGCGATGCCACCGAACCCGTCCTCGGCGCAAACTACCTGCCGCGCAAATTCAAAACCACCGTCGTCATCCCCCCGCACAACGACGTAGACCTGCACGCCAACGACCTCAACTTCGTCGCCATCGAAGAAAACGGCCGCCTCGCCGGCTTCAACGTCCTCGTCGGCGGCGGCCTCTCGATGGAACACGGCAACCGCAAAACCTACCCCAACACCGCCCGCGAATTCGGCTTCGTCGGCCTCGACAAAGTGCTCGACTGCGCCGCCGCCGTCGTCTCCGTCCAACGCGACTGGGGCAACAGGAGCGACCGCAAAAACGCCAAAACCCGCTACACCATCGAGCGCGTCGGCGAACAAACCTTCATCGCCGAAGTCGAACGCCGCATGGGCGCAAAATTCCAAGCCCTGCGCCCCTACACATTCACCACGCGCGGCGACCGCATCGGCTGGGTCGAAGGCGAAGACAAAAAATGGCACCTTACCCTGTTTATCGAAAACGGCCGCATCGCCGACTACCTAGGCCGCCCCCTCAAAACCGGCATGCGCGAAATCGCCAAAATCCACAAAGGCGACTTCCGCCTCACCGCCAACCAAAACCTCATCGTTGCCGGCGTATCTGCCCGCGACAAAGCCAAAATCGAACGCATCGCCCGCGCCCACGGCCTGATAAGCGACGGCATCACCCGCCAGCGCGAAAACAGCATGGCCTGCGTCGCCCTGCCCACCTGCCCGCTGGCCATGGCCGAAGCCGAACGCTTCCTGCCCGCCTTCGTCGGCCATGTGGACGGAATCATGGCCGCCCACGGCCTCACCGGCGAACACATCGTCCTGCGCGTAAACGGCTGCCCCAACGGCTGCGGCCGCACCATGCTGGCCGAAATCGGCTTAGTCGGCAAAGCCCCGGGCCGCTACAACCTCTACACCGGCGGCAACCGCGAAGGCACACGCATCCCCCGCCTCTATAAAGAAAACATCACCGAACCCGAAATTCTGGAAATCCTCGCCACTTGGATAGCCGACTGGGCGCAGCACCGTAATCCGGAAGAAGGCTTCGGCGACTTCGCCGTCCGCAGCGGCATCACCGTCCCCGTCCTCGACGCACCGCGCGACTTCTGGGCAGCCGCCTGACCCCGCCGCGTACGGATACGGCAGAGGCCGTCTGAAAACCGGTATTCCGTTTTCAGACGGCCTCCGTCGTTTGAAGCAGGGTGTGCCGCACAGCGGCGCATGCGGTTTCAGAAGTCTGCAAACGGGTTGGCAAAACAGAAAACAAGGCCGTCTGAAAATACAGATGCGACGTTTAAAGTAGGGTGTGCCGCACAGCGACGCACACGTTTTCAGATATTTATACAGCGGTTTGTAAAACAGAAAAAAAGGCCGTCTGAAAATATTTTCAGACGGCCCCTGCCGTTAAGCAGGGCGTATCGTACAGCCGTACACGCATTGTCCGTCTGCGTAAAACCGTTTCCCGCCGCCAATCAGACAGGTTATCATTGCGCCCTTTTTTCCACAAAAAAAGGCCGTCTGAAACTGTTCAGACGGCCTCACACACACACTATGCGCACACTTCTGCTTACCCAAACCGCCCAAAAATGGCAGACCGAGCTGGCCGCTTCGCCCCTGTGGCTGGTGCAAACCCTCTGCGGCATCCTCGTCTGCACCCTCATTGCCGTTTTCCTGCTCGGACGCACCCGCTTCGGCCGCGAATTTTGGCAGGTGCTCAAACCCTGCCTGAGCAGAAGCGGAGCTGCCAAAGCGGCGGCCGTGGTCGTGCTGATGGTGGTGCTGCTGCTGACCGAAGTGCGGCTCTACGTTCTCAACACCTTCCTGTACAGCAGCGCGTACAGCGCGATGCAGGACAAACTCGCCGCCGTTTTCTGGACGGCCGTGTTTACCAATGCCGCCCTCATGCTCATCCGCTCGGTCAACCTCATCATCAACGACTTCCTCGACCAGGCACTCGCCATCAAATGGGCCGAACAGCTCAACCGCGTCCTCACCGAAAACTGGCTGGCCGGCAAAAACTACTACCGCCTGCAAATGCGCCGCGACGCGCCCGACAACATCGACCAGCGTATCCAGATGGACGCGCAGGACTTCATCACCTCCACCATCACCTTCCTGCGCGGTATGCTCAACTCGATTATCTCCACCATCGAATTTACCGTCGTACTGTGGGGGCTGGCCGGCATCCTGCCCGTATTCGGCATCGAAATCCCGCACGGCATCGTCTTCCTCGTTTACGCCGCCATCCTCACCGCCACCGCCCTTGCCATGTGGATAGGCCGCCCCCTCATCCGCTCCAACTACGAAAACGAACGCCTCAACGGCGACTACCGCTATTCCCTCGTCCGCATCCGCGACCACTCCGAAAGCATCGCCTTCTACAACGGCGAATGGCAGGAAGAACGGCAGCTTGCCGACCGCTTCCGCGCCATCATCGCCAACCGCTGGCGCATCGCCCGCCAAAGCGTCGCCCTCAGCGGCTTCAACGACGTATTCAGCCAAATCATGCAGCTTCTGCCCCTCATGCTCCAAGCCCCCCGCCTCTTTGCCGGCCTCATCAAAATCGGCGACGTGCAGCAAACCGTCCAATCCTTTGCCCGCCTGCAAAAATCCATGTCCTTCTTCCGCAACTTCTACAAAGATTTCACCGTTTACCGCGCCCGTCTCGAACGCCTTTCCGGCTTTATGGACAGCATGGCCGAAACCCGTCCCGCCCGCCGCCCGCAGGAAACCGAAATTTCAGACGGCCTCATCCTAGACAGAGTCAGCCTCCAACGCGGCGACGGCGAAACCCTGCTGGCCAACGTCAGCTTCACCGCCCGCCCCGGCGACGCACTCCTCATACAAGGCCCCAGCGGCTGCGGCAAAACCTCCCTCCTGCGCACCCTCGCCGGCCTCTGGCCCTTCGGCAGCAGCGGCAGCATCTCCCGCCCGCCGCACGAAAAAATCATGTTTGTCCCGCAAAAAGCCTATATGCCGCAGGGCACGCTCCTCCAATCCGTCTGCTACCCCGATCCCCCTGCCGATCCCGACAGCGTAGCCGCCGCCCTCGCCGCCTGCCGCCTTGCCCATCTCGCCCCCCTGCTCCACACCGCCGACAACTGGCAGCAGCGGCTCTCCCCCGGCGAGCTCCAACGCATCGCCTTCGCCCGCATCCTCCTCGCCCGCCCCGCCGCCGTCCTTCTCGACGAAGCCACCTCCGCGCTGGACGAACCCACCGAAGCCCTCCTCTATCAAACCATACGCCGCGAACTGCCCCACAGCATCATCGTCAGCATCGGCCACCGCAACACCCTCGCCGCCTTCCACAACCTCGCCCTCTGGGTCGGCACCGGCGGCACACCCGACACCCCCGCGCCCAAGGCCGTCTGAAACCGCCAAACCAAAGGAAAAACATGAAACCCGCCCTGCTTTCCGCCCTATTTGCCGCCCTCGTCCTCCCCGCCGCCGCCCGTGCCGCCGACGCGTTCGACACCGAACGCCTGCAACGCTCCTGCACCCTGCAACGCGAATCCCTCCTGCGCGAGCGCAACGGCACGCCCGCCTGCGACGAACTCAAAAAGCAGCGCAAAAAAAGCAAAGCCGCACCCGCCGGCAGGCCGTCTGAAAAAAACAAACGCAGCGCAGACACAGACAGAAAATCCCGCTGAACCATCACACGTCCCGACGGCGGCAGCCCGAATACGGCGGAAGCGGAACCCATCCCGCGCGGCACCGCAGGCCGTCTGAAACCACGCTGTTCAGACGGCCTCCGTGCTAAAATCCGCCGCTTCCCGCACACCGCGCACAGGAGCAAAACACATGGCAGGCAACACCTTCGGACAACTCTTCACCGTAACCACCTTCGGCGAAAGCCACGGCGCAGGCTTGGGCTGCATCATCGACGGCTGCCCGCCCGGACTCGAAATCGGCGAAGCCGACATCCAGGCCGATTTGGACAGGCGCAAACCCGGCACCAGCCGCCACGTTACCCAACGCCGCGAAGACGACCGCGTAGAAATCCTCTCGGGCGTATTCGAAGGCAAAACCACCGGCACACCGATTGCGCTTTTAATCCGCAACACCGACCAGCGCAGCAAAGACTACGGCGCAATCGCGCAGCAGTTCCGCCCCGGCCACGCCGACTACACCTACTGGCACAAATACGGCATCCGCGACTACCGTGGCGGCGGCCGCTCCTCCGCCCGGGAAACCGCCGCCCGCGTTGCCGCCGGAGCCGTCGCCAAAAAATGGCTGCGCCAAACATTCGGCATCGAAATCCTCGCCCACGTTACCCAAATCGGCGAGAAGAAAATCGCCTTCGAAGGCTACGGACACATCGCCCGCAACCCCTTCTTCGCCGCCAACCACAGCCAGATCGCCGAGCTGGAAAACTATATGGACAGCATCCGCAAAGCCCTGGATTCCGTCGGCGCGCGCCTGGCCCTGGAAGCACGCAACGTTCCCGTCGGCTGGGGCGAGCCCGTATTCGGCCGCCTCGATGCCGACCTCGCCTGCGCCCTGATGGGCATCAACGCCGTCAAAGCTGTGGCCATCGGCGACGGCTTTGACGCAGTAGCGCAGCGCGGCAGCGTCCACAGCGACGAACTCACCCCCGAAGGCTTCGCCTCCAACCACTCCGGCGGCATCCTCGGCGGCATCTCCACCGGCCAGACCATCCGCGCCGAATTTGCCGTCAAGCCCACCAGCTCCATCGCCACACCGCGCCGCAGCATCGACATCCAAGGCGAAGCCGTAACCATCGCCACCCACGGCCGCCACGACCCCTGCGTCGGCCTGCGCGCCGCCCCCATTGCCGAAGCCATGGCCGCCCTCGTCCTCATCGACCACGCCCTGCGCCACCGCGCCCAAAACACCGGCGTGGAAGTATTCACACCCGACATCGAACGCCGCTGACCCCGCCGCCGGCCGTCTGAAAACACCGTGCCGCCGTGCGGCAACCCCGTTCCGCACAACGGCGCGGCTGCCTATACCCTGCAAGGAAAACCCGCCATGAATCCCGATTTAATCTGCTACAAACAAATGCCCGTTTGGCACGCCGCCGACATCCCCGCCGCCTTCCTCGCCCGCCACAACACCCAAGAAGGCACATGGGGCAAACTGCGCGTCCTGACAGGCCGTCTGAAATTCCATCTGCTCGACGGACAAGACAATATTCTCTCCACCGCCGAAATTACCCCCGAATCCGGCGTACACACCATAGAGCCGCAGCAATGGCACAAAATCGAAGCCCTTAGCGGCGACCTTGCCATGCAGCTCGAATTCCACTGCGACAAAGCCGACTACTTCCACAAAAAATACGGCATGACCGCCACCCATTCCGCCGTAAAAGCCGCCGCCGCCCGCGTTCCGCCTTGCAAAGCACTGGACTTGGGCTGCGGACAAGGCCGCAACGCCCTCTATCTCGCCCTCAAAGGCTTCGAGGTAACCGCCGCCGACCAAAACCCCGCCCCGCTCTACGCCCTGTCCGACCTCGCCGCACAGGAAAACCTGCCCGTACAGCCCGTGTCCTACGACATCAACACCGCCGCCCTCGAAGGACAATACGGCTTCATCGCCGCCACCGTCGTCTTCATGTTTCTCCGTCCCGAACGCATCCCCGCCATCATCGCCGACATGCAGGCACACACCCTCCCCGGCGGCTTCAACCTCATCGTTTCCGCCATGGACACCCCCGACTTCCCCTGCCCCATGCCCTTCCCGTTCAAATTCAAAGAAAACGAACTGCGCGGCCACTATGCAGGCTGGGAAATGGCCGAATACAACGAAGAATTGGGCGCAATGCACGCCACCGACAGCGCAGGCAACCCCATCCGCTTCAAATTCGTTACCATGCTGGCGAAAAAGCCCGGATAAAAAAACAGGCCGTCTGAAAACCGCTTTCAGACGGCCTTTCGCAGAACGTGTGCGTCGCCTTATGGGCGACACACCCTACACAGTAAACAATGGTGCAGTAAGCAGCAGCCTATACGGCATCGGTAGGGTGTGTTGCCACAGCAACGCACGCGGTTTGGGATTTAACGCTATCGTTTGTCCGAACCTGCGGCAGGAGGAGCGCGATAGAAAAGTACGCCCTACACAGATTCAAAAGGCCGTCTGAAATTCCATAAAGCAGGATTTCAGACGGCCTCTATTCCCTCTCCCGCCTGGGGATAGCTGGGATGGACAAACCGCCGCCACATTTTCCGGCAAACCGGCGTACAATCTTCACTTTCCCTAACAACGTTAAGCGAGTGCGAAAATGAGCTTGAAAAACAAACTGTATGCCCGGCAATGGGGCTTTATCAAACCGCTGTTGGCGGCGGTGATTTTGCTGGGCTTGTGGCTGGCAGGCGTGGTTACGCCTGAAAAAACCGGCGTGCCGGGCTGGCTGTTTTATATCGTGCTGGCTATTGTGGTGCTGTTTGCCGTGTTTAAAACGTTTTGGGGCGTGGTGTGCATTTTGTCGGCAAAGGAAAATGCGCGCGGCAAATGCGCCTTTGCCTTGCTGCACAATAAAAATCCGCAAGTGAAAACGGAAAACGCGGCGGAGCAATACGCGCTGCTGGCAACCACGTTTTACGAAGCCAGCGAAATTTGTTTCGGTTCGGCAAAAGATTTGGCGGGCTTTGCTGCCGACCCCAATTATCTGCCGCCGCAAAAATTTGACGAGCAAGGCGATTACCGAGGTGATTCGCAATATGTCAATTCCATCGAAGGGATGCTCCATCTGGACAAAAAAGACGCGGAATACCGCTTGGCACAGCCGCTGGCAGCCAGTTGGGGCATTACCAATGGCGAAGAGGCGTTGGAGCAGATGAATGCGCTGTGGGCATCGGCGCAGGAAAGCGCAAACGCCCCAGCCGGCCAAGATTTGCAGCAAACCGTGCGCGATTTTGGTTTCGCCTACGATGGCGCAGCGGCGGACACTTCGGGCTTTCATGTCGTGCGCTTTATTTGGGTGGCGCGTTCGGCGTTTACGCTGGGCTATGTGAACGAAGAAACCGTGCGCGGTGCGCTGGCAACGGCGGCGGCATTTATCGCGCAGCATTATGCCGATTGGCGGCAGTTTGCGTTTTCGTATCTGCTGGGCTACGCGCAATGGTCAGTTTCGCAGGGGCTGGGTGCAATGTCGTACAGCCTTTTTGTGGAACGGGTTAACGCAGTCAGTCAGGCATTGGACAGCCAAACCAGCCCGCTGCACGGCACATCGTTGGACGCTTTGCGTGAGGCCTTGAAACAATAAGCGCGGTAATGAAAGGCCGTCTGAAAACAGGTTTTCCGTTTTCAGACGGCCTTTTTCCGATTCGTTTCCGACGGACGGCAGGCATTGCGAAAGCGCGAAACCCGCTTTTCAGACGGCCTGCTGCCGACGGATAATCCGCATATTGCCAATTCATACAGGAGCAGCCATGAATCCGTTGCGCTACCGCCCCACCCTTTTTTTCACTCTGTGTATGCTGGTTCCGTGGCCGCTGTGGTTTGCCGCAGCCTGCATCAGCCGTCAAAACCCGTCGCCCGCCATGTTGCAGGCCGAAGCCGCGCTGGGCATTACCGGCCTGATTGCGCCCGCGCTGATTACCGCCGGCCTGATTCTGCCCAATCAGCAGCTACGCGCCGATGCGGCAAAACGGCTGCTGCGCACGGGTGGCTTCCCCAAACGCTATTTTGCCGCCGCATTGCTGCTGCTGCCTGTCTCTATGGTTTTGGCGCAGCTTGTTTCGCTGCTGTTCGGCTACAGCGCGGAGCAGTTTCATATTTCGGGCAGACCGTCGTTTTCTTCCGCCGTGCTTTCGCCGTGGTTTGTGCTGACCTTTGCCGCCGCCGCCGAAGAGCTGGCCTGGCACGGCTACGGCACGGACGCGCTGCTGTCGCGTTTCAGCCTGTTCGGCACATCGCTGCTGTTTACCGTGTATTGGGCTTTATGGCATCTGCCGCTGGGCTTTATCCAGGGCTATTACCATAGCGAAGTGCTGGCGGAGGGTGCGCTGTACACCGCCAATTTCGTGCTGAGCATGATCGCATTTGTGCTGCTGGGCAACTGGCTGTATCTGAAAAGCGGCCGCAGCATCCTGCTGGCGGTGTTGTTCCATCTCTCGGCCAACGTGGGCAACGAAATCTTCGCCACCCATCCCGACAGCAAAGTCATCCAAACCGGTATGCTGCTGGCCGTATGCGCATGGCTGCTGTGCCGCGAGCGGGTGCTGTTTTTCGCCAAACCGCCAAAACCGGCGTAATCCGGCCGCGCACGGGCTTCCCCGCCCTGCCCTTTAACGCGCAATAAAAAGGCCGTCTGAAAAAAGCAGAAACGCTTTTCAGACGGCCTTCCTGTTGCGAAAAACTAAGCGGCAGCCTGCACGCCGCGCTTCATCATTCTGCCCGTTTCGTGCCAAAAGCCGTCGGGGCGGCGTTCGAGCGCGGCAAACAGGCCGTGTTCCTGCATACGGATCTGCGCCCATTCCCGCGTTTGCGCTTCGGGCAGACGGGCGGGAGCAAGATAGGACAAACGCGGCAGGCAGGCATAGCGCAGGCCGTCTGAAAACGGAGTTTCAGACGGCCATTCGTCAAAATACAGGCCGTGCCAGCCCGTCGGATTCAGCGGCGGCTGCCAAACCGTGCCTTGCGCCGCAAACAGAATGCCGCGCAGCACGCTGCCGCTCTGCGGCACGCCCGCCGCGCCCGCTGCGGCCAAAGCCTGCCGCCCTGCCCCGTCCTGCGCCCGGGCAAGCTGCTTTTGCAGCTTCGCGGCTTTGTCCCGCAGGCGGTCGCACGGATTTAAGCCTGCCAACCGCTCCGGAGAGCCGTCTGCCGCACCGTAGTATTTGCAGGCCAGCTCGATGTGGTAAAGCCTGCCGTCGATCTCGGCGGTAAAATCCATCTCGCCCAAAGTGTCCGCACCGTCGGCAACAAGGACATTGCGGGCGATCAGGCGGCTGTGCGGGGCATGTTCCAGCCAAAAAGCAAGCAGGCTTTCGGCGTAGCGGCCGAGACGGCCTCCATGCGGAGTTTCATCCGCCAAATGGGCGGCAAGCGGGGCGGGATTGTCGTCCAAAGCAAGCAGATAACGGAAACCATGCGCCCCCAGCAGCGTGCGCACGGGTATTTCGCAGCCGCTCCGCCACGGGGCGGGAGCGGTCAGGACTGCGGCAAGATCGCGCACGCGCGGATCGGCAAGCCGCCACCAAAGGGCATCAAGGGCGTAGTTCATCTATTTGATTTTGGGCAGACAAATGTTTTTCAGACGGCCTCAAAGGCCGTCTGAAAAGCGGGTTTAGCGTTGCGGCGCAAACTGCGCAAATTCGCGCAGGAAATTGGCGAGCATATCGTGCCCGTGTTCGGTCAGCAGGGCTTCGGGATGAAACTGCACGCCTTCGACAGCATATTGCTTATGCCGCAAACCCATGATTTCGCCATCGTCCGTCCACGCGGTAACGTCCAAACAGTCGGGCAGCCCCGTACGCTCTACTGCCAAACTGTGGTAGCGCGTGCAGTTTACGGGATTGGGCAGGCCGGCAAATACGCCGCCGCCCTGATGGTGTACGGGCGACACCTTGCCGTGCATCTGGACTTTGGCACGGACAACCCGCCCGCCGAAAGCCTCGCCGATGGCCTGATGGCCGAGGCACACACCCAAAACAGGTATCTCGCCCGCAAACCGCCGCACCGCCTCCACCGACACCCCCGCCTCCTTCGGCGAACAAGGCCCGGGGCCGATAACGAGATATTGCGGCGCAAGGGCGGCAATTTCGCCGACGGAAATATCGTCATTGCGCCGCACCAGCACTTCGCAGCCAAGTTCGCCGAAATATTGGACGATGTTGTAGGTAAAACTGTCGTAATTGTCGATAAAAAGCAGCATTTTTTATTTAACTTTTTGATATGGATAAACGGATAGAGCGGCTAAGCGGACCCGACACTCCCTGCTGCCGGGCGCGCCGCGCCGCGCGGCCTGCGGATTTCATCAGCGCAAGGGTACGCATTCTCCCACCTTTGCGCCGCTTCGGAAAGCCGCCGCCGGCGCGGCGGCAAAACAGAGACAGGAAAAAGCGTGAAAACAGCCAGAATCCGACAAATGGGACAAACAGACAAAAAGGATTTTCAGAGCAAATCCGAAAATCCTTTTTCAAAACTGGCACGCCCACGGGGAATCGAACCCCGGTTACCGCCGTGAAAGGGCGATGTCCTAACCGCTAGACGATGGGCGCGGCGATATAAATTGTTTGGCGCACCCGGAGCGATTCGAACGCCCGACCCTCTGGTTCGTAGCCAGATACTCTATCCAACTGAGCTACGGGTGCGAGAAAAAAGCGGATTATATGGAGCGGTTGTGGCAGCGTCAAGGGTTTGTGCTGTGAATTTTACGGCGGCGCGGTAAAATACTGCGTTTTATTTGAACGGAAAAGGAATTTTATGGACGGTTTTGCGCAGCGGCCGCTGCTTGCGGAGGCTTTGGCCGCATTCGGGCGGCCGGCGGCAATCGTCGATTTGGAAACCACCGGCGGCAGTTTCGATACCGACCGGATTACCGAAATCGCCTTTTTGCGTTTTGACGGCCGCACGGTTTCCCGTTACCACAGCCTGGTCAATCCGCAGCGGCCGATTCCGCCTTTTGTCCGCTCGCTGACGGGCATCGGCGACGAAACGGTAGCCGGCTCGCCCCTGTTTGCCGATTTGGCGCAAGAACTGCTGCCGCTGTTGCGCGGCTGCATCCTGCTGGCGCACAACAGCAAATTCGACTACACCTTTCTGCGCCGCGAGTTTGCCCGCTGCGGCCTGGCGTTTGCCGCGCCGACGCTGTGTACTGTGCAGCTTTCGCGCCGCCTGTACCCGCAGTTTTACAAACACAGCCTTGAAAGCATTATCGAACGCCACGGTATTGCCGCCAAATCGCGCCACCGCGCCGAAGACGATGTGCGGGCTGTGGCGGATTATCTGGAAACCGCCCTGCGTGAACAGGGTTCGGCCACGTTTGCGGCACATGCCTCCGCCCTGGTGCGTCCGAAGCCGCCTGCCGCGCTGCCTGCGGATTTGGAGCAGGCGTTTCACGCGCTCTCCGACGGCTGCGGCGCGGTGCTGTGGCTGGACGGGGAAAACCGGCCGCTGCATCTGGCGGCATACCGCCACACATTTTCCGAAGCGGCGCATTGGCTGGCTGTATCGGAGCAGGCGCAGCAGGCGGCTTCGCTGCGTTTTCTGCCTGCCGCAGGGCCGTTGCACGCGCTGGCCTTAAAGGCGCAACTGGCGGAACAATACGTTTGCAGGCCGTCTGAAAAGCCGGCGGCTGCGGCAGTACCGGAATATCTGACCGTGCGGCTGCGCTCCGACGGACACGGCTGCGTGCGGGCAAAATTGGAGCGGCTTTCAGACGGCCTGTCCGCCGAAAGGCCGTACGGGCTGTTTCCAAACAAAAAGGCGGCAAAACGGGCTTTGTCCGAATGGGCGCGGGCATGCGGCCTGTGTCCGAAAAGGCTGGACATCCTGCCGCAAAGCCATCCGCGCGGCATTCCCTGCCCCGCCGCCATATCGGGCGGCTGCGCCTGCCTTTCAGACGGCCTCGAAACACACAACCGCCGCGCTGCCGAAGCGGCACATTTTCTGCCTGTAACCGGTTGGGGGCGGGCGCATACGCTGGAAATCACGGAAACCGATGCCGCCGCAGGAATGCGGGTATCGTTTGTCTGCTCGGGCGGTGCGATGCGGCTTGCCGATGGTTTATGGTATTTCGATCATTCCCTGCCCGCGCTGCTGAAAGAAAAATTCAAAAAAGAAAGGCACAATATCCGCATTTGCGCAGCAGACGGGGCATTGCACGGTGCATAACGGAAAAATACATACAGGCCGTCTGAAAAGAGTTTCAGACGGCCTGTATGTATTGCGCAACTGCCTGCTTATCTGCAGTATTTGGAAACATCCTGGTTGAAGCGTTGGATCAGGGCTTCGCGCTTGTCGGTTTTCGCGGTTTGGGCGTACGACAGATTCATTTGCGCGGTTTTGCAGTTGGCTTCCGCCGCCTGCTTGTTCTGCTCTTCGATTTCTTTGTTGCGCTGTTCCGCAGCTTTGTTTTCCTCGGCGATTTTCGCGTTTACCGCAGCCTGCTGGTCGGCCAGCGAAGGTGTGGCATTCGGGTCGCCGACGGTGGTTACCGGAGAAGGCTGTACGGTAGAGTCGGCAGGCGGGGTAACTTTATGGGTGCGTACGTTTATGATGGTGGACTGCGTAGGCTTGAGGCCGCGCGGCACGTCGGAGTATTTGTTGTAGCCGCCTTTGTCTTTCCAGCGGTAAATCTCTTTGGCATACAGGCTGCCCGACACCAGAAAACCACCCAACAACAGGACTTTTGCAATAGGAGTAATGTGCATCGTTCGTCTCGCTTTTCTAAAAATAACGGAATATAACGGAGATTGTACTGTATTTGCCCGTATGCCGCCATGTTATCGGGAAAAGCGTTTTTGGCGGGCGGCAAATATGCTACAATTGCGTGCATTTTAAATTTCCAACCGCTGAAAGGCAAAATGCATTATGCGCATCGTAGAAAAAGCCTACACCTTCGACGACGTTCTGCTCGTTCCCGCCCGTTCCCATGTCCTTCCCCGCGACGTTTCCCTCAAAACAAAACTCACCCGCGACATCACGCTCAACCTTCCCCTGCTTTCGGCCGCAATGGACACCGTAACCGAAGCCCGCCTGGCCATTTCTATGGCGCAGGAAGGCGGCATCGGCATCATCCATAAAAACATGACTCCCGAAATGCAGGCCAGAGCCGTGGAAAAAGTCAAACGCCACGAAAGCGGCATTGTCAAAGATCCGGTTACCGTCGCCCCCGACGTGCTCATCGGCGAGCTTTTGGAAATACGCGCCCAGCGCAAACGCAAAATGTCCGGTCTGCCCGTGGTGGAAAACGGCAAAGTGGTCGGCATTGTTACCAACCGCGACCTGCGTTTCGAAAGCCGCCTGGATTTGCCGGTTTCCGCCATTATGACCCCGCGCGAACGCCTGGTTACCGTGGCCGAGGGCACCAGCATCGAAGAAGCCCGCGAGCTGATGCACGCGCATAAAGTGGAGCGTGTTTTGGTGTTGAACGGCAAAGACGAACTCAAAGGCCTGATTACCGTAAAAGACATTCTGAAAACCACCGAATTTCCCAATGCCAACAAAGATTCCGAAGGCCGCCTGCGCGTGGGGGCGGCTGTCGGCACGGGAGCGGACACCGAAGAGCGCGTGTGCGCGCTGGTTGCCGCCGGTGCGGATGTGATTGTTGTCGATACCGCCCACGGCCACAGCCAGGGCGTGCTCGACCGTGTGCAATGGGTAAAGGAAAACTTCCCGCAGGTGCAGGTTATCGGCGGCAATATCGCCACCGCCCAAGCCGCGCTGGATTTGGTTGCCGCCGGTGCGGATGCGGTAAAAGTGGGTATCGGCCCGGGTTCGATCTGCACCACCCGCATCGTGGCCGGAGTGGGCGTGCCGCAGCTTACCGCCATCCATAATGTGGCCGAAGCCCTGAAAGACACCGGCGTTCCGCTGATTGCCGACGGCGGCATCCGCTTCTCGGGCGACATTGCCAAAGCTCTGGCGGCAGGCGCATCCAGCGTGATGCTGGGCGGTATGTTTGCCGGTACGGAGGAAGCCCCCGGAGAAATCGAGCTTTACCAGGGGCGTTCGTACAAATCCTATCGCGGCATGGGTTCGCTCGGTGCGATGAGCCAGGGTTCGAACGACCGCTATTTCCAAGACAAACAGGAAAGTGCCGACAAATACGTTCCCGAAGGCATCGAAGGCCGTGTTCCTTACAAAGGCCCGATTGTCAATATTATCCACCAGCTTACCGGCGGCCTGCGCTCAAGCATGGGCTACCTCGGCTGCGCCACCATCGGCCAAATGCACGAAAAAGCCGAGTTTGTGGAAATCACTTCGGCGGGCATGAGCGAATCGCACGTCCACGATGTGCAGATTACGAAAGAGGCTCCGAACTACCACCGCTGACCCGCATCTGCCATCTGTGTACAGGCCGTCTGAAAACGGGAAAACCGTTTTTCAGACGGCCTTTTTGCCGCCCGGGCGAACGCGATGAATATCCGGTTTGTCCCCCTCCTGTAAATTTATGTTATCTTAGCGGCCGCAGCACGCTTTTATTTAAGAAAAACTTTGCAAATTTTTAGGAGGGACTCCATGACGACCAACCAAAACCAAGACGGCGGCCAGCCGGAAAACACCCAGCTGCTCAGCGCGCAGGCTCCGATAACGGACTTTCGCGGCCTGATGATTGCGGTGGCCGCTGCCGTTATCAGCGCGGTTCTCTACCAAATCCTGCCCTACGACAGCAATGTCAATAAGGGGCTGACCATTCTCGCCTTCGTGGCGATTATGTGGTTTACCGAAGCGGTGCATATCACCGTTACCGCGCTGATTGTGCCGCTGTTCGCCATCCTGTTCAAAATCCCGGATATGGATACGAAGCAGGCGCTGGCGGGCTTTTCCGACCCGATTATCTATGTGTTTTTCGGCGGCTTTGCGCTGGCCACCGCGCTGCATATGCAAAAACTCGACCGCAAAATCGCGGTGTGGCTGATTTCGCTCTCGCGCGGCAACACCTTTGTGGCGGTGCATCTGCTGTTTGCCGTTACCGCCGTGCTGTCGATGTGGATCAGCAACACGGCCACGGCGGCAATGATGCTGCCGCTGGCGATGGGGCTGATGGGGCATTTGGACAAAGAAAAAGACCGCAACACTTTTGTGTTTGTGCTGCTGGGCATCGCCTACTGCGCCAGTATCGGCGGGCTGGGTACGGTGGTGGGTTCGCCGCCCAACGCGATTGCCGCCAAAGCCTTAAACCTCGATTTTGCCGGCTGGTTGAAATACGGGCTGCCGATGATGCTCGCGCTGCTGCCGCTGATGCTGTTTTCGCTGTTTGTCGTATTGAAGCCCAACCTGTCGGCCAAAGTGAAAGTGGAACACGAAGACATCCCGTGGACGCTGCACCGCGTGATTGCGCTGCTGATTTTCCTTGCCGCCGCCGTGGCATGGGTGATGGGCGAACAGATCAAACAGCATCTGGGCATCAAAAGCCCCGACTCTTTCGTCGCGCTGACTGCCGCCGTGGCCGTAGTGGTGTTCGGCGTGGTGCGCTGGCGCGAAGTTGCCCGCAACACCGACTGGGGCGTGCTGCTTCTTTTCGGCGGCGGCATCGCACTCAGCACCCTGCTGCAAAAATCCGGCGCGTCTGCCGCACTCGGACAGGAAATGGCCGGCGCGTTTGTCCAAGCCCATCCCTTCCTGGTGATTTTGGCTGTGGCGACTTTCATTATTTTCCTGACCGAGTTCACCAGCAACACCGCCTCCGCCGCCCTTTTGGTGCCGGTATTCGCCAGCGTTGCCGAGCAGATGGGTATGCCTAAGGAAGTGCTGGTGATGATCATCGGCATCGGCGCGTCGTGCGCATTCATGCTGCCCGTGGCCACTCCGCCCAACGCCATCGTGTTCGGCACGGGGCTGGTTACCCAGCGCGATATGCTTAAAGTCGGGATGGTGCTGAATATACTGAGTATTATCTTAGTGTCGCTGTGGGCCTATTTCTTCCTGATGTAGAAGCAGCCGTACACAATACAAACAGGCCGTCTGAAAATCCGCAGTCTGCGTTTTCAGACGGCCTTTACCCGAAGGTTAAGGAACGCGTGCGTCGCTGTGGCGACACACCCTACATTAACGGCAGAGGCCGTCTGAAAACCCTTGTTTAACGGTTTTCAGACGGCCTGTTTGCATTGCTGTACGACACACCATGCGTTCGGTATCGGCAGGAGAAGGTAAAACAGCAAGCTGCCTGCTTATCCTTGTTCGGACGAAAACACAATCTCTGCCATCAAGGTGGATGTGCCGCACAGCGACGCACGCGTTTATCGTGCCGTACGCCTGTTTGCTGGTAAGAATACGAAAGGCCGTCTGAAAATCCGCAGTCTGCGTTTTCAGACGGCCTTTCGTATTAGAGAACAACACGCAAATATCCGTCATGCTGTTTGCACCCGGGTAGGGTGTGTGGCGCAGCCACGCACGCGGTTTCAGAATAGTTGCAAAACAAAGAACACGTGCGTCGCTGTGCGGCACGCGCTACATCAGCGGCAGAGGCCGTCTGAAACCTTTGTTTAACGCTTTTCAGACGGCCTGTTCGGCTTCCGAGGCCGTCTGAAAAGCGTGTGCTTCGTTTTGCGTCATGTCCGCGCCTTCGTGCAGGGCGATTTCGATTTCGCCGCAGGGTTCGTTTTGGCAGATGAGGATGAGGCCTTCCTTGGCCAGTTCGAGCAGGGCGATAAAGCTGACGACGACATAGGCCGGACCTTGTTCGGGACGGAACAGGCGGCTGAAGCGGCAGGGTGCGTCGGCGAGACGGCGCAAAATGGCGGCCATTTGGGCGCGTACGGACAGGGCTTCTCGGACGACGCGGTGGCTTTTGTTGCGGTCGGCGCGGGAGAGGATGGCCAACCAGGCCTGGGTGAGGTCGGCAGTCTGCACTTCGGGCAGACGGGTTTCGGCGGCAATTTCAAGCGGGAGGTAGGCCCAGAGGAAGTCGCGGCCGGCGCGGGGGAGTGCGTCGAGATTTTGCGCGGCGAGCTTCATCTGCTCGTAGGCAAGCAGGCGGCGGACAAGTTCGGCACGCGGATCTTCTTCGTTTTCTTCTTCCGTGCTTTCCTGACGCGGCAGGAGCAGGCGGGATTTGATTTCAATCAGGACGGCGGCCATCAGCAGGTATTCGGCGGCCAAGTCGAACTGCCGGGCTTCGATGCGGGCGATGTAGTGCAGGTATTGCTCCGTGATGCGCAGCATGGGGATGTCGAGTACGTCGATGTTTTGCTTGCGGATGAGGTAGAGCAGCAGATCGAGCGGGCCCTGGAAGCTGCCGAGGATGATTTGCAGCGCGTCAGGGGGGATGAAGAGATCGGGGGGAAGGTCGGTTACGGCTTGGCCGAAGATATGGGCAACGGCATTTGCAGGCTGCTCCGCCGCCGCTCCGCCGGCGGTCAATGCGGCCTGCGGGGCGTGTGCGGACGGGTTTCCGGCGGCGGACGGGTTCATGGCGTGCGCCAGTCTGCCAGCAGGCGGCGGATTTGGGCGATGGTGTGGCGCGAATGGCGGTCGCGCTCTTGCGGCGCGGTGTCGCAGGCGGCAACAATGCCGCACAGGCAGGCGTAGGGCAGGCCATCTTCGCGGGCGAGGATGGCTTCGGGCATTCCGGTCATGCCGTAAATGTCTGCACCGTCGCGGCTCAGGCGGATGGTTTCCGCACGGGTGGGGCTGCGCGGCCCCTGGATGCAGGCATACACGGCCTGCGTCAGAACGGGTGTGCCGCAGGCAGCTGCATGGCCGGCCAGGGCTTGGCGCAGGACGGGGTCGTAAGGCTCGGTAAAGTCGGTACGCACGACTTGGCGGCCGTCGTTTTCAAAGAAGGTGGCGGCACGGCCGCAGGTGTAGTCGATAAGGTCGTGGGGCAGCACCAGCGATCCTGCGGGCAGCGCGGGATTCAGCGATACGGCGGCAGATACGGCGATGATTTCTTCCGCACCGGCTTCGCGCAAGGCGCGGATATTGGCGCGGTAGTTGATTTCGTGTGGGGCAAGGCTGTGGTTGAGGCCGTGGCGGGCGAGGAAAAGGATTTCGCGTCCGACGACGCGCCCGCTCAGCAGCGGGGCGGAAGGCAGGCCGTAGGGCGTGCGCACGATGCGCCGGCCGGTAATTTCGAGTTCGGGAATGTGGGTAAGGCCGCTGCCTCCGATAACTGCCAGCATGGCGGGTGGTCCGTTGGAAAAAAGGCGGCATTGTAAACGATGTGCGCAAGGGCGGGAAACGCGGAGGCCGTCTGAAAAAACGCTTTGGTCTATAATGCGCCGCCTCAATCTTTAAAATAAGAAAAGCACAATATGTCCGCAAACCCCGAAAAATACGCCGCGCCGCTGCTGATAATCGGCTGCGTGGTGTTCGGGCTGGGAAGCCTGATTGTCAAATTCGTGCCCATCGGCAGCTTTGCCGCCGCATGGTGGCGGCTTTTGGTGGCGGGCATGGTTTTCTGGCTGCTGATGCGCCGCTTCGGCCAACGCCTGCCGCAAAGCCGCGCCGCCGTCTGCTACGCCCTGCTCTCGGGTGCGGCACTCGGCTTCGATCTCGCGCTGTGGCACGAAAGCATACACGCCGTCGGCCCCGGTATTTCCACCCTGCTCAACAGCCTGCAAATCTTTTTTCTTTCCGCCATCGGTTTTCTCTTTTTCGGCGAAAAACTTTCCCGCCTGCAAACAGCCAACCTCTTTCTCGCCGCCGCCGGCGTGGCGATGATTGCCGCTCCCGAATTCGGCCGCAACAGCGGCGCGGCCTGGGGCTTTGCCGCCGGCATTGTTTCCGGTGCGATGCTTGCCCTGTCGATGGCGGCCGTACGCAAAACCCATCAGGCCGAACCCGTCGCCCTGTTTCCCCTGATGCTGCTGGTGAGCGCGGGCGGCATACTGGCCCTGACCCTGCCCGCATTGGTATTCGACGCACACCGCTTCTACCCCGCCACCCTGCGCGACATCTTCCTGATACTGGTTTACGGCATCGTGATGCAGTGCTTTGCCTGGGGGCTGATTGCCTACGCCATCCCCCTGCTCTCCCTGTCGCTGACCGGCCTTTTGCTGCTGAGCGAACCCGTGGCCGCGCTGGCCATCGACTTCCTCCTGCTGGGCAAACCGATTACCGCCGTGCAGTGGTGCGGTGCCGCGCTCACCCTGTTTTCCATCTACCTCGGCTCACTCAAAAGCAAGGCGCACTGACTTTTCGTGTAAAATCGCGCCCCTGCCCGCCAAGGCCGTCTGAAAACACATCCGGCCGGCAAACCTGCCCGTAGCAAACACGCAAAGCATCCTTTCAGACGGCCTCCCGCACCGCATTCCCGACCAACCCGAATCGAAACAAGGAACCCCATGAACATCATCACGCCCAACCTCGACGGCACCCACCTGCGCATCGGCATCGTCCAAGCCCGTTTCACCAACGAAGTCGGCTCCGCCATGCTCGAAGCCGCCGCCGCCAAACTGCGCGAACTCGGCGTAAAAGACGAGAACATCACCGCCGCCACCGTACCCGGCGCACTCGAAATCCCCCTTGTGCTGCAATCCATGGCCGGCACCCAGCAATTCGACGCACTCATCGCCGTCGGCTGCGTCATCCGAGGCGAAACCTACCACTTCGAGCTGGTCTCCAACGAATCCGCCGCCGGCATCACCCGCACCACCCTCGATTACAGCATCCCCATCGCCAACGCCGTCCTCACCACCGAAAACGACGAACAGGCACACGCACGCATCGTCGAAAAAGCACAAGAAGCCGCCATAGCCGCCGTCGAATGCGGCAACCTCGTCAATACCCTACTCGGCGAACAGGAAGACTAAACCTCCCGCCGACGGCCCGCAGCAAGCCGCAGGCCGTCTGAAAACCGCCCTGCACCGCCCGAACCCGTTTCCGGCACAATAAAGGAATACCATGAAAGCCAGCCCCCGCCGCCGCGCCCGCGAATTTACCGTACAGGCACTCTACCAATGCGCCCTCAACGGCGCGTCCGCCCCCCAAGTGGCGCAAAACATCCGCGAAGCCTCCGACTACCCCCGCGCCGACGGCGAACTCTTCACCGCCCTCTTCTTCGGCGCACACAGCAACAGCAGCGAATACATGCGCCGCATCCGCCCCCTGCTCGACCGCGACGAAAAAGACATCAACCCCGTCGAACGCGCCATCCTCCTCATGGCCTGCCACGAACTGGCCGCCATGCCCGAAACCCCCTACCCCGTCATCATCAACGAAGCCATCGAAGTGACCAAAACCTACGGCGGCACCGACAGCCACAAATTCATCAACGGCATCCTCGACAAACTCGCCGCCGAGCTGCGCCCCAACGACCCGAAACGGCATTGAGGCCGTCTGAAAAAGGCCGTCTGAAAACACAAACAGGTTTTCAGACGGCCTCAACCGCAGCGGCACAACCCCGACAGCGACAAAACACAGCATGAACACCGAAAACAGCTTCCGCGACACACTCGAGGCCCTGGGCAGGCAGGCAAAACGGCAAAGCGAAGCCGAAAAAGCCAAACAGCGCGCAAACGCGAAACAGCAGGCAGAGGAACCCGATTTCGCCGCCCTGATGGCCGACGTAACACCACTAAAAAACACCAACCGCCGCCCACCCGAACGCGACACCACCCCCATCAAACCCCGCCCGAAAGACAATGCCCGCGACGACGACGACGGCAACTTCTACATCGGCGACGGACAATGGACGGACATCCCCGCCGAATTCAGCAAAAACGGACGCGGCCAAGCCGACATCAAACGCCTGCAAAGCGGCTACTACGCCGTCTGCGCCGATGTCGACCTCCACGGCTACACGCAGGAAGAAGCCCAGCAGGTACTCAACGAATTTATCGTTTTCGTGCAAAAACGCGGCGTATGCGGCGAAATCATCCACGGCAGCGGCCTCGGCTCGGCAGGCTACCGCCCGAAACTGAAACACCTCGTCCGCCGCTGGCTGATGCTGCACCCCGAAGTGCTGGCCTACGCCGAGCCGCATAAAGGCAACGACGGCGCAGTGAGAATCCTGCTGAAACGGCGGCGCGGCCCGGAAGAAGAAAACGGCCAAACACCCTGACCGCCCAAACATACAAATGCGGCCTGCCTTTACTGTTTTTAACCCGTTTCAGGCCGTCTGAAAACCACTCCCGTCCGGCAAAGCCCGTTTTCGTTTTTCAGCGTTTTTGCTCCATTCCGAACCGGCTTCGCGCAAAACCCCTTCCCAATCCGTTCGCAAACGAAAAACAAGCCGCACAGCCGGCCGGTGTTTTTTTGATTCCGCACAAAGAAAGCCGCCACCCCGTTTGCAAGCCCGCCCGATAACTGATAGCATTTTGCACCAATAGCCGTCCGCTACAAGAAATACGACACCCGCGCCACCGGCGCGGCATACGCAGAACCGGGCGGCAAGACCCACACGGGTACAGGACGTTTTTCAGACGGCCTGCCCCGCTGCATCAAAAAAGGCGGCTTTGCCGTGTTCCGTAACTCTCAAATCATGAAGGGATAATCCCATGTCCAACAAACCCAACGACATCGATCCAATCGAAACCCAAGAATGGCTGGATGCGCTCAGTTCCGTGCTGGAAAACGAAGGCTCGGAAAGAGCGCATTTTCTATTGGAAAACCTGGTGAAATACACCCGCCGGCGCGGCGTGCACCTGCCGTTTGATGCGACAACCGCCTATCTGAACACCATCCCCACAGGCAAAGAACAAAAATCCCCGGGCAACCACGAACTCGAACACCGCATCCGCTCCGTCATCCGCTGGAATGCGGCGGCAATGGTGCTGCGCGCCAGCAAGAAAAATCTGGAACTGGGCGGCCACATCGCCTCCTTCCAGTCTTCCGCCACCCTGTACGACGTAGGCTTCAACCACTTTTGGCGCGCCAAAAACGAAGCGGCCGGCGAAGAAGGCGATTTGGTCTATATCCAAGGCCACTCCGCACCCGGCTTCTACGCCCGCGCCTATATCGAAGGCCGCCTTACCGACGAACAGCTCGACAACTTCCGTCAGGAAGTCGGCGGCAAAGGCCTGCCCTCCTACCCGCATCCCCACCTCTTGCCCGATTTCTGGCAGTTCCCCACCGTATCCATGGGTTTGGGGCCGCTGATGGCGATTTATCAGGCGCGTTTTCTGAAATATCTGGAATCGCGCGGCCTGGCCAAAACCAAAGGCCGCAAAGTATGGTGTTTCTGCGGCGACGGCGAAATGGACGAGCCCGAAAGCCAGGGCGCGATCGCACTGGCCGCACGCGAAGGTTTGGACAACCTGATTTTCGTCATCAACTGCAACCTGCAACGTCTCGACGGCCCGGTACGCGGCAACGGCAAAATCATCCAAGAGCTGGAAGGCAACTTCCGCGGTGCGGGCTGGAACGTGCTGAAAGTCATCTGGGGCAGCCGCTGGGACGGCCTGCTCGCCCGCGACACCAACAACGCCCTCAAACAACGTATGGAAGAATGCCTCGACGGCGACTACCAAACGTTTAAATCCAAAGACGGAGCGTATGTGCGCGAACACTTCTTCAACACCCCCGAGCTCAAAGCCCTCGTGGCCGATATGTCCGACGACGAAATCTGGGCATTAAACCGTGGCGGCCACGACCCGCACAAAGTCTATGCCGCCTATCACGAAGCCGTAAACAACCCGGACGGCCGCCCCACCGTGATTCTTGCCAAAACCATCAAAGGCTACGGCATGGGCGCATCCGGCGAAGGCCAGAACATCGCCCACCAGGCGAAAAAAATGGACGTGAAATCGCTCAAACAGTTCCGCGACCGCTTCGGCATCAATGTGAGCGACGAGCAGATCGAAAGCGGCAACCTGCCCTACTTCCGCTTCCCCGAAGACAGCCCCGAAATGCAGTATATGCGCGAACGCCGCAACAGCCTCGGCGGCTACCTGCCCCAGCGCAACCCCAACACCGAGGCCCTGCCGATTCCCGCCCTGAGCGACTTCGACGCGCAGCTCCAATCCAGCGGCGACCGCGAATTTTCCACCACCATGGCTTTCGTGCGCATCCTCGCCACCCTGTTGAAAGACAAGCAGATCGGCCGCCGCATCGTTCCCATCGTTCCCGATGAGAGCCGTACCTTCGGCATGGAAGGTATGTTCCGCCAATACGGCATCTGGAATCCCAAAGGCCAGCAGTACACCCCGCAGGACAAAGACCAGCTCATGTTCTATAAAGAGAGCGTGGACGGCCAAATTTTGCAGGAAGGCATCAACGAACCCGGCGCGATGGCCGACTGGATTGCCGCTGCCAGCAGCTACGCCAACAACCGCTTCGCCATGATTCCGTTCTATATTTACTACTCCATGTTCGGATTCCAGCGTGTCGGCGACCTCGCATGGGCAGCAGGCGACCTGCACGCGCGCGGCTTCCTCTTGGGCGGCACCGCCGGACGCACCACACTCAACGGCGAAGGCCTGCAACACGAAGACGGCCACAGCCAGGTACAGGCCGACCTCATCCCCAACTGCATATCCTACGACCCCACCTTCTCCTACGAAGTGGCCGTCATCGTCCACAACGGTTTGCAGAGAATGTACGTCGATAACGAAGACGTATTCTTCTACATTACCCTGATGAACGAAAACTACACCCACCCCGCCCTGCCGCAGCGCGAAGGTATCGAAGAGCAGATACTCAAAGGTATGTATCTGCTGCGCGAAGGCGGCGAAGGCGGCAAACGCGTACAGCTTATGGGTTCGGGTACCATTTTGCAGGAAGTCATCCACGCCGCCGACCTGCTGAAAAACGACTTCGGCATCGAAGCCGATATTTGGTCCTGCCCCTCTTTCAACCTGCTGCACCGCGATGCCATCGAAGCCGAACGCTACAACCGCCTGCACCCTTTGGGCGAACGGAAAGTCCCCTATGTAACCGCCCAGCTCGAAGGACACGAAGGCCCCGTGGTTGCCGCCACCGACTACATCCGCAGCTTCGCCGACCGCATCCGCGCCTATATTCCGAACGACTACCATGTCCTCGGCACCGACGGATTCGGCCGCTCCGACAGCCGCGCCAACCTGCGCTCCTTCTTTGAAGTAGACCGCTACCACGTTGCGGTAACCGCCCTGAGCGCACTGGCCGACCAAGGAAAAGTCGACAAACAAACCGTGCAGCAGGCCATCGAAAAATACGGCATCCAAGCCGACGTTGCGCCAAGCTGGAAACGTTAAGTGCGCAAGGCGGCCTGTGAACACCGTTTTCGCGATTTTCAGGCCTCCCCGCACAGACGTAAGGCCTTTCAGACGGCCTCACAGCAGCCGGCAATGCGTCCTGCACGCGCCCGGACATACCAAGCTGCCGAAAGGCCGTCTGAAAAAGCATTACCGTAATCCGGCAGAAAACATAACGGCAGACAAGCCGCAAATGTTTTGGAAGACGGGAACAGCCCGGAAAAAGTCCGTCCGAAAAGAAAAAACGTTTTCAGACGGCCTCCGCAGGCAGCCCGTCCTTCCCCCAAACAAATAACCTAAGGAAAAACATGAGCATCGTAGAAATCAAAGTCCCCGACATCGGCGGCCACGAAAACGTGGACATCATCGCCGTGGAAGTCAAAGCAGGCGACACCATCGCCGTGGACGATACCCTGATTACCCTCGAAACCGACAAAGCCACTATGGACGTACCTGCCAGCGATGCCGGCTTGGTTAAAGAAGTACGCGTCAAAGTAGGCGACAAAATCTCCGAAGGCGGCGTGATCCTTACCGTCGAAACCGACGCGGCAGCCTCCGCAGCTCCTGCTGCGGCCGCACAGCCTGCCGCCGCAGCGGCACCCGTTCAGAGTGCGCCCGCTGCCGCCGGCGGCGCAACCGTCCAAGTCCTCGTACCCGACATCGGCGGCCACACCGGCGTGGACGTGATTGCCGTCGAAGTCAAGGCCGGCGACACCGTCGCCGTGGACGATACCCTGATTACCCTCGAAACCGACAAAGCCACGATGGACGTACCCTGCACCGCCGCAGGCGTGGTTAAAGCGGTCTGCCTGAAAGTGGGCGACAAAGTTTCCGAAGGCAGCGTCATCATTGAAGTGGAAACCGCAGGCGCAGCCCCCGCACCTGCCGCTTCTGCGCCCGCTCCTGCTCCCACACCTGCCGCCCCTGTCCAGCCGGCTTCCGCACCCGCTCCGTCTGCCGCACCCGTTGCCGCATTCGGCAGCACGCCCGTCAACGAAACCGGTTTTGCCAAAGCCCACGCCGGCCCCTCCGCCCGCAAACTTGCCCGCGAATTAGGCGTAGACCTTAGCCTTGTCAAAGGCAGCGGCGCGAAAGGCCGCATCACCAAAGACGACATCAAATCCTACGTCAAAGCCGCCATGCAGGGCGGAGCGGGCAAACCCGCCGCCGCTGGCGCATCTTTGGGCGGCGGACTGGATCTCCTGCCGTGGCCGAAAGTCGATTTCGCCAAATTCGGCGAAATCGAAGTCAAAGAACTCTCCCGCATCAAAAAAATCTCCGGCCAAAACCTGTCGCGCAATTGGGTGGTCATCCCGCACGTTACCGTCAATGAAGATGCGGACATGACCGAGCTGGAAGAATTCCGCAAACAGCTCAACAAAGAATGGGAGCGCGAAGGCGTGAAACTCTCGCCGCTGGCCTTCATCATCAAAGCCAGCGTTGCCGCCCTTAAAGCCTTCCCCGAGTTCAACTCGTCCTTAGACGGCGATAATCTGATTCTGAAAAAATACTTCCACATCGGCTTTGCCGCCGACACGCCCAACGGCTTGGTTGTGCCGGTAATTAAAGACGTGGATAAAAAAGGCCTGAAAGAAATCAGCCAAGAGCTGACCGAGTTGAGCAAAAAAGCCCGCGAAGGCAAGCTCAAACCGCAGGAAATGCAGGGCGCGTGCTTTACCATTTCCAGCCTCGGCGGCATCGGCGGCACCGGCTTCACGCCGATTGTGAACGCACCCGAAGTAGCCATTTTGGGCGTGTGCAAATCGCAGATGAAACCGGTATGGAACGGCGCATCGTTCGAGCCGCGCCTGATGTGTCCGCTGTCGCTGTCGTTCGACCACCGCGTGATCGACGGTGCGGCAGGTATGCGCTTTACCGTATTCCTGGCCAACCTGTTGAAAGACTTCCGCCGCATTACGCTGTAACAAACCTTTTCAGACGGCCTCTCCAAAGGCCGTCTGAAAAAAATAAGGCTGCCGTTTGCGGCAGAAAGACATTTGCTCCCGCACAAGCATAAAGGTAAAAAATGAGCTTGATCGAATTAAAAGTCCCCGACATCGGCGGACATGAAAACGTGGACATCATCGCCGTAGAAATCAAAGCCGGCGACACAGTTGCCATCGATGACACCCTGATTACTTTGGAAACCGACAAAGCCACCATGGACGTGCCTTCCGAAGCGGCCGGTGTGGTAAAAGAAGTAAAAGTTGCAGTCGGCGGCAAAATCTCCGAAGGCGGCCTGATTGCCGTAATTGAAACAGCCGCAGCGGCAGAAACCGCCAAATCCGAAGCAGCACCTGCGCCCGCTGCGCAGCCCGAAGCACCGAAAGCCCCCGCACCCGCACCGCAGGCGGCCTCCTTCGGCGGCACCGCCGATGCCGAATACGACGTAGTGGTATTGGGCGGCGGGCCGGGCGGATACTCTGCCGCCTTTGCCGCCGCCGACGAAGGTCTGAAAGTCGCCATCGTCGAGCAGTACAAAACCCTCGGCGGCGTATGCCTGAATGTGGGCTGTATCCCGTCCAAAGCCCTGCTGCACAATGCGGCAGTCATCGACGAAGTCAAACACTTGGCCGCCAACGGCATCAAATATCCCGCGCCGGAAATCGACATCGACATGCTGCGCGGTTACAAAGAAAAAGTCATCGGCAAACTCACAGGCGGCCTGGCCGGCATGGCCAAAGCCCGCAAAGTCGATTTGATTCAAGGCAAAGGCGAATTTGTCGGCTCGAACCATATCGAAATCAGCCTGACCGAAGCGGCGCAATACGACGGTGAAATTACCGAAACCGGCGAGAAGAAAACCATCGCCTTCAAAAACGCCATCATTGCCGTGGGCAGCCGCGTGGTAAATCTGCCGTTTATCCCGCAAGACCCGCGCATCGTGGACAGCACGGGCGCACTCGAATTGCGCCAAGTGCCGCAAAAAATGCTGGTTATCGGCGGCGGCATCATCGGCTTGGAAATGGGTACGGTGTACAGCACGCTGGGCGCGCGCCTCGACGTAGTCGAAATGATGGACGGCCTGATGCAGGGCGCAGACCGCGATTTGGTCAAAGTGTGGGAAAAAATGAATGCCCACCGTTTCGACAACATCATGACCAACACCAAAACCGTGGCTGTAGAAGCCAAAGCAGACGGCATCTATGTGAGCTTTGAAGGCGAAAAAGCCCCCAAAGAGCCGCAGCGTTACGATTTGGTACTGGTGGCCGCAGGCCGTGCGCCCAACGGCAAACTGTGCGGCGCGGAAAAAGCCGGCGTGGCCGTTACCGATCGCGGTTTTATCGAAGTCGATAAGCAAATGCGTACCAACGTGCCGCACATCTACGCCATCGGCGACGTGGTCGGCCAGCCCATGCTGGCGCACAAAGCCGTACATGAAGGCCACGTTGCCGCTGAAAACTGCGCCGGCCACAAAGCCTATTTCGATGCACGCGTGATTCCCGGTGTGGCCTACACCGATCCCGAAGTGGCTTGGGTGGGTGTAACCGAGGAGATTGCCAAGCGCGACGGCATCAAAATCACCAAATCCGTGTTCCCGTGGGCTGCTTCCGGCCGTGCGATTGCCAACGGTCGCGACGAGGGCTTCACCAAGCTGATTTTCGATGCCGAAACCGGCCTGATTATCGGCGGCGGCATTGTCGGCACGCACGCCGGCGATATGATCGGCGAAATCTGTCTGGCCGTCGAAATGGGCTGCGATGCGGAAGACATCGGCAAAACCATCCATCCGCACCCGACTTTGGGCGAGAGCATCGGTATGGCTGCCGAAGTGGCAATGGGAACGTGTACCGACCTGCCGCCGCAGAAAAAGAAATAAGCATTCCGCCGGCATGTAAAGAGCCGCACAGAGGCCGTCTGAAAATGTGTTTTCAGACGGCCTTTTCTAATGTGATTGTTTGCTTAAACACAAAAAACGCCGCCCAAGCACATTCAATCCGCATCATGGCCGCCCTGCGCACCGTCTGCGGCCGGCCGTATGATATGTGTTTGTACCATTTCGCTATATAATCGTACTTCGGGCAGACAAAATCCTCCGGAAAGGAAAAGGTATGGCAACGGAAAAAATCTACTACGCGGCAGTTATTCTCACCGCTGCCGTTTCCGTGCTGCTTTCTCCTTTTTTCCTTGTCCGCCGCAGCCGCAGCGGTCGGAAAGCCGTCCCGCCCTCCAAACGGCAGTGGCGGATTGCCTTTGCCGCCAATTTTACCGCCGCAGCCATCCTACTGCTGGCCTGGTATCTTTGGTTTTAACCTTAAACAAGAAAGGAATATCCGTGAAAACAAAATACGCCGCCGCCCTGTTACTGGCCTCCGCACTGCCCGCCTCCGCCGCCGTTTACACCTGCACCGACAGCAAAGGCCGCACCACCTATACTTCTGCTCCCGTGCAAGGCAGCAGCTGCAAAAAAGACGATTTAGACCGCGCCTCCACTTATTCCACCCTGCCCGCACCGAAGAGCAGCTACCAGCCGGCGCAGACATACGGACAACAACCATCGTCGGCCAAGCAACAGCCTTCCGTTGCCACCTTGGGTGCGGACGAACAGAAACCGGCCAGTCGTGATCAGATTGCCGCCGCCCGCAAACGCCTCAGCGATGCCAAAAAAGCCTTGGAAGAAGGCAAAAAAATACGCTACGGCAACGAGCGCAATTATGCGAAATACTTGGAGCGGATTGCAGGCTTGGAAAAAGAAGTCAAACTGGCGGAAGAAAATCTGGCCAAGCTGTTGGGCACCGGCAGCGGCAGCGGTATATCTTCGTATTGATACCGGACCGTTCCGCAAAGAAAAGGCCGTCTGAAAAAAGCGATATGCTTTTTTCAGACGGCCTTTTCTTTTATAGCGGAATGAAGCAGCCGGGATACAAGGCAGCAAGACGCGGCAGAGCCGCAGGTTTTTTTACAACATCCGCCTGCTTTCAAAGTGCCGCTTTTCTCCGGTAAACGGGTCGGTAAAGGCAATCGAACGCGCAAGCAGTTTCAACGGTTTGGCGTAATCGGGCAAACCGTCGGGCAGCGGCACGGGATAGAGCGGATCGTTCAGAATCGGCAGCCCGAGCGAGGCCATATGGACGCGCAACTGGTGTTTCTTGCCGCTGATCGGACGCAGACGGTAGAGGGCAAGGCCGCCGCCCAAGTCTTGCACGTCTTCCACCACAGTATGCGCATTGGCGGCACCTGCGGTTTCACACATCAGAAAAAACGGATGGCCGCGCTCAATGCGCGATCGGATGTGCAGCGGAAGTGCCATTCCGGTGCGGGCGGCGGCAAGTGCTTCATAGCTTTTTTCCACCCGCCGTTCCTGAAACAGCATCTGGTAGGCGCTGCGGCTTTCGCGGCGGCGGCAGAACAACACCACGCCCGCCGTATCCTTGTCGATGCGGTGCAGCGGCGCGATTTCGTCAGGGTCGGTGTCCTGCAATTCCGGACGCAGACGCAGGCGGGTCAGCAGCGTTTCGCGCAGAAAGCGTCCGCTGGGCACCACCGGCAGAAAATGCGGTTTGTCCACGGCAAGCAAATGCCCGTCCGTATACAGGATTTCCTCTTGAAACGGAATTTCCGGCTCGTCGGCCGCCACGGCCTCGCGGTAGTAAAACAGCCTGCCGCCCGGGACAAACGGCGCGTCGGGGGCAAGCGGCCGCCATTGGCTGTCGAAAATCCCGCCGGCCGCCAGCCGCGCCAGCCACGTTTCCCGAGGCACATAGGGGAAACGGCGGCAGAGATAGTCGGCCAAAAGCGTGCCCGCCAAAGCCGAATCGCAGGGCAGGTTCAGATAACTGGGGCGGATGCCGTCCGAACCCGGACGGGGATGCTTATTCGTAAACTTCATAACGCGGTATCCGTGTTTTCAGACGGCCTGTTTTGTTTTCCGGCAAGGTTCACAGCCATTCAGCCAAATGGCGGGCATCGATGTCCCATTCCCAGATGCCGTTGCGGTTTTGACTGTTAAGGCCGCGCAGGAAGAGATAGCGTATGCGGACGGATGACACGGGGCGGCGGCGTTGTTTGAACAGGCGGGCGGCGGCAAGGGCGTAAATCCAGGCTTGGAGGTAGTAGTGGTGTTCGGCGATTGCCCCGTCGAGGGCGGACGCGGTGTAGCTGCCGTGGCTGTTGCCGAGGTGGTTGGATTTGTAGTCGATGACGCAGGGTTGGCCGTCTGAAAGCAGGCAGAGCATGTCGATATAGCCGTTTAGAAAGCCTTTGAGGGTGCCGAAGTCCAGCTTTTCGGCGGCGGCGAGACAGAGCGGGGAGAGTCCGGCGGCGGCAAGGCTGTTTTTCAGACGGCCTGTATCGAGGCGGTCGAAATGCATGACGAAGCCGGTTTCGCCGGCCTGGCGCACCGGTGGGACGGCGGCCAGACTTTCGCCCTGCCAAAGGTCGGCGGCGGCGGTCTGCTCCATGGTTTGGGCAACCGCGCCCAACCATTCGCTGCCGTAGCCGTAGCGGGACAGCGTGTCGGCGATGAGGGGCTGCTGTTCGGCGGCAGGCCGTCTGAATTGGTATTTTTCGAGAATCTCGTGCAGGCAGACTCCGGCCTGTGCGCCTTGTGGAAAACGGAAGATGTCGAAACAGGCATTGTCTGCGCCGCCTGCGGTATCGGCAGACGGGCTGCGTTCGGCGGAGTCGAGGGCGGGCTGCATGGTGTCGCCCCCGTCGTCCGTGCCGCCGCTGCGGGTAAGGCTGCGGGTAAGGCCTGTGAAGCTGGTGTGGCGGACAAATTCAAAGCGGCGCGGGGGATATTCGGCCGCGCGGTATCCGCCTGCGCTGCGCGGCGGCATTTGGAAAGAGGCGGGAGGCGGTGCGCCTTCCTGCCAGCAGACGGCATCGGGAGGCAAGTTTTCCACCCAGTCGAGCCAGTTGCGGCGCAGCATTTCGGCCGGGTTTTCCGCATTTTTACAGGCCGTCTGAATATCGGCGCGTGCGGCATCGGGCGCACCTTCGAGCAGATAGGCGAAGGTGCTGCGCGGGGTGTTGCCGCAACAGGCGGCGTAGATGACAAGCTGTTCTTCGGCGCGGGTCAGGGCGACGTAGAGCAGGCGCAGGCGTTCGCCGAGGTCTTCGTCCTCAAGCTGCTGCCTGTCCGCTTCGTCAAGCTGGCTTTTTTCGAGCAGTTCGCTGCCGTGTTCTCGGCGCAGGATGTTCCAGTTATTGCTGCCTGCTTTGGGCGTGTCCCATAGAAACGGGCAGAAAACGAAGGAATATTGCAGGCCTTTGGCAGCGTGGACGGTTACGATTTTGACGAGGGCTTCGTCGCTTTCCAGACGCAGGACGGTGTTTTCGGCCGGCTGCGGCTGCTGCATTTGCACAAGCAGCCAGTTGTGCAGCGAAGAGGGTGTGTGGGCGGCTTCGTCTTCGGCGGCGAGGAGTTCGGCAAGCTGGCGGAAGTTGGTCAGGCTGCGTTCGTTGCGCTGCACAAGCAGGCGGGTTTCGAGGCCGTAGCGGCGGGAGAAGGCGGCAAGGGCGGCATAAATACCCTGCTGCTGCCAGATTTCGCGGCAGTATTCGGCGGCGGCGATGTGTTCGGAGAGTTTTTTTTCGTCGCGGTTGAGCGCGTAGAGTTCTTCTGCGGTGTGGCAGAAGAGTATGCCGGCAAGGACGAAGCGCAGGGGCTCGGTGCGCTGCGGTTCGAGCCAGAAGCCCAAGAGGGCGGCCAGGGCTTCGGCTTCGGGGCTTTGGAACACGGATTCGCGCTGGACGGAAACGCTGCGGATGTTGCGTGCGGCCAGGGCGCGTTTGATCATGCTGCCCTGGTTGTGGGTGTGGACGAGGACGGCAATCTGCCCGCTCTCTACCGGGCGGCCGTTGCAATTCAGACGGCCTCCGCCTGCCAGGTTGAGCAGGCCGGCAATTTCGTCGGCGCAATAGTCGGCGGCCCGTTGGCGCAAGATGTCTTTATTGGCGGCGGCTTCGCCGGCTTCGTTCAGCCAGCGTACGCGCACGGGCGGCTGCGGCGGACTGACGCGGCTTTCGGCACGCGGGGCGGATACGGCGGGATAGGCTATGCCTTCGAGTACGAAGGGGCGTTGTTTGCGCATAAAAAGGCTGCCGACGGTATCGGTCAGGCTGCGGTGGCTGCGGTAGTTGTGCGCGAGGGTGTAGCAGTCGGGCGTGTCGGCGGCGGCTTGCAGGTAGGCGTGGATGTCTGCGCCGCGAAAGCCGTAGATGGCCTGCTTGGGATCGCCGACGAGAAACAGCGGGCAGTCGTGCTGCACGAAGATGCGGCGGAAAATTTCGTATTGCAGCGGGTCGGTGTCCTGAAATTCGTCAATCAGGGCAACCGGCCAGTTTTGCGCGATGGTTTGGGCAAGCCGTTCGCGGTGTGCGCCTTCTGTCAGTGCGTGGTACACGTCGAGCAGCAGGTCGTCGGGGGTGCGCGTCTGCCTGGTCTGCCGCTGCGCGTCGGCGGTTTGGCGGACGTATTGCAGGAAGTCGAGTTGCAGGGCGATCAGGGCTTCTTGTTTGGCGGCGGCAAGGTCGATGGCGGCCCGGCGGATTTTGTGGAAGGAAGACAGTGCGTCAATGTCTTGCACGGAAAGCGTCCGGCCTTTTTTGACGGAAGTGTCGAGGGCGAGGTATTCGGGCGAGAATATGTCTTCGCCGTTGCTGTTTTGCAAAAGCGCGATGACTTTTTCAGACGGCCTCTCCTGCGTTTCCAGCAATACGGCCAGCTCGGAGAATTTGTTTTCGTAAGTGCTTTTACGGAATTTGCTGCCGTTCAAATCGGGATGCACGCGCCAGAATGCCGCGCACGAATCCGCAAACCGCTGCCGGAATGCCTGCCATTGCGCCGCCGCCGTTCCTACGGCCTGCGCCAAATCGGTTTGCGGCCGTCTGAAAGACAGATCAGGGCGGGCGAGGCTGCAGGAAAATTCCTGCAACAGGTTTTCCGGCAGCAGCCCCGCGTCAAACGCCAGCCGCGCGTTTTGCGCATCGTGCGCAACGTGCAGCCGCCAAAAGTCCTGTGCGTAGGTTTCCAGCCTGCGGCGGCCGTTTTCGTCAAACTCGGTATCGAAGGGCACTTGGCAGAGGAAGGCGTAATCGCCCAAAATCCGTTGGCAGAAGCCGTGTATCGTGTAAATCGCCGCATTGTCAAACTGCGACAGCGCGGCTTTCAAACGCAGTTCCAAACGTTCGCACGGCTCCTGCTGCCGTGCCCGTTCCAACAGCTCCCGCATAAACGGGTCGGCTTCGCCTTCCGTTTCGTCGCCACGGATGCGGCGCAATGCCTCGTCCAGCCGCGAACGCAGGCGGGTTTTCAACTCGGCGGTGGCGGCTTTGGTAAACGTTACCACCAGCACTTTGTCCACCGGCAGTTTTTCCAGCAGAATCAGGCGGGCAAACAGGGCGGCAATGCCGTAGGTCTTGCCGGTGCCGGCAGAGGCTTCGATCAGCGCGGTGCCGCCGACGGGAATGGCCAGCGGATCAAACGGTTGGGCGGTATCAGACATGGCGGGAAAACGGAATTGGCAGGGAGGCGGGATTATAGCAAGGCGGGGAAACGGTTTGAGGCCGTCTGAAAAGCCATACCCGCTTCGGCGGAAGCGGGTATGGCTTGTATGGACTACGCTTTGCGGCTTCGGGCTTCTTTGGCCAGATACAGCCAGGTTTCAATGACTGTGTCCGGATTTAGAGAGACGGTGTCGATGCCTTCGTCCACCAGCCATTTGGCAAAATCGGGATGATCCGAGGGACCCTGCCCGCAGATGCCGACGTATTTGTTGAGCTTGCGGCAGGCGGAGATGGCCAGATGCAGCATGACTTTGACCGCCGGATTGCGCTCGTCGAAAGTGGAGGCAATCGAGCCGCCGCTGTCACGGTCGACACCCAAAGTAAGCTGGGTCATGTCGTTCGAGCCGATGGAGAAGCCGTCGAAGTATTGCAGAAACTGTTCGGCCAAAAGCGCATTGCTCGGCACTTCGCACATCATAATAAGGCGCAGGCCGTTTTTGCCGCGCTCCAAACCGTTGGCTTTGAGGGCTTTAACGACGGCTTCGGCTTCTGCGAGCGTGCGCACGAAAGGAATCATGATTTCGACATTGGTCAGCCCCATATCGTCGCGCACGTATTTGAGGGCTTGGCATTCGAGTGCGAAACATTCGGCAAAATCTTCGGAGACATAACGCGCCGCGCCACGGAAACCGAGCATGGGGTTTTCTTCGTGCGGCTCATAGCGGCTGCCGCCGATCAGACCCATATATTCGTTGGATTTGAAATCGGACATACGGACGATGACTTTGCGCGGGAAAACGGATGCGGCCAGCGTGGACACGCCCTCGGCGATTTTATCGACATAAAAACCGACCGGCGAGGCATAGCCTGCAATGCGGCTTTCTATTTCCTCGCGGATGTCCTCATCCTGTTTGTCAAATTCGATTAAGGCTTTGGGATGGATGCCGATTTGGCGGTTGATGATAAATTCCATGCGGGCAAGGCCGATGCCTTCGCTGGGCAGGCCGGAGAACGAGAAAGCCAGCTCGGGGTTGCCGACGTTCATCATGATTTTGACGGGCGGCTCGGGCATATTGTCCAAAGCCACATCGTTTACTTCGACATTGAGTATGCCTGCGTAAATCAGGCCGGTATCGCCTTCCGCACAGGACACGGTTACTTCCTGTCCTTCCTGCAAAACCGCAGAGGCGTTGCCGCAGCCGACAACGGCAGGGATGCCCAGCTCGCGTGCGATAATGGCGGCATGGCAGGTGCGTCCGCCACGGTTGGTTACGATGGCGGCGGCGCGTTTCATTACCGGCTCCCAATCGGGATCGGTCATGTCGGTAACGAGCACGTCGCCCTCTTGCACGCTGTCCATTTCCGATGCGTCTTTGACCAGACGCACTTTGCCCTGGCCTACTTTCTGGCCGATGGCGCGTCCTTCGCACAGGACTTTTTTCTCGCCTTCGATGGCATAGCGGCGCAGGCTGCGGCCGCCTTTTTCCTGGGATTTCACGGTTTCGGGGCGTGCCTGCAAAATGTAGATTTTGCCGTCGATGCCGTCGCGCCCCCACTCGATGTCCATCGGGCGGCCGTAGTGTTCTTCGATGATAAGGGCGTATTTGGCCAGCTCGGCAATTTCTTCGTTGCTGACGGAAAACTGCTTGCGCTGTTCGGCAGGCACGTCCATTACCTGCACGGATTTTCCGGCCTGCGCGTTTTCGGTGAAGACCATTTTGATGAGCTTCGAACCCATGGTTTTACGCAGGATGGCGGGTTTTCCGGCACGCAGGGTGGGCTTGTGGATATAAAATTCGTCGGGATTGACCGCGCCCTGCACCACCATTTCGCCGAGGCCGTAGGACGATGTGAGGAATACAACCTGGTCGAAGCCGCTTTCGGTGTCGAGGGTAAACATCACGCCCGATGCGCCGTGGTCGGAACGCACCATACGCTGCACGCCTGCCGACAGGGCGACGATGTCGTGGGCGAAACCTTTGTGGACGCGGTAGGAGATGGCGCGGTCGTTGTAGAGGGAGGCGAATACGTGTTTCATTGCCTCTTTGACATTATCCAATCCGTTGATATTCAGGAAAGTTTCCTGCTGTCCGGCAAACGAGGCATCGGGCAGGTCTTCGGCAGTGGCGGAGGAGCGGACGGCAACGGAAACGGCATCCGTACCCGCATCGGCCACCAGCTTCTCCCATGCTTCGCCGACGGCCTGATCCAATTCTTCGGGAAACGGCGTTTCCAAAATCCATTGGCGGATTTCCTTGCCCACCCGCGCCAGTTCGTTCACATCGGATACGTCCAAACCGGCAAGAGCCTGCGCGATGCGCTCGTTCAGACCGTTGTGCGCGAGAAAGGCGCGGTAGGCTTCGGCGGTAGTGGCGAAACCGCCCGGCACACGCACGCCTTTTTCTGTGAGCTGACTGATCATCTCACCGAGCGAAGCATTCTTGCCGCCCACGCTGTCCACGTCGGTCATACGCAGATTTTCAAACCAGATAACGTAATTTGCAGCCATTTTGTGTCGTCCAAATCAAAGGTTGTAAAAAGTAAGGGGATACGGTGCGGCATTTTAACCAGCCCGCGCCGCCCTGTCATGTGTTTTTCCCGCAGCAAACGCATACAGGCCGTCTGAAAAACCGTGCCTCCGCGCGGTGTAACCTGCTGTAAGTATATATGCGGGCTATGTTTTAAAAACAGCAAAACACAACCGTATCTTACATTTAAATACATTCCGCAACTTTTATATACGTACCAAGCACGCTTCTTTCCGCGAAATAACGGTGTGCAAACCGTATTGCTGCCGTTTCCCGCCGCCGTGTAGCCGAATGTAGTTTTTGCGGCGCACTTCAATTTCAGACGGCCTCTTGCTATCATCCCCACCCTTTTACAACCCTTTGCAAAGCGAGCCGCATCATGTCGCGCCGAGCCGCATTTTTCATTTCCGACCGCACCGGCATTACCTCCGAAAGCATGGGCGAAGCCCTGCTCGACCAGTTTCAGGACATCAAATTCAAGCGTTCCACCTATCCCTTTGTGGACACGCCGGAAAAAGCCCGGGCAATGGTGCAGATTATCGAAACCTCCGCCCGGCAGACCGAGCTGCGCCCGCTGGTGTTTTCCAGCATTATCAACGAAGAAATCCGCGCCATCATCCGCAGCAGCCCCGGCCTGCACCTGAGCTTTTTCGATGCCTTTCTCGGCGTGCTCGAAAACGAATTGGGCACCAAAGCCCGCCATGAGGCCGGACGCACCCACGGCATTGCCGACAGCGCGCGCTACGAAGCCCGTATGGACGCGGTAAACTTTACCCTCAACCACGACGACGGCGTAAGCGACAAAAACCTGAACGATGCCGATGTGATTCTGATGGGCGTGTCGCGCAGCGGTAAAACCCCCACCTGCCTGTATCTCGCCCTGCAATACGGCATACGCGCCGCCAACTACCCGCTCACGCCCGACGATTTGGACAAGCCCGACCTGCCGCCGATGGTCAAGCCCTACCGCAGCAAAATCTACGGCCTCACCATCCAGCCCGAGCGGCTGGCCGACATCCGCGAAGAACGCCGCCCCAATTCCAACTATGCCAGCCTCGCCACCTGCAAGCAGGAAGTGGCCGACGCGCAGGCCATGTTCCGCCGCTTCGACATTCCCCACACCAACACCACCCACAAATCCGTCGAAGAACTCGCCGCCAGCATCATCCAGGCCTGCGGGCTGAAACGGCGGTTTTGACCAGCTGCCCGATAAAGAGAGGCCGTCTGAAAACGGATTTTCAGACGGCCTCTTGCTTGGTTTCGCGCTAACGTTCTGTGTAGGGTGTGTGGCACAGCCACGCACGCGTTCTGCAAAATACAAACAGGCCGTCTGAAAATGCAAACTACGGATTTCAGACGGCCTTTCTCATCCTTATCGGCAAACAGGCAATTGCGGACGACAAACGCGTGCGTCGCCGAGGCGACACACCCTACGGTTGTAGATCGCGTGTGCACGCCGCTTGGACGGCCGTCCCCTCCCCTGCGGCGGGCAGAAACAAACAGGCCGTCTGAAAACGGGTTTCGGCAAAACCGAGTTTTCAGACGGCCTGTGTAGGGCTTGTGGCACAGCCACGCACGCGGCTTTGGGGGTTTCAGACGGCCTCTATACCCGAAGTGCTAGACGAATAGTCAGACGCGTGCGTCGCTATGGCGACACACCCTACGGCGGATAATCGCGGGTGTACGCCGTTCCGACGGTCTCCCCCTTCGTAAATGAAAACAGACAAACAGGCCGTCTGAAAACGGGATTTTGGCGAAAACTGCGTTTGCTAACAGCCTGTGTAGGGTGTGTGGCACAGCCACGCACGCGGCTTTGGGGGTTTCAGGCGGCCTCTGTACCCGAATAGTCAAACGCGTGCGTCGCTATGGCGAGACACCCTACGGCGCAAATCGGACGCGTGTGCGTCGCTTAGTCGGCACATTCTGCCCATCATGCAAACGACGATGTTTTTATTTGCTTCGTTACAAAACACAGAGGCCGTCTGAAAAGCAGATTTTGTTTTTCAGACGGCCTGTCGGGGCAAAAGCAGTCGGGCTTTTGATTGGGTGTCCAAACTGCGCCCCTGCGGAACGGATGCGTTTTCAGACGGCCTGTTCGTGTCAGAGCGTGTTTTCCCGCTCCCTGTGGTCGAAGCCCCATTTCGGGCGGCACAGCAGCAGGTGCCACAGCACCAAAGCCCGATAAACATAAGCCTTGTCGGCATATTTGCGCCGTTTTTTCAGCGGCAGCAGCGACAGCAGGCTTTGCGCGAGCGCGTTTACCGTGGTGCGCAGCAGCGTGCCCGCATACAGCACGGCCACCGCCGCCGCGCCGTAGTGTTTGGCGAAATATTTGTAGCGCGAATCCTGAAACTGCACCCGTGCCGCCACCGGCCGTTTGTTCGCGCTCTCGCCTTGCAGGTGCAGAAGGTGCGCCTGCGGCTGGTAGGCAATGCGTCCGCCTGCGCGGATGATGCGGCGGCAGAAATCGGTTTCTTCAAAAAAGAAGAAAAAGCGTTCGTCGAAAAAGCTGCCGTCTCCGCCCAAGCCCAATGCGCGCAGCTTGTCCAAATCCAGGGCCATGCAGGGGCCGACTATGCTGTTTACCAGACAGGGCGCGTCTTTTTTGTAGTCTAAGAGCCGCCGTGCCACGCTGCGGTTGGTCAGCTCGGTAAGCAGCGTCGGCTCGGGCACGACGGCGGCTTGCAGGCTGCCGTCTTCGCGGCGCAGCTCGGGGCAGGCGAGCGCGGCATCAAACTGCCGCAGCGCATCGGCCAGCAAGGCCGCTACGTCGTTTTGGAACTCGATGTCGGTGTTCAGCACCAGCGCGTAGCGGGTTTTTGCCCGTGCCAAGCCGGCATTGGCGGCGGCGGCAAAGCCGGAGTTGTAGCCGATTTCCACCAGTTCGGCTTCGGGCAGCCGCGCCCGTATTTGTGCGCATGAGTCGTCGGTGGAGCCGTTGTCGGCCACGATAATGCGGTAGGGCATATGCAGCTTGTCCAGCGTTGCCGCCGCACGGAGCAGCAGGTCCGCCGAATTCCAGTTGATAAACACCAGCGAGATTTCCGTCATTTCGGATAAACCTTTCATAAAAAACGCAGCCCTGCCGCCGCAAGGCCGTTGTGTTGCCATAACGGCGCGTTACACGGCGTGCGGGCCGTCTGAACATTGGCCTCTGTACGGCCGTATTTTCAGACGGCCTCTGCGTATTGGCGCGGGGCAGGCAGCGGCAAAGCAAGAGAGGCCGTCTGAAAAATCCCAAGCCGTTTTCAGACGGCCTTTGCGCGGTCTGGCGGCAAACCGTTCCCAAACGCGGGCGCGGCCGCAATGCGGATGCAAGGTTTTTTGTCATACGGTTTTCCAAGCTATACATATAAGCAAACAATCTAAGCCGGCCGGCCGTTTGCCCCTATACTGCCGCGCCCCGACACACCGCATACACATAAGGAAAAAATATGGATTGGACTGCGAACGACTGGATTATCGTCTGCTTTTTTGTCATCGGCGCACTTTTGCACGGCATCACCGGCTTCGGCTACCCCATCGTCGGCACCGCCGTGATTGCCGGCTTTTATCCGCTCAAAACCGCCGTGGCGATGGTGGTGCTGCCCTGCCTGGTCATCAATATTATGATGCTGCGCACCGGCGAAGGGTTCAAACACAATATTCTGACGTATGGCCGTTCCTTTTTTCCCTTGTTTGCCAGCAGCTTTGTCGGCGGGCTGATCGGTATCGGCCTTTTGCTGTTCCTGCCCGAGTCCGGCCTGAAAATCTTTCTCTGCCTTACCCTGCTGTTTTACGTTTTCACCCAATACAGCCGCTTCCGCATCCGCTTTAAAAAAGACAACATCACCATGGCCGTTTTCGGCTTTTTTGCCGGCATCGTCGGCGGTGCCACCAACGCCATCGTTGCCTTTCTGATGATTTACCTCTTGGGCACCGACCGCAACAAAACCGAAATGGTGATGGCCAACAACATCAGCATCCTGATTACCAAGCTCATCCAAATCGTGATGCTGTTTCCCGTGATTGCCGCTTTCGGGCAGAAAGACTGGCTGCTGCTTTCGGCGGTGATTGTGATTTCTCTGGGCTTTATGTATGTGGGCAACCACATCCGCCACCGCCTGCCGCAGCGCATTTTCAACCACGCCGTCGCCGCCATGCTGCTCGCACTCGGTCTGTATGCCGGCTATCAGGGCTATCAGGGCATGGCCGCATAGCGCACCGGCGAAGGGAAAGGCCGTCTGAAAGACAAACAGGTTTTCAGACGGCCTTTCCGACTCCAAACCATCAGCCCAGTTTGGCTTTCACCAGCTCCTGCACCTGAGCGGGGTTGGCTTTGCCTTTGCTGGCTTTCATCACCTGGCCGACTATGGCATTGAGGGCTTTTTCGTTGCCCGCTTTGAACTGCTCCACCGCTTTGGCGTTGGCCGCCAGCACTTCGTCCACCATCGCTTCAATCGCGCCCGTGTCGGTAATCTGCACCAAACCGTGTTTTTCGATGATCTGCTCCACCGTGGCTTCGGGTTCGGCCCACATGGCTTCAAAGGCTTTTTTCGCCAGTTTGCTGCTCAGCGTGCCGTCGGCGATTTTGCCGATCAGGGCGGCCAGACGTGCCGCGTCTATCGGGCTTTGCGCCAGCTCCAAACCTTCTTTGTTGAGCGCGGCAGCCAATTCGCCGTTCACCCAGTTGGCCGCAAGCTTGCCCTGTCCGCTCGTTTTGGCGGCGGTTTCAAAGAAGGCTGCCTGAAAACGGCCGGCGGTCAGCAGCCGCGCATCGTATTCGCTCACACCGTAATCGGCCACAAAACGCTGCGCCATTTCAGACGGCAGCTCGGGCATTTCGTCGCGTGCCTGCTGCAACTGGCCGTCTGAAATGATGACGGGCAGCAAATCGGGGTCGGGGAAATAGCGGTAGTCGTGCGCGTCTTCTTTCAGGCGCATCACGCGGGTTTCGCCTTTGTCGGGGTCGAACAGCATGGTGGCCTGCTGCACTTGGCCGCCGTCTTCCAAAATCTCGATTTGCGCTTCCACTTCGTAGTTGACCGCCTGCTCCAAAAAGCGGAACGAATTTAGGTTTTTGATTTCGCGGCGCGTGCCGAACTCGGCCTGGCCTTTGGGGCGCACCGATACGTTGGCATCGATGCGGAACGAACCCTCGGCCATATTGCCGTCGCAAATATCCAGCCACGTTACCAAGCCGTGCAGGGCTTTGGCATAGGCCACCGCTTCGGCGGCGGAACGCAATTCCGGTTCGGACACCACTTCCAGCAGCGGTGTGCCGGCACGGTTCAAATCGATGCCCGTTGCGCCGTTCAAGCCTTCGTGCACCGATTTGCCCGCGTCTTCTTCCATGTGGGCGCGGGTTACGTTGATGGTTTTCACTTCATCGCCCACCACGATTTCCAGCTTGCCGTGTTCCACAATCGGCAATTCCAACTGGCTGATCTGATAGCCTTTCGGCAGGTCGGGGTAGAAATAGTTTTTGCGGTCGAACACGTTTTTCCGGTTGATTTTGGCGTTCAATGCCAAGCCTAATTTAATGGCTTTGGCCACCACTTCGCGGTTCATCACCGGCAGCACGCCGGGCAGCGCGCATTCCACCACGCTGGCGTGGGCGTTCGGCTCCGCGCCAAACGCCGTGGATGCGCCGCTGAAAATTTTGGATTTGGTGTTGAGCTGGACGTGGATTTCCAGTCCGATTACGGTTTCCCAGGTCATAGATGGTCTTTCTGAATGGAGATAATGGGGATACGGTTCAGGTTGGTTCAGGCCGTCTGAAAACAGGCTGAGGCAAAGCGGCGCATTTTAACTGTTTTCCGCTTTTCAGACGGCCTTTTCATATCAGGCAGGCCGTCTGAAAGCATTGCGCCCGCATCAGTATTTCTTTTGGAAACCCGGAAGCTGCCAATGCAGATGGTAGGCGGCCAGCCGCAGCAGGCAGCCGCCGGCAAAGAGCAGGTTGAGGGTGAAAGCGTTGTTCCAGCCCAGCCTGTCAAACAGATAAAGCAGCGCGGCAATGGCGATGGCGACGGTGCCGTAAAGGTCGGTTTTCAAAATCATCGGCATCCTGTTGACGAGTATGTCCCGCGCCATGCCGCCGCCGACGGCGGTTACAAACGCCAGCAGCACCACGCCGAACAGGTTAAGCCCCATCGCCAGGCCGACCTGCGCCCCCGTGATGCTGAACGCGGCCAAACCGACGGCATCGGCAGTAATAAAAGCGGTTGTGAGCGCGGCTTTGCGGTATCTTTCCAAATGCAGCAGCCAGGATACGGCCAGCGTGGCAAACACCACCACCAGCGCGTCGGTATGCTGGAACACCTGCGGGATGCGGCTGACCAGCGCGTCGCGCATCATGCCGCCACCCACGGCGGTAAGCAGCGCGGCAATGGCCACGCCCATCATGTCGAGCCGTTTTTCATAGCCGACCAGATAGCCGGAAAAGGCAAAAGCGGCCGTGCCGGTATAGTTGATGAGATCGGTGGGAGTCATGGTCATGGTTTGTGTGTTTTTCCGTATTGCGTGCGGTGCGGCGGATTATATCCAATGTTGCCCGCCCGTATTGCGGCAAATGGCAAAACAGGCCGCCCTTCTGCTAACATCCGCCGTTTTGCACCCGCAACTGTCTTAATAATGACGAACCCATCCCGCCCCTCCCCCATCCCGCTGCGGCTGGCCGCCGTTACCCTGCTGCCGCTGCTGTGCGCGTTGTGGTTTTACTTCCGACCCGCCGCCAACCGCACCGGCTTCCTTATCGACGGCATCATCATGGCCTGCCTGTGCACTTTTTTATTCAAATACATCCTGTTTGCCTGCATCGGCCACCACCTGCGTGGAGAGATGCGGCTGAAACGCCAAACCGCCCTGCTCTTTCTGCCGCTTGCGCTGTTTGCCGCGTACATCTGCCGCTATTTCGGCGCGTTTTGAAGCCTGCGGCTTGACAAAGCATAACGGCGGGTTTAAAGTCCGCCCCATTCATTTACCTCCGCTTACGGAAAACGCCATGCAGATTCGCGCCGCCGCTTACTTTTATTGGTATCGCACCAACGTGCGGTATCTTTTTGCGTCTGCGTAAACCTTACACAACAGCAAAAAAGCCGCCTTACAGCCAACAGGCGGCTTTCTTGTTTTCCATCCGTACAGGCCGTCTGAAAAGCAAAAACATTATTCAGGAGCCTGAAATATGTCCACCGCCGCCCAAACCCGCCCCGCCGCCGCACAGGAAACCCTCCACCGCTGCTGCCTGATCGCCGACGGCAACGGCTGCCGCCCCGCCCCGCTGCCCGACACCCTGCCGCAAGAATGCGGCCTGCCCGCCGCCGAAGCCATGCTGCCGCAAATCCGCACCGCCGCCATGATGATTGCCGCCGCCCGCCACGACTTTACCGCCGCCAGCCCTGCCGTATTTGCCGAAGAGGCCGACTGGCTCGCCGCCCGCATCCTGCTGCTGCGCGTGCGCACCGTCCGTGCCGGCATCGGCCTGCGTTTCGTCTTGGAAACCGCCAACCGCCGCGCCGCCGCCTTTGCCGCCGAACACCGCCTGCCCTTCGTTCCCGCAAAATTCGTCCCCGAGCCGAAAACCCGCCGCGACAGCCTGCTGGTACTCGACTGCGCCCTCGCCTCCGACGGTATCGACCGGGGTTTGGTAGAAAACAGCCGCCGCCTCGCCGCCCAGTTTCCGCATTTTTACAGGCGGTAAAAAATAAAATAAGAAGTGTGCCGCCAAGCCGTAGCACGCCACCCGAACCATCCCGTCCGACACCACAGGCCGTCTGAACACACCGCTCCGCCCGAAAAGGAAACCCACGCCATGCTGCCTCTGCTGCAAAGCAAAATCCGCAATCCCGACTACGTCCGCATGATAAACAGCAGCCGCCGGTCGTTTAGCGCGGCCGAAACCGCCCTGCTCGAAGAAATCCTCGTCCGCTTCGATTTCGACGTGGTGCAGGCACAGGCTTTGGCACAAGCTGTGATGCAGCAGGCGCGTTTCGATCCCAATGCGCTGCACATCGAAGAATACGACGACGAAGATGTAACAGGCATCTGTCCCCACTGCCTCAACCCGCCCGTGCCGCCCTTGCGCGACTATCTGATGTGGCGCGAAAAATAAGCCTCCGGTATGTAAGAGGCCGTCTGAAAACCTTTCAGACGGCCTCTTTGTACAAAATGCCATACCGGCCGCAAACAGTACGGGCATACGGCAGAGCGCGGCAAAGCCGTAGATTTTTTAATTTATTCCGCTATACAATCGCGCCCGTTGCCATCTATATACACACAGGACCGCAAATATGAACCCGCTCACCATCGCCGTACACGGCCAGGAACATACCCCCCTCGAAATCATCGGAAAAATGGCCAACCGCCACGGCCTCATCGCCGGCGCAACCGGCACAGGCAAAACCGTTACCCTGCGCAAAATGGCGGAAAGTTTCAGCAGCCTCGGCATCCCCGTTTTCCTGGCCGACGTGAAAGGCGATTTGTCCGGCCTGTGCAACGCCGGCAGCGACACAGGCAAAGTGGGCGAGCGCATGGCCGAATTCGGCTTGGACAAAACCTCCTACCTGCAAGGCTTCCCCACCCGCTTTTGGGACGTATACGGCGAAACCGGCATACCCGTGCGCGTAACCGTGTCCGAAATGGGGCCGATGCTGCTCTCCCGCCTGATGAACCTCAACGACACACAGGAAGGCCTGCTCAACCTCGTATTCAAAGCCGCCGACGACCAGGGCTGGCATCTTATCGACTTGAAAGACCTGCGCGGAATGCTGCAATACGTTGCCGAGCACGCCAAAGAATACCGCACGCAATACGGCAACGTGTCCGCCGCCAGCGTCGGCGCAATCCAGCGGCAGCTTCTCACCCTCGAAAACGAAGGCGCACAATCGTTTTTCGGCGAACCCGCCCTCAATCTGCACGACTGGCTGCAAACCGAAGGCTCGCGCGGAGTCATCAACATCCTCAATGCCGAAAAACTGATGCGCTCGCCCCGCCTGTACAGCGCGTTCCTGCTGTGGTTTCTCGCCGAACTGTTTGAAACCCTGCCCGAAGTCGGCGACCTCGCCCAGCCCAAATTCGTCATGTTTTTCGACGAAGCCCACCTGATGTTCGACAACGCCGCCCCCGCGCTGCTGGAACAAGTGGAGCAGGTCGTCCGCCTGATCCGTTCCAAAGGCGTAGGCGTGTATTTCGTTACACAAAATCCGCTTGACCTGCCCGACACCATCCTCGGCCAGCTCGGCAACCGCGTCCAGCACGCCCTGCGCGCCTTCACCCCGCGCGACCAGAAAGCCGTGAAAGCCGCCGCCGACACCTTCCGCAGCAATCCCGGCGTAAAAGTTGCCGAAGTCATTACCGGGCTGGGCGTAGGCGAAGCCCTCGTTTCCTTCCTCGACGAAAAAGGCATGCCCGTACCGGTGGAACGCGCCTTCGTCCTGCCGCCGCAGTCGCAGCTTGCCCCGCTTTCCGCCGAAGAACGTGCAGCCCGTTTCCAAAACGACATCCTCTACCGCCACTATAAAGACGCGGTAGACAACTTCTCCGCCTACGAAGCCCTGCAACAGCTTGCCGCCGAACAAGCTGCCGCCCCGCAGCCCGCCAATCCGACAGCACAGGCCGACACACCTGCCGCCGCCGAAAAAAAACAGCCCGGCCTGATTGAAGGTTTTCTGGGCGGCCTGTTCGGCAGCCGCAAAAAAGCCAATCAGGGACTGGGCTACGATCTGGCCGACAGCATCGGCAACAAAATCAACAAACAGGTAACCAACGCCATTTCCCGCAGCGTGATGGGAGTCATCAAAAATATGATGAAATAGGCCGTCTGAAAACAGGCTTGCAGCACGTTCAAACCGAATGCGATACAGCTTATCAGGCAAATGTTTCCGGCAGGAGGCTGCGAGACGAGGCGGATTAGTGTAGGAAATCGTCGCGTTGTTTATACTTTTTCAGGCTGCCCCGCTGTCGTTTTTTGACTGCAGCCAAAATTCAAAAAGTGTAAACAACGTTATTAATTTCTACACATTATGCAGAAGCAGCGCGGATGTTTTTATTTGTCTCCAAACACAAAGGCCGTCTGAAAATTCGACACTTCGATTTTTCAGACGGCCTCTATTGCTAAGGCAGGGTGTGCCGCCTAAGCGGTACACGCGCTTGCGAATAGTTGCAGCGACATATTCTGTTTGAAAAAGTCAAAAAAAGCAGCCTGCCGTTTTCAGACGGCCTCATCCTGCACCAGCATTTCACGCAACGCGCTGCGGCGCGGTTCGTTGCGGCAGCAGGCGGCGGCGAGGGTTTCGGCCGACCCGGCAAACGCGAAGCCCTGGCGGGCGCGGGTAACGGCGGTATACAGCAGGGCGCGGTTCAGCCCGCCGCTTTGTTCCGCCGCGCCAACGGATTCCGCTGTTTCCGTGCCGGTGTTTTCCGTATCTGCGCTTTCCGTGCCGGGCAGCAGCCAGACTTCGGCGTATTCCGAACCCTGGCTTTTGTGGACGGTGATGGCGAAAGCGGAAACATGGGCGGGCAGGCGGCTGAGCGGGACGGTGCGGTAGCCTGCGGCAGCGGGGAAACAGGCGGCAAGCGCACCGGCTTCGCCCTGCGGGTCGGGCAATACGATGCCGATGTCGCCGTTGTAGAGACCGAGGGCGTGATCGTTGCGCTCAATCATGATGCTCTGCCCCGCGAACCAGGGGCTGTCCGTGCGCACGCGCCCCTGTGCGGCGAGCAGGCGGCGGCAGGCTTCGTTGAAACTTTCGGCATCTTCGCGGCGGGCTGCCAGCACGGCAAGCCGGCTTTGTGCGGCAAAAGCGGCGGCGGCATCACCCGCATCGGCCGCCTGCCAGTAGGCGGCCTGCATACGGCAGAAACGTTCTGCAAGCCGCGCGGTGCCGTCGGGAATAAAGGAAAGTTCGTCGGGAAAACGGGCAAACTGCGCCACCGCGTTTTCCGCATCGCCTGCACAGACGGCGCGTGCAAGGCAGCCCAAGCCGCTATGTTCGCCGAAACGGTGGCTGACGGTGAGGCGGGCGGTATTGGCAGCCAGCGGCGGCGCATTTTCGGCCGTCTGAAAACGCTGCTCCGCACCGGGCAACAGGCTGTTCAGACGGCCTGCAAGTTCGGGCGCAAGCACGGCAGGCTGCGCGAGGGCTGAGAGTACCGCACCCGCGCCAACGGAGGGAAGCTGGTTTTCGTCGCCCAAAAGAATCACGCGGCAGCCGTCGGGTACGGCGTGCATCAGGTCGAGCATCAGGGACAGGTCGATCATGGAGGCTTCGTCGATGACAAGGATGTCCAGCGGCAGCGGATGGCGTGCGTCAAACTGAGGGCGCATCTGCGGCGGACGCAGCTTGAGCAGACGGTGCACGGTTTGGCCTTCAAGGGCGGACAGACTGGCTTTGAGGCCGTCTGAAAGCGGGAAACGCTGCAAAGCAGCGATAAGGGCGCGTCCCATATGGGCGGCGGCTTTACCCGTGGGCGCGGCCAGCGCGGTGCGCGGCACGGGATCTGCGCCGGTACACAGCAAGGCAAGGAGTTTGGCCACGGTAGTGGTTTTGCCGGTACCCGGCCCGCCGGAAATCAGGATGAAGTTTTGCAGCAGGGCTAAGGCGGTGGCGGCCTGCTGGCCTTCGCTGCCGGGTTCGGCAAACCAGTTTTGCAGGTTTTGCGCCGCTGCGGCGGGATCGGCGATAAGGGCGGGTACGGCGGCGAGGCGGCGGATCTCGTGCGCCAAATCGCGTTCGAGCTGCCACATCCTGCCGAGAAAAAGCCGCCGTCCGGCAAGCATCAGCGGCGCATGGCCGCTGCTTTCGACCAGCGGAGCGGCTTGAGACAAAGCAGCAGCCTCGTCGCGGGAAAGCCAGATAAAGCTGTGGCCGTCGGCAAGCGCGGCAAAAAGGCGCGGCAGGAACGGGGCGCAGATTTCTGCGGCTTGGAGATGGAGGCGTTGGCAGAGTTCGAGCGCGGCTTCGGCAGCGGCATTAGCAAATTCGTCGGACATAGTGCGTTCGGCTGAAAGATATGCGGGGGAAACGGGAGAATTATAGCAAGCGGCGGGTTGAGGCCGTCTGAAAAAATTGGCAGTTTTATAGATAGCCTGCTACCGGATTATTTTATTTATGGATTGCTGATTTAGTGAAACAAAATAAAAAATCTACGGTATTACTGTGTCTTGCCGTATTACCTGCAGCTTGCGGCCTTGTGCTTTTTTGTTTTGTCCCATTATAAAAAATGTCGATCGTCAGCGATATGGTTTGCTCTAAAATTTACCAGTCGCTCATGCCTTATCTATTTGATATGTTGTATATTTCAGCCAGTTTTAGGAAAAAATAGGTTAAATTTATAGGAATTTTTAGCATATCATATAGAAAAAAGGAGGCAGACAAAACGGCAAGCAGCGGTACAAATATCATGGTGGTCGGTTTTTTTACAAAAAAATCAGCCGAAACCATCGTCCATCCAAACAAAAAACCGCCCGAAATCCAACTTTCAGTGGCGGCTGTTTTGGTAAATTAAGCAGACGTAGACGGTAGAAGTAATAGTCTGCTGTGCTTTTGTTGCGTTCGCTAATTGGGCAGCGGTGAGGGCGATTACGCCTATAACGAAAAGTTCGATCAGTTTGTTTTGCTTGTACTGGCTTAGGCGACTTTTTCTCATGGGGAAATTCTAACCTAAGCGGAATTTCCTGAGTTATCTAGGACAGTCACTGATTTTTTAATACCTTGTTTTTTCAGACGATCTGATAATTGCAAGCATATCATCGCGTCTGAGCCGCTGACGGTATCCACCCGCCAAATTTTGCCGTCTAAAGCCTATTCGATGTGGCGCAGGTGTGATTTCAATTGTGGATTAAAAACGATTGGCACAAGCATGGTGGCAATATCGCGTTCGATGATTTCAAGTTGGTAGTCCAGCTTTCGCAGTTAAGAAAAAGTGTTGAGCAGGAGCAGTGTTATTAGGTGAAACTGCCTGAAAATTAGATTTTATTTAATTGAAAAATAAAAACTTGTCTCTGTATGCCATGGTTGGTTGAGTGTTCTGTTGTGGTTTCAAAAGGTTGGTTTTCATTAATTTGAAATTCACCTTTATAACGAACATAGCCTGGGCGATCTGTCTGTTCAAACACCCGTAATGCACGACCGTCATTTTTGTGATTCAAAATGGCTTTGTTACCACGTGTCATAGTCTGATCACCGCTTTGGCCCTCGCCGGAATAAAATAATGTTTGCCTATCATCAGCCCATTTATCGTAATAGCCATGTATTTCGCCTTGTTCAGGATGAGTGAAAATAAAAACATTACTCGATTTTAAAGAAGGCGAAATGCCGTTTTGGCGGCTACCTCCAAAACGTTCGTGTAATTCAGAGCGTTTAATTACGGCTCCTGGCGATAAATCAAGGGGCTGTACTAGATAAGCCCTAAATTTCACACCACCGACGCAGCACTTTAAGCTGCTCGGACGGTGTACCAAAGTTAAAACGAAACTCACATTCTTTCAAGAAAAGAGGGAAAGATTTACGGTCAATTCCGTTATATTTTCGCAGAACCCGTTTTGCCTGATTCCAAAAATTCTCAATGCCGTTGATATGGTTTTGTCTGTCGGCAAACAGCTTGCTGTGGTTGATGCGGTGGTGGGTAAAACCACTTACATCCAACACGTCATAGCTGCTTAAACAATCGGTATAAACAATGCTGTCAGGCATGATTTTTCTTGTGATAACAGGAAGTAAGGTTTCTATTTTGGCATTCTTAACAACCACGGTATAAACCTTCCCACCCCGTTTAAGAATACCAAATACCGCCACTTTTCCCGCTGCTCCGCGCCCCCGTTTGCCTTTACGATGCCCACCGAAATAGCTTTCATCTAATTCGACAGCGCCATCAAAAACAGCGTCAGCTTCCAATGAAAGATAGTAGCTGATGACTTCACGAATTTTGCGGTAAAACAGTGCTGCTGAATTGGGGTGGATGCCCAATAAATCGGCAGCAGAACGGGCGGTAACTTCGAGTACAAAAAATTGAAGGAGTTTTTTTTGGATACTCTTTTTTAGTTTACAATGGGTTATCTTCATTTTTGCAGTCTATCATGACTGCTTATCTAGTACAGCCCCTAAATCAAATATCATCATTTCAGGCAGCTTTTTCTTTCAGCAGAGGAAAACCCAGTTTTTTGCAGCTTTCGACAAATTTGTAGGCGGCGGCACGACTAAGGACTCGGATACAATAGGTGTGAGTGGTGCATTCGGTGACGGAAATCACACCGTGTGCACCGAGTAGGTCGAAGGTACGGTCGGCGTGGGCGGGATTTGTGTGCTTGTCATATATACACCACAAATTTAACATAGAAATTGAATTTGTATCAAGCAGGCAAAGTTTTCGCGTAATGGCGAATATGCAGTGAATCTTTAATAAGCCCAGCACTTTTTCTGAATGTTGTTACCAGCGGGCAACGAATGCTTCATCGGATAGTTGGCTTTCTTTTTTACCAGCATAATTATTTTGAATATAGAATTTCCTATTGTTTGATAAATGAAAGAGCGGTATTTGCACACACATACTATTATTTTGTTGTCCTTTTACCTCTCTTTGATAGAGGAAAAACATCGTTGACGAAATATTGCATCATTTAGGTCAAATTCAACGCCATATAGTCTTTGGTGTGAATTTCGTCAAAATGCTGCTTAAAGGCGACTTCGTCATCAAATCACTCCCACAGCAAAAAGCGGCTGGATTCGATGGTGTCGTGATGGACGGTAAAGATGGAACAGACTGTTTCGGTGAGCGTTTTTTCGGCAAGCTGTGCCAATGCCTGCTCGGCTTCTGCCAGTCTGATCGGGTCTTTGATCCACAGTTCGGCGGTAATGTAGTAACCTGATGTGAACATGGTATTCTCCTATTTAGTATGTTTGATGAAGCTGCCTTGCGATGAAATCATAAGGGTAAAATATATCATATTGATTTATAATGACTTTTGAGCATAGTAGTTTGGATCAATTCATTAAGCAAGGCGTGCAATCGCTTGGCGTAGGCTTAGGTTTTCAGACAGCCGCAATCCCCAATTCCCCGCCAATGCTGACCGCACCCATTCTTCATGTAACATGCTGTATGCCACGGACGGCACGGGAATTTCATGCGATCTTCTCGGCTGCCGCCCCCATTGGTCGGTGTGGTGGTTTTCCTTGTTTAACGGCAAAAGATCGATGGTAAAAAATCACTATATTAAGTGCAAACCTATGAGAAAAAATCGCTATGGTTGGCACGAAGATAGCAGGTTTTATCGTGTTATGGGGTTTCAGTCCTGTCTGCCGTGTGCCGCTTACGAATTAGAAATTCTTCTGTAAAATTTTTATCTTTTATAATTCACTTTTTCCAAAGGGATAACATCGGGATTTTGTGTTACCCAAAGAATGGCTAATTTTGCCAATTCCAATGAATCTTGTCCGTCATCATCGCCTTCATAAAGTAGTGTTTTTAGTTCTTGAGCTTTGTTGATTTCGGTATTGGATAAAGAATTTCCTTGCGTGAAATAATCCAGTATTGCTGACAGCATTTTTTTGAAATCTTTATCCCAATTGCCGCCGCCATTTCTCAGTATCTCATCACGAATTTTGCCAGTAATGCGGATAACTTCGCCTTGAATGCTTTTGGCGTGTCCTACACTTGGCACTAAAAAATCCCAAAGATAAGCAAATTGCTGGTCAAAGTCTCCATCAGGAACTGTAATCGGTGAAATGCCATCGTGCATATTGCGTTTTGCCACAGGTTCAACTTTAAACAAACTATAAAGCTGCTGCAGTCCGCTTTCGGTTTCAGGGAAAAACTCAGGGTTGAAGTTCTGGCGGTGAAATTCAAAATTTTCACCGATGCGGACAACTTGTTCTTTGGCGGATTTGCTGATTTTTGCCCCTGATTTCAGCAATAATTCCGCACTTTTTGCCACATTGGCAATATCAATACTTTGACAGCGTTCAAGCATATACAGTAATGGCGTTTGATTTCTGCCGTTTTTGGCAAAAATATCCGCACCCTTTTCTATCAAGAATGCCGTAACTTCATATTTGCCATTGGCAGCGTGCAAAGCTGTGTCTTGATATTGGTCGGCCGCGTGAATATCAGCGCCCAACTCCAACAAAACACGCACCTTCTCCACATTATTGACAGAAGCGTGATACCACAAAGCCGTTCTGCCGTAATAATCTTGGGCTTCAATATTTGCACCATTTTCTATCAGCCAGCGTATCCACTCTGCGGGAATGCTATAAAAACAAATCACGGGTTTTTTAATAAAATCTCGCTCATAAGCGTTGATGTCGCATTTTTCAAATGTCTTTTTGAATATATCAAAATCTTTATTTTCAATGATTTCATAAATATTTTCCGGAAGGGTTTTTCTTTTACCTGCCATGTTTTTTCTCTCCAAAGATCAAGATTCCAACAAAAACGCCAATGATGGCGCGGTTTTCAGGTTGTCTTATTTTATTCCGCCAACTGCCGCTGCCAGCCCAGCGTTGCCGCATAATGTTCGGTAATCGGTATTGCGCGGCGGCTGGTTTGGTTGATGTCGCTGCCTTCTTTGCTCCACAAAAAAGGCATAAAGCTGTACACGCTGTCGCCGTTGAGCATGGCCACTTCGTCTTGCCAGCCCTGCCAGCGCAGGTTTTGGTAAAACAGTTGTAAATCGCCGTTGAACGTCCAGTTGAGAAAATCGGTGTAGCCCAAATCACAGTTTTCCCAACGCAGGGTATCGGGCGGCAGATAGCACACTTTGCCCATGCCGCCTGTCAAACCGCCGCCGTTGAGCGCGAAATAGCCGCCTGCGGCATCATCGGCGATTAAATAATAGGGCGCAGGCGCGGCGGGTTCGGGCTGGGTGCGTCCCAAATTCCACGAGCCCAAGCCGCGCGGCAGTTTGTCGCTGCCGCTGCCGAGAATACGCAGCCAGCCGCCGTCTATCAGAATGCCGCCGCTTTCATACACCACCGCGCCCATCGGCGAGCGTGTGGACACTTGGGTTTTGACCAGCTCGCTTTCGGCATCGGGCAGACGGCGCGGCAAGATTTCCACGGCGTTTTTGGCTTCCGCCAGCCATGTCTGAATCATCTCCCAAGCCGGTTCTTGCAGATTGATGAGTTCGTTTAGCGATTTCATGCGTACTCCTGGTAGCGTGTCGTTGGACTGCTGTCATGGGTTTAGGATACGGCGAAAGGGTCGTCTGTGGGGTCTGTTTGCCAGCAGTATTCGCATTTGTTGGCGATGTCTTCTGCGGTGGTTTGGCCGTAGTGCTCTGCGATGAAGCCGAGCGCCATGTCCATCCCCGCCGAGACGCCGGAGGCGGTGTAGTATTTGCCGCTTTTTACCCAGCGGGCGCGGCTTTGCCATTCGACTTGCGGGCGTACGCTTTTGTGCCAGGCAAAGGCGTTTTTGTTGCCGGTGGCGGCTTTGCCGTCGAGCGCGCCTGTCGCGGCGATAAGTGCCGCGCCGGTGCAGACTGTGAGGCAGTAGCTGCTTTGTTCTGCCCAAATGGCGAGGTCTTGCAGGTAGGCTTGGTCGTGTACCAGTTGGCGGGTGGCCATGCCGCCCGGTACGAGCAGTACGCTTTGCGGCGGCAGTGCGTCGAGTACTTCGGTGTTGATGCTGAAGCCTTGGGCGCTGGTGATGGGTCCGCCTTCTCGCGAGACGTAGTGCAGGCTGGTCTGCGGCAGGTGGGACATGATTTCTATCGGCCCCATGATGTCTAGCGTCTGGTAACCGGGGAAGAAGAGGAAGTAGATGTGTTTTGGCATTTTGTTCTCCTGTTTTGGTTTGGTTGGTTTTGGGGAAACCGGTTATAGCTGAAAGGATAAGAAGACAGATAGTGTTGTGATCGGACGCTTTGTGCATCCATCCCATTGCAGCCAGCGGTTTTCAGGCTGCTTTTTCATTTCAGGCTACCTGAAAACTACGCCGCACAATTACATACTGCTTGCGGAACACAAATTCATCGCTGCGCCATGTTGCCGCAAATGCTTTCAGCAGCGGCTCGGCGGCTTCAAAACGGACACCGTTTATGCGGCAGTCTGCCGTGCATTCGCCCGTTGCCGTATCGCGCGAGGCAAACAGCCGAATGGCAAGGTTTTCGTGCGAGGTTTCCAGCAGCGGTATCAAGCCTGCCAAACTCTGTGTCAGCAGGCAGCAAGGACAACAGCCGCCGTGTTCGCCGCCTGCTTCGGTGATTTCACCCATGCCCGTCAGATTGCCGAATATCGCCACGCGCGGCACGGCAAATTCGTCCGATTCCAGCGTCAGGCGAGACAACTCGCCTGCTTCGGGCTGCAAGGCTTCGGCCAGCGCACGCCAATCCTGCATCACCCATTGTTCAAAACCGCTGGCCACCGCTGCGGTCAGCGTGTCAAAACCGCCGAAGCTGTATTGAAATTCAAATACGCCTTGCGGGAATAAATCGGGGTGGTGGATTTGAATGGTGGTGGCGCTGTGCAGCTTGCCGTCATCGTCCAGCCACGGCTCAATAAACAAGGGCAGCAGGCGGTAGCCCGTGTCGGGCTGGTATAGCCAGCCGTTGCCGTCTGTTTGCGTTGCCACACCTTGTGCGGAGAGTGCATCGCCGAGCAGGGCGGCGAAATTGAGCTGTTCTTCTTCGCGCGTGCCGTCTGGTTTGCGCGTCATCAGCGTGTAGCCTTCTGCGCTGTATGGGTCGGCAGGGTTGTCGGGCAGAGCGGGGTGGTTTATCGGGAAAACGGGCGGCTTGCTTAAGCCCAGTTTGCCCAGAAATTTTTTGAACATGGTTCGCTCCTATTTCTAGTGTTGAGGCCGTCTGAAACTTGCTTTGCCCGTTTTCAGGCTGCTTTTTGCGTTACCGAGACAGCATAGATTGGCATGCGCCCTATTGCTGTGATTTTAATCAGCCGACACATAAATAAAAAGGCTACCTGAAAAACGGGATGACACGCTTTCAGGCAGCCTTTTTTGTTACGGACAGCCAGCTAGCCCGCCACCAACAAATCCGCCAACAGCCGTTCCGATTGCTGCAAGCGCGCAATGTCCTCTGCCAACTGCTCGCGCGTGGCAGCAAGACGCGCACGCAAATCGGTGCAGAAATCCTGCGGTTCATCACGCAAACAATCGCGCATCAACGCCAAATCTTTCAACGGCACGCCTGCGCGGTTCAGCAAAGCGGCTTTGCGGACAAAAGCCACGTCTGCCGCATCGTATTCGCGCCAGCCTTGCGCGGTGCGCCGTGGCGTGAGCAAACCTGCCGTTTCGTAAAAACGCAGCATCCGCACGCTGATGCCGCTTTGCCGCGAAAATTCGCCGATTTTCATCTGAGTATTCCTTCTTGTTTCTCACATCGTGTCAGGGTGTATGCTACTGTTTTTCATTCTGAAAGGATACCCCGTGAACCGCAGACAATTTTGCACCGCCGCAGCCGCCGCCGCGCTTGCCGCTTGCGCCAAACCGCCCCGCACGCAGAAAAACCGCGCCACCGTGTTCATTATCCACGGCTACGGCGCAACGGCGGACGACCATTGGTTTCCGTGGCTGCACACGCAGTTGGCGCAGCAGGGCATTCGCACGGTGCGCGTGCCGCTGCCCGATAGCGGACAGCCTGATTTTGACCGCTGGCAGCAAACGCTGGCGCAGTATATCGGCAAGCCGTCTGCCAACGATGTGTTTGTGGCGCACAGCTTGGGCACGGTTTCGCTGCTGCATTATTTAACCGCAACCCAGCCCCGACACATCGGCGGGCTGGTGCTGGTGTCCGCTTTCGGCAAACGTATTCCCGCGCTGCCTGCCATCGGCGGCTTTAATGTTGATGCCTATATTGACCGCTGCCGCATTGATTTTGCCGCCGTTGCCCGTATGACGCGGCAGATTGAGCTGTTTGCCGCCGATAACGACAGCATCGTGCCTGCCGACAATACGCGCTACGTGGCAGACCAACTGCACGGACATCTGCATATTCTCGCCAAAGGCGGGCATTTTCTGGACAGGGACGGTTTTACCGAGTTTCCACCCGTATTGGCGGCGGTGGCGCAGATGGTGGGGCGTTTGCCGGCGTAATGTGTATTATTGGAAAAGCAGCCTGAAAACCGTTGGCATGGGTTTCAGGCTGCTTTTTTATGGATGGTTATGGTTGTTGGTAGACGGATTTTCGGCGTTTTTTGCAACATGACTGCTTCTTGTTGAAAATGCTGAAAAGGCCGTCTGAAAACAGGATGACGCGCTTTCAGGTAGCCTGTTTTCGTGCAGACAGCAAGCGTAGCTTGAATTGTCAAACTTAATAGATTGTTAAATAACTCGATTTATCGGAGCTGACAACCCAAGCTGCGCCGCTGCTGTAAGCATAGCAAAAGCAGCCTGAAAGTTGGCTAGATACGGTTTTCGCTTCGCTCGTTTTCGCTCCGCAGAAACTCGCTTTTGGGGTGGTTTCGCTTCGCGCAAACTCGCTTTTGGGGCGGTTTTCGCTTCGCGCAAACTCGCTTTTGGGGCGGTTTTCGCTCCGCAGAAACTCGCTTTTGGGGCGGTTTTCGCTTCGCGCAAACTCGCTTTTTTGGCAGTTTTCGCTCGCGCAAACTCGCTTCGCTCGTTTTCAGGCTGCTTTTTGCGTGATTCAGGTATCCATCGCCACATCGTCCCAATCGTCCTGCCCGTCTATGTCCAGCATCCACCACAGTCCCACGCGCCGTTCCACCACCACGCTGCTTTCCAGCCCCTGCAACGGCCCGCTGCCGTTTACCCGCGCATCCACGCACGCCCAGTGATAGCGGTAAATCAAATCCGCCTCGTCCAAAATCTCGCCCACATCACGCAATTTTGCCGCCGCCACCATTTCATCCAAATCGGCAAATTGCGCCATGATGCCGATTGCCGTAGGCCCATCGACAATATGGTCGGGGAAATCCAACTCATCCACAAAGCCCAATGCCCACACCAGCGTCCAATAGGCTTCGTATTTCCACACCGCGTTAATGCGCTCTTGCGCGTCGGCTTCGCCTGCGATAACCGTGCGCTCGGCGGGCGTTAAGGCAGCCTGAACGCCGAAATCGTTGATTTTGTTTTGGATAAATTCTCGCTCCTTGGCGTAATTGCCGTGTTCCTGCTCCAAGGCCGCCACCGTGGTCAGTAGCGAAGCCACCGCCCGCGTGGCGATTTCCCGCGCGCTGCGGATTTTGACTTCGTTTTGTTCGTTGAGATAAGGCAGCTCGGGGAAACAATGGATGCCGCGTGCTTGCAGCTTGGCGTTGTTCTCGGCGCGGCGTTGGATAGCGGATTTCATGGCTGGCTCCTTGTGATGGGGTTCGGAATGCGGCAGTTTAGAATGAAAAAAGCAGCCTGAAAACGGGTTGGATGCGGTTTTCGCTTCGCTCGTTTTAGCTCCGCAGAAACTCGCTTTTTGGGCGGTTTTCGCTTCGCGCAAACTCACTTCGCTCGTTTTCAGGCTGCTTTTTATGAATGGTTATGGTTGTTGGTAGACGGATTTTCAGCACTTTTTGCAACATGGCTTCTTGTTGAAAATGCTTAAAGAGGCCGTCTGAAAACTGTTTCGCTCGTTTTCAGACGGCCTTTTACATCAAACGGCAAAACCCGCTTCAATCGTTCAGCTTCACCGCGTGTTCGCGCGTTTCGTGGAACACGATGTCCGGCCAGCGTTCCTGCGTGAGGTTCAGGTTCACGCGGTTGGGGGCGAGGTAGGCGAGGTTGCCGCCTGCGTCGGTGGCGAGGTTGGCGGCATTGGCTTTTTCAAATTCGGCGAGCTTTTTCCTGTCGGCGCACGACACCCAGCGTGCCGACCAAATCGAGGCGTTGTCAAACACGGCTTCCACGCCGTATTCCGCCGCCAGCCGCGCGGTTACCACTTCAAACTGCAACACGCCCACCGCGCCCAAAATCAAATCTGCGCCCGAATGCGGCTTGAACACCTGCACCGCGCCTTCTTCGCCAAGCTGCTGCAAGCCTTTTTGCAGTTGTTTGATTTTCAGCGGGTTTTTGATGCGCACGCTGCGGAACAGCTCGGGCGCGAAAAACGGAATGCCGGTAAAGGCCAGCGCTTCGCCTTCGGAAAAGCTGTCGCCGATTTGGATGTTGCCGTGGTTGGGGATGCCGATGATGTCTCCGGCAAAGGCTTCTTCCACCAGCTCGCGGTCGTGCGACATAAACGTTACCACGCTGGATGCGGCGATGTCGCGGTTGATGCGCAGGTGTTTGATTTTCATGCCGCGCTCGAATTTGCCCGAGCAGACGCGCAAAAAGGCGATGCGGTCGCGGTGTTTCGGGTCCATATTGGCTTGGATTTTAAACACGAAACCGGAAAATTTTTCTTCGTCGGGCGCAACCTGCCGCACGGTGGCATCGCGGGATTGCGGCGCGGGTGCCCAGTCGATCAGCGAGTTTAAGATTTCCTGAATGCCGAAATTGTTAATCGCCGAGCCGAAGAACACGGGCGTGAGTTCGCCCGCCAGAAATTCGCCTAAATCAAATTCGTTGGACGCGGCCTGCACCAGTTCGATTTCGTCGCGAAGCTGCTGGATTTCCAGCGGAAAGCGTTGGTTTAATTCGGGATTGTCTATGCCTTTGATGATGTCGAACTCGTGCGGCAGTTTTTCGCCGCCCGCTTCAAACAGATACACTTCGTCGTTGAGAATGTGGTACACGCCTTTGAAGTTTTTGCCCATGCCGATCGGCCAGGTTACGGGCGCGCAGCGGATTTTCAAAATATTTTCCACTTCGTCCAGCAATTCGAGCGAATCGCGCACTTCGCGGTCGTATTTGTTCATAAAGGTTACGATGGGCGTGTCGCGCAGGCGGCAGACGTTCAACAGCTTGATGGTTTGCGCTTCCACGCCTTTGGCGGCGTCGATGACCATCAGTGCGCTGTCCACGGCGGTGAGCACGCGGTAGGTGTCTTCGGAAAAGTCTTGGTGGCCGGGGGTGTCGAGCAGGTTGACGGTGTGGTCTTTGTAGTCAAACTGCATCACGGACGAGGCCACCGAAATGCCGCGCTGCTTTTCGATTTCCATCCAGTCCGAAGTGGCGAATTTGCCGGTTTTCTTGCCTTTGACCGTGCCCGCGCTTTGGATTGCGCCCGAAAACAGCAGCAGCTTTTCGGTGAGCGTGGTTTTGCCCGCGTCGGGGTGGGAGATGATGGCAAAGGTGCGGCGGCGGCGCACTTGGTCGAGGATTTCGGACATGGCGTTCTTTAAAATCAAAAATATCAGGCCGCTTTCAGACGGCCTGACGGGGGTGTTTGAGATGGCGGGATTGTACAAAAAAACGGCTGTTTATTCAATGGCAAGAGGCCGTCTGAATCCCTAAAACGGGTTTTCAGACGGCCTCTTGCCGGCAAACGGTTATTTCCCTTCCATTTTCGCCAGCTCTGCTTCCTCCCAGACCATGGTTTCGCCGAATGCAGGGCGGACAAAGTGCCGATCGATGTAGGCATCAAATACGTCGCACGCCAAGCCTTCCACCGGCAAAAAGCGCGTGAACTGCGCCAGCAGCATGGTGTAGTAGGTGTCCAGCGCGGAGAATCGGCCGCCGACGATAAATTCGTGCCGCGCCAGATGGTCGCGCAACACGCCGAAAGCGGTGTCAAGGTCGCCGTAGCCTATCGCTTTGCGCCGTTCGGCATCGCTTGGCGTGTGCCTGCGGCGGTCGGAAGCGGCGTATTCCAAGTGAATGGCAAAACAGAGCCAGCGGTAGTATTCGCCCCGCGCCAAAGAACCGGCGGGCGGAATCAGGCCGCGTTCGGGAAACTGCTCGGCCAGAAAAGTGATGATGGCGGCGGCTTCGGTAATCACCGTGTTGCCTGCTTTGAGCGCGGGCACTTTGCCCATCGGGTTTACGGCGAGGTAGTCGGCGGATTTCATCGCTTCGCCAAACGGCACGACGACGGTGTCAAACGCCGCGCCGCATTCCCTGAGCATCCACGCCACGCAGAGGCCGCGTGATCTGGGGCTGGTGTAGAAAGTGAACTGTGTCATGGCTGTATCCTTTGTGTGTGCGGTTGGAAAAGCATGATTATACGCGCAATGTGTGTCAGGTTTTGTCAGCAGTGTTTTACCGCCGCACAGGCTACCTGAAAACGCAGGCTGCCTGAATCGGGTTGCAAACGCCGACAGATTGGTTTTTCCCGCTGCCGTCATTGGCGTAACAGCGGAACGAGCGTGCGGCGGCGGTTTTGCAGGGTAAGGCAGGGTGTGTCGCCCAAAGGCGACGCACGCGGTTTTGAAGTTTTCGGGTGGCGCGGAAATCCGTTGCAGGCAGGGAACGCGTGCGCCGCTTAGGCGGTGCGGATGATTCAATAGCAAGAGAGGCCGTCTGAAACCCCAAAGCCGCGTGCGTGGCTGTGCCACACACCCTACACAGGCCGTCAGCGTGAAACTAAGCAAGAGGCCGTCTGAACGTGGTTTTCAGACGGCCTCTCTTGTCGGCAAATGATTACTTGCCTGTCATTTTCGCCATTTCCGCGCCCACCCAAGCCATGGTTTCGCCGAATGCGGGGCGGGCGGTGTGGCGGTTGATGTAGGCATCCAGCACGTCGCAGGCGATGCCTTCCACGGGCATCACGCGCATAAACTGCGTGAGCAGCATGGTGTAGTAGATGTCCAGCGCGGAGAATTGGTTGCCTACTATAAAATCGTGCCGCGCCAGATGGTCGCGCAACACGCCGAAAGCGGTGTCGAAGTCGCCGTAGCCTATGCCTTTGCGGCGGTCGCCATCGGTGGGGACTTGGTGGAGACGGTCAAATGCTGCGTATTCCAAGTGAATCGCAAAACAGAGCCAGCGGTAGTATTCGCCGCGTGCCAAGCTGTCGGCGGCGGGAATCAGGTTTTTATCGGGAAACTGTTCGGCCAGAAAGGTAACGATGGCGGCGGTTTCGGTGATGACGGTATTGTCCGCTTTGAGCGCGGGCACTTTGCCCATCGGGTTCACGGCGAGGTAGTCGGCGGATTGCAGGGTGAGGTAGTCGGCCGGGGTCGCCGCGTCGCCGTAGGAAAGCAGCACGGTGTCAAATTTTGCGCCGCATTCTTTGAGCATCCACAAAACGCTGATGCCGCGTGATTTGGGGTAGGTGTAGAAAGTGAGCTGGGTCATGGCTGAATCCTTTGTGCGGTTGGAAAAGCCTGATTATACGCGCATGGTTTGTCAGATTTTGTCAGCAGCGTTCGGCCGCCGCGCAGGCTGCCTGAATCAGATTTCAAACGCCGACAGGTCGATTTTTTCCCGCTGCTGCCATTGGCGCAGCAGCAGCGTGCGCGGCATGGCGGAAGGCGCGTCCAGCGCGGCGTTTTCCATACGGTCGGCACGGAAATGGCGGAAGTCCCCGCGCAGCAGGCACCATGCGGCCAGCACGCGGGAATCGTCAAACCAGCCCACCGCCAGCGGAACGACCGTGCGGCGGCTGCGGCGGTTTTGCAGGTCGGTGTAGTCGAAGGAGAGCATGCGGCTGCCGCGCATGGCGGTGCGGATCAGGCCGAGCGCGTCGTGTTCGGCGGCGGGGCAGGCGCACGACGGGAGCGGGTAGAACGATTGGGTATCGACGCTTTCGCGCAGTTTTTCAGGCAGCACCGCCCGGATTTTCGCCAGCACGGAACGGGCGTTTTGCGCGGTTTCGCCGTCGGTGTGCGCCACCGCCCAGCGCATGCCGAATACCAGCGCTTCGATTTCCGCTTCGTCAAACATCAAAGGCGGCAGGCCGAAATCTTGTTTCAACACAAATCCCAATCCCGCTTCGCCGCGTATGTCCGCACCCTGGGCGCACAAATCGGCGATGTCGCGGTACACCGTGCGCGGGCTGACATTCAGGCAGCCGGCCAGCGTTTCCGCGCTGGCAGGCCGGCGTTGGCGGCGGAGCAGATCCATCAGGGCAAGGAGGCGTTGGGCTTTGTGCATGACGGGAAGAAAACAGGGGAAAACGGCGGATTGTATGGCAAAAGGCGGCGGGGCGTGGTGGCAAACAGGCCGTCTGAAAACAGGCAGGCAGCCGCAACCGCCCCTGCACCACGCGCCCGCACGCGGTTATAATCCCGCCGTTTTCCAACCCTGTTTTCAGACGGCCTGTATGAGCATTTACGCCCTCAAACCCAAATTTCAAAACCTGCTGCGCCCGCTGGTGCGCCGCCTTTACGAAAAAGGCATCACCGCCAACCAGGTAACGCTGGCCGCCTGCGCCATATCGGTGCTGCTGGGGCTGTTTCTTACCGTTTTTGCCCGGATTGCGCCGCTGTTCTGGCTGCTGCCCGTATGGCTGTTTGTGCGCATGGCCTTAAACGCCGCCGACGGAATGCTGGCACGGGAGTTCGGCCAGCAATCCGCGCTCGGCGGCTATCTGAACGAAACCACCGACATCATCGCCGATGCCGCGCTCTATCTGCCCTTCGCCTTTATCCAGCCTTTCGACGGCCTGCAAACCGCGCTTTTCGTCTGGCTCGCGGCCATGACGGAATTTTGCGGCGTGCTCGGCCAGGTACACGGCAACGGCAGGCGTTACGACGGCCCCTTCGGCAAAAGCGACCGTGCCTTTTTCATCGGTGCGCTGGCGGTGTGGTATGCCGCCGCCGGCCGTTTCCATCCCGCGTTTTCCTGGCTGCTGTGGGCCGCCTGCGCCGCGCTGCTGTTCACTTGCTGCCGGCGGATAAAAAACAGCCTGGCGGCAGCTTAGGCCGGCGGCAAAAAGATTGAGGCCGTCTGAAAACCCGTTTTCCGGTTTTCAGACGGCCTTTGCACACCGCCTCCCTATCTTTTCAAAGCCAGCGTCAGCACGCCGCCGGTAATCAGCGCGATGCCCAGCCATTCCTGCGACGAAGGCCGCTCTTTCAGAAAAACCACGGCAAACAGCGCAACCAGCACAATGCTGAATTTGTCCACCGGCGCGACTTTCGACGCTTCGCCCATTTGCAGGGCTTTGAAATAGGCCAGCCACGACGCGCCCGTAGCGAGGCCGGAAAGAATAAGAAAGGTCCAGTTTTTTGCCGTAAACGAAGATACGCCCTGCCATTTGCCCGTATAGCTGAGAAAGGCCGCCAGCGCGGCAATAATGACCAGCGTGCGGATGAAAGTGGCGAAATCCGAATCGATGCCCTGCAAACCGGCTTTGGCGAAAATGGCGGTCAGCGCGGCGAAAAAAGCGGAAGCCGATGCCCAGTAAAACCAAGTGTGTCCCATAGCGTTCTTTCTGTTTTCAGACGGCCTCCCCAAATCCGCAAAGGCCGTCTGAAAAATATGTTTACAAACCGTTCAGCCGCAGCCAGCGTTCCAAATCCTGCCCGCCGATGCCGCCGTCGGCCTCGAAATCGAGCTTGTTCCGCTGCCGCCCGCCCGCGTATTTCGCCAGCACGGGCGTGCCGGAAAGGCCGTAACGCTGCTTGAACGCCGCCCATTTTTCCGCATCCTGGTGCAGGCGGTGGACATTGACAAACCAGATTTTGCCGTCCAGCGCGTGTTTGGCGATATAGCGTTTGAACAGCGGCTCGAAAGCATTGCAGTCGCCGCAGCTCGGGCGGCCGATATAGGCATACACCGTTTCGCCCGCCGCCACCCGCCGCTCGAATTCCGCCACGGTGAGGCTGCCCAAGTCGAAATAAATGTCGCTGTACGTATCCTGATACCTTTTGGTATTTTCCGCAGCCAGCTTGGCGGCGGTACGCGCCTCGGCCAGCTCGGCCCGCAAATCCGCACCATGCGCCAAACCCGCCAGCGCGGCGGCCAAAACGGCGGCGGCAAAGTAATTTCTTTTCACAGCGTCCTCCTTATCGGTTTGAAAACGCCCATTTTACGCTTTCAGACGGCCTCAAACCAAATCCGCGCCCGAGTCAGGGCGGTTTGTTTTATTTCCCGCGCCCGACAGGTATAATCCGCCCCGTTTTTATATCGGCGGAGCGTAAAGCTCCGTTTTTCGGGAAGCACATGCTGAAAAAACTCTGGCGCAAAATGGCGGGCAAACCCGCCGCCGGCAGCGTCAAACACACCACCCCCTACACCGGACACGGCCTCAGCGCGGACGACATCAGCTTTGCCGCCGAGAAAACCGTTTCCCGCCTGCAACAGGCGGGCTACGAAGCCTACATCGTCGGCGGCGCGGTGCGCGACCTCCTGATCGGCGCGGATCCCAAAGACTTCGACGTAGCCACCAACGCCACCCCCGAAGAAATCCGCGCCCTCTTCCGCCGCAGCCGCATCATCGGCCGCCGCTTCCGTATCGTCCACGTACAAATCGGCCCCGAAACCATCGAAGTAACCACCTTCCGCGGCAGCGGCAGCGGCGGCACGGTACAGAACGAGCAGGGCCGCATCATGAAAGACAACAGCTACGGCACGCTCGCCGAAGACGCAGGCCGCCGCGACTTCACCTGCAACGCCCTCTACTTCGACCCCGTCAAACGCGAAATCCACGACTTCCACAACGGCGTGGAAGACGTAAGGCAGCGCCGCATCGTCATGATCGGCAACCCCGCCGAACGCTATCGGGAAGACCCCGTCCGCATACTGCGCGCCGTGCGTCTGGCGGGCAAACTCGGCTTCACCGTCGAAGAACACACCGCCGCCCCCGCCGCACAATACGCAGGCCGTCTGAAAGAAGAACCCCCCGCCCGCCTGTTTGACGAAATTACCAAACTCCTCTTCTCCGGCCACGCCCGCCGCTGTCTCGACCAGTTCCGCGCCCTCGGCATCGACACCCGCATCCACCCCCTGCTCGACTCCCTGCAACAGGCCGCAGCAGGCGGCCGCAGCGGCATCGTCGCCGAATCCCTGAAAAACACCGACGAACGCGTCCGCGCCGGCAAATCCGTCTCCGCCGGCTTCGTCCTTGCCGCCCTCATGTGGGACAAGCTGGACACACTCTGGCAGAAACACCGGCAGCACGGCCTCAAACCCGCCCACGCCCTCATCCAAGCCATGTCCGAACTGGACGGCACGATGGAAAAAGGCTGGGGCGTGCCGCAAAAATTCACCGCCACCATGCGCGAAATCTGGATACTCCAGCCCCAGTTCGACAACCGGCGCGGGATGCGCCCCCACCGCCTCCTCGCCCAGCCGCGCTTCCGCGCCGCCTACGACTTCCTCGTCCTGCGTGCCCAAACCGGCAGCGCGGAACAAGAACTCGCCGACTGGTGGACAACATTCCAGCACGCCCCCCCCGAAGAGCGCGAAAAAATGACCGCCTCCGTGCCTGCCGCCGCCGACGCGCCCGCAGACAGCCGCCGAAAACGCCGCCGCAAGCCGCGCAAACGCAAATCCGCAGACGCAGATGCCGTCGGATAAGGCCGTCTGAAACTCCTTCAAAACACACGCCGTACCTCTCGGACGGCCTCCGTCAATTTCTACACAGGAAACCCAAATGGCAGCATTCAACACCGAAAAAGTCCTTTCCGTACACCACTGGACCGATGCCTACTTCACCTTCACCTGCACCCGCGACGAATCCCTGCGCTTTGAAAACGGCCAGTTTGTCATGGTCGGCCTGATGGTGGACGGCAAACCCCTTATGCGCGCATACAGCGTTGCCAGCGCAAATTACGAAGAACACCTTGAATTTTTCAGCATCAAAGTACAGGACGGCCCCCTTACCAGCCGCCTGCAACACCTCAAAGTCGGCGACGACGTACTCATCAGCAAAAAACCCACCGGCACCCTCGTTGCCGGCGACCTCAACCCCGGCAAGCACCTCTACCTGCTGTCCACCGGCACCGGCATCGCCCCCTTCCTCGCGGTAACCAAAGACCCGGACATCTACGAAATGTTTGAAAAAGTCATCCTCGTCCACGGCGTGCGATACCAAAAAGATCTCGCCTACTACGACCGCTTCACCCGCGATCTGCCCAACGACGAATACCTCGGCGAACTCGTCCGCGACAAACTCATCTACTATCCCATCGTTTCCCGCGAAGACTATATCCACCACGGCCGCCTTACCGACCTCATGAGTTCGGGCAAACTCTTTGCCGACATCGGCCTGCCGCCAATCAACCCCCAAGACGACCGCGCCATGCTCTGCGGCAGCCCCGCCATGCTCAAAGACACCCGTCAAGTCCTCAACGGATTCGGCCTGGTCGAATCCCCGAAAGTCGGCGTACGCGGCGATTTCCTGATCGAACGCGCGTTTGTCGACCAGTAAACACAGTTTGCCGCATTACGGGTTGCCGCAATGCCAAAAGGCCGTCTGAAAACCGATTTTCCGGTTTTCAGACGGCCTCTTCCAGTTTGGAATGGCCGGCAAAGCCGCAATCTCCCGCCTTGCCGCCCGCATCCGCTGCACAGGAAAACGGCAGATTGAAGCGGCATCCGCCGATTCGGATGCCGATATGCATCATCTTACCGCCGGCTTACTGCCCGATTTTAAAGACAATGGACGCTACGGCCTGCCGCCGGTTTTCCGGTTTTAAAGAAAACGAAAAATCCGGCTGCAATCTGCAAGCCGGATGATATTTTTTGTTTTATACGGTAATTGTGGCGCGGCGGACGGGGCTCGAACCCGCGACCCCCGGCGTGACAGGCCGGTACTCTAACCAACTGAGCTACCACCGCGCATCCCGCTGCAAACAGGCAGACGGAAACGGAGAAAACTGGTGGGTGATGACGGAGTCGAACCGCCGACATTCTGCTTGTAAGGCAGACGCTCTACCAACTGAGCTAATCACCCGTTTGAATTGTGGCGCGGCGGACGGGGCTCGAACCCGCGACCCCCGGCGTGACAGGCCGGTACTCTAACCAACTGAGCTACCACCGCGCATCCCGCTGCAAACAGGCAGACGGAAACGGAGAAAACTGGTGGGTGATGACGGAGTCGAACCGCCGACATTCTGCTTGTAAGGCAGACGCTCTACCAACTGAGCTAATCACCCGTTTGAATTGTGGCGCGGCGGACGGGGCTCGAACCCGCGACCCCCGGCGTGACAGGCCGGTACTCTAACCAACTGAGCTACCACCGCGCATCCCGCTGCAAACAGGCAGACGGAAACGGAGAAAACTGGTGGGTGATGACGGAGTCGAACCGCCGACATTCTGCTTGTAAGGCAGACGCTCTACCAACTGAGCTAATCACCCGCTGCTTTTCAGCGAAGCGCGGATTAAACCAAATTATCCCCCTCCGTGCAAGCAGTCTCTTTACACAAAGGCGCAATATGTTGAATAGCCGCGCTTTTTATTTTCAGACGGCCTTTTTTGCCGTGTCAGAGGCCGTCTGAAAACGCCGCGCCGTCTTTCCATGCTGCGCGTATGCGGGTAATCTTGCCGCTTTTTGCCAGCCCGCCGCCATGATGCCGCCCATTCCCGGCCTGGATGCCGCCCTCGCCCGTTTTCAGACGGCCTTATCCGACCCGCAGCGTACGCAGCGGCGTATTCTCGACGGCATTCTCCGTGCCAACTGCGGCACGCTGTACGGCCGCAGACACGGGTTTGCGCGCATCCGCAGTTATGAGGACTTCGCCCGCGCCCTGCCGGTATCGGACTATGATGCGCTGCGCACGCTGATCGGACGCACGGCGGCAGGCGAAAGCGGCCTGCTTGCCGCAGAAGAAGTGGTCTGCTTTGAAGAAACGGGCGGCAGCACGGGCGGCGCGAAAGCCGTTCCCTACACCGCCGGCCTCTATGCCGCTTTCCGCCGCGCCGTTTTGCCGTGGCTGGCGGATTTGCGGCGGCGGCGGCCGCAGGCGTTTGCGGGAAAGCTGTTTTTTATCGTCAGCCCCGCCGCACGCGGGCGTACGCATACCGCAGGCGGGATTCCTTTCGGCAGCGGCAGCGATTTGGACTATTTCGGCAGCGGAGCAGCCGCCGTGCTGCTGCCGCACACGCTGTTTCTGCCCGAACTTTTGTCGGCGCAAACCGCAGAGGAGTGGCAGTTTCACAGTGCGCGGCTGCTGCTTGGCGCGGCGGATCTGGCTTTTGTCTCGGTGTGGAGCCCGACTATGCTGCTGCTGTTTCTGCACACGATGCAGACGCGCCAGGACGCGCTTTTGCCGCAGGTGGCCGATCCGCGCCGCCGTGCCGTTCTCGCCCGCGCCCTGTCGCGGGAAATACCCGATACCCGCGCCATTTGGCCGCAGCTCGACACCATCAGCTGCTGGAAGAGCCACACCGCCGCCGCGCCTGCCGCCGCGCTGCAAACTTGGTTTCCCCATGTTTTTATCGAAGGCAAAGGGCTGCTGGCAACGGAATTTGTCGGCAGCATTCCGTTTTGGCCGTCTGAAAACCGTGCCCGCAGCTTTTCAGACGGCCTCCGCCCCCTGTTGGCCGTGGACAGCCATTTTTATGAGTTTCAAGGCGAAGAAGGCATTGTTCCCTCATGGCAGACGCGGGCGGGCGCGGACTACCGGCTGCTTGTTACCACCCAGGGCGGGCTGTACCGCTACGACACGGGAGATGATGTCCGCGTACACGCGCTGCACGGCGGTGTGCCGGAAATCGGCTTTATCGGGCGCGGCACTTTAACGAGCGATTTGTGCGGCGAAAAGCTGAGCGAGGCCTTCGTGCGCAGCGCGATGGAAACGGTATCGGCCGGTTTGCCGGAACAGGCATTTTTGCAGGGCGTGCAGGCCGATCCGCCGCACTACCGGCTGCTGTCCGCCCTGCCCGCCGTATGGCAGAATCCCGAACTCGCTGCTCGGCTGGACGACGCGCTCGGCGGCAATCCGCAATACGCCTACGCCCGCCGCACCGGACAGCTCGCCGCCCTGCGCGTGTGCCGCTGCGCCGACCCGCAGGCTTATGCGGCAGGCTTTTTCCGCGCCGGCCAGCGGTTTGCCGTACGCAAAATCCCGCTGCTGCTGCCGCCCGCCGCAGCGGATGCAGAGGCCGTCTGAAAACCGTGCGCACCGGTTTCAGAGCCTGTTGGGCGTTTTCAGACGGCCTGTCCGCGCCGCCGTCCGCCATGACGACAAAATGCGAAAAGAACACCAAAAATGACCACATCCGACCTTTCCGCCGCCAACGGCCTGCACAATTACTGGTATATCGCCGCCCGCGAGCGCGACGTGCGCAAAAAGCCGCAGGCGGTGCGGCTGTTCGGGCGGCACTACGCCGTTTTCCATCAGGGCGGCGGCCGCTACGCCGCGCTGCTCGACTGCTGCCCGCACCGCAATGTGCCGCTTTCCATCGGCAAAGTGGAAAACGGCTGCCTGCAATGTGCCTATCACGGCTGGTCGTTCGACGGCACGGGCAGGCTTGCCGCCATCCCCGCCCTGTGCGGCTGCGATACGCCCGATGTGCGTGTGCCCGCTGTGCATTGCACGGCGCAGGACGGCTATGTCTGGATATGCGCCGGCACGCCCGCCTCCGCCGCCCCGCTGCCCTTTGCCTGCCTGAATGAGGCGGGTTACACCACTTTCCGGATGAAAACCCGTTTTGCCGCGCCCGTCGATTGGTGTCTGGAAAACTTTCTCGACTGCCCGCACGCGGTGTATGTGCACCATTCCTGGTTCCGCGCCCCCACCGGCAAGCCCGTCCGCGCCCTGCTGCGCCGCAATGCCGACGGTGCGCAAATCGAATACGCCGACGAGCCGCGCGAAAAAAGCCTGGTATGGAAGCTGCTGCAAAACAGCCAAACCGAAATGAGCCATACCGACCGCTTCATCGCCCCCGCCACCTCGCGCGTGGACTACCGTTTTTCCGACGGAAAGCACTACATCGTTACTTCTTCCTGCACGCCGCTGGACGGAGAAACCACCGAAGTGTACACCGTCGTCAGCTACAGATTCGGCCGTCTGAACCCGCTCATCCGCCTTGTATTCGAGCCGCTTTCCCGCTTCATCATCAGTCAGGACGTGGCCATCATGAAACAGCAGCGCGACAACATCGCCCGCTTCGGCGGCCGCGCGCGCTTCTGCAACAGCCCCGCCGACCTGCTGATGCCCGAAATTGCCGCATGGCGCAAAACCCTGGCCGAAGGCGGCACGCCCGCAGCCGCAGGCATTGTCCGCGAACAGGAGCTGCATCTGTGAAACGCGCCTTTCAGACGGCCTCTTGCGCCATGCTCGCCGCCGCGCTGCTGTTTTACGTTTGGCAAAACGGTTTTGCCGCAGCAGGCGGGCAAATCTCGCTGCCCAAAGCCTTGTGGCTGGGCGCGGCCGTATTGTTCTGGCTGGTGCTGCCGCCGCTGTTTTTTTGTTCCAAACACGTATCAGGCCGTCTGAAAGCCGCCTATTTTGTTTTTTGGCTGCCCATGGCTGCCCGCGCCGCCGGCGAGATCGTGCTGATGTACGGCACCAACCGCTGGCAGTACGCCTACGGCATCGCCCACGACCTGTTCAGCATCGCCATCCTGCTGCCTGCCGCCCTGCTCTGCCGCCGCGCAACCCCGCGCCCGCTGGCCGCCAATCTGGCCGTTACCGCCGCCATGTTTGCCGCCGAAGTGTATTTCGCCTCCTATATCGCAGCCTTCCACCGCCACCACCCCCATGCGGAAATCTGGTTTGTCGGCTGGGAAGCCCCGCATCTGGCCAATCAGGCCGCTACTGCCTTCCTCGTTGCCGCCCTTGCCGGCTGGCTGGTTTATCTCGTCCGCAAACTGCCATGAACAAACTCACCACCCGCACCGAAGCCCCGCAGAATCTTTCCGCCGCGCAAACCGCCGCTCTCTACGCCCTCTATGCCCGCTACTACGGCGGCACTTCGCCCGAACTGTTCCGCCGCGACCTTGCCGAAAAAGACCACATCCTCCTGCTCGAAGACGAAAGCGGACAGACGCGCGGCTTCACCACCCTCAAAACCATCCCGTTTTCCCATCAGGGACAAAGCGGCCGCGCCCTGTTCTCCGGCGACACCATCATCGACCACCGCTACTGGGGCGAGCAAACCCTGCCCCTGGCCTGGTGCGCCCTTGCAGGCCGTCTGAAAGCGCAGCAGCCCGACACCCCGCTCCACTGGCTGCTCATCGTCAAAGGCGACCGCACCTACCGCTATCTCAACGTATTCAGCAAAGCCTACTACCCCAACCGCCGCACTCCCACCCCGCCCGACATACAGCGGCTTATCGACCATCTTGCCGCCGCACGCTTCGGCACGCATTACCATCCCGATACCGGCCTCGTACGCTACCCCCAATCGCAAGGCCACCTCAAAAGCGAGTGGCTGAACGGCAAAACCGCCGCCAATCCCGAAGCCGCCTACTTCCGCAGCCGCAATCCCGGCCACGCGCAAGGCGACGAACTGGTCTGCCTCACCCTCCTCGCCCCCGAAAACCTCCGCTCCTTCGCCCTGCACGGTTTTCTCGCCGGACTGGAACAGGGCCCGTTAGCGTGAAACAAAATAGAAAATCTGCGCCAGAGCCGCACCCTGCCGCACCGCCCGTACCGGCTGCGGCCGGATACCTTTTCTGTTTTATTCCACTATAATAAAAGCCGGATTCGGAGAAACACGCGCAGACAATGTTGCGGCCAAGCCCCGCGTGCATATAGAATGCCCACCTTTTTAGAGCTTAGTCTCTAAAAATCAAAACAAGCCCCGAAAAGGAAAACCATGACCACCTTCACCCCCCAATCGAGCTACACCAAAGAAGAACTCCTCGCCTGCGGACGCGGCGAACTGTTCGGCGCGGGCAATGCCCAGCTTCCGCTGCCCGATATGCTGATGATTGACCGCATCGTCGAAATCAACACCACGGGCGGAAAATACGGCAAAGGCGAAATCGTCGCCGAATTGGACATCAACCCCGACCTTTGGTTTTTCGGCTGCCATTTCGTCGGCGATCCCGTGATGCCCGGCTGCCTCGGCCTCGATGCCATGTGGCAGCTTGTCGGCTTCTTCCTCGGCTGGACGGGTGCGCCGGGGCGCGGCCGCGCACTCGGCTGCGCGGAAGTGAAATTCAGCGGCCAGGTATTGCCCAAACACAAAAAAATCACCTACCACATCCACATCAAGCGCGTGATGAACAGCAAGCTGGTGTTGGGCATTGCCGATGCGGAAATGAGCGTGGACGGCAAGAAAATCTACGAAGGCAACGGCTTGCGCGTAGGTTTGTTTACCAGCACAGCAGATTTCTAATCACACTAGGGCAGCCTGAAAAGCCAATAATCTCTTTCAGGCTGCCTTTTTATTTCAACAGGAGACTAATACATGAAACGAGTGGTCGTAACGGGCATCGGCATCGTATCCAGCTTGGGCAACAACTGCCGCGAAGTGCTGGCATCGCTGCAAAATCTAACATCAGGCATTTCATTTGACGAAAGCTACCGCGAAATGGGTATGCGCTCGCACGTTGCCGGCAACATCAACATCGATTTGAAAGAACACATCGACCGCAAAATCCTGCGCTTTATGGGCAGCGCACCTGCCTATGCCTACATCGCCATGCAGGAAGCGATTGCCAACGCAGGGCTGACTGAAGAGCAGGTGTCCAACATCCGCACAGGCATTGTGGCAGGCAGCGGCGGCGCATCATCGGCATCGCAAGTGGAAGCGGCAGACGTGTTGCGCGCCAGCGGCATCAAGCGCGTGGGACCTTATGCGGTAACCAAAACCATGGGTTCAACCGTATCCGCCTGCCTTGCCACGCCGTTTAAAATCAAAGGCGTAAACTACTCCATCAGCTCCGCCTGTTCCACTTCGGCGCACTGCATCGGCAACGCCGCCGAGCTTATCCAACTGGGCAAACAAGACATCGTGTTTGCAGGCGGCGGCGAAGAAGTGTCGTGGCAAATGAGCAGCCTGTTTGACGCGATGGGCGCACTGTCCAGCAAATACAACGACACGCCGCAAGTCGCCAGCCGCGCCTATGATGCCAACCGCGACGGCTTTGTGATTTCGGGCGGCGGCAGCATTTTGGTGCTGGAAGAATACGAACACGCCAAAGCACGCGGCGCAAACATCCTTTGCGAATTAACGGGCTACGGCGCAACATCGGACGGCTACGACATGGTGCAGCCATCAGGCGAAGGCGCGGTGCGCTGTATGCAGATGGCGTTGGCGCAGCACGGCGGCAGCGTGGACTACATCAACGCGCACGGCACATCCACGCCTGTGGGCGATACGCGCGAATTGGGCGCCATCCGCGAAACCTTTGCAGGGCAGGCGGTGCCGATGATTAGCTCCACCAAATCGCTGTCGGGGCACGCGCTGGGCGCGGCAGGCTCCAACGAAGCGATTTATTCCATCTTGATGATGCAAAACGATTTTGTCTGCGCCAGCGCGCATATTGAAACGCTGGACGAGCTGGCGGAAGGCTTGCCGATTGTGCGCGAAAACCGCAATGTGAAATTGAACGCGGTGATGTCCAACAGCTTCGGCTTCGGCGGCACCAATGCCACGTTGATTTTCAGCCGGATCGGATAAGCCCGCCCCGCCGCCGCATTGCAGTTGCCTGCACGTACAGAGGGTAAGGAAACACCGTTTTCAGACGGCCTCAAAGCCAGCATTAAAGGCCGTCTGAAACCGCCGCACAGGAGGGTGCAGACAAATGGACAAAAAAGACATTATCCGCCGCGTGTTCCGCGACATTGTCGGCAGCGGCGAAACCGACGAAGCTGAAATCCGCCGCCTGTTTGCCGCAGGCTATGTGCAGAAAGTGGACGGTAAAACTTTGGATTTGGACGGCTTTATCGCCCATATGCGCGCCCAGAAGCGGCACATCGCCGAAGCCGAAACCGAGTTTCTCGCTTTGGCCGAAGAGGGCGATACCGTGTTCAGCAACCATATCGTCCGCGCCAAAAAGTCCGACGGCAGCCGCATCTGCGTGCAGGTGCTGGCACAGTTCGGGTTCGACAGAGAAGGAAAAATCGCCCTGTGCGACGAACTTACCCGCCTCATCGAAGGCAGCAGCGCAGATGCCGACATCGGCTCGCGGCAATAGGCCGTCTGAAAAGATTCCCGTATTGCGGAGCGGAACACAGACAGATTAGAAAGATTAAGGAAATACAGGCCGGACAAAAACCATGCAATACCGGAGGCATAAGGAAAAGGCCGTCTGAAAACAGTTTCAGACGGCCTTTTTGCTTTTTGCGGCGTTTCAACGTTTCAGAGGCCGTCTGAAAGGGCGAGTTCGACGAGGGCGGTGCGCAGATCGTCCAAGCCCGCACCGGTTTTGACGGAAATGGCGACAGCGGCGGGGCGGCCGTCGGGGTGGCGCATCATGCCGGCGGGACGGCTGCCGTCGTCGGGCAGAAGATCGGTTTTGTTGTATACCAAAAGCTGCGGAATACCGCCCGCGCCGATTTCTTCGAGTACGCGGTTTACATCCTCCGTTTGGCGTTCCCAGTCGGGACGGGACACGTCGGCAACGTGCAGAATCACGTCGGCCAGCGCGGTTTCTTCGAGGGTGGCGGAGAAAGCGGCGACCAGGCTGTGCGGCAAATCGCGCACGAAGCCGACGGTGTCGGTGAGGATGACGCTTGCTTCGGGCGTGAGGTAGAGGCGGCGGGCGGTGGTGTCCAGCGTGGCGAAAAGCTGGTCTTTGGCCAGCACGTCGGCTTTGGTGAGGCGGTTGAACAGGCTGGATTTGCCGGTATTGGTGTAGCCGGCAATGGCAAAAGTGGGCAGGCTGCCGCTTTGGCGGGCTTTGCGGCGGGTGGTGCGCTGGCGTTTGACGGCTTCGAGCCGTTTTTTCAGAGCGGCGATTTTTTGGCCGATAAGGCGGCGGTCGGTTTCCAGCTTGGTTTCGCCCGGGCCTTTGAGGCCGATGCCGCCTTTCTGGCTTTGCAGATGGCCGTAGCCGCGCACGAGGCGGCCGGAGAGGTGGGTAAGCTGGGCGAGTTCCACTTGCAAACGACCCTCCTGGCTTTGCGCACGCTGCGCGAAGATGGCGAGGATGAGGCCGACGCGGTCGAGTACGCGGCATTGCAGGATTTTTTCGAGATTGCGCTCCTGCGTGGGCGTGAGTTCGTGGTTGAACACGGCCAGGTCGATTTTCTCGGCCTGCACGGCGGCGGCGAGTTCTTCGGCCTTGCCTGTGCCGACAAACAGGGCGGTGTGGGCGCGGGCGCGTTTGGCGGTTTCGCAGCGGACGAGTTCGCCGCCGGTGGCGCGGACGAGTTCGGCCGCTTCTTCCACGGCGGCTTGGAAAGCACGTTCGCGGCTTTCGTTTGCGCCGGTGTAGTCGGCTTCGAGCATCACGCCGACCAGCATGATGCGCTCGGGTTTGCTTAAGGATTTATCGGGCTGTTTGGACACTGGCTTTCCTCGGATTTCGGGTTTGCCCGCGATGATACGGCAAAGGCCGTCTGAACGGCAGATTTCGTGTAAATTTTAGCAAATGATATTTGATTGATATTTCGATATTAAATAAAAGGAGTAATATGAATTCGATATTTATCCTTCCAAACAAAGGAGTATGTTATGTCCCAACCCTGCAAAGAACAAGATAAAATCCGTGGCAAATTTATCCGCGCCTACTATTCCAATTCAGCCGGCGGCGGCCTGCACAAGGAAAGCCTGACCGAAGCGGCAGCCCGCGCCAAAGCGAATGATCCCCAAAAAATTACCCGCCTACCCTCTGAAAGTTCTATGAAAACCGATATAGATATTTTCTGGGGACTGGAAGAACCTCTTACCAAGAAACTGGCAAAAAAAGTCAATCAAACAGTTACCTTATACTCAAACGGAAATTTTCTTATTAAAAAGGGAAACTACAAAATAGAAATAAAAAAAGGGGACAACTATACAAAAAACAATAATTTCTACAAATAAGGGTTGAAAATGAATAAACTTTATCCCGTCATCACCATAATGTTATTTTTCATGACAGATACTGCATTGGCAAAAGTTGTATTATTTAGCAGAGAGACACCTAACAGTATCTGTGGGGAAACCCGCATCCGCAGTCCTCGAATGACTGACAATTCCGAAGAACATAGAAAAAAATGGGAAGATTATCATAATATGTATGATGAGTTCACTAAAGAAGTGTTGGTATTTATGAGGGACAATAACGGTTTTGCCTACTTGGATAAAACCAATAACCCTAAAGGAAAAATAACAGCTTTACCTGCATACCGGATGGTAGAATTCTCCTCAAAAAACTGTAAAACATTTTTAGAGTCCAATAAGATCTTAATTTATAGTGCTGTTGCAAAAAACAATTCAGTGAAGAATGCTAGAGAATCAATAGATGTTACAGATTATCTGATAAACTTACTAGTGCAACTTTATGGTTACGGTGAAAGAAATCGGGTAGTTGACATTATTTCAGAGATATTTTCCAACCAGCCAAAAATAAAGGAAAAACTACATGATGAATTCTAAAAATCAATTATAGTAAAAAAATTGTATAATATTTCAGATAAAGACTTTATGCCTTCACATAATTCGTTACATCAAAAAGAAAATCACCATTGTCGGTGAGGATGACGCTTGCTTCGGGCGTGAGGTAGAGGCGGCGGGCGGTGGTGTCCAGCGTGGCGAAAAGCTGGTCTTTGGCCAGCACGTCGGCTTTGGTGAGGCGGTTGAACAGGCTGGATTTGCCGGTGTTGGTGTAGCCGGCAATGGCAAAAGTGGGCAGGCTGCCGCTTTGGCGGGCTTTGCGGCGGGTGGCGCGCTGGCGTTTGACGGCTTCGAGCCGTTTTTTCAGCGCAGCGATTTTTTGGCCGATAAGGCGGCGGTCGGTTTCCAGCTTGGTTTCGCCCGGGCCTTTGAGGCCGATGCCGCCTTTCTGGCTTTGCAGATGGCCGTAGCCGCGCACGAGGCGGCCGGAGAGGTGGGTAAGCTGGGCGAGTTCCACCTGCAAACGGCCCTCCTGGCTTTGCGCACGCTGCGCGAAGATGGCGAGAATAAGGCCGACGCGGTCGAGTACGCGGCATTGCAGGATTTTTTCGAGATTGCGCTCCTGCGTGGGCGTGAGTTCGTGGTTGAACACGGCCAGGTCGATTTTCTCGGCCTGCACGGCGGCGGCGAGTTCTTCGGCCTTGCCTGTGCCGACAAACAGGGCGGTGTGGGCGCGGGCGCGTTTGGCGGTTTCGCAGCGGACGAGTTCGCCGCCGGTGGCGCGGACGAGTTCGGCCGCTTCTTCCACTGCGGCTTGAAAGGCACGTTCGCGGCTTTCGTTTGCGCCGGTGTAGCCGGCTTCGAGCATCACGCCGACCAGCATGATGCGTTCGGGTTTGCTTAAGGATTTATCGGGCTGTTTGGACACTGGCTTTCCTCGGATTTCGGGTTTGCCCGCGATGATACGGCAAAGGCCGTCTGAACGGCAGATTTCGTGTAAATTTTAGCAAATGATATTTGATTGATATTTCGATATTAAATAAAAAGGAGTAATATGAATTCGATATTTATCCTTTCAAACCAAAGAAGTATGTTATGTCCCAACCCTGCAAAGAACAAGATAAAATCCGTGGCAAATTTATCCGCGCCTACTATTCCAATTCAGCCGGCGGCGGCCTGCACAAGGAAAGCCTGACCGAAGCGGCAGCCCGCGCCAAAGCGGCGGAAATGCGTAAAAAGGGCTACCAATTCGGCGAATCCGAACTGCCCGCCAAATATTCGTGCTGGTGGGGCGATCCGGCTTTCCAACACATTACCATAGAGTATGAAGCCTATTGCAAAATCGAGCTCACATCGGAAACCGCCGCCAAACTGCCGAAAAACCGCAACAGAACCACCATAGGTGTCGGCGAAGCCGTAACCGTCCGCTCCAATATTCCCGTGTTGTGGGAAATCCAATCGAACCTGGTCAAACCATCATCCGTCAAATCAAAAACACCTTCAAACGAAATCGTATTTTCAGCCTTGGACAAAGCGGGTTCGGTAACAGTTAAGGCCAAAACTAAGCATGATCAAGGGAGTATTACTTTTAATATCATTACACCTAAATCGCTTAGATTTGAAAAAGTGAAGGATATTCATGTGAAAGATATTTTGGGATGTGGTTTTATTGCAGATATTTATTTACTGCCTTCAAGTGTAAACTTCTACGCATTGAAAATAAGAGAACTGGAAAGTTATGCCACTGCCAGCGGTATATTGGCAGAAGGTAATGGACAGCCACATGGAAAATACGAAAACGGAGGAAGCGATTGGACAGGAATGAAAGGATATATAGAAGGAAAAGGAACTTTATCAAATAATCCTGATTTTGCATCCTGAGATCAAAATGATTATATTTTACTATTAAAGGAAGGGGGAGTGGCCACTTTCATAATTGAATTTGAATGGAGACTGTCCACACAAAACTATAAAATCCCACAAAAAATACAACAGCAAACCATTATTTATAAAAACAGTAGTAGTATAACCAGCAAGGGAGAAGTATCTGTAAGGAAAAAACTTAACGATAGAACAGAAAATGAAAATGAATTTACAAGTAGAAATTTGCCCATACCAAAACGAAAAGTGAGGAAATAACAATAAACTCATAAGGCTAAAAATGAGGAAAGGAGTGTATTTAAATTATGGAGAAATTTTAGTAAATTGCGTCTAACGTAATTGCATAGAATGGATACTAAATTTTGCTAAGAAGGGAAATTCTAATGGGTAAATATTTCATAATTGGAACAATATTATTAACCATACAAATAAAATCATATGCAGAAGTTACTTTAATTCATGGGTTTATACCTATAGTTTATAATTTAAGCAAATGCGGTGATGAAGAAAGAATGGTACATGTCCAAGATAAGGAGACATGGGAAACCATTCAAAAAGATAATGATAAATTTCTCCGTGATGTATTAGTATTTATGCATGATAATCACGGTTTTGATTATTTAGAAACAGTGAAAAATGATCCTTTTAAAGTCGTTATCTTACTTGAAGAAGATGCAGAGGTTCGTTTATCCCGTCAAAATTGTGCCAATTTTTTGGCTGCAAACCAAAAATTGATTCGTAAGGCGATAAAACATAATCTTTCCCATCCTGAGCAGCCGCCTATAGATGTACTATCCTACTTTATAGATTTGGAAAAACAATTATACAATAACTCATTTGAATGGAGACGCATACAAGATGATATAGTAGATGATGTTTTAAAAGACCGGCCTGACATCAAAAATGAGATAGAAAACAGATTATATCCGAAATCATAATTAAGGTTGTATTATGTCTTTTTCAGTATTATGCTTATTCCTAAGTTCATATTTATAGTAGTTCAGAAAGTGCGCTGCTGACAAGGAACAGCGGCTTACTTTTTAAGCCTCTACTTCCTGTCTTACTCTATCCCCGCCCATTTGTGCGTCTGCACGCTCAACTGCCAATGCACGGGCGCGTCGGGGCGGCTGTTTAAGATACCGATTTGGCGGATGGTGTCGTAGATATTCATCACGCCGTTTTGTTCGCAGGGCGAGAGATAGTAGCGGCGAGCGCGGATTTTCTGCTCCATCGTTTCGCAAAACGCGGTTACGTCGCCGTCGGCCACGATGCGTACTTCGTCTGCCGTTTCGATGCAGCTTTTTTCATATTTGGCGGCGTAGCAGGCTTTGGGGCTGGCGGCAACATAGTCGATTTGCGGCGGTGCGGGCTTGAGGCCGTTGGTTTCGATACAGAGGAAATAGCCTTCGGCTTTGAGCGCGTCCAGCAGCGTATCGAGATGCGGCTGTATGGTCGGCTCGCCGCCGGTGATGATGACATTGCGGGCGGTGTAGGTTTTCAGACGGCCTAAGATGTCGGACAGGCTCATCATGCCGAATTTCAGATAGTCGGTGTCGCACCACGAGCAGGCCAGATTGCATTTACCCAGCCGCACGAATATGGCGGGCATGCCCGTGTTCCAGCCCTCGCCCTGCAAGCTCTCGAAAATTTCAACAATGCGGTATTGCGGGTCGGCGGGGGCGAACTTGATCTCCGTCATGGTAAAAACGCCCGCTTTCCCGCCCTGCGGCAACTGCGTCCCGCCGCAGCCTGCCGCGCCGGAATCATGACGCGCTGCTTCATTGCCCTGCTCCTTCAAATTCGGCGCACGATGTCGGCGTTTCCCACAATTTGACGCTGCACACGTTCAGCCCTGCTTTTTTCAGACGGCCGTAGATTTCCGCCGCCATGTTTTCGGCGGTGGTGCGGCAGCCCAGGCGCAGCGTTTTCATCTGCCAGCCTTCCAAGAGCGCGGCGATTTGGCTTTCGCGCGCGTTGCCCGCGTGATAGAGAAAGGCGTGGTCGAAAGGATCGATGATTTCGCGTTCGGCAATGGCTTTGAGGTCGGCAAAATCCATGACCATGCCGTCTTTTGCGCCGCCTTTGATCAGGCCGTCTGAAACGGTGATTTCGAGGCGGTAGGTGTGGCCGTGCAGGTTTTTGCATTTGCCGTCGTGCCCGTCGAGCAGATGCGACGAATCGAAGCTGAAGATTTTGGTGATTTTCATGGTTTGGTTTCTGTAAAACGGTTTTCAGACGGCCTAATCCAGCCAGCGGAAGGCGCGTTCCAATTCCGCCACGGCGTTTGCTTCGTAGCAACGCCCGTGCGCCAGAATAATTTTTTCAGGCCGCCACGCCAAAATGCGTTCGAGGCAGGCGCGGGCGGCGGCTTTGTCTTTGAATGTGGCGCGCCAGTCGGCGGGGGCTTTGCCGTCGGGGTCGGCAATGCCTGCGAGCTTTACCACGCCTGCCCAAAAGCGGCCGGGAAATTTCGCCGTTTCAAAATTTTCAATCAGATCGGCCAGTATCAGCGTGCGGCTGGCGCGGTGGAAAAACACCGTTTCGGTCATGACCCGGCTGCCTGCAAACGGCATCTGCGCCAAATCGTCCGCCCATTCTTCCGGCGCGTCTCCACCCAAATCGGCATCAAACGACACGGCCATACCCTGCGCCGCCGCCCGTTCGCGCACGCCCGCGCTTGCCCACGCCTTGGCCTGCGGATAACGCGCTTTCCATGCGGCGATGTGGGCGTAGTGGATTTTGTTCGGCGAAACCAGGTGGCGCACTTCGCCCAGCGCGTCGATTTGTGCCAGCAGTTCGGGCGCGGGGGCAATGGGGGAATGGCACCACAAGCCGCCGTCTGAAAGCCGCACCACCGTCATGCGGGTGCTGAACGGAATTTTGATACCGAGCGGAAAGCTCATGCGGATTTCGCCGCCGTCGGCAATCCGGATGCTGTCGCCGAAAGGTTTGAGCGTATTGAGCGGATGGTAAAGGCAGACGGCACTCATGCTTTGCTCCGGTTGGAATCAGACAAAAGGCGCAATGATACAGGAAGGCCGCGCACGGCGGCGGGCAGAATGGCAGACGCAAGGCCGTCTGAAAACGGATTTGCCGGTTTTCAGACGGCCTCTTTGCCGCCTTCGGGGCGATATTTAGGATAGGAAGAATCCGCTGTCGGGCATTTTGCCGCCCAGCAGCTTGGGATTGAACTGCATCAGAATCTCGTAGAAATGCAGGATTTCGTTTTTGATTTCCGAGGCTTTGGTAACGGTGAGCCTTGCGCCATCCAAACCGGCCGCCAGTGCCGGCTCGGGCGCGGGCAGGTAGTTTTTGCCGATTTGGGCGGCACTTTGGCGGTTGGCGTTGATCCACACGAGTGCGTTTTTCAGATCTTGGTGGAAGGTGTCAAACTGTGCTTTGTGTGCGCGGAAATAATCCGTGTCGGCAATGATGCCCGCCATCGGAATCAGCGGCTTGGTATCAAACGCCTGCCCCCATGCTTTTACCAGATCGAAGCCGCGCATAATGTTTGCGCCCATGGCTTTGCCGCGCAGGATGCACGCGCTGGCCATCGGTTCGGGCAATACGGCGGCATGGAAGTCTTTGCCCAAAAACAGCCCCACCGCTTCGACGGGCGTGGCAGCATAGGTAACGGCCACTTTGCCCGCATCGATTTTCAGTTTTTTCAAAAGTGCCTGCAACACAATGTCGGGCATATCGTTTTTAAACGGCACGATGATTTTTTTACCCGCCAAATCCTGCGGCGCGGCGATATTTTGTTTGCATACGATCTGGGTAATGCCGTTGGTGAGGATGTTTACCATGCCGACTTTGCGCCCCTGGTTGCGCAGGTTTGCACCGACATTGCTCGGACTCATCATGATTTTAAACTGGCCGCTTGCCACACCCGCGCGGAGCTGGTCGGGCGAACGCCAGATTTTCAGCGATACGTCCGCCTGCTTGGCCAGCTTCCCCTGCAAGGCTGCCACGGCAATCATCATGCTCGGCAGCGCGGGCGCACCGTACACGGTAAACGGCTCCCTGCCCGCCGCCCACAGCGCAGGCGATGCGCCTGCTGCGGCCAACGCGGCAGCCAGTTGCAAAAATTCACGTCGTTTCAATTCCATATCAAGCTCCCGAATAAATGAGAGGCCGTCTGAAAAGCGGAAACCCGTTTTCAGACGGCCTGTAAAGATAAGGTTTCCTATTTCATTCTGCGCCCGAACCCTGTCTGTGTAAAGGCAAAAAGGCCGTCTGAAAACAAGGCAGGACAGCCTGCCCCGTTTTTCAGACGGCCTCTGCGTTTGCTTTGCCGTTTAGGCTAGTGCGCGTGGCCGCAGCCGCAGTTTTTCATATCAATAACCATGCGACCTTGAATTTTGCCGTCGCGCATTTCTTGGAAAATAGCGTTGGCATCTTCCAGCGGACGAAGCTGCACCACCGGTACCACCAAGCCTTCCGCGCCGAATTGGAACGCTTCTGCCAAATCTTCGCGCGTACCCACCAAAGAGCCGACCACTTCGATACCGTCCAACACCAGGCGTGGGATGGACAAATCCATCATTTCCGGCGGCAGGCCGACAGCCACCAGGCGGCCGCAGGCACGCAGGCAGTCCACGGCGGAATTGAACGCGGCACGGGATACGGCGGTAACTACCGCGCCGTGTGCGCCGCCGGTTTTTTCCTGAATGAATTTGGCCGCGTCTTCTTTGAGAGGGTTCACAATCAAATCGGCACCCACTTTTTGCGCCAACGCGAGTTTGTCGTCGTTGGTGTCGATGGCGATCACATGATGTCCGAACACTTTTTTCGCATACTGCACGGCCAAATTACCCAAGCCACCCACGCCGTAAATCGCAATCCACTGACCCGGACGCACGCCGGACACCTTAATCGCTTTGTAGGTGGTAACGCCGGCGCAGGTAATGCTGCTGGCCTGGGCGGGGTCGAGGCCTTCCGGCACTTTTACCGCGTAGTCCGCATCCACGATACAGTGGGTAGCCATACCGCCGTCGGCGGTGTAGCCCGAATTGAGCACGCTGCGGCAGAAAGTTTCGCGGCCGCTGTTGCAGTATTCGCACGAACCACAGCTCGCAAACAGCCAGGCGATGCTGACACGGTCGCCGACTTTGAGGCTTTTCACGTCGGGCGCCACTTCTTTGACAATACCGATGCCTTCGTGGCCGAGCACGCGGCCGGGCTTTTTGCCGTAATCGCCGGCGGCAACGTGCAAATCGGTATGGCACACGCCGCAGTACTCCACTTCGACCAATGCCTCGCCGCTTTCGATTGGGCGGATTTCGCGCTCGATGATTTCGACATTGCCGTTGCTTTCGGGGGTAACCACTGCTGCTTTCATTTTCATGATGATGCTCCTGTTGTCGGTTGGTTGCGGATATACGGCAGTATGTTGGCGATGCCGGCAAGCGTCAAGCTATGGAAAAGCGGTAAATATTTGAAATAATTAAATTTGTTATATTATATCAAACTGAGAAATAACGAATACTCTATTTTCAGGGTATAAAAAAATCACTTTATGAAAAATTTAACGTAATTTCGTTTTCAAGATGAACAATTATCATATGTAAAAATGTTTTACATAATATATTACCGGGCAGGCCTTGATTTTGTAAGGCAAAAAGCCCTATTCTGCACCAGGCAGTAAAACGTTAATGAACAACTTTTGGAGACAAAAAATGGCAAAAGATTTGAATGTGTTTGACAAAGAATACGGCTTGCTGATCAACGGCGAGTGGACCAAACCCGGTGCGCTGCTCGATTCCTACAATCCCGCCAACGGCGAAATTCTGGCGAAATTTACCGATGCCTCCGACGCGGATGTCGATGCGGCCGTAGCCGCCGCGCAGCAGGCGTTCAAAACCTGGCGTAAAACCACCGCTGCCGAACGCGCCGTCATCCTGAACAAAATCGCCGACGTAATCGACGAAAACACCGAACTTTTTGCCTTGCAGGAAACTCTGGACAACGGCAAACCCATCCGCGAAACCCGCGCTGCCGACATCCCGCTGGCTGCCGACCATTTCCGCTATTTTGCCGGCGTAATCCGCGGCGAAGAAGGTACCTGCAACCAAATCGACCAGGAAGACCTGTCCATCGTATTGCGCGAACCCATCGGCGTGGTCGGCCAGATTATCCCGTGGAACTTCCCCTTCCTGATGGCCGCATGGAAAATCGCCCCCGCGCTGGCCGCAGGCTGCACCATCGTCATCCACCCCTCTTCCAGCACATCGTTGAGCCTGTTGTCGTTTGCCCAAAAAATCAACCATCTGCTGCCCAAAGGCGTGTTGAACATCATCACCGGACGCGGCAGCAAATCCGGCGAATGTATGCTGCACCACAAAGGCTTCAACAAACTGGCCTTTACCGGTTCCACCGAAATCGGCCGCCACATCGGCATTGCCGCTGCGGAAATGCTGATTCCCGCCACACTCGAACTCGGCGGCAAATCCGCCAACATCTTCTTTGACGATATGCCTTTCGACAAAGCACTCGAGGGCGCGCAAAAAGGCATTCTGTTCAACCAGGGTCAGGTCTGCTGTGCCGGTTCGCGTATCTTCGTGCAGGAAGGCATTTATGACAAATTCGTTGCCGCCTTGGCCGAAGAGTTTAAAAAAGTCAAAGTCGGCCTGCCGTGGGAAGACGATACCATGATGGGTTCGCAGGTTAGCGCAAACCAGCTCGAAACCATCATGAAATATGTGAAAATCGGCGAGCAGGAAGGCTGCCGCATCATTACCGGCGGCAAGAAAATCGAAGGCGATTTGGCCAAAGGCGAATTTGTCGAGCCGACCCTGATTGCTGCCAACAGCAACCGCGACCGCATCGCCCAAGAAGAAATCTTCGGCCCTGTGGCTACCGTCATCAAATTCAAAACCGAAGAAGAAGTCATTGCCATGGCCAACGACAGCGAATACGGCCTCGGCGGCGCGGTATGGAGCCGCGACATCAACCGCTGCCTGCGCGTGGCCAACGCCATCGAGACCGGCCGCGTTTGGGTAAACTGCTACAACCGTCTGCCCGCAGGCGCACCGTTCGGCGGCTACAAAACTTCCGGTATCGGCCGCGAAACCCACAAAATGATGCTCGCCGCCTACACCCAGGTGAAAAACATCTACATCAGCACCCGCGAAGAACGCGAAGGCTTCTATTGATATGATGTGATGGGCAATTGAAGCAAAAGGCCGTCTGAAAAACAATTTTCAGACGGCCTCTTTCCATACAATCCGAACAAGTAATACGGCTTGCGCGGCCACCCGTCAGCTTTCGGATTTTTCATCCTTTTTTACCGCAGGCTGCGGCCCCAGCCCGAAGCGTTTTTCATATTCCGACAACTCCTTGTGATCCTGCTCCTCCATACCCAGCGCACCGGCGTTTACCCAAACCACCAACACCGCCACCACAATCGAGCAGGCCGAAATAATTGCCCAAAACATATCCTTTTCCTCCTGTCTGCATTTTTCTAAAACCGCCGCGCATTCTACGCCCGCAAGCCCCCGCCGCCAAATCCGCTATAATCGGCCTGTTTTTCAAACAATTGCCAACACATCACATGAACAGCGAAAAAGCACTGGTCATCTTCTCCGGCGGCCAAGACTCCACCACCTGCCTGATTCAGGCATTACACACCTACGGCCGCGAAAACGTCGAAGCCCTCAGCTTCCGCTACGGCCAGCGGCACGCCGTCGAACTCGAACGCGCCGCCGCCATCGCACAGGATTTGGGCGTGAAACAGACCCTGCTCGATTTGAGCCTGATACGGCAGATTACCAGCAACGCGCTGATGGACGGCACCGCTGCGATTCAAACCGGCCCCGGCGGCCTGCCCAACACCTTCGTCGACGGACGCAACGCCCTGTTTCTGCTCTACGCCGCCATCTATGCCAAAGGACAAGGTATCCGCCACATTATTGCCGGCGTATGCGAAACCGATTTTTCCGGCTATCCCGACTGCCGCGACGTATTCGTCAAATCCATGAACGTCAGCCTCAATCTCGCCATGGACTACGCCTTTCAAATCCACACCCCGCTGATGTACCTTACCAAAGCCCAAACATGGGCGTTGGCCGACAAATTGGGATACCTCGACTATATCCGCGAGCATACCCACACCTGCTACAACGGCATCACCGGCGGCTGCCACGAATGCCCGAGCTGCATCCTGCGCGAGCGCGGGCTGGCGGAATATCTGGCGGGCAAAACCGCCGCCGCATCCGCCTGATAAGACCGCCCGTTTGTCTGACGGAACAAGCGTACCCCGCCTATGCCGGACAGCATAAGCAACACGCTGCACGCTAAAAGAAAGGCCGTCTGAAAATACGACATTCCGTTTTTCAGACGGCCTCTGTTTCTAGGTAGGGTGTGTGGCGCAGCCACGCACGCGGTTTCGGAAATGTATACAGCGGCTTGCAAAACAGAACAACAAGGCCGTCTGAAAGCACGGATTCGGCGTATCGGAACTGCCGTCTGTGCTTTTTCAGACGGCCTCTCTGCGGTTGGGAACCGTGTGCCGCCTAGTGGCTGCGCCCTACGCAGGATTCGGCGGTACAAAACGGTCAAACGCGGGATCGCAGGGAATGCGGCCGTCTGAAACGGCAAAGCGGCTGTCGGCGCATAGGTTGGCCAGGGCGAGGGGGCGGTTTTCCGCATCTGTGAGCAGCGGCCAGCAGGAGCGGATAAAAGGGGGGATGCCGTGTTCGTGCAGAATTTGTTTGGGCGGTTTGCGGCCGGCGGGCGTGGCTATCAGATCGCGTGATTCTATCGGGCGTATGCGCAGGGTTTGGCCAAGCATTTCGGGCGGCAGGCCGCGCCGGAAACTGCGGAACTGCCAGCCACGCGCCTGCCATTCCTGCAAGCCGCCCTGCCCTGCGGCGGGTGTGTACTGCCGCTGCCAGCCTTCGGGCAGAAAATACAGGCGGTTGCGGCTGGCAATCAGAATTTGCCCGTTCAGCCGCCACTGCGCTTCGCCTGCGCCGATTTCGTACAACACGCGGCAGAAGTCGGCGAGAAAGGCTTTGTTTTTTAAGCCGCCTCCGTGTTCGAGCAGCAGGAGGCGGATGCTTTGACGGCGGCGCGCGGGGGTAAGCTGCCGCCAGCGTTCCGTATGGAAACCGTGCGCGTCGCACACAGCCTGCCGGTCGACTTCAACGGCTTCCTGCAATACGGCCAGTTCGTCCTGCAACAAGGCGACGGCGGTGCGGATGTGGCGGTCGATTTGCGGGCTGTGCCGCCGCCAATGCGGCAGGCCGTCATGGCGCAGCCAGTTGCGCAGGTAGCTGGGGTCGCTGTTGGCCGGATCGGTAACGTATTCGAGACGGTGTTCGGCGGCATAGGCGGCCAGCTCGGCGCGGGTGTAGGGCAGGAGCGGCCGCCACAGTTGCAGGGCGGGATTTTCGGCAAGCGGGCGCAGTTCGGGCATAGCGGCCAGGGCGCGCAAGCCGCCGCCGCGCAGGGCGGCTAAGAAAAAAGTTTCGGTTTGGTCGTCGGCATGGTGGGCGGCGGCGATGATGTCGGCGGGGCTTTGTGCGAACACGCGGTAGCGTGCCTGGCGGGCGGCAGCTTCAATGCCTTTGCCTGCGGGTTCGACTATGACTTTCTGCCAGCGCAGCGGCACGCCGAGTGCCGCGCAGTAGCTGCGGCAGAATCCGAGCCAGCCGTCGGCCTCGGGGTGCAGGCCGTGGTGGACGTGGACAGCGGAGATTTCGGCGTTCAGCCTGTCTTTAAGCTGCGCAAGGATGTGCAGCAAAACGACGGAATCGAGGCCGCCGCTGAGTGCGGCTTCGATACGGCGGGCGCGGCGGACGGCTTCGGGCAGGCTGCGCAGGACGGCGGCGGGAACGGGGTGCATGGTTTCGGTTTCGGGTATGGCGGAACAAAATAAAAAATCTGCGGTGGTGCTGCGCCTTAGCCGGAAGCGGATTTTCTAAGGCATTAAAAACAATGCCGGAAAAATCTGCCCCGTACTGCCTGTGTTGCCGGCCGCCGTGTTTTTTCTATGCTGCAGCCCTATAAACAGCGGCCGGCGGCTGCGCCTGTTTTCCGTACGCGGTATCCGCACGGGATGGTTTTCCAAACGGGTAAACGGTTTCGGATTTTGCCGAAACGGCATTTTCAGACGGCCTATGCAGCTTTCGGCACGGCAGGCTGTGTATCTGTTCCGCGTGCCTGCATTCGGAAGCAGCAGCGGTTGCCCAAGCAGGCAACGGTCTGTCCGCCGCCTGTTTCGGCAGGCGTACCGGATGCGGCATTGGCGGGGCGGTTTTCAGACGGCCTTTGTTTTGCACTGTTACGGTGTGGCAGACGGGGCAGGATTCTGCCTTTGCCGCAAGCTGCCGCGTCCGTTTTCAGACGGCCTCTGCGGTGTTTTTCCGCTGTTCTGATTGCTGAGCCACTGCCATTGTTCGCGTATGGCGCGGGTCAGTGCCTGCTGCTTTTCTTCGGCGGTGTCCAGGCCTTCGGTGAGGCTTTTGTAATCGATGGTAACGGAGAGGTTGTCGGGCTTGCCGCGTATGTTGATGGGAACAGGGCTGCCGTCGCTGCCTGCGGGGTAGAGTTTGAGATGTTCGTTGAGGGTCATGGTGTTGAAGTCGGTGTCGCCGGTCAGCTCGATGCGCAGGCGGTCGGAATGGAGCTCGGCTTTTTCGTGGCGGCTGATGCCTTTGCGGATGACGCTGCTGACGGCAAAACGTTCAAACGGGGTAACGGATTGGGCTTCGGCTTGGACGGGGCGGTTGCCGAGGAGGTTTTGCAGAGCCTGGTTGAGGTTGATGCCCTGCCATGTGCCTTTGCTGAGGTTGAGTTCGAGCGTACCGGCCAGGGTGCGGGTAAGGCTTGCGCGGTCGCCGCCCTGGGCGGTGATGTCGATTTCGGCATCGCCGCTGCCGCTGAGGCTGCCGTAGCGGAACAGATCCTGCATGAGGGGGCGGATGTTGATGTTGCGGGCGTATTGCTGCAAATGGTAGGTGGGAGGGCTGGTATTGGCCATGCTGATGCCGCCTTCGGTGCTGCCGTTGTAAAGTTCGGCGCGGAAATCGGGCAGGACGATGCGGTGTTTGTCGGCCAAAAGGCGGGTGGAGAGTTTGTTGATTTCGAGCTGGGCGGTTTGCAGGGTGCCGATGCTGATGTCGGCTTCGATTTCGGGTGTGCCGCTCTTTTGCAGCCAAACGGGATAGGCGGCGGCTCCTTCGGGCAGGTTGTCGAGATAGGGCGAAAGGGCGAGTTTGTCGAGGCTGAGGGCTGCGGTCAGTTTGGCGGGGCGGCCGCTTCCGCGTTCTGCGGGTGTGTAGTCGGCCGACAGGGAAACGGCTTCGCGGTCGAGCTGCCCTTTCATACTGCCCTGCCAGCGGCCTTTGTCGTATGCCCACACGCCTTCCAGTTCGGAAACAAGGCGCGGGCGGGGGTTGCCGGCGGCGTTTTCCATACGGGTGGTCAGTTTGGCAGCGGGCATTTCCCAGCCGCCTTTGCGCCATGCCAGCGGGGTGTCGAGCGTGAAAGCGGTGTGGGTGGCGGCGGTTTTGCGGCCGGCATTGGCTCCGATTTGTTCGGCCGAGGCCCTGTCCGACCATACTGCGATGTTTTTTGCCGACAATGTGCCGTCCCACGATACGCCGTCGCGGTTCGCTGTGAGCACGGCGTTGGCATTGGCGGCGGTCATGCTTTCGCCGTTTGCTTCGATAGCTGGCGATTCGGCATTGAGGTGCAGATCGTAATCGGGAATATCCAGTTTGAAGGCGGCTTTGGCAAAACGGGTCCGGCCGGTGTCGCGCTGCCAGGATGCGTCGGCGGCAAAACGGAAGGAAAAAGCCGTGCCGCTGCGGCTGCTGCCGCCTTCTGCCGCCAGCTCGGGTATCCGCCAGCCTTGTGCGTTGCGGTGCAGCGTGCCTTGCAACCGCCACAGCGCATCTTCTTCCCACAACGGGGTTTTCAGACGGCCTGATGCTTTAATCTGCGTCTGTGCGTCGTCGGCATTATTCACGTTCAGACTGACGCTTTCCAAAGTGTGCCGCCGTTCGGGGGTGTCCAACAGCAGGCGGCCGTCTTCGACGATGATTCTGTCCACGTCGAAACGGCTTTCTTTCGCCAACAGGTCGGCCACATTCCATTTTCCCCCACTGTCGCGCGAGAGGGAAAACTCGGGGCGCAGCAGCACCCATTTTTCGATTCTCGGCGTTCCCCAAAGGCTGCCCCAGCCGATACCCAACCGCATTTCTTCCACACGGATTTCCGCCGCCTCCCCGTGCGGACGGGTAATTTCCACCTGTTTGAGCGTTACCGTCGGACGCGGGAAAACAGTGGTGCGCCCTTCGTCGAGGAAACGCACTTTGCGTCCCGTACCCGCCACCGCCGCATCCGCCGCCTGCCGCAGCTTTTCCGGCGCAAACAGCCATGCCAGCAGGATGTACTGCGCGGTAAAGGCCGCTGCGGAAAACAGCACGATGGCAGTAAAGGACTTGAACCAGAATTTACCCGATTGCAGACGTTTCATGTTTCAAAAAACCGATGCGGAAAACAGCCGCGCAGTATAGCAGATTGCGGCAGACGGCAAGGCCGTGCCGGCAGTATGGAAACACGGGGGAACGCTGCGTTTGCAGACCGGTTTTCAGACGGCCTCATTGTATTTGTTTATCAACATTCTTTTCATACTGTAAACCCGTGCTGCCCGTATTCCTATTTGTCGGGATTTGGTTTATAGTTCGCCGACTACTTCGGACTACATCCGCAAGTGCCAAAAGAAAAACAGATAAAGGAACGAACAATGTTAGAAGCCTATCGCAAAGCCGCCGCAGAGCGCGAAGCTCTGGGCATTCCCGCCCTTCCCCTCACCGCACAGCAAACCGCCGATTTGGCCGAACTGCTGAAAAACCCGCCCGCAGGCGAAAGTGAATTTCTGCTCGACCTGCTTGCCAACCGCATTCCCGCCGGCGTGGACGACGCGGCCAAAGTCAAAGCCTCGTTTCTCGCCGCCGTTGCCGAGGGCAGCGCCCAAAGCCCGCTGGTTTCGCCCGAATACGCCACCGAACTTTTGGGCACTATGCTCGGCGGTTACAACATCCACCCGCTTATCGAGCTGCTCGACAACGAAAAACTCGCCCCGATTGCCGCCGAAGGCCTGAAACACACGCTGCTGATGTTCGATTCGTTTCACGACGTTCAGGAAAAAGCCGAACAAGGCAACCCGCACGCCCAAGCCGTGCTGAAATCATGGGCCGATGCCGAATGGTTTACCTCGCGCGAAAAAGTGCCCGAAAAAATCACCGTTACCGTATTCAAAGTCGACGGCGAAACCAATACCGACGATCTCTCGCCCGCGCCCGACGCATGGTCGCGCCCCGACATTCCGCTGCACGCGCTGGCCATGCTGAAAAACCCGCGCGACGGCATCAGCACCGACAAACCGGGCGAAATCGGCCCGATTAAGCTCTTGGAAGAACTCAAAACCAAAGGCCACCCCGTTGCTTATGTGGGCGACGTGGTCGGCACCGGCTCTTCGCGCAAATCCGCCACCAACTCTGTAATCTGGCATACCGGATTGGACATTCCGTTCGTACCCAACAAACGCTACGGCGGCGTGTGCCTCGGCGGCAAAATCGCCCCGATTTTCTTCAATACGCAAGAAGACTCGGGCGCGCTGCCGATTGAAGTCGATGTTTCCGCACTGAAAATGGGCGACGTGGTCGATATTCTGCCCTATGAAGGCAAAATCGTGAAAAACGGCGAAACCGTTGCCGAATTCGAGCTGAAATCGCAAGTTTTGCTCGACGAAGTACAGGCCGGCGGCCGCATCAACCTGATTATCGGGCGCGGGCTGACCGCCAAAGCCCGCGAAGCTTTGAAACTGCCCGCCTCCACCGAATTCCGCCTGCCCCAGTCGCCCGCACAAAGCAATGCCGGCTTCTCGCTGGCGCAGAAAATGGTCGGCCGCGCCTGCGGCCTGCCCGAAGGACAGGGCGTGCGTCCCGGCACTTACTGCGAACCGCGCATGACCACCGTCGGCTCCCAAGACACCACCGGCCCGATGACCCGCGACGAATTGAAAGATTTGGCATGTTTGGGCTTCTCTGCCGATTTGGTGATGCAGTCGTTCTGCCACACGGCGGCCTATCCCAAACCCGTTGACGTAAAAACCCACAAAGAGCTGCCCGAATTTATCTCGACACGCGGCGGCGTTGCCCTGCGCCCCGGCGACGGCGTAATCCACTCCTGGCTCAACCGCCTGCTGCTGCCCGACACCGTCGGCACGGGGGGCGACTCGCACACCCGCTTCCCCTTGGGCATTTCCTTCCCCGCCGGTTCGGGGCTGGTCGCCTTTGCCGCCGCCACCGGCGTGATGCCGCTGGATATGCCCGAATCGGTGTTGGTGCGCTTTTCAGGCAGCCTGCAACCGGGCGTTACCCTGCGCGATTTGGTCAACGCCATTCCGCTTTACGCCATCAAACAAGGCTTGCTTACCGTTGCCAAAGCCGGCAAGAAAAACATTTTCTCCGGCCGTATTCTCGAAATCGAAGGCCTGCCCGATTTGAAAGTGGAACAGGCATTCGAGCTTTCCGATGCTTCGGCCGAACGCTCCGCCGCCGGCTGTACCGTCAAGCTGAACGAAGCACCGATTATCGAGTATATGAAGTCCAACATCGTGCTGATGAAAAACATGATTGCCGACGGCTACAAAGACCCACGCACGCTCGAACGCCGCATCAAAGCCATGGAAGCGTGGCTGGCCGATCCGAAGCTGCTCGAAGCCGACGACAATGCCGAATACGCGGCAGTCATCGAAATCAATATGGACGACATCAAAGAGCCGATTATCGCCTGCCCCAACGACCCCGACGACGTATGCTTTATGTCGGAACGCTCGGGAACGGTGATTGACGAAGTATTTATCGGTTCGTGCATGACCAATATCGGCCACTTCCGCGCCGCTTCCAAGCTGCTTGAAGGCAAAAGCGACATTCCCGTGCGCCTGTGGGTGGCTCCGCCGACCAAAATGGACGCGCAGGAGCTGTCCAACGAAGGACACTACGGCGTACTCGGCCGCGCCGGCGCGCGCATGGAAATGCCCGGCTGCTCGCTGTGCATGGGCAACCAGGCGCAAGTCCGCGAGGGCGCGACCGTGATGTCCACCTCCACCCGCAACTTCCCCAACCGTTTGGGCAAAAACACTTTTGTCTATCTCGGCTCGGCGGAGTTGGCGGCCATCTGCTCGAAATTGGGCAAAATCCCCACCGTTGAAGAGTATCAGGCCAATATCGGCATCATCAACGAACAGGGCGACCAGATTTACCGCTATATGAACTTCAACGAAATCGACAGCTACAACGAAGTGGCCGAAAAAGTAAACGTGTGAGTGCCAACAGCCTGAAAGCCGAAATCCGGTTTTCAGGCTGTTTTTTTGGTTTTCAGGCTTTTTTACTGGGATAAAGCAAGGCAGCAAGCCGCAGGCAACATGGGGCGGATTTTCTCGGCATTGTTTTTTTAATGTCTTTAAAAAGCCTCTTCATGCCAAGCAGCAACACCGCAGATTTTTTTATCTTGTTTTACTTATCTTATCTGCCATATCTGCTTCAGGCCGTCTGAAATATATATATAGAAAATTCCAGCATTGTTTGCACTTTTTGTTTTTTTGCATAAAGACCTGTTTTGGAATTTTTGAGGGTTGCCAAAATGCCGAAAGGCACGGAAAAACCGCGCAGCTTTTGAAAACACCCAAAACCACCAATCAACCATTCCGGCAAAAACAAACATAATTTGGCATAAAACGTGCAGACGACCCAACCTTTTCCAACATCTGAAATCCTTACGCCGCAACAGCATATGAAAAACATTTACCTCATCCGCCACGCCCAAAGCGAGGCCAACGCCATGCCCGCGCACGGCGGCACTGTAAACCGCCGCAATGCCGACATCCCCATTACCGCGCTCGGACAAACACAGGCCGGAAACCTAGCCCGCTGGCTTGCCGAACATACCCCCGCGCCCGATGCCGTTTTCGTTTCCCCCTATCTGCGTACACACCAGACTGCCGCCCCCTTTCTCGAACAAGGCCGTCTGAAAGCCGAAGTGCTGCACGACCTGCACGAATTCAACTACCTCTCATACGCCAACATCGAGGGCAAAACCTTCGCCCAATTGCGCGGGCTTTCCGAAGATTATTGGCAGCGCAACGATCCCGACTACCGCGACGGCGGAGACTGCGACAGCTTCGCTTCTTTCTACCGCCGCATTAGCGATACCCGCGAATATTTCCGCCGCCTGCCCGAAGGAAGCTACACCGTTTTCGGACACGGCTTCTGGATCGGCCTGCTCCTGTGGCAGCTTATCCGCCGCGACAACGGCATCGATATGCGCCGCTTCCGCACCTTTGAATTGCAGGTGCGCCCGCGCAATACCGAAGTGTTTCTGCTGCGGTCAGACAAAGACGGCGAAACCATTACCAAAGTCCGCCGTCTTAACGATTAGACCCATACAGAGGCCGTCTGAAAACCACATATCCGTTTTCAGACGGCCTGTCTTGCTGCCATTGTCCGAACAAACTGCCGCACAAAACTGCATACAAAGCGGCATATCCGCACTTAGTAAAGAGGCCGTCTGAAAAACATTTTTCAGACGGCCTCAAACACAGCCGCAACACCGATACGCCTTACAGCAGGCCGGCAATTTCTGCGGGCCGGTGCGCTGTAAAATCCGCGCCCCAATGCTCGGGCTTGTCGTCCGGTGCGATATAGCCCCACAGAGCCGCCACCGTTTTCATGCCCGCATTGCGTCCGGCCAGAATATCGCGCAAAGCATCGCCGACATACAGACATTGCTGCGGCGCAAGGCTAAGCTGTGCGCAGGCGTAAAGCAGCGGCTGCGGGCTGGGTTTGGCTTCGGCGCAGGTGTCGCCGCTGACAGTAACGGCGGGCGGAACGGGAAAGCCGAGTTTCGGCACGAGCGCATCGGTAAAACGGGCGTGTTTGTTGGTAACAATGCCCCAAAGAATGCCGCGTTCGTGCAGCCCGGCAATCAGCATGGCAATTTGGGGAAACAATACCGTATCCTTTCCCGAGCAGCGTCCGTATTCGTCCAAATATTCCTGCCGCAGCGTTTCGTACTGAGGATGATCTGCACCGATACCCATACCGAACGACACCAGCGCACCCGCACCGAGTCCGGCAATGGGACGGATTTCGCACAGGCTTTTTTCGGGCAGCGCACGCCGCCGTAAAAGCGTGTTGAGTGCGCCGCCCAAATCGCGGGCGGTGTCGGCCAGCGTGCCGTCCAGGTCGAATAAAACCGCTTTAATCATTGCGTGTTTCCTTCGTAGAAAAGGCGGCATTGTATAGTGAAACAAAATGGAAAAGATATAAAGCGGCAAGCCGCAGGCGGTACGTGCAGTACGTCCCGGCACATTCTGCCGCTCGGATACCGCCATCCTAATTTTTCCCGTTTGCAGCAGCCAGAATTGGCCGTTCGGGCAGTGTGTCATACAAGCAGCGCACGCTTTTCTTGCAGGCTGCATGTTTTGCTGATGGGAAACATAAGGCCGTCTGAAAAGCGTATTGCGGTTTTCAGACGGCCTCTGTCTTTTGCTCCCTCCCCCGCTTCCGGTGGCTTTTGCCGTTTAGCCGAAATTTGCAGCACGGCAAACAAAGCAGTTCTGCACCGCCCCTACCCCGCGCCGGCACAGGGAAGAAAGTTGGTTTGCTAAGGAGCTGTGCTTTCAGACGGCCTCTGCATCGGCGGGATTGCGTGCGTGGCTGCGCTAAACATCCTGCGTTGGCCCGATGCGACAGTAATGTTACCGTTCGGGTAGGGTATGCCGCCCAAGCAGCGCACGCGTTTTCTGCGGGTTCGGCATTTTGCGACATAGGAAAAAATGAGGCCGTCTGAAAACATATTAATGGTTTTCAGACGGCCTTTTTTTATCCGCAGGGCATGCCTGCGCAGATAACTGATCGGCAGAAACACGTACGTGGCTTTGCCACACACCCTACGACAGATTCGGCAACGCTGTGTCCGGCACGGCGGTTTGGCCGTTCGGGTGGCGGATTAAAACTCCAATTCCGCTTTCAGCCAGTAGGTGCGCGGCATGCCGACCACGGCGAAGCTGCGGTCGTATTGGCCGCGCTGTACCTGCCAGTATTTTTTGTTGAACAGGTTTTCCACCGTGCCGCTGACGGTAAGGGCGTTGCGGCTGCCGAGTTTGGCTTTATAGCGTGCGCCTGCGTCCACCAGCGTGTAAGACGGGAAGGCATTGTTTTTCCACACGTCCTGATAGGATTTGCCGAAGTGCTGGACATTGGTGTGCAGGGTCAGGCCTTTGGCGAAGGGGGTGTCCCATTCCACGCCTGCTTTGGCGATGACGCGCGGATTGGCTACCTGCACGCCGTTGACGATTTCGTCGCGGGAGCTGGGGTAGTCTTTCACAACCGACTGCAAATAGGTAATGCCGAGGTTGGGGCGCAGGGTTTTGTTCAGCAGGTTGGCATAAATATTGAACTCGATGCCTCGGTTGCGTTCGATGCCCTGCTCGTCGCCCGCCGCGCCGCCGGCCGCTCTGTGTCGGGCAAAGGCGGAATTGTTGCCGTAGGTCAGGCGGCCGGCGGCGTTGGTTTGACCGCGCCAGTAGCCGGGGCGTTTGATTTGAAATGCGTTGAGCGTGGTAACGAAATCGCCCCAGTTTTTGCGCACGCCGATTTCAAACTGGCGGCTGACGCGCGGTTTGGCCATGGTGGTGTTGCCGTCGTCGTCGGTTTTGATGTCGGCAGGCTCGAGGTCTTCCATGTAGTTGCCGTATACGACCAAATCGGGCGTGGGTACCCACGCGGCCATCAGCATCGGGCTGAAGCGTTTGGAGTCGCCTTTTTGTGCTGTTTTGCGGTCGGTGTATTCGACGGCTTGGAAACGGCCGCCGAGCGTGAGGCGGTATTTGTTGTCGGCAAAACCGAGCGTGTCGGAAAGCGCGAGGCTGTTGACTTTGATGACTGCATCCAGATTCGGGCTGCTTTCATACGTTGTCGGATAATCGGGGCGGAAGGCGGCCAGTTGGTCGGCGATGTTGCCGTTGGTGTCGATAAGCGCACTGCTGCTGCCGGCTGCCGTGCCGCGATAGGTTTCGCGTTTGCGGTTGATGCGGTCGAACGCGGTGCTCCAATTGTGCGTTACCGGGCCGGTTTCAAATTCGCCGCGTGCCGACAGGTTCATGCTGAGGGTGCGGAAATACTGGTTGGTCAGGCGGGCGGTGCCGGTGTAATACTGGTCGGCGGTGGCGCAGGCGGTGCTGGCGTTGCGGCAGATGGTCGGGGAGATGAGTGTGCCGTAGTAGCGGGCTTTGTTGTAGCCGATGCCGCCTGTAACTTGGAAGTTGTAGTCGGTGTCGTACTCGAAGGTCAGCATATTGGTCTGGCCGACGGTGTTCTGCCAGTTCCATGCGGGCAGCAGGTTGGTTTTGCCGCTCGGTGCGTCAAACAGGCGGGCGGAAGCGTTTTGGATGTCCTGCATACGGGCGCGGCCGCCGTGGGTTTTACGCTTGGCGTACACGGAGTCGGCAGCGATGCGCAGCTTTTCACCGCGATAGTCGGCATTCAGGGCAAATTCCTTATTGTCTTCGTCGTAGCCCTCGCGCGGGGTGTCGCCGTGGCGCAGCCTGCCGTTGGCGCGTACGCCGAATTGTTTGTCTGCGCCGAAACGCTGTCCCAAATCAAAAGTGCCTTGGGCGCGGCTGTCGCTGAACCAGGCCAAACCGATTTTGCGGTTACCCTCGTCGGCGGCTTTTTTGGTTTCGATATTGAGTGCGCCCGATACCGCGCCTTCGGGGTCCATGCCGTTTACGGCGGTACTCGCGCCTTTAATCAGCTGCGCCGAGCCGACCTGCACGCTGGCCGTGCCCTGCGTGCCGTACATGCCTGCCAAACCGTTGACGCTGAACTGGCGGGCATCGAGCTGGTAGCCGCGGAAATACAGGCCGGTAAGCGTGTTGCTTTCGCCGCCAAACTGCCATGTGGACGCGTCTTTTTTCGCCACTGCATCCACCAGCGAACGCGCTTCGGTGTCGTTGATGACTTTTTCGTCGTAGTTCACTACGGTAATCGGCGCGGTAAAGGCGTTGGCTTTACCCAGCAGGCTCAGATTGACGCGGTCGCGCATATCGCCGTCGCTGGCGATGGAATAGGAGCGGGCGGCGCGGACTTTTTTCGCGTCGGCGCGGACGGTTACCTGCTCCAAGCCGCCCTCTTCATGCGTGGTCTGCTCGTCGGCGCAGGCAAAAGCGGCGGCCACCATCAGCGGCAGCAGGGCAAGTTTCTGTGTGTTTTTCATTGGTTTCTTTCTCTGAATTGAGTCAAGCGGTCGAGGCTTGGGGGTTGCAAAATAATAGCGACGCGCATTATCTTTCAAACGGCATAAAAATTAAAACAAAGCAATGAATTATTTACAATAATTAACCTGATTTGTTGCAATTTTGGTCTGCGGCAGAAGAAGGGACGCAGGCCGTCTGAAAGGCCGCTGTTTCTGATTTTCAGACGGCCTTTGTCTTTTCCCCTCTCCCGTTTGCGGCGAACGGCCGGGACGAGGCATTTTCCGCTTGGCAGACATTTGCAGAGCGGCGGGCAAAGCGGTTTTGCAAACCGCACCCCCTCCCCAACCCTCCCCCGTGCGGGTACAGGAGAGGGAGCGGGTTTGCCGCAGGACAAGCGTTTTCAGACGGCCTGTTTATCCGTTTCCACCCGACAAAGGGCGTACCGTCCAAGCGGTATACGCGACTCAACTCCCCACGTAGGGTGTGTCGCCTAAGCGACGCACGCGTTCCGTGTCATTCGAATACAAAGGCCGTCTGAAACCTCCAAACCGCGTGCGCGGCTGTGCCACACCCTACCTTGCTTCGGCATGGCGGGCGGCAATTTGGCCGTTCGGGTGGATGCCGCCCAAGCGGCAGATACGTTTTCTGCGGGCGGAAGCGTTTGGCGGATTAGGAAAACATCAGGCCGTCTGAGAACGTATTGCGGTTTTCAGACGGCCTTGCTTCTGCTTGGCGGGAACGGGTGCGCGGCTGTGCCACACACCTTACCTTGCTTCGGTACGGCAGGCGGCAATTTGGCCGTTTGAGTAGGGTGTGCCGCCGAAGCGGCGCACGCGTTCCTTCGCTCCTGCCGAACGGCAAAATCCCCCCTCGCCCTCCCCGCAAGCGGAGGATGGAACAAAAGCAGAGGCCGCCTGAAAAAACTCTTTAAAAAGCACTTTTCAGACGGCCTCCATTTCTGCACATTCAGTCTATGCCGATGTCGAGGCAGACGGTTTCGCCGCAGAGTTTTCCGCCTTCCGCGCTGTGGTGGGCGGGTTTGTAGGCGGCGAAGGTGTAGGTGAGGTCGGCGCGGAAGGTGTCGGGATCGGCTGTGCCGCTGTCGCAGTCGAGGCCGGTGGGCAGGTCGAGGGCGGTTTTGAAACCCTCTGCGCGGTTGAGGCGGCGGCAGAGTGAGGCTATGTCTGCGGGAAGCGTGCCGGCAAAGCCGGTGCCGAAAATGCCGTCGGTAATGACGGTGTAGCCGTTTTTCAGACGGCCTTCGAGTTCGCCTGCGCCGACAAATTCCACGCCGGAGAGGCCGGACAGGCGTTGGCGGTTGGCCTCGGCCAGTTCGGACAGCTTTTCGCCGGCGGCAAAGAAAATGTCGGCGCGCCAGCCCTGCGCCTGCATCAGGCGTGCCATCACCAGCGCGTCGCCGCCGTTGTTGCCTTTGCCGCAGACGAAAAGGGCGCGGCCGGGTGCGGGCAGCCGGCGCATGAGGTCGGCGGCGGCGGCGCGGCCTGCGTTTTCCATGAGTTGTGCGAAACCGGTGCCGCGTGCGGCGGCTTCCTGTTCGTGTTGGCGCATTTGCGCGGCGGTGTAGGTTTTCATCTGTCGTCCTTTCGGGAAATTGGCGGCGGCCGTCTGAAAATTATGGTCAAACGAATCGGGCGGCTTATGAATGCGGCCTTTTGGCGTGGGACAAAACAGGCCGCAGATTTTTTACTTTGCTCCGCCGGTTTTGTCGGCAAAATCGGGGCGGGCGATGAGCAGCCGGGCGGGAATCAGGGCGGCGGCGGCAAGGAGGCCGCCTGTGTAGCCGATGTTCTGCAAACCGATATGCTGCGCGGCAAGGCTGCCGAGCAGTGCGCCGCCGCCGATGCCCACGTTGTACAGCGAGGAGTAGATGGATGTGGCGACATCGGTGGCATCATCGGCAAAATGCAAAACCCGCGCAAGCATGGCAAGGCTGAGTGCGCTGATGGCCGCGCCCCACACAAAACAGAGGGCGGCAAACGGCCACACCGAGCCGGACAGGGGCAGCAGCAGGAGCATGGCGGCGGCCACGGCGGCGGTGCAGGCGGCGAAAAACGGGCGCGGGCTGCGGGCGAAGCGGCGGCCGAAAAGATACGATCCGGCAAATCCGGCCGCGCCGTAAACAAGCAGCAGGAGGGTGGCCTGCTGCGGCGGCAGGTGTGCGGTTTGCAGGGCGAACGGTTCGATGTAGCTGTATGCGGCGAAGTGGGCGGTGATGATGAGGATGGTGAAGGCGTAGAGCAGCATCAGGCTTTTGCGTTTGGCCAAAACGGGCAGGCTGGAAAGCGATCCGGTATTGACGCTGGGCAGCTTGGGCAGGGTTTTGGCCAGCACGGCGGCCACGATGGCGGCGGCTATGCCGATCAGCAGGAAGCTGAGCCGCCAGCCGTAGGCATTGCCCGCCAGCCGCCCGAGCGGAATACCGAGCACCATGGCCAATACCGTTCCGGTGCTGAGCAGGCCGAGTGCCTGGTTGCCCTTGCCTTTGGGGGCGACGCGCACGGCCAGCGCGGCGGTAACCGACCAGAAAAGGGCGTGGGTCAGGGCGATGGCGACACGTCCGGCCAGCAGCATGGCGAAACTTCGGGCAAAGTAGGAAACGATATGCCCGCCGACAAAAACGGCAAACAGGATCAGCAGCAGCCTGCGCCGCTCGGTGTTGCGGGTGGCGAGCATCAGCGGCAGCGACATCAGGGCGACCACCCAGGCATAGACGGTAATCATGATGCCGGTGTCGGCCGGACTCATGGCAAAACCTTCGCCTATGCCGCTCAGCAGGGCGATGGGGATAAATTCGGTGGTGTTGAAGATAAAGGCGGCGCAGGCCAGGGCGAAGACGCTGAGCCAGCGGGTGTTTTCTTGATTCGGCATGGTGTGTCCGTGGTGTGCCGGTATGTGTTTTCAGACGGCCTTTTGGGATTGAAGAGGCCGTCTGAAAAGCGGAAAACGGCTTTTCAGACGGCCTGCGCAGAGCTGTTGCGCAATCAGGCGAAGGGATGTTGCAGCAGGATGGTCTGGTCGCGGTCGGGGCCGGTGGAGATGATGGCCACAGGTGCGCCGCACACTTCTTCGATGCGTTTGAGATAGCGGCGGGCGTTTTCGGGCAGCGCATCGTAATCCTGCACGCCGAAAGTGGATTCGCTCCATCCGGGCAGGGTTTCGTACACAGGCACGCATTTGGCCACCGCATCCGCGCCGAAGGGCAGGATGTCGGTGCGTTTGCCTTCAAACTCGTAGCCGGTGCAGATTTTGATTTCCTTCATGCCGTCCATCACGTCGAGTTTGGTAATGCACATGCCGGTGATGCCGTTGATTTGGATGGAGCGTTTCAGCGCGGCGGCATCAAACCAGCCGCAGCGGCGCGGACGGCCCGTTACCGAACCGAATTCGTTGCCGCGCTCGGCCAGCCCTGTTCCGGTCTCGTCGAAAAGCTCGGTGGGGAAAGGCCCGGAGCCGACACGGGTGGTGTAGGCTTTGACGATGCCCAAAACATAATCGAGCATCTGCGGCGGCACGCCCGCTCCGGCGGAGGCGGCACCCGCCAGACAATTGGACGAGGTAACAAAGGGATAAGTGCCGTAGTCGATGTCCAGCAGCGTACCCTGCGCCCCTTCAAACAGCAGGCGTTCGCCGCGTGCGTTTTTCTCGTAAAGCGTGCGGGCAACATCGTGCACCATCGGCAGCACGCGGGCTTTGAAGCCTTCGATTTTGCCCATGACTTCGTCGAAAGAAACGGGCGGCGCGTTGTGCAGGTGTTGCAGTTGGACATTGTAAAGATCGATATTGGCGCGTACTTTTTCCGCCAGCTTGCCCGTATCGAACAAGTCCACCACGCGCACGGCGCGGCGGGCGGCTTTGTCTTCGTAGGCCGGGCCGATGCCGCGTCCGGTGGTACCGATTTTCTGCTCGCCCCTGCTGGCTTCGCGCGCCTGGTCGAGCGCGATATGGTAGGGCAGGATCAGGGTGGCGGTGGGGGCGATTTTCAGACGGCCTTCGACGTTTTTCACACCGGCGGCGGTCAGTTCGTCGATTTCGCCCAGCAGGGCTTCGGGCGAAACAACCACGCCCGATCCGATGAAGCAAGTCAGGCCTTCATGCAGGATGCCGCTGGGAATCAGGCGGAGGACGGTTTTTTTGCCGCCCACCACCAGCGTGTGTCCGGCATTGTGCCCGCCCTGGAAGCGCACCACGCCGCCGCACTGCTCGGCCAGCCAGTCTACGATTTTGCCTTTGCCTTCGTCGCCCCACTGGGAGCCGATGACTACTACGTTTTGTGCCATATTGTGTCTACCTGTTTGCTGAATGGAAAAAACGGCGGCCGCCCGTGCAATCCGGGCGGGCGGTTCGGAAACGGATTGCCGGATGCCGCTGCGGGCAGGCGTTCCGGCTGTTTTCAGACGGCCTTTGCTTTGCCGGCAGGAAGCGCGGCGGCGGCAGAGGCCGTCTGAATAAAAATTTTCGCGGCTGGCGCGGAAAAAGGCCGCAGGGCAGCCGCCCTGCCCTGTTTTGGCCTGTGCTTTCCTTTGCGGACGAACGCAGGCCTGCAAAAGAAGAGAGGCCGTCTGAAAAAGCCCAAAGCCGTCAGGACGTTTCGCAGACCACCCATGCGCCGTCCTGCCGGCGCAGGCGGCGCGTGCTGCCGGCTGTGCTGTTGGACGGGATGCCGTAATCCACGGCCACGGCCTCGCCCGCCGCACGCAGGGCGGCTACGGCTGCTGCCGCTTCGGCCAAATCCGCCGCGTCCACGGCGATGGCCGGGCGGCGTTCGTGCTGCGGCAGCCTGCCGAGGAATTTGCGCAAATCAAAGCTGAATCCTGTGGCGGGACGGGCACGGCCGAAACAGCCGCCCAAGCCGTCATACCGTCCGCCCCTGGCCAGCGCGTCGTGGCCGTTTTCGGCATAGGCGGCATAGAGCAGGCCGGTGTGGTAGTTGTCCACGCGCAATTCGGACAGGTCGATGTGTACGTCCTGCTGCGGGAATGCGGCGCAAACGGCGGCAATTTCGTCCAAAGCGCAGCCCACGGCGGACAAATCGGGCAGTTTTTCCCTCGCATAGGCAAGTACTTCGCGTCCGCCGTAAAGCGCGGGCAAAACGGCAAAGGCTCTGCGCCACATGCCGTCCAGCCCCCATGCGGCCACCTGTCCGCGTACGGCGGCGGCATCTTTGTCCTGCATCAGCGCGAGCAGGGAGGCTGACTGTCCGCCGTCCAGCCCGGCGGCGGCAGACAGCGCACGGAACACGCCGATGTGGCCGAGCGAAAGCAGGATGCGGCCGAAATCGGCTACGGCCAGGCTGTCGAGCATCAGGCCGACGGTTTCGATGTCGGCTTCCACACCCGCGTAGCCGTAAAATTCCGCCCCCACCTGCAAAGGCTCGCGGGTGTTCAAAAAGCCTTCCGGGCGGGCGTGCAGCACCGGGCCGGCATAGCACAGCCGGTTGATGCCGTCGTTGGCCGACAGCAGATGCGCGTCGATGCGGGCGGCCTGCGGCGTGATGTCGGCGCGGATGCCGAGCTGGCGGCCGCTGAGCTGGTCGGCGATGCGGATGGTTTTGAGGGAAAGGCCGGAATCGATATGGGTAAGCAGGGAGTCGCTGTATTCGAGCAGCGGCGGATGGACAAGCTCGTAGCCGTGCGAGCGGAACAGGGCGAGGATTTTTTCTTTCGCGCTTTCGAGCTGCCGCGCCCCGCTGGGCAGAATGTCGGCGACGTATTCGGGAAGTTGCCAAGGCTGCATGATGGTTGGATCCGACGCATGGGAAAAGCGGCTGGGCGCGCTGCGTCTGCGTTGTTTTTAAAGTGGCACTTTAACATAAAAAAACAGTTTGTGCAGTTTGCTTTTCCCATGTCAGGCCGGGCGGAAAAGGCCGTCTGAAAACGGGAAAACGGTTTTTCAGACGGCCTGCGCTGCTATAATCCTCCGCTCCTCCACAGGCCGTCCGAAATATGAATCACGCCTCCCACCGTACCCTTATTGTCTCCGTATTTGTTGTTGCCAGCTGCGGCCTTGCCTACGAGCTCATCATCGCCGCGCTGGCCAGCTATCTTTTGGGCGACAGCATTTTCCAGTTTTCCTCCGTTATCGGCCTGTATCTCTTTTCGATGGGCATCGGCGCACACCTGACCAAATACATTGCCGACCGGGACGCGCTGGCGCGTTTTGTCGAAATTGAGCTGCTGGCAGGCATAGTGGGCGGGCTGTGCGCGTTGGCTCTGTTTGTCGCCTTCGGGCTTTCCGCCGCGCCTTTCCGCACCCTGCTTTACGCTTTTGTGCTGATTGTCGGCACGGTGGTCGGCATGGAAATCCCGCTGGTCATGCGGGTGCTGAACCGGCAGCAGGCCGATTTCAAAGAGCTGGTGGCGCGGGTGCTGACGTTTGACTATCTCGGCGCGCTGGCCGTGTCGCTGCTGTTTCCGCTGGTGCTTGCACCCAGGCTGGGCATGGCGCGTTCGGCCCTGCTGTTCGGCATTGCCAACGCCGTCGTCGCCTGCCTGACCGCACGCGCTTTCAAGGAGCAGCTTGCCGGCTACCGCGCCATCCGCCTGCGTGCCTTTTTTGTCTTGTCCGTACTCGCCGCCGCCTTCTTTTACGCCGACAGCATCACGCTCAAAGCCGAGCAGAGCTACTTCGGCGATCCGATTGTTTACGAACGCCACTCGCCCTACCAGCGGCTGGTCGTTACCCGCTGGAAAGACGACACGCGGCTGTACATCAACGGCAACCTGCAGTTTTCCTCGCGCGACGAAGCGCGTTACCACGAAGCCCTCGTGCTGCCCGCAATGCAGACCGCCGCCCGTGCCGGCAACATTCTGATTCTCGGCGGCGGCGACGGGCTGGCGGCGCGGGAAGTGTTGAAATATCCGCAGGTGGAAAAAATCACGCTGGTGGATTTGGATCCCGCCATGACCGAGGTTTTCAAAAATTCCGCCGTTTTAAGTGCGTTGAACCGGGGCTCGCTGTCGCACCCGAAAATGCGCATAATCAACGACGACGCGGCCAAATGGCTGGAAACCGTGCGGGAAAAATTCGATGTCATCATCATCGACCTGCCCGACCCTTCCAATTTCTCATTGGGCAAACTTTATTCCGTGCCGATGTACCGACTCGTATCGCGCCATCTCGCGCCGCAGGGAAAAATCGCCGTCCAGTCCACTTCGCCCTATTTCGCGCCCAATGCCTACTGGTCGGTGGTGGCCACGCTCGAAGCGGCCGGACTGCACACCGCGCCGTATCACGTTTATGTCCCCTCTTTCGGCGAATGGGGCTTTGTTTTGGCAGGCTTCGGCACGGATTTTTCCGTGCCGCAGAAATTCGACGTACCCACCCGCTACCTCAACGCCCAAACAGCCGCCGAAATGTTCCGTTTCCCGCCCGATATGGCGCGGCGCAAAGTCGAACCGAACCATTTGAACACGCAGATTCTGGTGAACTATTTCGAGCAGGACTGGCGCAACGTCATCCGCTAGCCGCAGGCTGCGAAGAGGCCGTCTGAAAACGCATTCCTGTTTTCAGACGGCCTCTGCCGTATATAAACGGAAACAAACGGCACACCGCCGCGCGGCCTATCCTTTCGGCCGGTTGTCGAGAATATTGAACACCTTGCGCGGCTTGGCAATATGGATTTCCTCCCCGCCGAGGCCGTCTGAAAAACGTTCCGGCACGCTTTCGCCGTCAAACGCCAAATCGCCGCCGTGTTTCAGCACCTGCCCGCGTTCCAGCCCGGCAAAGTCAAACAAATCCGTATCGGCCAGATGCGAAGGCACCACATTGCGCAGGGCGGAAAACATCGATTCGATGCGGCCGGGAAAGCGTTTGTCCCAGTCTTTGAGCATCTCGCCGATTACCTGCCGCTGCAAATTGGGCTGCGAGCCGCAAAGGTTGCACGGAATAATCGGAAACCGCTTGATTTCGGCATAGCGGACCAGGTCTTTTTCCCGCACATAGGCCAGCGGGCGGATAACGATGTGTTCGCCGTTGTCGGAAACCAGTTTCGGCGGCATGGCCTTGAGCTTGCCGCCGTAAAACATATTCAAAAACAGCGTGGCGAGAATGTCGTCGCGGTGGTGGCCGAGCGCGATTTTGCTGCATCCGAGTTCTTTGGCGGTGCGGTACAGGATGCCGCGCCGCAGGCGGCTGCACAGCGAACAGGTGGTTTTACCCTCTTCCAGCACGCGCTTTACGGTGGAATAAGTGTCTTCTTCGACAATTTTGTACGGAACGCCGATGCTTTCGAGATATTCGGGCAAAACGTGTTCCGGAAAGCCCGGCTGCTTCTGGTCGAGATTGACCGCCACCAGCTCGAAATCCACCGGAGCACTCGATTGGAGCTGGCGCAGAATGTCGAGCAGGGCGTAGCTGTCTTTGCCGCCGGAGAGGCAGACCATGATTTTGTCGCCCGGATCGATCATATTGAAATCGTTAATCGCGCTGCCTGCGGCATGGCGCAGGCGCTTGTGCAGCTTGTTGTTTTCGTGTTCGGTTTTCGGTTTGTGGGACATAGCGTCTGTTCCGCGCAAAAAGGCGCGATTATAGCCCAAAGGCCGTCTGAAAGCCCTGTTTCGCGGTTTTCAGACGGCCTTTGCGGTACAATGCCGCCCTTTGATTGGCAACACAGCGGTAAACCAACAATGCTTTCATTGGAAACATGGATAGGCCTGCGTTATCTGCGGGCAAAAAAACGCAGCGGCTTTATGTCGTTTATCGGCGTCATTTCGATAGTCGGCATCGCCATCGGCGTAACCGCCCTGATTGTGGTGCTGTCGGTGGTAAACGGCTTCCAGAAAGACGTGCGCAGCCAACTTTTCAGCGTCGCGCCCCATGCCGAAATCGGCTTTTACGAACCCGACGGCGGAAGCTGGCAGGAGCTGCGCAAACTGGTGGCCGGCAATAAAAGCGTAACCGGCTCCGCCCCCTATATCGCCGACCAGGCACTTCTGGCCAACAACGGCGAAGTGCGCGGCGTACAGCTTCGCGGCATCGAACCCGCCGAAGAAAAACAGGTGGCCGACTACTGGCAGAAAATGACCTACGGCCGTTTTGAAGACCTCAAAGCGGGCGAGTTCGACATCATCCTCGGTCAAGACCTTGCAGACGCGCTGGGAGTGGAAGCGGGCGGCAAAGTAACCGTCATCACCCCCGAAGGCAACGTAACGCCCGCAGGCATGGTGCCGCGCCTCAAACAGTTCAACCTCGTCGGCACGGTGAAAACCGGCATCTACGAACTCGACAACTCGCTGGCGATGACCCACATCAAAGACGCGCAAACCCTCTACCGCACCGATTCCGGCTTCGGCGGCCTGCGCCTGAAACTGGCCGACCCGCAAAACGCCCCCGCAATCATATCCAAGCTGCTGCCCGCCTCCGCCGCCGAAAAAGTGTGGGTGCGCGACTGGACGTTCAACAACCAGTCCTACTTCAACGCCGTGGAATTGGAGAAAAAAATGCTGTTCGTCATCATGTTTTTCATCAGCCTCGTGGCCTCCATCAACCTCATCTCCACCCTCATCATGACCGTAACCGAAAAGCAGTCCGCCATCGCCATCCTGCGCACCCAGGGCCTGCCGCCCTCCGGCATCATGAAAATCTTTTTCGTACAAGGCACCCTGCTCGGCCTCACCGGCACCTTCTTCGGCACCCTGCTCGGCCTCCTTTTGGCCTACAACATCGGCGCGATACTCAAATGGGCCGAAGGCCTGATGGGGCGCAAACTCATCGAATCGAAAGTGTACTTTCTCGACTACCTGCCCTCGCACGTCGTATGGAGCGACGTGGCCGCCATCGCCGCCATCTCCATCGGCCTTTCCCTCTTGGTAACGCTCTACCCGAGCTGGCGGGCGGCCAAAACCGAACCTGCGGAGGCGCTGCGTTATGAATAATCCCGCAAACAATCCCGCACAGGCCGTACTGCACTGCGAAGCCGTCTGCAAAAGCTACAACGACGGCGTACTCGACGTGCGCGTACTCGACCGTCTCGACCTGCGCGTCAATACCGGCGAAGGCATCGCCATTGTCGGCGCGTCAGGCAGCGGCAAATCCACCCTGCTGCACATCCTCGGCGGCCTCGACAAACCCACCTCCGGCCGTGTCGTCCTGATGGGGCAGGACTTGGCGCAGATGAACCAGAAAGCCATCGGCGCGCTGCGCAACCGCCATCTCGGCTTCGTCTACCAGTTCCACCACCTGCTGCCCGAATTTTCCGCATTGGAAAACGTCATGATGCCCCTGTTAATCGGCAAAACGCCCACAGCCCAAGCCAGAGACAAAGCAATGGCGATGCTGGAAAAAGCCGGCCTCAAAGAACGCGTGCGCCACCGTCCCGGCGAACTTTCCGGCGGCGAACGCCAGCGCGCCGCCATCGCCCGCGCCCTCGTAACCGAACCCGCCTGCCTCCTGGCCGACGAACCCACCGGCAACCTCGACCGCCAAAACGCACAAAAAGTGTTCGACATGATGCTCGATTTGCAAGCCGAGCTGGGTACCGCCCTCGTCGTGGTAACCCACGACGAGGGCCTTGCCGAACGCTTCGGCCGCGTGCTCACCATGACCGACGGACGGCTCGAAGGATAAGGCCGTCTGAAAACGGATGCAGACGGCTGCGGCGGGAGCAAGCCCCTTTTCAGACCGCCTGACACCTTGAAACCGCCCGCAAACAGGCGCAGAATGCCGCCTTTACCCGATTTCACAAACGGACGTATTGCATGAACGACACACTCCACCCGCAAACCCTCGCCATACGCGGCGCGAAAGAGCAAACCCCGTTCAACGAACACAACCAGGCACTCTTTCTCACCAGCAGCTTCATGTTCGACGACGCCGCCGAAGGCGCGGCACTCTTCAAAGGCGAAAAACAAGGCTACACATACAGCCGCACCGCCAATCCCACCACCGCCGCCTTCGCCCGCCGCATCGCCCTGCTCGAAAACGGCGAAGCCGCCGTCGCCACCGCCACCGGCATGGCCGCCATCAACGCCGCCATCCTCACCTTCCTCGGTGCGGGTGACCACCTCGTTTGCAGCCGCAGCCTCTTCGGCACCACCGTCGGCCTGCTGAACAACCACATCGCCCGCTTCGGCATCGAAATCAGCTTCGTCTCCCAAACCGATCCCGAACAATGGCGCGAGGCCGTGCGTCCCAATACCAAAATGTTCTTTTTGGAAACCCCGTCCAACCCCCTCAACGAAGTGGCCGACTTGGAAAAACTCGCCGCCATCGCCCATAACGCAGGCGCGCTTTTGGTTGTGGACAACAGCTTCCTCACCCCCGTATTGCAGCAGCCCCTGAAATTCGGCGCGGACCTGTCCGTCCACTCCGCCACCAAAGCCATCGACGGCCACGGCCGCGTACAGGGCGGAGTCGTTGTCGGCCGCAAAGAGCTGATGCAGCAGGTGCAGATGTATATGAACGCCTGCGGCCTTTCCATGTCGCCCTTCCATGCCTGGGTGCTGCTCAGCGGCGTGGAAACCCTGCCCCTGCGTATCGCCGGACAATGTGCCAACGCCGACCAAATCGCCGCCTGGCTGCGGCAGCAGCCGCAAATCAAACGCGTATACCACTCCGGCTTCGCCGACCACCCGCAGGCAGATTTGGTCAAAAAACAGCAGGAAGGCGGCGGCATCGTCATCGCCTTTGAAGTGGAAGGCGGACAGCAAGCGGCTTGGAAACTGCTTGACTCCGTCAAAATCTTTTCCAAAACCGCCAACCTCGGCGACGTGCGTTCCACCATCACCCACCCCTGGACCACCACCCACGGCCGCATGACCCCCGAAGCCAAACACGAAGCCGGCATCAGCGAAGGCCTGCTGCGCATCTCCGTCGGCCTCGAACACCCCGGCGACCTGATTGCAGACTTGGAACAAGCCATGAAATAACCCGCCGCCCATTTTTCAGACGGCCTCCAGCCCGAAGAGGCCGTCTGAAAAACCAACCCGCCCACACACAACACAAAAAGGAAACCCGAACATGAGCGAAGCGGAATTTACAGCTTGGACCATGCGCATCTGCCTGACCGTCCTCGTCATCTTCCTCGGATTTATCGTTTACGACCTCGGCAAAAAATCCAATGCCGGCAAGTTCGGCATGTTCATCCTCTTCTTCGTGCTCGGACTCGGCGTATTCGGCTTCCTGTTCAAAGAGCTGTTAATCGGTTTCCTGATGAAAAAATAGGCCGTCTGAAAACCGCTGCCGCCAAATACACGCCCTGCCGGAACGCATAAAGCGCAGCGGCACGGAACGGATTAAACCGTCGGCACCAATACCGGCAAACAGCAGATACGGACGATGCAGCGTCCCGCCTTTCCCAAGCAGGGCAGTTCCAAGCTGCCTATCGGCATCTTGTGCAAATGCGCAAACGCGGAGCGGCTCAAAAGCCGCTTTCCCACCGTGCCGGCTGCTTGAAGCACGCAACAAAAATACCTGGGTCCGGCCTGCAAACACACAGCAAGTCAAAATTCAACCTTTCAGACGGCCTCTGCCGCCGCCAAACCGCCATGACCCGATACATCCTCAAACGCCTGCTGCTGATCATCCCCACCCTCTTCGGCATCCTCGCCCTGACCTTCGCCGTCATCCAATTCGTCCCCGGCGGCCCCGTCGAACAGCTCGCCGCCCAGCTTTCGGGCAGCGGGGCGGCGGGCGAAGCCGCAAGCGGCGGCGGCAGAATGTTCGGGCAAAACCGTCTCACCGCCGAAGACCTCGCCGCCCTCAACACCCTCTACGGCTTCGACAAGCCGCCCCTGCAACGCTTTTGGGAAATGTCCCTGCGCTTTGCCCGCTTCGATCTCGGCCAGAGCTTTTTCCACCAGGAAAGCGTTGCTACCCTCATCGCGCAGAAACTGCCCGTTTCCATGAGCCTCGGCCTGTGGAACTTCTTCCTTACCTACCTCATCTGCATCCCGCTGGGCATCGCCAAAGCCGTGCGCGACGGCAGCCACTTCGACCTCATCACCGGTCTCGCCATCCTCATCGGCTACACCATCCCCCCTTTCGTTCTCGGCCTGCTGCTGCTTGTCTTCTTCGGCGGCGGCAGCTTCTTCGCCTGGTTTCCCCAAGGCGGCTTCACCGGCGACAACTGGGACCAGCTCTCCTTCTGGGGTAAAACCGCCGACTACCTCTGGCACATCGCCCTGCCCGTTGCCGCCTCCACCGCCGGCAGCCTGGCCGTAACCACCGTCCTCACCAAAAACATCTTTCTCGAAGAAATCCGCCGCCAATACGTCTACACCGCCCGCGCCAAAGGCCTGGACGAAAAACGCATCCTGTTCGGACACGTTTTCCGCAACGCCGCCATCCCCCTCATCACCGGCTTCCCCGCCGCCTTCATCGGCGCGTTCTTTACCGGCAGCCTCCTTATCGAAACCCTGTTCTCCCTCGACGGCCTCGGCCTGCTTTCCTACGAAGCCGTCATCAAGCGCGACTATCCCGTAGTCATGGGCACCCTCTACGTCTTTACCCTCGCCGGCCTGCTGGCCCGCCTGCTGACCGACCTGGCCTACGCCGCTGCCGACCCGCGCATCCGTTTCGGCAAAAACACCTGAGCCGCCGCACGTCCGAACCGCTCCGAATGCTATAATCGCGCCCTTTCTTCCCGCCGCACACGCCCTTAGCGAACACCATGAAAACCGTAGAAAAAAACGTCCTCGTCCCCCACAGCGCAGCGCAGATGTTCGATTTGGTGGACAAAGTCGAAGACTATCCGAATTTCCTGCCCTGGTACGGCAAAACCGAAGTCCTCTCCCGCACGGAAAACGAATTGCAGGCGCGCCTCCACATGGATTACAAAGGCGTGAGGCAGTCTTTCGCCACGCGCAACCGCAACATCCCCGGCCGCGAAATCCGCATGGATCTCATCGACGGCCCGTTCAAAACCCTGCGCGGCTCGTGGCACTTTGAAGATCTCGGCGGCGACTGCTGCAAAATCGCCTTCAAACTCGAATACGGCTTCGCCAACCCCGTGCTTGCCGCCCTCATCAGCCCCGTATTCGGCCACCTGGCCGGCAAACTTGTCGAAGCCTTCGTGGCCGAAGCCGGAAAACGCTATGATTGAAATCGAAATCGCCTACGGCACGGCAGAAACGCAGTTCCTGCAATGCCTTACCGTACCCGCAGGCACCACCGCCCGCCAAGCCCTGCTGCAAAGCGGCCTTGCCGCCGCCTTTCCCCAAGCCGACCTCTCCGCCCCGTTGGGCATCTTCGGCAGACAGGTAAAAGACGACACCCCCCTGCGCGGGGGCGACCGCGTCGAACTCTACCGCCCGCTGGCGGCCGATCCCAAAGAAGCCCGCCGCCGCCGCGCCGCCCGCAAACCAAGCCAACAAGACACGACAGCATGAACATCAGACTCATCGCCGGACTCGGCAACCCCGGAGCCGAATACGAACACACCCGCCACAACGCCGGATTCTGGTTTCTCGACGAGCTTGCCCGCCAATGGAAAGCCGTGTGGAAACACGAAAAAAAATACGCCGGCCACATCGCCCGCGCCACCCGCCCCGAAGGCGAAGTGTGGCTGCTCAAGCCCGACACCTATATGAACCTCTCCGGCAAAGCCGTGGCCGCGCTGGCACAGTTTTACAAAATCAAGGCAGAAGAAATCCTCGCCGTCCACGACGAACTCGACCTTCCCTGCGGCAGCGTCCGTTTCAAACTCGGCGGCGGCAACGGCGGCCACAACGGCCTCAAAGACATTCAGGCCAAACTCGGCACCCCCGGCTTCTACCGCCTGCGGCTGGGCATCGGCCACCCCGGCGACCGCAACCTCGTCGTCGGCTACGTCCTCAACAAACCCTCCGCCGCCGAGCGCGGGCTGATAGACCGCAGCATAGAGAAATCCCTCCAAGCCATGCCCCTTGTGATGGCGGGCGACAGCGAAGCCGTCCCACGCCTCCTCCACAGCAAATAAGCAACGAACCGCCCGCTTTTCAGACGGCCTCATCAAACCGACAAACAAGGAAAACCATGAAAACCACGTTACGCCTCCTGCCCGCCCTCCTGCTGCTGGCCGCCTGCTCCGCACAGGAAGCCGACAGCCCGCCGCCCGCCGAGCCCGCCGCCACACCCGTCCCGACGGCATCTGCGCCCGCACCTGCCGCGCCTCCCACCCCTGCCGCATCTGCCCCCGCGATACGCGGCAGCGGCAGCATTGAAAAACAAAACCTCCCAGAGCTGATGATAGAAGGCGCGGCACGCAACAGCCTCTCCGTCGTTTACGACCCGCAGGGCCGTCCCGAAAAAATCGAATACGGCTTCGGCAGCAACTACCGCGTCCACCACTACCGTTTCCTCTACCGCGACGGCAAGCCCTCCTCCGCGCAAGCCGATACCCTCTACTACCGTCCCAACGGCAGCCCCGACACCGCCAAAACCCGCAGCCAGCACATCCTTTTTGACGACGACGGCGCAATCGCCGTCAACGACACCGGCAACCCGCCGCCCGAACGCCCCATCGACCCCGAAAAATGGCAGACGGAAATCCTGATGATTAGCGGCATTGCCGGCAAATACAGCAGCGCGAAATAGCAGCCCGCAACCTGCGCCACGCCGCCTTGCCGCACGCGCCACATTCCGCAACGCCCCTCCCGCCGCACAGGCGGCAAGTGCGCCAACCCGTTTCAGACGGCCTGTCCGACCCGTTAAGGCCGTCTGAAAAACCGTTTCACCCACCCGAAAGGAAACCCGAAATGACCAAGCAAATCGCCATTCTGCCCGGCGACGGCATCGGCCCCGAAATCACCGCCCAAGCCGTACGCATCCTCGACAAACTGATTTCAGACGGCCTCGATGCCGAATACCGCTACGCCCCCATCGGCGGCGCAGGCTACGACGAATACGGCCACCCCTATCCCGAGTTCACGCAAAACCTCTGCCGCGCCGCCGATGCGGTGCTGCTTGGTGCGGTCGGCTCGCCGCAATACGACAATCTGGAACGCGCCCTGCGTCCCGAACGCGGCCTGCTGGCCATCCGCAAAGATTTGAACCTGTTTGCCAACCTGCGTCCCGCCGTGCTGTATAAAGAGCTGGCCAACGCCTCCACGCTCAAGCCCGAAGTCGTGGCCGGCTTGGACATTCTGATTGTGCGCGAACTCACCGGCGACATCTATTTCGGCGAACCGCGCGGCATCCGCACGCTGGAAAACGGCGAACGCGAAGGCTACAACACCATGAAATACAGCGAAAGCGAAATCCGCCGCATCGCCAAAACCGCCTTTGAAGCCGCACAAAAGCGCGGCAAGAAACTCTGCTCGGTCGACAAAGCCAACGTACTGGAAACCACGGAACTGTGGAAAGAAATCTTCAACGAAGTCGGCAAAGACTATCCCGACGTGCAGCTCTCCCATATGTATGTGGACAACGCCGCCATGCAGCTCGTGCGCGCGCCCAAGCAGTTTGACGTGATCGCCACCGGCAATATTTTCGGCGACATTTTGTCTGACCAGGCCTCGATGCTCACCGGCTCCATCGGCATGCTGCCCTCGGCCTCGCTCAACGAAAGCGGCAAAGGCCTGTACGAACCCTCGCACGGTTCCGCGCCCGACATCGCCGGCCAAGACAAAGCCAACCCGCTGGCCACCATTTTGTCGCTGGCCATGCTGCTGCGCTACAGCCTGAATGACGAAAACCGCGCCCGCCAAGTGGAAAACGCCGTGCAAAGCGTGTTGGAACAAGGCCTGCGTACCGCCGATATTTTTGAAGAAGGCACGACTTTGGTTTCCTGCTCGCAAATGGGCGAAGCCGTTTTGGCCGCGCTGTAAGGCCGTCTGAAAAACACGGCAGCAAGACAAGGAACACACATCTTCTGCCGGAAAGCAGCAGTCAGGCCGTCTGAAAAGTTTTCAGACGGCCTGTTGCCCGCACCGGACGCAAAATCAAGATAAGGGAAAAAATATGCAAGTGAAAAAAAATCCGCCAAACGCCGCCGTCCGCTCCGCCATCCTTGCCGCCATCGCCGCCGCGCTGCTGGTAAGCGCGGTCTTCCAATTCGTCATCCTGCCCGGAAAACAGGAACAGACCCGGCAGCAAATCAAAGCGGAAGTAGATCAAGCCGTCGGCAAAATACAGGAAACCACACGCCAAACCACGCAGCAGACCATCCGCGAAATGGAAGCGCAGGCCAAGCGGGAAATCGGCGAAAAAACCCTGCTGCTGCGCGACTTGTCCGACGGTGTCCGCTACGGCTCGGCCGTCCGCACCGAGGTTGCCATATACCTGGCCGACCGGGGCCGCCTGCCTGCCAGTATGGACGAACTCTACCCCGACGGCATCGGCCTGCCCGCCGTGCTGGAAAAAGTCGATATTGGCGCACAAGGACGCGTCATCCTCCACTACGCCCCGAAAACCAAACTCAATGGCACCGTGATCCTGACACCCGACGTGGACACCAAGCATATGATGATACGCGAATGGATCTGCACCACGTCCGACTTCGCCTTCATCGCCGAAGCCTCTCCGGAGTGCAGCTACATTCCGCAGGCAAACACGGCGCAATAAGCGCACAGCGTCTGCAAGCAAACAGGCCGTCTGAAAAACATTCAGACGGCCTGTTTTATGCGGATTCGGGGCAAAAAGTTTCAGACGGCCTATTTCGGCGTGTAACGCCCCGCCATCGCTTTGTAAACCATGTTTTCGTATTTCAAGGCTTCGTATTTCCGGTTTGATACTTCCTGTGCCGAAGCGTATTCGCTGTTTAGGGCTTCGAGCCAGTCTTTCAGTTCGTTTTTGCCTTGCCGGTAGCGCACTTGGTAGTAGCGGCTGTTTTTGCGATCGAGCGCGTAACGCTGCTCCTGCTTGTCGAGCTGCTCTGCGGCGTTTTGATAGGCCAGATAGTTGGTATGGACTTCGTTAAGGGCGGCGGTCAGGGCTTTTTCAAACGAAAGGCGGGCGTTGTCGAAATCCGCCTGCGCGGTTTTATCCTTCCATTTCAGCGTATTCCAGTTGAGAAACGGCAGATTGACCGCCACGGTGCCGCCCAGCACGGGGATTTTGAACATGCTGTCGGCCTTGTCCGACGAAGTGCTCAAAGTCGCCCCCAGCGTAATGCTCGGATACCAGCTCCGTTTTTGCGCATTGGCCGACTGCAATGCCGATTGGACGCGGTATTCGGCAGCGCGCAAATCGGGACGGTTGGCCAGCACGGTAACCGGCACGTCCAGATTCACGCCTTTTACCGGCGGCAGGCGGTAGCCGTCGGGATCGGCGGCTACCGCCTCCCCGGGCTTCAGATTGAGCAGGTTGCGCAGGGTTTGGATTTGCGTATTGCGGCTGTTGCGCAGCGAAATCAGGCTGTTTTGCGCGGAAAGCAGCGACTGCCGCGCCTGCGTCGGCTGGCTGGAATCGGCGCGGCCGTGGCGGAATTTGGCCTCGGCGATGCGGGCGGTGTCCCGATACTGCTCCACGGATTTTTCCGCCAGCTCCAACGCTTCGTTGAGGTAGGCGATATTGAAATAGGCATCGGCCACATTGTTTGCCAGCGTAAGCCGCGTATTGGCCATATCCTGCTGCGTGGCCCGGTATTCCCATACCTGCGCGTCGGCGGTTGCTCTGAGCTTGCGCCACAAATCCAATTCGTAGCTCAAACCGAGCTGGCTGCCGAATGTGTTGCCGCGATCGCCGGTTTTCAGGTTTTTCGAGGTGGCGGCATTGAGCGAACCGTTAAACGAAGGCACCAAATCCGCGCCGAGGATATTGGCCTGATACAGGGCTTTATTGACGCTGATTGCGGCCTGTTTCAGGTCGGTATTGTTCGCCAATGCCTGCCCGACGAGCGCGTCGAGCGCGGGGCTTTGGTAGATTTCCCACCAGTTGCCGTTTACGTCATACCGCTGCGCGGCCTCGGCTGCGGACATCACTTGTCCGCCGGACTCGAGCGTGAGGCTTTGATTGGTGCTGTGCACGGCGCAGCCGCTTAATGCGGCGGCAAGAATAAGGGAAGAGGCCGTCTGAAAAATAGCTTTGCTTTTCATAATATCGTTCCGTTTGCGTTTTTCAGACGGCCTGTTCGGCAACAGGCCGTCTGAAACATTTAATCCTGCGCCAGCGCGTCTATCGGATTGAGTTTCGAGGCGCGGTTGGCGGGCATGAAGCCGAAGGCCACGCCGATGATGGTGGAACAGGCCACTGCACCGATAATCGACATGGTGGAGAAAGTCATCGGGAAATCGCTGACAAATTGGTTGAACAGCAATCCGATAGCCAGCGACAAGCCCACACCGATCAGGCCGCCGATCAGGCAGATTAAGACGGCCTCGATGAGAAACTGCTGCAAAATATTGCTGCGCCGTGCGCCGATGGCCATGCGTACGCCGATTTCTTTGGTGCGTTCGGTTACCGACACCAGCATGATGTTCATCACGCCGATGCCGCCGACTATCAGAGAAATTACGGCGATGCTGGAAATCAAAAGCGTCATCGTGCCTGTGGTTTTTTCCACCATCTGCTTGATGCTGTCGCTGTTGTTCATGAAAAAGTCTTCCGTACCGTGCCGCGCTTTCAACAGCTCGGTAAGGCTTTTTTCGGCTACCTGGCTGCTGACTTCGTCTTTGATTTTGACGGTAATCGAGCTGGCGTGGCTCTCGCCGGTAATCTGGTGCATCACGGTGGTGTAGGGCGACCAAGCCATCAGCACGTCGGAGTTGCCGAAGTTGTTTTCTTCTTTCTTCAACACGCCGATTACGGTCAGCGGGCGTTTGTTGAACAAGACGGTTTTGCCCAAGGGATCCACGCCTTCGCCGAAGAGTTTGCTGCGCACATTGTCGTCCACCACCGCCACTTGCGCGTCGGCTTTGATGTCGTCCTCGTCAAACAGCCTGCCCGAAGCCAGTTTCAGCCCGCGCACGTCGAAATACTGGTCGCCCACGCCGTAGAGCATGGAGCTGAGGTCGGTATTGCGGTAGGTGAGCGTGCCGTTTGACGAGGTTTGCGGGGTAACGGAGGCAACGTAGCCCTGCTTGGCAATCGCCTGCGCATCGGCAATGGTGAGTGTTTTGATGCGCCCGCTGCGCCGGTCGCCGAAACCGCGCCCGGGAAAAATGCTGACGGTGTTGGTGCCCATCGAATTGATGTCTTCGAGGATTTTCTGGCTCGAGCCGTTGCCCAGCGCGACTACCGACACCACCGAGGCGATGCCGATAATGATGCCCAGCATGGTGAGCAGCGAGCGCATTTTGTGCGCGGTAATCGCCTGCACCGACATTTTGAACGCTTCCGTAAACTGGTCGTAATAAAACGACCACGAAGCGTTTTCTTTCACGCGCTCGACCTTGCTCGGCGGGATGTCGGGGTTTTTCACCGTATCGGCAATGATTTCGCCGTCGCGGATTTCGATGACGCGGTTGGCGTTGGCGGCGATGCCCGGATCGTGCGTTACCATAATCACGGTATGCCCCGCTTCGTGCAGCTTGTGGATGATTTCCATCACATTTTGGCCGCTGGCGGTGTCGAGTGCGCCGGTGGGCTCGTCGGCAAAGATGATTTCGCCGCCGTTCATCAGGGCGCGGGCGATGGACACGCGCTGCTGCTGTCCGCCCGAAAGCTCGTTGGGCTTGTTGCCTTCTTTGCTTTCCAAACCCAGATCGTGTAGCAGCTTTTCGGCGCGCTCGGAACGCTCTTTGTGCGCCGCACCCATATATACCGCCGGCAGGGCGACGTTGTCGCGGGCGGTCAGCGAACTTAATAGGTTGTAACGCTGGAAAATAAAGCCGAAACGTTCGCGCCGCAGCCCGGCCAGCTCGTCGGGATTCATTTTCGCGGTTTCGATGCCGTCGATACGGTACGAACCCGATGTGGCGGTGTCGAGACAGCCCAAGATGTTCATCAGGGTGGATTTGCCCGAACCGGACTGGCCGATGATGGCGACAAAATCGCCTTTTTCGATGGAAAGGCTCACGTCTTTCAAAACATGGACGCGGTTTTCGCCGCTGCCGAAGAAGCGGTTGATGTTTTTACATTCGATTAAGCTCATAACGGTTTCCAAAATAAAGCCGCAATACAAGGCCGCGGCCGTCTGAAAAGGTTTTCAGACGGCCTTTCCGCGCCTTATCTGCGCGGCCCGCCCATACCGACACCACCGAGGCGATGCCGATAATGATGCCTAGCATGGTGAGCAGCGAGCGCATTTTGTGCGCGGTAATCGCCTGCACCGACATTTTGAACGCTTCCGTAAACTGGTCGTAATAAAACGACCACGAAGCGTTTTCTTTCACGCGCTCGACCTTGCTCGGCGGGATGTCGGGGTTTTTCACCGTGTCGGCAATGATTTCGCCGTCGCGGATTTCGATGACGCGGTTGGCGTTGGCGGCGATGCCCGGATCGTGCGTTACCATATCATGGCGCGTTCGTTTTTGCTTTCCTGCTCCGCCGCGCTCATTTCGGAAAGAATGACCTGCTCGCCTTCGTTTACGCCGCTTTTGATTTCCGTGCGTGTGCCGTCTTTCAGGCCGACGCTCACTTCTTTCTGCATCACGTTGCCGTCTTTGCCCAACACGCGGACATAGGATTTGCCGTCCTGCTTTTTCACCGCCATCGTCGGCACGGTCAAAACATTTTTCACGCCGCTGATTTCGATGGTGTTCTGCGTGGTCATACCGATAGAAAGCCTGCCGTCCGCGTTGGGGACAAATGCGCGGGCGTAGTAGTAAATCGCGTTGGAAGTGGTGTCCGTGCTGCTGGTGTAGCTGCCCAGCGACATGGTGGTCAGGCCGGGATCGACGCTTTCGAGCTTGGCCTTAATCGGGTTGTCCGGCTCTGACAAAATGGTAAACGAAATATCCTGCCCCGCTTTGACTTTGGTAATGTCGCCCTCGGCAATCTGCATCTTGTTGAGCATGGTTTGCAGATTGGCAAGCTGGATGATGGTGGGCGTGGACTGCACCGCATTGACCGTTTGGCCTTCCTCCACCGGCACGGATACAACCGTACCGTCCGTCGGCGCGGTAATGCGCGTGTAGCCCAAATCCGATTCGGCTGTGTTGATGGAAATTTTGGTTTGCCTGATCGAGGCTTTCAGCTCGGCAACAGCGGCTTTGGCGGCGGCCAGCGTATCCTGCGCGCTTTCCAGATTTTCTTTGGAAGTGGCTTCCTCCTTCCACAAAGCCGCTTCGCGCCGGTATTTCTTCTCGGCGGTACCCAAAGCAATCTGCGCCGAAACCAGCTTGGCCTGATAGGTTTCCAGCTTGGATTTTTCCGTGTTCAGCGCGTTTACCTGCGTGGTGGAATTGATCTCCGCCACCAAATCGCCTTTTTTAATCTGCTGGCCGAGCGTTACATACAGCTTCTTAATCTGCCCCGAAGCCTGTGCGCCCACGGACACCAAATTCGACGGCGAAATCTCGCCCGTAGCCGAAACGGTTTGGCTGATATTGCCGCGCGTTACCGGTTCGGTAAGGTAGCTCACATCGTTTTTGGGTTGTAAAAAAGACCAAGCCGCCCAAGCGGCGGCAACCAATACAAGCGGCAAAATTATCCATTTGAAGGCTTTTTTCATCTTACGGTTCTTTCTTTTGAAGGTCGTCAAACACGCGCCCGATGCGCAAAACGGCGGCGAGTTTACTGTAAAGACAGTGCTGCCGCCAAGTTCGACAGCAACAAATAAAACAACATAACAAAATGATTAAAAAAGTTTTTTACATTTATTGATTTACACGAAAACAGGCGTTTTTACACAACACGGCAACATCCGTCCGCCTCCGACGGCCAAATCGGCCGCATTGACAACCGCATAGGCCGGAAAATCCGCTATAATCGCAACCGTTTTTTCACAATAACCTACTGCCGTCTTTGTCTCCGAATAGGGCAATACGGTGTACATTACAACAGGGAATATCATGAAAGCAGTTAAACAACAAGGTTTTACACTAATCGAATTGATGATGGTCGTAACCGTTACCGCCATTTTGGCCATCATCGCCTATCCGTCCTACGACACTTTTATCCGCAAATCCCGCTTGGAAAACGCACGCGGCGATTTGTTGGAGAACGCCCGCCGTTTGGAAAATTTTTATTCGATAAACCGTACATTCGACGGATTTCGCGACTTGAAAAACGATAACGAATATTTTGATATTTTCTTCGTTTACAATCCGACAGACAGCTCGTCGGGCAACCATGTCGCCAGCACCACAAGTGCGCTTGCCGATCCGGAGATCGGACATTACTTGCTGACTGCCAGAGCCAAACCCTCCACCAACGGCAAAGAAACCCGTTTTATGCAGCTTAACGACGACGGCGTTACGACAATCTGCACAGGAACCGCAACGACACAGAAGGCCGTTCTGATTCCGGATACCGGCAATCCGCCCAAAGAGTGCGAGATATACTAAACCCGGATTTCCGGAAGAATGATAAAGGGGGCAGGCATGAAGCGGCATTTCTTTTGCAAAGGCTTTACGCTGATTGAATTGATGATCGCGCTGGCTGCCCTGACCATATTGGCCGTTATCGCCCTCCCCTCCTATCAGCGGTATATTAAAGACACCCGTTTGAAACAGGCTTCCGCCGCCCTGCTCGACAATGCCCACGGCCTCGAACAGTTCTATTCGCAGCACCGCAGTTTTAAAACAAATTCGACAACGTGGGCATCTTTGGCCATACCGAAAAATGACTATTTCTGCATGAAAATGCAGGGGAATGCGCAAGGTGCGTTAAACGACAGCTTTACCATTAAAGCCGTGGCTTTTGACCAAAAAAACGAGCCGCGCGTGCTGCGCATCAACCAAGACATGATTCTGACTGTCTGCGAGAGTACCGCTTCGTCATGCAGCGAAACCAATCCGTATTTTTCCAATGCCAACGGTACGGATAAAAACTGTACGGTGTACGAATAAACCGGACATTCCGTCCCGCCCCATAGCCGGCAGCGGCCTGATTTGAAAAACAAGGCCGTCTGAAACGACAATATCGTTTCAGACGGCCTTTTAACTTGCCTGCCGCTTTTACCGGAAAATTCATCATCCCTGTTTTCCGCAAAACCGCGTAATACGGCATAACCGGCATACGGCACTTTCCGTCTGCCCGTCTTGCCTGTCGGGCAGAAAATAAAAAGCGGGCATTCCGTCTTTTCAGACGGCCTGGCAATGCCGGATGCAGGTATCAGGCCGTCTGAAAACACGCCGCCCGCAGCCGCAGGCGGATTCCGCTATAATCCGCGCTTTTCCTTTGCCCCGACGCAGTTTATGTCCTCATTTTCCCTGCCCCTCCTGCAAACTTCTTCCGTTTTTCCCGACAGCGTTACCGATTTTCTGACCGGGCTGTTCGCCCCGTCTGAATTTACCTCGCACCTGCTCGAAAGCAGCATCCGTCAGCCTGTCGGCTGGGTGGAGCTTGGCCTTGCCCTGGCTTTGGCTGCGGCGGCATGGTGGTTTTCCGAATGGCTGCTCGGCCGCTGCACCGACAAAGACTTCGATAAAAACAAGCTGCTCCCGCACATCGGCAGACGGATTTTGTGGCCCGCGCTGGTGTGGCTTGCCGCCGCCGTGGTGCTGGCCTTGTGGAATTTTGCGGGCTACCGCTCGGTTTGGCTGCGGCTGCTTCTTTTGGCGGCAAACTGGATGGTGGCCATCCGGATTGTGATGGCGGTGGTACACGCCGCCCTGCCCGACAAGCCATGGAGCGACCGCTTGGAACGCAGCCTGTCGGCCGTGCTTTGGGCGGCTTTCGTGCTGTGGGTGTCGGGCATTGACGACATCATCATCAGATGGATGAAATCGCTGGTGTTTTCCGTCGGTTCGGCCAAACTCAGCCTGTGGACGGTGAGTACCGGCATCATATGGATCGGTGTCATCATGGTGTTTGCCATGTGGCTGGCACAGTTTGCGCAAAAACGCATCATGGCCGGCAACCGTTTGGATTTGAGCCTGCGCATTATGCTCTCCAACATTGTCCGCATTGCCCTCATTATCCTTTCCATCCTCATCGCCCTGCCGCTGGTGGGCATCGATCTGACGGTATTGTCGGTGTTCGGCGGCGCGATCGGTGTCGGCATCGGTTTCGGTTTGCAGAAAATCGCCAGCAACTATATTTCCGGCTTCCTGATTCTGGGCGACCGCTCCATCCGTCCGGGCGACCGTCTGACGGTAAACGGCTTTACCGGCTATGTAACCAAAATCACCTCCCGCTTCGTCGTGTTGCGCAGCAGCGCGGGCACGGAAGCCCTGATACCGAACGAAACCTTCATCACCAATATGGTGGTCAACGAATCCTACACCGCCAAAGCCCTGCACCAAACCATCGACATCCAAGTATCCTACGATTCCGACATTCTGCGGGCAATGGCCATCATGACCGAAGCCGCAGGCAGGCAGAGCCGCATCGACAGCTCCGAGGCCAACCGCCCCAAAGCCTATCTGCTCGACTTTGCCGCCGACGGCATCAACCTGCGGCTGGGCTTTTGGCTGAAAGACCCGGAAAACGGCTTTCTCGGCCTCTTTTCCGCCCTCCGTCTCGAAATCTGGCAGCGGTTTAACGAAGAAAACATTTCTTTTCCCTACCCGCAGCGGGAAGTCCGCATTCTGAACGAAGCCGCCCCGCCGCCCGACACCGCCGCCCTTTCGGAAGCCGTACGCAAAGCACGTGCCGACACCCGTTCCGGCGAACCCGCAGAGGAAAGCTGAAATGCCGTCTGAAAACCCGCAGTCCAAGCCGCCCAAACGCCCCATATCCGCGCTGGTCGTACTGCACGACGGCAAAGGCTGTGCGCTTTTGCTCGAGCGCGCCGACAAAGCGGGCTACTGGCAGTCGGTTACCGGCAGTCTTGAAGCGGGCGAAACACCAATGCAGGCCGCCCTGCGCGAAGTGGCCGAAGAAACCGGCATCGTCCTCGCCCCCGAAAACCTGCACGACCGCCGTTTCAGCACCGTTTACGAAATCTACCCGCACTGGCGGCACCGCTATGCCGCAGGCGTTACCGAAAACACCGAACACCTGTTTTCCGCCGTCATCCCCCGCGACACCCCCGTCCGCCTGAGCGAACACACCGCCTATCTCTGGCTGCCTCTGGCGGAGGCGGCGGAAAAAGTCTTTTCCCCCTCCAACCGCGACGCGCTGCTGAAGCTGGCTGCCGAAACCGCTTGAAACTGTTTGAGGCCGTCTGAAAACGCAACTTCGGCAAAGCCGGAAAGCATTTTCAGACGGCCTCAAATTTCCTGCGGACAAAATCCAATCATTTTGAAGTGCAAGATATTTCATCCAGTCCCGCGCCCGAACTGATTAGAATAAAGGCCGTCTGAACAGACTGCTTTCAGACGGCCTCTTCCCACCAACACACACGAAACAACCATGATTGCCTTCCTCGACAAATCACGCACAATCGCCCCCGCCGGTTTCAACCGCTGGCTGGTGCCGCCGGCCGCGCTGGCCGTCCACCTCTCCATCGGCCAGATTTACGCCTATTCCGTCTTCAACGCCCCGCTTACCCGCATCCTCGGCATCACCGAACCCGCCTCCGGCGACTGGTCGCTGGCCACCGTCGGCTGGGTGTTCAGCATCGCATTGGCCGTACTGGGCGCATCGGCCGCCCTCTTCGGCACCTGGATGGAGCGCGAAGGGCCGCGCAAAGCCATGTTCGCCGCCGCCATCTGCTTCGGCTTGGGCTTTATTATCGCCGCCATCGGCGTGTGGCAGCACAATCTGTGGCTGCTCTATCTGGGCAACGGCGTACTCGGCGGCATCGGCTTGGGCTTGGGCTATATCGGCCCCGTTTCCACGCTGATGAAATGGTTTCCCGACAAACCGGGCATGGCTACCGGGCTGGCGATTATGGGCTTCGGCGGCGGCGCGATGCTTGCCTCCCCGCTTTCCGTCGCCCTGATGGACTTCTTCAAAAGCCCCGTATCCGTCGGCGTGGCGGAAACCTTTCTCGTGCTCGGCGTGTTTTATTTTCTGTTTATGATGTTCGGCGTGTTTACCATCCGCATACCCGCTCCCGACTGGAAACCGGCCGGTTTTGTGCCGAAACCCGCCGGCAAACTGGTCAGCGCAAACCACGTTACCGCCGCCCAAGCCGTGAAAACGCCGCAGTTTTACCTGCTGTTTTGGATACTCTGCCTCAACGTAACCGCCGGCATCGGCGTGCTGGGACAGGCCTCGGTTATGATACAGGAGCTGTTTTCCGCCCAATCCGTCGGCGAAAACGCGGCGGTAGGCGCGGCGGCGGCGGCCGGCTTTGTCGGCCTGCTCAGCCTCTTCAATATGGGCGGACGCTTTGTCTGGTCCAGCGTTTCCGACCGGCTGGGGCGCAAAACCACCTACAATCTCTTCTTCATCCTCGGCGCACTGCTTTATTTTGCCGTCCCCTCTTTGGGCGAAAGCGGCAGCAAAATCCTGTTCATCATCGGCTTCTGCGCCATTATTTCCATGTACGGCGGCGGTTTTGCCGCCATACCCGTCTACATCAAAGACCTGTTCGGCACGCTGGAAGTCGGTGCGATCCACGGCCGCATCCTGCTGGCCTGGTCCACCGCCGCCGTACTCGGCCCCGTGCTGGTAAACTACATCCGCCAAGGCCAGATCGACAGCGGCGTCCCCCCCGCGCAGGCATACGGCATTACCATGTACATCATGGCCGGACTGCTCGTCATCGGCCTCGTCTGCAATCTTTTGATGCGCCCCGTCAGCGAAAAACACCATGCCGGAGAAAGCCGCCATATCCCGCACCAAATTCCCGCAGAAAGCGCGTTTGAAGAAGCCGCGCAGGCCGCAGAGGAAATCGTCCACAGCGGCATAGGCGTGAAACTGCGCTGGCTGATTGTCTGCATCCCGCTGGCCTACGGCATCGTTATGACCGCAGCGAAAGTGGCCGGACTGTTCGGTTAAAGGCCGGCAGACGACAACAGGCCGTCTGAAAACCGGAAAACTGTTTTCAGACGGCCTGTTGTCCGTTTTTACCCGCCGCAGGGTGTACCGTCTGAGCGGCATACGAGCATGATGCTTCGCAGTAGGGTGTGGTCGCTCCGGCGACGCACGCGTCTGACACTATTCGGGCAAGGAGCTGTCTGAAACATTCAAACCGCGTGCGTGGCTGCGCCACACACCCTACACACAGGCCGTTAGCATGTAACCAAGCGACAGGCCGTCTGAAAACAATTTTCAGACGGCCTGTTGTACAGGAAAATCCCCTACTCCTTGCTGCGGTACGGCATACGGATGTCGACGCGGTAGATGCCGATGTCGTCCAGGGCGGAAAGATCGAGCGTTGCATCTTTGTCGTACATGATTTCCAAGCGTTCTTTCAAGTTTTTCAAAGCCATAGAATTGCTGCGGTGTACTTTTTGGGTGTTTTCCATATTCTCGTGCGGCGTAAACGGATTTTCAATGCGGATGTAGAGCCAGTGTCCCTGCAAAGCGGTTTTGACCACGATATTGCCGGGGCGGTGGGTGGTTTCCACACCGTGGAAAACGGCGTTTTCCAACAGCGGCTGCAACATCAGCTGCGGCGTTTCCGCATCGTCGGGTGCTTCGTGCAGCCAGTCCACTTGTACGCGGTTGTGTCCCATGCGGATTTGTTCGATGGCAATATATTCCTGCGCCCACTCGATTTCCTGCCCCAGCGTGCTGTACTGCGTGCCCTCGCGCAATTGGGCGCGGAACAGGTTGGCAAGGTTTTCCAGCAGTGTTTCCGCATCATACGGACGTAGGCGGATAAGGCTGATGGCCGCGTTGAGGCTGTTGAACAGAAAATGCGGGCGGATACGGGCAGTCAGCGCGGTCAGCCTTGCTTCGGACACCGCCGGCGACAGCGCGCGCAGGCGGTTGGCTTCGACATACATCAGAAACAGCAGCCCCAAAGTATAAAGCAGCAGATGGCGGGGAAACTCCTCCCTGGCTCCAATTACGACAAAATCGGTAATGAAAAGCTGCACCAGGCACGAGACGGTATTGATGGCCACACCCTGCGGATGGCGCACGAGAAAACGATCGGTAAAATATCCGCTCACACCGTTGAGCACCACGACCGGCACAATCCATTTCGCCTCCGCAAGCAAGCGGCTCCAATAAGGCGCATCCCTCTCCGAAACCAGCGGCAGCAGGCAGACGGCCGCCGCCGCAAACAATAAGATGCGCACCGCAGTACCGAGGTTGCGCATATCGGGAACTGCAAACCATGCGTTTATTTGACGTATAATGCCCATTTTTTATGACAGCTTAACAAAACCTGCGGATTATATATGAATAGCACGAAAACATGGTCGGGAAGATTCAACGAACCCGTATCCGAACTGGTTAAAAAATACACCGGCTCGATTGAATTCGACAAACGTCTGGCGCAATGGGACATCCAAGGCTCGCTGGCACATGCGCAGATGCTGCAACAGGCGGGCGTGTTGTCCGAAGAAGATCTGGCCGCGATACGCCGGGGCATGGCGGAAATTTCCGAGGAGATAGAAGCAGGCCGTCTGCAATGGTCGCTCGATCTGGAAGACGTACACATGAACATCGAACACCGCCTCACCGGCAAAATCGGCGACGCGGGCAAACGGCTGCACACCGGCCGCAGCCGCAACGACCAAGTTGCCACCGACATCCGCTTGTGGCTGCGCGACCAAATCAGCGTCATCCAAAGCCTGATTCAAAACCTTCAAACAGCCTTGCTGGATCTGGCGGAGCAGCACGCCGAAACCGTGATGCCCGGCTTTACCCATCTGCAAGTCGCCCAGCCCGTCAGCTTCGGCCACCACATGCTTGCCTACGTCGAAATGCTCGGCCGCGATTACGAGCGCATGGCCGACTGCCGGAAGCGCGTCAACCGTATGCCCTTGGGCGCGGCCGCGTTGGCGGGTACGACCTACCCGATCCGGCGAGAAACCACGGCCGAACTTTTGGGCTTCGAGGAAATCTGCCAAAACTCGCTCGATGCCGTATCCGACCGCGATTTCGCCGTCGAGTTCACCGCCGCCGCATCGCTGGTCATGATTCATCTGAGCCGTCTTTCCGAAGAACTGATTTTGTGGATGAGTCCGCGTTTCGGCTTTATCGACATTGCCGACCGCTTCTGCACCGGCTCGTCCATCATGCCGCAAAAGAAAAATCCCGACGTACCCGAGCTGGTACGCGGCAAATCCGGCCGCGTCATCGGCCATCTTATCGGACTGATTACACTAATGAAATCCCAGCCTCTGGCCTACAACAAAGACAATCAGGAAGACAAAGAACCGCTCTTCGACACAGCCGACACACTAATCGACACACTGCGGATTTACGCCGATATGATGCGCGGCGTAACGGTCAAACCCGAAAATATGCGCAACGCCGTCATGCAGGGCTTCGCCACCGCCACCGACCTGGCCGACTATCTGGTAAAAAAAGGCATGCCCTTCCGCGACAGCCACGAAGTTGTCGCCCGTGCCGTACGCCGTGCCGACGAAGCGGGTGTGGATTTGAGTGCGCTGCCTTTGCAGGTATTGCAGGAGTTCAGCAGCCTGATTGCAGACGATGTTTACGAAGTGCTTACGCCGGAAGGCAGCCTGCGCGCACGCAACCACTTGGGCGGCACCGCCCCAGAGCAAGTACGTTTCCAAACCGCACGCTGGCGCAAGCTGCTCGACGGAACGCAAAAGGCCGTCTGAAAACATTGTGAAAATAGCGGTTGCCGGCCGCAGCCGTTATCCGTATAATGCGCAGCTTCACGGAAAGGTGGATGAGTGGTTGAAGTCGCACGCCTGGAAAGCGTGTATACGTGAATAGCGTATCGAGGGTTCGAATCCCTTCCTTTCCGCCAGAATTTTTGGCAAAGACAAGCCGCAGCGGCTTGTCTTTTCTTCATAAAGATTTGCTCATAACAACTTGCCGTTCCGGCAGTTTTCCTTTCTTCCCGCTTATATTTTCCAAACGAACGGCAACTACCCGATACGCTTTTTCAGACGGCCTCCAAAGCCGCCACTCCCTTCAAATCAAAACCCAATCAACACAATCCCTATGCACGTCTCCGAACTACAAACCCAGCACATCTCCAAGCTGCTCGCCCAAGCCGAAGAACTCGGCATCGAAAACGCCAACCGCCTGCGCAAACAAGACCTTGTCTTCGCCATCGTCCGCCAGCTTATGTTGCAGGGCCAAAACTTCAACTGCTCCGGCACGCTGGAAATCCTGCCCGACGGCTTCGGCTTTTTGCGCAGCGCCGACACATCTTATCTGGCCGGCCCCGACGACATTTACGTTTCCCCCAACCAAATCCGCCGCTTCAACCTCCATACCGGCGACACCATCGAAGGTACCGTACGCGTACCGAAAAACGACGAACGCTATTTCGCACTGGTTTATCTGAACAGCATCAACGGCGACGACCCCGAAGTCTGCCGCCACAAAATCCTGTTTGAAAACCTCACGCCACTGTTTCCCAACAAGCAGCTCAAGCTCGAGCGCGACATCAAGTCGGAAGAAAACATCACCAGCCGCGCCATCGACCTCGTTTCCCCCATCGGACGCGGCCAACGAGCACTTTTGGTTGCCCCGCCCAAATCGGGCAAAACCGTGATGCTGCAAAACATCGCCCACGCGATTACCACCAATTACCCCGAAGCCGAGCTGATTGTATTGCTGATTGACGAGCGTCCCGAAGAAGTTACCGAAATGAGCCGTTCCGTGCGCGGTGAAGTGGTGGCCTCTACTTTTGACGAACCGGCTACGCGCCATGTGCAGGTGGCCGAAATGGTGATTGAAAAAGCCAAGCGCATGGTCGAACACAAAAAAGACGTGATTATCCTGCTCGATTCCATCACCCGCCTTGCCCGCGCCTACAACACCGTGGTGCCCACTTCGGGCAAAATCCTCACCGGCGGCGTAGATGCCCACGCGCTGCACCGTCCCAAACGCTTTTTCGGTGCGGCGCGCAATATTGAAGAGGGCGGCTCGCTCACCATCATTGCCACCGCGCTGGTGGAAACCGGCAGCCGAATGGACGACGTGATTTACGAAGAATTTAAGGGCACGGGCAATATGGAATTGCACCTCGACCGCCGCATGGCCGAAAAACGCCTGTTCCCCGCCATCAGCATCAACAAATCCGGCACCCGCCGCGAAGAACTGCTTGTGCCGAACGACCAGCTCCAACGCATGTGGCTGCTGCGCAAATTCCTGCATCCTATGGACGAAATCGAAGCCACAGAGTTTTTGGTCGGCAAGCTCAAAGCCTCCAAAAACAACGACGATTTCTTTGAACTGATGCGCGGAAAATAGCCTTGTGAGGCCGTCTGAAAACCGGTTTTCAGACGGCCTCCGTCTTCTTGCGGACACCCATCCATGCCGTTAATCAGCACACACGACACCACTTTCCCGCTGCAAGAGGGAGAAACCCTGCTCGAAGGACTGGAACGCACCGGCCACGAAATCGAATACCAATGCCGCAGCGGCTACTGCGGTTTCTGCCGCGTCAGAATCCTCTCCGGCCGCGTGTCATACGCAGACTTGCCGCTCGCCTTTATCGCACCCGGGGAAATCCTGACCTGCTGCTGCCGTGTTACCGAAAACATCACAATCGACTGCCGGAAACGGATAGAAGAACCCGACCTGTTCAGCGGCGACCTGTTCGACGGCAACGGCAGTTAAACTTGCCACCACCGCCGCCGCCCGTTATAATGCCGCGTTTTGCAACCTTGTCTGCCGCACCGCATGGCGGCAGACTGTCTTTAAACCGTAAGGAGATAACATGCGTCATTACGAGATCGTGTTTATCGTTCATCCCGATCAAAGCGAGCAGGTGCCCGCCATGGTTGAACGTTACAAAGCACTGGTAAGCGAGAACAACGGTGTCATCCACCGTCTCGAAGACTGGGGCCGCCGCCAACTGGCCTACCCCATCAACAAAATCCATAAAGCGCACTACGTTTTGATGAATATCGAAACCACACCGGCCGTTATCGAGGAGCTGGAAACCGGCTTCCGCTTCAACGATGCCGTGCTGCGCCATCTGACCATCCAAACCAAGCACCCGGTAACCGAGGCTTCTCCCATGATGAAGGAAGAAAAATCGAAAAACCTGCTGAATCCCCAGCAGCAGGAAGCCGCCGAAGCGTAATTTGGAAAACCTCTTCGTCCTTACCGCCCGTATCGCCAAATGCAGCCCCCTCCGCTATACCCCCGCCGGCATCCCTGTCTTGGATCTGCTTTTGCAGCACGAATCGCAACAGCATGAAAACGGCAGAAACTGTACGGCCAAGCTGGAAATAACGGCAAAAATCGTCGGAACGGACGCATTGATATGGCAACATCGGGAAAACACAGTCGTGCAGGCAGGCGGATTCCTTTCCGCCCGGAGCAGCCGCAGTCCTTTCCCGATACTCAGGATACAGAACATTCAAGAATATAAAGGTTAAACGACATGGCTCGTCAAACATTCAAACGTAGAAAATTCTGCCGTTTTACGGCTGAGAAAATCCAGGAAGTGGATTACAAACAAGTTGATTTGCTGAAAGATTTCATTACAGAAAACGGCAAAATCATCCCTGCCCGCATTACCGGCACCAAAGCACACTACCAGCGTCAGCTTGCCGTTGCAGTCAAACGCGCCCGTTTCCTGGCACTGCTGCCCTACACCGACCAACACAAATAATTTTGGAGCGTAAATCATGCAAATTATTCTGTTAGAAAAAATCGGCGGTTTGGGCAGCTTGGGCGACATCGTAACCGTGAAAAACGGATATGCCCGCAACTACCTGATCCCGCAAGGCAAAGCAAAACGCGCAACCGAAGCCAACAAGGCCGAATTTGAAGCACGCCGTGCCGAACTGGAAGCCCGTCAGGCCGAGATCCTTGCCGATGCCTTGGCACGCAAAGAGAAACTCGACGGACAAACCGTTACCGTCGCCCAGAAAGCCGGCGTTGACGGCCGTCTGTTCGGCTCGGTAACCAACGCCGACATCGCCGCCGCCATTGTTGCCGCCGGCATCGAAGCCGTTAAAGCCAATGTCCGCCTGCCCGAAGGCCCGTTTAAAGCCATCGGCGAATACGAAGTGGAAGTTGCCCTGCATACCGATGCAGTAGCCAAAATTACCGTTGCCGTTGTAGCGGCGGTTGACTGATTTCCGGCTGTCCGCACAAAAAGCCGCCTTTTAACAGGCGGCTTTTTTATATTCCGATTTTCCATTATGTGTAGAAATCAACAGCGTTGTTTACACAACAGGTTGGGAAAAATAAGCCTGCAACACCTCAAAAGGCGTATCCCCTTTCAGGCTGCTGTGCGGCTTCACGGTATTGTAGAAATTCACAAAGCGGCACAGCTCTTTCTGCCGATGACTGGGGCTGTCAAACTGCTGTTTGTCGTGCCACATCTCCATAATCGTCCGTATCACCCTTTCGGCTTTGCCGTTGGTTTGCGGACGCGCAGGACGGGTAAACTTCTGATTGATGCCGTTCTCAAAACAGGCAACGCCAAACGCATGATTAGCCGCGCCTTTGTACTCGCTGCCGTTGTCCGAATAGATGCATTCAATCAGATACGGGCAGGGTTTGATAACGTGGTCGTTAAGAAACATGGCGGCACTGTTTGCCGTTTTGTCGGGCAAGACAGCCGCGTATAGCTCTCGTGAGAAGTCATCAATGGCAACAAACAGGTAATCGCGTTTGTCGCTAACTCTCTGCCCTTTGAGCAACGGCAGCCGTTTGGTGTCCACATGAACCATTTCGCCCGGGTAGGACTTGTTGTAGCGTTTGGCTTGCTTTTTAAGCTTCTCTTAGATGGCGCGTTCTGCTTTGGCCAAACGGCGCATTCCGTAATAGGCCTGCTTGAAGCGGTTGTTGGTGCTGTTCTGCGGCACAAGTAATTGGACTCGTGCGGCTTTGAGCACACGATAGATGGTGGTACGGCTGACCATAAAGCGGCGGGCAAGGGAAGTAACGCTTTCTTTGTTCTGTGTGTAGGCGAGCCAGATGGCTTGGCGGTCGTGCGGGACGAGGCGGGTGTTTTTGTGGATGTTCATTTACGGTATTTTCCTTGAAATACTGTAAACAACGCTAGGGATTTCTACACATTATGCGTCCTGCCGTATTTACTTTCGGTTGTTTTCAGACGGCCTCTGCCTAAATGCCAAGCGCAGCCGTTTAAAACATTTTTCAGACGGCCTTTCCCTGAGTTTTCCAGCCAACCGCCGATACCTCCGCCTCCTTTCCCTACCCTCCCTTTCACTTAACAGGCGGCAAAAAACCGGCTGCTCCCTTCATCCTGCCGGAAAACACAGCAAGGGCGGCAGCCCCGTTAAAGCCGTTGCCGTGGGCTGCCGAAATATTTTCCGCTAATCCGGCCTGCACGGCGCAAGAAGCGAAGACAAAAAGGAAAGGCCGTCTGAAAACAGATTTTCAGACGGCCTTTCCTTTTTTCAGACGGCCTCAACAAGTATGAAACCGTCGGCGGCGGGCTAGCCGTTTACCATTGGTAAAGCGCACCCGCACCCGCGCCGACCCGGCCTTTGGTGTTCACGGAAACATTGCCTTTGACAATCCAGTTGCCGCCGTCGCTCATAGAAGACATACCGACTGCAAGGGCGGACTGGCCGCCGTAGTAGCCGCTGCCCACACCGAGGCCGGATGCGCCCGGGCGGGTTACCTGCGGAATCGTGCCTTGTGCAATCGCTCCGGCCACGCCGGCATTGGCCGTTTCGCCGATGTTGTCGATTTTGTGTTCCAAAGCGTTGAAGTTCAGATTGGCGGCATCGGTAAGCGCACCGAGTCTGGCGTTGAGCTGGCCGAGATTGACGGCATCGGTAGGCCGCTCGCCTGCGGCTACATTGGTAATTTTGTTGCCGCCGTTGTTGAGGCCGTCTGAATTGAGGACGACGGGATTTTTGCCTGAAGCAGTGATACTGACTCCTCCCGCCTGGACGGCAGTTTGGTTGCCCGCACTGTCTCTGACTGTGCTACCCTCAGCATTGACAACGGTGGTGCTGCCGCTGCCGTCGGCAAACGATGCGCTGCCCATACCGTTGAGCTCTTTGGACAACTGTACTTTCAGACGGCCTTGGCTGTCTTTATTGACACCGATGTTGTTGTCGCTCAGTTTGGACTTGTCCGCACCGCCGATGATGTCGAGACGCTGGTTGAGTTTTTTGGCAATCGTGCCGTCTGCGGCCAGATTGTCGCCGCCGTAACTCATGCCGTCATCCATAGTGGCGGCTTCGCGCGGTGTGCCGTCCGAGCCGTTGTAGCGGATGCGGTCTGTCTGCGCCGTGCCGCCGAGAACGGCCGCGCCTTTGGCTGCGCCGATATCGGCTTTCGCTCCGTTTGTGCCGTTCAAGGCAATTTTGCCCGCGCCGTTTTCCGTACCCAATACCAGGCCGGTATTCCCGTCTTTGGCCAGCGTGAGGCTTTCGGCTTTGAGGTCTTTGTCGGTTTTCACCACCAAATTGCCGTTGGCATCTACTGCGGTTTTGACGTTTTCGCCAGAATAGCGGCTGTCGGCTTTCGTACCTTCGCCGACAATATTCATGGTTTGGCCGAGTTGCTTGTTGGCAGAACCCGTGTTGCCGGCAAAATTCAGGCCGCGCCCGATGCTGCCGTTGAGATTGGCAATATCGGTTTTGTTCTGTGCCACTTGGTTGTCCACGGCTTTAAGCTGGTCTTCGGTGGCTGCCCGTCCGCTGACGGGAGCGGTTTGCCCGCTGACCCAGGCCGTATTGCTCAAACCGGTAATGTTGCCCGCCTTGCCGTCAACAAGCACGCTGCCTGCTTTCACTTGGGCTTTGGTGCCGTCGAGGGTAACGGCGTTCACGCCCTGTCCCGCAACGACCGTATTGCCCGCTTTGACGCTGTCGGCGGCGGAGATGTTGCCGCTTGTGCCGTCGAGGGATACCTTTCCTGCGCCCAGCGACACATTGTCGGCGAGCTTCACCGCGTAGTCGGTATGGCCGTCGGGCAAAACATTCGGGCTGACGGTAACATTGGCATCGCCTGCGGAGACGGTGTTTCTCGCTGCCGCCGCCGCTTTTTTCACATCGCCGATATTGGCGGCATTGCTGTCGGTATTGCCTCCGCTGGCTACGTTGGTGATTTTGTTGCCGCCGTTGTCCAGGCCGTTTCCGGTAAGTGAGACAGCCCGTCCGCCGCCGGCCGGCGTAATGCTTACGCCCGTTCCGTTAATAACCGTTGCGGGGCTGCCCGTACCGCCGCCGAAGGAGGCACTGTTCAAACCGGTTAGCGTGTCGTTGAGCGAATAGGTAAAGTTTCTGCCGTTTTGTTTCAGTTTCAGGTTTTTGCCGACTTGCAGGCCGACTTGGTCGTCGGCTTTGACGGCTGAGACGGCTGCGGTATTTTCCAATATGCCGCCGTCGGCTTTGGCGGTTACTTTCCACGCGGCGTTGTTGACAGCGGCGGCTACGTCGCCGGCGGTGGCGAGTTTGCCCGCATCGCCGGCGGCAACCGTTGCTTTGCCGTTCGTTACCGCTATGCCGCCGGTTACGGCGTTGAATTTCACCACGCCGTTTGCGTCTACTGCGGCGGTGGTGTTCGCGCCGTCGCTGAAATTGAAGCCTTTGGCCAAGCTGGTCTTGCGGACTACGCCGCCGTTGGCGGTGTAGGAAATGTCGGTGGCCGCCGCCGCTTTGCCGCCGTCGTAGCGGACGGTGTAGGTGGTTTTGTGGGCGACGTTGTCCTGCGCGGGGGTAACGGTGATGACTCCCTCGCCTTTTACTTCCACCGCTTTGCGGGCAGCATCTCTGACGGCGTTTTCCGATACGGTGATGTTGACGCTGCCGTTTTGCGCTTTGGTCGATACGTATGTGCCGTCGCCTTTTATGCCCAGCGTTTCGCCCAGTTTGCGGTTTACGCTGCCGCTGTCGCCGGTAAAGGTAAGCGGTTTTTCGGCCAATGCGTAAAGCTGGCTGCCGTTTACCGCCTCGGTGCTGGTATCGGAAACGGTGCCTTTGCCGACATTGGTGATTTTGTTGCCGCCGTTGTTGAGGCCGTCTGAATTTAAAACAACGGGGTTTTTGCCTGCGGGTGCGATGGTCAGCCCGCTGCCGTTCAGTAAGGTGTCTCCGGTGCGGACGCTGGTAAACACTGGGTTTTCACTCATGCCGATGGTAACGGTGTCGCCGCTTTTGTTTGCGCTCAGGTTGGGGCTGCTGCTGACAATGTTCTGTACCGCGCTGTCGGCTTTGGCCAGGCTGGCTTTGGCGGCATTGCCCAAATCAACGGTGTACTGTGTGTTGCCGGCCGCATCTTCTTTACCCGCTTTGACGGAAACGGCTGCAGACCCCGCTGTAACCGAAGAGGTCTTTTCGGATTTGTTGATGGCATCGGCTACGTCGCCGGCGGTGGCGAGTTTGCCCGCATCGCCGGCGGCAACCGCTGCTTTGCCGTTCGTTACCGCTATGCCGCCGGTTACGGCGTTGAATTTCACCACGCCGTTTGCGTCTACTGCGGCGGTGGTGTTCGCGCCGTCGCTGAAATTGAAGCCTTTGGCCAAGCTGGTCTTGCGGACTGCGCCGCCGTTGGCGGTGTAGGAAATGTCGGTGGCCGCCGCCGCTTTGCCGCCGTCGTAGCGGACGGTGTAGGTGGTTTTGTGGGCGGCGTTGTCCTGCGCGGGAGTAACGGTGATGACTCCCTCGCCTTTTACTTCCACCGCTTTGCGGGCAGCATCTCTGACGGCGTTTTCCGATACGGTGATGTTGACGCTGCCGTTTTGCGCTTTGGTCGATACGTATGTGCCGTCGCCTTTTATGCCCAGCGTTTCGCCCAGTTTGCGGTTTACGCTGCCGCTGTCGCCGGTAAAGGTAAGCGGTTTTTCGGCCAATGCGTAAAGCTGGCTGCCGTTTACCGCCTCGGTGCTGGTGTCGGAAACGGTGCCTTTGCCGACATTGGTGATTCTGTTGCCGCCGTTGTTGAGGCCGTCTGAATTTAAAACAACGGGGTTTTTGCCTGCGGGTGCGATGGTCAGCCCGCTGCCGTTCAGTAAGGTGTCTCCGGTGCGGACGCTGGTAAACACTGGGTTTTCACTCATGCCGATGGTAACGGTGTCGCCGCTTTTGTTTGCGCTCAGGTTGGGGCTGCTGCTGACAATGTTCTGTACCGCGCTGTCGGCTTTGGCCAGGCTGGCTTTGGCGGCAGTGCCCAAATCAACGGTGTACTGTGTGTTGCCGGCCGCATCTTCTTTGCCCGCTTTGACGGAAACGGCTGCCGACCCCGCTGTAACCGAAGAGGTCTTTTCGGATTTGTTGATGGCGGCAGCTACGTCGCCGGCGGTCATAACTTTGCCTGCATCGCCTGCGGCAACGGTAACGTTGCCGCGCGTTACATTAGGTGTGGCGGCTTGGGCGACATTGACGGTGTAGGTGGTGGCACCGGCTTTGTCGGTGTCGGAGCTGACACCGGCCAATCCCGCTCCGACCACTTTGGTGCCTGCGGCGGCCAGGGCTTTGAGCTGGCTGACGTTGACGGCATCGGTGTCTTCCGAACCTGCGGCGAGGTTGGTGATGCGGCGGTAGAGTATTTGGCCGAGTCCTGCGCGGTTGTCGCCGCCGACGGATACTTCGCCCAGGGTTACGCCGGAGGCGGCTATGCCTTTCACTTGCGCATTGGCAGAGGGTTTGTACGGAGCCGCGTCCAAATCAGACACGCCGGCAATCGACATCGAACCCAGGGCAACACGGAAGTTGGTGTTGTCTTTTACGGTGGCGCTGTCGCCCAAGGCCACGTTGTTGTTCAGGCGCACGGGCATACCGGGAATCAGCGCGGTGCCGTTGCCCGAATCCGCGCCGCTGCCCAGCGACAGGCCGCCGTTTTTGGAAGTGGCGGCCGCACCGATGGCAATGCCGCCGAGACTGTCGCTGCCGGAAGTGGACGCACCCGGGCCGATGGCCAGCGATGCGTTGCCGGAGGCTTTCGCGCCCGTGCCGACCGCGATGGAATCCGACACGGCGGCGTTGCCTTCGGCAACCGCGTTTTTACCGATGGCGACCGAGCTTGTCTGCTGAGCCGACGCGCCCACGCCCGCCGCCAGAGCGTCCGCACCCGTTGCGCCGTCGTTGTTGTAGTTGCTGCCTGCGCCCGTCGCGCTTGATTTGACGCTGTAATAACGGGTCAGCCTGTCCGACAGGGTGCCGGCAACGGCATAAAGCTGACTGCCGTTCACCGCATCGGTGCTGGTGGCGGAAATGCGGCCTGCGGCCACATTGGTCAGGGTGCGGGTAAAGCCGCTTTTGCCGATGCTGACATTGGCATTGGCCGCTCCGGCAAAGCCAGAATAGGAGATGCCGTTGATGGTGGCGGCGGTGGTGGTAACGTTGGCTTCGGTGGCGGATTCGTAGCCTAGGGCAACGCCTTTCTGATGGGCGGCCTGCGCGTTCACACCCAAGGCCGACGCGCCTGTTGTCGCCGCATTGCTCAACTGGCCGATCGCTACCGACTGCGAGCCGTTGGCGGCTGCGCCTTTGCCGTCATTGGCCGAGCCGCCGACGGCTACCGATCCGGCACCTGCGGCTTTGGTGTTGCGGCCGAGGGCAACCGCCTGCTGACCTTGCGCCACGGCATTGAGTCCCACGGCAACGGCGGAAAGGTCCGATGCCTGCGCTTTCGTGCCGACGGCAATCGATCCGCCGCCTGTGGCAATGGTTCTCTGGCCGACGGCGATATTGTCGCTGCCGGTAACGGCGGTGCCGGTTACCAATTTGTTGTTGGAATACGCGCCCAGCGCGATATTGTGGCTGCTCTCCAAGCCCACCGCCGCACCGGTGCCGATGCCGATAATATTGGTTACCGCCGTTGTTTTTCCTGCGTCTTTTACCGCTCCTTCGCCGATACCGATATTGCTGAAATTATTGCTGTCTTCCGTACCCTCGCCCGCCTTTTTGCCGACAAACACGTCGGCACGGCCGGCGGCATACGCACCCCAGCCCAATGCGGTGGAGTTTTCGCCTGCCGCGTTGGCTCCGTTGCCCAATGCGGTGGAAGCACTGGTGGCCTTGGTGTCCGCACCTACGGACACCGCGCCGTCCCGTCCGGCCTGCGCGTTATAACCGACGGCCACGGTATTCAGGGCGGAGGCGGAGGCTTTGACCCCTGCGGCCAGGGCATTGTTGCCCGTCGCACCATCGTTGTCGTAGTTGCTGCCTGCGCCCGTCGCGCTTGATTTGACGCTGTAATAACGGGTCAGCCTGCCCGACAGGGTGTCGGCAACGGCATAAAGCTGGCTGCCGTTCACCGCGTCGGTGCTGGTGGCGGAAATGCGGCCTGCGGCCACGTTGGTTAAGGTGCGTTTGACGGTGTTGCTGCCGATGCTGGCGTTGGCTGCGGGGCTGCTGCCGGCAAAGCCGCCGTAGCTGATGCCGCCGACGGTAGCGGAGGTGGTGGCCACCGCATCTTCGGTTTCCGATGCGCTGCCCAGGGCGAGCGCATCGGAATGCTTGGCTTTGGCACCGCTGCCGAGGGCAACGGCATTGTCGCCGTAGGTCATAGCGTTCGAGCCGACGGCAACGGTATAGCGTGCGCGTGTCGGGGTGTCGGTTTTCGTACCGTCTGCCGCGCCGTTGGCTTTGAAATTGTTGGCATTGGTGCCGATGTCGACACTGTCTTCGCCGAAATGCGAAATGCCCGCACCGCTGCCGACGGCGATGTTGCGGATGCCGCCGCTGTTGGCTGCGGCTTCTTTGCCGATGGCGATATTGGTGTGGGTGGCAATGGCGGCAGCGGGGGAAGACAGCTTGCCGTCTGAAAAATACACGCCCGCGCCACCGTTATTGGTGCCGAAATCTTTGCGGTTTTTACCCGCATTGTCGCCGATGGAAATGTCGGCATTGCCCAAAGCCTGCGCCTGACGGCCGAATGCCGACGCGCCGAAGCCGGCCGCATGGGCTGCGTAGCCGAAGGCCGACGCGCCGCCGTTGGCTGCACGCGAGCTGGTGCCGACTGCGGCAGCCGCATCGTTGTCTGCCCGTGCGCCGTCGCCGAGCGCGACGCTGGATTTGCCGTAGGCTTTCGCCGCCTGTCCTCCTGCAAACGAGTTTTGACCCAAAGCGTTCGAGGCCTGGCCGAAGGCGGTGGAATTTGTGCCGTAGGCTTTGGCATTCGCGCCGACGGCAACCGAGCCCATGCCCGTTGTCTGGCCTGTTTGCGCGGCGGTAATGCCCGAGGGCAGGTCGGCGGCGGTGGCGGCGCGGACGGATGCTTCTTTGCCGATGGCGATTGCATTTTGTGCCGAGGCTTGGGCTTTTCCGCCCACAGCCACAGTATCGCCCGCCTGGGCATCGGCACCGCTTCCGACGGCCACGGATCTTGTTCCGGCCGCTTTGGATGACGCGCCAACGGCGGTGGCGGATTCGCCGGCAGCGGCAGCGGCACCCAAAGCGGTGGCGGACACTTGGTTGGCTGCGGCGTTTGCTCCGTAGGCGGCGGAATTGCTGCCTTTTGCTTCGGAGCCCGTACCGGCGGCCACATCTGTCGGGCCGGCCGTCGTGCCTTCGGGGATGGCGGCGGAAGCGGTACCGGCCAGCAGGGCAGAAAGGCCGAGGGCGGCAAGGCGCGTGCGGCTGGCCGATTTGCTTTTGCCTTTGGCGTGCGCCAGCTCGGAGGCGGCCACCCATTCGGCGGTGTCGTTGTTCCAGATAACTTTGTAGATACGGTTCATGGCGGATTTCCTGTCGATAATAAAAAATAAAAAATCGGGCTGTGCGGCGCGGCCGTACGGTATGTTCAGACGGCCTCAAAATAAGGGAAACGGCGCAGAAACGGTTTGCGACGTTTCCCCGCCGAATCATTGGTTTGCCGGAATTATACGCATATCTGCACGGATTGTTGCCGCCCTGCGGCGGGCGATTGGCTTTGACAACCGGCGGGATTGGCACGGCAAAACGGTTTCAGACGGCCTCTGCGCCGCCCGAAGGCCTTGTAGCGGGACAAAACAGAAAATCCGCAGCCTTGTGTCTTTTTTGTTTTCTTCCGCATAAAAGGCCGTCTGAAAATCGGAAAGCGCGGGCGGTGCTTTGAGGCGGCACACCCTACGCAGGATCCTGTATGGGCAAAACGGCAGGCCGTCTGAAAAACCGTATTGCGGCTTTCAGACGGCCTTTTATGCTGCGTGCGCGGCTGTGCCTCCCTCCATTCTGTCCGGCACGGCAGGCGGCAATATTACCGTCTGACCGGAGTGTGCCGCATAAGCGGCCCACGTGTTCCCTGCGGGCAGCGGTATTTGGCGGAGTAAAAAGACAGGAGGCCGTCTGAAAAACGGCAAACGGTTTTTCAGACGGCCTTTTTGCCGTTTGCCGCCGCGTTTGGATTATTGTGCGGGCAAAAATGCGTCGGCGAAAAACGCATCGGCTTTCAGACGGCCTTCCGCAACCAATGCCTGCTGCGCATCGCGGATCATGGCGGGGGAGCCGCAGGCGTACACCTCGCTGGCAGAAAGGTCGGGGCAGTCGCGCAGCACCTGCTGCCAAACGTAGCCGCGCGCGCCCTGCCAGCTATCGTCCGCACGGGAGAGGACGGGGATAAAGCAGGCGTTTTTCAGACGGCCTGCCAGCTCGGCGGCCTGCTTGTGGTAATAAAGTTCTTCAAGGGTGCGCCCGCCCCAATAGAGGCGGACGGTGCGGCTGCTGTCCTGTTCGGCAAGGCGGTGGAGGATGCTTTGCACGGGGGCGAAACCGGTGCCGGTGGCCAGCAGGATGAGCGGAGCCGTGCTGTCTTCCTGCAAGACAAACGTGCCCATCGGGCCGCGCACGCGCATAACGGTTTTTTCTTTGATGGCGGGGTCGCTGCCGAACAGCAGGCTGCTGAACAGGCCGCCGTCGCGTTTGCGGATGTGCAGTTCGAGCTGTTCGGTGTGCGCGCTGCTGCCGGCCAGCGAATAGCTGCGGGTGTGGCCGTCTTTGAGCAGGATGTCGATATATTGTCCGGCCAGAAAAACAAATGCCGGTTTTTTCGGCATATCGAGGCGGACGACGGCTGTGTCGCCGATGTAGTCCACGGCGGCGACGCGGGCGGGCAGGCTTTTGACGGGCGGCATTCTGCTGCTGTTGTAGCCGGGCACTTTCAGCTCGAGGCCGCTTTGCGCGTAACAGCAGCACATAAGGATTTTGTTCTGCGCGGCTTCTTCCGCAGGCAGAGCCTGTTCGGCGTGTTCGCCCTGCTCGTAGCGGCCGGAGAGGACTTCGGCCTTGCACTGGCCGCAGATGCCGGCTTGGCAGGAGTGCGGCAGGTTGAAACCCTGGCGGCGGGCGGCGGCAAGAATGCTTTCGCCTTCGTCCGCTTCAAAGGTTTCGTTGTCGGGAGAGAGGGTTATGGTGTGGTTCATAGTGTTTTTATATGTTCGGGCCGTCTGAAAACGGGTTTTCAGACGGCCTCGTTTGTCAGAACCGGCACTTGCCGCCGGCAGACGGCAAAGCAGATTCCGCTACTTTTTCAGACGGCCTTTATTTGCCTTCGCCCTGCGGCAGGCCGACCATCGCGTCTTTGGGCATTTCGCCCGTTGCCGCCAGCTTCACGTCAAATATCAGCACGGCGTTTTTCGGAATGGAGGAATTGGGCGGAGGCGCATCGCCGTAGCCCAGCTCGGGCGGAATGTAGAGCGTGTATTCCGCGCCCTCTTTCATCATCGGCAGGGCTTCCTGCCAGCCTTTAATCATCACCGGCAGCGGAAAAGCCATCGGCTCTTTCGCTTCGGCATTGCTGTCGAACACCTTGCCGTCGGTCAGTTTGCCGGTATAGGTAACGCTCACCATCGAATCGGGCTTGGGCTGTTTGCCGGTGCCTTCTTTGACCACTTTATACTGCAAACCCGAAGCCGTGGTTTTCACGCCTTCCTTCTTGGCGTTTTCCGCCAGCCAGGCTTTGGCCGCATCCAGCGCGGGCTTCGCTTCTTTTTCGGCGGCGGCCATGGCTTTTTCCTGTTCTTTCTGCACGAAGGAGGCCAACACTTCCTGCGCCTGCTGATCGCTCAGGCGCGGGGTTTTGCCTTCGGCCACGGCGCGTACGGCTTCATTGAATTTGTCCAGATCGATGTGTACGCCCTGCTCTTTCATATTTTTGATATTGCGGCCGATGTCCATGCCGATGGCGTAGCTGACCTGCTGCTCGGGCGTGCCCAGCGCGGACGGATCCTGCGCCGCAGCCGAAGCAGCGGACGCGGGCTGCGCAGCCGAAGCGGCGGGCGCGGCGGCTTCCTGTTTGCAGGCGGCCAGCGCAAGGGCGGCGGCCAGCGTGCCCAGAGCCAGTTTTGTATGGTGTTTCATTGGAATATCCTCTCTGTCGGAAAAGCAAAGCGCGGATTATACAAGTTTTGCCGCCTGCGGGGCAAAACGGGAAGCTGCGGCACGGGCAAAACCGCCCTTCCCCGCCGCCGGAACAAAACTTTACACCGCCAACCCTTTACTATATATTCCCGCACAACCGCGTCCGGCAACGCGCGGCCTCACTTTGCGCCTTGTTTCATACAGGGCGGTTTCTTTATTTGTGAAGGAGAAATCCATATGACTAACGCAGCAGAACGCATTCAGCACGCAGGCTTGCGCCAGAAAATCATCTCCGCCGAGCAGGCGGCCGCACTCATCGAAAACGGCATGACCGTCGGCATCAGCGGCTTCACCGGCGCGGGCTACCCGAAAGCGGTACCCGCCGCCATCGCCGAAAAGGCACAGGCCGCCCACGCCGCAGGCAAACCCTTCAAAATCCGCATGATTACCGGCGCATCCACCGCCGACGAATGCGACGGCGTACTCGCCCGCGCCAACGCCATCTCTTTCCGCAGCCCCTTCCAGTCCGATCCCACCCTGCGCAACCAGATCAACGCGGGCGACGCCGCCTATATGGACGTACACCTCTCGCACATCGAGCAGCAGGTACGCGCCGGCTTCTTCGGCGACATGGACGTGGCCCTGGTCGAAGTGGCCGGCATCACCGCCGACGGCAAGCTGATTCCCTCGCTGGCGGTCGGCACCAACGTAACCTGGCTGCAAAAAGCCAAAAAAGTCATCCTCGAAGTCAATGCCCAGCAAAACGCCAAACTCGAAGGCATGGCCGACATCTACGACAGCATCGGCCTCGCACCGCACCGCAAACCGATTCCGCTTACCGAAGCCGGCGAACGCATCGCCACGCCCTATCTGCATTGCGACTTGGACAAAATCGCCGGCATCGTCCTGACCGACGCTTCCGACCGCAACAGCAAATTCGCCGATCCCGACGAAATGTCCAAGAGCATCGCCGCGCAAATCATCGATTTCTTCTCGCACGAAGTGAAAATGGGCCGCCTGCCCGCCAACCTGCTGCCGCTGCAATCGGGCGTGGGCAACGTTGCCAACGCCGTACTGGCCGGTTTGCAGGACGGCCCCTTCGACAATCTCACCGGCTACACCGAAGTGTTGCAGGACGGCATGCTCGATCTGATTCTCAGCGGCAAAATGGTTTCCGCCTCCGCCACCGCCCTCTCGTTCAGCCCCGAAGCTCTGGAACGCTTCAACAAGCACATCGACGAATTGCGCAGCAAAATCATCCTGCGCCCGCAGGAAATCACCAATAATCCCGAGCTGATCCGCCGCCTCGGCATCATCGGCATGAACGCGATGATCGAAGCCGACATCTACGGCAACGTCAATTCCACCCACATCATGGGCACCAGAATGATGAACGGCATCGGCGGCAGCGGCGACTTCGCCCGCAATGCCTACCTGTCGTTCTTTGTTTCACCGTCTGTGGCCAAAGGCGGCGCGATTTCCTGCATCGTGCCCATGGTTTCGCACCACGACCACACCGAACACGATGTCATGGTGCTGGTAACCGAGCAGGGTCTGGCCGATCTGCGCGGCAAATCCCCGCGCGAACGCGCCCGCCTCATCATCGACAACTGCGCCCACCCCGACTACCGCGACGCGCTGCGCGACTACTTCGACCGCGCCGAAAAAGCCGGCGGCCTGCACACGCCGCACCTGCTGAACGAAGCCCTGTCTTGGCACCAGCGTTTCGTTGAAACCGGCGATATGCGCGTGAAATAACGCTTTGCCGGATATAAAGAGGCCGTCTGAAAACTGTTTTCAGACGGCCTCTCTTGCCTTCGCAGCGGATCTGGCTGCAAGCGGCGGGATATTTAGCGGCCCAAATCGCGCATATCCTTCCAGCCCAGATTGGTCTGCACCAGCGTGGCGGTTCGGTCGTACGGCTCGCGCAGATATTCCCACTCTTTGCCGCCGGCCTGAATCAGCTTGTCCGCCCATTTTTCCGGAGCGATTTCGGCCTGATAGGACACTTCCGACACGGTAACGCCGTTATCGGGCGTGGGCGTGGTAAACCAATTGATTTTTCTGATTTTCTGTCCGCCCAGGCAAAACCAGGGGCTGCTCGGCGTAGCGCGTGCCTGTTCCATGCCTTTTTCGGTAAGGTGGAAAGACAATATGCCGGCAGGCTGTTTACCGCCGCCGCTTTCGTTCTGATCCGCCTGTTTTTGTTCCGGCTGTTCCTTGGCGTAGAAACCCTCTTTCACCAGGATTTCCACCTGTTTGGCCGCCGCTTTGTTGATTTCTTTGCCTTGTGCATCGCGTCCGGCATATTGCAGCACGGGTTCGCCGATAACGGTGTGGCGCGTGGCGTGCTGCCCGTCGGGCATAACCACATCAAGCGTCAGCAGCAGGCAGACGTAGCGGCCTTCTTCCGACTGTGCCAGAGCTTTTTTAAAGTTGGCCTCGTTGGCTTCTTGGCTGCCGCCGCAGGCAGCCAGCACCAGCGCGGCGGCAAGAATCGGTACGTTTTTTTTCATATTGGTTCTCCTAAACTGAAAAAAGTAAAAGCGCGGCAAGCATATCGGCAAACCGGAAGCGGGGCAACAGGCGGCGGGCGGCTTTGCTACAATTGTGTTTTACCAACAGACAGGAGCATCAACCAATGACGGTTTTATACGGCATACCCAATTGCGACACCGTAAAAAAGGCACGCGCATGGCTTGCGGAACACGGCGCGGACTACACTTTTTCCGATTTCAAAAAAGAGCCGCCCGAGGCGCGGCAGATTGAAGCCTGGCTCGCCGACATCCCCCTCGAAACGCTGCTGAACCGGCGCGGCACCACTTGGCGCAAACTGACGGCGCAGCAGCAGGCGGCGGCAGGGGAGCGCACGGCGGCGGTCGCCCTGATGGCCGCGCAACCCAGCCTTATCAAACGCCCCGTGTTGGAACACGGCGGACGCTTCTACTGCGGCTTTCAGACGGCCTTATACGCAAACCTGTTTGCGGCGGCAGAATAAAACGTTCCGAAGTGTTCAAAACGCATTCGGACTTCGTGATGAAAAAAGTTTTGCCCGTTTTTTTGCTGTTGGCTCTCGGCTTCGGCCTCTATCTCTACGACCTCAAACGCGAACGCTGGGGCGGATATGTGCAGATGCCGCGCGACATCCCGATGGCTTCGGAGATAGAGGAACTGCCCTTTTCCGACATGGTTGTCCCCAAGGGGACGCTGTGCCGGCAAAGCAGCCGTCCGACGGAGGGTAAGGCCGCCTATGGCGGCTACCGTGTTTCCTGCAAAAACGGCACGGAAGGTTTTCTGACCTATTGCAACAAACCCGCATCTGCATCGAATACGAATACAAAAACCACGAACTCTTTCCGTATCTGACCCTGCCGCCCGACGAATAGGCTACGGTTTCCTGCTTAAAAACCAATAATCGGTTTTGTGTTTCGGCGTGGTTTTGGAAAGCAAGCTATCCGGAACGGCAGCCACGTAAGAGGCGATTACCCCGCGCGGATAGACGGCCAATCTGCCCGCAACCTTTGCACAAGCTCCCCTGCCGCCATTCCCGCGCAGCTTGGAATCTTATTTGTGTTGAATCAACAGCCTGTTTTTACAATGCCTTCCAAATGGCGGCAAAGATTCCCGCCCGCACGGGAATACGGATTCCGGCAGATTCGGAGTTTTGCAAAGATTTCCGCTTTCCCCGCCACACAAGCAAACAGGCCGTCTGAAAACGCTTTTCAGACGGCCTGTTTGCTTGTGTGGCAGCGCATTCACAGCCTTTTGCGCATCAGCTCGCATTCCACTTTTACCGTGCGGTTGAGCGGCAGCACAGCCTTGCCCAGCGAATCGTAGCCGTTGAGCAGGTAGAAGCTGACGGAATTGGTGGACGCATAGAGTTTGAGAAAGGCGAAGCCGGCCGAAGCCGCACGTTCTTCGGCCTTGTGCAGCAGGGCGGTGCCCAATCCCTGATTGTGCACGAACGGATGGACGTAGAGCGCGTCGAGCTGCGCTTCTTTCAAATCAATTTGTACGAAGCCCTGTATATGGCCTTTAAACTCGGCCACCCAAAGCTCGCGCTTGGGATCGGCCAAGGTTTCGAGATAGCTCTCCGGAGCGAGCAGCGCACTCCATGCTTCGAGTACGGTTTGGTCGTAGCTTTTGCGGCAGGTGTACTGCACGGCGTATTCGTGGACGTGGTGGATGTCGGCACAGTCGGCGGGCACGGCAGGGCGCAAGACGGTAAGGATGGCCATAGTGTTTCCTGTGGATGCAACAAAAGGGCGGCGGTAAGGCGGCGATTATAGCGGATAAAACCAAGCGTTTCGGCAGAGAAGCAGCGGACAGGGTTGTATCCGTTTGCGCCGCGCCGGAATCCGCAGGCCTGCGGCGCGAAGCGGCATGAGGCCGTCTGAAAACGGATTTTCAGACGGCCTCATGCTGACAAAACTTTATTCAAAGCAGGCCGTGCAGCTTTTGCGCCTTGTCCAGCGCGGTTTGGGCATCGTCGGCGAAAACAACGAAATGCCCCATTTTGCGGCCTTTGCGTGCGGCTTTTTTGCCGTAAAGGTGCAGGTGGGCGCGGGCATCGCTTTGCAGCGGCAGCCAGTCGGGTCCGCGGCCGTCATCTTTCCACACGTCTCCCAAAATATTGGCCATGCAGCAGGGCGAGAGCAGGCGGGTGTCGGCGGGCGGCAGGCCGCACATGATGCGTACCTGCTGCTGGAACTGGTCGGCCGCGCAGGCATCGATGGTGTGGTGGCCGCTGTTGTGCGGGCGCGGCGCGATTTCGTTGACCAGCAGTTCGTGCGTGTCGCCGACGACGAAAATTTCTACGGCCAATACGCCGCTGTAGTCCAAAGCATCCGCCAGCCGTACCGCCATCTGCCGCGCTTTCTGCTGGATTTCGGCATTCAGGCGGGCGGGGACGACGGAATAGGCCAAAATGCCGTTTTCGTGAATGTTTTCGGCAGGGTCGAAGGTTTGCACGTTTGCGCTGTCCAAGCGGCATACGACAACGGAAATTTCGCCGCGCAAATCAACTGTTTTTTCCAATACGCATTCCACGCCGCCCAGTCCGGCGAATGCGGTTTTGAGTTCGTCCGGAGTCTGCACGCGGATTTGGCCTTTGCCGTCGTAGCCCAGCGTGGCGGTTTTGAGAATGCCGGGCAGAAAAGCCGCGCTTGCTGCCGTGATGTCTTCGGGCGTGCAGACGGCCTGATACGGCGCGGTCTGCAAACCGGCTTCGCGGATGCGCGCTTTTTCCAAAATGCGGTTTTGCGCCACGGCCACGCAGTCTGCGCTTGGCGAAACCCGTGTGTGCCGCGCCAGAAAGCGCATGGCATCGGCGCTGACGTTTTCAAATTCGGTGGTTACGGCGGCACACCGCGCCAGCTCGTCCAAAGCGGCGGCATCATCGAAAGGGGCGCACAGATGGCGGTCGGCAAATTCGGCGGCGGGCGCGGCCGGGTCGGGGTCGAGCACGGTAACGCGGTAGCCCATGGTTTTGGCGGCGGCGGCGAACATACGGCCGAGCTGGCCGCCGCCGAGTATGCCCAGCATGGCGGGCGGGAGGATGGGGGTGTTTGGTTTCATGGTTTGGTCTTTATTGCAAAAAGTGTGTTTTCAAGTTTTCAGACGGCCTCCAAAACGTTTGCGGCCGTCTGAAAAACGGTTTATTCAAACAGGGAAAGGGTTTCCACGCCTTCGGGTGTGGCTTCGTCCAGACGCTCGATCCAGTGTGTGCCATTGAGGATTTTGCCGTCGGAGGCAATCTTGAAGCTGACTCTGTGGCCGTCGGTGCTTTCAAAAACATAGGCTTCGCCTTTCGCGCCGACGCGGCAGCTTTTGATTTCTTCTTTCGCGCCCAGTTTCTGCGTCCACACGGGTTGGCCGGAGGAGGTGTCGAGCATTTGCAGGAAAACGGGCGAACTTTTGGCGACGGTTTCGTGGAAGGTAATCAGGGCGTATCTGCCGCTGCGGCATTCCAGCCTCGGGCGGTAGTAGTCGCGGCCGGGGGTTACGTCGCGCCATTTGATGATGCGCGAATCGCGGCGGGTTTCGTCGTTCCAAACGATGCGTTTGCCGTTTGCGTCTTGATTCCAGTAGAAATCGGCGGGAGCAAAGGGGAAGCCGTCGGGCGTTTTCTGTATGTATTCAAACAGGTAGTCTTGATCTCCTTCTTCCATGGCGATGCTGCTGCCGTTGCGCGAGGCGAAGGTGAGGACGGTGCGCTCGGGCGCGTCGGCGGGCACGGGCGGGGGCTTGCGGTAGAGGTAGTCGCGCTGCCCGTCTTCGGTAAAGGCGCGGTTGCTGTGCGGGTAGTAGTGCAGCTTTTTGCCGCTGTTGGTCATGATACGGAACGAGTCGTCGTCGTTGTAGGGTTCTACGGTGGCGATGCCTTGTGAGAGTTCGGGATTGGCTTTGCGGAAGGCTTCGTTCATTTCCTGCAAACCCAGGGTATTGGTGTCGAGGCGGTAGATGTCGGTGAACGGGATGGATTCTTTGCCTGCCAGCAGGTAGATTTCGCCGGTGGCAAACTGTTTGACGCGGATGCTGGTGCTGACGTTGTCTTTTTCGTATTTGCCGCCGAAGGCGGCCTGCCCGATGATTTTGCCGCTGTCGGGGTCGTAAAAGGTGAGGCGGAAGGGATTGGGCTGATAGTGAAATTCCGACAGCACGGCGAGGATGTTCGGGTGTTCGGCGTTGCCGAAGTAGAAGGATTGTTTGTGGCTGATGCGGCGCAGGCGGCCTTCGCTGTCGACGGTGATGTCGGACGCGGTGCGTGATTGCGGGCTGGGGCTGCGGCTTTTTCCTATGATCGGCAGGGCAATCAGGCCGGCGGTAACGGCGATACAGCCGAAGATTGCGTACGCCCATTGTTTCGCGCCGACGGGGCTGACGCGCTCCGGCGGTGCGGGCTCGTAGTAGTGGTAGTGTTTGATCTGCGTGCTGCCGTTTTCAACGAAATATTCGGTGCCGCAGTTGCCGCAGCGGTAGTGGTTTTCTTTGATTTCGCTCTGCTCGGTGCTGCTGCATTGGGGGCATTGCACGGCGTGGATTTTTTTGCTCATGGTTTTCCTGTGGGCTGGGGAAACGCGTTGGTGGGGTGTTTGTTTTATAGTGAAACAACACGAAAATATCCATCATGCTGTTTGCACGGCAGCTAGGAGGTGCGGTGTAAGCCGCGCACACGGTTTCAGACGGCCTGCGCAATTAAAGAACGCGTGCGCCGCTCAGGCGGCACACCCTGCTTCGCTGCTTCGGGGGAGCGGAACAGGCAAGCGGCAGGGCTGCCGCGATTGCGGTGAGGATCAGTCGGTATTTCATGTGTTTCCTTGTCGGGTGGGGAATTGTATTTTCAGACGGCCTCAAATGCTTTGAGGCCGTCTGAAAATACGTTTGGGCAGCAGCGGGCTAGTTGTCCAGCCCTTCCTGCACCATCTGCGCCGCGCGCAATACGGCGCGGGCTTTGTTTTGGGTTTCCTGCCATTCGGCTTCTTCGTCGGAATCGGCCACGATGCCGCCGCCGCTTTGCACATAGAGCGTGCCGTCTTTGATCACGGCGGTGCGGATGGCGATGGCCAGGTCCATGTCGTTGTTGAAGCCCCATACGCCGACCGCGCCGCCGTAGATGTTGCGCTTTTCGGGTTCGAGTTCTTCGATGATTTCGAGGGCGCGGACTTTGGGTGCGCCCGAGAGCGTGCCGGCGGGAAAGGTGGCGGCAAGAATGTCCATATTGCTTACGCCTTCTTTCAGACGGCCTTCCACGTTGGAAACGATGTGCATCACATGGGAGTATTTTTCGATGGCCATTTTGTCGGTTAGGCGCACGCTGCCGGTTTGGCTGATGCTGCCGACATCGTTTCTGCCCAAATCAATCAGCATCACGTGTTCGGCGGTTTCTTTTTCGTCGGCCAGCAGGGCGGCGGCGTTGGCCGCGTCTTCTTCGGGCGTTGCGCCGCGCACGCGGGTGCCGGCGATGGGGCGGACGACGACGGTATCGCGCTCGCGGCGCACGAGGATTTCTGGCGAGGAGCCGACGATGTGGAAATCGCCGAAATCGTAGTAAAACAGATAGGGCGAGGGGTTGAGGGTGCGCAGGGCGCGGTAGAGGCTGACGGGTTTGTCGGCAAAGGGCAGGCTCATGCGCTGGCTGGGGACGACCTGCATACAGTCGCCGTCGAGGATGTAGCGGCGGATGCGGCGGACGTATTCTTTATAGCGTGCTTCGCCGGTGTGGTGGCGGGGTTCGGTTTGGGTGCTGCCCAGCGAGAGGGGGATGGCGACGTTTTGGCGGAGCTGTTCGCGCAGCTCTTCGAGGCGGGCGCGGGCTTGTTCGTAGGCTTCGGCTTCGGCGGGATCGGTATAGACGATGAGATAGATTTTGCCGGAGAGGTTGTCGATAACGGCCAGCTCCTGCGAAAGCATGAGGAAGATGTCGGGCGTGCCGAGGGGGTCGGCTTTTTGGGGGTGTTTGAGACAGCGGGCGAGGTGCTCGAAGCTGTATACGGTTTCGTGGCCGAAGTAGCCGGCCAGCCCGCCGGTGAAGCGGGGAAGGCCGGGGATTTCGGGGGTGCGGAAGCTGTCGTGGAAGGCTTGGATGTATTGCAGGGGGTTGCCGCTGTGGGTTTCGACGGGCAGGTGATCGCGGTAGAGGGTGGTGAGGCCGTCTGAAACTTTGATGTAGGTGCGGCAGGGCAGGCCGACAAAGGAATAGCGGCCGAAGCGTTCGCCGCCGACAACGGATTCGAGCAGGTAGGTGTAGGGCCGGTTGGCGAGTTTGAGATACAGCGAGAGCGGCGTGTCGAGGTCGGCCAGCAGCTCTTGCACCAGCGGGATGCGGTTGCAGCCGGCGGCGGCGTGGGCGAGGAATTGGTCTTTGCTTATCATGGAAAATCTTTCGGACGGTGTGGACGGACGGGATTCGGGTTTCGGACTGCTTTCGGGTTTTCAGGCTTCTGCCGCTTCTTGGGGGACACAAGCATTTTCAGACGGCCTGAAACGGTTTTCTGCCGCTGCCTGTTTTTTCGGGCTGCCCGATGCTTTCAGACGGCCTGTGCCGTTTGCTATTTTGCCCCGCTGTTTGTGGCTGCGGCCGGCCGGTAATGTTGCGCTTTTGCGTCCCAGCGGTAGATTGTGCGGCCGCGCTTGCCTTTGCTGCCGCGCCGTTGCAGGACGATGTCGTTGTAGCCCGCGTGCGGCTGTCCGAAAAACAGCACGCTTTCGCTTTCGGAAATATGGTGTTGGCGCGTGCCGTCGGGATTCCAGTCGCCGGCGATGTCGGCAAATTCGTACACGGGGGCGGAAAACACGGGTTTGAGCCTGCCGCCGACCACGGCAAACAGGCTGACGGCCTGATTGAGCGCGCTGCCGCCGCTGTATCCTTCGTGTGCGCCGATGCGCAGGCCGAAAGCGGCGGTGTCGCCGTTGAGGCGGTAGGGGGCGAAGTCGAAACGCATCAGCAGACCGGATACGTTGCTGCCGTTGCGGCTGCGCAGGGAGAAGCCCGCCGTATCGGGGGCGGCGGTTTTGCCGCACGCTTTTTTGCCCTTGCCGCAGGCATCTTCTTTTTTATCAACATCTTCGTAGGCATCGGCGGTGTTTTCGGTGTAGGGCGCGGCGGCCGGGACGTAGCGGCCGTTTTCCTGTTTGAGCACGGCCACGACGGCGGTGTAGGTGCTGCGGTGGTCATAGAGGCCGGCGCAGGCCTGCTTGTTATCGGTGCGGCCTGCTGCGGCATCGGGGCTGACGGGAACGGTGCAGGCAACGGCGATGTAGCGGCCGGGGCTGTCGGGCCAGGCGCGCAGTTCGAGGAAGTTCCAGCTCAGGCCGTGCAGCTTGGCGGGAACGGCGGCTTTGAGGATTTCCTGTGCGGCGGGGGTGTCCAAATCGAGCGGCCTGAAGGCGGGTATGGCTTTGCCGGACATTTGGCTTTCGTAGATGGCGCGGCCTTCCGGGCTGCGGATGGCTCCGCCCGCTTTGTCGAGCGAGCGGACGCGGGTTTCTCCGGCGTGTGCGGACACGGCGGCGGCAAGCAGGAGGAGCAGGAGGCGTTGCATGGTTTTTCTTTCGTAACCCGAGGCGGCGGCTTACTGCTCCGCCCGCTGTGCGTTTTCAGACGGTCTGTACGGCAATGTTAAAAATCGTGAAAAGTATAGCAGCTTAACGCGCTGCGGGAAAACAGGCCGTCTGAAAATGCCAATCCGGCTTTTCAGACGGCCTGTTTGCGCCAAGCCCCGCCGCCGCACGGCATCCGCAGCCCTTCCCCGCTGCGCGGGAGGCCGTCTGAAAACGCTGTTCGGGCAGCGGGAGGGACGGCCTAAGGCGGCGGGCAGCTTTCGGTGCGCGGCTTGAGTTTCTGGTATTCGTTGCAGGCGCGGTAGAGGTCGGGATAGAGCGGGGAGAAATGGGGCGAGCGGCGGATTTGCGGCACATAGTATTTCATCGAACTCGGGTAGTAGCGGTAGAGCTGCCGCATCCATGCTTCGGCCTGCGCGGGATCGCCGGTGCGGTATTGGTAGAGGCCGTATTGCGAGGCGGTGGCGTAGGGTCGGTGGCGCAGGGCGCGGCGGGCGGCTTTTTCCGCCCAGGGTTTGATAACGTTGTCGGAGGGCGAGGCGCGGCGGGTAAGGGCGAGTTCGGCGTAATAGGCCAACAGCGGCTCTTTGGCGGCAATGGCGCGCAGGCCGTCGATTTTGCGGCCGACTGCCGCGTAGTCGTCGTTTTTGTCGGTTTTGGCAAAGGCGGTGAGGTCGTAATAGACAAAGCCCAGTTTGACCGTGCCTGCGGCAATCACAAGGGCGGCCGCGGCAGGCAGCAGGGCGGGTATGCCCCAGGCCGTCTGAAAGGGGCGGCGTTCGGACGGGGCGGCTCCCGCCATCAGCGCGAAGGGAACGAGGAAATAGATATACCACAGCGGATATTCGAGCATACTGTGGCACAGGCTCACCGCCATCAGCATGAGCGGGAACAGGCAGGCGGCGGTGGCAGGCCGTCTGAAAAAGGGTTTGACCACCCAAACCGCGCCGCCAAACACCAGCAGCGTGCCGACCAGCCCCATTTCGGCCAAAAGCTGCAAGACGATGTTGTGCGAATGGGTAAAGAGGACGCTGATGCCGTTGGGGCTGTAGCCCTGCGGGAACTCGGCGGCGAGAAAGCCCTGCAAAGAAAAACTGTCCCAGCCGTGGCCGAACAGCGGGGCGGAGCGGAACACGCGCCATGCGTTGCGCCATTCCAAATCCCGTGCCGACATGGCAAACGAGCTGCCGCCGACGCGCTGCAAAGCCGTTTCCACCGGCGTGCCGCCCAGCCAGCCGAGCAGGGTGTTGAGCGCAAGCTGCACCGCCACCACCGCCGCCAGCGCAAACAGGGATACGGCAAACAGGCGGTTGCCCGCCCTGCCCTGCCGCAGCCGCCACACCGCCGCCAGAGCCGCCACAGCCGCCACATAAAGCAGGATGGTGCGCGAATTGACCAGCCCCAGTACGCCCGCCAGATACAGCACCGCCGGCAGCGCAAGGGCGGTGTGCAGCTTTTTCGCGCCCCACAGATAGGAGGCCGACACCAAAGCCCACATCAGATAATGTCCCAGATGGTTGCGCTGGCCGAGCTGGCCGGTGATGTTGTTTTTCGCCCCGGCCGCCAGATAGCCGGCGAAATGCGATGCCCAGCCCAGATACTGCATCAGAGCCACCGCCGCCTGCAAACATCCGCCGGCAAGCAGGGCCCAGGCCAGCGCGTCGACCACCTTTTCCTGCCCCAGCGACAGCACCCAGCCCCGACACGCCCACAGCATCAGCGCGATCACAACAAAAGCCCACGCCGCCATGTCCGACATACCGTAATAATCCAGCCCCATCACCCGCGCCTGTATGTGCCAAAACAGTGCCAGCACGAGAAAATAGGCCGTGCCGCGCGGCGGCAGCACGTTCAGACGGCCTGCGGCAAAAGTCAGCAGCACCAGCAGCAGGGCCAGCAGCAGCGAGCCGCTTTCGAGATAGAAGCTCGACAGCGGCCCCACGCGCAGGATGGACAGGAAAGGCACGGTGCAGATCAGGCCGAAGGCGGCAAGCAGCAGCGCGAAGCCCCAACGGCTTGCACGCGGAAATTCAGTCCGCATCCCCGCCTCCTTTGCGTATTGCGGCCACAAACCACAGGCAGCAGGCGAAATAGCCCGCGCCCAACACCGCCGCCGCCGCCGCACACAGGCGCGATGCCGCCGACACGTCCGCCAGCCGCATCACCGCCTCGGCCAGATACAGCAGCACCAGCATACACGACCATTGGAAGGTATAAACCCGCCCTTTCAGCACCCCCGCCAGCGGCAGGCACAGCGGCAGGGCTTTCAAAGCCAGCCACGAGCCGCCCGGGCGCAGCGGTGCGAGCCACAATTCCCAGGCCGCACACAGCGCGATCAGCGCAATCAGGCAGCAGGCTGCCAGACGCTGCGGCAGCAGCGTGTTTTTGCGAACATCCATAAGTCAAACCGTTCCAACAGAGGCCGTCTGAAAACGGGAATCCGCTTCCTGTTTTCAGACGGCCTCGTACAAACAAAAAACAGGCCGCAACAAGCGGCCGCAAACGGCGCGGATTATAACCGAAAGGCCGTGCGGACGGCTGTTTCAGACGGCCTCCCGCGCCTGCCGCACAACGCTTCAGCCCAATTCCGCCAGCCAGCCGCGCGGCCGCAGGTAATCCTGCAAACGCGCCTCCGCGCTGCCCGCTTCGGGCGCGTAGCCGTATTCGAAACGCACCAGCGGCGGCATCGACATCAAAATGCTTTCGGTGCGCCCGCCGCTTTGCAGGCCGAAGTGTGTTCCCCGGTCGAATACCAGATTGAATTCCACATAGCGGCCGCGCCGGTAGAGCTGGAACTGCCGCTCGCGCTCGCCGTAGGGCGTGTGTTTGCGGCGGGCAACGATGGGGCGGTAGGCTTCGGTATAGGCCTCGCCGGTTTCGCGGATGAAGCGCAGGCAGGTGTCGAAACCAAAGCGGTTCAAATCGTCGAAAAACAGCCCGCCCACGCCGCGCGTTTCGCTCCGGTGCGGCAGGTAGAAATATTCGTCGCACCATTTTTTGTATTCGGCGTAGAGGCCGTCTGAAAACGGATCGCACAGGTTTTTCGCCGTTTGGTGCCAATGCAGGATGTCTTCGTCAAACGGATAAAACGGCGTGAGGTCGAAGCCGCCGCCAAACCACCACACCGCTTCGCCCCCTTGCGGGCGGGCGCAGAAAAAGCGCACATTGGCATGGCTGGTCGGCACATAGGGATTGCGCGGATGGATCACCAGCGACACCCCCGCCGCCTCGAAGGCCGCGCCCGCCAGTTCGGGGCGGGAAGCGGTGGCCGAAGCGGGCAGCGACGCGCCCTGCACATGGGAAAAATTCACCCCCGCCTGCTCGAACACCGCGCCCTGCTTCAATACACGGCTCTCGCCCGTGCCGAGTTTGCTCTGCCAAAGCTCGGCGGCAAAGGCCGCGCCGTTTTCCTCTTCGGCCTGCAACTGGGCGCAGATGTGGTTTTGCAGATGGTGCAGCACGTTTAAAACAGCCTGAATGTCCATGGTTTTTCCTTTTTTGATCCGGGCGGCGGATTATATAGCGAGTCAAAACAAGAAAGATACAAAGCGGCAGGCCGCAGATTTCCTGTTGCATCCCGCCATAAGCGAAACAGGCGGGCGGTTTGCCTGTATCATCCGCCCTCTTTGTCCCAACGGCATCCGCAATATGCTTGAAGAAACCTTCGCCAATACCGACACCCCGTTAAGCACAAGCAACACCCGCGACGGCATCCTCATCCGCTCCGCCTGCCACGACGGCAACGCCCGCCTCGTTTTCACCGGCGAGTTCAAAGCCGTCTCCGCCGCGCAGGAAAGAACATACCGCCAGTTCAAACTGTCGTTTTCCGGCATCGCGTCCTATATCTGCACCGAATTGGATTTATGCCCGCTGGACGCGAAAATGTCGGCCAATTTCAACATCATCGAAAATTCCGCCTTTGTCCGTGCCCACCGGCTGGACGGCTTTACCCACTATATCCTGTCGTCTTACGACTACACCTATCAGATTGTCGCCCAAAACATGGCTTTCGATCTGCTGCCCGAACAAGCCTGAAACGGAACATCCCATGAGCCTCACCCGCCGCCGCTTCCTCGCCCTAAGCTCCGCCGCCCTCTTTGCCGCCTGCACCAAAACCGCCCGCCAAGCCGCCATCCCGCGCGGCGGCACGGTGCTGGCTTTGGGCGACTCGCTGACCTACGGCTACGGCGCACCGCCCGAAGCCGCCTACCCCGCCCGCCTCGCCGAAATCACCGGCTGGAAAGTCGTCAACGGCGGCGTGTCGGGCGACACTTCCGAACAGGCTCTCGAACGCCTGCCCGCGCTGATGCGGCGGCAGCCCGCGCTGGTGCTGCTGGGCATAGGCGGCAACGACTTCCTGCGCCGCCTGCCCGAAGCCGCCACCCGCCGCAACATCGGCGACACCATCGCCGCCGTGCAGGCTGCGGGCGTGCCGCTGGTGCTGATTGCCGAACCCGGATTCAGCCTCGGCGCACTGGTCGGCAGCCTGTCCGACCATCCGCTTTACGAAGACTTGGCCGGACAATACCGCGTCCCCCTGTTTGCCAACGGCTGGTCGCGCATCCTCAGCGACGACGCGCTCAAATCCGATGCCGTCCACGCCAACGCACGCGGCTACGCCCTGTTTGCCGAACGGCTGGCCGCGTTTTTGCAGGAGCAGGGATTCAGCCGCGCCTGACAGCTTTGAGGCCGTCTGAAACGCTTTTGCCGACGCTTTCAGACGGCCTTTCGGGTAAAATACCGCGTTTCCACATAATACGGCCGTCTGAAAAAGGCTTTCAGACGGCCTCATATTCATATCGAAAGGGCATTCATGAATCTGCAAAAAACCATCCAAACCGAAGCCGAAGCCGCCTTTGCCGCCGCAGGCATCGCCGGTGCGCCCGTTGTGCTGCAGCCTGCCAAAAACGCCGACTTCGGCGACTACCAAATCAACGGCGTGATGGGCGCGGCCAAAAAAGCCGGTCAAAACCCGCGCGAGCTGGCGCAGAAAGTGGCCGCCGCGCTGGCGGGCAACGCCGTGATTGAAAGCGCACAAGTGGCCGGCCCGGGCTTTATCAACCTGCGCCTTGCGCCCGCATTTCTCGCACAACACGTTCAGACGGCCTTAAACGACCCGCGCAGCGGCGCAGCGAAAAAAGCCGCGCCGCAAACCGTGGTCATTGATTACTCCTCGCCCAATCTCGCCAAAGAAATGCACGTCGGCCATCTGCGTTCCAGCATCATCGGCGACAGCATTTCGCGCGTACTCGAATTTGCCGGCCACACCGTTATCCGCCAAAACCACGTCGGCGACTGGGGCACGCAGTTTGGCATGCTCGTTGCCTATATGGTGGAGCAGCAGAAAGACAACGCCGCATTTGAACTCTCTGATTTGGAACAGTTTTACCGTGCCGCCAAAGTGCGTTTCGACGAAGACCCCGCCTTTGCCGACACCGCACGCGGCTATGTGGTGAAGCTGCAGGGCGGCGATGAACACGTTTTAAACCTGTGGCGGCAGTTTGTCGAAATCTCGCTCGGCCACGCACAGGCGGTGTACGACACGCTCGGTCTGAAACTCACGCCCGCCGATGTCGCGGGCGAATCGAAATACAATCCCGAGCTGCAAAACACCGTGGACGACTTGGTACAAAAAGGCCTGGCGGTGGAAGACAGCGGCGCGAAAGTCGTGTTTCTCGACGAGTTTAAAAACAAAGAAGGCGAGCCTGCCGCGTTTATCGTGCAGAAACAGGGCGGCGGCTTTCTTTACGCCTCCACCGATCTGGCCTGCCTGCGCTACCGCGTCGGCAGCCTCAAAGCCGACCGCCTGATTTATGTAGTCGATCACCGCCAGGCTCTGCACTTCGAGCAGCTTTTCGCCACCTCGCGCAAAGCCGGCTACCTGCCCGAAAATGTCAAAGCCGAATTTGTCGGCTTCGGCACCATGATGGGCAAAGACGGCCGCCCGTTCAAAACCCGCTCCGGCGACACCGTCAAACTCGTTGATTTGCTTAATGAAGCCGTCGAACGCGCCGCCCTGCTCGTGCGGGAAAAAAACCCGTCCCTAAGCGCGGACGAAGCGGCAAAAACCGCCCGCAACGTCGGTATCGGCGCAGTGAAATACGCCGATTTGAGCAAAAACCGCACCGGCGACTACATATTCGACTGGGAAGCCATGCTCTCGTTCGAAGGCAACACCGCCCCCTACCTGCAATACGCCTACACCCGCGTGCAGAGCGTATTCCGCAAAGCGGGAGAATGGGACGCGGCGGCGGATTTGGTTTTGTCCGAAGCGGCGGAAAAACAGCTTGCCGTCGAACTTTTGAAATTTGAAGACGTATTGCAGAGTGTGGCCGACACCTCCCATCCGCACTACCTCGCCGCCTACCTCTACCAGCTCGCCACCCTGTTTTCACGCTTCTACGAAGCCTGTCCGATACTCAAAGCCGAAGGACAAACCCGCAACAGCCGCCTGCAACTGGCGCGGCTCACCGGCAATATCCTGCAACAGGGCTTGGAGCTGCTGGGAATCGAAGTGTCGGAAGTGATGTAAACCCCGTCCGCCGCAATAAAACAGGCCGTCTGAAAACGCAAACCCGCTTTTCAGACGGCCTGTTCCGTTTACCCGCCGAATCCGCGCAGGGTGTGTCGCACAGCGACGCACGCGACCTTTGCCGCAGCAAACCGCCGTGCAAACCAAAACCGCGTGCGCGGCGAGCCGCACACCCCAGCCTAACGGCAGAGGCCGTCTGAAAACGCAAACGGCATTTCAAACACACCAAACCCGCTTTTCAGACGGCCTGTTCCGTTTGCCCTGCCGAATCCGCGTAGGGTGTGTCGCCAAAGCGACGCACGCGTTTCCCGCCGCAGCAAACAGCCGTACAAACCAAAAACCGCGTGCGCGGCGAGCCGCACACCCCAGCCTAACGGCAGAGGCCGTCTGAAAATCCGAAATTTCGGATTTTCAGACGGCCTCTTTGTTCCCCCGCCCTACCCTGCCCGCTGCGCCAGCACCCGCTCTACGGTATCGACCACCGCCTGCGTCTGCGGGTCGGCTTCGAGGTTGATTTCGTCGCCCTCCTGCCGTGTGCCGAACAGGGTGCGCTGCATGGTTTCGGGGATGAGGTGGACGGAAAACCAGTCTGCCGACACTTCGCCGACGGTCAGGCTGCATCCGTCCAGTCCGACAAAGCCTTTGGGCAAAATGTAGGGCGCGGCGGCGGCCGGCAGGGCAAACCGCATACTGATGTTGCGCCCGCTGCGGACAATGCGGACAAGCGGCGTGGTGCAGGTAATGTGGCCGCTCATCAGGTGGCCGCCGATTTCGTCGCCGATGCGGGCGGCGCGTTCGAGATTGACCGCGTCGCCCGCTTTCAGACGGCCTAAATTGGTTTTGGCGAGGGTTTCGCCCATCAGATCGAATTTCACGCGCCGTCCGTCGGCTTCGGCGATGGTGAGGCAGCAGCCGTTGTTGGCCACCGACGCGCCGGTTTGCAAACCCTGCGCCATGTGTTCCGGCAGCTCGACGGTGTGGCGGCGGAAGTCGGCGGCGGGCTGCTCTACGGCCAGCACGCGCCCCATGCCCTGTACGATTCCTGTAAACATGATTGCTCCTTTATTGGCCGAGAGGCCGTCTGAAACCTTCCCGCTCCGGCGGAGCGGCTTTCAGACGGCCTCCAAGTCCCGCTATTCTTCTGCGGCTTCGGTGTGGAAAAAAATCTGCTGCTGCAACAGCGTGTTGCCCGCAGCGTCGGTCAGCGCGCCCTGCGCCGCGCCGTGTTTGATCACGGCCAGGCTGATGCGGCCTTCGGGGCTGTCCGCGCTGTTGAGGACGATGCCCGCTTCGGCCAAATCCTGCAATACCGCCGCACCCGCCGCAACGCTGCCGCCGGCCAGCACGGCCGGGCCGCGTTTGACCTGCCCGCGGTATTGGGCGCGGGCAATGATTTCCTGCCCGGGATAGCAGCCTTTTTTGAAATGCACGCCGCCTATGGTGTGCTGGTTGAGCATTTGCGCAACGCAGCTTTCTTTGGTGGCGGCGCAGATCCATGGGTAGCCGCTGCGGATTTCGTGCAGATTCCATGCGTTTTCGGCGGCGGCACCGTATGCGGGCAGGTCTGCGCTTGCGCCGACAAGGAACACGCCGCCGTGCGGCAGCGGGATTTCGATCAGCCCTTCCCCGTCCGCGCCCTGCGGGGAAGAAGTTTGCACCACGGCAAACGGGAAGGCCAGGCTGGGCGCGTCGGCCGGATGCGGCGGCAGCGCGTCGTCCAAACGGCCTGCCGCGCCGTAGTTTTCCAAAATTTCAAAACCGACATCGGCACGCAGCACAAACATCCGCAGCCGTTTGACCACGGCTTCGGCCAAATCGGCCGCCAGCACCAGCAGCAGGTTGCCGCCGGTATTGGCGACTATCATGTTGGCGATAACCCGGCCTTTGGGGGTGTTGTAGGTGGCGTAGCAGGCCTGATTGGGGGCGAGTGCCTCGATGTGGTTGGAAAGCTGGCCGTGGAGGAAGGAGGCGCGGTCGCTGCCTGTGGCACGGATAACGGCGAAAAAGGGTAAAAGCGATGTGTGCATGGCGTTTCCTTTCGGTTGGACAAAACGGCAGATATTGTCAGGCCTCGGGCGGCGCGGACAAACGGCAGGCCGTCTGAAAAAGCGGGCGGCGGTTTTCCAAACGGCTCTGCACAAGCGGCGCAAACGCCTTACACGGCGGCATCGTCGCGCTCGCCGGTGCGGATGCGGACGGCCTCCTCCACCGGCAGGATGAAGATTTTGCCGTCGCCGATTTTGCCGGAGCGGGCGGTTTCGACTATCACCTCCACCGCCTGCGCCACTTGCTCGTCGCGCAGGACGAGTTCGATTTTGACTTTCGGCAGAAAATCAACGGCGTATTCCGCGCCCCGATATACTTCGGTGTGGCCTTTCTGGCGGCCGAAACCCTTGACTTCGGTTACGGTCATGCCGGTGATGCCGATGTCGGTAAGTGCCTCGCGCACGTCGTCGAGTTTGAACGGTTTGATAACGGCTTCGATTTTTTTCATGGGATACCTGTCGTGTCGGGGCTTTTCAGACGGCCTGCCGCACCCTCGGAGGCCGTCTGAAAGCGGGTTGGAAAGGCGCGGAAATTAACACAAAGGCAGACACGCTTCAATCTGCCGCGCACCCGCCCGCCCGCCGCACGCGCGGCGGCGGCTTTTTCCCCGCCTTGCCCCGCGCCGCTTGGCGTATAATGCGCGGCTTTGCAACACAACGCTATTTGAAAGCCCTGCCATGTCTGTCGTCCTCCCCCTGCGCGGCGCGCGCGCGCTGTCTGATTTCCGTATTGAAAAACTCCTGCAAAAAGCCGCTTCTCTCGGTTTGCCTGCCGCAGAATTGTCGAGCGAATTTTGGTATTTCGCCGCTTCTGCCGCGCCTTTGGCGGCGGACGGGGTGGCGAAGCTGGAAGCCCTGCTTGATGCGCAAAACACCCCCGCGCCGGCGCTTTCAGACGGCCTGAATCTGTTTTTGGTTACACCGCGCATCGGCACGGTTTCGCCGTGGGCATCGAAGGCGACGGACATCGCGCACAACTGCGGCCTGACGCAGATCGAACGCATCGAGCGCGGCATGGCGGTGTGGGTTTCAGGCCGTCTGAACGAAGCGCAGAAGCAGCAGTGGGCGGCTTTGCTGCACGACCGCATGACCGAAAGCGTGCTGCCCGGTTTTCAGACGGCCTCGCGGCTGTTTGCCCACCCCGAAGCGCAAACCTTTGCCACGGTGGACGTTTTGGGCGGCGGCAAAGACGCGCTGGTACGCGCCAATACGGAAATGGGGCTGGCGTTGTCGCCCGACGAAATCGACTATCTGCTGGAAAACTATCAGGCCTTGCAGCGCAATCCTTCCGACGTGGAGCTGATGATGTTCGCCCAGGCCAACAGCGAACACTGCCGCCACAAAATCTTCAATGCCGACTTTATCCTCAACGGCGAGGCGCAGCCCAAAACCCTGTTCGGCATGATACGCGACACCCACAACGCCCACCCCGATGGCACGGTGGTGGCCTATAAAGACAACGCGTCGATTATCGAGGGGGCGAAAATCAAGCGTTTTTATCCGCACGCAGCGGAAAACCAGGGCTACCGTTTCGCCGAAGAAGACACGCACATCCTGATGAAGGTGGAAACCCACAACCACCCCACCGCCATCGCGCCGTTTGCGGGTGCGGCCACGGGCGCGGGCGGCGAAATCCGCGACGAGGGCGCAACCGGACGCGGCGCGCGCCCCAAAGCGGGCCTGACCGGCTTTACCGTATCCAACCTCAATATTCCCGGTTTCGCGCAGCCGTGGGAGCAGCCATACGGCAAGCCCGCCCACATCAGCAGCGCGTTGGACATCATGATCGACGGCCCCGTCGGCGGCGCGGCGTTCAACAACGAATTCGGCCGCCCGAACCTCACCGGCTATTTCCGCACCTTTGAAGAGCGTTTCGACGGCCAAATGCGCGGCTACCACAAGCCGATTATGATTGCCGGCGGCCTGGGCAATATCCAAGCGCAGCAAACGCATAAAAACGAAATTCCCGAAGGCGCATTGTTAATCCAGCTCGGCGGGCCGGGCATGCTGATCGGCTTGGGCGGCGGCGCGGCTTCGTCTATGGACACCGGCAGCAACGATTCCAGCCTGGATTTCAACTCGGTGCAGCGCGGCAATCCCGAAATCGAACGCCGCGCACAGGAAGTCATCGACCGCTGCTGGCAGCTCGGCGCGGCCAACCCGATTATCGCCATCCACGATGTCGGCGCGGGCGGCTTGTCCAACGCCTTTCCCGAGCTGGTCAACGACGCGGGGCGCGGCGCGGTGTTCAAGCTGCGCGACGTGCCGCTGGAAGAACACGGCCTGAACCCGATGCAGATTTGGTGCAACGAAGCGCAGGAGCGTTATGTGTTGTCGGTGTTGCCCGCCGATTTGGCGGCGTTTGAAGCCATTTGCGAACGCGAGCGCTGCCCGTTTGCCGTGGTCGGCACGGCCACCGACGACGGCCATTTGCAGGTGCGCGACGATTTGTACAGCAACAACCCCGTCGATCTGCCGCTGAACGTGTTGCTGGGCAAACCGCCCAAAACCACGCGCCGCGACGAAACCGTCAGGCCGTCTGAAAAAGCGTTTTCAGGTAGCCGTATCGATTTGAAAGAAGCCGCCTACCGCGTTTTGCGCCTGCCCGCCGTGGCCGCCAAAAACTTTCTGATTACCATCGGCGACCGCAGCGTCGGCGGCCTGACCCACCGCGACCAGATGGTCGGCCGCTACCAAACCCCCGTGGCCGATGCCGCCGTAACCATCATGGGCTTTGACACCTGCAAAGGCGAGGCGATGGCGATGGGCGAAAAACCCGCCGTCGCCCTGTTTGACGCGCCCGCGTCCGGCCGCATGGCCATAGGCGAAGCGCTGACCAACCTTGCGGGCGTGAACATCGGCAACATCGGCAACATCAAACTGTCCGCCAACTGGATGGCCGCCTGCGGCAATGCGGGCGAAGACGAAAAACTCTACCGCACGGTGCAGGCGGTGTCCGAAACCTGTCAGGATTTGGGCATCAGCATTCCCGTGGGCAAAGACTCGCTTTCCATGAAAACCGTGTGGCAGGAAGAGGGCGTGCAAAAATCGGTGGTGTCGCCGCTGAGCCTGATCATCACCGGCTTCGCCCCCGTGCAGGACGTGCGCAAAACCGTTACCCCCGAGCTGAAAAACGTGGCCGGCAGCGTGCTGCTGTTTGTCGATTTGGGCTTCGGAAAAGCCCGCATGGGCGGCTCGGCGCTGGCGCAGGTGTATAACGAAACCGGCGGCGAAGCGCCCGACATCGACGCAGGCCGTCTGAAAGCCTTTTACGATGTGGTGCAGAAACTGGTGGCCGAAGACAAGCTCCTGGCCTACCACGACCGCAGCGACGGCGGCCTGTTTGCCACGCTGGCGGAAATGGCGTTTGCCGCGCGAGTCGGCTTGGATATCGGGCTGCCTGAAAACGCCGATGCGCTGACCGCACTGTTTAACGAAGAACTCGGCGCGGCCGTTCAAATCCGCCAAGCCGATTCAGACGGCATTCAGGCTGCTTTCAAACAGGCAGGGTTGGACGCGTACCGCATCGCCGCCATCGCCGAAAACGACCGCATCCGCATCAGCAGCAACGGCGAAACGATATTTGACGAAGGCCGTCTGAACCTGCAACAGGCATGGCAGCAAACCAGCCACCAAATCCAACGCCTGCGCGACAACCCCGAATGTGCCGACAGCGAGTTTGAATTATTGGCCGACAACGCGCGTTCCGCCCTGTTTGCCGATTTGGCATTCGACGTGCGCGAAGACATCGCCGCGCCCTACATCAACAGCGGCGCAAAACCCAAAATCGCCGTGTTGCGCGAGCAGGGCGTAAACGGCCAAGTGGAAATGGCCGCCGCCTTTACCCGCGCCGGTTTCGACGCTTACGACGTGCACATGAGCGACCTGATGGCCGGCCGCGCCAATCTGGCCGGCTTCCAAATGCTGGCCGCCTGCGGCGGCTTCAGCTACGGCGACGTGCTCGGCGCGGGCGAAGGCTGGGCGAAATCCATCCTGTTCCACCCCGCCTTGCGCGAACAGTTTGCCGCTTTCTTTGCGCGCCAAGACACCCTCGCGCTGGGCGTGTGCAACGGCTGCCAGATGATGAGCAATCTGGCCGAAATCATTCCCGGCACGGCGGGCTGGCCGAAATTCCGCCGCAACCGCAGCGAGCAGTTTGAAGCGCGTTTGAGCATGGTGCGCGTACCCAAGTCGCCCTCGCTGATTCTGGCCGAAATGCAGGGCAGCAGCCTGCCCGTCGTCATCAGCCACGGCGAAGGCCGCGCCGATTTCAGCCGCACCGGCGGCAAGATTTCAGACGGCCTCACCGCCCTGCAATACACCGACGGCACCGGCGCAGTTACCGAAACCTATCCGCTCAACCCCAACGGCTCTCCGCAGGGCATCGCGGGCGTAAGCAACGCCGACGGCCGCGTAACCATCATGATGCCGCACCCCGAGCGCGTGTACCGCACCGCCCAAATGAGCTGGCTGCCCGAAGCGTGGCACGGCAGCGAACTTTCAGGCTGGTACCGCCTCTTCGCCGGCGCACGCAAGGCTTTGGGTTAAATACAAACAAGGCCGTCTGAAAAAGTTTCAGACGGCCTTTTTTGGTTGGAAACAGAAAATGAAAAAAATCTTTCTGGCAGCCGCATTCCTGCTGCCGTTTTCGGTTCATGCACAAGAGCCGTTCAGCAGAAAAGCCTATATGCGGCTGGCGGCCGAATGCGATAAAAACAAACTCGACAGTTGCGTAACCTTCGCCATCTGGACACGCGACTATATGGAAGCCTCCGATGCCGCCCGCGCACCGCTGGAAAAGGCCTGCAACGGCGGCAATATGAAAGGCTGCAATGTTTTGGGCAACCTTTATCTGAACCCTTACGGAGGCTTGGGCGAAGATGCGGACAAAGCCCGCGCACTCTACCGCAAAGCCTGCAAAGGCGGCTATGCCAATGCCTGCACCAATTTGCAGAGCATGGACAGCAAAGGCGCACAAACAAAGCACGCCTTATCGCGGGAAGAACGTCTGCAAAAGCTCCGAAACGCCTGCGTGCTTGAAAACGAATCGGCCTGCCGTGCCTTGCAGGCGGAACCGTTGCGGTAAGCCCCCGCATTCAGGCAGCCTGTGCGGCACCGCCCTAAAAAAGGAATCCGAATCCCATGTCCCTGCAATCCCTGCTCGAACACCGCCGCTCCGTGCGCCATTATGCCGATACGCCCGTTGATCCCGAAACCGTCCGCCGCTGCCAATCTGCCCCCGCTCGACACCTTCGACCCCAACACCGTCTTCGGCGCATGGGACAAAATCATGGCCGAACACTTCGCCGACGGCGGCCTGTTTGACCAGCTCGCCTCCCGCGACAAATAAACGCCGCATCATAAAAGGCCGTCTGAAAATCTGTTTTCAGACGGCCTGATGTTTTCCTAATCTGCCAAATGGCGCAACCCGCAGAAAACGCGTGCGTCGCTTAAGCGACACACCCTACGGCGGGGAAATCGGGGGCGCGGGCGGCCTTTGCGATGATGGCGGCCAGTTCGGCAAAGGGGCTGGGATCCGCACCGGCGGGCAGGGGCTTTTCCGCCCATTCGTCGGCAATCTGCTGCGCGGCTGACAGGCTCTCGGGCAGCATGGCGGCGGGATCGGGGAAGTGGGCGGGATACCAGAGGTAGACGGGGTTCATGGACATGGGGGTTCCTTTCTTAGGGGGCGGGATAAGGTTTGCCGCCGGTGCGGTGCAGCCGGCGGCCGTGCTTCAACTGCCGAATCAGGTTCTCGGCCTGTTTTCCAAGTAGGTTAGGGTGTTCATCAGCCGTTCCCGTGCAAACTCCTTGTTGCCAAAATAAGCATCGTCCGCCGCCAGCCACGACTCTACGACCTCTCTGAGGTTGCGCCTGCCTTCCAGATAAAGATCGACCAGTACGATAGGAAAATCGTTATAGGTCTTGATGTTTTTATTTAGTTTCTCAGAATAATCTTTATATTCGCTGGCTTTACCCAGCCTGCTGTTGAAATAGGCCTCCAAATCGCCATAGGCCGAAATCGGTGCCACTTCCGCCAGCCTAGTCTCTATATAGGCCAGAAATGCCTCGATCTGACTTTCTGTTTTGAATTGGCTTGAACCTATGTAACCACCATCCCATGAGGAAGAAAGATAATAGCCAATATTGACCCCCCCCCCAGCAGCTAATTGTTTTTTATTGTTTTTTCTATCATAAGGGTGGATATTGTCCAGCTCGTACCAGTGAATCTGCTCTACCGTTTCGTCGGAAAGATTCCAGCTTACCCATATGTCGTAAACGCCGTCGTTATAGAGATCACCGATGGAAATATAAATAATCTGCCAACCATGTTCGGTCGCTTTGGCATAAACCATCACATCCGGCTCGGGCTTGCGGCTTCTCTTGTCATGGCCTTCGGGACGGTAGAACTGCGGGGCATATTCAAAGCCGTAACGCCCCATCAATTCGTCGGTCTTCGGGCGGAAGTATTTGTAGAAATCTTTGATGTTTTCCGGCAGGCCCCGGTTGGCGGCACGCCATTTTCTTTCGGCTGCCGCTTTTTCTTCCAGCTCGCGCTGGATGGCGGCAAAGAAGTCTTCTTCGGGAAAGCTGCGGCCGTCGGGCAGGAGCAGGCGGCCGTTGCTGTCGTATAGCACCAAGCCGAGATCGGGGGCGTAGTCATCCAGCAGCGGCATGATTTCATCATAATGCTCGGACAGCTCGGCCAGGGCGTGGCCGCGCAGGTAGGCGGGCAGATCGGTTTCGATGCCGGCATAGCTTTGGCGGAAGCCTGCGCTTGCTTCGGGGGCGTGGGCGGCCTTTGCGATGATGGCGGCCAGTTCGGCAAAGGGGCCGGGATCCGCACCGGCGGGCAGGGGCTTTTCCGCCCATTCGTCGGCAATCTGCTGCGCGGCTGACAGGCTCTCGGGCAGCATGGCGGCGGGATCGGGGAAGTGGGCGGGATACCAGAGGTAGACGGGGTTCATGGACATGGGGGGTTCCTTTCTTAGGGGTGGTTGGATTGGATGAGGTCTGCGAGGTGCAGGCGGATGCTGCTGCCTGCACCTTCGATCAGTTGTTTGCCGCTTGCGGACAGCGGGCGGCGCGGCAGGGTTTCCCAGCCGCCGTGTGCGTTTAGGAGCCATTCGTAGCAGCGGGTGCGGCTGCCGCTGATAAGGGTCAGTTGCAGGCGGATGTGCTGCGGGGCGGCGGGGGGCAGGTGCAGGTGCAGGCGGCCGGTTACAATGCCGCTCAAGCCTCGGATATTAACCGTTTTGTTGTCCATAAACGAGCAGAACCTATGGCCTGCCTGCAAGCGGCGGCATTCTCAAAAAATTTTTCATCCCCTGGTGGCAATATCAAAAGCCAATGCACCAAAACCGTTTTTACGGCCTATACACCAGCTTCCTCAAACGCCGTTTTCCCGAATGCGTCTGCGTGTACGAACATACCGAAAAAGGCCGCATTCGCTTCCACTTGCCCATCACCACCCGTCTGTGCACTCAGATACGGCCTCTTTGCCTTGCAGCCAGCCGATTTTAGCTTAACGTTTTTTAACTTGCCGGTTTTTTCGGCAGCCTGCCGCCACAAATTCCCGCAGCATCAAACCTTGGGCAAAAGCATTATTTTCCGGCTGGAGAAAAGGGTTTTCCGATGGCTTTGTCAAGACCTGTTTCAAACGGGAAAAACACGATATATTGTATTCAGACAGCCTGGTTTATACCATATCTAGTATTTTTACCGTTTGAAGGACAGCAGATGAGTGCCGCTGAAAATATGCAAGTAACCAAACGCGACGGCCGTTTGGAACCCATCAATTTAGACAAAATCCACCGTGTTGTTGCCTGGGCGGCGGAGGGTTTGGACAACGTTTCCGTATCGCAGGTCGAGCTCAAATCGCACATCCAGTTTTACAACGGCATCCGCACCGACGACATTCACGAAACCATCATCAAAGCCGCTGCCGACCTGATTTCTCAGGAAACCCCCGACTACCAATATCTGGCCGCGCGTCTGGCCATTTTCCACCTGCGCAAAATCGCCTACGGCCAATTCGAGCCGCCGCACCTTTTCGACCACGTTTCCAAGCTGACCGAAGCGGGCAAATACGACCGCCACATTCTGGCCGATTACAGCCGCGAAGAATTTGACGAGCTGAACGCCTACATCGATCACGAACGCGACATGACTTTCTCTTACGGCGCGGTCAAGCAGCTCGAAGGCAAATATCTGGTGCAAAACCGCGTCAGCCGCCAAATCTACGAAACCCCGCAGTTTCTGTATATGCTGGTGGCGATGTGCCTGTTTGCCAAATACCCGCGCGAGAGCCGTCTGAATTATGTGAAACGGTTTTACGATGCGGTTTCCACGTTCAAAATTTCCCTGCCCACGCCGATTATGAGCGGCGTGCGTACCCCCACGCGCCAGTTTTCAAGCTGCGTGCTGATTGAGTGCGACGACAGCCTAGATTCCATCAACGCCACCACCAGCGCGATTGTCAAATACGTATCCCAACGCGCGGGCATCGGCATCAACGCCGGCCGCATCAGGGGCTTGGGCAGCGAAATACGCGGCGGCGAAGCGCAGCACACCGGCTGTATTCCGTTTTTCAAAATGTTTCAGGCAGCCGTCAAATCATGCTCCCAGGGCGGCGTGCGCGGCGGCGCGGCCACGTTGTTTTACCCGCTCTGGCACATCGAAGTCGAAAGCCTTTTGGTGCTGAAAAACAACAGGGGCGTGGAAGACAACCGCGTGCGCCACCTCGATTACGGCGTGCAGATCAACCGCCTGCTCTACACCCGCCTGATTAAGGGCGGCAACATCACCCTGTTTTCGCCCAACGAAGTGCCCGGTCTGTATGAAGCCTTTTTTGCCGACCAAGACGAATTCGAGCGGCTCTATACCCAATACGAACAAAACCCCGATATCCGCAAACGCAGCCTGCCGGCCACCGAACTGTTTTCGCTGATGATGCAGGAGCGTGCCGGCACCGGCCGCATCTATATCCAAAACGTCGACCACTGCAACACCCACAGCCCGTTCGATCCGCGCGTCGCACCCGTGCGCCAGTCCAACCTGTGTCTTGAAATCGCCCTGCCCACCAAGCCCCTGAACGACATCAACGACGAAACCGGCGAAATCGCCCTGTGCACCCTGTCGGCATTCAACTTGGGCGCATTGGAAAGTCTGGACGAATTGGAAGGCTTGGCCGATTTGGCCGTACGCGCCCTAGACGCACTGCTCGACTATCAGGACTATCCCGTCAAAGCCGCCAAAACCGCCACCATGAACCGCCGCACCCTCGGCATAGGCGTCATCAACTACGCCTATTATCTGGCCAAAAACGGAGTCAAATACAGCGACGATTCCGCCATCGCCTTAACCCACCGCACCTTTGAAGCCATCCAATACCATCTGCTCAAAGCCTCGGTGGCTTTGGCCAAAGAATTCGGCGCCTGCCCGCTGTTCCACGAAACCACCTACGCCCAAGGCAAGCTGCCCACCGACACCTACAAAAAAGATTTGGACACCGTCTGCACCGAACCGCTGCATCTCGATTGGGAAGCCTTGCGCGCCGACATCCTCAAACACGGCCTGCGCAACTCCACCCTGACCGCCCTGATGCCGTCTGAAACCAGCTCGCAGATTGCCAACGCCACCAACGGCATCGAGCCGCCGCGCGGCCTCGTTTCGGTCAAAGCCTCGAAAGACGGCATTTTGAAGCAGGTTGTCCCCGAATTCGGCCGCCTCAAAAACCAATACGAACTGTTATGGCAGATGCCCGGCAATGACGGCTACCTGAAACTCGTCGGCGTGATGCAGAAATTTGTCGACCAGGCCATCTCCGCCAACACCAGCTACGACCCACAGCGTTTCGAAGGCGGCCGCGTGCCCATGAAGCAGATGCTCAAAGACCTGCTCACCGCCTACAAATTCGGCCTCAAAACCCTGTATTACCACAACACCCGCGACGGCGCGGACGACACCCAAACCGATTTGCAGGACGACGGCTGCGCAGGAGGGGCGTGTAAGATTTGATTGTGCAGGCCGGATAGCTGTATCCGACAGCTTGGAATTTTCAGGTAGCCTTTCAGACGGCCTGAATCAAAAAACAGCCTGAAAAGGCCGTCTGAAAAAACACCGTCATTCCCGCGCAGGCGGGAATCTGCTCCGCGTGCCACAGACGATAAGCAAAAAACAAAATTCCCGCCAGCGCGGGAACAACGGCATCGGAAGAAGCAAGCACAGCCTGCACAACCCAAGGTAGGGTGTGCCGCCTAAGCGGCGCACGCGTTTGAGCAGAGCGGCCTCCGTCTGATACAACAGACAAACAACAGGCCGTCTGAAATCCCAAAATCCGTTTTCAGGTAGCCCCAACTTACCCATACCCACCCATACAGAGAGACCCCTCCATGCCTTGCGAACACCTAGTCATGTCATACAGCACCTTCAGCAAAGAGAAAAACGATGCTTTGCTCGAACCGATGTTTTTCGGCCAGCCGGTGAATGTGGCGCGTTATGACCAGCAAAAATACGAAGTTTTTGAAAAACTGATTGAAAAACAACTGTCGTTTTTCTGGCGGCCGGAAGAAATCGACGTGTCACGCGACCGCATCGACTACCAAAACCTGCCCGATCACGAAAAGCATATTTTCATCAGCAATTTGAAATACCAAACCCTGCTCGATTCGATTCAGGGACGCAGCCCCAACGTGGCGCTGCTGCCGCTGGTTTCCATTCCCGAGCTGGAAACGTGGATTGAAACCTGGTCATTCTCAGAAACCATCCACTCGCGCAGCTACACCCACATCATCCGCAACATCGTGAACGACCCGTCTGTCGTGTTTGACGACATCGTACAGAACGAATACATCATCGCCCGCGCCGAAGACATCGCCTGCTATTACGACGATTTAATCGAATATACCCAATATTACAACCTGTTGGGCGAGGGCGAACACCGCGTCAACGGCAAAACCGTTGTGGTGGACAAGCGCGAACTGAAGAAAAAACTGTATCTGTGCCTGATGTGCGTCAACGTGCTCGAAGCCATCCGTTTTTATGTTTCCTTCGCCTGCTCGTTTGCCTTCGCCGAACGCGAGCTGATGGAAGGCAACGCCAAAATCATCAAACTCATCGCCCGCGACGAAGCACTGCACCTGACTTCCACCCAGCACATGCTGAACCTGATGCGCAGCGGCGTGGACGACCCGGAAATGGCCGAAATCGCTGCCGAATTGCAAAACGACTGCTTCGATCTGTTTAAAAAAGCGGCCTTGCAGGAAAAAGAGTGGGCGGAATACCTGTTTAAAGACGGCTCGATGATCGGCCTGAACAAAGACATTCTGTGCCAATACGTCGAATACATCACCAACCACCGCATGATCGCCGTCGGCCTGGAACCCGCCTTCCCCGCCGCCAACCAAAACCCGATTCCGTGGATTAATGCCTGGCTCTCGTCGGACAACGTTCAGGTAGCCCCGCAGGAAGTGGAAATTTCCTCCTACCTCATCGGCCAAATCGATGCCGAAATCGGTGCCGACGATTTGGACGGCTTCGAGCTGTAAGCTGTGTCCGCCATCCGACATTCTGTCTTGTTTCATTCGATATGTTCATTTCCTATCAGGCAATAAAGCATAAAGGCCGTCTGAAAATGAACAGAGGCTGTTTTCCCCTATCCGAAGGATGCGTTATGCAAAATATCCCCGTCCCCGAAACGCCGTTTGCCGAAGTGCTGCATGCCGCGCAGTCGGGTGAAAACGAAATTTCATGGCAGAAAAATACCCCCGTTACCCAAGCCGAGCGCGATAACGCGCGCCGCATCAAAAAGATGCTGGTTTATACGCAGCCCGTGCCGCTGGTGCTCACGGTTATCGTTTACTTTGCCCTGCCCAATATCTTCCTGCATAACGGCGAACTGCTTTTGCCTGCCGTGCTTCCTCTTGTCGCGTACGACGTTATTGCTCCGCTTTTCACGCTGTGGCTGATAAAACGCTACAACCGCGTGTTGGATTTGCCCGCACACGAGCCGCAAGCCGCCACTTACTCGGTGCGTTTCAAAAACAGAGGCAAAGACAAAAAAGGATTATCCGTCGCCCGCAGTGTGGGTTCGAATCTGAATTACGCTGAATTTACCCTGCGCGATTGGCAGGCCGTGCTGCCCCGTGCCGGCGAAGAGGATGTCCGCCGCCTCAGCCAAATCATTGTCCGCCGCTTAAACGGCACATAACGCTTTTCAGGCTGTCTGGTTCATCTTCATAAGGCAGGCCGAAACGGTAGGGGATTAGAGAGAAAAGATTATTTTGAATTAAAAAAGGCCGTCTGAAAAATCTGTTTTCAGACGGCCTCTTGCTCGGTCGGAAACGGCAAAAGCAGCCGTCTTTTTCCGTTTGTGATGGAAAAAGCAGATTGCGCAACAAGCATCTGCAAATACTCCGGCAGATCCTGCCTGCCTTTCCTTCCTATACGGACAGCGTGCGGGCGAAGAGGATGTTGTCTTCCAGCTCGATATGCTCGGCGAGATCGTCGGCAAACTGTCGGGCGATTGTGTAAAGCTGCCGCCACTCTCCGCCTGCGTGTTCGGGCGGCGTAAACTGATTGGTTACGGCGGCAAGCAGGCCGATTGCGCCTCTATGGTCGCCGTGTTCGTGCATCATCATGCGGATCGGCATGGCCGCGCCGCTGCCCGCCCCGTTTTCAATCATGGGAAAGAGGATGCGCTCTTCTTTCATCATGTGGCTGAGCAGCTCGTTTTGGATGGCTTGGACGGTGGGGACGAAGTCTTCGGGAAAACCGGATTCGGTTTCGGCAAGCACAGTACCGCGCCCGATCATCTCGGCAAGCTGGCTGCGGTGGGTGTTGTGGTAGCGGGGGACGATATGGGCGGTAATGTCGTGAAGCGGAGCGGTTTGCCAGGGTGTGAGATCGGTCATTTTGTGATTCCTTTTTAATGATGCCGCCTGTGCTGCGGCTTGCTCTTGGAGAGCTGCGGATTATAGGAATCTTGGTCAAACGGAGCAACGGAGGCCGTCTGAAAAGGGGATGCGGGTTTTCAGACGGCCTGTTTCATGCAGGCCGCAGCCGCGCGGCAGGTTTAAAGGGATCGCGGATGGTGTTCGGCCACAATATTTTTCAGGCGTTCGGCGGCAACACGGGTGTAGATTTCGGTGGTGCTGATGCTGGCGTGGCCGAGCAGCTCCTGCACGATGCGCAGGTCTGCGCCGTGGTTGACAAGGTGGGTGGCAAAGGCGTGGCGCAGGCTGTGGGGGGAAAGATGGCGGATGCCGGCAGCGGCGGCATATTTTTCGACAACCATCCAGGCAAGCTGGCGGCTGATGCCTATCCTTTTCTGGCTGACGAAGATTTCGTCGCAACGGGCATTTTTCAGCAGCAGCGGGCGGGATTCGGCAAGATAGCGTTCCAGCCAGTACACGGCTTCTTCGCCCATAGGAACAATGCGCTGTTTTCCGCCTTTGCCGATGGTGGAAACAAGACCGCGCGGCAGATCGGTATCGGCCAGCCGCAAGCCCACGGCCTCGCTCACACGCAATCCAGTGGCGTAGATTAGTTCGAGCAGGGCTTTGTCGCGCAGGCCGTGGGGCGTACCGCTGTCCGGAGCGGCGAGCAGGGCTTCGATTTGGCCTTCGCTTATGGCTGCGGGCAGGGTTTTTTCCTGCTTGGGGCTGCGCAGGTGTTCGGTGGGATCGGTGTCGGTTTGCCCTGTTTCCAACAGCCAGCCGTAAAGGCGTTTGCAGGCGGAAAGGGCGCGAGAGCGCGAGCGGGGGCTTTCTTCGTCGCGGTACACGGCCCGGGCCAGATCGGTATCTTTTGCGTCCAACCAGCCGCAACCCTGCCCCGCCAGCCGAACGGCGATTTTATTCAGGTCGCTGCGGTAGGCGGCCAGGGTGTTCGCACTGAGGCGTTCTTGCAGCCAAAGATGCTCGAGCAGGCGTTCGATGGGATCGTCGGTCATGGTTTGCACTTTGTCGAAACCGCGTTTTCAGACGGCCTCTCTGCCTTTTTTGAGCGTATCCAGCACTTCGCGGGCGTGTCCTGCCACTTTGACTTTGCGCCATTCGTATGCGATTTCTCCCTTTTCGTTTAATACGAAGGTGCTGCGCTCGATGCCGTAGGATTCCCTGCCGTAGAGCTTTTTCAGTTTGATTACGTCAAACAGGCGGCATACGGTTTCGTCGACATCGCTCAAAAGCTCGAAGCCGAAGCCCTGTTTGGCGCAAAAATTCTGGTGCGATTTCACGCCGTCGCGCGAAATGCCGGCAACGGTATAGCCCAATGCGGCAAACTCGGGCAGCAGCACGTTAAATTCAAGACCTTCGGTGGTGCAGCCGGGCGTGTTGTCTTTGGGATAGAAGTAGAGGACAAGGGGGAGGCGGTCGGCGGATCGGAAGGTGTCGCCCGATGAAGAGGGCAGCATAAAATCATATTTCACAGCAGGATGTCCTTAGAAAAAGGCGGATGGTAGGCCGTCTGAAAACAGCGGGCAAGCTCCGCGCGGCGCAGTTATCCACAGTTTACCTATCTTAACGCTTGACTTATCCACAGCTTGCCCTATATAGCGTGTCATGTCAAAACACTCTTCACCTAAGGAGACACTATGAGATTCGACAAATTGACCGCCAAATTCCAACAGGCTCTGCAGGAAGGCCAGAGTCTCGCGCTGGCAGCCGACAGCAGCTATCTGGAAGCGGGCTTTGTATTGAAAGCCCTGCTCGACGATGCAAACAGCGGCGCGGCCGCGCTTTTGGCACATGCAGGCGTGAACGTGTCGCAGGCCAAGCAGAAACTGAACGCATATTTAAGCGGCCTGCCCAAAGTATCGGGACAGGGCGGCGACATTATGCCCAGCCGCGAATTGCAGGCGGTATTGAATTTAACGGACAAAGCCGCCGCCAAACGCGGCGATGCCTACATTGCCAGCGAATTATTCCTGCTCGCGCTGGTACAGCAAAACGATGCCGCAGGAAAAATCCTGAAAGAAGCCGGTGCCACCGAACAAAACATCAATGCCGCGATTGACGCGGTACGCGGAGGACAAAACGTGAACGATGCCAATGCCGAAGACCAACGCGATGCGTTGAAAAAATACACCCTTGATTTAACCCAACGCGCCCGCGACGGCAAGCTCGACCCGGTAATCGGCCGCGACGACGAAATCCGCCGCGCGATTCAGGTATTGCAGCGCCGCACCAAAAACAACCCCGTACTCATCGGCGAGCCGGGCGTGGGCAAAACCGCGATTGTGGAAGGCTTGGCACAACGCATCGTCAACGGCGAAGTGCCGGAGAGCCTGCGCAACAAACGCCTGCTGGTGCTGGATTTGGCCGCGCTGATTGCCGGCGCGAAATACCGTGGCGAATTTGAAGAGCGCCTCAAAGCCGTGTTGAACGACTTGGCCAAAGACGACGGCAACACGCTGATTTTCATTGATGAAATCCACACGCTGGTGGGCGCGGGCAAAACCGACGGCGCGATGGACGCGGGCAATATGCTCAAACCGGCTCTGGCACGCAGCGAATTGCACTGCATCGGCGCGACCACGCTCGACGAATACCGCCAATACATCGAAAAAGATGCCGCGCTGGAACGCCGTTTCCAAAAAGTTTTGGTGGGCGAGCCGAGCGTGGAAGACACGATTGCGATTTTGCGCGGCCTGCAGGAGCGTTACGAAATCCACCACGGCATCGACATCACCGACCCGGCGATTGTCGCCGCCGCCGAGTTGAGCGACCGCTACATCACCGACCGTTTCCTGCCCGACAAAGCCATTGATTTGATTGACGAAGCTGCCAGCCGCATCAAAATGGAGCTCGATTCCAAGCCCGAACAGATGGACAAGCTCGACCGCCGCATCATCCAGCTCAAAATGGAAAAGATGCACGTGGAAAAAGAAAGCGACGAAGCAAGCAAAAAACGTTTGGAATTAATCGACGAAGAAATCGACGGCCTGCAAAAAGAATACGCCGATTTGGACGAAATCTGGAAAGCGGAAAAAGCCGCTTCCAGCAGCAGCGCCGACATCAAAAAACAAATCGACGAAATCAAGTTCAAAATCGAACAGGCCAAACGCCAAGGCGACTTCGCCCGCGCGTCCGAACTCGAATACGGCGAGCTGCCCAAGCTCGGCCAGCAGCTTCAGGCTGCCGAAAGCAACCCGGACGGCAAAAAGGCCAACAAACTGTTCCGCACCGAAGTAGGCGCGGACGAAGTGGCCGAAATCGTTTCCCGCATCACCGGCATTCCCGTAGCCAAAATGATGGAAGGCGAGCGCGACAAGCTGTTGAAAATGGAAGAAGTGCTGCATCAGCGCGTGGTGGGACAAGACGAAGCCGTACGCGCCGTGTCCGATGCCATCCGCCGCAGCCGAAGCGGCCTTGCCGACCCGAACAAACCCTACGGCAGCTTCCTGTTTTTAGGCCCCACCGGTGTGGGCAAAACCGAGCTGTGCAAAGCACTGGCAGGCTTTTTGTTCGACAGCGAAGACCACCTTATCCGCATCGATATGTCGGAATATATGGAAAAACACGCCGTTGCCCGCTTAATCGGTGCGCCCCCGGGCTATGTCGGCTACGAAGAAGGCGGCTACCTCACCGAACAGGTGCGCCGCAAGCCCTACAGCGTGATTCTGCTCGACGAAGTGGAAAAAGCACACCCCGACGTGTTCAACATCCTGCTGCAAGTCTTGGACGACGGCCGCCTCACCGACGGTCAAGGCCGCACGGTGGATTTCAAAAACACCGTGATTGTGATGACTTCCAATATCGGCAGCCAGCACATCCAGCAGATGGGTACGCAGGACTATGAAGCAGTAAAAGAAGTGGTGATGGAAGACGTGAAAGCGCATTTCCGCCCCGAAATGATTAACCGCATCGACGAAGTGGTGGTGTTCCACGGACTTGATCAGGCCAATATCCGCAGCATCGCCAAAATCCAGCTCAAAGGTTTGGAAAAACGCCTGGCCGCGCAAAACCTGCGCCTCGCCGTGGACGATGCCGCGCTCGATTTCATCGCCCAAGCCGGTTTCGACCCCGTGTACGGCGCGCGCCCGCTCAAACGCGCGATTCAGGCCGAAATCGAAAACCCGCTCGCCCGCGCCCTGCTCGAAGGCCGCTACCCGCCCGAAAGCACGATTCGCGTCGGCGTGGAAAACGGCAGACCGGCATTTGCCTGACCGCGTGTTTTAAAGTAAACACAGGCCGTCTGAAAAACATTTTTCAGACGGCCTGTTGTCTTGCATACCGCAGCGTATTCCCAATCCTGCGGCCTACTCCCGTTCCGCCGCAATTTTGTCCGCCAATGCCGCGCAGCCCGCCGAAACCAGCCGGTAGGTTTCGTCGAAATCGCCGGTGTACCACGGGTCGGGAACGGCGGCATAACCGGATTCAGGAATCAGATCCGTGAGTTTGAACAGCTTTTGCGGATGGCGGCCGAAGCGTTTTTCCAGCTCGGCGAGATTGTCGTCGTCCATGGCCAGCAGGTAATCGAAACGCTGCCAATCGTCTGCCGTTACCCGCCGGCTGGCGAAGCCGCCGCTGTCGATGCCGTGGCGGCGCAGCACGGTTTTCGTGCCACGGTGCATATCTTCGCCGTCGTGCCAGCCGGAAGTACCCGCGCTGGCGCATCGGACGGTATCGGACAGGCCGCGTTCGGCGGCGGTGCGGCGCAAAACGTATTCGGCCATCGGCGAGCGGCAGATGTTGCCGAGGCAGACGAAAAGGACGCGCACGGTCATGATTCGCCGCCGTCGCCGTAGAGCGGATTGTGTCCGGGCAGGCGCAGGGCCTGCGGATAAGACGGCAGCTCCTCGTTTTCGCCCACAGGATCGTGCAGCAGGCGGATGTTTTCCACCTGACATTCCACCAGCAGATCGATGAAGTTTTGCTGGACGGTTTCGATTTTGTCCGTCGGCGAGAGCGGCCAGGAAAAGACTTGCGGCTGCACATCAAACTGGCTTTCTGTGGCGTTGAAGCCGAACATGAGCCTGCCGCCTTCCTGCGCGGCCATCACCACGCCGACGCGCGGACTCTGCATTCTGATGGCGCGGATGGCGTTGCCGGCAAACACATCCAAGGCCATGCGCAGGCGCATATGGCCGGCTTCGATGAGGGCGGCGGCTGGATTGTCGGGCGGCAGCGGATTGGCAAACAGGGTTACTCCCGGCGTTTTCAGGGCTTCGAGCCACACCTGCATCAGCGGCAGGGCGGCATCTTGCAGGTTTTTGCCGAGTGCGGGCACCAGTTCCAAGCCGCCGTAGCCCAGCGCATAGGCAACGCTTACCGATTGCCCTTCGACCAGCGGAAGCTGCTCCGTCTGCGGCAGAGAGGCGGCGAAACCGGCAGCGGCTTCGGTGTTTTGCTTGGCTTTAAACCATTGTCCGGCATTGATTTCCGACATCTGCCCGGCGGTAATGAGGCGCGGCAGCCAGACGGCGCGCGAAAAGGGACGGGTGTGCGGATAGTTGGCCAGACAGGCGCAGAGTTCGGGCGCGGGCGCGGCGGCAGGCAGGGCGGCGGCTTTTTTGCAGCCGGCCACCATCACCACAGGCAGGGCAAACCACTGCACTTCGTCGTCGGTTTTCGCATGCAACACATCGTTTACCGCCGCCATAATCTGCCGGCAGGCATCTTCGTTCGGAGCCATGCTCAAAGCGACGGAGAGATTGAGATAGAAATCTTGCGACAACATTCCGTAAATTTGCGCGCGCAGGGCTTCGGCGGCGATTTTCGCCTGTGCGCCGCCGCCTGCGGCCTGTACGGCGTGCATCAGCAGATCGCGTCTGACCGGTTCGGCGGGATAGGGACGGGTGTCGGGGAGGTAGCGGTATCGGGACATGGCCGGGCTTTCTTTTGCTGGGAAGCTGCTTGCAGGCGGCGGCAAATGCCGCGTCAGGCATTGGAACAGCTTGGGTTCGGATGTGCGGGAAAAATGCGGCGGATTATAGCAAATTTTGCCTTTGAGGCCGTCCGAACGCCGTTTTCAGACGGCCTCTCCCTGCCCGGCCAAGCGTTACGCGCGTTTCGCAGACGGAAGCCTCCGCCTTTGAGGCCGTCTGAAAACACGGCTTCCACGAAGCCGAAACATTCTGCGGTAAAATGCGCGGCTTGATACAACCACCACCGCGAGGGTTTATGAACGCCGAACAAGAACGCCGGCTTCTGCCGCACCGCAACGCCATCGACGAAATCGATGCCGCCGTATTGAAACTGTTAAACGAACGCGCCGTCCACGCCCGCGCCATCGGCCAGCTCAAAGGCACCGGCGTGGTCTACCGCCCCGAACGCGAAGCGCAGGTACTGCGCCGGATTAAGGAAATGAACGCCGGCCCGCTGTCCGACGAAGGCGTGGCGCGGCTTTTCCGCGAAGTGATGAGCGAATGCCTCGCGGTGGAACGCCCGCTCACCATCGCCTACCTCGGCCCCGAAGGCACTTTTACCCAGCAGGCCGCAGTCAAACACTTCGGCCACGCCGCCGACACCGCCGCCTGCGCCACCGTAGACGAATGTATGCGCCGCGTCGAAGCCGATCAGGCCGACTACGCCGTCGTCCCCGTGGAAAACTCCACCGAAGGATCGGTCGGGCGTACGCTCGACCTGCTGGTTTCCTCGCCGCTCAAAGCCTGCGGCGAAGTCGTGCTGCGCATCCACCACCAGCTCCTGCGCCGCTGCGAAGGCCTCGAAGGCGCGGAAAAAGTGTATGCCCACGCACAGGCTCTGGCACAGTGCCACGACTGGCTGAACAAAAACCTGCCCGCCGGCATCGCCCGCATCCCCGTGTCCAGCAACGCCGAAGCCGCCCGCCTCGCTGCCGGAGACGATACCGCGCTGGCCGTTGCCGGCACGGCCGCCGCCGAACGCTACGCCCTCACCGTCCTCGCCCGCAATATCGAAGACGAACCCGACAACACCACCCGTTTCCTCGTATTGGGCAAACAGGACACCGCCCCCAGCGGCCGCGACAAAACCTCGCTGCTGTTTTCCATCCCCAACCGCGCCGGAGCCGCCGCCGCCCTGCTCTCCCCCTTCGGCGCAGCGGGTATTTCGATGACCAAATTCGAAAGCCGTCCCAGCAAAACCGGCCTGTGGGAATACGTTTTCTTCATCGACATCGAAGGCCACCGCAGCGATGCCCCCGTCCGTGCCCTGCTGGACAAATTTGCCGCCGACAATGTTTTTGTCAAAACCATAGGCTCGTATCCCGCCGCCGTCCTGTAAGCACCCCCTGCAAAGCCATGAACGAAATGAACAACATCGCCGTCTACTGCGGCTCGAACTACGGACAAAACCCCGCCTGCTTCCACGCCGCCCGCGAGCTGGGCGCACTGATTGCCCAACGCGGCTCGCGCCTGATTTACGGCGGCGGCCGCATCGGCCTGATGGGCGCCACCGCCGATGCCGTGCTGCAACACGGCGGCAGCGTAACAGGCGTGATACCCACCTTTCTCGTCGAAAAAGAAATGGCGCATCCCGGCCTGACCGAACTCATCCAAACAGCCGACATGGCCGCGCGCAAAAGCAAAATGATCGCCCTCTCCGACGCATTTGTCGCCCTCTCCGGCGGCATCGGCACTTTTGAAGAACTGTTTGAAGTCCTCTCCCTCTCCCAGCTGCGGCTGCACCGCAAACCCGTCGGCATCGTCAATACCGGCGGCTTCTACGATCCCCTGCTCGCCCTGTTGGAACGTACCGCCGCCGAAGGCTACATGCCGCAGGCCAATCTCGGCCTGCTGTGTGTTGCCGACACCCCCGCCGACCTCCTCGAAAAAATGGCCGCATGGCAGCCGCAGCAGGCGCAAAACGTACAAAAATGGACACAGCCCGCATGGCTGGCGGCAGAAATGCAGAGGCCGTCTGAAAACGCCGCAGCCGGAGTGCCGCAGCCGTGAACGCGCCCGCATCCTGCGCCATCCTCGGCCTCGGCTACCTCGGCCGCCCCCTGGCCGAAACCCTCTGGCAGCACGGCAGCCGCGTGGCGGCATGGAAAAAACACCTGACATCCGACGACACCGCCCTGCCGCTCGCCCTGACCTGCGGCGATTTGGCCGATGCCCTGCACAACGGTTTGCAAGCGGCCTTTGCCCATTGGCAGGACATCCGCACTTGGATCTGCCTGCTTCCTCCGTCCGCCTTCAAGCACGCGCCCGACACCTACCTTGCAGCCGTATCCGCCTGGGCGGATGCCGCCGCCGCATACGGCGCAAACCACCTCATCTTCGCTTCGAGCATCAGCGTTTTCGGCCAAAGCACGGGCGTATGCGACGAACACACCTCCCCCGATCCACGCAGCCCGAACGCCCGCCTTCTCCTGACTGCCGAAGCCGCCGTCTCCGCCGCAGCCGTTCCCCACACCGACATCCTCCGCCTCGGCGGCCTCTACTGCGCCGAACGCCATCCCCTGTTTTCCATCCTCGCCAAAAAAAGCCGCCCGTATGCCGCCGAACCGGCCAATATGCTCCACCGCAGCCGCGCCGTGTCCGCCCTTTTTCAGACGGCCTGCACCCCCGACGGACACCGCCTGCGCCACCTCGTCGAAACCCCGCACCCCTCCAAGCAGCAGTTTTACACCGCCCAAGCCGCCCTGCTCGGCCTCTCCGTTCCCGCGTTTGCAGCAGGCGGAAACCGCCGCACCGTCAAAACCCTGTATCCGGAATTTTCTGATATATTGACCGTATACCAATAACAATACAGGCCGTCTGAACAGGTTTTCAGACGGCCTTTGAAAGCCGCCATGCCCGCACTTGCCCTACTCAACAGCCTCATCCGCCTCAGCCCCGACATCCGGCATACACTCGCAGGCTACAACGGCATCACCCTCGCCGTTTCCGCCGCCGGTTTCACACTCAAAGGCCGCTGCACCGCCGCCGGCCTGCTCCGCGCCACCAACCGCCCTGCCGACACCGCCATTACCCTGCACGGGAGCGCGTGGCAGAAAATCCTCGCCGGACATCCGCCCGCCGCCGGCGACATCGCCATAAACGGCGACACCGCCATCGGCCTGTACCTGCTTGCCGCCCTATCCGGACTCTCCGCCGCACCCGCCCTGCGCGAAGCCGCCGCCAAAGCCGCTTCCTGCCTGCAAACCTTAGCCCTCCGCCCCCCGTCCCAAGCCCCCGTCTCCCGCGCGGACTTTGACGAACTGTCCGCACAAGCCGCCCGTCTGCACGCCGACCTCGCCAGGCTGCGCAGCGAAAACGCCGCCCTACGCCGCGATCTCGAACACCTCCACGCCCGTTTGGACAAATTCGACCGCGACTGGTAATCCGCACCGAAGGCTGTCGGCATCCGGCTTTTGCGGCAGAGCGGCAGAGCGGCGAAGCGGAAACGGCAAACGGAAAAACGGCCTGGTGCTTGGTAAGTCAGGGTGTATCGCCCCAAATCGACACACGCGGCTCAGGGTTTTCCCGCACAACAAAACCACGTGCCCCGCTTGGGGCGGTACATCCTTCCTGCCGTGCAAACAAGGGGATGGATATTTTCGTGCTGCTTCACTATCAAATGGTCAAAACACCCTGAATACAAAGGCCGTCTGAAAACCGTATTGCGGGTTTTCAGACGGCCTTTCGTTTCTTGTTCAGCACACGCCCGCCGCAATAAGGGAAACGCGTGCTGCCCAAAACAGCACATCCTGCCTGTGGCAATAAAAAGGCCGTCTGAAAACCGTATTGCGGTTTTCAGACGGCCTTTGTTTACGACGGAAAGCCGTTTGGCGCGTTTACTGGCGTTGCGCGTCCACGGCGGCCAGAGCAATCATATTGACAATGCGGCGCACGGTGGAAATCGGCGTAACAATCTGCACGGGTTTGTTCAAGCCCATCAGGATGGGGCCGACGGTAACGCCGTTGGTGGCGTTCACGCGCAGCAGGTTGTAGCTGATGTTGGCCGCTTCCACATTGGGCATCACCAAGAGGTTGGCCGCGCCTGTGAGGGTGGTTTCGGGGAAGATGCTGCGGCGCATTTCTTCGTCCAAAGCCACATCGGCCTGCATTTCGCCGTCGATTTCCAGCTCGGGATCGGCTTCGCGGATGATTTGCAGGGCCTGCTGCATTTTTGCCGCGTCGTCGTTGCGGTGCGAGCCGTAGTTGGAGTTGGACACCAGCGCGGCTTTGGGCTTGATGCCGAAGCGTTTCATTTCGGCGGCGCACATCAGCGTGCCTTTGGCAATCTGCTCGGCGGTGGGGTTTTCGTTGATGTAGGTGTCGGCGATGAAGAAGTTGCCCTTGTTGGAAATGAGGGCGTTCATGGCAAAGGCTTCTTTTTCGGGATTGTTGTAGCCGATCACTTCCTCCATCACGGCGAAATGGTCGTGGAAACGCCCCATAGTGCCGCATACCAGGCCGTCGGCATGGCCGAGTTTGACCATCAGCGCACCCACCAGCGTGCTGTTGGCTTTGAGGCGGCGGCGGGCCATTTCTTCGGTTACGCCCAAACGTTTGCGCAGCTCGTAATACTCTTTCCAGCTTTCTTCGTAGTGGGGGTTGTTTTTGATGTCGATGAGTTCGTAGTCTTTGCCCGCCTGGATGGTCAGACCCTGTGAGGCAATGCGTTCTTCAATCAGCCTGCCGTCGCCGATGAGTATCGGGAAGGCCAGTTTGTGCGAGGCAACGTGCTGGGCGGCGTGCAGTACGCGCTCGTCTTCGCCTTCGGTAAGAACGATACGTTTGGTCTCCTTGCGCGCCTGATTGAAGACGGGGCGCATGAAGAGGCTGGTTTTGTAAACAAATTCGGTCAGTTTTTCGGCATAGGCTTCAAGGTCGGCAATCGGGCGGGAAGCCACGCCGGAATCCATCGCGGCTTTGGCGACGGCGGGGGCGATGCGGGCGATGAGGCGCGGGTCGAAGGGTTTGGGAATCAGGTATTCCGGACCGAAGGTCAGTTCGGCATCGCCGTATGCGCCGGCCACTTCCGCGCTGGACTCGGCCATGGCCAAATCGGCGATAGCACGTACGCAGGCGAGCTTCATTTCTTCGTTGATGGTGGTTGCGCCCACATCCAGCGCACCTCGGAAGATGAAGGGGAAGCACAATACGTTATTGACCTGGTTGGGGAAATCGGAGCGTCCGGTGCCGATGATGACATCGGGGCGGGCGGCTTTGGCTTCGGGCGGCCAGATTTCGGGCTGGGGGTTGGCCAATGCCAGGACAATGGGACTTGCATTCATGGTTTTCAGCATATCGGTGCTGAGTACGTTGGCACCGGAGAGGCCGAGGAAGATGTCTTTGCCGGACACCGCGTCGCCGAGTACGCGCTGGCCGTTGTCGGCCACGGCGTAGCGTACTTTGCTTTCGTCCATGCGTTCGCGGTCTTCGCGGGTTTGGTAGATCACGCCTTTGGAGTCGCAGACGGTGATGTTTTCGCGTTTCATGCCGAGTGCCACGAGCAGGTCGAGGCAGGCAATGGCCGCCGCGCCCGCGCCGGAGCAGACCAGCGATACTTGGGCGATGTCTTTGTTCACAACACGCAGAGCGTTGAGGACGGCGGCGGCGGTGATGATGGCGGTGCCGTGCTGGTCGTCGTGGAATACGGGGATGTTGCAGCGTTCGCGCAGTTTTTTCTCGATGTGGAAACACTCGGGGGCTTTGATGTCTTCGAGGTTGATGCCGCCGAAGGTAGGCTCGAGCGAGGCGATGATGTCGACGAGTTTGTCGGGGTCGGTTTCGTTGACTTCGATGTCGAACACGTCGATGTTGGCGAATTTTTTAAACAGCACGCCTTTGCCTTCCATTACCGGCTTGCCGGCCAGTGCGCCGATATTGCCCAGGCCGAGTACGGCGGTGCCGTTGGAGATGACGGCAACGAGGTTGCCTTTGGCGGTGTATTTGTAGGCGTTGAGCGGATCGGCATGGATTTCCATGCAGGGCGCGGCCACGCCGGGCGAGTAGGCCAGCGACAGGTCGTACTGCGTGCCCAGAGGCTTGGTGGGAGCCACTTGGATTTTGCCCGGATTGGGGTATTCGTGAAAGCGCAACGCGGCTTCTTTGATCATTTCGTCCATACTGTTTTCTCCTGAAAGGTAGGGGGATGGGCCGCCCGGGAATCATGCTGCGGAAAGCCGCAGCGGGCTTTCGGATACCGGAGCTGCGTTTTCAGACGGCCTGTGAAGATTTGCAAAGGCGGATTCTAACACGCGGCAGCAGGGGCGGGTTTGGGAAATTGCCCCGTATTGCGGCCTGCCGCGCGGCATTCGCAGAGGCCGTCTGAAAACGGTTTTCAGACGGCCTCGAAGGTTCAGCCCACTTGCGTTTGATGCTCGCCGCCTTGGCGTTCGCGGATAACGCCCAGGCGGTAAACCGTTTCGCCTTGTTCGGTTAAAAACGCGGCCAGCGCGTCGGCATCTTCGGCGGCCGCTACCAGCACCATGCCGATGCCGCAGTTAAACGTGCGGTACATTTCCTGCTCTTGGACATTGCCCGCTTTTTGCAGCCAGCGGAACAGCTTGGGAATTTCCCACGCCGATGCGTTAATTTGGGCGACGGTGTTGTCCGGCAGGATGCGCGGTACGTTTTCGGTGATGCCGCCGCCGGTGATGTGCGCCATGCCTTTGACGGTGAATTGTTTGAGCGCGGCCAGAACCGGTTTGACATACAGGCGCGTGGGAGCGATTACGGCTTCGCGCAGGGTTTTGCCATTGTCAAATTCCGCGTCCAAATCGGGTGCGTCGCGCTCGATGATTTTGCGGATGAGCGAGTAGCCGTTGGAGTGCGCGCCGTTGGAGGCCAAGCCGAGTACCGCGTCGCCTGCTTTGATGCTGCGGCCGTTAATCACGCGGTCTTTTTCAACCACGCCCACGGCAAAGCCGGCCAAATCGTATTCGCCTTCGGGATACATGCCGGGCATTTCGGCGGTTTCGCCGCCGATGAGGGCGCAGCCGGATTCTTCGCAGCCTTGCGCGATGCCTTTAATCACGTCGGTGGCGCGTGCCACATCGAGTTTGCCGCAGGCGAAATAATCTAGGAAAAACAAAGGCTCTGCACCTTGAACCAAAATATCGTTCACGCTCATGGCGACAAGGTCGATGCCGACGGTGTCGTGTTTGTCCCAATCGAAGGCGAGTTTGAGTTTGGTGCCTACGCCGTCGGTGCCGCTCACGAGTACGGGGTTTTGGTATTTTTTGCCGATTTCGACCAGTGCGCCGAAGCCGCCCAAATCTCCCAGCACTTCGGGACGCATGGTGCGTTTGGCAAAGGGTTTGATGTTTTCGACCAGGCGGTCGCCCGCGTCGATGTCCACGCCTGCGTCGCGGTAGCTGAGGGATTCGCTCATATTTTCGTGCTTTCAAATGGAAGGGTTGGCAATGCTTGCAAAAACGGGGCGCATTTTACCCGAACTTGCGCCCGCCGTGGCTTTGAGGCCGTCTGAAACGTTTTCAGACGGCCTTCCGGCTGTGCGGCGCAAGCCCCGCCGTGTTATGCTTCGCGCCTTTACCGACCCGCTCCAATACACATTTTTTATGTATACCAAGAAAAAACGCGGCCTCTCGCCGTGGATTAGCTGCACGGCGTTTTTCCTTGCCTTGGGCGCACTTGTCCTCGCCCTGCGCGACATTCTGATGCCGTTTATCGTGGCCGCCGTGCTGGCCTATATCCTCAATCCGCTGGTGGAAAAGCTGCGCGACAAAGGCGTGCCGCGCGGCGCGGCTTCGATGATGGTGATGATGTTTGCGCTGCTGGTGCTGCTCGCCCTGCTGCTGATTCTCGTGCCGATGCTGCTGACCCAGTTCGGCAACCTGACCAACCGCCTGCCGCAGCTTATCAATTTCGCACAAAACAAAGCCCTTCCCTGGCTGCACGCCCATTTCGGCGGCAGCCTGCCGCTGAACAAAGAAGCCGCCGCCCACTGGCTGCAAAACCACAGCGGCGCATTGCAGCAGGCCGCCTCGCGAATCGCCCCCGCCGTTGTGGAACAAGGCGGCGCGCTGGCGGCGGGCGTGGGCAATTTCATCATGCTGCCGCTTTTGCTCTATTACTTCCTTTTCGACTGGCAGCACTGGGCGCACGGCATCCGCGCCCTGATTCCGCGCCGCTTTATCGATACCTACACCCGCATCAGCCGCGAAATGGACGATGTATTGGGCGAATTTTTGCGCGGGCAGCTTATGGTGATGCTGATTATGGGGCTGGTGTACGGCACCGGCCTGATGCTCACCGGCCTCGATTCCGGTTTTGCCATCGGCATGATTGCCGGCATTCTCGTATTCGTCCCCTATCTGGGCGCGTTTACCGGCCTGCTGCTGGCCACAATCGCCGCCCTGCTGCAATTTGACACATGGCACGGGCTGGCTGCCGTATGGGCGGTGTTTGCCGTGGGACAGTTTCTCGAAAGTTTCTTCATCACACCCAAAATCGTCGGCGACCGCATCGGCCTTTCGCCCTTTTGGGTCATTTTCTCGCTGATGGCTTTCGGCCAGCTCATGGGCTTTGTCGGCATGCTGGTCGGCCTGCCGCTGGCCGCCGTCTGCCTCGTCCTCCTGCGCGAAGGCTCGCAGGCCTACTTCGCCAGCCGTTTCTACCGCCACAGATAGCATGAACACCCCGCCCCTTATCTGGCAAAACACCCTGCCGCAGCCGTTCGGGCCGTCCGAACACCCCGCCCTCGCCCGCATCGCCGCCGCCGAATCGCTCACCGCCGCCCTGCGCGCCCTGCCCCACCGTTTTAGCGTAAACCTGCTGCATTCGGGAACAGGCGAAGCAGGGCCGCTGCTTGCCGACGGTTTCCCCCAAATGCCGCAAAAGCCCTTCTGCCGCGACGTATACCTCTGCCTCGACGGCACACCCGTCGTTTGGGCGCGCAGCCAATGCCGCCCCGAATCCGCCTTCTGGCGCAACACCCTCGACTGCGGCACCCGCCCACTCGGCGAAATCCTCTTCGGCGGCATAGCCGGCCTCAGCCGCAGCCCCCTGCAATACGCCCTGCCCCGCCCCGGCCTCCTGCCGCAGGCATCCCAAGCCCTGCTGGTGCGCCGCTCCTTTTTCACACACCAAGGCGAAAGCCTCGGCCTGGCCGAATGCTTCCTGCCCGCACTTGCCGGCTTCCTCCGATAGCGGGCAACAGGCCGTCTGAAAATGCGGGCATAACGCAATTGCCGTTCGGAAAAGCAAATAAAGACAGGCCGGCCGCAAGCTCCGTTTTCAGACGGCCTCAAACCACAACGGAAACAACACCATGGACAAGCTCACCCTCGCCCTGATTACCAAAAACGAAGCCGCCAACCTCGCCGCCTGCCTCGACAGCGCGAAGCCCCTAGCCTGCCCCGTCGTCATCATCGACTCCGGCAGCAGCGACGACACCGCCGCCGTTGCCGCCCGCTACGGCGCACAGTTTCACACCTTTCCCGACTGGCCCGGCTTCGGCGCACAGCGCAACCGCGCCCATACCTATATCCGTACCGGCTGGGTGCTGTGGCTCGATGCCGACGAACGCCTTACCCCCGAACTGTGCCGCAGCATTGCCGAAGCCGTATCCGCCACCCCCGCCGACGGCCAAACCGCCTTCGCCTTCAACCGTCTGAGCAACACCTTCGGCGCATTCATCCGCCACGGCGGCTGGTATCCCGACTGGGTAGTCCGCCTCTACCCCCCCGCTCATGCAAAATACAGCGACGACCTCATCCACGAAAAAGTGCTGCTGCCGGCAGGCTGCCGCACCGGAAAGCTGCAAGGCGACTGCCTGCACTACACCTATGCCACCCTCGGCCAATTCCTGAACAAGCAAAACCATTACAGCACCATCTGGGCGGAGCAGCGTCTGCGCCAAGGCAAACGCGCCGGCCTTGCCGCCGCCTTCCTGCACGGTGCCTCCGCCTTTGTCAGAATGTATTTCCTCAAAGCCGGCTTTCTCGACGGCCGCCACGGCCTGCTGCTCGCCGCCCTCTCCGCCCAATCGGCCTTCAACAAATACGCCGCCCTGTGGCTCGCAGGCAAAACCCCTCCCCGCCAAAACGGATAAGCAAAACACCAAACGCGCCTGTTGCCGAGAGGCCGTCTGAAAACGGGTTTTCGGCAAAAACAGCGTTTTCAGACGGCCTCTTAACAAAATATTCCCGCAGCGGCGGCCGACAGCTTCCTGACAGCCCTTTGATTTGCCCGCAGTATCCGGTGAGGCTTTTTATCCGTATACTTTATTTGCATTGCATCATGATTTTTTCAGAAGGGCTTATCGGCTTATGAATGATTTGAAAAAAGACAAGAAACTGTTTCTGCATCATCTCATACCGATATTGCCGCCATATTGCGGCCTCTATTGTTTTGTTTTTCTTGTTTTTGTTTTTTTGATTCAGGCAAATTCATAAATCTCTTTGGAAAATATGAACCTGCCGCTTTCGCATACCGTCCCAACCGTCTGAAAACAAACGGATAAGCCCCCCCCTTATTATGAAAAAACGCATTTTCGTCCTATACACCGGCGGCACCATCGGCATGGTGCAAAGCCCGGACGGCCTTCGCCCCGATGCCGCCCTGCTCGATACCGCACTTGCGCCGTTTTCACAAATACCGTCCCCGCACGGATCCGACATAAGCGGCCTTTCTTTCGATATGCACACCTGCACGCCGCTAATCGACTCATCAGCCCTTTCCCTGCAAAACTGGCACGAATGGCTCGAGCTGCTGGCGGAAAAAATTCCGCGCTACGACGGCGTGCTGCTGCTGCACGGCACAGACACGCTGGCCTACACCGCAGCCCTGCTTGCCCTCGCCCTGCGCGGTTTGGACAAACCCCTCGTCCTTACCGGCTCGCAACGCCCGTTTGCGGCAAAAAACAGCGACGCACCGCGCAATCTCGCTACCTCCGCCGCCGCCCTCGTCCTCGGCCTGCCGCAGGCCGCAATCGCTTTCAACGGCAAACTTTTCCCCGCAATCGGCAGCAGCAAATGCAGCACCGAAAGCGACGACGGTTTCGCCAACCCGCATTTCGGCACACTCGGCGAATGGCGGCCGCAACAGGGCTGGCAGAATGTCAAAAAGCCGTCTGAATACACGGACGGAACCGTTTCAGACGGCCTTTCAGACGGCCTGCGGATACTGAACGTCAATCCCCGCGCCGAAGTGCTCTGCCTGACGCTGATTCCCGGATATGCGGTACGCGAAGCCGCCGACACCCTCCGCCGCACCCGCGCACCCGCCGTCATTATGCAAAGCTACGGCCACGGCAACACTCCAGACGATGCCGGATTTATCGAAGCCGTCCGCAGCTATACCGCACGCGGCGGCCTGCTGCTCAATATCAGCCAAGTGCCGCACGGCCATGCCGCCGCCGTATACGCCCAGGGCGGTGCGCTGCGTCAGGCAGGCGCAATCTGCGGCGGCCGCTGCAATCTCGAAGCCGCCACCGCACTGATGACGCTGGCCGCATCAGGCGGCTGGAATCAGAAACGTGTGGAAGAAGAACTGGCCGCCGCGCATCTGGCAGAAAGCAGGCTATAAACCCTTAAAGCTATCCTAACGAAACTGCCGATAAGACAATCTGTCCGTGCGTTTTATCCGATACGGCGGAACGGGCGGCAATCACGGGCCGGCCGGCCAAACCCGACTGCCGGCAGCTTTTTCAAAGTGAAATTCGTCCGGGCCGGTTCAAACAGCCGCATATGTCAGAGGAACAATAGAAAAGACACAAGGCAATCAAGCAAATACTGCAATGCCGCAGCTTTTTGATTTTGTGCCGCTATAATCGTCAAAGGCCGGTTGCGCCGGATTGAAAAGTATCTTTGCTAAGGTTTCAGGCCGTCTGAAACGCACTTTTCAGACGGCCTCTTCCCGCCGTTACCGTCCCGCCCGTAAAACACAGCACTAAACAAGGAAACTCCATGACTGCTGCCATTCTCCCCGTTATTCTCGGCCTTGCCGCCATCGTCATCGGCCTGTTCGGCACGGTTTACCCCGCTCTGCCCGGCCTGATTTTAATGTTTGCCGGCACCTGGCTTTTGGGTTATGCCGACGGCTACCAAACCATAGGCGGCGGCACGATTGCCGCCGTCGGCATTCTCGCCGCCGTCGGCACGGCAATGGATTATGTAGCCGGAATGCTCGGCGCAAAATTTACCGGCGCAAGCAGGCAGGCTCTGTGGGGCTCGTTTTTCGGCGGCATCGCCGGAGCGTTTTTCGGCATTCCCGGCCTGCTGCTCGGCCCGCTGATCGGTGCGGCGGCAGGCGAATTTCTTGCCCTGCGCGATGCTCTGCGCGCGGGGAAAGTCGGTTTGGGCGCATTTGCCGGCTTCATTGTCGGCACAGCCGCCAAAATCGGCTGCGCCGTCGCCATCACACTCACGCTTTTAGGCGTGTGGCTGTACAGCCTGTTTTGAAAACCGGAAACCTCTCCGGAAATATTTAAGCATAAAATTGCGGTTTGTATAAATTTCAAGCATATTGTTTCAAAATTACCTGAAAAATAATTATATATACTTTAATTATTAAATTTGTTATTAAATTAAGGCTATTTGGTCGATTGTAAAAAACAATATGCTATTATCCGTTTTCCTTTCCCAAACAAATCAGGAAAACGCTATGAGTGAGGCCATACAAAACACCAAAAAAGAATCCGCCGCCGATTTCATCAACAACATCCTCAACGGTACGGCCATCGCCATCGTCGTCGCCCTGATTCCCAACGCCATCCTCGCCACCCTGCTCAAACCCCTGCTCGGACATCCCGTTTTCGGCGGTTTTGCCAACGAATTTCTGCACGTTCTGCAAGTATTCCAATTCTTCACGCCGATTATGGCCGGCATCCTTATCGGCCAGAAATTCCAACTCGCGCCGATGCAGCAGCTTGCCGTCGGCGGTGCCGCCTATATCGGCTCGGGCGCATGGAAATATGTGGAAGTGGTGAAAGACAATGTGGAACAGAGCATTTTCCAGCTCGCAGGCATCGGCGATCTGATTAACACCATGCTGACCGCCGCGCTGGCCGTAGCCGCCGTGCGGCTGGTCGGCAAACGCTTCGGCGCACTCAATATCATCTGCCTGCCGATCGTCATCGGTGTCGGCGTGGGCTTTCTCGGCTGGAAAATCCTGCCTTTCACCGCCCATATCACCACCGTTATCGGCCACGGCATCAACACCTTCACCGAATTGCAGCCCTATCTGATGAGCGTGCTGATCGCCGCTTCGTTTGCCGTCATCATCGTCAGCCCGATTTCCACCGTCGCCATCGGCTTGGCCATCGGCCTGGACGGGCTGGCGGCGGGTGCGGCCTCGATGGGCATTGCCGCCACCACCGCCGTGCTGGTGTGGGGTACCGGCCGCAGCAACGAATCGGGCATCCCCGTCGCCATTGCGCTGGGTGCGATGAAAATGATGATGCCCAATTTCCTCAAACGCCCGCTGATTGCCGTGCCTATGGTGGCCACCGCCGCCGTCTGCGCCCTTGCCGTGCCGTTTTTCAACCTTGTCGGCACACCGGCTTCTTCCGGTTTCGGCCTGGTCGGCCTGGTCGGCCCCATCGCCTCTCTGGCGGGCGGCTGCGGCATTGTCGTCATGCTGCTGGCCTGGCTGGTGCTGCCCTTTGCCGTGGGCTTTATTGCCTACAAACTCTGCCGCGACGTATTCAAACTCTACACCGACGAAGCCTTCGCCTTTAAAGAATAGCCTCCCCCCCTTTATTACTTTCCGGCAGCAGCCGCAGGCAGCCTTTCAGACGGTCTGCCGCCGGACTCCCCCCCCCAACCGCAACCCAAAGGAGCAGTATATGAAAACCAGCAAACTCGCCATTATCGGTGTCGGCCACGTCGGATCGGAAGTGCTTGAAAACGCCGCCCTCTCCGGCCTGTTCGGCGAAATCGTCGCCATCGACACCCGCAGCGAACGCGCCGCTGCCGAAGCCCTCGACCAAATGCACGCTTCCGGGATGCTCGGCCGCGCCAACGTCAGAATCTACGGCGGCGGCTACGACGATATTGCCGATGCCGACGTAATCGTCATCGCCGCCACCCACATCTGGCCGCACGGCGAAGTTCCCGCCGACCGCCAGGCACTTTTGGGCAACAACGCCGCCATCATCCGCCAGATTATGGGCGACATCAGCCGCGTAACCCGCGATGCCGTCCTCGTCTTCATTACCAACCCGCTCGATACCGTCGTTTATATTGCCGCCACCGAGTTCGGCTACCCGAAAGAAAAAATCATCGGCACCGGCTGCGTACTCGATTCCTCCCGCCTGCGCTTCCTGCTCGGCCGCCGCTACGGCCTCGACCCCAAAGCCGTAAACGCCTTCATGATGGGCGAACACGGCTACACCGCCTTCCCCCTGCTGGGCAGCGCGCAAATCGCCACCGTCCCCTACGCGGAGTTGCCCGAATATTTCGGCCAGGACAACTGGACGGCCGACGAAGTACGGGAAAAAGTCGTACAGGCCGCCTATGAAGTGTTCCACCCCAAAGACGGCGTAACCGATGCCGCCGTTGCCCAGGCCGCCACCGAAATCCTGCGCAGCATCGTACTCGACGAAAAAGCCGTTTTCTCCGCCGCCACCTATATCGACGGCGAACTCGGCCAGCACGACACCGTGTTCAGCATCCCTGTGGTAGTCGGTGCCAACGGTGTCGAGAAAAAGCTGCCGCCCAAACTCAACGCATGGGAACAGGCCAAACTCGCCGAATCCGCCGCCGCCATCCGCGCCAACATCGATTTGGCGAAAAAACTGAAACAGGGCTGAGCCGGCTGAGCGGCTTGCAACAGGCCGTCTGAAAACCCGTTCCGGCTGTGCCGGAGCGGCTTTCAGACGGCCTCCGCTTTTGCGTATACGGAAAAACAAAAAATCGGCTGGCAAAAAGCCGGATTGCCCCCGTCGTTTCAAGGCCGTCTGAAAACGGTGCAGGCAAAGGCCAAACCCGCTTTCAGACGGCCTTTTGCCGCTTATGCTACAATCCGCCCATTTTTGATTACGCAATTTAACAAAACAAAGGTTTCAATAACATGATTTCCACCAACGGCATCACCATGCAGTTCGGCGCCAAGCCGCTGTTTGAAAACGTATCCGTCAAATTCGGCGAAGGCAACCGCTACGGCCTCATCGGCGCAAACGGCTCGGGCAAGTCCACCTTTATGAAGATTTTGGGCGGCGATTTGGAGCAGACCAGCGGCGAAGTGGCGATTGAAAACGGCGTGCGGCTGGGCAAATTGAAGCAGGACCAATTTGCCTACGAAGACATGCGCGTACTGGACGTGGTGATGATGGGGCACACCGAAATGTGGGCGGCGATGACCGAGCGCGATGCCATCTACGCCAACCCAGAAGCCAGCGAAGACGACTATATGCACGCGGCGGAATTGGAAGCCAAATTTGCCGAATACGACGGCTACACCGCCGAAGCGCGCGCGGCAGAGCTGCTGGCAGGCGTAGGCATCGAAGAGAGCCTGCACAACGCGCAGATGAGCGAAGTCGCACCTGGCTTCAAACTGCGCGTATTACTGGCGCAGGCATTGTTTTCCAAGCCCGACGTGCTGCTTTTGGACGAGCCGACCAACAACTTGGACATCAACACCATCCGCTGGCTCGAAGGCGTGCTGAACCAATACGACAGCACCATGATTATCATCAGCCACGACCGCCACTTCTTAAACGAAGTCTGCACCCACATGGCGGATTTGGACTACAACACCATCACCATCTACCCCGGCAACTACGACGACTACATGCTCGCCAGCGCACAGTCGCGCGAACGCGCCCTCAAAGACAACGCCAAAGCCAAAGAAAAACTGCAAGAATTGCAAGAGTTTGTGGCACGCTTCTCCGCCAACAAGTCCAAAGCCCGCCAAGCCACCAGCCGCCTGAAACAGGCCGACAAAATCAAAGCCGAAATGGTGGAAGTGAAGCCCTCCACCCGCCAAAACCCCTATATCCGTTTTGAAACCGACGAAAAAAACAAGCTGCACCGCCAGGCCGTGGAAGTGGAAAACCTCGCCAAATCGTTTGACAAAACCCTGTTTGAAAAACTGTCGTACATCTTGGAAGCCGGGCAGCGGCTGGCGATTATCGGCCCCAACGGCGCGGGCAAATCCACCCTGCTCAAACTCTTGGCAGGCGCGTTTGACGAACAGTATTCAGGCAGCCTGAAACCCGATGCCGGCAGCATCAAATGGGCGGAAAAAGCCACCGTCGGCTACTACCCGCAAGACCACGAAAACGACTTCGACTGCGACATGGATTTGAGCGAATGGATGCGCCAATGGGGGCAGGAAGGCGACGACGAACAAGTGATACGCGGCACGCTCGGGCGTTTGCTGTTCGGCAGCAACGACGTGGTGAAACAGGTGAAAGTGCTCTCCGGCGGCGAAAAAGGGCGCATGCTCTACGGCAAACTGCTGCTCTTAAAACCCAACGTGCTGATTATGGACGAGCCCACCAACCACATGGACATGGAAAGCATCGAATCGCTCAACATGGCGCTGGAAAAATACAAAGGCACGCTGATTTTCGTCTCGCACGACCGCCAGTTCGTCTCCTCGCTCGCCACCCAGATTATCGAGCTGGACGGCAAAGGCGGCTACGAACATTATCTGGGCGACTACGAAAGTTATTTGGAGAAAAAAGGCGTGGCGTAAGGCTTTAAGGCCGTCTGAACAACAAAGGCAGCCTGAAATGGGCAAGATACTGATATACCTCGCCAATATCGCAATCAGCGGTTTGTGGATAGTTGCCTGCGCATACAGCGCACCGCGAGCGGGGGCAGTTACCGACTGGTTTGCTGCGCCAATAGCGCTGGTTTTCATGGTGTTCACACTCGCCATGATGGAAAACACCGCCAGCGAATGGACTACCGGCAGCAGAAAAACCGCCCTGCTGCTCATATTGGCTTTTGCCGCATCCGTGGCGGTGTTTTCCTATGCCGCCTTTGCTCATGTTTCCGGCATCTTGCTTTTTGCCTTGTTTCTTGCCGTACTCGTGGGCAATTACGCGCTTACCGTCGCGGTTTCCTATTACTACATCAAAAAGACCGCCGCCCTTTCAGACGGCCTCAACGACAACAAGCACAAGTCGGATACTTGAAGCCGATACCCTGCGGCAGCACAGAAAAGCAGCCTGAAAACCGTTTTCCACGTTTTCAGGCTGCTTTTCGCTTTAATCCCCTGCGGGGGAAGATGTTTTCAGACGGCCTCTGCTTGGCAAGAACGCGTGCGTGGCTGCGCCACACACCCTACGCACGGGATTCAGGTAGGGTGTGTCGCCCTAAGGCGACGCACGCGGCCTTTCAGACGGCCTCTGCTTTTCTTCCCTCCTCCACTTGCGGGGGAGGGTTGGGGTGGGGGCTTTTGCCGCTTGGGTAATATTTGCAGGGCGGCGGACAAAGCGGTTTTGCAAACCGTCCCCCTCCCCAACCCTCCCCCGCGCAGGCGCAGGAGAGGGAGCGGGTCTGCTGCGGGGCAGATGTTTTCAGACGGCCTCTGCTTGGCAAAAACGCGTGCGTGGCTGTGCCACACACCCTACGCACGGGATTCAGGTAGGGTGTGTGGCCCTAAGGCGACGCACGCGGCCTTTCAGACGGCCTCTGCTTTTCTTCCCTCCTCCGCTTGCGGGGGAGGGTTAGGGTGGGGGCTTTTGCCGCTTGGCCGATATTTGCAGGGCGGCGGACAAAGCGGTTTTGCAAACCGCCACCCCCTCCCCAACCCTCCCCCGCGCGGGCGCAGGAGAGGGAGCAGGTCTGCTGCGGGGCGAATATTTTCAGACGGCCTCTGCTTGGCAAAAACGCGTGCGTGGCTGCGCCACACACCCTACGCACGGGATTCAGGTAGGGTGTGTCGCCTAAGCGACGCACGCGTTTTCTGCGGGCTGCGCCATTTGGCAGATTAGGAAAACATCAGGCCGTCTGAAAAAGCGTATTGCGGTTTTCAGACGGCCTCTGTATCGGCAGGAACGCGGCTTGGCTGTGCCACACCCTACATTGCTTCGGCGCGGCGGTTGGGCCGTCTGCCGCCTGTGCGTCAGCGGAATTTGTAGGTGTACTGTATGCCCAGGATGTCGGCGTGGTTTTTAAACGAGGCCGAGGCGCGGCCTTTGCTGTCCACGTCGTAGCCGGTGGCGGCCGCGCCTTCGAAGCGGGTGTCGTTGATGTGGATGTGGCTGTATGCCAAATCAAAAATATGGTGTTTGCCGCGTGTGTATTTCACGCCGGCGGAATACCAGATGCGGTTGCCGTCGGGCAGGGTGTTGAGGCGGCTTTGCGCGCCGCGCACGGGGCTTTGGTCGAAGGCGATGCCGGCGCGCAGCTGCAGCGGGCCGCTGTATTGGTAGGAGCCGCCGACGGCGATTTTGTAGGTATTGCGCCAGTTGGGCGTGATCACGGTGCGGTCGGAGCGGGTGGCAACGGCGGCTTTGCTGTTTTCAAAAACCAGCTCGGCGCGGTTGAAGCGGCTGTGGCGCGTCCAGGTAAGGTCGGCAAACAGCCGGGTTTTCGCGCCGGCCTGATACATGCCGTGTACGGAAAAGGATTCGGGGGTAACAATGCGGACGTGGGCTTTTTCGTGCGCTTTGTAGCCGAACGCGCTGCCGATAAGGGCTTGGTAGGCGGATTGGCCGCCAAGATGCGGCAGAGGGGTGGAAACGGCTGCGCCGTCGGGCTGCCAGTCGGCTGTGCCTTTGATGTCGTGGCGGATTTTGGAACGGTAGTTCGCGCCGATGCGTACACGGTCGTTTACGTCCCACAGCCAGCCGAGCTGGTAGCCGAAGCCCCAGTCTTTGCCTTTTACTTCGGCATGGCCGTCTGAAAGGCCGCTGTGCGCGCCGAGCCGGCCGGAGGCGTTCCAGTCGGCATATTTGCGCAGCTCGGCGGTGGAATATTGGGCGATGATGCCGGCGGCGGCGGCGTGGCGCGGGCTGATTTTGTAGGCGGCAACAGGTTCGACGGCTATGGTGGTCAGGCCGAGTTTGTTGAGGTGGTGGCGCAGCACGGAGTTTTTGCCGTATTCGGTGGACGAGGCAAAAGGAACGTATACGCCCAAGCCCAGCGTCCAATCATCGTTTACTTTATACGCGCCGTACAGATGCGGGGCGGGCACGATGTCTTTGGTGATTTTGCCCGAGGTTTCGCCCTGCACGCTGCCGCCGCGCATATATTGTGCTTCCGCATCGCCGTAGGCAATGTGCGGGGCGACAATATTGGCGGCGGCGGTGATTTCGCTGCTGTCGAGTTTGGCGAGGCCGGCGGGATTGTAGAAAATAGTGGCCGAATCGGCGGCTTCGGCGGCGGCGGCGTTGGCCGTGCCCTGCGCGGTTACCGACTGGGTACCGAAGTGGTAGCCCGAGGCGCGGGCTTGGGAGGCGAAAGCGGCGGATACAAGGAAAACGGCTATGCGGATACGTTTCATGGGGCGGATTTCCGTATTAAAGCAAAAGCTCGAATTTTAACAAAACTCTGCAAAAGGCAAACATTTTATTGCCAAACCGCCTTTTCAGACGGCCTCTCCGCCCTGCCCGCCCGCAAGCCGCGCAAACCCGTTTATAACCAAAGGCCATAACCCGCCCGCAAACGGTTCTTTCCCTTTTCAGACGGCCTGACATAAAGTGGCCGCTTTCAAAAATCCGTTCACAAGGACACGACATGACCGCCAAAACCCTCGCCGCCGCACTCGCCTTTGCCGCCGCACTCTCCGCCTGCGCCCCCGACAACGCCGCGCAGCATTCCGCCTCCGGCGGCAGCGCGCCCGCCTCCGACAGCGTGAAGCTGCTCAATGTTTCCTACGACGTGGCCCGCGATTTGTATAAAGATTACAACCCGCTGTTTATCAAAGAATATCGGAAAAAACACCCCGGCAGGGACATCACCGTCCAGCAATCGCACGGCGGCTCGAGCAAACAGGCGCTGGCCGTTGCCAACGGCTTGCAGGCCGACGTGGTAACCATGAACCAGGGTTCCGACATCGACCTGCTGGTTAAAAAAGGCCTGGTCAAAGCCGGCTGGCGCAAAGCCTTCCCCAACGACGCATCCCCCTTCACCAGCGCGAGCGTCTTCCTTGTGCGCAAAGGCAATCCCAAGCAGATCAAAGACTGGGACGACCTGTCCAAAGACGGCGTGAAACTCGTCGTCGCCAACCCCAAAACCTCCGGCAACGGCCGCTACACCTACCTCGGCGCATACGGCTACGCCCTCAAAGCCGGCAACGGCAACGATGCCCAAGCCCGCGCCTATGTCAAAAAACTGCTGGCCAACGTAGAAGTGTTTGAAAGCGGCGGCCGCTCCGCCACCACCACCTTCATGCAGCGCAAAATCGGCGACGTACTCGTAACCTTTGAAAACGAAGCCAACCTTTCCGCCAAACAATTCGGCAGCGGCGAATACGAAATCGTCTATCCCAAATACACCATCCGCATGGACAGCCCCGTAGCCGTAGTAGACAGCGTGGCGGACAAACGCGGCACGCGCGAAGCCGCCGCCGCCTACCTCGGCCATCTGTGGAGCAAACCCGCGCAGGAGCTGGGCGCGAAACTCTACCTGCGCCCCGCCGATCCCCAAGTCCTCGCCGCCCACGCCGCCAATCTGCCCCCGCTCGACACCTTCGACCCCAACACCGTCTTCGGCGCATGGGACAAAATCATGGCCGAACACTTCGCCGACGGCGGCCTGTTTGACCAGCTCGCCTCCCGCGACAAATAAACGCCGCATCATAAAAGGCCGTCTGAAAATCTGTTTTCAGACGGCCTGATGTTTTCCTAATCTGCCAAATGGCGCAACCCGCAAAAAACGCGTGCGTCGCTTAGGCGACACACCCTACCCGAACAGCAGAATTGCCACCGGCCGCACCGAAGCAATGTAGGGTGTGTGGCGCAGCCACGCACGCGTTCTTGCCGATCCAGAGGCCGTCTGAAAACCGCAATACGCTTTTTCAGACGGCCTGATGTTTTCCTAATCTGCCAAATGGCGCAGCCCGCAAAAAACGCGTGCGCCGCTCAGGCGGCACACCCTACCCGAACAGCAGAATTGCCACCGGCCGCCCCGAAGCAATGTAGGGTGTGTGGCACAGCCACGCACGCGTTTTTGCCAAGCAGAGGCCGTCTGAAAACGTTTGCAGCGCAGCAGACCCGCTCCCTCCCCTGCGCCCGCGCGGGGGAGGGTTGGGGAGGGGGTGGCGGTTTGCAAAACCGCTTTGCCCGCCGCCCTGCAAATATCGGCCAAGCGGCAAAAGCCCCCACCCTAACCCTCCCCCGCAAGCGGGAGAAGGAAGAAAAGCAGAGGCCGTCTGAAAGGTGCAATACGCTTTTTCAGACGGCCTGATGTTTTCCTAATCTGCCAAATGGCGCAGCCCGCAGAAAACGCGTGCGTCGCTTAGGCGACACACCCTACCCGAACAGCAGAATTGCCACCAGCCGCGCCGAAGCAATGTAGGGTGTGTGGCGCAGCCACGCACGCGTTCCCGCCAAGCAGAGGCCGTCGGAAAACATCTGCCCCGCAGCAGACCCGCTCCCTCCCCTGCGCCCGCGCGGGGGAGGGTTGGGGAGGGGGTGGCGGTTTGCAAAACCGCTTTGTCCGCCGCCCTGCAAATATCGGCCAAGCGGCAAAAGCCCCCACCCTATGCCTCCCCCGCAAGCGGGAGAAGGAAGAAAAGCAGAGGCCGTCTGAAAACCGCAATACGCTTTTTCAGACGGCCTGATGTTTTCCTAATCTGCCAAATGGCGCAGCCCGCAAAAAACGCGTGCGCCGCTCAGGCGGCACACCCTACCCGAACAGCAGAATTGCCACCGGCCGCGCCGAAGCAATGTAGGGTGTGTGGCACAGCCACGCACGCGTTCCCGCCAAGCAGAGGCCGTCTGAAAGGTGCAATACGCTTTTCAGACGGCCTGATGTTTTCCTAATCTGCCAAATGGCGCAGCCCGCAAAAAACGCGTGCGCCGCTCAGGCGGCACACCCTACCCGAACAGCAGAATTGCCACCGGCCGCGCCGAAGCAATGTAGGGTGTGTGGCACAGCCACGCACGCGTTCCCGCCAAGCAGAGGCCGTCTGAAAGGTGCAATACGCTTTTTCAGACGGCCTGATGTTTTCCTAATCTGCCAAATGGCGCAGCCCGCAAAAAACGCGTGCGTCGCTTAGGCGACACACCCTACGGCGGGGAAATCGGGGGCGCGGGCGGCCTTTGCGATGATGGCGGCCAGTTCGGCAAAGGGGCTGGGATCCGCACCGGCGGGCAGGGGCTTTTCCGCCCATTCGTCGGCAATCCGCTGCGCGGCGGACAGGCTCTCGGGCAGCATGGCGGCGGGATCGGGGAAGTGGGCGGGATACCAGAGGTAGACGGGGTTCATGGACATGGGGGGTTCCTTTCTTAGGGGGCGGGATAAGGTTTGCCGCCGGTGCGGGGCAGCCGGCGGCCGTGCTTCAACTGCCGAATCAGGTTCTCGGCCTGTTTTCCAGATAGGTCAGAGTGTTCATCAGTTTTTCCCGCGTCCATTCCCTGTCTTCAAAGTAGGCATCATCTGCCGCCAGCCACGATGCTACGACTTCCCTGAGATTCTTTTCTCCTGCCAAGTATAAATCCACCAGCAAAACGGCAAAATCATCGTAGGTTTTTAAGCCTCTATGTATTTTATCGAGAGAATCTTTATATTCATTGGTTTTGACTAGGTTTCTATTGAAATAGGCTTCCAAATCGCCATAGGCCGAAATCGGTGCCACTTCCGCCAGCCTAGTCTCTATATAGGCCAAAAATGCCTCGACATCGCTTTCGATTTTGAATTGGCTTATGCCCGCACTGCTGGATCTCCATAACTCCTCAAAATAATAGCCGAGATTGACCCCCCCACTCAGCCAATTGTTTTATATTGTTTTTTTTATCGTAAGGATGGATATTATCCAGTTCGTACCAGTATATCTGCTCCACTGTTTCATCCGACAGACTCCAGCCTACTGATATATTGTAAACGCCGTCATTGTAGGTATCCCAGATGGAAATATACACAATCTGCCAGCCGTGCTCGGTCGGCTTGACGTAGATAAGGGTGTCCGGCTCGGGCTTTCTTTTTTTCTTGCCGAATCCTTTCGGCAGGTAAAGATGCGGGGCATATTCAAAGCCGTAACGCCCCATCAATTCGTCGGTCTTCGGGCGGAAGTATTTGTAGAAATCTTTGATGTTTTCCGGCAGGCCCCGGTTGGCGGCACGCCATTTTCTTTCGGCTGCCGCTTTTTCTTCCAGCTCGCGCAGAATACCGGCAAAAAAGTCTTCCTCGGGAAAGCTGCGGCCGTCGGGCAGGAGCAGGCGGCCGTTGCTGTCGTACAGCACCAAGCCGAGATTGGGGGCGTAGTCATCCAGCAGCGGCATGATTTCATCATAATGCTCGGACAGTTCGGCCAGGGCGTGGCCGCGCAGGTAGGCGGGCAGATCGGTTTCGATGCCGGCATAGCTTTGACGGAAGCCTGGGCTTGCTTCTTTGGAACGGGCGGCCTTTGCGATGATGGCGGCCAGTTCGGCAAAGGGGCTGGGATCCGCACCGGCGGGCAGGGGCTTTTCCGCCCATTCGTCGGCAATCTGCTGCGCGGCGGACAGGCTCTCGGGCAGCATGGCGGCGGGATCGGGGAAGTGGGCGGGATACCAGAGGTAGACGGGATTCATGGACATGGGGGTTCCTTTCTTAGGGGGCGGGATAAGGTTTGCCGCCGGTGCGGAGCAGCCGGCGGCCGTGCTTCAACTGCCGAATCAGGTTCTCGGCCTGTTTTCCAAGTAGTTTAATGCCTTCATATACCGCTCGCGGACAAACTCCCGATTCACAATATAGGCATCGTCAACGGCAAGCCATGATTCAACTATTTCCCGCAAATTAGGCTTGCCGTCTAAATACAGAATAACCAGACGTTCGAGAAAAAAATTGTATGTAAACAGCCCATTGCCAGCCTCATGTTCAAGATCTGTAACCGTGTTGTTTTCAAAAAAGCGGTCTACGTCCGCATAAGTATAGATCGGTGCCACTTCCGCCAGCCTGACCTCTATATAGGTCAGAAGTGCCTCAATCTGACTTTCGATTTTGAATTGGCTTATATCTATACCCTTGGGACGCCAAAAGTCATGTAAATAATAACCAATGTTGACCCCCCCCCTCAGCCAATTGTTTTATATTGTTTTTTTTATCGTAAGGATGGATATTGTCCAATTCGTACCAGTATATCTGCTCTGCCGTTTCGTCGGAAAGATTCCAGCTTACCCGTATGTCGTAAACACCGTCTTTGTAAATATCGTGGATGGAAATATAAATGAGCTGCCAGCCGTGTTCGGTCGGCTTGGCGTAAATGATGACATCGGGTTCCAATTTTTTACGTTTATGCGATTCGACATTAAAAAACTGCGGGGCATATTCAAAGCCGTAACGCCCCATCAATTCGTCGGTCTTCGGGCGGAAGTATTTGTAGAAATCTTTGATGTTTTCCGGCAGGCCCCGGTTGGCGGCACGCCATTTTCTTTCGGCTGCCGCTTTTTCTTCCAGCTCGCGCTGGATGGCGGCAAAAAAGTCTTCCTCGGGAAAGCTGCGGCCGTCGGGCAGGAGCAGGCGGCCGTTGCTGTCGTACAGCACCAAGCCGAGATTGGGGGCGTAGTCATCCAGCAGCGGCATGATTTCATCATAATGCTCGGACAGCTCGGCCAGGGCGTGGCTGCGCAGGTAGGCGGGCAGATCGGTTTCGATGCCGGCATAGCTTTGGCGGAAGCCTGCGCTTGCTTCTTTGGAACGGGCGGCCTTTGCGATGATGGCGGCCAGTTCGGCAAAGGGGCTGGGATCCGCACCGGCGGGCAGGGGCTTTTCCGCCCATTCGTCGGCAATCTGCTGCGCGGCAGACAGGCTCTCGGGCAGCATGGCGGCGGGATCGGGGAAGTGGGCGGGATACCAGAGGTAGACGGAGTTCATGGACATGGGGGGTTCCTTTCTTAGGTTGCGGGATAAGGTTTGCCGCCGGTGCGGGGCAGCCGGCGGCCGTGCTTCAACTGCCGAATCAGGTTCTCGGCCTGTTTTCCAAGTAGGTCAGAGTTTTCATCAGCCGTTCCCGTGCAAACTCCTTGTTGCCAAAATAAGCATCGTCCGCCGCCAGCCACGACTCTACGACTTCTCTGAGGTTTCGCCTGCCTTCCAGATAAAGATCGACCAGTACGATAGGAAAATCATTATAGGTCTTGATGTTTTTATTTAGTTTCTCAGAAATATCTTTATATTCGCTGGCCTTACCCAGCCTGCTGTTGAAATAGGCCTCCAAATCGCCATAGGCCGAAATCGATGCCACTTCCGCCAGCCTAGTCTCTATATAGGCCAAAAATGCCTCGATTTGACTTTCTGTTTTGAATTTGCTTGAACCTATGTAACCACCATCCCATGAGGAAGAAAGATAATAGCCAATATTGACCCCCCCCTCAGCCAATTGTTTTTTATTGTTTTTTTTAGCATACGGGGAGATATTTTCCAATTCGTACCAGTATATCTGCTCTACCGTTTCGTCGGAAAGATTCCAGCTTACCCGTATGTCGTAAACACCGTCTTTGTAAATATCGTGGATGGAAATATAAATGAGCTGCCAGCCGTGTTCGGTCGGCTTGGCGTAAATGATGACATCGGGTTCCAATTTTTTACGTTTATGCGATTCGACATTAAAAAACTGCGGGGCATATTCAAAGCCGTAACGCCCCATCAATTCGTCGGTCTTCGGGCGGAAGTATTTGTAGAAATCTTTGATGTTTTCCGGCAGGCCCCGGTTGGCGGCACGCCATTTTCTTTCGGCTGCCGCTTTTTCTTCCAGCTCGCGCTGGATGGCGGCAAAAAAGTCTTCCTCGGGAAAGCTGCGGCCGTCGGGCAGGAGCAGGCGGCCGTTGCTGTCGTACAGCACCAAGCCGAGATCGGGGGCGTAGTCATCCAGCAGCGGCATGATTTCATCGTAGTGTTCGGACAGTTCGGCCAGGGCGTGGCCGCGCAGGTAGGCGGGCAGATCGGTTTCGATGCCGGCATAGCTTTGGCGGAAGCCTGCGCTTGCTTCTTTGGAACGGGCGGCCTTTGCGATGATGGCGGCCAGTTCGGCAAAGGGGCTGGGATCCGCACCGGCGGGCAGGGGCTTTTCCGCCCATTCGTCGGCAATCTGCTGCGCGGCAGACAGGCTCTCGGGCAGCATGGCGGCGGGATCGGGGAAGTGGGCGGGATACCAGAGGTAGACGGAGTTCATGGACATGGGGGGTTCCTTTCTTAGGTTGCGGGATAAGGTTTGCCGCCGGTGCGGGGCAGCCGGCGGCCGTGCTTCAACTGCCGAATCAGGTTCTCGGCCTGTTTTCCAAGTAGTTTAATGCTTTCATATACCGCTCGCGGACAAACTCCCGATTCACAATATAGGCATCGTCAACGGCAAGCCATGATTCAACTATTTCCCGCAAATTAGGCTTGCCGTCTAAATACAGAATAACCAGACGTTCGAGAAAAAAATTGTATGTAAACAGCCCATTGCCAGCCTCATGTTCAAGATCTGTAACCGTGTTGTTTTCAAAAAAGCGGTCTACGTCCGCATAAGTATAGATCGGTGCCACTTCCGCCAGCTTCTTGTCCAAATAAGCCAAAAATGTTTCGACATCGCTTTCGATTTTGAATTGGCTTATGCCAGCATAGCAGGATCTCCATGAGTCGGATAAATAATAGCCGAGGTTTACCCCCCCCAGCAGCTAATTGTTTTATATTGTTTTTTTTATCGTAAGGATGGATATTGTCCAGCTCATACCAGTATATCTGTTCTGCCGTTTCGTCCGACAGATCCCAATACACCGATATATTGTAAACACCGTCATTGTAGGTATCCCAGATGGAAACATAAACAATCTGCCAACCATGTTCGGTCGGCTTGGCATAAACCATCACATCCGGCTCGGGCTTGCGGCTTCTCTTATCATGGCCTTCGGGACGGTAGAACTGCGGGGCATATTCAAAGCCGTAACGCCCCATCAATTCGTCGGTCTTCGGGCGGAAGTATTTGTAGAAATCTTTGATGTTTTCCGGCAGGCCCCGGTTGGCGGCACGCCATTTTCTTTCGGCTGCCGCTTTTTCTTCCAGCTCGCGCTGGATGGCGGCAAAAAAGTCTTCCTCGGGAAAGCTGCGGCCGTCGGGCAGGAGCAGGCGGCCGTTGCTGTCGTACAGCACCAAGCCGAGATTGGGGGCGTAGTCATCCAGCAGCGGCATGATTTCATCGTAATGCTCGGACAGTTCGGCCAGGGCGTGGCCGCGCAGGTAGGCGGGCAGATCGGTTTCGATGCCGGCATAGCTTTGGCGGAAGCCTGCGCTTGCTTCTTTGGAACGGGCGGCCTTTGCGATGATGGCGGCCAGTTCGGCAAAGGGGCTGGGATCCGCACCGGCGGGCAGGGGCTTTTCCGCCCATTCGTCGGCAATCCGCTGCGCGGCAGACAGGCTCTCGGGCAGCATGGCGGCGGGATCGGGGAAGTGGGCGGGATACCAGAGGTAGACGGGGTTCATGGACATGGGGGGTTCCTTTCTTAGGGGTGGTTGGATTGGATGAGGTCTGCGAGGTGCAGGCGGATGCTGCTGCCTGTGCCTGCGATCAGTTGTTTGCCGCTGGCGGACAGCGGGCGGCGCGGCAGGGTTTCCCAGCCGCCGTGTGCGTTTAGAAGCCATTCGTAGCAGCGGGTGCGGCTGCCGCCGATAAGGGTCAGTTGCAGGCGGATGTGCTGCGGGGCGGCGGCGGGCAGGTGCAGGTGCAGGCGGCCGGTCTGCCAGCCGGCGAGGTCGGCTTGGCCGGTGTCGGCGACGGTGTGGCTGCGGCGGCCGTCGCTGAGCACGGAGCCGGCGGGCAGGCCGGAGAGCAGGATTTGCCGCCGGCGTTTGCGCGGCAGAAGCGGAACGGCCTGATGGCGGGCGATGAGGGCGATCAGGGCGGCGGCGGCCAGGACGAGCCAGCCGAGCTGCTGCCTGAGCGTCAGGCGGCCTGCATCTGCGGCCTGCTCCGCAGCGGGCGGGACGGATGCCGCGCCGCTGTCTGCGGGGAGGCCGGCGGCATGGATGGCGATCAGTTCGGGGCGGCCGCTGCCGATGAGGGGGATGCGGACGCTGCCCTGCCCCTGCCGGGCTTCGATTTGGTGCAGGCGTGTGCCGCCCTGATAGATTTTGAGCAGGAGGGGGGTGGCGGTGTCGTAGTCGAAATGGTAGTGGGCTTGCCCTCCTGCTTCGGTGTACAGGGTTTGTTCCCACAGCCATTGGCCGCCTGCGGTTTGGCCGCTTTGGGTCAGCAGGGTGAGGATGTCGCCCAGTACGGGGATGGGGATGGCGGGGCTGCCGTCGGCGGGGGCGGGGTTGTTTTCAGACGGCCTCTGCGGAACGGCGGGCTTGTTGTCGGCAGGGGTCGGGCTGTTTTCAGACGGCCTCTGCGGAACGGCGGGGCTGTTGTCGGCAGGGGTCGGGCTGTTTTCAGACGGCCTCTGCGGTGCAACGGTGGGGCTGCCGTCGGCAGGGGCTGGGCTGTTTTCAGACGGCCTCTGCGGAACGGCGGGACTGCCGTCGGCAGGGGCTGGGTCGTTTTCAGACGGCCTCTGCGGCGGGGTGGTGCCGCTGTCGGTGTGTATCGGCTGTTCGGGCAGGCTGGCGGACAGGCCGATGTTGCCGATGCGGATGCGGCTGTCTGCCGCGCCGAAGCCGAGCAGGTCGAAGGACAGCCAGACTCCGGCCGGGGCTTGGGCGGCGGTTTGCGCGGCCAGGTAGGACGAGAGGTCGAGATGGTAGCTGCGGCTGCCGTCGGGGTGGTAGATGCGGCGGATGTTGGGGGCGAGGCTTTCGCTGCCGTCGGCCTGGATGTTGAGCAGGCTGTCGCTGCGGCCGAGTCCGTTGGCAAACAGGGGGCGGCCGGTGGCGGCATCGAGCAGGGCGGCTTCGAAGGCATCGGGGGCGGTGTGGCCGCCGTTGGCGGACAGGCTGCCGCCTTCGAGGGTGAAGTGCAGGACTTTGTGCTGCGGATCCAGCCTGAATGCCTGCGACAGGCGGCTGTGGCCGTCTGAATCTTCGTGCAGCCATGCGCTGCTTTGTTCGTAAACAATGCGGCCGCTGCGCTGCCATGCGTTTCGGGCTGTCTTGCCCGCCAGCGGGACGAAGGGGCTTGGTGCCGCTGCGGCGCGCCAATGGGGGCGGGCTGCTCCGGGCTGTGTCAGGGGGGCGGTGATGCGTTGTGTGCCGCCGTGGAAGGCCGAATCGCTCAGGCGCAGGCCGAGGGCGAGGGCATCGGGGGCGGCGGGCAGGCGGCGGATGCCTTGCGCCAGCCTTTCGTTCATGATGCTGTTTTCCATGCGGTTGTCGTTCAGGCCGAGGATGTGGCCGGTTTCGTGGATGAGGACGGTGAGCGCGTCGAGGCCGCGGGCGGCGGGGCTGCCGGCGGCGGCGCGGCCGTGGTGTCCGCGCATGGCGTATTCTTCGTGTGCCTCGGGGGTGGGGTCGACAAACCAGCCTGCTCCGGCGGCATCGGGCGAGAGCCAGATGGTGCCTTCGCCGTCGGTGTGCGCGGCGCGGCCGGCAGGCAGCTCTTGGAAGAGCAGCCTGATGCCGCTCAGGCGGCTTTCTGCGACACCCCATTGCCGCCAGTAGGCTTTGGCGGCTTCGAGCAGGGCGGGGAAGCTGCTTTCGCCGTCGAGCCAGATCAGGCCGCCGCCGGATCCGATCAGGGCGAGGATCGGGCGTTTCAGCCGGTCGTGGTCGAGCATGATGCGGCCGTCGGCCTTTTGGCCGCCGCTGCCTTTCAGGGCATCTTCTTTGCTGAGATAAACGCGCATTTCGAGACGGATGTCGGCTTCGAGATTGGGCAGTCCGTTGGCATCAAATGCACCTACTCCGGGTTTACCACCTCTTTTAGCAAGGGTATTCAATCTTTTTAATTCGTTAACTAAATCTTGTCCTACCTTGCTGTTTTCGTTGATCTGAATCTTGTATTTGCCGCTGGCGATTTTGGCGTACAGGTCTTTTTGGTTTTGGTTGAGCAGGTTGCGGTGGCGGAAGCTGCTGTTTAAGGCATCCTGGTGCGCCCAGGTGGATTTGGCTTCCACCAGTTGCAGGCTGATGCGGCCGTTTTGCTCGATGATGACGATGTTGTCCATGATGCCGCCGAGATCCAGCAGCCTGCCCGTTTCGCTATCAACCAAGCGGTAGGGTACCTGGCTGTATACGTTTTTTTCGCCAAATTCTTGTTTCAGTGCGGCGGTTACGGCGGCTTCGTGGTCTTTGGACATGTTGTGCAGGGCATCGTACCACTGCTTGTCCAGCTCGATTTCGCTGCCGTCGTTCAGACGTACGCGGCCGTTTTTCAGGGTGGCGTTTTCATCGAGCAGGCCGTGGGTTTTCAGCAGATCCAGGGTGTGCGCATCGGCGATGTTTTCGAGCCTGCCTGACCGTCCTCCTGCGGTTTTCCCAGAATCTACTGCTATTTAACGATCTAACGGCCTGTTTTCCAGATAAACCAGTGCTTTTGCCAGCAGCACCTCCACTTTTTCCTTATTGACAAAACGGATATGGCTCTGATGCAGCCACTTCTCTTTCAATCCGGCCAAATCTTTTTGTCCGCGAAGATAGGCAATAACCAAACGAAGATTTAATCTTCCCGCAGTAATTTCGGCAAAAGGATTATTGTCTGCACCATCCTCATAAATCATATGGGCATTGAAATACGCTTCTACATCATCATAAGTCTGAATCGGTGCCACTTCCGCCAGCCTAACCTCTATATAGGCCAAAAATACCTCGACATCGCTTTCGATTTTGAATTGGCTTATGCCCGCATCGCTGGATCTCCATGACTCCTCAAAATAATAGCCGAGATTGACCCCCCTCCCTCAGCCAATTGTTTTATATTGTTTTTTTTATCGTAAGGATGGATATTATCCAGTTCGTACCAGTATATCTGCTCCACTGTTTCATCCGACAGACTCCAGCCTACTGATATATTGTAAACGCCGTCATTGTAGGTATCCCAGATGGAAATATACACAATCTGCCAGCCGTGCTCGGTCGGCTTGACGTAGATAAGGATGTCCGGCTCGGGCTTTCTTTTTTTCTTGCCAAATCCTTTCGGCAGGTAAAGATGCGGGGCATATTCAAAGCCGTAACGCCCCATCAATTCGTCGGTCTTCGGGCGGAAGTATTTGTAGAAATCTTTGATGTTTTCCGGCAGGCCTCGGTTGGCGGCGCGCCATTTTCTTTCGGCTGCCGCTTTTTCTTCCAGCTCGCGCAGAATACCGGCAAAAAAGTCTTCTTCGGGAAAGCTGCGGCCGTCGGGCAGGAGCAGTCGGCCGTTGCTGTCGTACAGCACCAAGCCGAGATCGGGGGCGTAGTCATCCAGCAGCGGCATGATTTCATCGTAATGCTCGGACAGCTCGGCCAGGGCGTGGCCGCGCAGGTAGGCGGGCAGATCGGTTTCGATGCCGGCATAGCTTTGGCGGAAGCCTGCGCTTGCTTCTTTGGAACGGGCGGCCTTTGCGATGATGGCGGCCAGTTCGGCAAAGGGGCTGGGATCCGCACCGGCGGGCAGGGGCTTTTCCGCCCATTCGTCGGCAATCCGCTGCGCGGCGGACAGGCTCTCGGGCAGCATGGCGGCGGGATCGGGGAAGTGGGCGGGATACCAGAGGTAGACGGGGTTCATGGACATGGGGGGTTCCTTTCTTAGGGGGCGGGATAAGGTTTGCCGCCGGTGCGGTGCAGCCGGCGGCCGTGCTTCAACTGCCGAATCAGGTTCTCGGCCTGTTTTCCAAGTAGTTTAATGCCTTCATATACCGCTCGCGGACAAACTCCCGATTCACAATATAGGCATCGTCAACGGCAAGCCATGATTCAACTATTTCCCGCAAATTAGGCTTGCCGTCTAAATACAGAATAACCAGACGTTCGAGAAAAAAATTGTATGTAAACAGCCCATTGCCAGCCTCATGTTCAAGATCTGTAACCGTGTTGTTTTCAAAAAAGCGGTCTACGTCCGCATAAGTATAGATCGGTGCCACTTCCGCCAGCTTCTTGTCCAAATAAGCCAAAAATGTTTCGACATCGCTTTCGATTTTGAATTGGCTTATGCCAGCATAGCAGGATCTCCATGAGTCGGATAAATAATAGCCGAGGTTTACCCCCCCCCCAGCAGCTAATTGTTTTATATTGTTTTTTTTATCGTAAGGATGGATATTGTCCAGCTCATACCAGTATATCTGTTCTGCCGTTTCGTCCGACAGATCCCAATACACCGATATATTGTAAACACCGTCATTGTAGGTATCCCAGATGGAAACATAAACAATCTGCCAACCATGTTCGGTCGGCTTGGCATAAACCATCACATCCGGCTCGGGCTTGCGGCTTCTCTTATCATGGCCTTCGGGACGGTAGAACTGCGGGGCATATTCAAAGCCGTAACGCCCCATCAATTCGTCGGTCTTCGGGCGGAAGTATTTGTAGAAATCTTTGATGTTTTCCGGCAGGCCCCGGTTGGCGGCACGCCATTTTCTTTCGGCTGCCGCTTTTTCTTCCAGCTCGCGCTGGATGGCGGCAAAAAAGTCTTCCTCGGGAAAGCTGCGGCCGTCGGGCAGGAGCAGGCGGCCGTTGCTGTCGTACAGCACCAAGCCGAGATTGGGGGCGTAGTCATCCAGCAGCGGCATGATTTCATCGTAATGCTCGGACAGTTCGGCCAGGGCGTGGCCGCGCAGGTAGGCGGGCAGATCGGTTTCGATGCCGGCATAGCTTTGGCGGAAGCCTGCGCTTGCTTCTTTGGAACGGGCGGCCTTTGCGATGATGGCGGCCAGTTCGGCAAAGGGGCTGGGATCCGCACCGGCGGGCAGGGGCTTTTCCGCCCATTCGTCGGCAATCCGCTGCGCGGCAGACAGGCTCTCGGGCAGCATGGCGGCGGGATCGGGGAAGTGGGCGGGATACCAGAGGTAGACGGGGTTCATGGACATGGGGGGTTCCTTTCTTAGGGGTGGTTGGATTGGATGAGGTCTGCGAGGTGCAGGCGGATGCTGCTGCCTGTGCCTGCGATCAGTTGTTTGCCGCTGGCGGACAGCGGGCGGCGCGGCAGGGTTTCCCAGCCGCCGTGTGCGTTTAGAAGCCATTCGTAGCAGCGGGTGCGGCTGCCGCCGATAAGGGTCAGTTGCAGGCGGATGTGCTGCGGGGCGGCGGCGGGCAGGTGCAGGTGCAGGCGGCCGGTCTGCCAGCCGGCGAGGTCGGCTTGGCCGGTGTCGGCGACGGTGTGGCTGCGGCGGCCGTCGCTGAGCACGGAGCCGGCGGGCAGGCCGGAGAGCAGGATTTGCCGCCGGCGTTTGCGCGGCAGAAGCGGAACGGCCTGATGGCGGGCGATGAGGGCGATCAGGGCGGCGGCGGCCAGGACGAGCCAGCCGAGCTGCTGCCTGAGCGTCAGGCGGCCTGCATCTGCGGCCTGCTCCGCAGCGGGCGGGACGGATGCCGCGCCGCTGTCTGCGGGGAGGCCGGCGGCATGGATGGCGATCAGTTCGGGGCGGCCGCTGCCGATGAGGGGGATGCGGACGCTGCCCTGCCCCTGCCGGGCTTCGATTTGGTGCAGGCGTGTGCCGCCCTGATAGATTTTGAGCAGGAGGGGGGTGGCGGTGTCGTAGTCGAAATGGTAGTGGGCTTGCCCTCCTGCTTCGGTGTACAGGGTTTGTTCCCACAGCCATTGGCCGCCTGCGGTTTGGCCGCTTTGGGTCAGCAGGGTGAGGATGTCGCCCAGTACGGGGATGGGGATGGCGGGGCTGCCGTCGGCGGGGGCGGGGTTGTTTTCAGACGGCCTCTGCGGAACGGCGGGCTTGTTGTCGGCAGGGGTCGGGCTGTTTTCAGACGGCCTCTGCGGAACGGCGGGCTTGTTGTCGGCAGGGGCGGGGCTGTTTTCAGACGGCCTCTGCGGCGGGGTGCTGCCGCTGTCGGTGTGTATCGGCTGTTCGGGCAGGCTGGCGGACAGGCCGATGTTGCCGATGCGGATGCGGCTGTCTGCCGCGCCGAAGCCGAGCAGGTCGAAGGACAGCCAGACTCCGGCCGGGGCTTGGGCGGCGGTTTGCGCGGCCAGGTAGGACGAGAGGTCGAGATGGTAGCTGCGGCTGCCGTCGGGGTGGTAGATGCGGCGGATGTTGGGGGCGAGGCTTTCGCTGCCGTCGGCCTGGATGTTGAGCAGGCTGTCGCTGCGGCCGAGTCCGTTGGCAAACAGGGGGCGGCCGGTGGCGGCATCGAGCAGGGCGGCTTCGAAGGCATCGGGGGCGGTGTGGCCGCCGTTGGCGGACAGGCTGCCGCCTTCGAGGGTGAAGTGCAGGACTTTGTGCTGCGGATCCAGCCTGAATGCCTGCGACAGGCGGCTGTGGCCGTCTGAATCTTCGTGCAGCCATGCGCTGCTTTGTTCGTAAACAATGCGGCCGCTGCGCTGCCATGCGTTTCGGGCTGTCTTGCCCGCCAGCGGGACGAAGGAGGTGTGCGCCGCTGCGGCGCGCCAATGGGGGCGGGCTGCTCCGGGCTGTGTCAGGGGGGCGGTGATGCGTTGTGTGCCGCCGTGGAAGGCCGAATCGCTCAGGCGCAGGCCGAGGGCGAGGGCATCGGGGGCGGCGGGCAGGCGGCGGATGCCTTGCGCCAGCCTTTCGTTCATGATGCTGTTTTCCATGCGGTTGTCGTTCAGGCCGAGGATGTGGCCGGTTTCGTGGATGAGGACGGTGAGCGCGTCGAGGCCGCGGGCGGCGGGGCTGCCGGCGGCGGCGCGGCCGTGGTGTCCGCGCATGGCGTATTCTTCGTGTGCCTCGGGGGTGGGGTCGACAAACCAGCCTGCTCCGGCGGCATCGGGCGAGAGCCAGATGGTGCCTTCGCCGTCGGTGTGCGCGGCGCGGCCGGCGGGCAGCTCTTGGAAGAGCAGCCTGATGCCGCTCAGGCGGCTTTCTGCGACACCCCATTGCCGCCAGTAGGCTTTGGCGGCTTCGAGCAGGGCGGGGAAGCTGCTTTCGCCGTCGAGCCAGATCAGGCCGCCGCCGGATCCGATCAGGGCGAGGATCGGGCGTTTCAGCCGGTCGTGGTCGAGCATGATGCGGCCGTCGGCCTTTTGGCCGCCGCTGCCTTTCAGGGCATCTTCTTTGCTGAGATAAACGCGCATTTCGAGACGGATGTCGGTTTCGAGATTGGGCAGTTTGTTGGCATCGAATGCACCCGCACCGGGTTGGCTTTTACTTTTAACAGCCGCATTCCGCTTGTTCAGTTCTTTCATTAAATCTCCCCCTACCCTGCTGTTCTCACTAATCAGAATCTTGTATTTGCCGCTGGCGATTTTGGCGTACAGGTCTTTTTGGTTTTGGTTGAGCAGGTTGCGGTGGCGGAAGCTGCTGTTTAAGGCATCCTGGTGCGCCCAGGTGGATTTGGCTTCCACCAGTTGCAGGCTGATGCGGCCGTTTTGCTCGATGATGACGATGTTGTCCATGATGCCGCCGAGATCCAGCAGCCTGCCTGTTTCGCTGTCGACCAAGCGGTAGGGCACTTGGCTGTATACATTATCTGCGCCAAATTCTTGTTTCAGCGCGGCGGTTACGGCGGCTTCGTGGTCTTTGGACATGTTGTGCAGGGTATCGTACCACTGCTTGTCCAACTCGATTTCGCTGCCGTCGTTCAGACGTACGCGGCCGTTTTTCAGGGTGGCGTTTTCGTCGAGCAGGCCGTGGGTTTTCAGCAGATCCAGGGTGTGCGCATCGGCGATGTGGCGGGCATCTTTGTCCAGCTTTTCCGTGGTTTTTTGAAATTTGGCCAGGCTGATGCCGCCTTTTTCTTTCAGGACTTCGCTAATCAGGCGGATTTCGTTCAGCTCCTGGGCAAGGTAGTTGGCAAAGGCATAGCGGTTTTTCAGGGCATCTTTGTGGATGTGGATTTGCAGGGTGCCGTTGCCGCGCCACAGGCTGTCGTAGGTGATCAGGCCGTCGCGGCTGTTGTGGTTTAGGATGTAGCTGGCGGGCGTTTGCGCCATTTGGGGATGGGGGCCGGGCATTTCGTCCGTTACGCGGATGAGCAGCAGCTTGCTTGTGCCGTCGGCATCGGTGAAGCGTACGGCCATGGCGTTTTGATCCACGTCGGCGGCCAATTCTTCGGACATGTATTTGCGCGCCTGCTCCGGCAGCGGGCCGTGATCTTCAAATTTCCAGCCGGATTCCAATCTGCCGTTTTGCTCGAATGCGGAGAATACGCCGTCTTCACGGGCATTGTTGATGGCTTCGGCAAGGTCTTTGGCCGGATGCAGCTCCCGATTAAACAGGGTTTTGAAGCGGGTGCTGAACGCTGTGCCACGGATGTGCAGGCCGTCTACCACCGGCCCCATGCGGTCGCCGAGGTAGCGGTAGGCGTAGCGTATTTTGTGGGCAAGGCTTTCGCCGGTGCGCAGTATGGCGTGCCGCAGGGCATTGGCGGCTTCGCGGGCGGCCATAGCCGACTGCATTATGCCCTCGGCCAGCTTGCGCTGCGTGTCGCTCATCCGCTGGCGCAATCCGGCCGCCTGCTCCAATTTTCCTTCGCTTCCCAAGCGCATGAGCGCGGCGCGGTCGGTGTGTATTTTGCTTCTGCCTGCTTTGAAGCCTATGGCCAGCGTCAGCATATTGAGGCTGGCTTTGGTGGCTCTTTGGGGATCGTGAAGGAAAGCCCCGTCCATAAAGGCAGAAGCAAATTCCTGCCCGGTTCCCCATGTAGCCTCAACCGGATTGAGCGATTTGAGCAGGTTGCCCGTGTCTTCAAGCAGCCGCTGCGGATCCTGATGGAACATATAGTCGCGGCCGGCATTGGAGAAATACAGCGGGTCGTTGCGCACTGCTTCGGCTATCGGGTCTTTGTCCAACTCGCCGTCTTCCCACAGGTCTTTAAACACTATGGGAATGGTTTGCTTCAGACGCGATTCTATGTCGAGGAAGGTCATGCCGACATCGTACAAACCCAGTGCGTTATCATCGATATAGCTCGCCAGGCCTGCAAGGTTGCGCGAGAAGCTGCTGCTGTGGTTGCCGTCGCCGTCGTAGGTGAGCTGGTTAAATTTGAGGTGCATCAGCCTGATCTGCCGGATATCCTCGGAAATATCGAGGCCGAGCTTTCTCTTTTCCGCAGCCAGCATGGTGCGCGTTGAAATCCTGCCTTGCAGCTCCAAGCGTTTGCTGAGGATGGCAAACGAATCGTTTTTATCCAGCCCGTATTCTTCATAGACATTAATCATGCTTTCCGGAGTTTGCTCTTCGGGCAATACGATGTTGTCTGTGCGGCGCAGAACACGGATGTCGTTGATTTGGGCATCGTGGTTTTCAATGCCGTAAATCCAAAAAAATTCGTTGCTGCCGTTGGCGGTGGCATACCGGCCCGGCGTAAGCAGCGGAATCTGCTTTTGCGGCGCAGCCGGGCTGCCGTTTGCCGTGAGCAGCTTGGGTATCGCCACGCGGTCTATGGGCTTGGACTGGTTCCATTTCTGCGTTGCACCGGCAAAATCCTGCTCCGCCTGCGTCAGCAATGCCGCCGCATCCCACACCAGCAGGCTTTGGGATGAGCGCCATATTTGTTTCTCCGGCAGGTATTCGTCGTTAAACCAGACGTTGGCCAGCAGTTTGCCGTCGGCCGTCATGGAAAGATGGCGGATCGCTCCGCCGTTGATGGCGGAAGTGGCGCCGATATATTGCGGCTGCCCGAGGTAGCCGAACGGATCGCGAATCACGGCAATCTTGCCGCCAATCTGCCGACCCACACCGTAACGCCCTTCCGAAGTCCAGGATGGATCGTTGAATTTAAAGGCATAATCCGACACAAAGGCATAAAGCACATTGTCCAATACGGCCAGCACCATATCGGATGCCCGCTGCACATTCTGACGCATCAGGCGGGTGGAAAGGTCTTTGTCGTTGTCGGGATTCAGGCTGGTGCTGATTAAATCGGCACTGCCTGCCAGCTCTCCGGTGCGTTCGTCAAGGGCGGCACGGATGGCGGACACGCCTTTATTGCGGTCGGAAGCATGGGATACCAAAAACTCCCCGGGCAGCAGGCCGGCAATGATTTGATCGGGGATGCGGCCCCGGTCGTGTGCTTCAAAAAAATCTGCATCCAGACGCAATACGCCGGACTCCATCTCACCTGCGGCATTAATCTGCATCAGATCCAGCACATAAACATCGCCTTTGGCCGCGTTGTTGTAACCGAATTGGTTGACCAGCCGCTCCCTCTCCTGTGAAGCTACCAAGCCGAGATAACGGTCGCCGCTCAGTGCCAAATCGCCGATACCGTGGGGCAAATCGGCAATGTGCCGCGAACGGATGACTTGCTCCGTTTCCAAATAGCCTTCTTCCATGGAATTAGCCATCAGACGGATCAATCTGCCGTTTTTGCCGGTTTCCGCAATATAAATCCAACTGCCGTGCATCATCATGGCCGAGATGTTGTCCGGACGGCTGCGCAATTCGACCGTGTGGACAATAGATAAGGATTGGGTATCCAATACATAGATTTTGCCGGAGCCGCGCGGGCCGGCAATAAATGCCAGAGTGCCGTCGTGGCTGAAGACTATCGGGTTGGTATAGCTGCCGTAAAAGCGTAATGCCTTGCCTTTTTCATCTGTTTTGACGGTGCGGACGGATTCCAGAGTGCCTACGGTTTGATCGGTGTTCGCGCCGGTGCGCACGATTTCCAGCCCGTAAGGCGTAACAATGATCGAGTCGGTAAAACGGTAAGCGTATGCGGGATCGGCCAGATCGCTGTATACGTAATCATCCGTGCTGCCGTCGTCGCCGTTGGTAAATACTTTGGCCCGGCGTTCCACATGGATAAAGTGCTGCGACAGGGCAATACCGGAATCCAAGGTAATCCCTATCTCGTCATCACTCAAAACCTCCGGTGCGAACGAGGCGGTCAGCAAACCTTTTTCCAGCGGCTTTTCAATATCTTCCCAGCCGTTTTTTATGGTTTTGGATTCCAGCCGCACTTTGTAGTCAAACTGCCGGTAATCCGCACCCGAACGGAAATGGTTATTGACTTTCAAAGTCAGCTTCCGGGTGTTTGTATCGTAATGAATCCGGCTGATACTGATGCCGGAATCACGGACTCCGGCCGTCTCCGCTTCCGGCAGATTCAGCTCGAAACCGTTAAAAACGTCGGCAGTTTTGGGTAGGACTTTCTGATAAGTTCCGGCCACGGAATAAGCAAGCACACTGACGGGATCCGGCATTAAGGCAAACATGGCCACACCGGCCAATGCCATATGGGGAGAAACAGCCATAGCCATGGACGCACTCCGCACCCACATAGCCGACCAGTTGGTATCGCTTACTTTGACTGTGGCACTACCCGTTTTGTCGTCGTATTCGGACAGGGTTACATAATAAGTCGAGCTGCCGCCGTTGATGCCGGAATACGGCGGGCTGGCAGTGCGGGCAATGCCGTCTTCGCCGATATAGCCGTTGTCCACCAGCCACCATGTATCGTGCAGCCTGCCTTGTCCGTCCATAATCCGGCCTTTCTTCCAGAAATGGACTTCTTTGCCCGCCTGTACCTTCCCTCCCATCATGTCTTTGATGTTTAGAGCGAGCTGCAGCGGAATCTCGGCTTTGCCTTCGGTTTCGATGCGGAAGGCTCTCAGGCCGGTAAGCAATCCCTTGCCCGGCGGCGGCATACCCGTTTCGTCCAAACCAATCTGCCTGATGCTGACTTCCGTCCCTGCTTTCAGGCTGCCTGCGGCCACCATCATCCGGTTGCCGTGTCCGTCCTGCACAACCGTACCCTGCCCTTCTTGGATAACGGCTTTGCCCGTTACGGGTTCTTGGATATCCAGTATCAAATCGTATTGGCGGCCTTGGTTGATAACCGATACTTTGGCTTTGCCGACACGCTTGGCGGTAATCAGGCCGTCGGCACTGATGTTTGCCAAGCTGCTGTCGCTGATGTGATAGGTTGTGCCTTTGGCTGCGGCATCAATGCGGCTGCCGTCAGCCTCGCTCACTTTCAACTGCCTTTGCCCCGTTACGGGCAGGGCTATTGTCAGCGGGTAGACATCGAGTTCGATTCCTCCGCCGTCCGCCGCTGTGCCTTCCGTACCGACAGTGATGGCATTGATGCCTTCTATGCCGCGTGCCTTTACTTTGACGACGGTGGTGCCGTTTGCTTTGGCTTGGATGCTGCCGTGGCTGTCAATGGCGAGTATGCTTTCGTCTCCGGATTCAAAGCGTACATAGTCGGCGGGCAGGACGACTCCGGCTTGGTCTGCGAAGTCGCCGGTAATGCGAAGCTGTGTGTTTTGTCCTGCAGCAAGGCTGCTGATGCGGTCGATGTGGATGAGTACGAGTTTGGCATCGCTGACGGCAACAGCCAGCTCTACCGGCGCGCTGCGGCTGTAGCCGTCGTCGGCCTGTACGGTAACGGCGGCCTGGCCCGAATAGCCTTTTTCGGGCTTGAATACCAGGGTGCGGCCGTCTGAAAGCAGTTGCGCTTCTCCGTGGCGGCTGCCGAGGATGCGCCAAAAGACGCTGTCGCCTTCCCAATCGCGGGCGTTATCGTCCAAGCTGCCGCTTACGGCCAAATCGGTATGGGTCCGTACAAAGGTGTCGCCGCTCTGTACTGCGGGAGCGAGATTGGCCCGGTAGCCGTATCCGGTATAGAGAATTTGGCGGTCGGCATTGTCGGTTTGGCCGTTGCCGTCCAAGTCGCCTGCGCGGGTATGCTTGGCAAATGCTTCTTCCCAAGCCGCACTGTCTTGCGCATCGGCTTTGCCGTCGCGGTTGAGGTCGGCTGCAACGGCAAGACTGATTTCCGCCCTGCCTTCGCCAAGCAGGGAAAACTGTTGCAGACCAGAACGGCTGATTTTGAGCAGGGTGGTGCGGATAGTGCCGTCGGTGTGGCTGCCTATCGCGTGTTCAGATCGGATACGGCTGTCTGGGCTGTGGCGTACGGCGATGATGATGCTGCCGGATGCACCAGGTGTTTGCACGGTGGAGGCCAGTTCGCTTTCGCGTACGGCAAAGGTAAAACGCTGTTCTCCGTTCAGACGGCCTGACCATTGTCCGCCGCCGCTTATCCATTGGGCAGCCGCACCGAGATAACGGCTGCCGTGGCCGAACAGCTCCCCGCCGTCGGTATAGCCATAGTGCGTGCCTAAGTTATCGGCATCCATGCTGCGGACAAGTTTCAGACGGCCTTGCATATCGTAGCGATAGACATAGGTTTCGCTGCGTCCGCTGTCGGCGGAGATGCCGCTGACGCGCTCTATGCGCCCCCGGCTGTCGCGCACAAATCCGATGCGCCGGTGCAGGCTGTCTCCCACAAGGGCAATGCCCGCATCGCTGACCAGCCATTGTCCGCCGTCGGCAAAGCGGACGGCTTCCACTCTGCCATGACCATCCAAGCTGTATTGCGTGCCGTGCGGATCGGTCAGGGTGTAGCGTTCGGGCAGCCACGGCAGGCCGTTGTCGGCATGATGCAGACGTTTGCCTTGACGTTGCAAGGCTGTATCTCCCGCAGCCAGCGTCCAGCCATTATCGCTGCCGAATACGGCTTTCAGACGGCCTGTGTCGTCGGCTTGGGCGTTAAGCGTGAAACGGAGCTGCCCTTGTTCCGGGGCAGCCTGCCCGGATACGGACGGCATGGCCAACCAGACGACGGCACCGTCATGCCAGGCGGCAGGCAGACCCTGGCTGTCGGTGCGGTCTTGGTCGTGGCTCAGCCGTGTGTCCAAACCGGCAAGCGACCAGTTGCCGAAATCGTACCCTCCTCCGGTTTGCAGGATACGGTCGAGTGCGAATGTGCGGCTGCCCAGCCGGAAAACGGCATCACTTGCGCTTTGTACGGCAGCCTTGTCCGCGCTATCGGCCATAATCCGCGCGTAAATTTCGCTGCTGCGTCCGGCCAAATCGGTTGCACGCAGGCGCAGGCGGTAGATTCCGTTGGCAAATAACCGTGGATCAAATTCGGCCAATTCGTATTCGTCGTTGGCGGCATCGGCCGCAAAGTCGCGTTGCGCCAGGGTCTGCCAATTCATGCCCTCGGCAGACGCAATTTCCAGACGGTAGTGCGCCAACTGCCGTTCGCGGATGACGGCACTCAGGCCGGCCGCCGTAGAAATGCGGACAGGTGCATCGTTGAAGTTGGCGGCCGAGAGTGCGCCGCGCCATCGGATTTCAGGTGCTTCGGCATCCAGGCTGTCGCGCACTTTGATATGGCCGGTTTCGCTGTGGACGAATCCGTCGGCATCGGTAGCCCTGACAAGCAGTTCGATGATGCCTGCCGTGCGTGCGTTCAGTTTCAGACGGCCTGCATTATCCAAAGCAATATGCTGCCAGCTTTCTGGCTGCTCGGGATTCCATCCCGTGCCGCGCACCTGCACCGATACGTCGGCGATGTCGGCATAACTCTTGGCGCGCACGGTGGCGGAAACGGTTTGGCCGGGAAGAACGGCATCCGACGGAGTGAGCGTCAGCGCAATCTGCGGCCTGATGGCCGACTTGTCGGCTACGACGCGCAGCGCCAGTATCCGGCTGCTGCTGTTGCGTCCGTCGTCTGCCTGTACGCGGATCAGATAATCGCCCGTCTGTGCAGGGCCCGGTGTCCAGCGCAACTCTCCTTCTGCAGCATCGTACACCGCGCCTTCCGGCAGGTTGTGAAACGCCAGGCTTAACGCACGGGTTTGCGCTGCTCCGTCGGCATCGCTGATGCGTATGCCCGCGCCACTTTCACTACTTTTGACAACGGGTATGCGCAAAGTCTCCCCCACTACCGCCGCATGGCGGCCGACACGGATTTCTGGAGAGCGGTTCACATCCAGCACACGAACCCGTACCGAACGCCGCACGGTGTCTTTGCCGTCGGTGGCCGTGAAGTTGAAGGTATAGGTACGGCTGTCGGCAGCGGCGTTGTCGACGGTATCCGGCGGCGGTGTCCATTCAAACGTACCGTCCGCACCGTTAAAGGAAATGCCTTCCGGTGTGTTTTCGTCATAAACCAAGGCGTAGCGCAGGGCATCGCCGTCGGCATCGGAGCCGGTCAGATTAAAGCTCAGGGTTTCGCCTTCGCGCACCAACTGCAAAGGCAGCGGTGCCAGCTCGGGAGACAGATTGCTTTCGGCTACACGGATTTCTACGGTGCGCTCCGTTTGTGCGCTGCCGTCGGATGCACCCAGCTTGAAGCGGTATGTCCCGTTGTTGCGCTGCGCGGCAGCATGGTCGGGCAGCCAGTTTAAAACCAGCAGCGTCTGCCCGTTGCCGGAAGGCTGTGCGACGGCAGTCATGCCCGGCGGCAGATCCTGTCCTGTCCAATGTGCCGCATCCAAGTCGGCATCGCGTACGACGGCTTCTATCCGTAGGGGTATGCCTTCGGCAGTATGTATCAGCAAGGCACCTTCCCGGTTTGCAGTTTTCAGACGGCCTGTGGGATGGAAAGCTTCGACGGCAACGATTTCGGGTGCGAGATTGCGTTCGCGTACGGTAATGCGCACGCTGCGGCTGTCGGTATTGACGGCGGGCAGGCGGCTGGGATCCGGTATATGGCCGGCACTTTCGGATGGAAGGCCGCTGTCGCGCACCACTACGGTCAGATCGTGGCTGCCCGCCTGCGCGGCAGTCGGTGTCCATTCGATACGCGCCCGACCATATTGCGCTTCGCGCACCAATTCGGCCCCGGAAGGTAGACCCTGCACGGTGTAATGCAGCTCATCCTGATCGGCATCACTGACAAGGATGGGAATGGAAAGCTTCTGCCCGATAACCGCGCTGATACGGGACGGCAGGCTGATGACCGGGGCTTCGGTTGCGTTTTTCACGGTTACGGTAAAACTGCTGCTGCGGCTCAAACGCGCACTGCTGTCGCCGTCGCCGTTGTCGGTGGCGGTAAGGACAACGGTGTGGCTGCCTTTGTCGCCCTGCTGCGGCGCAAGGCGGATGATGCCATGCACCATCCTGCCCTGTGCGCTTTGTTCGGTACGGGTTTGGGTGAAAACGGCAAACGGCGGCAGGCCGGCAAACACCAGTTCGACTCCGTTGCCGTCGGCATCCTGTACGGCAACGGGTATTTCCAATATCTGTCCGCGGGCAACAGCAACATTGTCCAACTGCCCGATCTGCGGGGCGCGGTTGGCGTTTTCCACAATAATCGGGAAGGTCAGACTGCTGCTCAAAGGCACGCCTGTGCCGTTGCCGTCGTCGGTTGCAGTAACGTTTATGCGGTAAGTACCTGCCTGTGTGTAGCCCGGCTGCCAGACAATTTCCAGCGTTTCGGGATCAAACACCGCACCTTCGGGCAAACCTTCTACCCGGTAGCGGACACTGGCAGCGACATCTCCGCCGTTTTGAGAAACGGCTTCCCTGCCCGCACCCAAGCGGATTTTTGGCGTGAAATGCGGATTGTCGGGATCAAAAGCAAAAACGCTGATACGCAGCGGCTGGCCTTCCACAAGCTGCCAAGCCTGCGCATCCCCGAATTCGGGTGCGCCGTTGGCATTGGCTACGTCCAACACAATATCCTGCGAAACAGATACGGCCACTTCGCTGCCGCCGGCAGCGGGTCGGTGGGTGGCCGTCAGCCGGATGGGAATGACGGTACGGCCAGCCTGATTGAAAGAAGGTGTCCACGTCAGCCAGCCGGTTTCGCTGTCCAGTACCGCGCCTGCAGGCAATACGCTGCTGTGGTACGACAATTCGATACGTTCTCCGCCAGCCTGCTGCAGCCCGCCTGCAATGCCGCCTGCAAGCTGTAAGGCAAAACGCTCGCCTTCGCGTAACTGCTGCACGGCAACGGGAGCCAGCTCGGGTTTGGCATAGCCCTGTGTAACGGTGATAGCAAAGCGTTCGCGCACGCTGTGTTTGCCGTCGTGGGCAACGGCTTCTATGTCGGAATAAACTTCCGCCTGATCGTAGCCGGGCTGCCAACGCAGTATGCCGCTGCCCGCATCATATTGCGCACCGGCAGGCAGGTTTTTCAACAATACGGTAACGGTGTCACCATCTGCATCCGATGCGACCAGCGGCAATGCCAATGCCTCACCTTCGGCCAGCGTGATGTTTTGCGGCACGGCAAGCTGCGGCGGACGGTTTGCTCCTGCTGCGTGCAAGGTGTAGCGTTTGAGGGCACTGCCGCCCCTGTCGTCGGTAACGCGCACCAGAATTTCATTGTCGGCCAAATCGTCCGCCGCAGGTGTCCAATGCAGAGCGACGGTTTGGCGGTAGCTGCCGTCCGCTGTCGGCACAGCTGCTTTTCCTGCATCCAGCCTCATGCCTTGCGGTGCCTGCAACAGAGTCCAGGTAAAGCGGCGGCTTTCTTTGTCTTCCGCCGCCAGCACATCGCTCCACGCTTGGCCGGCTACGGCGGGCTTGATGCCGTCTGAAACCGTGTCCAAACCGTTTTCAGACGGCCTGCCGAGCAGGGGTGGGGTGTTGGCATGGGGAAGAGCATACACTCGGTGTGCCGGCTCCGCTTTAACCAGGCGGGCATTGGCGGTATTCGCAGACACCAGGCTGACAGTAATGCCGCGCAAAGTCTGTCCTGCTGCCAGCCTGCCACCCTGTTTTTCCAGCATTTCGGTTGCATCAATCAGCCACAAACCCTCCTGACTGCCCGACAATGCCTGCGCACCGCCTATACCCGCACCGAAGTAACGGCCGGGATCGAGCAGAAGCAGCAGAGGGCCGCGTATGTCGCCACTACCGATATTGGTAAGGTCCACATCGTAGCTGACACTGCCGGAAAGGCGGTCGGCACGGGTTTGCCTGTAGCGGATACGGACCTGCTCGCTGAAATCGCTTACCGTGGTAAAGACTGCCGTATAAACACCGTCTAAGCGCAGCCGGTTGCGCCCCTGAATATTGGTGGAAACTTCTAAACGCCATTGCTCGGGCGCAAGATCAGGCAAGGTAAGGACAACCGATTGACCAGCTTCGTCGTAACGCACCGATTCGGGCCGTACAAGCTGATTACTCCCCGGAGTGGTGCTGACAAGGCGGTAGTTTTCGGGATTGAGTACGCTGGCAGCATCGCGGCTGTCCCGTCCGCTGCTGCCCGTCCACATGGCTTGGTCGAAACGCAGAGTAATCTGTCCCAAAGGCAGGGGCAGCAGCGAGCCGTCCCTCACCGAACCGGCCAGCACTTTCGGTGCTTTGGCGGGCGCAACTTCGTCCACAAAATTCGTCTGTGCGACCAAAATACGTCCGTCTGAAGAGGCCAATACTGCCTCAGCACGGGTTCCACCCGTTGCCAACTGCAAGGCCTCGCGTGTTGACAGGGCAATAAGCCATACGGAAGTCGTATCGCCTTCTGTTACGGATTGTCCGTTGCGGGCGGCGGCAACCAGCAATCCGTCCAATACACTGCCGGCCTGGCCGAAAGCAATACCGCCTATCTGTCCGGCCAAACGGTATTCCAGCTCGGCACGGCCTTTAAACTTGCCAGACATCGGAAAGCTGACAATATCGGTATGCGTCTGCCCTAACCCACCCGGCTGCCGCGATACTGCCCAAAGGCGGCCATCCGTACCGAAAGCCAAATCGGCGGCGTGATGGTTGGAAAAATGCTGCCATGCGCGGCCTTCTGGGGCTGATGGGTCAAATATTTCAATGCCGCTACCGCTGGTAACATAGATTTTTCCTGTATCGGGGTCGATCGCCAGTGCGTGGGTTAGCGGCTCACCGTTAGGTAGCGCGTAACGTTCCACAATACGTCCGCTTTGTGCATCAGCCAGCCACAGCTGGTGGCCGGTCATCAGCCAGAGCCGTCCTTTGCCGTCTGCCGCCATATCCAATACGGGTTCGTCGGTTTCAAACAGAGCAACGTTGCTGTTGCCTCCTTTTTCAGCATCGTAGGCAAAAATCTGCCTGCGCTGTGTACCTCCGCTGACTAAAAGCGTACCGTCGGGCAGTAAAACCATGGCGGACGCTCCTACCCCTCCCCGGCTTTGCGCATAACCCGAAGCCAGGCCTCTGGCCGCAAACGGTGCCAGTACGGTCCGTATGTCGCTGCTGCGGCCGTCTGAATTTCCGGCCATCAGGCCGGGAAGCTGCTTTTTCGCTTCGGTAAACAAAGCGTTGTCCGCATAGCTGCGGCCGCGTTTCGCCAAAGGCGTGCTGTGCGTGGTTTGCAGGCTTTCCCGTATTCCCAAACGCTCCGCAACCTGCGCCGCCGTACCGTCGTCCGGCAGCACGGCATAGCGGATGTCGGCCGTTTCGCGGTTGCCAGCCATATCGGTTGCTGCTGCCAGAAATTCATAACTGCTGCCCGCTTCACCAGTAAACAATGCTTCGCCCGCCGCACCCGCTGCCTGCTTTTTCCAGATACGGAAATCGCCGCCGTCTTTTGCCACATAAACGGTTACATGCCTCACACCGCTTTCCTTGTCCTGAGCCTGCCATTGCACGCGGTAAACGGGCAGGCCGTCTGAAACGGTTTGCGCGACGGCTGTAAGCACCGTCTGCGGGGGAGTGCTGTCCAAGCGGTAGGTTTGGATGCCGCTGTCCTGAGGTGGTGTATTCCCGATAAATATCCTTGCCTGCGCGGAGATTTCGACATCTCCCACCACAGAATCACGGGCGGCAGCGGTGTAGGCCGCATAACCGGTATTCGCAACAGACGATCCGTCATTTGCTCCGGGTAGCAGGCCACGCAGGCCGTCTGAAACCACCAAGCCGGTATCGGCATCCACAGCCTGCAACAGCCAGGTAACGATGCCCTGCTGCGCATCAACGCCCGCACTCACGCGCAAAATGAAGCCTTTGCTGCCGGTAAAGTCGAAATCACCTTGGAATGAAGCCTTGTCTCCGGGCAGATGAATGTTAATGTCGCCGATTTTCAGGTCTTTCAGCCGTACGCTGTATGCATCCAGATTCGGGTCGATACGGGTAAGGAGACGGATTTCTCCGGCAGGCTGTGCCGTGGTGTTGCGGAATTTGAGTGCAAACGGCAAATCGGTACCGGAGGGAAGATAGGCCTGCCCGTTACTGCCCGTTGCTGCTGCAGGCCCCTGTACGCTGACCGCGCCGCTGCCGTTTTGCGCGGCAACCTGTGTCAGATATTGGGTAAGGTTGAGTGCCTGCGGGCTTAAAGGCCTGAATTCTTCATCCAGCATACCAATGTGGCGCAGATATTCCATTTCGGCCTTACCGCCGGCAAATACATTAAAACTCAGGAAATGGGTTTCCCGTTCCGCTCCCATATCGAATTCGGCCGCCTCAGGGTCTTTGGGAACGGGCGATTCCGCATAATTGCCTTGTTCGTCCTTACGAACTTCCAGATGATGTATTTCTCGGACTTTCGCTTCTTTATCCCCCGCATGACGCGCCGTGTCGCCGTACCACGCCTGTATTTTTGCGAAAAAGGAAAGCATATCCGGCTGCGTCCGATATTCTTCTCCCGCTTTGGATAACAAAATACCTGTGGCCAAAGTCGCATTCAGGCTGACAACCTGAGGCGTGGCACGAACGGGCGCGGCCTCATTTTCGGCGCGCAACAGCCCGGCAAGTTCCAAAGCAGCTAGCCAGCCTTCTATCCACTGGCCTTCATCTGCTGCCAGCAATTGCAAAGCCGCACCGGCGGATTTGTCCGCCAAAATGGCGGCACGCAGTTTTTTGGCGTGTGCACTCTGATCGGCTACAAACTCGGCACGGGTCAGCGGCGTGGCACTACCCGAAATATGGAATTGGAAAGGCAGCGACAGACTTTCCGTTTTAGTCAGACGCTCTTCAGGATTAAAGAAGCGACCCGGCAAATCAGGGCTGATTTTCGCCAAATCCTCCACCCCGTTGTCCAGCAGCCCCTGCTCTTTCCAATCGGGGCGTACTGCGTACAGCTTGCTACGCAGACCCGCGAAATCCCGCGCCATCCATTCTTGCAGGCCGGGATAGGTCTGCACGTTGAAGGTTGTACCGACAAAACCACCCGCATGTACATCGAAAGCGTAGCCGGGTGCGAGATTCAGTCCGTCGGTATTGAGTGTGCCGTCCAATACCGCCCACGGAACATCACTGCGTATGTCTTCCAACGGTGTTTCGCCGTAGCTTTGTGTATTGGCAATGGCCGTACCTTTCCCTTCGGGACGGCCGCCGATATTGCTGCCAAACACCACATAAGGCAGACTCATGCCGCCGATCAGATAGCGGCTGTGCCCCATTTCCGACGCCCCCACATCGAAACGGACATAAGGTGTGTCGACATTGGTCAGGCTTTTAAGCGATACGCTGTAATCGGCAGAGCTGCCCGGCTCAATGTTGCGCTCACCTCCGATGCCGATGGTAACGTCCGGCTCAACAGCACGCTCCACTAGGAAAAGGTAAGGTTCGGTAACGGTTTGTCCGTCGGCATTGCTTACGATTACGTCGTACAGGCCGTAAGGCGCAGCACGCAGGTCGAATACGGCACGAATGCGGGTGGCATCCAGCACTTGCCAGCGTTCCGGCTCCGTTTCATAAACGCCGGGACGCGACAGCCTGACCGTTGCGCCCGCATCAAAGCGGGCACCCGCAATATCCACCGTTACCCAGCGGTGCGTATCGCTGCCGCGCCCTCCCTGATCTGGTGTAACGGAGCGGATGGACAAGGGTAGGGTTTCGGCACGCAGGGCAACAGTTTCGCCACCCGCACGGCGTGATTTCACCAAGATATAATAATCGCCCTCCTGTGTGGTCGGAATCAGGGCTTCTTGGTCTGCCGACGTTGCCTTGCTGTATGCCGCATCATAGGCTTGTCCAGTCGGCACGTCGCCATAACGGATGTAAAGCTCGTTTTCACCTTGCGCGCCCGCCGAATCCAACACAACCCGCAGCGTTTCTCCCGCACTGGTGCGGACGCGGTAGAGACGCATATCACCACTATGGAGCGCGGTTTCGTGTTTCACGCCCAAAGCAAGTTCCGGAACGGTAACGCGCACGGAGGCCGAAGATGCGGCGAAATTGTTTTTCTCGCCTTCCTCCATCAATAATCCGTTTTCCGTATATCGAATTTTGCCTTCGTATACTTCGTTGTGGGCATCGGGTCGGATAATGATGCGCCAGTTGCCTTCTTTGAGCGGTGGCATCACGATTTTGCGGTCTATGCCGCTTTGCAATGTGGCAGTGTAGCTGCCGCCGGCCGCCAATCCACCCATATGCGCAACATGTCCCAAGAAGATGTCATCTTTGTCCCAGGCGTTATCAGATGACAAATAGACTGCATCGCGCCAATTACCGTAAGCCTGGTGTTTTGAATCGTTGTGCACGGTATAGCTGATGCGGATTTCTTCTCCTACGGCAGCCGCAGGCGGCGCAGCCACATGGCTCACTTTCAAATCGGCCGGTTCGGGTAGCTCAATCAGCAAAGGCTGTACGGCAGCCGCATGGTTGTTGCGATCGCGGTCGAATTCCCGTACCGCACCGAAACCATCCGCCGTGTCAGCAGGGTCGGTAACGACAAATACATAAAACATACCCTCCAAATCCATCGGTGCCTGAACCGTCAGACTGCTTTCATAAGAACCACCCTCGGGCAACCCACCGGTATGGTGCGTGTAACCAAGGTAGCGGTCTTTTTCCAAATCTAGAAAACGGTCTTTGGAAAGATAAATTTTGTCCGTCCAACCGCTTTGTCCGGCAGGCGTTTTTCCGCCAAAATTGCTTACCCGGTAGGCAATTTCAAACTGCTGACCGGCGATAGCACGTGTCGGCGCAACAAGCTGCGTTACCTGCAAATCGGGCGGAGCGACACGCACCACCGGCAGGTCAATGCTGCGGATATTGTTGCCTTCGTCTTTAAATTCGGGAATATGGTTTAGATAGTGCTGCGGCCAAATAGTCGGCAGACCGTCGCGGATAGAGCTTTTTATATTGGACATCCTGTTGAAATCAATCGGGGTTTCGGTATCCGCTTTGACGATCAGACGATAGTTGCCCCCGATGTTTTCCGGCAGAGTGAAACTTGCCGACCGCGTGTAGCGCTCGCCCGGACGCAGATAACGGATACTACCGTCGTCATTTTCCCGGCTGTAGCCCGACATAGCTACTTTGAACTCAATTTCAAACCGTTTGCCCCGATCCACCAAAGGGTAATCCGACGCGTCAAGCGCATCGTCATGAGACAGATACAGGCCGTCCAGCCAAAATCCGGTACGCGTTTCGCGCGTACCACGGTTGGCTACCGTCCACGTTACCGTAATGGTTTCACCCGATTCGGGATTGGGATTGGACAGGGTAATTTCTTCCACCTGCAAATCGGGTTCTTTATAGCTGATGTCTACTGTGCCGCGGCCAATGTTGTTGCGGTTGTTTTCCCGCTCGAATACCGATTGTGTGTAGTGTTCTACTGCCCCCATATGTTGGGGTGTAAGCGGATAGTCGGACAGCTCGGCCTCGGGATGTCCGCTGTCGGTGCTGCCTCCGCGCAGATGATCGGCAATCACATACAGATAATATGTGCCGTCATAGCCCGCAGGCACGCGCATCCGTGATGTAGCGGTATAGAGGCCGTCTGAAAGCAGTCCGCTGCTGTTGATGTGTTCCAGAGTACCCAGCCGTACCGCACGTTCGGGGATAAACTCGGGATCCTTACTAATATAAACCGTATCCTGCCACGATTTAGTGCCTTGCCAGACATCGCTACCGAAGTTTTTTACCGTCCACGAAACCTGCGTAAACTCGCCCGAATCGGCGGGTTCGGCACTGACCGCGATGACCCTCAGGTCGGACGGCCGGTTGGTAACTGCACTGGCGGCAGCCGTACGGTTGTTGCGGAGGGAAACTTCCTGCAATGTTCCCGGCACCGCATTGGTTTCAACAATCAAATAGCTGCCGGATACCGACGGTGCCAGCAAGACTTTATGTTCTGCCGTATAACTTTCCCGATTACCCAAGCCACGCCGTTGTTCGAATTCTCCCAGTAACCATTTGTGTTTTGCCTTATCCGCATCTGGGTGATCGGCCAACCATACTTTGTCCCGCCATACACCATTTTCAAAGGCATCTCCACGGTTTTTAACCGTGTAGGCGAACGTATATTCCCCACCCGCTTCCGCAGTTTTAGGAGCGCGGACAGAGCTGACCTCCAAATCGGGCGGTGTAATACCCAAAATGCGTACCAAACTGGCTTTGTAGTTGTTGCCATCGGTGTCAGACGGATCATCAGAATTGATATTGGAAGCCAATGTGTCTTCCAATATCACATCATAACTGTCGCTCCACACCGTCAAAAAATATTCGCCTGAAAGCAGTCCTTCGGGAAGACGGGCACGGATGCTGCCCAAATAATCCTCACCTGCTTTCAGACGGCCTTTATGAATAATACTGCCCAGCAGGATGTCGCCCTTCGCGGCAGACGGGCGGCGTGCATCCCGCGCCAACCACAAAGTGTCTATCCACGAATCGACGCTGCTGTCTTCGGCAAAAGTTTGCGCAGCACCTTGATTACTTACCTTATATCCAACTTCCACCACGCCGCCATGTACCGCCTGTCCGGGTGCACTGATGTCTCCGGTTACTAAATCGGCAAACGGCACTGCCTCCACATACAGCTTGGCAGCAACGATATTATTGTTTTCATTCGGATGCTCGCCGACTGCTTGCGTATCATCGGCGGCGACAATCAAATACACATTGCCACGGTAGCGGATAGGAATTTCGATGTCGTCGAGAACGGCGGTATATTGCCCGCCGACAGGCAGAGAAGAAGGATTGGCAATGCGTTTAAGCAGGCGGTCGTCGGCACTCAGTTTGCCGTCCAACGACAGATAAACACCATCCTGCCATGTCCGGTTAGCAGCCTCGCTACCCATATTGGATACCGTATATTTCACAGCCACACGTCCACCGGCCGTAACGCTTGCCGGTATCTGCACATCAGAAACACGCAAATCGGGACGCGGATTGAGCCGTACCAGCATCAGGCTGTCCGAAACCGCAACGTTATTGTTTTTCAAACCGCCGTGTTCGTATAGCGTGTTTTCCCAGTTGGACACTACTTCTGCACGCCATTGACCCGACAAATGTTTGGGCAGGCGAATGGTTTCGCTGCGGGTATAACGTTTACCCGTTCCCAAACTTTGGGTGTAGCCGTAACGACCCAATACAACGGGTTCACCGCTGCCGTCGGCAGATACCAAGCGCACTTCGTCCTGCCAGCCGCCGACAGCGGCTGCTTCGCCCCGGTTCAATACCGTCCACGATATGTCAATCAAACCACCTTCTCCAGCTTCGGCAGGCAAGTCAATCTTTTCGACTACCAAATCGGGCGACGGTGCAAGCATAACCGGCAAACTGATGCTGCGCTGATTGTTGCCGGTATGGCCGAACTCAAACACGCTGCCGCCGAGGGAAAGGTTCAAGTAATACTGTCCCGACAAACCTTCGGGCAGCAGCACGTTCAAGCCCGCATTGTATCTGCTGCCCGCTTCCAAGCGTCCGATGTGGACGGATTGGCTCAAATTCCAGACTCTGCCTCCGCCATCGGCTTTTTCGCTCAGCCAGATGTTTTCGGAAAATGTATCCTTATCGGTAATGCCGATACCCTGATTGGACACCGACCATGACACATTTAACACCCCGCCACTGACTGCGTTGCCCTCTGCCGACAAGCCTTCCACCACCAAATCGGCATAAGGCTTGGGCATTACTTCCAAAGTACTGCTGTGTACATTGTTGCTTTCGCTGCCGTTTTCCCATACCCGGCTGCTGTTATCTATTTGGACGAATAGGCGGCCACTGCGGGAAAATTCTGGGGTAAAACGGTAAGTAATGCGGTCGGTATAGCTTGCACCCGCAGCCAATGCGCCCGAATGCGTCCTGCTGCCCAAAACAATATCGTCGCCGTCTCCAAGCATATCGTTTGCCGAATAAACCACGCTGTCCGTCCATGCGGCGGTTCGTCCCGCGCCCAAACCGATATTCTGCACCGTCCATTCCACAGTAACAGAAGCCGGATCGCCGATTACTCGCTCCGGCACACGCACGGCGGTTACGGACAAATCGGCATGTCTGTCCATAACCACTGCGATTTCGGACACACCCGTATTGTTTTGTTCGCCTCCGCTTTCGTTTACGGTCTGTGTACTATCGCTAAGCACCAGCAGATGCCATTTCCCATAGAGATCGGCAGGCAGGGTATAAACGAGTCGGGAAACAGTGGATTTTCCCGCTGCCAATCCTTTATGCCGCATTTGTCCGATCAGGAGATCGGTTTTATCGGCACTGCCGTCGCGCGACAGATACACACTGTCGGTAAATCCGCCTGCGTCCGCTTTGCCGCCGTTGCGGGTCTCCCATTCGATGACGACGGTTTCGCCACCTTGCAGACTGCCCGATGTGGCAATGCGGGCAATCTGTAAATCAGGTGCTGCAATCCGGATGTCGGAATGGCCGGTATTGTTTCGCTCTTCCGATTCCGCGATAAGGCCGCGCTCATCGGTCGTAACTTCCAAACGCCAGTCTCCCGGTTCCGCATCATTGGGTACCATAAAGTCCAGGCTGTGCGTATAGCTGCCTCCTGTCGCCACCCGGAGCAAGCGCTGTTGCACAGGAAGTAGGATAACGCGCTGCCCATCTTGTTTGTGCACTAGGCGCAAACTGTCATATACAACACCGTCTACATCCTTATTGCCTAGATTGCGCACGGTATACGACAAAGTAACAGTTTGTCCTGACACCCAAATTGCAGGCGCACGAATGCCTTCAAGCACCAAATCCGGTCTTTTTTCGGCAGCTATCCTGACAGCGGCGGCCTGAGTATTGTTTTCCCGCCGTCCTGTTTCCTTGACGGCATCAAGAGCATCCGTCCGCACAACCAGAAAATAGCCGCCCACCACCGTTTCCGGAGGGATATGGACATCCATTTGCGCCTGATAGGCACCGCCTGCACGCAAACCACCGGTATGGGAGTACGAACCAAGCAAAACGGCATTTCCATCCGGATCGGACGTATGCGACAAATAAACGCGGTCGATCCATCCGCGTGTGCCTGCATCAGCCTGCCCGATATTTTCCACACGCCAGGAAACGGAAACGGTATCACCGGCATAAATGCTTTCGGGTAGAGCAATATCCCGCACCGCCAAATTGGCATGAGCAGCGGTGATGACCGCAGGTTCAGAAAGACGGATATTGTCGTTCCGACTGTCGGGTTCCAGCACACGGCCGTCTGCATCGGTAATCACCGCCACACGATAGCGGCCATGCAAACCGGCAGGAATGTCTATCATGGCTTCGGCGGAATAGGTAACACCTGCCGCCAAACCGCCTTTGTGCGGCACACGCGCCAGGATGATGTCGTCGCTGTTGCCCGTTACGGCATCCTGCGTCAGCACCAGCATATCCGACCAATCTCCGACGGCGGCAACCTTGCCGCGGTTGTGTACCGTCCATGCCACACGCACACGCTGTCCGGAAGCCATATTTTCAGGAACGGTCAGTGAATCAGCCTGCAAATCGGCGTATTCGACTGCTGCTGCATGAAAGCCGGTCTGCATACTGTTGTTCCGTTCGGCATCGCCCGCATCGTTGACTTCGAATATCAGGCTTTGTCCCGCCGCATTTTGGTCTGCCGATACCACCACGATAAAATCGCCCGTACCAGCCGCACCATCCGGCAGCGTAAAGACAAACGAACGCGCCCGGCTCTCCCCTGCCGCCAGAGGGCGAGCATCCTCGCCTGTAAAAACGACGGAAGTATTGATGATCTGCTTCCCCATGCTGCCGTCGGCATTGGCGGCATACACCTGCACGCGATCCCCAAAGCCTGACGGAGCGGCCGTTTTGCCCTGATTTACATCGTGCCAACGCAGCAAAACCTTTCCGCCAGCACGAGCAGAAGCAGTATCCACTGTCAGATTGCGCACGGCCAAATCGGAGCCGTTTTCCAGCAATACGAAAGCCGTATTGTCGCCCTCCCCGCCCGCACCGTATTCGCTGATTTGCGCCCGTACATCCAGACCGACCTTGATTTCGAAACGCCCCGTGCCCTGTATACCGGCAGGCCAGGAAAATTCGGCTTCGCGCACCGCACTGAGGCCGTCTGAAAACAATACTTCTGCCACTTGGTGGTCGATTGAGGCAACGGTTTGCCCCGTACTGAGATTGACCACTTCCACACGCTCCAGCCAACGGCCGCGTGCGGCAGCCGTACCCGCATTTGCCGTCTGCCACGACACGCGCACTTTATCGCCAGCCTTCCAAGCAGTATCGGGAGAAATACTCAGATTCTTCACCTGCAAATCGGCATAAGCAGCCAATTCGGAGGCAAACGGCACGGCCGCCAGGTTGTTCTGCTCGTCTGTTCCTGTTTCTTTCTGATTGTTGGCGGCATCGGTTTCCACCGCCAAAATGAACGTACCGGCACCCACAGCCCCGTCGGGCAGACGCAGCATCAGACTGCGTTCAACCGACTGCTGCGGCAGCAAAACTCCGGATTCAGATTCTCGATATGTCAGTACGGCCTGTGCCACTACTGCCCCCGTCTGACTGTTTTTGACCAGCACGCGTTCGGTAAAATCGCCCGCTGTGGCTTTGACACCGCGATTGGTGGTGCGCCAGGTAATGTTGAGTAGTCCTCCCGAACGGATGTTGTCCACTCCGGCAGCGGCAACACGCACATCCTGTACCTGCAAATCCATACTGCGCGGCACCGATGCCAAATCGATCGGGCGCGGCTCATCAGGTTTGTGTACGAATACCGCCATACGGTAAGGCAATTCGGTGCTGCGAGCATCGGTAATATCCAGCAATACCGTGTACCTGCCCGTTACCGCTGCCGCCGCTTCCACTCCTGTGCTTTGAATCGCTTGTGCCGACAACTCTCGTCCGTAAGGGTCGATGATGCGGACATTGGCACTGTAATTGTAGTGGTATTGAGGATAACCCAGCCATTGGCGTTGAAGCAGGTTTTGAAAATCAACGAAAATCCGTTCGCCTGCCCGCACATCTATCTGATAAGCCTGCATATGACCGGTATTTTTCAGACGGCCTTCTACAATCCGGCCATGATCCAGCAGCGCAACAGTAGAAAGATCAATCAGGCGCAGGCCGTAATCTTGTACGGTTTTTTCATGAGTCTCCACAATCAAACGATATGAACCCGCCGCCAATACTGTGCCGGCGGATTGCAGGTGTTGGATTTCCCTGCCGCTGTGCCAATCCTGCAAACGCCAGTACACTCTGTCGCTAGTATGCGTCAGGATGTCTGCCAGAACGGGCGTATCCTTTTCTATGTCCAAACGGTATTCGACTTTTTGGGCTGCGGGTGTAAGCGTTCCCGCAGCGCTAGCACCCAAGCGCAGGATCTGGGTTTCAGACGGCCTCAGCCTGTCGATTTGGAAGCGAGCGTAGCCACCGGCTTTTGTGTCGAATACTATGGTATATACGTCGTCGGACAAGACTTTCAGACGGCCTGAATCCCTGCTGCTGCCACTGCTGATTTTCTGCCCCGCTGCGTTGAAGATATGCCAGGAAAGATTGTCGGATCCCCCCAAATCGTTAAAACGGATTTCTTCGCCGCCCTGTACCGCAAAACTATAGGCACGCACCAGGGTCGGAGACGTTTCTTTTTCGACCACGGCCTGACCCGCCAAGATTTCCGGCGCAGCCGAAAGATTGCGCCACACCAGCCCGATGCTGCCTTCTCCGCTACTTTGTGCCAAACGCAGCATATATCTGCCTTTGGGCAAATAAACAGGCGTGTTGAAAGCAGCCAACCGTTCATAGCCACTTTCGTCTGTCAGGCGGAGGGTTTGATAGTTTTGGAAAGCGTAGTCGTAACTGGTGCGCTCGGGATACCACAAACCATCGGTTTCGGTTACGAAATACAAGTCCTTAGGTTCGCCCTCTTTGAGCGTACCGCTCCATGATGGGGAAGAAACGGCATCGTCAGGAATGGAGGTATCGGAACGGCGGACAAGCTGATCGGAAATAAAGCCGTCAATGTCTCTGCCCACCGTCAGGACGATGCTCCCCGTGCCGCGTCCCTCTTCTTCTCCGCCTCCGCTTAATGCATTGTAATTGCGGTTGGGATAGCCACTGATGCCGAGATAATAAACACCGTCTGCGGCAACACGGTAAACCATATCCGAATCGTCGGCATGAGCCAGCTCCCTACCCTCTGCATCAAACAAGCGGGCATAACCGTCCATTCCCTTCCCGTTTGGTGCTTTTACCGTCAGCGTTTCATCCTGAGCCAGCATCAGCCGGTACATATCAACATCTTTTTTCCCATCGGCTCCGTCGCCGATGCGGACATCCGTAACGAACGGAATGCCGGATAAAACTGGCAGCTCCACAGCATCTGTAAAAGTGGCACCGACATCGCCCCCGTCGTGGCCTGCTGCAGCTGCATGCCGTGTCAGCTTGGCCGATATGCTGTTCCCTTGGGATTCCTGCCGCAAATAAAACACCCCGTCCGCCTGCGCACGGTAATTCAGACGGCCTTGCTGCGAAGCGGCCACCTGCGTTTTCCCATGGTCGAGCAGTACAAAACCGGTTTGCGCGGATTCGACAGACAAGCTGTCGCCGCGTGCCAGCATCAGCCGGTAGGTTTGGGGAAAATGGTTTTCAGACGGCCTCAAAGTAACAGTTTGCCCGTAAGCCGGCCAGAGTTCGGCAAACGGCAATGCCTGTGCCGTCCTGCTCTGCAAATCGGCAGTAAAACGGTAATCAGCGCTGCTGTCTGCCTTATGGCTGATCCTGAGCAGATAGTCGCCTGCCGGCAGTAATGGACGGGCAATATCGTTTTGCTGCCAGTATTTTTTGCTGCCGATTACCGTGCCGTCGGGTCGGAGCAGTTCCAGTTCAACATTGTCGTCGGATGCTTCGAGGCCGCTCAAAACCAGCCTGTCATCCCGCCGGATACGCAACGCATAGCTTACCGTGTCCTCACGGGTATTCAGACGGCCTGATACCGTCTCTCCGAACACCAGGGGCAGAATGCCGCCTGTAACAGCGCGGCGCAGGGTGGCGGAAAATCCGACCGGCTGTTCCGCCGCAGTAGCATAGCGGTGGGCAAGCAGATAAACCTTGCCCGTGCGCTCCGCGGTAAAGGCAACGGACAGACTATGGGAATCCATCTGATCCGCCAGCAGCCGGCCGGACTCATCCACAAGAGAGTAAAGGAGGGTATGTTCCTTTTGTACGACATCCGCTACATAACGCTCCCCCGCCTGCACATCGAAGCTGTAAACATAATAATTGCGGCCTGCGGGGATAATACCTTCAAACTCGGCCTGCCCACCGGATACCTGCTCATCCGCCGCCAGTAACTTAAACGAAAAATCATAGGCAGGCGTATTTGAATAAGAAGCACCGATTTCAATCCGGTACTCGCCTGCCGGCAGACGACGGACAGTATAACGGCCGGTATCAAAGCCTATGGTTTGCAACAACTCTCCATAAGGGTTATACAACTTGGCCTCTGCCTGCCCCCCGTGTCCGGTAAAGACCACGGTTTGCGACTTATCCAATACGAAACGGTAGCTGTGGGTGTCTCCGCCGGCCGCAATTTGGCCGCTGATACGGTCATTCGGCCGAATCGTCGTTTCAGTATTGCGGGTACGGCGGATTAGTGCGGCAACCGTATCTTCTCCGCGTCCGGGCGTGCCGCCGTAATTTTGCAAAATGTATCCGCCATCGAGCGGAAGCGTTATTTTTTTCACATCGGTGCGGTTACGGTAAGCATAGCCGGAAACAATCTCTTTACCGTTGGCATCCTGCACCGACCAATACCGGCTGACTGTTCCACCTCTAACCTCAGCCAACACGGTTTCACCTGCTTTTCCATCGAAACGCCAGACAAGAGGATGCTCGCTTTGCGCGGCGGTTTGCGTATTTTTTTCCCCTTCAAGCAACAGTGGTAATGCGGCCGCATCAGACAGGCGGAAACTGTATGTTTGGGGTGAGAAAGTGTCGGGAATCAGGATCAATGTGTAAGCACCTGCCTCCAACATCGCCGCAAAACCGGCACCGGATTCGCCGCTGCCGGCAGATGCCTGTTCGTATACTGTCTGCCCGTCCGCCTGCCGCACAATCTTCGCGGCATAATCCCTGCCTGTGATGTCGATCCACAATTTTTGGCGTTCAGACAGGGTAAAGTCATATGCTGCGCTGTCTTGCAAACGGTTCAGACGGCCTTCAACACGTGCTCCCATACTGTATTCGGTTTTGCGCTGCTCTCCGGTTTTAAATACCGCATCCAAGCGGCTACCGCCGTCTTTCCCGCTTTGCACAGAGGTAAACACCACAGTGTAGCGTCCGGTCTGCACAGGCGAAAATACAAAGCCGTGGCGTTTTTTGCCCTCGCCGTACCAGTATTCTCCGTAGAAAAATCGTTCGCTTACCAAATTGCCGTCGGCATCGAAAATATGGGCGAGGATGCGCTGATAATCCGCCAAACCTCTGTCCGATCCTATCCAATAGTTCGTTCCGGCGTTTAAATCCACATTTAGGATGCGGCTACCCCCGCTGTCTGATAAATCCGCTTCGTCCACAGTGTCCGTAGGCAAAACATCCGCACTGCCGCTTGTTACCAGCTTCGTCGAAAATGCAAAATGCCTTACGGCACCAGTGTTTGGCCAACGCGTGTTTTGTACGCGCAAACGGTATTCGCCCCTGCCCAATACATAATGGTAGCGTCCGGCTTGTTCTGCACGGCTGTCGTAGGCATTTCCTCTTCCATCGTAGAGCGCGAACGACAAATCTCCCACGTCCTCAGGTTCTACCTGCAAAACGGCAGCCTCGTCCAAGGTAAAGGCATAATCATAATAATGGCCGTATCCTGCCAATCTGCCGCTTTGTCGGATGCCGGCAATAAGGCTCATACTGTCTGATTTCGGCGTAGCCAGCCATTCGAAACGCACAGGAGCGGCCTCATCCCGCGTTTGCGCATTCTGCCGCCACACCACCACGGTATAGCTCCCGGCTTTATGCGGAACACGTTGCAGATCCGGATTGTCCGTACCGCCGCCATCAGCAAGCACATTGCCCGTCCGGTCGTATACAGTGTAACGCAGCCCTTCCGGTACGCTGTTTGTGGCGCGAAACCACATATCCTGCCCTTGTGCAGTTTCCAGACGGTAAAAGCGCACGAATTCTCCGGCTGCCAACTCCCCGTTTTCCGTACCACCTGCTGCAACGCTCGCGAGGCCGTCTGAAATACCGACCGCAAATGCCTGCACGCCCTGTACCTGATGCAATGTGAGCGTATAGCTACCCTGCGTCAAAGCAGGGATCAACGTCTGCCTGCCATAACCAGAGTATTCCCGGCCGCGCGGGCCGTCCAGCGTCCAATGGCCGAGATTACCTTCGTAAAAACGGATGAAGGCCAAGCCTTCTTCCTTCAAGGTAAAACGGAAACGTTGATCGCCCGCTGACTCACCGAAATCGCGGTAGATGAAACTATTGGCAACAATTTCTTCCGCTACTGGAGAAACGCTGTCGTCGGCTGTGCCGTTCCAGCGCAGCATGCCGGCCGCTTGATCTTGCTCCGCAGCCAGCCGTATATACACATCGCCTTGCACCGTTTGATCCCAAATCAGCAAGACGGATCCGTTTGCTTCCTGCTGTGCGCGGTAAAACACATTCTGTCCAAACGCACCCCTTACCTCCGCCCTCCATCCGCTACTGATCCGCAAACGGATTTCTTTATTTTTTCCGGTAGGCAAACGATAGAACACCGTTTCACCGGCCGCAGCCGAAGGCAGTACGGTATCGGTATTTTCCAACAACAAAGGCAGTTGTTGTGCCGGGTATAGGATAGCCGTCGCTTCGCCAATCTTCCCTGCGGCATAACGTATGTCGAGACGGTAACGTCCCTGTTGCAGATAAAGCAGCTTGGCAGCAGCGGTTTCCGCGAACAATGCACGGCCGTCTTCGTCTTTCAGCGTCCACTCGGCGTGTTCGGCCAAGTTCTCCGGCACCAGGTACGCCATTCCCGACTGCGCAACATCCAAATCGAATGCAAGCGTTTCCCCCGCATAATCCACACGCCCGCTCAAAGTCAGGACACGGTCGCCCGCCCATACGGCGGAAGTAGGCTGTTTTTCCTGCCACATAGCAAGCCTGACTGTGGTTTCCATCTGCTCCAAATCCTGCGGATTGAGCCACAGATAATATGTGCCATCCCGATTCAAAATAACCGTGTCGGCTCCATCCCGCACCACACCTCCGCCGATTTGCTGTCCATAAGCGTTGGTCAGCATCCATTGCAGCGAACCTTCGTTTTCTCCCTCCGCTGCGAAAACAGCCAGCCGATCCACACTAGCAGTATCCAAGCGGTACACCCGTGCCTGCCCTCCGGCCAAACGCAATTCAAGACGGTTATCCTGCCACAGCGGCGTTGCTGCCGTTTGCGCATCCAGCACACGGAACCTTACCTCGCCCGTATAACGCTGCGTACTTTCCACTTCCAAGCGGTAATGCCCGCGCGGCAGATAAGCGGCAGACAACTCTTCCCTGCCTAAATAGCCCTGCAATATGGCGGTATTATCCTGATTCAATATCCGCCAACGCACTGTACTGTCGGCAGTTTTCAGCCAGTCTATCCCAATATGCGATGCCCGCTCCAATACAAACGAATATGTTGCCAACGCGCCCGGCATCATCTGCATGGCAAGGTTTTCCCCCAATGGCAAATCGGCCTTCTGCTCAGGCTGCCTGAACAGTGTAAAGACATAATCTGATTTGTCTTTTACTCCGCCACCTTCCACCGACAGCCAGTATTCCCCGGTTGCCGTGATACTTCCCACCGCATAATCGCTGTTTAGCCTGTTGCGCTCCGCCAGCACTCTGCCCTTGCTGTCAAACAGCGTCCACACTCCGTCGTTCTGCAGATTGTCCGCCTGAAAATAAACACGATCCCCCTGAACCAAATTGAAACGGTACAACATGGTTTGGGCAGACGGCGGCAAAGAACCTTCGGTCTGTATGTTCGGCACTAACGGCTTGGCTGCCTCTTCGCCAAACAAGCGAAAACGGTAAGCTCCGGTAGCATTGTTCTCTCCATCCACCGTCAATCTGTATTTGCCTGCATCCAAATGCAACAGCCTGTCTCCGTCGGATGTCAAAGCTCGCGAATCAAAGCCGCCGGCCGGGCCATCCAGCCGCCAACTAATCCGTTCTCCCTGTATCCCGTCAAATAGCAAACGGCTTTGCTTGTCCAAAACAAACTCATACACATCCTGCTCGCCGGGTTGTTCGATCGTTCCTTCCAGCTCATGCACGCCGGGCACCATATCGGCAGAAAGCAGCAGACGCGGCTCCAATACTTCCAACTGCCAAGCCGATTCGTGTTCTTGGCGGATTTGTCCTGCAAGCTGTGCATCTTTCCGGCTGCTGTGTTTTTTCATGGTTAAGAATCCTTGGGATAACGAGCTGCCGCCACTCTAAAAATAATTTGGGCAACAGAATATCAAGCATCAAACAATATCGAACGTCAGAACAAACAGGAATGAAATAAATTCCCTGCCAAATACCGTGTCCATACTACGTAAACACATTTCCGCCCGTAACGCCGCTTTTGAGCGGGCGGCGGTACGGGGCGGGCATTTTCCGTGTTACGGGTTCAGGGGGCGGTTTGTTCCATTTCCAGCGCGGCGGCGAGGAGGGACAGGCGGGCCATCACGCCGTAGACGTAGAGGCGGTTGCAGCCGCAGTCGGGATTGGCGGCGTTGGTTTGCGGCACGCCCAGCTCCTGCCATTGCTCGAAAACGCGGCGGCCGCAGTCGTCGTTGTAGGCTTCTGCTTCGGCCACGGGGATGATGTGGTTGAGCTGGACGAAGGACATTCCGGTGGCGTTGAGGTTTTCGTCGGCGGCGCGCCCTTCGTGAACGCGGAAGAAGCCGCCGACGACAAAGCGGTCGATCATGTACACAACCGGCTCCGACACCGATCCGTGCAGGGTTTCGTAGGTGTAGATGCCTTCTTGGACGATCACTTCGCTCACTTCGAGGCCTTCTTTGATTTTGGCCATTTTATTGCGGTTTTTGCGGTTCAGGCTGCGCACTTCGTCGGCGGATTTGACGCTCATCACGCCCATGCCGTAGGTGCCCGCGTCGGCTTTGACGATAACGAAGGGGCGGTCGGTAATGCCTTTTTCGTCGTATTTGGCCTGTATTTTCTCCAGCATTCTGTCCACCGCTCCGGCCAGCGCGTCTTCGCCTTCGCGTTCTTGGAAATTGAGGCCGGAGATTTTCTCGAAGTAGGGGTTAATCTGCCACGGGTCGATGCCTGTCAGCGCGGCAAACTCGGCGGCTACGGTGTCGTAGGCGGCGAAGTGGGCGGTCTTGCGGCGCGTGGTCCAGCCGCCGTGCAGCGGCGGGAGGACGGTTTGGGAAAGGTCTTTGAGGATGTCGGGCACGCCTGCGGAGAGGTCGTTGTTCAGCAGGATGAGGCAGGGGGAAAAGCCGTCGGCAAGGTGGACGCGGCCGCGTGTGCGTTGCAGGGGTTCGAGGATGATTTTGTCGCCCAGCGCGGTTTCAAATTCGGCGGGGGCGGTAATTTCGGGGTTGATGCTGCCCAGCCGCACTTCAAAGCCTGCGGTGCGCAGGATGCTTTGCAGGGCGTGGACGTTTTGCAGGTAGAAGGTGTTGCGGGTGTGGTTTTCCGGCACGATCAGTACGGATTTGGCCTGCGGGCAGGCGCGTTCCACCGCGTCTTGGGCGGCGTGGGCGGCGAGTTGGACAAACTGGGGATTGAGGTTGTTGAAGCCGCCGGGGAAAAGGTTCATGTCGATGGAGGCCATTTTGTAGCCGGCGTTGCGGATGTCTACCGAGCCGTAAAACGGCGGGGCGTGTTCTTTCCATTTACTGCGGAACCAGGCTTCGATTTTGGTTTGGTTGGACAGGATGGTGCGCTCGAAGGCTTGCAGGTCGGCAAGGCGTGCTTCGGACATAAGGGCTAGCGGCATTTGATTCACCTGTGGGGAATAATTGGAAAACGCGCATGATAGGGCGTTCGCACCGACGGTTCAAGTAAGGATGGGAAACGCTTCGGACGCAGGGTGTGCCGGACATATAAAGGCCGTCTGAAAACGCTTTTTTTCAGACGGCCTCTCTCCTATTTAAACGGCTTCTTATTTCTTCACGGCGAGGCTGACGGTGAAAATGCCGTCTGCGTCCGTCCATTGGCGGATTTTTTCAAAACCCGCTTTTGCAACGAGCTGGTCTGTTTCCCGCTGGCTGCGGCGGCGCATGACCCAGTTCGGGCTGCCTGCTTTGTGGCTGGTTAAGGCGCGGGCGATCATTTCGAGCTGGGGATGCCAGGGCTGTCCGGTGTAAATCAGGTAGCCGCCGCGTTCTATCGCATCGCCGAAGCCGTAGAGCGACTGCATCACCAAATCATTGTCGGCAAACAGCTCGTGCAGGCCGGAAACGATGCCCAGCGTGGGGCGCGGCTCGAGGTTTTGGTAGTTTGCCCGCTCGAATGCGTCGGTTTGCGTGAAAGTTACGGTGTCTTGCAGGCCGCGTTCGGCAATCAGGCGGCGGCCCGCTTCGACGTTGAGCCCGCTGTAATCGCGCAGGCGCACCGAATCGGGCGGCGTGCCGCCGGCAAAAGCGTCTAAGACATAGCGGCCGTGGCCGGAGGCGATGTCGAGTACGTTTACGGGTTTGCCGGCTTCGCGCAGCAGGTGCGAGGCCGTCTGAACGGCCAGGCCGATATTGGCTTTGCGCTGGCGGATGCCGCGCCAGCCGACGGCGTTGAGATAGTGTTTGTCCATCATGCGGCCGAGGGCGTTGCTGCCCTGCGGCTCGTTGCGGTAGACGTAATCCAGCGTGCTGCCCGAATCGTAGCCGGTTTCTTTGCCGGTTTTCAGCCCTTCGCTCCAACGCGCGCCCAAATCGAGGGCGGCGCGGTAGGTTTTCCAAAACAGTCCGCGCGGCGAGAGTGCGGGCAGCGGCGTGGCCAGTTCGTCGGCTTCGCGGCGGCTTTCGCTGTGGAGATGGGCTTGGGTGAGGTCGGGAATGTCGGGCGGCGCGTCGAAACGCTCCCGTATAAAGCGGCGCATTTGGGCAAACGCGGCTTCGCGGTTTTGCTCGCCCAAAGTGTCGTGGTAGAAACCTGCCAGGATGTGCCGCTCTTTGATGCGGCTGCCGAGGCGGTTGTAAAAATCGTGCTGCGGCTTGTGGTGCACCACCCAGTCGCTGCCGGAAATCAGGAGCTGTACCGGCGTGGTAACGGCTTGGGCATCGGCCACAACACGTTCTGCGGCTTCGTACAGCCCGAGCAGGATGCGCACGGAGATGGCGCGGGTAATCAGCGGGTCGCTGTCGAAGCTCTGCTGCCGTGCTTTGTCGTGGGTGAGGTAGTGGGATTTGACATAGCTGTTGACAAAGAAATTGCCGCGCCATTTCTGCATGATTTTCAGGCCGGCGCGGGCGAAGGGAACATAAAGTTTGACTTTGAACGCGGGCGAAGCGAGCACGGCGCAGCGGATGTCCGGCGCGTAGTCGTGCAGCCAGGCCGACACCAGCACCGCGCCGACGCTTTGCGCGATGATGCAGATGTTTTCGGGGCGGATGCCGTATTCGGCGGTGATGTGGCGGATGAAATCATCCACATCGGCCACGGAAGTGCCGATGCCGGGGCTGTCGCCGCGTTCGCCGGGGCTTTGGCCGTGGCCGCGCGCATCCCATGCGAAATAAGCGAAATCGTCGAAACCGAGTTCGTCGGCAACAAACATCATGCGGCCGGAATGCTCGTGTCCGCGGTGGAACAAAACAACGGCTTTGCCGCTGCTGCCGTCGGCTGCGGGGCGGTAGCGGTAGAAAAGTTCGGTGCCGTCGGCGGTGCGGAAGGTTTTGTGCTGCTCCTGCATGGCAACTCCTGTCAGGTTGGGTGAATAGGGAAACAGGCCGTCTGAAAACAGCAAAAGCCGTTTTCAGACGGCCTCGATTATATTATATTATATATATGTTATACGGATTGCCGTATGCCGCAGTTGCCGGAAAAGCAAAAACAGATACAGATACAGATACAGATAAGGAGAAAACCATGTCCCGCATTTTGTCTTCGCTGCCCTACCCCGTTATCCAGGCACCGATGGCCTTTGCCCACGACACCGCCCTGCCGCTGGCCGTGTGCCGCGCCGGCGGCCTGGGTTCGCTGGCCTGCGCCGCCTACGCGCCCGACACGCTTGAAGCCGCGCTGCACACCATGAACACGCAGGCGCAAGGGCGGCCTTACAACGCCAACTTTTTCGCCCACCGCACGCCGCAGGCAAGTGCGGCGCAGCAGCAGGCATGGCTGGACGCGCTGCAACCGTTTTTCGCCGAATTCGGCCTCACCGCCCAAGACATCCCCGCAGGCGGCGGCCGCCGGCCTTTTGACGAAACCGCGCTGCGGCTGGTGGAACAATACCGCCCGCCCGTCGTCAGCTTCCATTTCGGCCTGCCGCCTGCCGGTATGCTGGCACGGGTAAAACAGACGGGCGCGGAAATCTGGGCAAGCGCAACCACCGTGGCCGAAGCCCGTTTTTTGGAAGCGGCAGGCGCGGACGCGGTTATCGCGCAGGGCTGGGAAGCGGGCGGCCACCGGGGCTGGTTTCTCAACCATGACGCAGGCGGCCAAAGCGGCCTGTTTGCGCTGCTGCCCGCCCTTGTCCGCGCGGTGAAGCTGCCCGTTATCGCCGCCGGCGGCATTGCCGACGCGCAAACGGTACGCGCCGCCCGCTGTCTGGGCGCGGCGGCGGTGCAGGCAGGAACGGCGTTTCTCCTTGCCGACGAAGCCCTCGCCAAGCCCGAACACCGCGCCGCGCTGCAAGCGGCGCAGCCGGAAGACACCGCCGTTACCAATCTGTTCAGCGGCGGCGCGGCACGCGGCATCACCAACCGCTTTATGCGCGAAGCAGGCCCGTCCAACCCCGCCGCCCTGCCCTTTCCGCTGGCCGGTGCGGCCGCCTCCGCGCTGCGCGCCGCCGCCGAAGCGCGCGGCTCTTACGGTTTCACGCCTTTCTGGGCGGGACAGAACGCCTCGCGCTGCACGCCGGGCAGCGCGGCGCAAATCGTGTCGCGTCTGGCTGCGGGCTGGGACTGACAGGGCGAAAACCGCTTTGCCCGCGACGTAATCCGCGCGTTTTTGCCCTGACAGGCACGCCCACCCGCTTAAAGGCCGTCTGAAAACCGCAATACGTTTTTCAGACGGCCTGATGTTTTCCTACCCCGCCAAACACCGCAGCCTGCAAAAGACACGTGTGCAGCTTGGGCGGCACACCCTGCCCGAACGGCAACCTTGCCTGCTCCAAACACAGCGTTGCCGCATCCGACACAGGATGTGTGGCGCAGCCGCGTACGCGCTCTTGCCGATGCAGAGGCCGTCTGAAAACCGCAATACGTTTTTCAGACGGCCTGATGTTTTCCCACCCCGCCAAACACCGCAGCCTGCAAAAAACACGTGCGCAGCTTGGGCGGCACACCCTGCCCAATCATCCGCTTTTCCCTCTCCGGCACAAGTGCCCGCTTTTATTTTGTTTCGCTATAAACCTGCCGGAAAAGGCAGAGGCCGTCTGAAAAACTGTTTTCAGACGGCCTGTTTTTGATTTGCCCTGATGCACGGCGGCAGCGCGGCGGCATACGCTAAAACTGCCAGCCGAGTTTGAAGGCCAGCGTGCGCGGGGTGCCGTAGAAGTTGTCGGAGCCGTTGCCCCTGTTGGCATTGTTTTCAAAATAACGTTTGTCAAACAGATTGTCGGCAATCAGGCTGAGGCGCAAATTGCGGCCGGGGACGTATTGTACGTCGGCGTTCCACAGGGTGTAGCCGCCCTGCCGCAGGTGGGCTTGGTTGCGGATGGGGTTGTAGCGGTAGTCGAGTTCGGCGAGTTTGTCCCATTGCGGGCGCGGTATCAGTGCGCCGTTGAAAGGATGGAGCGGGAAATCGCGGCTCAATTCGGGCGTACACCAGACAGGCCAGCCTTGTCCGGCACAGAATTGGTTGTTCGGATCGTTCGGATCGATCCACAAATCCCAATGCTGCATGGTGTCGGAACGGCTGCGGCGGCGGGTGTAGGTGTAGGTGGCGAACACGTCGTGGCTGCGGCCGAGGGCTTGAAAGCTGCCGGTGAGGATGTTGTGGAAGGTGGCCTGGCGGGCGGTGTTGTCGCTGCGGCGGCTGCCGCTGCCCCAGATGCTGCCGTTGCTGTTTTGCCATGAGCGGGTGCTGCTGAGGGCCGAATATTCGCGCACGGCGCGGTCGCGGCGGTAGTCGGCCTGCGAAGAGAGCCGCCAGTTGCCGCCGAATCTGTGGCGCAGCTCGGCAAAAACGTTTGTTTTGCTGAAACGGCTGTTGTTCCAATACGCGCCGGAGTAGCTGCCGCGCGGCAGATCCAGCGGGTTTTCGACGCTGCCGCGCGGCAGGCCGTATATATCGGGAACGGCGCGGCGTTTTTGCTGCACCGCGCCTGCGGTCAGCACCGTGTTGTCGCCCAGGTCGAAATCGGCCACGCCGTATAAAAGATGCTGGCGGCTGTTTACCCGGCTGACAAACGAGCCGGCTTTTTCGGCGGCGGCGACAAAGCGTCCCCGAATGCTGCCGGCGGCGTTCAGACGGCCTGATGCGTCGATGTCGGCACGGTAGGTGTCGAAACGGCCGAAGCTGAGGCCGCCGCCGAAGCTGCGTTCGGCGGTGGGGCGTTTGCGCACGGCATTGACGGTGCCGCCCGGCTCGCCGTCGGCCTGCGTCAGGCCGGTGGCACCGCGCACGACTTCAATATGGTCGTAAAGAGCAAGATCGGTAAGGCTTTCGGCGTTGTGGATGGTTTCTCCGGCATGGCCGGAAATGGCGGAGGCGATGCCGTCTTCTTCGATTTGGTCGATGTAGAAACCGCGCGACTGAAAACGGGCGCGGTCGGAATCGCGCAATACGGTAACGCCCGTGGTGGTGCGCAGCGCGTCTTCAAGATTGGTAATGCCGCGCCCGTCGAGCAGGGTTTGGGTAACCACGCTGACCGACTGCGGCGTTTCTTGGGGCGAGAGTGCCAAACCGGTGGTGGTGCGCATGGCCGATGTGGTGAACGAATCGCGGTGTTCGGTGCGGGTGCTGCGGCTCTCGCCCTGCACCCGCACTTCTTCAAGCTGCGCAGACTGCGCTTCCTTATCCCCCGTATCGGCAGCCGCTGCGGAAAAAGCCGCCAGCAGCACGGCGGCGGGACTGATCAAAATGCCGGTTTTCATAAATCTTCCTTGCGTAAATTCAAGTGAAGAATTATAGGTGCAAGGTAAAGCCGTCTTTATCGGTATAACGGCATAAGCACAAAGGATGAGGACGCGTTTCCCACGAAGATGCACACTTTCCCGCCGCTTAAAGGCCGTCTGAAAACACGGGATACGGTGTTTTCAGACGGCCTGCCGTTTTCCCCGATTCGCAAGCAAGAAAAGCCGCCCGGGCGGGGCGGCTTTTTTCCGATACGGCACACCCGTCAGCCGGGCTTGCCGTCAAGACGCGGACGGATTAGCCAGGGGGTGTAACGCCAGGCATACATCAGCAGCGAAACGGCGAACAAAACGGCGGAACTGCGCAGGCTGTGCTGGTAGGCAGTGGGGTGGACGTAGAGCATGGCGGCGGCCAGCAGGCGTACGGCAAGGGCGGCCAGCATCAGGACAAAGGCCGCCGGCATCGGCTTGGGCGCGGGATACAGCGGGCGGCCGGTGTGGCCGAGGGCGGTGCGGGTCATCATGCTGACGGTAAGCAGGCCGATGCCGCCGACGGCGATACAGTGCACGCCCGCGCTCATCAGCTCCGGCCGCCATTGGCCGACACCCATCACAATCAGGCCGAGGGCGGTGGCGGCGTAGCCCGCGTGCAGCGTCCACAGCAGCGGCTCTGCGGCCGTGCCTTTGGCCCACCAGCGCACGGTTTGCACCAGGCCGAGTACGCCGCAGGCGATGCCGCACAGGGCGGCGAGCGGCAGGGCAAGGTGCAGGGTCATGAGGGCGGCCATCGCCATCGGCAGCACCAGCGGCGCGAGCAAAGCCCATTGCGGCGAAGCGGGCTGCTGCGTATTGAGGCGGCGCGAAGTAAAGAAAGCGATGATGCGCGAACCGATCAGGCCGATGAAGCCGGCCACCATCACCAGCCCGGCAAAGAGGTTTTCCTGCACGCCGCCAAGCCTGCCCAGCGACAGGGCGGAATGGAATGCGCCGAGGGTGATGCCCATCAGCACAAGGGCGGCCACGGCGATGTAGTTGCGCGTGCTTTTGGCGGCGAAAACCGCCTGCCCCATGTAATACGCGGCCAGCCAGTAGAAAGCCACGCCCGCCAGGCCGCAAAACAGTGCGGCATGGGGAACGAATGCCGACAGGCGGGCGGCAAGCCAGCAGCCGACGAGCAGGCCGAGGCGCAGGCCGCCGACAGGCGGCTGCTTGGTCCAAGTGGCAACCGCCGTGAGCAGGAAGGCCACGACCACGCCGCCGGCATAGCCCCAAATCATTTCGTGTGCGTGCCAGAGAAAGCCGGGAAGCTCTGCCGTGCCCTGATAGCCGAAGCCCCAAAGCAGAACGGAAACCGCGCCGTAAAAGGCGCAGAGCGGATAGAGCGGGCGGAAAGCCATCGCCCAAACGGGATGTTGGAAAAATTTCATGATGTTGTGTTTTCTTTTTTGGCGGTGGTTGGAAAAACGGCTTGGAGGCCGTCTGAAAAAAGGTTTGCGGCCAATCCGGCATCTTTCTTATTTTCAGACGGCCTGTCCCTGTCCTGATTCTTCCGGCGGCGGTAGCAGGGCTTCCACAGCGGGAAAGAGTTCGCGCTCTTCAAAGCGGGCGTGGTCGCGCAGCAGGGTGGCGAGTTTGACACCCCACACGGGGTTGGCGTAGTCGGGGCTGGCGTGCATTGCGCGCAATTGGGCGTGTTCGGCCTCAAAACGCGCGCGCAAATCGTCGCGCCGCAAATCCGCCCACAGCGGGGCAAACATCGTTTCCTCATGCACAAAGTGCTTTTCCAAATCGATATAGTGTTCGGCAATTTCGGCGGAATGGTCGGCATAAGGCTTGCGCAGAATGCGCGTACACAGCGCGAGCGTGTGGTGGTGTTCGTGCGAGAGCGGCACAAGCAGGGGATGGCGTTTCATGGCTTTTTCCTACGGCGCGGGGCGCAGTTCGTGTATAATTTGTTGCATATATTATGAAACTTTAACATTCCTCTGGCAATATGTACCTTACCCAACAAACCGACTACGCCCTGCGCGTCCTGGCCTACGCCGCCGTAAATACCGAAGAACTCGTCAATATCGCCACCATTGCCGAAGTGTACGGCATCTCCAAAAGCCACCTGATGAAAGTGGTAACCGCACTGGTAAAAGGCGGTTTCCTCGACAGCACGCGCGGCAAAGGCGGCGGCCTGCGCCTGCGGCGGAAGGCGGAACTCATCCGGCTGGGCGACGTGGTGCGCCACATGGAGCCGATGAAGCTGGTGGAGTGCATGGGCGCGGGCAACCAATGCCTGCTGACCTCCTGCTGCCTGCTCTCCGTCGTCCTCAACGACGCGGGCAACGCCTTCCTCGCCCACCTCGACAAATTCACCCTTGCCGACCTCATCAACAAGCCCACCTTCGACATACTCTATTCGCCGAGAATCTGCATTCTCGCACAGCGCGTATAAACACGGCAGCCGGGCCGTCCGAAAGCGGAAAACGGCTTTTCAGACGGCCTGATTCCGTTTGATTCTGTTAAACTGCGCCGCTTCCGCCCAATCAAGGAACACCCCCGTGAACGCACCCGCAAAACTCGTTATCGCCAGCCGCGAAAGCGCGCTCGCCATGTGGCAGGCCGAACACATCAGAGGCCGTCTGAAAGCCCTCTATCCCGCCTGCGACATCCAAATCCTCGGCCTGACCACGCGCGGCGACCAAATCCTCGACCGCACCCTCTCCAAAATCGGCGGCAAAGGCCTCTTCATCAAAGAACTCGAACAAGCCCTGCACGACGGCCGCGCCGACCTTGCCGTCCACTCGATAAAAGACGTACCCATGGCGCTGCCCGACGGCTTTGCCCTTGCCGCCATCGGCGAACGCGCCAGCCCTTTCGACGCTTTCGTCTCCAACCGCCACAACACCCTTGCCGCCCTGCCCGAAGGCGCGGTGGTCGGCACATCCAGCCTGCGCCGCGAAGCCCAAATCCGCGCCAGACACCCCCACCTCGCCATCAAGCCCCTGCGCGGCAACGTCCAAACCCGCCTCGCCAAACTCGACAACGGCGAATACGATGCGGTCATCCTCGCCGCCGCCGGCCTGCAACGCCTCGGCCTGCACAGCCGCATCCGCGAAATCCTCTCCCCGAACGAATGTCTGCCCGCTGCCGGACAAGGCGCGCTGGGCATCGAAATTTCCGCCGAACGCACCGACCTCCTGCCCCTGCTCACCCCGCTCAACCACCCCGAAACCGCCGCCTGCGTTACCGCCGAACGCACTCTTGCCCAAGCCCTGGGCGGAAGCTGCCAAATCCCCCTTGCCGCCTATTGCACCAGCGACGAAGGCCTGCTGACCCTGCGCGGCCTCGTCGGCCATCCCGACGGCTCCGTCATCATCGAAGCCGGCGCACAAGCCCCCGCCGCCTACGCCCGCACCCTCGGCCGCGCCGTTGCCAAACGCCTGGCCGATCAGGATGCCGAAGCCCTGATTGATGCCGTACTCACCGAACAAGATGCCACGCACCCGCCCCACTAACACATCTAAACAGATGCGGCAAACAGTGGGGGGTATGTGGCAAAGCCACGCACACGTTCCCGCCAAAACATCAGGCCGCCTGAAAACAGATGCGGCAAACAAGTAGGGGTGCCGCCCAAAGGCGACGCACGCGTTTTGTTCCGCCCTGCCCCCCCCGCCACCTCCAAAAACCCCCGCCGACCCGCAAAACGCGTGCGTTGCGGAGCAACACACCCTACACAACGTTAGAGGCCGTCTGAAAACAGATGCGGCAAACAGTAGGGTGTGCCGCCCAAAGGCGACGCACGCGTTTTGTTCCGCCATTCCCTCCCGTCACCTCCAAAAACCCCCTCCAACCCGCAAAACGCGTGCGTTGCAGAGCAACACACGCTACACAGCGGCAGAGGCCGTCTGAAAACAGATGCGGCAAACAGTAGGGTGTGTCGCCCAAAAGCGACGCACGCGTTTTGTTCCGCCCTGCCCTCCCGCCACCTCCGCAAACCCATGCCGACCCGCAAAGCGCGTGCGTTGCGGAGCAACACACCCTACACAACGTTAGAGGCCGTCTGAAATTCCGTTTATGGCATTTCAGACGGCCTCCTTTTGGCGGAAACAGACGCACATACGGCGGCAACGGCACAGCCGCGCGGCAGCACAGACAAAGCGGCGACAGGCCGTCTGAAAAACAAAAAACGGGATGGGAAAACGGTTTCCGTCCCGTTTTCCCATCCCGTCTTATCTGCCACGCCGTTTCCGGAATTTGCGGAAACACCGTTTCCCTATTTGCATTCCGTACACATCCGGGCCGGTCTGCCCGCCTATCTGCCCAGCCAGCGGCTGAACCAGCTTTTGCCTTTGTTGCTCAAATGTTCCGACACCTGACGCTCGAACGGGCCGGCGGAGAAAACGGCTTCGCCGTTGAAATACTCGCGCAGCCACATATTGCTGAACTCCTCGCCGATGCCGCGCACATAAAAACGCACGGCGGGAAACTGGCGGGCGATTTCGTCGAAAAGTCCGATAACGGTAAGCGTATCCAAGCCGTTGAAGGCAAAAGAGAAGGGTTCGTCCACAACGGTTTCGATGTCCATTACCGCATGGCGGCTGGCGTTTTTGTCGGCCAGCCACACGGCGGCGACGGCCTGCACGGCATTGATGTCGAGTTTGCTGCGGCTGCGGCTGTCGTCCCAGTTGATTTCCAGACGGGTCATGCTCACGGGCATATGACGTTCCCCTTAAAAAAATGATCGTTTCGGTAGTGTGGTTTGGCACCGTTTGCCGCACCGTGGCGGCCACGCTGCCGATTATTTAAAAAAATCAAACAAAACAGCATATTCTACAACATAAAACGGCTGATTATTACGCTACTTTACAATGATTGCGCCAGTTCGTCAAACGTGCAGACGGCGGTGCCGAGTTTGCCCACCACCACGCCTGCGGCGGCATTGGCAAGGCGCATGGCTTCGGGCAGATCGAGGCCTGCGGCCATGGCCAGTCCGAGGGCGGCAATCACGGTGTCGCCCGCGCCGGACACGTCAAACACTTCCCGCGCCTGCGTGGGTTGGTGGTGCGGTTCGCCGTCGCGGAAAAGCGTCATGCCTTCTTCGCTGCGGGTCAGCAGCAGTGCCTGCAAGCCGAGGCTGCGGCGCAGGGCTTGGGCTTTTCCGCACAGGTCGGCTTCGCTTTTCCAGCTTCCGCTGACTTCGCGCAGCTCGGCGCGGTTCGGGGTGATCAGCGTGGCTCCGGCGTATTTGGCGTAGTCGCCGCCTTTGGGGTCGATGAGTACGGGTTTGCCGGCCTGCCGCGCCCATTCGATAAACGAGGAAACGTGGGTCAGGCCGCCTTTGCCGTAGTCGGACAGGATGACTACGTCGCAGTCGGCCAGTTTGTTGCGGAACTGCTGCCTGACGCTGTCGAGTATTTCGTGGGTGGGCGCGTCTTCGAAATCGAGGCGGATAAGCTGCTGGTTGCGGGCGACGACGCGGGTTTTGACGGTGGTGGCGATGGTTCTGTCGCGGGAAAACAGGGCTTGTACGCCGTATTCCGCCATCAGGTTTTGCAGGACATCGCCCGCTTCGTCGTCGCCGGTAACGGAAACAAGCGCGGCACGGCCGCCCAGGGCGGTAATGTTGCGGGCAACGTTGGCCGCGCCGCCGGCACGGTGTTCGGTGCGGTCGATTTTGGCCACGGGCACGGGTGCTTCGGGCGAAATGCGCGATACGTCGCCGAACCAGTAGCGGTCGAGCATCACGTCGCCCGCCACAAGCACGCGCGCCTGTTGCAGGCGGGGTTTGAGGGTTTCGCTGTAAAAGGTCATGTCGTTGCTGCTCCCTGACAGGATGTGTTTTCAGACGGCCTTTTCGCTTTGAGGCCGTCTGAAAAAGTAAAAACGCCGTCGCACGAAAGGTATGCTGCGGAAGTTGTCTGCTTTGCGGGCGATGTTTTCAGACGGCCTGTACGGCTGTCTTTTAAAGGCCGTCTGAAAACGGGGTTTGCGTCTCCGGCGCACAAGCCGGAACGGCTTGCACCGCCCGCCCTATAAAAGGGGCGTATTGTTGCGCGGAAGGGTTTCCGAGTAAAGCGGGAAAAAGCGGGCTGGCGGCAGCGGGGAATGTGCCGCATACCGCGCTGCCGTACGGCGCAGCAACAGAAAAACGGAAAAGCCCATGTGCATCAGCAGGTGTTCCGTTTGCCTGTTTCCTTCGGGCATATGCGTCTGCGGCAAGCAAAGCCGTTTTTCAGACGGCCTCTGCGTCCGCCTGCCGCCGTGCGGTTTCGTTGATTTCGCGCAATATGGCTACGGGGTCGGCGGCCTGCGTTACCGGCCTTCCCATTACCAGATAGGTCGAACCTGCGGCGAGGGCTTGGGCGGGGGTCATGATGCGGCGTTGGTCGTCGCTGTTGGCGGCGGGATCGGGACGGATGCCGGGCGTTACCAGCACAAAATCCCGTCCCAGCCTGCGGCGCAGCGGCGCGGCTTCGAGCGCGGAACAGACCACGCCGTCCAAGCCCGAGCTTTGCGCCAAATCCGCCAGGTGCAGCACCTGTTCTTCAATCGGCGCGGACACGCCGGTTTCGGCCAGTTCCTGCTGCGTCATGCTGGTGAGCACGGTTACGCCGATGAGCAGCGGCTTGTTTTGATACTGCGCCACGGCTTCGGCGGCGGCCTCCATCATGCGGCGGCCGCCCGATGCGTGCATATCCACCATCCACACGCCCATTTCGGCGGCAGCCTTGCAGGCTTGGGCAACGGTGTGCGGGATGTCGTGGTATTTCAAATCGAGAAACAGCTTGAAGCCCTGATTAATCAGATTGTCGGCGAGTTTGCGGCCTGTGGCGGTAAACAGCTCTTTGCCGATTTTGAGGCGGCAGAGGGAGGGATCGAGACGGCGGACAAAGGCAAGGGCGGCGGCTTCGCCGGCAAAATCGAGGGCAACGATGACGGGGGCGCGGTCTGCGCCTGCTGCAGGGTCGGTAATCAGGGGGTTCACGGGCTTTCCTTATTCGGGTCGGGCGGTTGTGGGATTTTTTCAGACGGCCTGTCCGCTGCGCGGGGCGGCAGGCGGGTTCAATGCCTTTCCGGCGTTGCTATTTTTTAAATAATCGGCTAGATTGTAAAGCAGATAGGCGTTTGGCGACGCTGTTTGTAACATTTGTTTGAGTTATTTTAAGGAAACGCATTATGTCGAATCAGACCAACAATCCTACCGCATCCGATTTGTCGGTGATGATCAAAAGGCTGCCGCACAACCAAACCTACAAGCTGGATCTGCTGATTATCGATAACGGCAAGCCCGGCAAAGTGGAGGTGCATATCTGCCAGACGCTGGAAGAAGCCTTTAAAAAAGCGGCGGTGTTCGAGGCGGAGAATTTGGAAAAATTTGAAAACGTGATCGAATACACGCCGTCGGATTGGAAGCAGCAGTAGCCTGTTGGCACAGCCCATGGCAGAGGCCGTCTGAAAAGCCGTTTTCAGACGGCCTTTCTGCGTCCGCGCCGGCCGAACAGAAAACCGAGGCCGCCCGCAGCCAACACGGCTGCCGCACCGCCGCCGAGAAGCAGCTTGCGCTGTGCCGAAAGCACGGGGTTGTCGAGCATATTGACGGAATAATGGAAACCGGCCACCAGCCAGCGGCCGTCCCGGCGCACGATTGCCGCGCTCCATTGCGGCGACACTTCCCACACTTCGCCGCCGGCCAGTTCGTAACGGTCGCTGCTGTGCCCGAAGGCGACGGCGGTATCGGCGTAAAGGTGGGACAGCGCGTCGGCCTCGAAATGCGTTTCGATGTTTTTCACCACCGCGCCGCTGCCGCCGAGCATTTTTTCGTAATAGGCGCGTACGCCCTCTTTGCCGATAACGCGGTCGCCGTTCATGGTGGTGAAAACCACGTCGTCGGTTACGTTGTCGAGCAGGGCGGCAAGGTCGCGTTTGTTGAGTGCGTTCTGCATGGTGTCGCGCAGGGTGCGCAGCTCTTTGTGCAGGGTTTCCGCATCGGCGGGGGCGGCAGCCTGTGCGGCGGGCGGGTTTTCGGGCACGGGTGCGGCGGAGGCGGATGCGGCGGCGAGCATCAGGGCAAGGACGGCGGTGGTGCGGGTCATGGGTTTTCCTTTGGTGTCGGCTGCGGGATAGCTGTTGCCTTACGCCCGCGCTTTGCTTTCTTTTCAGACGGCCTCTGCGGATTTTGAGGCCGTCTGAAAACCATATCAGTCGGGCAGGACGAAGAATTTGTCGCGGCAGGTTTCGATATAGGCGGCTGCGGCGGCCATATCGTCTTCGGCGGTGTCGTAATACGCGCCGTCGAGTTCTTCAAACATGGGATAACGGCGGCGGATTTTGGCGGTGTCCGCGCCGTTTTCCGCCATGGTTTCTATGGCTGCGCCGTATTGCGCGTAGAGCGGCGCGGCTTGGTCGAGGATGCGCGGGGTGGTTTTGATTTTCCAGCGGCGCAGGCTGTCGGCAAGGGGGTTGTCGAAAATATAGCCGCCGTAACCTTCGGCGATGAGCTGGACAAAGCCGCCTTCCTGTATGCGGCTGTCGAGATAAACATAGGCCATGAGGGTGTTTTGCTCGTCGGTGAGCCGCGCCATTGCGTCTTGCCCGTGCCGCTCGAGCCAGGCGAAACAATGGTCGGCCAGGGTATAGAGAAATTCGGCGGCGTTGCCGCAATCCTTGTATTCGGGGATGGTGTCCATAAGGTTCCGGAGTGTTTTTTCAGACGGCCTGCAACACGGTGAGGCCGTCTGAAACGGGGCTTACACTTCGATGCGGTTGGGCGTGAAGGTTTCCCATTTGTTGCAGGCGGGGCAGTGCCAGAAAAAAGCCTGCGATTTGAAATGGCAGTTGCGGCAGCGGTAGACGCGGCTTTTTTGCAGATGCTGCCCCACCACGGCGCGCATCATGTCGGCATCGGCTTTGAGTACGGGGCTGAGGCCGGCAATCTGCACGCCGAGCAGGCGGTATACGCCGTTGAGGTCGGGCTTGGTGCGGACGAGTTCGGCGATGGTTTCGTTGGCTTTCTGTTCGCCGTAAAGCAGCAGCGATTTTTCGTAAACGACATCCAGCAGATCGAGCTGGGGAAAGGTTTTCATGTAGCCTATGAGTATGTCCAGGCCTTCTGCCGCGCGGTTTTGCGCGTCGTAGGCATCGTAGAGCCGCTCGCCGGCCATGCCCAGATAGGCGTGGTTTTGCTTTTCGACGGCGGTGTAGGCTTCGACGGCGGCTTGCGGCCTGCCTTCTTTTTGTTCGATGTCGCCGAGGATGATGTTGGCACGGCTGCATTTGCGGTTGGCATCGAGGGCGGCGCGGACGTGGGCGCGGGCGGCGGCAAAGTCGGATTTGAACAGGGCGGCCTGCGCCATTTCGCAATAAAACTGTGCGGTTTCAAAACGGTAGGTCTGTTCGTCATGGCTGAGTACCTGCGCGGCCGCCACGGCTTTTTCCCAATCCCTGTCCTGCTGGTAGATGTTGAGCAGCCGCTCGCGCGCGCCTTTGGCCATATTGCCGTTTTCGAGCGAGAGGAAAATCTGTTCCGCCCTGTCCACCAGCCCCGCGCTTTGGTAGGTCAGCCCCAGCTCGAACTGCACGGCTTCTTTTTTGCCGCCGACGGTGTCGGGCGATTCGGCCAGTTTCTGCAACAAGTGTGCGGCCTTGTCGTTTTCCCCGCGCGATCGGTAGAGTTTGGCCAGCGTGAGGTTCAGCCCGTAGGCCTGCGGCTGTGCTTCGGCCGCTTCGGCCAGCTCCCGTGCCGCTTTGCCGCTGTTTCTGTCCACCAACGCTTCGAGGGCGGAATAGAAAGCGGCCGGCAGGGTTTTGGCCTGCTTGAGCACGGTTTTCATGTCGATGCGGGCGGCAAACCAGCCCAGCGCGAAGCAGACGAAGGGAATCAGTGCCAGCAGCGGCCACCAGACGGGGATTTCGTTTTCCATCGGCAGATTATTCCTGTTTGGCGGCGGGAACGGGGGCGGCAGGCGGGGGAACGGGGGCGGCGGCAGGGGCGGCGATGTCGGTGTTGCTGAGGCGGGCGGCCTTTTTCACTTCGGCACGCAGGCGGCTGTTTTCCGAACGCAGGCGCAGCAGGCGGCCGAACAGGGCGAAAACGCCGAACAGCGAGCCGGTAAAAAACGCGCCGAACAACACCACAATCAGCGGCCATTCCACACCCTGTCCGGGCAGGTAGTTGAAAGCGACGGTTTGGGTATTGATTACCGCAAGGATAAGGAAAATCAAAAGAATCAAAACTTTGAAAATCAGCGAAACGGATTTCATACACAGCTCCGTAAAGGTTTGAAAAGAAAGCGGCCATACCGGCGCGGCGGGAAAAAGGCTGCCAGTGTAAACGATTTGCCTGGCTTGTGCATGGTTTTGGCGCATCCGCGCGCCTTGCCAAACAGCGCAGGAAAGGCGTATCTTTGCGTTTTTTCACATCCGGTTTGAGAGTATCCGCCATGAGCAGACCCGTCCCCGCCGTATTCGGCAGCGTTTTCCACGCGCAAATGCCTGTCAGCGCATATAGAAACCAAGCCTGGCAGCCAGTAGAATGGCAGCCTTCGCAAGCATTGTCCCTGCCGCCGGGCGCACACGCGCTGCACTACGGCAGCGAATGTTTCGAAGGACTCAAAGCCTTCCGCCAGGCATCCGGCAAAACCGTCCTTTTCCGCCCCGAAGCCAATATCGCCCGTATGCGCCAAAGTGCGGAAATCCTGCGCCTGCCGCAGCCTGATGCCGCCCTCTTTCTCGATATGCTGCTGGAACTGGTCCGCCGCTCGGCAGACGAAATCCCGGATGCGCCCGACGCACTCTACCTGCGCCCCACCCTCATCGGCACCGACCCCGTCATCGGCAAAGCCGGCGCACCCTCCGACACCGCCCTGCTCTACATCCTCGCCTCGCCCGTCGGCGACTATTTCAAAGCCGGCTCGCCGGTAAAAATCCTGGTCGAAAGCGAACACATCCGCTGCGCCCCGCACATGGGCCGCGTCAAATGCGGCGGCAACTATGCCTCGGCCATGCCCTGGGTATTGAAAGCCAAAGCCGAACACGGTGCAAACCAAGTGCTGTTCTGCCCGAACGGCGACGTACAGGAAACCGGCGCGTCCAACTTCATCCTGATTAAAGGCAAGGAGCTGGTTACCAAGCCGCTTACCGACGAATTCCTCCACGGCATCACCCGCGACTCGGTGCTGACCGTCGCCCGCGACGCGGGCTACACCGTCAGCGAACGCAATTTCACGGTAGACGAATTGCAGGAAGCGGTGGAAAACGGAGCCGAAGCCATCCTCACCGGCACCGCCGCCGTCATCTCGCCCGTAACCTCCTTCGTCATCGGCGGCCGCGAAATCCCCGTGCGCAGCACCGAACACGGCTACGCCCTGCGCAAATCCCTTACCGACATCCAATACGGTTTGGCCGAAGACAGACACGGCTGGCTGGTCGAAATCCCCCGGTAACGCAACCGGGCTTTGCGGCCGTCTGAAAACCCGTTTTCAGACGGCCGCAAAGCCCGCCATCCCGAGCCGCCATGATTATCCGCCCCATCCACCGCATCAGCATCCTCTACATCCTGCAAGGCTCGTTTTTCTCACGCCTGTGGAAACCCCTGCTGCTGCTGTTTCTCTTTTCCATCGTCGTTTCCTACTACCAGAGCCACCTGCTCAAATACCAAATCCCCCTCAACGCCTCCGTATTCACCCTGCTGGGTATCGCCCTGGCCATCTTCCACGGCTTCTGCAACACCGCCGCCTACGACCGCTTCTGGGAAGGCCGCAAACAATGGGGGCGGCTTTTGCAGCAAAGCCGCAGCTTCGCCCGCATCATCTGCACCCTGCCGCATATCCCCGAACACACCCGCCGCGAAATGCTGCAGCTGCAAATCGCCTTTGCCCACCTGCTGCGCCGCCGGCTCCGGCACGAACCCTACGAAGCCGACATCCTGCGCACCGTGCCCGAACAATGGCAGGCCGCCCTGCTCGATGCCCGTTATCCCGTCCTCACCACCTGCCGCATCCTCGGCGCATACAACGCCCGCCTGCTGCACGACGGCCACACCGACACCATCCAATGGCAGACCATCGAAGACGGCCTGCAAGAGCTGACCGAAGTCCACACCGCCTGCGAACGCCTCAACAACACCCCCATCCCCTTTGCCTACTTCGTCCTCATGCACCGCACCATCTACGGCTACTGCTTCATGCTGCCCTTCGGCCTGGTCAACACCATCGGCTGGGTAACACCGTTTATGACCACCTTTGTCGGCTACACCTTCATCTGTCTGAACGAAATCATCAACGAAATCAGCGATCCCTTCGGCAAAAACGAAAACGACCTTTCCCTGACCGCCATGTGCCGCCTGATCGAAGACCAACTCTGCGACTCCGGCGGCTTCACCCTGCCGCCCGACGGCGAGAATCCCAGCCCGTCCAAATACATCGTCCAATAGCCGCACCAATAAAGGCAGGCCGTCTGAAAACGGGTTTTCAGACGGCCTCTTGCTTGGTTTGACGCTAACGGCCTGTGCAGGGTGTGTGGCACAGCCACGCACGCGCACGCGGCTTGGGTTTTCAGGCGGCCTCTGCGCCCCTGCGGCGGCTTGGGTTTACAAATCCGCCAGCCGTTCCACGCCCGGGGCGTAGTAGTACGCGCTGCGTACCGCGCGGGACATATGTTGCAGCAGCAGGTCGGTTTTGCCGTCTTTGTCGCCGAACATGAATTTGAGCTGCTCGTCGATATTGTGCAGGGTGGCGCAGTAGGCGATGAACTGCAAACCGTGTTCTCCGGAAACTTTGCCGAAGGGCAGGCTGCGGCGGACGATTTTCAGACCCGCGCCGTTTTCTTTGATGTTGGTGCGGCCGAGGTGGGAATCGGGCAGGCGTTCGGCGCGGGGAAATTCGATGTTTTCTTCCTTGCTGCGGCCGACCGACTGTTCCTGCTCGGCCAGGCTCAGGCGGCTCCATTTGGCCAAGTCGTGCAGATACTGCTGCAACACGACATAGCTGCCGCCCGCATCCGCGCCTGCGGCAATCGCAGCCACGGCGGCGACGGCTTCCGCGCCGTGCGGGTTTTCCGTGCCGTCGACAAAGCCGTCGAGGCCGCGCTCTTCGGGCATACGGAAGCCGTGGGTTTCGTTTTGCACGTCGATTGCGCTGCCGAATGCGGCCAGCACCTGTTCGGCGAGCAGGTAGTTCAGGCCGCCGTGTTTCGACTGGATGTGGATCATCAGGTCGCATTGGGTGGCGGGACACAGGCCGTTGCCCAGCGGCACGAAGGGGCGGATTTCGCGGCCTTCGTTTTTATGGCCGAGGCTGTGCCAGAAATCTGCGCCGAAGGCGATGGTCATGCCCAGCTCGTGTCCGGGGAAACGGCGGCGGCAGCCGTCGAGTGCGGCCAGCGCGGCGCGGCAGGCGGCTTTGACGGCTTCTTGCCCGCGTACGTTTGCTTCGATGTACACGGCGGCGGTGATGGTGTCGGGGATGATGGCGGTTTGCGGGGTCATGTTTGCGTTCCTTGTTTGGTTGGCGGTTTGGTTTTTGTGTTTTGCCGTGCGGCTTGAATAAGCGGTTTTCCCGAAATCAGTGCTTTTAAAGTGCAGAGGCCGTCTGAAAACGGGTTTTCAGACGGCCTGTCGGTTTGCAGACGGCCTTACAGCACCGACTTCACCGCCGCAACCACGTTTTCTACGGTAAAGCCGAATTCTTTAAACAGCAGCTCGGCGGGAGCGGACTCGCCGAAGCGGTCGAGGCCGACCACTTTGCCGTTTGTGCCGACATATTTGTACCAGCCGTCTGAAACGCCTGCTTCCACCGCCACTTTGGGCAGGAGGGCGGGCAGCACGCTTTCGCGGTAGGCCGCGTCTTGTTTGTCGAACACATTGGTGCAGGGCATAGACACCACGCCGACGGCAACGCCTTGCTCCAGCAGGGCTTTTTGCGCGTTCAAAGCCAGCTCCACTTCCGAACCGGTAGCGATAATCACGGCTTTGGCCTCGCCTTCGGCTTCTGAAACCACATAGCCGCCGCGTTTGATGTTTTCAAGCTGCGCCGCGCTGCGCGGCACGAAGGGCAGGTTTTGGCGGCTGAAAATCAGGCAGCTCGGATGGTCGGCGGCTTTGGCGGCTTCAGACCAGGCCACCAGCGATTCGGCGGTGTCGCACGGCCGCCAGACGGCCATATTCGGAATCAGGCGCAGTGTGGCCGTCTGCTCGACCGGCTGGTGCGTCGGGCCGTCTTCGCCCAGGCCGATGGAATCGTGGGTAAACACAAACACGGGGTTGGTTTTCATCAGCGCGGCCATACGCAGGGCGTTGCGGGCGTATTCGCTGAACATCAGAAACGTTGCGCCAAACGGTTTCACGCCGCCGTGCAGCGCCATGCCGTTCACAATCGCGGCCATGCCGAATTCGCGCACGCCGTAGTGGATGTAGTTGCCGCCGTGGCCGCGGGTTACGGAAACGCTGCCCGGCCAGTCGGTCAGGTTGGAAGGCGTGAGGTCGGCCGAGCCGCCCACCAGTTCGGGCAGCACGCCGGCCAGCACGGCGATGCTGTTTTGGCTGGCTTTGCGGGTGGCGATTTTTTCGGCTTTGGCGCACACGTCCTCCAAGGCCGTCTGAATGCGGGCATCGAAGTTTTCAGGCAGCCTGTGTTCCATGCGGCGCACAAATTCGGCGGCTTCGGCGGGAAACTTGGCCTGGTATTGCGCAAACAGCGCGTTCCATTCGGCTTCGAGTTTCGCGCCTTTTTCTTTCGCGCTCCATGCGGCGTAGATTTCCTGCGGAATTTCAAAGGCGGCATAAGGCCAGCCCAAATGTTTGCGCGTGGCTTCGATTTCGTCCGCACCCAAAGGCGCGCCGTGGGTTTTGTGGCTGCCTTCTTTGCCCGCGCTGCCTTTGCCGATTAAGGTTTTGCAGCAGATGATGGAGGGCTTGGCGGTTTCGGCTTTGGCCGCCGCTATGGCCGTCTGAATGGCGGCGGTGTCGTGGCCGTTGACGTTGGGGATAACGTGCCAGCCGTAGCTTTCGAACCGCGCGGGGATATTTTCGGTAAACCAGCCGTCCACTTTGCCGTCGATGGAGATGTTGTTGTCGTCGTAGAGCACCACCAGCTTGCCCAAGCCCAGCGTACCGGCCAGCGAGGCGGCTTCGTGCGAGATGCCTTCCATCAGGCAGCCGTCGCCCAAAAACACATAAGTGTGGTGGTTCACAATATCCAGCCCGTCTTTATTGAATTCGGCGGCCAGGATTTTCTCGGCCAGCGCCATGCCCACGGCGTTGGCAATGCCCTGCCCGAGCGGGCCGGTGGTGGTTTCCACGCCGTCGGTGTAGCCGTATTCGGGGTGGCCGGGGGTTTTGCTGTGCAGTTGGCGGAAGTTTTTCAAATCGTCAACCGAAACGTTGTAGCCGGTGAGGTGCAGCAGGCTGTACAGCAGCATCGAGGCGTGGCCGTTCGACAAAACGAAGCGGTCGCGGTTGTAGAATTTTGGGTTAGCGGGGTTGTGGTTGAGAAACTGCGTCCACAACACTTCGGCCATTTCGGCCATGCCCATCGGTGCGCCGGGGTGGCCGGAATTGGCTTTTTGGACTGCATCGGCGGAGAGAAAACGGATAGCGTTTGCCAGTTGGGAAGACATTTCGGATACCTTTCCGTATCGGGAAAAGCCCGGATTATCCGTGTTTTCAGACGGCCTTTCAAGGAAAGAGGCCGTCTGAACAGGCGGCAGAAAGGCCGTCTGAAAACGGCAAAACGTGTTTTCAGACGGCCTGTTGCGCTGCGGGGTTCAGCGCACCTGCCCTTCCCCTTCGACCACATATTTGTAGGTGGTCATTTCCGCCAAGCCCATCGGCCCGCGGGCGTGGAGCTTTTGCGTGGCGATGCCCATTTCGCAGCCGAGGCCGAACTGCCCGCCGTCGGTAAAGCGGGTGGAGGCGTTGATGTACACCGCCGCGCTGTCGGTCTGCTCGGCAAAACGGCGGGCGGTGTCGGGATTGGCGGTAACGATGGCATCGGAATGGCGGGTGCCGTGCGTGTCGATGTGGGCGATGGCTTCGTCCGCCGAGCCGACGGTTTTCACGGCGAGGATGTAGTCGGCAAACTCGGTGTCGAAATCTTCGGGCTGCGCGGGCGTGCCGCCGATAAGTGCGGCAGCTCCGGTATCGAGGCGCAGCTCGACAGGCACCAAGCCCCGCGCCTGCCGCTCCTCCACCAGCCTGCGGCGCAGCATCGGCAGGAAGGCGGCGGCGATGTCGCGGTGGACAAGGCAGACTTCGGCCGCGTTGCACACGGAAGGGCGGCTGGTTTTGGCATTGTCGGCAATATCCAGCGCCATCGCCAAATCCGCGTCTTTGTCCACATAGATATGGCAGATGCCGGTGCCGGTTTCGATAACCGGCACGCAGGCGTTTTCGACCACGGCGCGGATCAGCCCCGCGCCGCCGCGCGGAATCAGCAGATCGAGCAGGCCGGCGGCTTTCATCATGGTGTGCGCGCTGTCGCGGCCGGTGTCGGACACCAGGCCGATGCAGTCGGGCGAAATGCCGCTGCCGTCCAGCGCGCTTTTCAGGGCGGCCACCACGGCGGCGGCGGTGCGCCAGGCTTCGCGGCCGCTGCGCAGCACCACCGCGCTGCCGCTTTTGAGCGCGAGCGCGGCGGCATCGGAAGTTACATTCGGGCGGCTCTCGTAAATGATGCCGATCACGCCGAGGGCGACGCGTATTTTGCGGATTACCAGGCCGTTGGGCAGGGTGCGGGTTTCGAGAACGGTGCCGACGGGGTCGGGCAGCGGAATCAGGGCGCGGATGCCGTCGGCCATCGCCTTGATGCGTGCGCCGTCAAGCAGCAGGCGGTCGAGCATCGCTTCGGACAAAATGCCTGCGGCATCCGCCATATCGGCGCGGTTGGCGGCGAGTATGTCTTCCTGCGCCGCTTCGAGTGCGTCCGCCATCGCGGCCAGGGCGCGGTTTTTGGCGGCGGTATCGGCGGTGTTGATGGTTTTTTTCGCACGGTTTGCCTGTTCGAGCAGGGCGAGCGTGCTGTTGCCGGTGTTCATAAGCTGCTCCTCAAATATCTTTTAAAAACAGTTCCAATTCGGGCGTGATGCCGATCCAGTCGTCGCGGTGGACGGCTATGCCTTTGGGGCGGGACGGGGCGGCCGGGGTTTTCAGACGGCCGGAATCGGTTTTTGCCCGCCCTTTGCCGAGAATGTGCGAGCCGTCGGCATTGAACACCGTCAGCACGTCGCCTGCGGCAAACTGCCCGCGCACTTCGGTAATGCCGGAAGCCAGCAGGCTGCGGCCTTCGTGCACGATCGCGTGTTCCGCCCCCGCGTCGATTTTCAGGCTGCCGCGCGAAGGGGCGTAAAACGCCAGCCACTGCTTCTGCGTTTTCATGGTTTTCTGCGCGGCAAACAGCGTGCCGTCGTCTTGCGAAAAAGCGGCGCGGAAAAGCGCGTCTGTTTGCAGCGACGAGCAGATGTACACCGGCACGCCCGCATGGGTGGCCAGCGCGGCGGCTTTGATTTTGGTGGCCATGCCGCCGGTGCCGTTCGCGCTGCCCGCGCCGCCCGCCATGGCAATCAGTTCCGCACCAATCTGCCCCACCCTGTCCAGCCGCCTGGCCTGCGGGTCGGTACGCGGATTGCCGGTGTAGAGGCCGTCCACGTCGGTGAGCAGCACCAGCAGATCCGCCCGCAGCATCGAAGCCACCTGCGCCGCCAGCGTGTCGTTGTCGCCCACTTTCAGCTCCGCCACCGCCACAACATCGTTTTCATTAATCACCGGCACCGCGCGGCGGGCCAGCAGTACGCCCAAAGTCTGAAAGGCGTTGCGGTAGCGGCGCGGGTCGGCGAAATCGTCGCGCGTGAGCAGAATCTGCCCCGCCACGATGCCTTTGAGCAGGAAGGCGGCGGTGTACTCCTCCATCAGCAGGCTTTGGCCGACGGCGGCGGCAGCCTGCCGGTCGGCAATGCGCGACGGCCGCTTTTTGAAGCCGAGCGAGGCAAAGCCCGCCGTTACCGCGCCGGAGGACACCAGCACCAGCTCGTGTCCCGCCGCGTGCAGCGCGGCAAGCTGGCGGGTCAGGTTGCGCAGCTTCGCGTGCGAGAGGCTGCCGTCGGCCTCGGTGAGCGAGCTGGTGCCGACTTTGTAAACAATGCGTTTTTTGGACTGCATTTCGATTCTCCGGAATGTTTTTCTTTTCAGACGGCCTCTTGCCGCCGGTTGCGTTATACCACAGGCCGCAGACGCACGCAGGCCGTCTGAAAACAGGCTGGTTTTCAGACGGCCTCTTGCAAACCTGCCCGCAAGGCGGCCTCTAGCGCGGACGGCGGTAGGCCCGGTGGCAGGATTGGCAGGATGCGTCGGCGGCATCGTAGGCGGCTTTGATTTCCTGCAAGTTTCCCTTTTGCGCTTTGGCGTTGAGTTCGGCCACGGCGGCCAGGAAGCCGTCGCGCTCGCGCCCGAATGCTTCCTCCTGCTGCCAGATTTGCGGCAGGGCGCGGCCGTTGCCCTCGGGGTCGTTTTGAAAATGGAGAAAGGGCTCTTGCGCTTTGGCGGCAAACACGGCGGCGGCGGCGCGGAATGCGTCGGGGTCGTAGGCCTGGTCGCCCTTGGCCGTTTTCCCCATTTCGGCAAACTCGGGCATCATTTCCTTGAATGCCGCCGTGCGCCTGGCCGAGATTCCGCCTTTCGGCTCTGCCGGCTCTCCGCCGCAGGCGGCAAGGGCTAGGGCAAGCGCGGCGGCAGACAAAAGGGCGGGGATGCGTGTGTTCATGGCGTGGGTTTCCTTTTTTGTTTTATGTATTTTTTCAGACGGCCTTTGTGCAAACGGCAGAAAACGCGTGCGTCGCTTGGGGCGGCACACCCTACCTGTTTGCCATGTCTGTTTTCAGACGGCCTCTGCCGCTGTGTAGGGTGTGTTGCTCTGCAACGCACGCGGTTTGGGGTTTGGCGGCAGCTTGCAACGGTGGCGGTTTGCGGCAGCGGGAGTTTGCGGTGCCTGTGAACGCGTGCGTCGCTCTGGCGACACACCCTACTTTGTTTGCGCTGTCCGTTTTTCAGACGGCCTCTGCCGCTGTGTAGGGTGTGTTGCTCTGCAACGCATGCGGTTTGGGGTTTGGCGGCAGCTTGCAACGGTGGCGGTTTGCGGCGGCGGGAGTTTGCGGTATCTGTGAACGCGTGCGTCGCTCTGGCGACACACCCTACCTGTTTGCCGCTGTCTGTTTTCAGACGGCCTCTGCCGCTGCGTAGGGTGTGTTGCTCTGCAACGCACGCGGTTTGGGGTGGCAGAAAACGCGTGCGTCGCCTTGGGGCGACACACCCTACCTGTTTGCGCTGTCTGTTTTTCAGACGGCCGTCGCTTTGACGGCACCTACTTTGTCTGTGCTCCCGCCAGCGCGGCGTAGCGGGCGGTAAATTCCGCTACGGGGAGGCCGTCTGAAAAGGCTGTGGCGGCGAGGTCGATTTTGCCTTTGCCGTGTGCGGCGTACATTTTGTGAAACCGCGCCCAGTCTCCGCTTCCGGGGCTTTGTGCGCTGACGGTCAGATCGCCGTGCGCGGGGGCGGTGTAGCGGATTTGGCTGCTTTGGATGACGATGTTGCCCGCCGCCTGCGGGCAGTTGAGGTGGACGAGCGCCCAGCCGCAGACGGTTGCGCCCAGTACGGTGCTGCCGCCGAAGACGGTGTTTTTGTGGTTGCGGTTGGGCGCGTGCGGCATCAGTATCCGCACTTCGTCCGTGCCGCAGGCGAGGACGCGGATGCCGAGCGCGGCGGTGGCGGGAATGTGGCTGCGGAGGAAGTCTTGCAGTTGCTGTTCGGTCATGGTGTGCCTGCTTTCTTGTACGGCAAAGGCCGTCTGAATAAGGCTTCGGCCTGCGCCAAAGCTGTTTTCAGACGGCCTGTCTCCCGCTTATTCCGCCGCTCCGGCTTCTTTTATTTTCTGTTGCAGCAGGACTTCGTCAAACGGTATGCCGTGGGCTTTGGCTACGACGGCAAATTCCTGCATACCCGCCATCACTTCGCGTACGCCGGCATTCATTTCCGCCTCTGCCGTCTGCATGACGGCCGCGTTGTCAAAATCTGCCGCCTGTATTTTTTGCAGGCTGCCGCTCATTTTCTCCATGCCGCCGACCAATTTGGCGCGGATGGATTTGCCCTCTTCACTTTTCAGATTCAGGTTTTGCAAGGCCGGCACGGCTTTTTGCAGCAGATCAAGCTGGTCTTGCAGCACGGCGCGGACTTCGGTTTCGTTTTGCGCCTGCTGCAAACGCTGCATGTATTCGTTTTCCAGCCCTTCGTTCACACCCGCCGCCAGCAGCGCGCCGCCGATGGTTACCAGGTCGGAGCGTTGCGGGCTGCCGCAGGCGGCAAGGGACAGCGTGGCCGCCAGCAGCGCGAAGGCGAGGCAGAGGCGGCGGAGCAGCCGCCCGGGCAGGCCGGCGGCCGTGGTGTCTGGCCGGCGGACGGTGGTGTTTTTGCTGTGGAACATTTTCTGTCTCCTGTTTGAAATGCGGAACAGGCCATCTGAAACTTTTCAATGTTTTCAGACGGCCTGCGGGGGTTAACGCCGTGCGAGGATGGCGGTGGAAAGATAGGATTTCACGCCGGCGGTAATCGCGTCGGCACACTGGCGGCGGAAGGTCATGCCGCTGAGTTTGCGTTCTTCTTCGGGATTGGAGAGGAAAGCGGTTTCCACCAAAATGGAGGGAATGTCGGGGGCGCGCAATACGGCGAAGTTGGCCTGGTCGAGATCGCCTTTGTGCAGTTTGTTGTAGCGTCCCAATTCAGCCAGCACTTTTTTGCCCAGCATCGCGCTGTCTTTGCCGGTAACGGTTTGGGTCATGTCGAGGATGGTGCTGTCCACGTCTTTGTTGCCGCCCGTTTTCACGCCGCCGACGGCATCGGCGTTGTTTTGCGTTTGGGCGAGGAATTTGGCCGCCGCGCTGCTCGCGCCGCGCGTGCTCAGGGTATATACGCCGGTGCCGCGCGCGCTGGGGCTGGTGAATGCGTCGGCGTGGATGGAGATGAAGAGGTCGGCACGCAGCCTGCGGGCTTTGGCCACGCGCACGCCCAGCGGGATGAATACGTCTTCGTTGCGGGTCATGAATACTTTGTAACCCAGGCCTTCCATGCGTTTTTTGGTTTCGCGGGCGATGGAGAGCACCACGTCTTTTTCGCGCAGGCCGCTTTTGCCGATTGCGCCGGGGTCTTCGCCGCCGTGGCCGGGGTCGAGGACGATGATAGGCTGGCGGCTGTGGCGGCGGTCGGGCGCGGCGGGGGGCGGGTTGCTGCCGGCACGCGGCGGCTCGGGCGGGCGGCGTACCGGCGGGGTGTCCGCGCCGGTGCCCCTGCTGCTGATTTTGCCCCGCGAATAGTCTTCCAAGAGTGCCATCAGGGGATCGTTGGCATCGTCGGCGTGCATGGGGTAGAGGTCGGCCACGAGGCGGTGTTTGAAGCCGGCAACGGGGGCAAGGGTGAAAAGCTGGGGGTTTACTTCGGCTTTGAGGTCGATGACGATGCGCACGGTGTCGGCGGTGTTCTGGCCGACGCGGATGATGCCGATGTAGGGGTCGGAGCGTTGGACTTTGCTGTTGATTTCCTGCAAGACGGAGTTGAGCTGCACGCCTTTGATGTCGATCACGAGGCGGCGGGGGTGATCGAGCGTGAAGTAGTTGTATTGCAGCTTGTCGCTGGTTTCGATGGTGATGCGGCTGTACGCGCTGGCCGGCCAGATGCGCACGGCGACAAACTGGGGCGGCGCTTTGGCGAGGGCGGCAGGGGTAACGGTGAAAAGCAGGCCGGCGGTGGCGCTGCGGACTATTTGGCGGCGGGTATATTTTTTATCCATGCTTCTAAACTTTTTCGGCCGTGGTTTGTGTGGTGCTGCAAAACGGCACGCCTGCCCGCGCCTTCGTGGGAAAGGGTGAGGGTGATGTCCGGTGCGGGGGTGTATGCCCCCCCTTTGTCCGGCCATTCGATCAGGCAGACGGCTCCGCCGCCGGCCAAATCGTCCAGCCCCGCGTCCTCCCACTCTTCGGGTGAGGAAAAGCGGTAGAGGTCGAAATGGTGCAGCGTAAAACGGGGCAGCGGGTAGGATTCGGCGATGGTGTAGGTGGGGCTTTTCACCGTGCCGGAAAAACCGAGCGCGCGCAGGAGGTTGCGGGCGAAAGTGGTTTTCCCCGCGCCCAAATCCCCTTGCAGCCACAGCACCAGCGGCGCATCGAGGCCGTCTGAAAAGGCGGCGGCGAAAGCGGCGGCGGCGGCTTCGTCGGGAAGGGGGAAAACGGCGGCGGATGCGGTCATCGGTGGTGCGTTCTGCTGGCGGGAAAAGGCCGGATTATGCGGCAAAAGGCGGCGTTTGCAAACCGGACGGCGGCAGAGGCCGTCTGAAAAAACGTTTGCGCGTTTTCAGACGGCCCCTGCCTTTCCGCTATAATGCCCGCCTTTTTCCCCCGACCCGCCGCGAAAGAGTGCCATGCTCCGTCTCTACCAGTCCAACCGCCTCGAAGATTTGGCCGCGCTGCTGCAAAAAGTACAGGAAAGCAGCCCCTTGTCCGAGCCGCTGCTGCCGGAAGAAATCATCGTGCAGAGCCAGGGGATGCGGCGTTTTATCGGCAACTATCTGGCCGAACATAGCGGCATCGCGGCCAACATCCGCTTCTCCCTGCCCGCCGGCTTCAACTGGCGGCTGGTGCGCAGCCTGCTGCCGGACATTCCCGAGCTGAGCCCGTTCGACACCGAAGTCATGCGCTGGAGGCTTTTGGGGCTGTTTGTTTCAGACGGCCTCTCGTCTGCCGGACTGGCAGCGGCAAAAGCCGCGCTGTCGGGCTACCTCTCCGGCGGCGGCGCGGCGGCCTACCAGCTCGCAGGGCAGCTTGCCGACATTTTCGACCAGTACCTCGTCTACCGCCCCGACTGGACCGACGCATGGCAGCGCGGCAGGCTGCTGGATTTGGGCGGCGACGAAGCATGGCAGGCCGAACTGTGGCGTTTCCTGAACGACGGCCAAACCGCGCCCCACCGCGTGGAAATGTGGCACAGGCTGGAAAAAGCCCTCGAATCGCCGCCCGCAAACGCCCTGCCGGAACGCATCTGCGTTTTCGGCATCGCCGCGCTCGCCCCGATGTATCTGCAACTCTTACAGGCCGTCGCTCGGCACAGCGAAGTGCACATCTTCGCCCTGAACCCCTCCTCCGAATACTGGGGCAACATCATCGATCCCGCGCAAATCCTCGCCGAAGGCGGCGGCACCGGCCTGTCTGCCGCCGGCCACCCGCTTCTGGCCTCGCTGGGCAAGCAGGGGCGCGACTTCTTCAACGCCCTTGCCGAAAGCGAAGCGCACACCGACCTCTCCGTCTATCACGACCACCCGCTTTCCGACAGCCTGCTGCACCGCCTGCAATACGGCCTGCAAACCCTCGCCCCGCCGGACAAAACCGCCGCATTGGACGACAGCATCCGCATCGTTTCCGCCCACAGCCCCCTGCGCGAACTGGAAATCCTCAAAGACCACCTGCTAGCCCTGTTCGCCCGCGATCCCGATCTGCAGGCACACGACACCGTCGTCCTCACCCCCGACATCGAACCCTACGCCCCCTACATCGAAGCCGTTTTCGGACGCGAAAGCGGCCGCCCCCTGCCCTACTCCCTGGCCGACGTGAAACTCAGCCGCCGCCGCCCCCTGCTCCACGCCGTCGGACAAGTGATCGACATCTTCGACAGCCGCTTCGAAGCCGACAAAATCCTCGCCCTGCTCGACAGCGACACCGTCCTGCAACGCTTCGGCCTCACCCGCGAAGACCTCCCCCTGCTGCACGACACCGCCGCCCGCCTCAACATCCGCTGGGGCTGGGACGAAACCATGCGCGACGGCACAGACCCCCTCTTCACCTGGCGGCAGGGGCTGGACCGCATCATCCTCGGCTGGATGCTGCCCGACAACGGCGCACTCTGGCAGGGACACGCCCCCTGGCACACCGACCCCGGCCACATCCCCGTCCTCGCCCGTTTTGCCGCCTTCCTCCGCCGCCTCGCCCACTGGCGGCAGACCTGGCAGCAGAGCGCGTCCGCCGCCGTTTGGACACAGCGCATCGGCGCAATGGCCGAAGACCTGTTCGCCCAAGACGACCAGGGCCGCCAAGACATCCAGCAGCTTGCCGCAGCACTCGCCCGCTGGCAGCAGGAAACCGACCTTGCCGGCTTCGACGGCGCACTCGATTCCGCCACCGCCAACCGCCACCTCGCCCGCTTTCTCGACAGCCGCAGCGAAGCCGGCTTCCTGCACGGCGGCATCACCTTTTGCAGCATGGTGCCCATGCGTTCCCTGCCCTTCAAAACCCTCTGCCTGCTCGGCCTGAACGACGGACAATTCCCCCGCGACACCCGCGCCGCCGCCTTCGACCTCATCGCCCGCCACCCCCGCAGGGGCGACCGCGCCCGCCGCGACGACGACCGCTACCTCTTCCTCGAAGCCCTCGTCAGCGCGCGCCGCCACCTCTATCTCTCCTATGTCGGCCGCAGCATCCGCAGCAACGAAGAACTCGCCCCCTCCGCCCTGCTCAACGAACTGGCCGACTGCCTCGCCGACATGACCGGCACCACCCTCGACACCCTCCGCAGCACCAAGATAGAGCAACACCCCCTGCAAGCCTTCTCCACCCGCTACTTCGACGGCAGCGGCCTGGCCGGCAGCCGCAGCGACTACGCCGAAGCCCTCAACCGCCCGTCCGAGCAGGCCGCCCCCTTCTACACCGCCCCCCTGTCCGACGACACCCCGCCGGAACACGTCTCCCAAGCCGACTTCCTCGACTTCTGGAAAAACCCCGTCCGCCACTGGCTGCGCCGCAAGCTCGACTGGCGCGCCCCCTACCGCGACGAAGCCTGGCAGTCTGCCGAACCCTTCGACCCCCCGCGCGGACGCGACACCGCCGCCGCCTACACCGAAGCCCGCCGCCTGCACCAAGACTTCGCCGACACCGCCGCCGCCCTCGAAGCCCGCTCCATGCTGCCCGCCGGCGAACTCGGCACACTCTGGCGCGGGCAATACGAAGCCGCCGCCAAATCCCTCGACCAAACCCTGCTCGACAGCCCCGCCCTGCCCGATGCCCCCTACGAATACTTTTCAGACGGCCTCACACTCCGCGGCAGCCTCGGCAGCCTGCACGCGCACGGGCAAATCCACATCCTCGACCACCGCCCCAACGCCCCCGAGCAAACCGTCCTCCTGCTGCAACACCTCATCTGCAACGCCGTCCGTCCCGCTGCGGCAGCCGACCTGCGCAGCCACTGGATACAGCCCGACCGCATCCTCACCCTGCCGCCCATCGGCCGAAGCCGTGCACAGGAAATCCTCGACGGCTGGCTCGCCTGGTGGCGCAGCGGCCAAAACCGCCCCCTGCCCTTCTTCGCCAAAACCACCCTCGCCGCCGCCGAAGCCCTGCTTGCGGGCAGCCAAAAAAACGAAGCGGAACGCCGCAAAGCCGCCCGCACCGCAGCCCGCGCCGCCTACTTCGGCAGCAAAAACAGCACCGGCCAGGCAGACTACGCCGAAGTCGCCCAGGTTTTCGGCCGCAACGACACCCCGCCCGTCGAAGAAGACGACTTCTGGCTGCTGGCCGAAAACCTCGTCCTCCCCCTTTTGTCCGCCGTACGGGAAACAGACGGCCAATCCGATTAAAGCCGGAAACCACGCCGCAACAGCAGACGGCGCAAACAAGGTAGGGTGTGTCGCCCCAATGCGGCGCACGCGTCCCCCGCCAATGCGCCTGTCAGGCCGTCTGAAAAACACCCGCCGCAAACAGGTAGGGTGTGTCGCCCCAAGGCGACGCACGCGTCCCCCGCCAATGCGCCTGTCAGGCCGTCTGAAAAATACCCGCCGCAAACAAGGTAGGGTGTGTCGCCCCAAGGCAACGCACGCGTCCCGAATGTTCCGCCAACCCCGCCCGCACACCCCACCAAACCGAAAACCGCGCGCGTTGCAGGGCAATACACCCCACACAGCGGCAGAGGCCGTCTGAAAAACACCCGCCGCAAACAGTAGGGTGTGTCGCCCCAAGGCGACGCACGCGTCCCGAATGTTCCGCTAACCCCCGCCCGCATACCCTGCCAAACCGAAAACCGCGTGCGTTGCAGTGCAATACACCCCACACAGCGGCAGAGGCCGTCTGAAACCCGCAACCGCGTTTTTCAGACGGCCTTTCCGTTTCCGCCCACCCCGTTTGTTCTATAATCCGCGCCTTTTTCAGACGGCCTGCTCCCATGATCGCACTCGACCGCCTTCCCGCCAAAAACGATCCCCGCCTGCCCGTTTTGCTGCTGCAATGCACCTTCGTGTTCTGCGGCATCACTTTTTGGGGCTTCAACCGCAGCCCGGCGCAGGTCGGCCTGATACTCGCCGTGTGCGTCGTCCTCGACTGCACGCTGCACTACCTGCTGCGTAAAAAAACGCTGCTCGTCCCCATCAGCGGCCTGATTACCGGCCTCGGCCTGTCGGTGCTGACCAATTTCTCCCACGGCCTGTGGCTCGCGCTGGTGCCGCCCTTTTTCGCCACCGCCTCGAAATACGTGTTTACCGTGAACGGGCGGCATATTTACAACCCCGGCCTGTTCGGCGTGATTGCCGCGCTGGTATTGAGCGACGGCATGATCACCCCCTCCCCCGCCTACCAGTGGGGCGGCGCGGGCATCACCGCCTTTTTCATCGCCACCGCCGCGCTGATGCTGTTTGCCCTCAACATCCGCCGCAGCGTGCTGATTGCATCGTTTCTCGTGTTCTACGCCATGCAGCTCGGCCTGCGCGCCTGGCTGCTGCGCCACCACATCCCGCCGCAAACCCTGTTTATGGGCGCGTTTTCCTCGCCCGCCTTCTACCTCTTCACCTTCTTCATGATTACCGACCCGCCCACCTCCGCCCAAACGCCGAAAGGGCAGGTATTCATGGCCTTTTTCATTGTTTTTGTCGATTTGCTGCTGCACAAATTCCAAAGTTTCTCCACCCTGTTTTACGCCGCCTTCGCCTACATGACCCTACGCGGCCTGTGGCTGCTGTGGCAAAACCGCGCCCGTTACGCCCGCCCCGCCGCCATCCTGCGGCAAGAAGCCAAAGCCCTGCTGCTCACCGGCCTGATCGGCCTGGGCGGCTGGGGCGCATACCGCGCCACCCATGCCTTTGCCGGCGGCGAAACCCATTTCCGTTTTGTCCGAATCCCCGCCGCGCAAAGCGGCATCGGCGGCACGCAGGGCGACATTTGGGAGCGCACCGACCCGCGTATGCACCACATCGCCAAATGGCTGCTCTCCGTCGGCGATGCCGCCGCCGTGGCCGATGCCGACAACGACGGCCTGCCCGACATCTTCCTCACCCAGCCGCTCAAATCCGAACAAGACCGCGCCCAACTGTTTTTAAACAAAGGCAATTTCCGCTTCGAGCGTTTCGACATCCCCCAGCTCGCACCCCACCGCACCCACCCCGAGCAACACGGCCTCATCGCCGCCGCCACCTGGTTTGACATGGACAACGACGGCGACCGCGACCTGCTCCTGGGCACAGGCTTCGGCAAAGGCCGCCTGCTGCGCAACGAGCTCAAAGAAACAGGCCGTCTGAACTTCACCGAAATCGGCCGCCAAAGCGGCCTCGACAACTACCAAATCAGCGTGGCCACCAACGTTCTCGACCTCGACAACGACGGCAAACTCGACATCTTCGTCGGCAACGTCATGCAAACCACCCTCGGCGGCTACAACCGCCCCGTACCCTACAACATCTTCAAGCTGCCCGCGCCCGAATACGAAGGCGACCGCCGCATGTTCAACGTCATGCACCAAAGCTGGCACAACGCCGACAACGCCGACGAAAACCTCCTGTTCCGCAACCTCGGCGGCGGCCGTTTCGCCCGCATCCCGCAAGAGCAGACCGGATTTTCCGGCAAACGCTGGACCATGGCCGCCGCCACGGGCGACCTCAACGGCGACGGCTACGCCGACCTCTACATCGCAAACGACTTCGGCCCCGACGAGCTCTACCTCAACCGTCAGGGCAAAGGCTTCCTCGCCGTCAAAGGCAGCTTCTCCGGCTCCGTCGGCCGCGACACCTACAAAGGCATGAACGCCACCTTCGGCGATTTGGACGACAACGGCCGCCCCGACATCCACGTTTCCAACGTCCACGAAAAGCTCCAAGCCGAAGGCAGCCTGCTGTGGATGAATTACAGCCAGCCCGGCCAAACCGACGCAGCCGCCTTCCGCGACGAAGCCGCCCGCCGCAACGCCCTGAACGAACGCCGCTTCGGCTGGGGTGCGGCCTTCGGCGACCTCGACCGCGACGGCCGTCTTGATTTTGTCCAGGCCAACGGCATGGCCGACGATGCCTACGACAAAAAAGAAGCCGTCTGCCCCGACTACTGGTACTGGAACGCCCAAATCGCCCTCACCAACCCCGACGTGCACGGCTACGCCGACCGCTGGGCCGACGTACGCGGCCGCTGCGTCTTCGGCAGCGAAGCCAACCGCATCTACATGAATAAAGGCGGCTATTTCACCGATGCCGCCGAACAGGCCGGCTGGACGGAAAAAGGCACCTCGCGCGGCATGATACTGGCCGACTTCGACAACGACGGCGACCTCGACAGCCTCGTAACCCACATGACCGCCGCCCCCAGCCTCTACCGCAACGACTCCGCCCCCGCCGGCTGGATCGGCCTCCAACTGGCCGGCAACGGCACAAGCTGCAACCGCGACGCGCAGGGCACCCGCGCCGTCCTATCCGCCGAAGACAGCCCCACCGCCTCCGCACAGCACCGCGAGGTATACGCCAACAACGGCCTCGCCGCCCAAAACGACCCCCGCATCCTCTTCGGCCTCGGCAGCCGCAGAGCCGGCAGCGTCCGCATCGGCATCCAATGGTGCGGACGCGGGCCGGTGCAAAGCTACACCCTGCAAACAGGACGCTACCACCGCATCACCCAACAGTAAGCCCCGTTTTCAGACGGCCGCAAACAAAACACCGCCCGACAGCGGACGGCGCAAACAAGTAGGGTGTGTCGCCCCAAGGCGACGCACGCGTCCCAAGCACTCCGCAAACCGCCACGCAAGCCCTGCCAAACAAAAACCGCGTGCGTTGCGGAGCAACACACCCTACGCAACGGCTAAGGCCGTCTGAAAAAACGCACAGCGCAAACCAGGTAGGGTGTGTCGCCCTAAGGCGACGCACGCGTCCCAAGCACTCCGCAAACCGCCACGCACACCCTGCCAAACAAAAACCGTGTGCATTGCAGGGCAACACCCTGTGCAGCGGCAGAGGCCGTCTGAAAAAGCAGACTGCGGCAAACAAACAGGGTGTGTCGCACAGCCACGCACGCGTCCCCCGCCAAAACGGCAAAGGCCGTCTGAAAACCCGCAATACCGGTTTTCAGACGGCCTTTCGTCCTACTGCGCACGGCGGTGTCAGACAGCCGCCAACGCCCGTTTCTGCTCCGCCACCAGCGCGGCAACGCCCTTTTGTCCCAAACCCAGCAGCGCGGCCAGCTCTTCGGGGGAGAAGGCCGCGCCTTCGGCCGTGCCCTGGATTTCGATGATGCCGCCTTTGTCGTCCATCACCATATTCACATCGCTGTCGCAGCCGGAATCTTCCGGATAGTCCAAATCCAGCAGCGGCACGCCGCCGACGATGCCGGCGGACACGGCGGCAATGTGCGACACCAGCGGGTTTTCGCGGATGAGGCCGTCTGAAAGCAGCCGCCGCACAGCCAGGGCGAGGGCGACGTATCCGCCGCTGATGGAGGCGGTGCGCGTGCCGCCGTCGGCAGAGATGACGTCGCAGTCGATCAGAATCTGCCGCTCGCCAAGTTTTTCCATATCGACGGCGGCACGCAGCGAGCGGCCGATCAGGCGTTGGATTTCCTGGGTGCGGCCGCTCTGTTTGCCGGCGGCGGCTTCGCGGCGCGTGCGGGAGGCGGTGGCGGCGGGGAGCATACCGTATTCGGCGGTGAGCCAGCCCCGTCCCTGCCCGCGCAGAAAGGGCGGCACGCTTTCTTCGACCGAGGCGGTGCAGATAATGCGGGTGGCGCCGCATTCGATGAGTGCGGAGCCGGCGGCGTGCGGCAGGAAATCCGGAGTGATGCGGACGGGACGCAGCGCGTCGGCGGCGCGGCCGGTGCGGATGTAGGCGGTCATGGCGGTGCTTTCTGTTAAAAAATGCAAATTATAGCACGGGCAAATGTGCTATATTGCCGCCTGCTTTCACACACCGATTTTCGCAACGGAGGAAAAAAATATGGCCATCCGCAGCATGACCGGCTTCGCCGGCGCCGCAGGAGAATGCGGCAGCAAACGCATCAGTCTCGACATCCGCTCGGTAAACCACCGTTATTTGGACGTGCAGTTCAAAATGCCCGACGAGCTGCGCCATTTGGAAGGCAGCCTGCGCGAGCGCATTGCCGCCGGGGCGCAGCGCGGCAAAATCGAGTGCCGCATCCAAATCCGCCAGACGGACACGGGCATGCCGTCCTTGTCGGTAAGCCACAGCCTGGCGGCCGAGCTGGCGGCTTTAAACGACAAATGGCGCGGCGAATGGGGCGGGCTGGGCAAGCTGACGGTGGCCGACATTCTGAATTTCCCCGGCGTGATTTCGGCGCAGGCCGAAGACGGCGAGGTGCTGGCTCTGGCGGTGCAGTCGCTGCTGAACGACGCGCTGGAAGAATTTTCCGCCGCCCGCGGGCGCGAAGGCGCAAAATTGCAGGAACACATCCTGCACAGGCTGGAAGCGGCCGAAGGGATAGTCTGCGCTTTGGAAGCGCGTTTCCCGCAGATTTTGCAGGCGCATTTGGACAAAGCCCGCGCACGGCTGGCCGAGGCGGTGGCCAATATCGACGACGACCGCCTGAAACAGGAATTTGCCCTCTTCATGCAGAAAGCCGACGTAGACGAAGAATTCAGCCGTCTGAAAACCCACATCGCCGAAGTGCGCCGCGTCGTGTCCGAGGCGCAGGGCAGCGTCGGCAAGCAGCTGGACTTTCTGATGCAGGAGCTCAACCGCGAAGCCAACACGCTCGGCAGCAAAGCCGTGGCCGCCGAATGCACGCAGGCTTCTGTAGAACTGAAAGTGCTGATCGAGCAGATGCGCGAACAGGTGCAAAACATCGAATAAATCGAATAAGGTTTCAAACCAGGTTGTTCAGACGGCCTCCACAGCCCGGAGGCCGTCTGAAACCGTTTTTTCCCATTTGAAGGCAACGTGAAAATCATCATTCTCGGCAGCGGCCAGGTCGGCTCCACCGTCGCGCAAAACCTGGCCGCCATGCCCAACAACGACGTAACCGTCATCGACACCGACGAAAACGCCCTGCGCCGCACCGGCACGCAGCTCGACGTGCAGACCATCACCGGCAACGGCGCGTCGCCCGCCGTACTCGAAGCCGCCGGCGCGGGCGACTGCGACCTGCTGCTGGCTCTGACGCGCCACGACGACACCAATCTCGCCGCCTGCCGCATCGCAGCCGACCTGTTCAACATCCCCGGCCGCATCGCCCGCGTGCGCCAGTCCGACTATCTCGAATCCGGCGGCGAAAGCGACAACCGCGTACTCGAAGCCTTCGCCGTAACCGACTCCATCCATCCCGAACAGCTTGTAACCGAACGCCTCACCGCCCTGCTGAGCTACTCCTGCGCCTTGCAGGTGCTGCGTTTTGCCGACGACAAAGCCCGCATGGCCGTGGTGCAGGCGCACAGCGGCGGCCTTCTGGTCAACCGCCCGATTGCCTCGGTAAACGGCCACCTGCCCGAAGGCGTGGACTGCCAAATCTGCGCCATCTACCGCAACAGCCGCCTCATCGTCCCCACCGCCGACACCGTCGTCATCGAAGGCGACGAAGTGTTTTTCCTGGCCGACAGCCGCCACGTCAAAACCGTGATGCGCGAACTGCGTCCGCTGGAAAACCGCACCCGCCGCGTGATGATTGCCGGCGGCGGCAACGTCGGCTACCGCCTGGCCAAACAGGTGGAGCAGCTCTACGACATCAAAATCATCGAACACAACCCCCACCGCGCCGAATGGCTGGCCGAACACCTCGACACCAGCCTCGTTTTGCAGGGATCGGCCACCGACGAAAACCTGCTCGCCCACGAATACATCGACGAAATCGACGTATTCCTCGCCCTGACCAACGACGACGAAAACAACATCATGGCCAGCCTGCTGGCCAAAGACCTCGGCGCGAAGCGCGTCATCACCATCATCAACCGCACGCGCTACGTCGATCTGCTCGAAGGCAACCAGATCGACATCGTCGTATCGCCGCACATGATGACCATCGGCAACATCCTCACCCACATCCGCCAGGGCGACGTGGCGGCGGTGCACCCGCTGCGGCGCGGCCACGCCGAAGCGGTGGAAGTGGTCGTCCACGGCAGCAAAGACACCTCCGCCCTCGTCGGCCGCCGCGTATCCGACATCAAATGGCCCTCCGGCTGCCACATCGCCGGCCTCGTGCGCGGCGACGAAGTCATCATGGGACACAACGACAACGTGAAAATGCAGGACGGCGACCACCTCATCTTCTTCGTTTCCCGCCGCCGCGTCGTGCGCGAACTGGAAAAACTGATACAGGTAAAAGTGGGCTTCTTCGGATAGGCCGTCTGAAAAAACACACGGCAAAACAGGTAGGGTGTGCCGCCCAAGGCGACGCACGCGTTCCCAAACCGCCGCAAACTGCCGCCGCCAAGCCCTGCCAACCCGCAAACCGCGTGCGTTGCAGGGCAACACACCCTGCGCAGCGGTAGAGGCCGTCTGAAAAACAGACAACGCAAACGAGGTAGGGTGTGTCGCCCAAAGGCGACGCACGCGTTCCAAACCGCCCAGCAAACAGCAGCCGTCCGCAAACCTTTGCCAAGCGCAAACCGCGTGCGTTGCAGAGCGACACACCCTGTACAGCGGCAGAGGCCGTCTGAAAACCCCAAACCGCATCATGACCGAAGCCGCCTGCACGCACGGCTCCGGCCAAGCAAAACCGAACGGCAACGTCCCGCCATGTATTACAAAATCGCCCCCATCATCCACGCCCTTTCCAAACTCGCCGCACTGTACGCCGTGCTGATGCTCGTGCCGACGGCGGTGTCCTACCTTTTCCACGACTCGACCTTCCACGCTTTCGCCGGCACCTCGCTGGTTACCCTGTGCGGATCGCTGGCCGCCTGGGCGGCCACCCGCCGCCACCACCGCGAACTGCGCCCGCGCGACGGCTTCACCCTGGTCTTCCTCCTCTGGCTCGGTTTTGCCGCCGTATCCGCCCTGCCCTTCTACTTTTACTTCCCCAATGCCGGCTACACCGACGCATTCTTCGAAGCCATGAGCGGCCTCACCACCACCGGCGCGACCGTCGTTTCCAGCCTCGACACCCTCGCACCCTCGCTCAACTTCTGGCGGCACATGATGAACTGGTTCGGCGGCATGGGCATCATCGTACTGGCCGTGGCCGTACTGCCCATGCTCGGCGTGGGCGGCACCCAATTGTTCAAAGCCGAGATTCCCGGCATCGACAAAGACAGCAAAATGGCACCGCGCATTTCGCAAACCGCCAAACGCCTGTGGCTGGTGTATCTGGGCTTCACCCTCCTGACCTGCGCCGCGCTCAAATGGGCTGGCATGGGCTGGTTTGACGCGGTATGCCATGCCATGTCGGCCTTTTCGCTGGGCGGCTTCTCCACCCACGACGCAAGCATCGCCTTTTACAAATCGCCCGCCATAGAGGCCGTGATTGCCGCCGCCACCCTGTTCGGCGCGTTCAATTTCGCCAACCACTTCGCCATGGCGCGGGAAAAATCGCTGCGCCCCTACTGGCGCGACGAAGAAGCCCGCCTGATGCTCATCGTACTGTTTGCCAGCATCGCCGCCGCCGCGCTTTATCTGTGGCGGCAGGGCTATTATCCTTTGGGCGACGCGCTGCGCTACGCCGGTTTCAACTTCATCTCCATCGGCCTGGCCAACGGCTTTGCCAACGCCGATTTCGCCCGCTGGCCGCTGCTGGTTACCCTGTGGATGTTTTTCCTTTCCAACGTGCTGGCCAACACCGGCTCGATGGGCGGCGGCATCAAAATGGCGCGCGCCCTCGTGCTGGCCAAATTCAGCCTGCGCGAAGTGTCGCTGCTGCTGCACCCGAACGCCGTGCGCACGGTCAAGCTCAACAAACGCTCGGTATCCGAACGCACGGCGATGGCGGTGATGGCGTTTATCTTTGTATACTTCATGACCGTCGTCATCTTTACCCTCGGCCTGATGGCCGGCGGCATGGACTTCGTTACCGCCCTTTCCGCCACCGTCGCCTGCATCACCAACGCCGGCCCCGGCCTCGGCAGCGTCGGCCCGGCCGGCAGCTACGCCGGGCTGACCGACCTGCAAAAATGGATGTGCTGCGCCGTAATGCTGCTGGGACGTTTGGAAATTTTTACCGTATTCATCCTCTTCACGCCCGACTACTGGAAAAAATAGGCCGTCTGAAAAAACAAACAGCGGCAAACAAGGTAGGGTGTGCCGCCCCAAGGCGACGCACGCGTTCCAACAAAACATCAGGCCGTCTGAAAACAAGGATTTGCCGCAAAACACCCCGTTAATGCGGCAAACGCGTGCGTTGCAGGGCAACACACCCTACACAACGGCAGAGACCGTCTGAAAAACAAACAGCGGCAAACAAGGTAGGGTGTGTCGCCCAAAGGCGACGCACGCGTTCCAAACCGTCGCAAACTGCCGCCGCCAAGCCCTGCCAATCCGCAAACCGCGTGCGTCGCAGAGCGACACACCCTACGCAACGCAGAGGCCGTCTGAAAAAGGAAATACCGTGCGCACTCTGAAAAACATCCTCACCCTCATGCTCAAAGAATTCCGCAGCGTCCTGACCGACCCCGTGCTGATGGTACTGATCGCATACATCTTCACCGCCACCATCACCCAGATGGCGCAGGTCAGTTCAGACGTAAAAAACGCCACCGTCGGCATCATCGACCTCGACCGTTCGGTACTCTCCATGCGCATCCGCGACGCAATCCAGCCGCCCTACTTCAAGCCGCCACAGGACATCCGGCGCGAAGATGCCGACGAAATGATGGACAAAGGCGAAATCCTCTTCGTCCTCGAAATCCCGCCCGGCTTCCAGCGCGACACGGAAGCCGGCCGCAGCCCGAAAATGCAGCTTCTGATTGATGCCACCTCCATGACCCAATCCGGAGTCGGCTCGTCCTACCTCACGCAAATCGCCAACCGCGAAACCAATGCCTTTGCCGGACGCGTGCAACCCGACATCGTCGTCCCCGTCATCAACACCAAATTCAATCCCAACGGCGAAAGCTCGTGGTTTATGCCCACCTCGCAAATCGGCACCATGGCCTTCATGCTGCTGATGCTGCTGGCCGGAGCGGCCGTCATCCGCGAACGCGAACGCGGCACCATCGAGCACCTCTTGGTCATGCCCGTCAACGCCTTCGAGCTGATGATGGGCAAAATCCTGGCCAACGGCGCGGTTATCCTGGTGGCGGCCGTCTGCTCGCTGTGGTTTGTCGTCCACCTCGGCATCGGCGTGCCGCTGGCCGGCTCCGTCGGCCTTTATGCCGCAGGGCTGGCCGTTTTCCTGTTTTCCGTGGCCTCCCTGGGCATCATGATCGCCACCTTCGCCCCCACCATGGGGCAGTTCGGTATGCTGATGCTGCCCGTTTACATCGTGATGAACCTCTTTGCCGGCGGCTCCTCCCCGCGCGACAATATGCCCCGCGCCGCCCAAATCATCAGCGAATACTGGCCGCTGACCCAGTTTATGAAATTCTCGCAAAACATCCTCTTTCGCGGCGCGGGCTTGGAAACCGTATGGGTGCAGATGCTCATCATGGCCTTAATCGGCGCGGCGTTTTTGGGACTTGCCCTGTTGCGCTTCCGCAAAATGCTCGAACAGCAGGGATAGCCCCCGGTTTTTTCTTCTTTTCAAACGGCCCCAATCATGAAAAAAATCCTCTTTACCTTTGTCGTCCTCATCATCACCGCCTACCTGCTGCTCTACGCCGTGCCGCAATACCTCATGCAGCGCGAAACCGCCGCCGCCGCGCCCGACCTCGCCCTGCTCGCCGCCGATCCCGAGCCGCAGCCGCCCGTCAAAAACGGCATCGACGCACTCTGGCTGCTTGCCTACCGCACACAGGACGATGCCGAACGCAGCCGCATCATGCGCGAACACGGCACGGCCGTCATGAAAGGCGAGACCCCGAACGGGCTTGCCGGCCGCCTCCTGCCGCTGCCGCAGGCCGGCGCACTCAAATGCGGCATCAGCGGCATCGAATGCCTGGCCGCCGTCCGCTCCGACCCCGCCGCCTACCGCGCCGATACGGAAAAATACGCCGGCCTGATTGCCAACGTGCTGCAGCTCTCCGCCTACGACACCTTCGTCCTGCGCGGCTGGCCGAACGACAAAGACGACCTGGGACAACTCAACCTGCCCCAATTCCAACACCTGCTGCACGCCAACGCCGCCGCCGCCGCACTCGAATGGACAGACGGCCGGCACACCGCCGCCTTCGCCCGCCTCTGCCGCAGCATCCGCACCGGCCGCGCCCTGCTCAAAGGCCGGCCCGGCATGGTTTACCCGATGGTAGGCAACGCCCTCATCCGCAAAAACACCGAGCTGGCCGCCGCCATGCTGGCCGAACAGCCCGAACAGGCCGCCCGCCTGCCGCAGGAATGCGCCGGCATGTTCGAGCCGCTTACCGCCGCCGAACAAAGCATCTGCCCCGCCATGCGCGACGAATTCCGCTCCGCCGCCAACTTCTACCGCACATTGGCCCAATCCCCACTCCAAACCCCGCAAAACCCTGCCTCCGACCCCGCAGCCGAAGACAACATGCCCGCCACCGCATGGTTCTCCATCTTCCCCTTGCCCCTCATGAACGCCGAACACACCGTCGCCCGCGCCGCTGCGGCCTACGCACCCGCCTGCCGCCCCGAAGCCGCCGCGCAGATTGCCGCCGACAGCCCCGTTTCCCTGCCCGACCCCACGCCCGACGGCTTCACACAAAAATGGGCGTGCTTCGCCAATGCACAAGGCTGCATCCTTACCGGCCTCCCCATGCCCGACTACAGCGGCTACATCCTGCGCCTGCAAGACACCGCCATGCAGCAGCGCGCCTTCCAAGCCGCCCTCGAACTCTACCGCCTGCCCGCCGCCCAACGCCGCGCCGCGCTTGAAACCACCCTCGCCAAACACGGCACACCCTCGCGCCGGCTGCAATGGAACGAAACCGCGCACACCATCGGCTTCCCCCGCTATACACCGCCGGACAACAAACAAACCGCCGCCGACCTGCCCGTCTCACCCCAAATGCAGGATGCCGCCCGATAACGGACAGCGGCAAACAGGTAGGGTGTGTCGCCAAAAGCGACGCACGCGTCTTGAGCCTCTGCAAACCGCCGCCGCCCGCAAACCCTGCCAAACCAAAAACCGCGTGCGTTGCAGAGCAACACACCCTACACAACGGCAGAGGCCGTCTGAAAAAACAAACAGCGGCAAAACAGCTAGGGTGTGTCGCCCAAAGGCGACGCACGCGTCCCAAGCAAAACATCAGGACGTCTGAAAACAAAGATTTGCCGTAAAACGCCCCGTTATGCATAAAACGCGTGCGTTGCAGAGCAACACACCCTACACAACGACAGAGGCCGTCTGAAAAACGGACAGCGGCAAACAGGTAGGGTGTGTCGCCCAAAGCGACGCACGCGTCCCAAGCAAAACATCAGGACGTCTGAAAACAAAGATTTGCCGTAAAACGCCCCGTTATGCATAAAACGCGTGCGTTGCAGAGCAACACACCCTACACAACGGCAGAGGCCGTCTGAAAAAACGAACAGCGGCAAACAAGGTAGGGGGTGTCGCCCAAAGCGACGCACGCGTCCCAACAAAACATCAGGCCGTCTGAAACCGCCTTCTCCCCAACACAGGGCGTGCCGCCCCGTTGGCGCGTGCGGTTTTAGCCCTTGCGCCGTTTTGCCAGCACCGCCCGCCCTGTTAAAAAAGATTAAATCCGTTTAAGATGGTATCCGCGCAAACGGGTTTGCCATCAGCCTGTGGAAAGCCGGATTGCGCGGCGACGCAAGCCGTCCGCACCGGCGGCACGGAAAAAGCCGACCACCACAACACCGCCCGTTAAGGAGAAAACATGACCTGGCGCAAACAGCACCTTCTCACCCTGACCGACCGCAGCCGCGAAGAAATCACCGCCCTGCTCGATTTGGCCGCCGAACTCAAAGCCGCAAAAAAAGCCGGACGCGAAGTGCGCCGGCTCGAGGGCAAAAACATCGCCCTGATTTTCGAGAAAACCTCCACCCGCACCCGCTGCGCCTTTGAAGTGGCCGCACGCGACCAGGGCGCGGGTCTGACCTATCTCGAGCCGGGCAACAGCCAGATCGGCCACAAAGAAAGCATCCGCGACACCGCCCGCGTCCTCGGCCGGATGTTCGACGGCATCGAATACCGTGGCTACGGGCAGGAAGTGGCCGAAGAGCTGGCGCGTTACGCCGGCGTGCCCGTGTTCAACGGCCTCACCGACGAATTCCACCCCACGCAAATGCTCGCCGACCTGCTGACCATGCGCGAGCACAGCCCCAAACCCCTGTCCGACACCGCCTACGCCTATCTCGGCGACGCACGCTGCAATATGGGCAACTCCCTGCTGCTGACCGGCGCGCTGATGGGCATGGACGTGCGCATCGGTGCGCCGCAGGCTCTATGGCCGTCTGAAAGCCTCATTGCCAAAGCGCACGAACTGGCAGAAGAAAGCGGCGCGCGCATCCTCATCACCGCCGACCCGCACGAAGCCGTGCGCGGCGCAGACTTCGTCCACACCGACGTATGGGTCAGCATGGGCGAACCCAAAGAAGCGTGGCAGGAGCGCATCGACCTGCTCCGAGGCTACCGCGTAACCGCCGACATGATGGCCGCCACCGGCAATCCGCAGGCCAAATTCATGCACTGCCTGCCCGCCTTCCACAACCGCGAAACCAAAGTCGGCCAATGGATCTACGACACCTTCGGCCTCGACGGCGTGGAAGTAACCGAAGACGTATTCGAAAGCCCCGCCAGCATCGTCTTCGACCAGGCCGAAAACCGTATGCACACCATCAAAGCCGTACTCGTCTCCCTGCTCGCGCAGTCCGCGTAGCATATGTCGCTCAGCGACGCACACCCCCCCGCCGCAATGCAGAAGGCCGTCTGAAAAAGCCTTGCCCGCGTTTTCAGACGGCCTCCCCTTTCCGTCCGACAAAGCAGACACAATGACCGCAAAACACACTTATCCGAACGGCCGCTGCATGGCCTTCCTGCTCGCGGCGATGACCGCCATCATGCCCTTTTCCGTAGATGCCTACCTGCCTGCGGTGTTGTCGCTGGCCGCCGATCTGGACACCGATGTCCGCCTGATCGAAAAAAGCATGAGCAGCTTTATGCTCGGCGTGGCACTCGGCCAGCTCTCAGGCGGCTCGGTTTCCGACGTGAAAGGCCGCAAAACCGTGGCACTCTCCGGCCTCGCCCTGTATGCCGCCGCCTCCGTCGCCCTCACCCTGCTGCACACCATCGACCAGCTCATCGCCCTGCGGCTGGTGCAGGCCTTCGGTGCCGGCATGGCCGCCGTCATGGCCGGCGCGGTGGTGCGCGACCACTACGAAGGCCGCGAAGCCGCGCAGATGTTCGCCCTCATCGGCATCGTGATGATGGGAGCCCCCCTGCTCGCCCCCATGATCGGTTCCGCCTTGCAGAGCATAGGCGGCTGGCGTCTGATTTTCGCCTTCCTCACCGCCTATTCCGCCACCGTCTTCCTGCTGGTTTTCCGCTTCCTGCCCCCATCGTCCGCCAAAGGCCGCATCGACCGCGCCTTTTTCGGCGGAATGCTGCGCCGCTACCTGCGCGTGCTGCAAACCAAAGCCGCCTTAGGCTTCCTCTTTTTCCAAGCATTCAGCTTCGGCTCCATGTTTGTCTTCCTCACCGAATCGCCCTTCGTCTACATGCACCTCTACTCACTCTCCCCGCACGCCTACGCCTGGATCTTCGGCTGCAACATCATCACCATGGGCATCTTCAACCGCATCACCGCCTGGCGGCTGAAAAACGGCAGCAACGCCGAAGACATCCTGCTGTGGGGCATAGGCATCCAGCTTGCCGCCAACGCCGCCATGCTGCTCGCCGTCATCCTGTACGGCGGCAGCCCGCCCTTCGCCCTGCTCGCCGCCTGCGCCATGTTTTCGGTCGGCACGCAAGGCCTGGTTACCGCCAACACCCAAGCCTGCTTCATGTCGCACTTCCGCGAAATCGGCGGCAGCGCCAACGCCCTACTGATGGCCTCCACCTCCCTGATCGGCGCGGGCACCGGCTGGCTCGCCACCCTCCTGCACAACGGCACCCCCTACGTCATGGCCGCCCTCATGCTCTGCGCCACCACCGCCGGCACCCTCCTGCTCTTCGCCTTCTCCCGCAGCGCGTGGACAGGCAAACGCTGACACGACACAGCAGCAGGCCGTTTGAAAACCAATATCCGCCGCCCGCGCAGGGTATGTCGCGCAGCAACGCACGCGTTTCCCGTCTTTCAGAAAATAAGGCCGTCTGAAAAAACAACTTACAGAATTTCCGCACGCGCAGAATATGCGGCTCTGCCATGCACCGCTTGCCGCAAGTTCGGATAACGACAACTGCCAAACCGCAAACCGCGTGCGTCGCTGGAGCGACACACCCTACACCGTACAAACTGCGGTTTGCCGGACACAACACAAAAAGGCCGTCTGAAAACCAATGCCCGCACACGCGTAGGGTGTGTCGCCCCAGCGACGCACGCGTTCCCAAAGTTTTTGGCAAAGACCATCCGCACAAGGTATCCCGCCGCAGCGGCGCGCGCTGTTTCGCGCTCTGCCTGCGTTTGGCGAAATATCCGCACAAAAAGGCCGTCTGAAAACCAATACCCGCCACACGCGTAGGGTGTGTCGCCCCAGCGACGCACGCGCTCCCAAAGTTTTTGGAAAAGACCATCCGCACAAGGTATCCCGCCGCAGCGGCGCGCGCTGTTTCGCGCTCTGCCTGCGTTTGGCGGAATATCCGCACAAAAAGGCCGTCTGAAACCGCCGATGCGGTTTTCAGACGGCCTTTGCCGTGGATATGGGCCTGATGTGCTCCGGCAGGCGGCATCCGCCGCAGCGGCCGGAGCCGGCCCGGCCTTTATTCGGCGGAATCCTCTTTTTTCCGCTCCGCGTATTTGTCGAGATAGGCGCGGGCCTCTTTCCCGCCCTGCGCGGCGGCTTTTTCCAGCCATGCGCGGCCTTCGGCGGCATTTTGCCCCACCCCGTAACAGCCGCAGACATAGGCGGCACCAAGAAGGGTTTGGCTTAAAACATCGCCTTTTTCCGCCGCCGCACGCAGCAGCTCTATGCCTTTGGCTTCGTCTTGGGGCATACCTTTTCCGAGAATGGCCATTCTGCCCAATCTACTCTGCGCATGGGTATAGCCGTGGCCGGCGGCTTTGCCCAGCCACAGGGCGGCCTGCCCGTCGTCTTTGGGAACTGATTCGCCTGTGAGATAGAGCTTGCCCAGCTCATATTGGGCGATAACGGATACGGAGCTTTCCTGCGCGGCCGCTTTTTTCAGCCATTTCAATGATTCGGCACTGTTTTTTTCCACGCCCTGTCCGGTGCTGTACCGCACGGCCATACCGTACTCGGCGCGGGGATCGCCCTGTTCGGCCGCTTTGGCCAGCCAGTAAACGGCCAGTTTGTCGTCCTGCTGTACGCCGCCCGCACCTTGTGCGTAAAGGACGGAAAGCAGGTATTGCGCATTCGCCCTGCCCCCGTAGGCGGCACGGGTCAGCAGGTGGACTGCATGATCCCTGTCCTGCCGCACGCCGAGGCCGTTGAAATACATAAGAGCAAGATTATATTGTGAAAACCCTTCTCCCTGCGCGGCAGATTCGGCATACCATTTCGCTGCCTCCGCCATATCTTTCTTTACGCCCCTGCCTTCAGCATAACTTGCCGCCAGCAGCCCCTGCGCCTTGGCATGGCCTTTTTCGGCGGCCTTGCGGTGCCAGAAGGCCGATTGTGCGGCATCCTGCGCCACACCTAGGCCGAATCCGTAGCGCAGGCCGAGTTGGTATTCGGCCTCGGTATGGCCCTGCCCGGCGGATTTTTTCATCCATTCGAATGCTTTTTCAGGATTTTTATCCACACTATGCCCGCTGCCGTACATCATCGCAAGATCATATTGCGCCTGCGCATCGCCCGAAACCGCATCCTTTTCATAAGCGGCAAAGGCCTTGCGGTACCATTTTTCCGCCTGCACGGAATCTTTTTCCACACCGAGTCCGGCACCGTACCGCAAACCAAGCAGCTGTTGCGCCTTGGCATGGCCTTTTTCGGCAGCCTTGCGGAACCAGAAGGCCGCTTGTGTGTCGTCCTGCACCACGCCCCGGCCGATACCGTAGCGCAGGCCGAGGGCGTATTCGGCATCGGTATAGCCCTGTTCGGCGGATTTTTTCATCCATTCGAATGATTTTTCGGGATTTTTATCCACACCCTGCCCGATGCCGTACATCATCGCAAGATTGTATTGCGCCTGCGCATCGCCCGAAACCGCATCCTTTTCATAAGCGGCAAAGGCCTTGCGATACCATTTTTCCGCCTGCACGGAATCTTTTTCCACACCGCGTCCGGTGCCGTACCGCAAACCAAGCTGCTGTTGCGCCTTGGCATGGCCTTTTTCGGCAGCCTTGCGGAACCAGAAGGCCGCTTGTGTGTCGTCCCGCGCCACTCCATGACCGACACCGTAGCGCAGGCCGAGGGCGTATTCGGCATCGGTATAGCCCTGTTCGGCAGATTTTTTCATCCATTCGAATGATTTTTCGGGATTTTTATCCACACCCTGCCCGATGCCGTACATCATCGCAAGTTCGTACTGCGCTTGCGCATTGCCGCGTTCGGCATCTTTTGCATAAGCGGCAAAGGCTTTGCGGTACCATTCGTCAGCCTGTTTCCGATCCTTTTCCACGCCGCTGCCTTCCGCATAAGCATTGCCCAGATTCAACAACGCCCGCGGAAAACCCTGATCGGCGGCTTTGCGTACCCACTCGTTGGAGATGCGCACGTTTTTGGACACGCCGTGTCCGTAGTAATACATCACGCCGAGGTTGTTCTGCCCCAAAGCATTGCCCTGCTTTGCGGATTTTTCAGACAATTCCAATGCCCGCGCGTAATCTTTCTTCACGCCGCGTCCGAGATAATAGGCTCTGCCCAGCCGCGCCTGCGCTTCGGCATTGCCCGCTTCGGCCAGCGGCTGCCACACGGCCAGGGCTTCGGTTTCCCGCCCCGCGTCGAATGCGGTTGCCGCCCCGGCAAGCTGCGTCTGTGCAGCCTTATCGGCCGCCCACACGGGTGCGGCGGACAAAAAGGCGGCTGCGGTAAGGGCGGCAAGGTATTTTTTCGCCATCATGGTATTACTCCCTGTTCGGTATTCGGATAAAAACGGATTTCCGGCTGCGGACTTAGCAAAAGGCCGTCTGAAAACTTTTCAGACGGCCTTTTGCCGCGGCCAATTCCGGATTAGTGGGCTTGCTCTTTGCTTGCTCCGGCAGCCTCTTGCGCATCGGAAGCGGCTTCTTTCGCATCCTCGGCTGCCTCGGAAGCAGCTTCTTTGGCCTCTTGTGCAGCTTCGGAAGCGGCTTCCCCGTCAGCGGAATCGGGCGTGCCCTGCAAAGCTTTGAGCGATTCGCCGCACGCGGCTTCGCGCTGGTCTTCGGGCAGGCTCTTCATCGCTTCTTTGCTCATATCAAAGGCTTTCTGCTGGGCTTCCTTCACATCGCCGCTCAGGCCGTTCAGCATTTCGCCGAAGGCTTTTTCATACTGCTCGCAGGCAGAGCCGGCAGCGGGAGCGGCCGATGCCGCAGCGGGAGCCGCATTGTCGGCGGAGTTGCCGCCGCAGGCGGACAAGGCGAAGGCGGCGGACAGGATGACGGACAGGGATGCTGCTTTTTTCATGTTTTCTCTCTTTTAAAAATAAAAATGTATTTTCCTGTTAAAAGGAAGCCAAATTGTTCGACCTTTCGGACATCCTGTCAAGTTTCGTCATAATTTTCCCTTTTGCGCCGCTTCGGACGGGCGGCACGGCCAATCCGCCGCTGCCGGAACGCTTTTTCAGACGGCCTTTGGCCTGCGCCGGCCGCCGCGCCGCAATTTCCTGCCGGCCGTTTTGTGCCATGCCTTATAATCCCGCCGTTTCTGAATCCGACGGAATCCCGCTATGAAATGGCTCAAACGCAGCAGAACCCTTTGGAAAACCGTGCGCCGTTACGGCCTTACCGAGCTGGCCCTGCCGCTGGTGCGCAACGGCTGGCAGCGCAGGCTGCTGCGGCTGCTGCCCTCCGCGCCCGAAGCGGCGGCGCAGCCCCTGCCGGTAAGGCTGAGGCTGGCTTTGGAGGAGCTGGGGCCGGTGTTTGTGAAATTCGGCCAGGTTTTGTCCACCCGTCCCGACCTGATTCCGTATGCCTATGCCGAAGAGCTGGCGAAATTACAGGACAAAGTGCCGCCCTTCGATGCGGATTTGGCACGCCGCCAGATCGAAGCGGCTCTGGGCAGGCCGCCGGAGCAGCTTTATGCGGAATTTGCAACCGTGCCGGTGGCAGCCGCATCGGTGGCGCAGGTACACAGGGCGCGGCTGCACAGCGGCGAGGAAGTGGCGGTAAAGGTGCTGCGGCCGGACATCCTGCCCGTGATCGAACAGGATTTGGCTTTGTTGCGCTTTTGCGCAGGCTGGGCGGAAAGGCTTTTCACCGACGGCAAACGCCTGCGCCCGCGCGAAGTGGTGGACGAGTTTGACAAATATCTCCACGACGAACTGGATTTGCTGCGCGAAGCGGCCAATTGCAGCCAGCTCGGACGCAATTTCAAAGACAGCCCGATGCTCGCCGTGCCCAAAGTGTTCTACGACTACTGCGCCCGCGACGTGCTGACCATCGAATGGATGGACGGCACGCCCGTATCCGACCTTCCCGCCCTTCGGGCGCAGGGCACCGATTTGCCCAAGCTGGCCGAATACGGCGTGGAAATTTTCTTTACCCAAGTGTTCCGCGACGGCTTTTTCCACGCCGATATGCACCCGGGCAACATCCTCGTCGCCCCAGGCAACCGCTACATCGCCCTCGATTTCGGCATTGTCGGCAGCCTGACGGACTACGACAAACGCTATCTGGCCATCAATTTCCTCGCCTTTTTCAACCGCGACTACCACCGCGTCGCCACCGCCCACATCGAATCGGGCTGGGTGCCGCCCGACACCCGTGCGGAAGAACTCGAAGCGGCCGTGCGTTCGGTGTGCGAACCGGTGTTCAACAAACCGATTTCGCAGATTTCCTTCGGCCTCGTCCTCATGCGCCTGTTTGAGGTGAGCCGCCGCTTCCATGTCGAAATCCAGCCGCAGCTTGTTTTATTGCAGAAAACCCTGCTCAACATCGAAGGACTGGGGCGGCAGCTCGATCCCGACTTGGATTTGTGGAAAACCGCCAAACCCTTTCTCACCAAATGGATGCACGAACAGGTCGGCCCCAAAGCCCTGTGGCGCAATCTGAAAAACGAAGCCCCCGACTGGGCGGAAATCCTGCCCGCCCTGCCGCGCAAAATCAGCGCGCTGGTCGATGAAAACCGCCAGCAGGAAATGCGCGACGCATATGTGCATCTGGTTAAAATCCAGCAGCGGCAGAGCCTGTGGCTGGCCGTCATCGCCATCGCGCTGGTGCTGATACTGCTGTTCAAATAGGCCGTCTGAAAGCGCGGCTCCCACCCGCCGGCGCACACCAAACAATATATTAGGATATTAGGAAACCGCATGACCTTCGCCGTCGTACACAGCCGCGCCCTTGCCGGTGCGGACGCACCGCCCGTAGAAGTGGAAACCCACCTGGCCAACGGCCTGCCGCAGTTCAACATCGTCGGCCTGCCCGACACCGAAGTAAAAGAAAGCCGCGACCGCGTCCGCGCCGCCCTCATCCAAAGCGGCTTTGAGTTTCCCGCCAAAAAAATCACCGTCAACCTCGCCCCTGCCGACCTGCCCAAAGAATCCGGCCGTTTCGACCTGCCCGTTGCCCTCGGCATCCTCGCCGCCTCCGGCCAAATCAGCCCCGAAAAGCTGCCCGCATACGAATTTGCCGGCGAACTTGCCCTCTCCGGCCTGCTGCGGCCGATACGCGGCGGCCTCGCTATGGCCTGGCAGGCCAAACAGTCCGGCCGCGCCTTCGTCATGCCTTCCGAAAACGCCGCACAGGCCGCCCTGATGCAGGGCGTGGAAGCCTACGGCGCGGACAGCCTCGCCGCCGTCGCCGCCCACCTCAACGGCATCGCCCCCCTGCCCCGTGCCGAAGCGTCCGAGAGGCCGTCTGAAAAGCAAAACCTGCCCGACCTCCGAGACGTAAAAGGCCAGCACAGCGCACGTTTCGCTCTGGAAACCGCCGCCGCAGGCGGACACAGCCTGCTGATGATGGGCCCGCCCGGCACCGGAAAATCCATGCTTGCCCAACGCCTGCCCTCCATCCTGCCGCCACTTACCGACGAAGAACTGGTCGAAGTGTGGACGGTGCAGTCCCTCCTGCCGCACCACACGCAAAACTTCAGCCGCAGCCGCCCCTGCAAAAGCCCCCACCACTCCGCCAGCGCGGTTGCCCTCGTCGGCGGCGGCTCCGACCCCCGTCCCGGAGAAATCTCGCTGGCACACAAAGGCGTACTCTTTCTCGACGAACTGCCCGAGTTCGACCGCAAAGTGCTCGAAGCCCTGCGCGAACCCATCGAAAGCGGCGAAATCCACATCTCCCGCGCCGCAAGGCAGGCCGTATTCCCCGCCGACTTCCAACTCGTCGCCGCCATGAACCCCTGCCCCTGCGGCTACCACGGCCACCCGTCCAAGCCCTGCCGCTGCACACCCGATGCCGTCCAACGCTACCGCAGCCGGATCTCTGGCCCCCTCATCGACCGCATCGACCTCGTCATCGAAGTCCCCGCCCCGAATGCCGACGAACTCATACAAAGCGCGGCAGGCGAATCCAGCGCGGCGGTTTTACAGCGCGTCCTCGCCGCCCGCGAACGCCAAATCGCGCGGCAGGGCAAGCTCAACCGCGCACTCACCCCCACCGAACTCGACAGCGCCGCCGCCGTATCCGAACAAGCCAAAGAAACCCTGCGCAGCATCCTCGAAAAACTCTCCCTCTCCGCCCGCAGCTTCCACCGCATCATGCGCACCGCCCGCACCATCGCCGACCTTGCCGGCGATAGCGAAGTCAGCCGCAGCCACATCCTGCGCGCCGCAGCCATGCGCCGCGCCCTGTGAAAACCCACCCGTTCCGCCGCACCCAAACAAGCGCAACAGGCCGTCTGAATATTTGCTAGAATACGCCGCCCGTCTGTTCCCACACTTTTTCAGACGGCTGAAACACATTGCAAAAGGTAGTTTATGAAAACAGCAAAACCCCACGGAAAAGGACTTACCGGCTTTATCGTCGGCCTCCTCCTGGCCACCGTCATCATCGGCGGCCTCGTTTACACCCTCGAAAGCAGCCGCAAACGCGATTTCAAAGCCCCCATCGAGGAAAAAGAACTGACCCCGCCCGAAATCCTCTCCCCGAAAAAACCCGAACCCAAGCCCGAGCCGCAGCAGCCCGCGTCCGAAGCCAAGCCCGAACCCGAGCCGCTCCCGCCCGACAGCGGCCGCACTACCGACAGGGAAACACCGGAGCAACCCGAACCCGATTCCGCGCCCGACAACGGCAAAGAGCCGGATGCCGCCGACGACAGCGACATCATCCCCGGCGTACCCTCCCCGCTGACTGAAGAAGGCAAAAACGGCAAAAAAGACCAGACCCGCCGCGACCAAAAACGCCGCGACAAAGCCAAGCCCACCCCCGAGCAGATTCTCAACGGCAAAATCGGCCGCGACCAAAAACGCGCCGACCGCGAAGCCGAACGCCGCAAAGCCGAAGCCGCCCTCAGCGGCCAGGCCACCGCAAACCCTTCCCGCCGCAGCAGCGGAAACGGCGGCAGCGTCGTCGTCCAGGCCGGCTCCTACGGCAGCCGCGACAAAGCCGAATCCCAACGCGCCAAACTCGCCGCCGCCGGCGTAGACACCCGTGTCGTCGAGGCGCAGGTACAGGGCAAAACCATGTACCGCGTCCAAACCGCCCCCGTCTCCGCCGCCGATGCAGCACAAACCCGCCGCGAACTGCAAAGCAAAGGCATAGACAGCTTCGCACGTCCCGCACAATAACCAACCACAGGAAACATCATGAAACTGAAACACACCCTCCTCGCCGCAGCCCTGACCTTCGGCTTCGCCTCCGCCCAAGCCGCCCTTGTCGAAGGCGAAGACTACACCGTATTGGACAAACCCCTCGCCCCGCTGCAAAACGACAAAATCGAAGTTGCCGAATTTTTCGGCTATTTCTGCATCCACTGCTTCCATCTCGAACCCGAGATGGAAAAACACAGCAAAAAATGGGCATCCGACACCTATCTGCGCCCCATCCACGTCGTCTGGCAGCCCGAGCACATGCAGCTCGCGCGCATCGCCGCCGCCGTCGGCAGCAGCAATATGCGCCACCAGGCCAATATGCCCGTCTTCCGCGCCATCTTCGAACAAAACATCAACCTTGCCGACCCTGCCGCCTTCAAGCAGTGGGCAGGGAGCCAAAGCGGATTTGACGGCAAAAAACTGCTCGCCGCCTACGAATCCTTCGGCAACGAGGCACAGGCCAAACAAATGGCCGACCTGACCGAACAAATGAAGATCGAAAACACGCCCACCGTCATTGTCGGCGGCAAATACAGAATGAAATTTACCAGCCGCGACTGGAACGTTTCCATGAACAAAGTGGACGAAATGATCGCCAAAGTCCGTCAGGAACGCGGCATGAAAGAGCCGGCTCCCCGTGCCGCCGTCCGCAGCAAAGGCGTGGCCGCCGCCCGCGCCGCCAACAAATAAGCGCAGGCTGCAAACAGGCCGTCTGAAAATGGATTTTCAGACGGCCTGTTTATCCGTTTTTGCCAAGCGCACGGGCGGCCGCACAAACGGCACACGCACCCGATTCCCCTGCCACAGGGCGTACCGTCCGAGCGGCGTGCACGCGCGATTGATAACCATAGGGTATGTCGCCCTAGCGACGCACGCGTTTTACATTATGCGGACACGGAGGCCGCCGGAACCCCAAGCCGCGTGCGTAGCTGTGCCACACCCTACACAGACCGTTAGCATGAGATTAAGCAAGAGGCCGTCTGAAAATCCGTTTTCAGACGGCCTGTTTGTCCGTTTCTGCCCCACAGGGCGTAGTCCGAGCGACGCACGCGTTTGATGCGATTCGTGTATAGAACCCGCCCGCCCTACCTCGAAAAACCGCGTGCGTGGCTGCGCCACACACCCTACATAGGCCGTTAGCGTGAAACCAAGCAGAAGGCCGTCTGAAAACATGGTTTTCAGACGGCCTTTTTGTTTGATACAAACTTTAAACGCTCAGCCCCGCATCAGGCGGCGAAGCGGCGGGCTACTTCGTCCCAATTGACGATTTCCCAGAAGCCGTTCAGATAGTTCGGGCGGCTGTTGCGGTAGTCGATATAGTAAGCGTGTTCCCACACGTCGCAGGTCAGGAGCGGGGTGTTGCCGCTTTTGAGCGGGGTGGCCGCATTGGAAGTGGACACCAAATCCAATTCGCCCGACGGGGTTTTCACCAGCCATGCCCAGCCCGAACCGAAGGTGCCGGCGGCGCAGGTGTCGAAGGCTTTTTGGAAAGCCTCAAAGCTGCCCCACTTGGCATCGATGGCCGCCGCCAGATCGCCCGAGGGCTTGCCCTGGCCTTTGGGTGTGAAACCCAGCCAGTAGAAGGTGTGGTTCCAGGTTTGCGCGGCATTGTTGAACACGCCGCCTTCGGCTTTTTTCACAATCTCTTCCAAAGGCGCGTTTTCAAATTCGGTGCCTTTGATTTGGTTGTTGAGGTTGGTGATGTAGGTTTGGTGGTGTTTGCCGTAGTGGTATTCCAGCGTTTCTTTGGACAGGTGCGGTTCGAGCGCGTCCAAAGCGTAGGGCAGTTCGGGCAATTTGTGTTCCATTTTTATACTCCTGTTATGTGTTTTCAAATAGAGGCCGTCTGAAAACGGCGCAGCCGATTGTACCCGCACCGCGCCGGAAAACCGATTGAACTTTTCTGCCCCTGCCATAGAGGCGGTTTTTCCCATGCTTTAAAAATCGTTTACAATGCACGCCGTTTTATTTACCGAACAAAGGGGCGCGAAATGCTCGACATCCAACTCCTCCGCAACGACACCGCCGCCGCCGCCGCACGACTGGCCGCACGCGGCTTCGATTTCGACACCGCGCGTTTCGACGCGCTGGAACACAAACGCAAGCAGTTGCAGGTGAAAACCGAAGAATTGCAGGCGGAACGCAACGGCGAATCGAAAAAAATCGGGATGCTCAAAGGACAGGGCAAACACGAAGAGGCCGAAGCGACGATGGCCGCCGTTGCCCGCATCAAAAACGAATTGGAAGAGGCCGCCTCCGCCTTGGAAGCCGTGCAGGCCGAATTGGATGCGTGGCTGGCCGCCGTGCCCAACCTTCCGCACGAAAGCGTGCCCGACGGGCGAGACGAAACGGATAACGTGGAAGTGCGCCGCGTCGGCGAGCCGCGCGTGTTTGCTTTTCCCGTGAAAGACCATGTGGATTTGGGCGCACCCCTCGGCCTGGATTTCGAAACCGCCGCCGCCCTCTCCGGCGCACGCTTCAGCCTGATGAAGGGTCAAGCCGCACGCCTGCACCGCGCCCTTGCCCAATTCATGCTCGACACCCACACGGAGCAGCACGGCTACACCGAGTGCTACACGCCCTATATCGTCAGCGATTCCACCCTGTTCGGCACCGGCCAGCTCCCCAAGTTCGGCGAAGACCTCTTCCACGTTACCCGTGGCGGCGACGAAGGCAAAACCACGCAGTATCTGATTCCCACCGCCGAAGTAACGCTCACCAACACCGTGCGCGACAGCATCCTGCCCGCATCCGCCCTGCCGCTGAAGCTCACCGCCCACTCCCCCTGCTTCCGCAGCGAGGCCGGTTCGCACGGCAAAGACACGCGCGGTCTGATCCGCCAGCACCAGTTCGACAAAGTGGAAATGGTGCAGATCGTCCGCCCCGAAACCTCCTACGCCGCGCTGGAAGAAATGGTCGGCCACGCCGAAAAAATCCTGCAACTGCTGGAACTGCCCTACCGCGTCATCACACTCTGCACCGGCGACATGGGCTTCGGTGCGGCGAAAACCTACGATTTGGAAGTGTGGGTGCCCGCGCAAAACACCTACCGCGAAATCTCGAGCTGCTCCAACTGCGAAGACTTCCAGGCCCGCCGCATGAAAGCGCGTTTCAAAGACGAAAACGGCAAAAACCGTCTGGTACACACGCTCAACGGCTCGGGTTTGGCCGTCGGCCGCGCCCTCGTCGCCGTATTGGAAAACCATCAAAACGCCGACGGCAGCATCAACATCCCCGCCGCCCTGCGCCCCTATCTCGGCGGCGCGGAAGTGCTGGCGGCGTAAGGCCGGCAAACAACAGTCCAGGCCGTCTGAAAATCCGTTTTCGGGTTTTCAGACGGCCTCATATATTCTTGCCCCACCAAACACGCCACCCGCAGAAAACGCGCACCACCGTGCCAACCCCGCCACCATAGCTTGTGTGGTACAGACACACACGCATTCCCACTGTTCCAAAAGTCGGCACAAAGGCCGTCTGCAAACGGTATTTATAGTTTTCAGACGGCCTTTGTACATTGACAGGCAAAGCGTCGGGCCTGCAAGAAAGGCAGACAGGTATGGTTGGCAAATGCCTCCAAACGGTGCACCTCTGCCGCTTTGGAAACAAGATGCGGATTGCAACCTTGAAAAACCCTCCCCACCATCATTCCCGCGCAGGTAGAAGTCTTCACCCTAATCCGGCAGCAGATTGTTTTTACAATGTTCTAGGCATCAAAAAAGATTCACGCCTGCGCGGAAATAACGGATTTCGGGTGGCGGGTGCTTTGCGTATGGTGTATCCCCGCAGCGGTACACGCGCTCCTGCTGCAGGGCAAAGGCCGTCTGAAAAGCATAAGCCGCGTGCGTAGCTGCACCACACACCCTACACAACAATCCCAATTAGGGTGTTTCGCCCCGGCGACACGCGCAGTCCACGATTTCGGAAAATAAGGCCGTCTGAAAATCTGCGTTACAGAATTTCAGACGGACTCCCGTTTGTTATACCACCCCGATGCCGTTAATAGGATGTGCCTATACAGAGGTTCATGCGTCTTTGCTCCGTCGTGGATTTATCCTGCGGATGGATTGAAAATGCAAAAAGGCCGTCTGAAACCATAAATACGGTTTTCAGACGGCCTTTTGCCGCGTATCCGCTATTGTCCGCTTTCGGGCAGTCTGCTGATTCTGACCTTTTCGATGCGCTGTCCTTCTTTTTCCAACACTTCAAACCGCCAGCCGCAGTAGTCCGCGCTTTCGCCGACTTCGGGCAGGTTTTCCAGCTCTTCCATGATGAGGCCGGCAACGGTGTGGAAGGGTGCGTCTTCTTCCTGCGGCGGCAGGTTGAGCTGGGGGGCAAGCTCGACGTATTCCAGGCTGCCGTCGACAATCAGGCTGTCGGCCTGCCCGCCGCCGCTCTGTCCGCTTTCTTCTTCGCGCTCGAATTCTTCGGGAAATTCGCCGGCGATGGTTTCGAGCAGGTCTTTCATGGTAACCATGCCGAGTACCGCACCGAATTCGTCCACAACCAGGGCATAGTCCGCGCTGCTTTGGCGGAAGAGTTCGATGGCGTTGAGGGCGGTGGTGCTGTCGGGCAGTACGAGGGGCTGGCGCAGGGCGGCGAGAATGTTGATTTCGCCGTTATCGAGCAGTTGGTTGAGCAGGTCTTTTTTGCTGACGTAGCCCAAAGGTTCGTCCACGCCTGCCTTGCCGACAACCAGCAGGCGGGAATACGGGGTGGTTTGGAGCTGGCGGCGTTGCTCTTCCCTGCTTTGCGAGATGTCGAGTTTTTCGATGTCGCGGCGCGGCACCATCACGCCGGGAATGGGGCGTTCGGCCAGGGTGAGTACGCTGCGTATCATGGATTTTTCGTTTTCTTCAAAGTGTTCGCTGCTTTCGCCGCCGCCGTCTGCTTCGGCCAGGACGCTTTCGCGGATGCCCATCATGCCCAGCACGTTTTCGGCGGTGCGCTGCCGCCAGGAGCTGCCGCTGTAGGCGTTGCGTTTGGTGTTGCGTTGGGAAATCTGGTTGAAAATTTCGATCAGGACGGAAAAACCGATGGCGGCGTAGAGGTAGCCTTTGGGGATATGGAAGTGGAAGGCTTCGGCAATCAGGCTGAAACCGATCATCAGCAGAAAGCCGAGGCAGAGCATGACGACGGTGGGATGGTTGTCGACAAATTCGGTCAGGGCTTTGCTGGCCCACATCATCACGCTCATGGCCACTGCAACGGCGGCCATGGCCACGACAATGTGTTCGACCATGGCCACGGCGGTAATGACCGAATCGATGGAGAATACGGCATCGAGAATCAGGATTTGGGCGACAACGCCCCAAAAGGGGGAGTGTTTTTTGCGGTTGTCGGCCACGGCGAAGTGGTTTGCCCCTTCGAGGCGTTCGTGCAGCTCGGTGGTGGCTTTGTAGAGCAGGAACAGGCCGCCGGCAAACATGATGAGGTCTTTGCCGGACACGGCATATCCGCCCCAATGCATGAAGGGGTCGGTGAGGGTCATGATGTGCGCCATAAAGGCGAGCATGACGATGCGCAGGAGGATGGCGAGCGAAAGGCCGGTGAGGCGGGCTCTGTCGCGTGCTTGGGGTTTGACTTTGTTGGCGAGAATGGCAACGAAAACAAGGTTGTCGATGCCGAGAACGACTTCGAGCAGCAGGAGGGTGGCGAAACCTATCCATGTCTGCGGCTCGGCCAGCCAGCTTAAATCCATGAGTGTGCGTATCCTTGGCGGGGCGGTTTTCAGACGGCCTTTTGCAGGGCGGCAGGCCGTCTGAAAACGGGTTGTGTAAAAACGTGCGATTATATCGTATTTGTGCGTAAAGACGGAATCTGCCTGACAGGCCTGCTCCGGCGGCAGGCCAGCTCATCGGGACAAAACGGAAAATCTGCGGCCGCACCGCCGCCTGTCCCACTGCCTCAATTGCAAAATAAAACGGCGCGGAGGAAGAAAACTGCCGCCCTTATGCCGGTTCGCGGTTTGCGCCCTTGTGTTGTTATGATGGGAATTGTTCCGTTATCATACCCGCACACCGCCGATACACGCACCCTTGCCACCACGCCCGCTGTTTGGGCGATGTCGCAAACGGGGAAAGAAAATATGAAAACGCTGATTTCGACGGTAAGCAAAATAGCCGTGCCGAATACGCTGTCGGTAATATTGTTCCGCTTTGCCTGTCTTGCGTTGTCCGAACCCTTTTATTTTGGCCGGAATTTGCTGCCGTGGGCAGCAGCCTCGAATAGCGGCGCAATGGCAATATCAGGGGCAAGGAGTATGGTGTTTTGCCGGCAATTGGTTTTGCCATGCCGTTTTATAGCGGTTAAGGGATCATCAATCCCTGCATCGGCGCAGAATATGTAAGGCCGTCTGAAAACAGGCATTCTGGGCTGCTTAAAACTTCCCGCCGCTTTATAGGTGCAGAAAAGCCGATACAATGTAAAGTGTTAATAACAGTATGATTTTTCTTATTATTATTTTGATAATTGCAAGCGTTATTGCCTTTTTTGGCTGCCGCTATCTTGCCGCCAAGCAGCCCGAATATCCCAACGCACGGGTATCTGACTGCCACCAAACGCATCGCTTTTTATTATTGGATTATTATTGGATTGGAACATGGTATTTTGGAATAATGTCCTGCTGGTTTCGCTATCAGAATATGAAAAATAATAGCCTTGATTTTAAGAAAAAGGAAAATTTGTATAACAGAACCGCTCTTTTTTCTTGTTTTATTTTGTTTTTGTTATTGGTCGTTTTTAAAAAATAGTCAAACTGCCTATCATGCACACAATTTGGCAATATTTATCCAACATCTACGCAAAATACACCCTACCCTTGTGGGGCATCATGATAACGTTTGCCCTGCACAACATAAGCAGCCGTCTCTTGTTTACGCCTGATGACTACAACTGGCTCACACCGATTATGCTTGTCATCTGCGCGTGCTGCGAAATTTGGATACACCTGCTGGCAGGATATTATGACGACTGATTTTCAGGCTGCCTTGTGAACAAAAATGAACGCCAAAACCATCTTAACCAACTGGGTAGCGAGCTTTCATTTAAGCATCAGCAAATCCAACCCAAACGCGCAGCCAGCCCTGCTTGCCTACACCGCATCGCCCCAAGCCATCTGCCAAGCCAGCCTATCTGGCGAATTGCTGACTTATTACCAACACATCGTTCTGCCGCATTCCTGCTTGTTCGGCAACCGATTTTTCAATATTGAATGGATTGCGCTGGGCGAAGACAGCCGCAACCCCGATTATTTAGGCTTGGATTGCCTGCCCGCATGGCGCGAAAGTTACCAAATTTTCGCGCAAACGCTGGGCGAAGATTTGATTTTTTGCGATATACGCGAAGCACGTTGCCCCGTTTACGGGCTGATTTCGGGCAATGATAGGCTGTTGCTATTAAGCGATTCGCTGTTTGATTTTCTGGCTTTTTATGCCGAATTAACCCGCCTGCAAGCGATAGAATTTAACGGCGCGATTTTTGCCGATGCCCAATTTAATTTGAATCCAGAGTTTGCGAACAGCGTTCGCGCCCGTTTTCAACATTTTTCGCCCGATGCCCAAGCAGGGTTAGCCCGATTTATGTTTTCATGATTTTCGGCATCATCGGATTGCCGCATTTACGCTATTGGGCGGCGGCGTGGGCGGGCTGTCGGTTTTTTCCGCATTGTGGCCGACTTACCAAGGTCTGGCAGATAGTTTTATTGATTCCATACTGTTTTTTTATATGCAGGCGGTTTGATCGGCAGCTGCGCAGGCTGCATTCCTGCCGCCGTGTGCGGCGTGCTGATCGCGCGAGAGCGGCTTACCCGCTCATGGAAAAGCAGCCTGATGGCAGCGGCTTACGGCTCGGTAATCGGTATTGCAGCCGGCACGCTGGTCGGTTTGATGGTTATGAGCCTTATCACGCTGCCGGTTTTTGCCGCAGCGGGCGGACTGTCCGCCGCTATTTTGTCGGCAATTGTCCTGCCCAAAGCGAAATAAGCCGTTTTCAGACGGCCTTTGCCATATAAGCGATATGCCTGCATTGCGATACAGAATATTGTGTGCGGCAAGGCCGTCTGAAAACGGTTAAACTTCAAACTTCATTTTGACAAAAGGCAACATTATGAAAATACGCACCCTTTTTTCAGCCGCCGTATTGGCAGCAATCATACTCAGCCCTGCGGCACAGGCAAAAGGCCGTTCCGGCAATACCGAAAGCCCGCCCGCCAGTACCCGCTCCGCCGCCGGAAAAGCCGACGGCAGCAGCATGGCACGGGCGGTAAAAATCCATGAAAACGATACGGTGCGCGGCATTGCGGCGGAAAACAAATGGATTGCGGAAAACCTGCCGCAATACCGCAAAGTAGGACAGGCTCTGATGCAGGATCAGACCGGAATTTACGACAAAATCACGGTGCAATCTGCCGACGGCAGCACACGCGACGTGTATTTTGAGATTAGTGAATTTTTCGGACGCATAGGCGGCAAATTGCTGCAATAAAATTTCTGCAACTTTTATTTCATACAGGAGAAAAACATGACACAGGAAAAAGACATGGTACAAGCAGCAGATACGGCGCAAGAAACAGATACGGCGCAAGAAACAGATACGGCGCAAGAAGTCAATGCAGGGCAAGAAACAAATAGGACAATATTCATCACCGGCGCATCAGCCGGATTCGGCGAGGCCATGTGCCGCACCTTTGCCGCCGCCGGATTCAAAGTCATCGGCGCGGCACGCCGCATACACAAACTCGAAACCTTGCAGGCCGAGCTGGGCGAACGTTTCCTCCCGCTCGAAATGGACATGACCCGCGCCGAATCCATCGACCACGCCCTGCAAAACCTGCCCGAAGGCTTCGCACAAATCGACTGCCTGATCAACAATGCGGGCTTGGCTTTGGGCTTGGCGCGTGCCGACGAAGCCGATTTTGCCGACTGGCAGACCATGATCCAAACCAACATCACCGGCCTCACCTACCTTACCCGCCAAGTCGTGCCGCAAATGGTTGGACGCAAAAGCGGCTACATCATCAATATCGGCTCGATTGCCGGCAACTACCCCTATCCCGGCGGCAATGTTTACGGCGCAACCAAAGCCTATGTACGCCAGTTCAGCCTCAACCTGCGTGCCGACCTCGCCGAAAGCGGCATCCGTGTGAGCAACATCGAACCCGGTTTGTGCGGCAACACCGAGTTTTCCAACGTGCGTTTCAAAGGCGATAACGAGCGCGCGGCAAAACTCTATGAAAACGTAGAATTTATCCGCCCCCAAGATATTGCCGACACCGCCTTGTGGCTCTATCAGCGTCCCGCGCACATGAATGTCAACACCATCGAAATCATGCCTGTGGCGCAAAGTTTCGGCGCACTGCCCGTTTACCGCGAAGCCCCGCCGCCCGCCCCCGAAGACGGTTTGGCCAAGACCGAAAACGGCTTTGAGAAACAGAGCGTATCGCTGTTCCAACAAATCAAATCGTGGTTTAAATAAACTGCGCAAGCCCCGCACTGACATCAAAAGGCCGTCTGAAAATAATTTTTCAGACGGCCTCTGCCGTTAAAGCAGGGGGTATCGCACAGCAACGCACGCGTTTTTTGCGGTTTGCACGAAAGTTTCCGCGTAAGAAAACGAGGCCGTCTGAAAACACGGATTCGGCGCATCTGAAATACCGTTTGCGTTTTGTTTTTCAGACGGCCTGTCCTCCGCAGCGCAGAACGCCTGCGCTCCAAAACGACACACCCTGCCCATCATGCAAACGGCAGGGCGGCGGCTTTTTATTTGGTTCTCTACAAACAAAGAGGCCGTCTGAAAATACTGTTTTCAGACGGCCTCTTTTACCGTTTATTTCTGCGGCGCGGTTCCGATAATGCAGGAGCCGTAAACCTGTCCGCCCGATGACACGCCCTCCGCCGAAGCTGCCGCACCGCTGTAACAAGACCATGCGCTGAGCGAATTTTTCGGCGAGCCTTGAATGACCTTGTCGCTGTACACCATATAGGCAAAAGATTTGCGCTTGGCATCATAGTAGCGCATGACCTGCATACTTTTGAAAACCAGGCTGGAGCTGCGTTTGAACACCTGCTTGGGCTTGGCCACGGCACGTTCGGAAAAACGTACGGCCGGCGCGGTCTGCACACAGGCGACGGATGCGTCGCTGGCATCTTCTTCGAGGTTTACAGTTTCTTTGAGGCCGCCTTTTTTGGCGTAGGACAGATAGCAGGTCAGCCCCTGCACGTCTTCGTCGTCGAAACCTTCGATTTCGATGCGGTCGTTTTTGCCGAGCAGATGAAACACCGTGCTGGCATTGCCGATTTTGTCAGCCTGAGAATCGCAGGCGGCCAGCGCGACAGCGGCCAACAGACAGGCGGAGATTAGTTTCAGATTCATAGAGATTCCGTAGCATGGTGTGAAGAAACGGGATTCTGCCACAGCCTGCGCGGGTTTCCAAACGCAGAGCCAACGCCCGCAAAAAACACTTTCGGCAAAACCGAACTTCAAATTAATACCGAATCAATAGTGTTACTACCAAATTGGCTTCCCAAGCCTGCAACTGCTGTTGCAGTTCCACCCATCGTTGGTTTTGCATTAGACATAAATTAATCTCCATTACGAAAAAATAAATTATATTTAGCGGAAATAAATAAACAAACTAAAGAAATAAAGGCACCAATTAAAAAAATAATAAAAGTAATTTTATGTACATAAACTTTAAATTTCTCCTGCCTTAACTCGTTATTAAAAAAATCCTCATCTCGAATAAAATGATACATACTAGATTTATCTTTTTCTTTAAAGTCTCCATTTACTAGCAATCCTACAATATTACGCCTAGAATCTTCAAATATTTCAATAATTTTAACATTATATCCAATTAATTTTTTATTATAAAAATTTTTATTACAAGGATTAATATTATCCACACCCTCTATTCCACACGATGCAGAATAACTCACTCCCCTAAAATAAAATGTCAATCTATTAGAAACACGAATCCCTCCTTCTTCAACTACATATTCAATACCATCCGGAACTACTACCTCATTAAGCAATAAACTTTCTCTACTTAGAAAATAAAATGCGACAGAAGAGAAAAAAAGTAAAACGAAAAGAAAAGCAAAAAAAATAAATTCAGTATTCCTGATAGAATAAATAAGATTTTTATAGAAATTAAAGAACACTATATTTTACCTCAATTAAAATAAAGGGGGCTGTACTAGATAAGCAGTCATGTTAGACTGTAAAAATGAAGATAACCCATTGTAAAATAAAAAGAGTACCCAAAGGAAACTCCTTCAATTTTTTATACTCGAAGTTACCGCCCGTTCTACTGCCGATTTATTGGGCATCCACCCCAATTCAGCAGCACTGTTTTACCGCAAGATTCGTGAAGTCATCAACTACTATCTTTCATTGGAAGCTGACGCTGTTTTTGATGGCACTGTCGAATTAGATGAAAGCTATTTCGGTGGGCATCGCAAAGGCAAACGGGGGGGGCGGAGCAGCTGGAAAAGTGGCGGTATTTGGTATTCTTATAACGGGGCAGCAAAGTTTATACCGTGGTTGTTGAGAATGCCAAAAGAGAAACCTTACTTCCTGTTATTACAAGAAAAATCATGCCTGACAGCATGGTTTATACCGATTGTTTAAGCAGCTATGACGTGTTGGATGTAAGTGGTTTTACCCACCACCGCATCAATCACAGCAAGCTGTTTGCCGACAGACAAAACCACATCAACGGCATTGGGAATTTTTGGAATCAGGCAAAACGGGTTCTGCGAAAATACAATGGAATTGACCGTAAATCTTTCCAACTTTTCTTGAAAGAATGTGAGTTTCGTTTTAACTTTGGCACACCGTCCGAGCAGCTTAAAGTGCTGCGTCGGTGGTGTGAAATTTAGGGCTTATCTAGTACAGCCCCTTAATTTAATAAGAGATCGTACTAGATAAGCAGTCATATTGGACTGCAAAAATGAAGATAACCCATTGTAAACTAAAAAAGAGTACCCAAAGGAAACTCCTTCAATTTTTTATACTCGAAGTTACCGCCCGTTCTGCTGCCGATTTATTGAGCATACACCCCAATTCAGCAGCACTGTTTTACCGCAAAATTCGTGAAGTCATCAGCTACTATCTTTCATTGGAAGCTGACGCTGTTTTTGATGGTGCTGTCGAAAATGATGATGCCTCATAATACTCTTTCATGCTTAATGAACCAGCACGCGGCCAATCTACTTTTCTCATATACCCAAGATTATCGGCATGGCCGAGCTCATGAAACAGCGTCTCCAACCTATCATTTAAATTTTGATTACCCGCTATTGAAATATCTCCATAATCCCTTTTTGTCTCATATGCAAATCCATTCACATTATTTAATTTTATAATGCCATTTTTGGCATAGTGCTGATTTAATTGCCTTACCAGCGTTTTACTTTTAGCAAGCTCTCGTATCGTCTGATCTGGCACTTCAAGACTACGCAACCCACTTACTGATTCTTTAGAAAATACAGCCATAATTCAATCCTTAAATAAAAATTACATGATTAATTAAAAAAAACTTCAAAACGATGTACATATCCGAAAAAAGCGGATTTCATTAATAAAGTAAGTTTTTTCCCTTTCCAGTAATAAGCATAGTCTCCCCTATATACGCCAACAGTTCTGGGTTTCCCCCACGGCTTCCCGGCAATCATGACGGGGCTATATTCCTGTTCAGGCGGAGGGAGCAGGTCTGGGAACTTATCCTGCGTTGACAAAATAGAACTGTCCAGTGCCGCTCCTTCCCCTATTGTATCAACAGCCAGCTGCAACTTGCCATCTTCAAACTTCTGAATAAGCACACCAATGTTTTTGCTTAATTTCGAGTATCTGGGTAGCTTGTAAGACTGCACCCTGTCCCTAAACGAACTGCGTTTTTCATCTCTAAGATCGGTTACATAGATCCCCCAAACGTTTTCCAAATCATCCGGTGGGGTTTCAAACAGGCACGCGCTATCCAAATTGCTGTATAGCTGATACAACAAATGTTCCGTACTGGTTACCAAGGCCAGATTTTTACAGGCATGGGAAACAGCGGCGGAAGATTTTTCTTTCGCATCAACTGCTAGCACAGGAAATAACAAAACTACAAATAATAAACACAGTTTTATGTTGTATTTTATCATTACATAAGCCCTTATTAATAGAAAAATTTCCTATCTCTGAGAAAGATTATTTTTATAAAATTAGGTAGTGTACTAGACAAACCCTAAATCATACTACCGACGCAGCACTTTAAGCTGATCGACGATATACCAAAGTTAAAACGAAACTCGCATTTTTGGAAATATTTACGGTCGATTCTATTGTATTTGTTAAAGTCTACATTTTTCCTAATTCCAAATAATAGAAGCTGATCTTCTAAGCTGTTAATCTGTCAGAAATAATACACTTTTACCTTGATAGCCTATAGCTGTCTTAACCGATTCATTAATTAATTTGTTATTTTCCACAATATTCCTTTCATATTATTACTCAAATCAGGATAAATATTCACTAAACTAAAACGCATTGAAATTTTTTCATCTCATCCTTAGGATATTGATAAGTGAAGATCAACTCAAAGCTCCCAGCAAAAGGACCTTTTGAACCAAACTTAGCCTCAAAACTATTATCGTTCATTAAATAAACAGTTTTATTACGAATTTTTATTTTATAAAAATCTGTCCACCCATATAAAAAGTTACTATCTGCCCAAAAGTTACAAAATTTTGTAATTCTAGTTAGCTTAACTTCCCCACTAAACTGCTCCTGGACTTTTTGTCTACATAATATCTTATTCACACAATGAGAAAGACCCATAACTTGGATACTTTTAATTCTATCTAAATGAAATGTAACAGAAAAATAAACATTAGCTAAATAATTCTTCAACATTTTTCGTTTATCGTAATGTTGATAGGGATAGTCAACCATTTTACTGTCTTTACTATACGGCCAACCTTTTAACCTAATAACTGCTTCCCGATAACCAACAGGATCAATTTCTTTAGTTAGTGAATAATAACCGTGATAATCGGTTTTTCTCTCCCAAACTAACCCTGATTTTTTTAAAAATGTCTGCTTATCATTACTCTGCACCATATACTCAACCAAAGTTTGTAAGGAAACATTATTCAAATCAGGATTATTACTTTTTGCAAATGCAGTCATACTAAAATTAAAAAGTATTATAAAATATAAAAAATATATTTTACCGAATGCTGAAAAAAAACCTCTAAATCCTGTATTTATCAAAATATAACTCCCCTTTATATATTTAGCAAACTATATCATCTACATAATATAATAAATGTTAGATTAATGCATGAGCGAACTTCTTAATAATACATTATCCTCCACATCAATCATATGTTCTGTTACCGTACCATTCTCAGCATCGTTAGAGATAGTTTTGATATTATTTAAAATATCAATTACAGCAAAACCATTTATATATAAATTTTCCATTTTAATAATAACCTTTATAAAATACTAAATATTTTAGAACAAATAAATAGGATCTATTTTTTTATTAATCCCATAAAGGGGAACAACCAAAAAACAGCACCTACTGCAACTCCAAAAAAGAACGACTCAATTTTAAATAATTTTAAAATCCAACCATTTACTTCAGAATAATCATCTATAAATGGCTTTTTTAGAAAAAATCTACAATATAATTTTGTAATTAATTGAGACATGGAAGTCACTATAACAAATAGTATCATAAAATTTCTATTTACAATCATTAGACTATGCATTACTGAAAAATCTCTAAAATTAAGAGATACTGCAATACACATACATATTATGTATATCATCATACCTAAAACAATTAACATATTTCCATTAATCCATATTTTTATATTTTAAATTAATACTTAGTAAAATTAAATAATTATAATAACCAATATAAGTGCAATACTATTTACTGCGCTTTTATCACAATAAGACATTTCAATACCCCCAGTTTATAAATCAAAAAAAAAAAGAAAAAATAAAAAAAAACAATACCAATAAATAGTATTAAAATTGCTCCCTTTATAGTTAAAGAATCTAAATATGCAAAATTTGCCTCTATGTAATATTTATCGTCTTTTTTTATTTTTTTATTTTTAAAATCAACCCCAAATTTCCAATATTCTTTTTTTAATAACTAGGAGTTACAAAAGCTCAACTTAAAAACAATATACAAACACCTAAAATAATCATAAAAAAACCAAAATTTTTCATTTAATTTCCGTTTCCAATATTTTTTTAATCAATCTTTTAACGAAGAATAAATTGGGACATTACTGTGATAATTATCACGAAGAACCAAAGAACATTGCAATTAACCGTTTTGCCACACCGCAACAATTATTATTGTTTGTTATACTTTAGAAGTATGTCAAGAATTTATTATTCATACTTTGTAAGTATATTGTAAATTTTGTTTTTCAAACGACCCTTCCCCCTTTACTTAGGTAACAAGTCTGTTACCGCTCGCGCAAACTCTCGTCCACTTTGGTTTGCAGCGGGCTGAGCAGGTAATCAATTACCCTCCGTTTGCCGGTTTTGATTTCGGCGGTAATGTTCATGCCGCCGGTAAGATTAACTTTTTGACCTTCTATCGTCAGGTAGTTTTTGTCCAAAGCAACGGTAACGGCAAACACCAAACCAAGCTTTTCGTGTTCCACCGCGTCAAAACTGACGTTTTTCACTTTACCGGTAAGATAGCCGTAGCGGGTATAGGGGAAGGATTCGATTTTTATAACGACATCCTGCCCTGCTTTGACGAAACCGATGTCTTTATTCGGAAGCAGGGCTTCGATTTCCATTTGTTCTTCGTCGGGTACGACCACCATAATCGGCTGGGCGGCGGTTACCACGCCGCCTATGGTGTGGGTGGCAAGCTGCTGCACGGTGCCGTCCACAGGGGAATCAAGAATCATCAGTTCTTTGCGCTGCCGTGCTTTTTCGGTTTGGCTTTCAAGTTGGGCGATTTGTTCGTCGGCCTGGCGCAGGGCATCGAGGGTGTCGCGTTTGAGGGTTTGGGTGTTGAGGATAAGGTTTTGCTGCGCCTGGCGGATGCTTTCGTCGATTTGGTGCATTTGGCTTTTTTGGCCGGCAAGGTCGTTGCGGTTTTGGATGAGTTTGCTTTCCTGTTCGTAATAGGCGTGTTGGGAAACGAAGTTTTCGGCCAGCAGTTTTTTGTAGTCGGCGGTGCGTTTGGCTTCGATACCGCTGATTTGTTCAAGTTTGCGCACTTGGGCGGCAGTTACCTGCTTTTCGGCTTGGTGTCCGCGCAGGGCGGCTTGAAGCTGTATATCCTGCGCCGACCAGGTTTGATATTGGTTTTGCGCCAAGACCTGCGCGGCGGCCAGTTCGTTTTCGGGAATCTGCCATTGCTGCGCCTGTTGTTTGTCCAACTGCGGCAACTGCCTGCTTTCCACAGCCGCCAATACGGCTTCGTAGCGCAGTTTGTTTACCCGCGCCGCCCGTAACGCTTCGGCAGACTGGACGTAGTCGGAATCCGAGCCGATGCCTTCGAGTTCGACCAGTGTCTGCCCTGTTTTGACGTGTTCGCCGTTTTCTACGGCGATTTTTTTGACGACGGCAGTTTCCAGCGGCTGGATGGTTTTACTGCGGCTGTTTGGCGCAGTTTTGCCTTCTGCAACGGCAACGATGTCGATTTTTCCAACCATGGCCCACAGCAAAGCCAAAAGGGCAAACAAGATAATCAGCCGCGCCGTCCATTTCGGCGCGGCGGAAACAGGGGTTTCGACCAGCTCCAAATGGGCGGGTAAAAAAGCGCGTTCGTCTCCGCTGCGCTTCGGCGGATCGAGCCGGTCGCGCACCGACCAGGCGTTACGCCATACGGCAAGGTAGCGGGAGAAGAATTCTTTATAGGCTTGGAAACGGATACCCATTGCTATGGCTTTGTAAGGATTCGGTAGGGTTTGAACGATAGCACAGCAGGCTGCGCCCCTCAATAAAACACACCCGCCGGTTTAAGGCGGGTGTGCATTTTCAGACCGCTTCGTGTTTTTCAGACGGCCTGAAACGGTTTAGAACGATGTTGCGGCCAATAAAGGCGGTTGCGGTTGCCCGGAAACGGAAGCAGGGGACGATGCCGCACCCGACTGCGCACCGAATACTGCCATCGACTGCACCAGGCTGTCCGCCATTTGGGCATATTTGGCAAAATCCGCCGATTGGACGGTCTTGTCGGCAAACCGGAAGCGTTCGATACCGTTGCCGTTGAAGAAACCGTCTATCTGTACCGAATCCGCTTTGTTTTTGGTTTGCAGAACCAAACTTGATCCGCTTTTGAAAAAGTCCGTCTCTGCCAGTTTCAGATTATTCAGTAACAGGGTATCGGTGTCGGTTTTATTGCCGTAATCGGTAATTCTGTCCTGTCCGAAGCCTTTGCCGAAGACGTAGGTGTCGTTTCCTGCACCTCCGTCGAGATGGTCGTCTCCTGCTCCGCCGTTAAGCGCATCGTTACCCTCTCCTCCGAACAGTTTGTCGAAGCCTGATCCACCATTAAGGATGTCGTTGCCCATGTCTCCCGAAAGGGTGTCGTTACCCGCTCCTCCGTCCAAACGGTCGTTGCCTTCATGTCCACTGAGGCTGTCGTTGCCGTCGCCGCCGTTCAGTACGTCATTGCCTTGTGCGCCGGTAAGATAGTCGTCACCCGCTCCGCCGTTCAGCGTACTGCCTTTGGCATAGGCATACAGTCTGTCGTTGCCTGCGGTGCCTTTCTGCACCAGTGCTTTGACGGCTTCGACATTCAGACGGCCTCCGTCGGCAAATTCGACAGCATCTATGCGGTAGCTGCCGGCAGCATCGTTTTCAAAGAAGTAACGGACGGTCAGTTTGTCGCTGCCGTTTTTGGCAGCAATAACCAAGTCGCTGTTGCTGCGGGTAAAGTGGAAGTCGCTCTGTTTCTGCCCGTCGGTAAAGCGGATGGTGTCTTTGCGGCCGGCAGCGGCATCGTAGTTGCTGACGATGTCCTGTCCGAAGCCTTTGCCGAAGACGTAGGTGTCGTTTCCTGCACCTCCGTCGAGATGGTCGTCTCCTGCTCCGCCGTTAAGCGCATCGTTACCCTCTCCTCCGAACAGTTTGTCGAAGCCTGATCCACCATTAAGGATGTCGTTGCCCATGTCTCCCGAAAGGGTGTCGTTACCCGCTCCTCCGTCCAAACGGTCGTTGCCTTCATGTCCACTGAGGCTGTCGTTGCCGTCGCCGCCGTTCAGTACGTCATTGCCTTGTGCGCCGGTAAGATAGTCGTCACCCGCTCCGCCGTTCAGCGTACTGCCTTTGGCATAGGCATACAGTCTGTCGTTGCCTGCGGTGCCTTTCTGCACCAGTGCTTTGACGGCTTCGACATTCAGACGGCCTCCGTCGGCAAATTCGATGGAATCGATACGGTAGGCACTGTTGCCGTCTTCTTCGAAATAATTGAGAACCGTCAGCCGATCGCTGCCGTTTTTGGCGTAAATAACCAAGTCGTTGCTGCTGCGGGTAAAGTGGAAGTCGCTCTGCTTTTGACCGTCAGCAAAGCGGACGATGTCTTTGCGGCCTACGGAAGTATCGTAGTTGTTGATGCGATCCTGACCAAACCCTTTACCAAAGACGTAGGTGTCATTTCCTGCACCTCCGTCGAGATGGTCGTCTCCTGCCCCGCCGTTAAGCGCATCGTTACCCTCTCCTCCGAACAGTTTGTCGAAGCCTGATCCACCATTAAGGATGCTGATTGCGTTTGATCCGTATAAGGAATCATTGCCCGCCGTGCCGTTCTGTATGTCCAGCAAACTGTCGGCATCTTTACCCAGTGTCTTCATCCAGCCGGAGATCCTGCCCGAAGCGGTACCAGATTGGACGAAATCCATCAGCAATGCGCTACCGATCCATTGCTCCGAATAGCCTTTGCCGTATGCGGCAAATTCGGCCAAGTCGACAAAAGCTTTTTCGGGGTTTTTGGCAAAGGTTTGTTTGAAGGCCGTCTGAACGGCGGTGAAATCAAGATTCAGCTCTCCGCCGGACAACTTGAATGTCAGTTTTTCCAAATAAGGCTGCAAACGTGTTTGGAACAGCAGACCTTTATAGATGTTTTCGGCCAGCCTGCCGTAGGTTTCGTCTATGGTTGCCAATATTCCGTCAGCCTGTTGGCCGGTGGCAAAGCCGAGTGTGGATGAGTCGGTGCCGGAAAAGGCATCGAGTATTTTGACTTTTTCCCGCAAAGCCTGCCATTTGGCTTCTTGTTCTTTGCTTAAAACGGTTACCCTGTTTTTCAGTTGTGCCACCTGCGAAGGAGTAAGGCCGATGCCCTCGCCTGTTTTCGATTCTTCGAGGACAAAACCGAAACGCGGGCTGCTGCGGTTGTATTGGGGATCGGTTTTCGCCCACTCCCGAATCAGGCCGTCCAGTTGTTTCATCTGCTCCTGTTTGGTTTGGGCGGCGGAATAGGCGGACAGCACTTTGCCCAAAGCTCCCGAAAGGGCGGCGGCCTCGCGCAGATCGCGCAGGCGGCCGATGCCGTGCAGATTGGCAGCCTGTGCCTGTTTGTCCGTCAGTTTTACAGGGTTGGCATAACGGCTGTGCAAGGTATCGGCCTGCAATAGGATGTCGCCCATCTGTGCGGTTTTGCCGTCGGTTTTGGTATAGCTGCCGTTTTGGGCAAGTGTATTGCCGTTGCCGAGTACGGTACGGGTATTCTGGTAGGCCAGATTGAAGGATTTGATTTTGAGGGAGGCGGCTGTGAACAGTTCGCCGGATTGGCTGATGCCGTCCTGGTTGAGGTCGCGCCAAACGCGCAGTTGGGAGAAGATTTTGTCTTTTGCATCAATCACGCCGTCTTTGTTGCCGTCGTGCTGGGCGAGTGCGGCAAAGCCGTGTGCGGCTTTTTTGCCGCCGGAGAGGGCGGTGTTGTCGCCAAACAGTTCCGTGCCGTTATCGATACGGCCGTTGCCGTTTTTGTCCCAAACCAAAAAGCCGTCGTCGGATGCCAACCAGCCGCCTGCGGTGCGGATACCGTCGTTGTCGTGGTCGAACAGGCTGCCTGCAAAACCGTTGGCGGCGACTGTTTCGATGCCGTCGCCGTCAAGATCGAGAACCAGAGGATCAACAATGTGGTATTTGTCGGTGCGGTTGAGACCAAACCAGCTGCCAAACTCTTTTTGAAGCTGATTAAACCAATCCCCAATATCTGAAACCTTATCTCTAACCGCACTGCCAATTACTCTCCTCCAGTTAATATCATTACTGGCATCTACAACTTCACCGCCCAGTATCAATCCGTCTATAGCTGCACCGGGCCAGTCTCCTTTTTTAATTTCCCCATTGGATCCAAATTTAGTAAAGTTATTGCTATCTATATCAAGTATTTTTTCTCGGGAAACTTCTCCTGTTTGAGCAATATCATTTAACAACTGTTTTCCCATTTGATTTGAAAATTCATTGTATATTTTATCAGAATACTTATTGCCGACACCCCGTTGCCTCATTACTTCTTTGGTCATACTTCTCAATGCTGAATCGACAGCATCACTGCTACGACTATTAGTACTTATCGCCACACCAAACCATGCCTTGATACCCGAATTTTCGGAAGAGTAGCTAGGCACATTACCTCGATAATCATCACGCGGAACACTGTTATATAAATAACGGTAAGCCGCCCCATAATGACCATCATACTGAAACTTGTTGATTTCCACCCTAAGCTCTCTACGCTGTGTTTCATTCAACCTGTAATTTACGTGAAAATTTTTACTACTCATTTTTGAATACCTTTTACTAAAAATTACTAAAAAATTAATTTACCCAAACAAACCATCTTAATTAATCTTTTGATTCGATAAAATTAGCAATTCTTTCATTATTTTCAACAAATCCAGAAATAATTTCAGGATAATCTAAAATATTTTTATTTTGTTCAATAATCTTTCTAAATCTCTCTGCAAATTGAAAGGGAGTCTCTTCAATTGCCACTACTGTATATTTCATCCTATACTCTCCTTTTAAAATTGTTTCAACATCAAAATAATAGCGAAAAGAACTATTAGGAGTTTCAATATTAAACCTAATAAAGTTAATAGACAATGGCCTATTCTCGTTAATAAAATTTTTCTGAATAAAAACACTATCACTGATAGGACTTACCTTATATAAGTCCATACCATTTTTACTGTCTAAATAACTTGCGCCTAATGTTATTGCCTCATACCGTAAATATTCAAATGGATCAGATTGGAGAATACGTTTTTCTTTTTCATCTAAGGGAAAAACTGCATAAATATCAGCATATCTGCTGTCTTGTTCCGTTGCGCACTTCAGATTTCTGTCAAATTCAGGCTGTGAAAATGCTAGTCTGTTAATCCTCAGAATAATGCCGCTGCCAAATATTTTTCCGCTTTCTTCTTTGTGTTCCGATATACTACCAATCACACAATCCGGCAGGAAAACTGGAATGACCTGATTGGAAACCTTCGACTTTAAATAAACCGTTTTAATTTCTTTGCTCATAATGTCTTCCTTATTTGAAGATTCTTTACCGCAACCCGAAAATGTCAAAGCACACAACAAAATTATTATCTGTTTTTCCATGTAAACAGCCTTTTTAAACATACCAGCCATATAACCTAAATAAATGATTTATACTAGATAAACCATAACAGCACATTACCGATACAGCACTTTAAGCTGCTCATATTTTCCGCCGGCAAGGGCTGTGTTGTTGCCAAAGAGTTCCGTGCCGTTGTCGATGCGGCCGTTGCCGTTTTTGTCCCAAACCAAAAAGCCGTCGTCGGATGCCAACCAGCCGCCTGCGGTGCGGATGCCGTCGTTGTCGTGGTCGAACAGGCTGCCTGCAAAACCGTTGGCGGCGACTGTTTCGATGCCGTCGCCATCAAGGTCGAGAACCAAAGGATCAACAATGTGGTATTTGTTAGTGCGAAAGGGGAGTTTCCACCATGGTCGAACGCATTGGTATCCATTATCGTACCACCCTTTTTCCGAATCAAAAATCGGATAATTAAAATATTGTTTTCCATCGTTAGCGATAACCCATCCATCTCGATGGGCTAAAATTTCTTTGGGGCTGTACTAGATAAGCAGTCATGATAGACTGCAAAAATGAAGATAACCCATTGTAAACTAAAAAAGAGTATCCAAAAAAAACTCCTTCAATTTTTTGTACTCGAAGTTACCGCCCGTTCTGCTGCCGATTTATTGGGCATCCACCCCAATTCAGCAGCACTGTTTTACCGCAAAATTCGTGAAGTCATCAGCTACTATCTTTCATTGGAAGCTGACGCTGTTTTTGATGGCGCTGTCGAATTAGATGAAAGCTATTTCGGTGGGCATCGTAAAGGCAAACGGGGGCGCGGAGCAGCGGGAAAAGTGGCGGTATTTGGTATTCTTAAACGGGGTGGGAAGGTTTATACCGTGGTTGTTAAGAATGCCAAAATAGAAACCTTACTTCCTGTTATCACAAGAAAAATCATGCCTGACAGCATTGTTTATACCGATTGTTTAAGCAGCTATGACGTGTTGGATGTAAGTGGTTTTACCCACCACCGCATCAACCACAGCAAGCTGTTTGCCGACAGACAAAACCATATCAACGGCATTGAGAATTTTTGGAATCAGGCAAAACGGGTTCTGCGAAAATATAACGGAATTGACCGTAAATCTTTCCCTCTTTTCTTGAAAGAATGTGAGTTTCGTTTTAACTTTGGTACACCGTCCGAGCAGCTTAAAGTGCTGCGTCGGTGGTGTGAAATTTAGGGCTTATCTAGTACAGCCCCATTTCTTTTAAAAATGAATCGTACTGTTCTATTGGTCTCCACCACTTGCCTGCTCGCCAAACTCCTTGAAAATCAGGAGATGCTAAACCTGCATTAGCAAGATTTAAGCCTGCCATATCAATACAACTATTATGCTCTGGCCAATACCAAGGATTTGAATCAACGCCTTGTATCTTGCCAGCACGCACCTGTCTTTCGAAATCAAGTATTTTTTCAGCCTGTTCTTTTGAAATCTGTGCGGTAATTGATTTAATTGGATGTTCTTTAGTATTTAGGTATTCTTTATGATCCGTTGAGGAGAAATTATCACTACTACCCAATTTCTCTCCTGGCTCAAAGCCAACACTCTTTACTGTACCATCTGGGAAATTTACCTCCAACCACACATGCCCATATTTAGAAGGTTTACCTGATTTTTTAGGTGTACCTTTATCTGCAAATCTTACAGTAACACTATATCCAGAATTCATTATTCGCTCCGCTGATTTATATTAAAAAATTAAAATAGTAAAACTGAAATTTCTATTTCATTTCGAAACATGAAAAATAACCTCAACAAATGTTTTAAAACCTTTATTTTTTTCCGAACCTTCATCTGAAAATTCGAAAATATAATCCCCACTATCTAGGTCTAAATATTCCAATTTAATAGCAACGGCAGTATTTTTAGTATTATCCAATTCAAATTCACTGGCATATCTTGTCATGTCTAACTCAGCAATATCTAGGCAAGATACCTGTCGAGAGTAAAAAAGTATCCTTTGGTTGTTATGAATTTTATATCCGGTAATTTTCATATTGCAGGGAACTTCTTTAACCCGTGATACCGCGTTAAAAAAGCTAGGTTCATTAATAAATTCAATAATAAATTGGAGTGCCACTTGCCTTTTTATAAAAATCCTCTTAGGAATTTCTACTCTTTTGTATTCTCCAAACGGAAATTTTTCATTTTTAGTAAATGTATTCACAACCAAATTAATACTCGGCGAAAGCAATCCTAGGGAATGTAGGCCGTAAGCGACAAGGGCTGTTAAAATTAAAAAAATAGAAAATGTCCATATCGCTATTTTTTTAACAGTTACAATTTTCAATTAACAATCTCCCGTTTATATTTTAGTAGTAAGAATTCTATTTTCAATAAACCAACAAATTAACGCATCTGCTGTTCTTGCAACCCATGTATTTTTCCCCGTAAGAAAAGTACCAAATGCAGCACCGCCAGGACCTGCTATTCTTTTTCCAATTTGCCCTGCTGCAAATTGAGCTAAACTTGACCATTTTTCGTAACTATTTACTGCGCTTTTATCACAATAAGACATTTCAATACCCCCAGTTTATAAATCAAAAAAAAAAAAGAAAAAATAAAAAAAACAATACCAATAAATAGTATTAAAATTGCTCCCTTTATAGTTAAAGAATCTAAATATGCAAAATTTGCCTCTATGTAATATTTATCGTCTTTTTTTATTTTTTTATTTTTAAAATCAACCCCAAATTTCCAATATTCTTTTTTTAATAACTAGGAGTTACAAAAGCTCCACTTAAAAACAATATACAAACACCTAAAATAATCATAAAAAAACCAAAATTTTTCATTTAATTTCCGTTTCCAATATTTTTTTAATCAATCTTTTAGGGGCTGTACTAGATAAGCCCTAAATTTCACACCACCGACGCAGCACTTTAAGCTGCTCGGACGGTGTACCAAAGTTAAAACGAAACTCACATTCTTTCAAGAAAAGAGGGAAAGATTTACGGTCAATTCCGTTATATTTTCGCAGAACCCGTTTTGCCTGATTCCAAAAATTCTCAATGCCGTTGATATGGTTTTGTCTGTCGGCAAACAGCTTGCTGTGGTTGATGCGGTGGTGGGTAAAACCACTTACATCCAACACGTCATAGCTGCTTAAACAATCGGTATAAACAATGCTGTCAGGCATGATTTTTCTTGTGATAACAGGAAGTAAGGTTTCTATTTTGGCATTCTTAACAACCACGGTATAAACCTTCCCACCCCGTTTAAGAATACCAAATACCGCCACTTTTCCCGCTGCTCCGCGCCCCCGTTTGCCTTTACGATGCCCACCGAAATAGCTTTCATCTAATTCGACAGCGCCATCAAAAACAGCGTCAGCTTCCAATGAAAGATAGTAGCTGATGACTTCACGAATTTTGCGGTAAAACAGTGCTGCTGAATTGGGGTGGATGCCCAATAAATCGGCAGCAGAACGGGCGGTAACTTCGAGTACAAAAAATTGAAGGAGTTTTTTTTGGATACTCTTTTTTAGTTTACAATGGGTTATCTTCATTTTTGCAGTCTATCATGACTGCTTATCTAGTACAGCCCCATCTTTTAACGAAGAATAAATTGGGACATTACTGTGATAATTATCACGAAGAACCAAAGAACATTGCAATTAACCGTTTTGCCACACCGCAACAATTATTATTGTTTGTTATACTTTAGAAGTATGTCAAGAATTTATTATTCATACTTTGTAAGTATATTGTAAATTTTGTTTTTCAAACGACCCTTCCCCCTTTACTTAGGTAACAAGTCTGTTACCGCTCGCGCAAACTCTCGTCCACTTTGGTTTGCAGCGGGCTGAGCAGGTAATCAATTACCCTCCGTTTGCCGGTTTTGATTTCGGCGGTAATGTTCATGCCGCCGGTAAGATTAACTTTTTGACCTTCTATCGTCAGGTAGTTTTTGTCCAAAGCAACGGTAACGGCAAACACCAAACCAAGCTTTTCGTGTTCCACCGCGTCAAAACTGACGTTTTTCACTTTACCGGTAAGATAGCCGTAGCGGGTATAGGGGAAGGATTCGATTTTTATAACGACATCCTGCCCTGCTTTGACGAAACCGATGTCTTTATTCGGAAGCAGGGCTTCGATTTCCATTTGTTCTTCGTCGGGTACGACCACCATAATCGGCTGGGCGGCGGTTACCACGCCGCCTATGGTGTGGGTGGCAAGCTGCTGCACGGTGCCGTCCACAGGGGAATCAAGAATCATCAGTTCTTTGCGCTGCCGTGCTTTTTCGGTTTGGCTTTCAAGTTGGGCGATTTGTTCGTCGGCCTGGCGCAGGGCATCGAGGGTGTCGCGTTTGAGGGTTTGGGTGTTGAGGATAAGGTTTTGCTGCGCCTGGCGGATGCTTTCGTCGATTTGGTGCATTTGGCTTTTTTGGCCGGCAAGGTCGTTGCGGTTTTGGATGAGTTTGCTTTCCTGTTCGTAATAGGCGTGTTGGGAAACGAAGTTTTCGGCCAGCAGTTTTTTGTAGTCGGCGGTGCGTTTGGCTTCGATACCGCTGATTTGTTCAAGTTTGCGCACTTGGGCGGCAGTTACCTGCTTTTCGGCTTGGTGTCCGCGCAGGGCGGCTTGAAGCTGTATATCCTGCGCCGACCAGGTTTGATATTGGTTTTGCGCCAAGACCTGCGCGGCGGCCAGTTCGTTTTCGGGAATCTGCCATTGCTGCGCCTGTTGTTTGTCCAACTGCGGCAACTGCCTGCTTTCCACAGCCGCCAATACGGCTTCGTAGCGCAGTTTGTTTACCCGCGCCGCCCGTAACGCTTCGGCAGACTGGACGTAGTCGGAATCCGAGCCGATGCCTTCGAGTTCGACCAGTGTCTGCCCTGTTTTGACGTGTTCGCCGTTTTCTACGGCGATTTTTTTGACGACGGCAGTTTCCAGCGGCTGGATGGTTTTACTGCGGCTGTTTGGCGCAGTTTTGCCTTCTGCAACGGCAACGATGTCGATTTTTCCAACCATGGCCCACAGCAAAGCCAAAAGGGCAAACAAGATAATCAGCCGCGCCGTCCATTTCGGCGCGGCGGAAACAGGGGTTTCGACCAGCTCCAAATGGGCGGGTAAAAAAGCGCGTTCGTCTCCGCTGCGCTTCGGCGGATCGAGCCGGTCGCGCACCGACCAGGCGTTACGCCATACGGCAAGGTAGCGGGAGAAGAATTCTTTATAGGCTTGGAAACGGATACCCATTGCTATGGCTTTGTAAGGATTCGGTAGGGTTTGAACGATAGCACAGCAGGCTGCGCCCCTCAATAAAACACACCCGCCGGTTTAAGGCGGGTGTGCATTTTCAGACCGCTTCGTGTTTTTCAGACGGCCTGAAACGGTTTAGAACGATGTTGCGGCCAATAAAGGCGGTTGCGGTTGCCCGGAAACGGAAGCAGGGGACGATGCCGCACCCGACTGCGCACCGAATACTGCCATCGACTGCACCAGGCTGTCCGCCATTTGGGCATATTTGGCAAAATCCGCCGATTGGACGGTCTTGTCGGCAAACCGGAAGCGTTCGATACCGTTGCCGTTGAAGAAACCGTCTATCTGTACCGAATCCGCTTTGTTTTTGGTTTGCAGAACCAAACTTGATCCGCTTTTGAAAAAGTCCGTCTCTGCCAGTTTCAGATTATTCAGTAACAGGGTATCGGTGTCGGTTTTATTGCCGTAATCGGTAATTCTGTCCTGTCCGAAGCCTTTGCCGAAGACGTAGGTGTCGTTTCCTGCACCTCCGTCGAGATGGTCGTCTCCTGCTCCGCCGTTAAGCGCATCGTTACCCTCTCCTCCGAACAGTTTGTCGAAGCCTGATCCACCATTAAGGATGTCGTTGCCCATGTCTCCCGAAAGGGTGTCGTTACCCGCTCCTCCGTCCAAACGGTCGTTGCCTTCATGTCCACTGAGGCTGTCGTTGCCGTCGCCGCCGTTCAGTACGTCATTGCCTTGTGCGCCGGTAAGATAGTCGTCACCCGCTCCGCCGTTCAGCGTACTGCCTTTGGCATAGGCATACAGTCTGTCGTTGCCTGCGGTGCCTTTCTGCACCAGTGCTTTGACGGCTTCGACATTCAGACGGCCTCCGTCGGCAAATTCGACAGCATCTATGCGGTAGCTGCCGGCAGCATCGTTTTCAAAGAAGTAACGGACGGTCAGTTTGTCGCTGCCGTTTTTGGCAGCAATAACCAAGTCGCTGTTGCTGCGGGTAAAGTGGAAGTCGCTCTGTTTCTGCCCGTCGGTAAAGCGGATGGTGTCTTTGCGGCCGGCAGCGGCATCGTAGTTGCTGACGATGTCCTGTCCGAAGCCTTTGCCGAAGACGTAGGTGTCGTTTCCTGCACCTCCGTCGAGATGGTCGTCTCCTGCTCCGCCGTTAAGCGCATCGTTACCCTCTCCTCCGAACAGTTTGTCGAAGCCTGATCCACCATTAAGGATGTCGTTGCCCATGTCTCCCGAAAGGGTGTCGTTACCCGCTCCTCCGTCCAAACGGTCGTTGCCTTCATGTCCACTGAGGCTGTCGTTGCCGTCGCCGCCGTTCAGTACGTCATTGCCTTGTGCGCCGGTAAGATAGTCGTCACCCGCTCCGCCGTTCAGCGTACTGCCTTTGGCATAGGCATACAGTCTGTCGTTGCCTGCGGTGCCTTTCTGCACCAGTGCTTTGACGGCTTCGACATTCAGACGGCCTCCGTCGGCAAATTCGATGGAATCGATACGGTAGGCACTGTTGCCGTCTTCTTCGAAATAATTGAGAACCGTCAGCCGATCGCTGCCGTTTTTGGCGTAAATAACCAAGTCGTTGCTGCTGCGGGTAAAGTGGAAGTCGCTCTGCTTTTGACCGTCAGCAAAGCGGACGATGTCTTTGCGGCCTACGGAAGTATCGTAGTTGTTGATGCGATCCTGACCAAACCCTTTACCAAAGACGTAGGTGTCATTTCCTGCACCTCCGTCGAGATGGTCGTCTCCTGCCCCGCCGTTAAGCGCATCGTTACCCTCTCCTCCGAACAGTTTGTCGAAGCCTGATCCACCATTAAGGATGCTGATTGCGTTTGATCCGTATAAGGAATCATTGCCCGCCGTGCCGTTCTGTATGTCCAGCAAACTGTCGGCATCTTTACCCAGTGTCTTCATCCAGCCGGAGATCCTGCCCGAAGCGGTACCAGATTGGACGAAATCCATCAGCAATGCGCTACCGATCCATTGCTCCGAATAGCCTTTGCCGTATGCGGCAAATTCGGCCAAGTCGACAAAAGCTTTTTCGGGGTTTTTGGCAAAGGTTTGTTTGAAGGCCGTCTGAACGGCGGTGAAATCAAGATTCAGCTCTCCGCCGGACAACTTGAATGTCAGTTTTTCCAAATAAGGCTGCAAACGTGTTTGGAACAGCAGACCTTTATAGATGTTTTCGGCCAGCCTGCCGTAGGTTTCGTCTATGGTTGCCAATATTCCGTCAGCCTGTTGGCCGGTGGCAAAGCCGAGTGTGGATGAGTCGGTGCCGGAAAAGGCATCGAGTATTTTGACTTTTTCCCGCAAAGCCTGCCATTTGGCTTCTTGTTCTTTGCTTAAAACGGTTACCCTGTTTTTCAGTTGTGCCACCTGCGAAGGAGTAAGGCCGATGCCCTCGCCTGTTTTCGATTCTTCGAGGACAAAACCGAAACGCGGGCTGCTGCGGTTGTATTGGGGATCGGTTTTCGCCCACTCCCGAATCAGGCCGTCCAGTTGTTTCATCTGCTCCTGTTTGGTTTGGGCGGCGGAATAGGCGGACAGCACTTTGCCCAAAGCTCCCGAAAGGGCGGCGGCCTCGCGCAGATCGCGCAGGCGGCCGATGCCGTGCAGATTGGCAGCCTGTGCCTGTTTGTCCGTCAGTTTTACAGGGTTGGCATAACGGCTGTGCAAGGTATCGGCCTGCAATAGGATGTCGCCCATCTGTGCGGTTTTGCCGTCGGTTTTGGTATAGCTGCCGTTTTGGGCAAGTGTATTGCCGTTGCCGAGTACGGTACGGGTATTCTGGTAGGCCAGATTGAAGGATTTGATTTTGAGGGAGGCGGCTGTGAACAGTTCGCCGGATTGGCTGATGCCGTCCTGGTTGAGGTCGCGCCAAACGCGCAGTTGGGAGAAGATTTTGTCTTTTGCATCAATCACGCCGTCTTTGTTGCCGTCGTGCTGGGCGAGTGCGGCAAAGCCGTGTGCGGCTTTTTTGCCGCCGGAGAGGGCGGTGTTGTCGCCAAACAGTTCCGTGCCGTTATCGATACGGCCGTTGCCGTTTTTGTCCCAAACCAAAAAGCCGTCGTCGGATGCCAACCAGCCGCCTGCGGTGCGGATACCGTCGTTGTCGTGGTCGAACAGGCTGCCTGCAAAACCGTTGGCGGCGACTGTTTCGATGCCGTCGCCGTCAAGATCGAGAACCAGAGGATCAACAATGTGGTATTTGTCGGTACGGTTGATTTTATCTTTCCATGAATCCCAAATATCCTCCATAGTAGGATCAAAACTAGGATTATTTAATTTAAAAATAGTATATCCAAGTCCTGCTACTGTTAGCCCAAAAGCAATCACAGGTGCACCAGCCAATGCTGCCACTCCGGCACCAACAGTCAAAATATCACCCATTGTAAGATCACGCGGATCTCCACCATTTTTACCTAAAGTAATCCCCACAGTTACGGCTGTACCTAATTGTCCAATAGGACCAGGGAAAATTGAAGCACCGCTTCCTACCGCCGTAATAGTCCCCGAAATTGCTCCTGTGGCATTAGTGCTTGTACTTGCTCCAATTGTTCCATCAATAACTCCTACCTTTCCTCCAATATTTGATAGCAAATAAGTTACACCTTTAGAACTTGACATAATTTACTCCTAGCTTCTAGGTTTGAAGAATATCCCCAACATAAAAAAGAAAATCGATGACAATAAAAAAATTAAAATAGATTTTAAAGCCTGTCGAAAATCATTATAAAGTTTATTACTAACATCCTGAGAATTTAAGTTATATCCATCCCTCCCATCCCAAAAATAAATTTCCTTTATTATGATATTTGAATTAGTTTGCCTTACAGCTACTATTTTTTTTATATTTGTTTTTTTATAAAAATTTTCAAAATCACATAAATTAAACTCCCACAAGCAATCTGAATAAAATATTTTTTTATTATTCTTATATATAGCCAATTGAATTGCTGGATAATTTACAGATTTAACAGCCAAAACCTGCACATTTGAAACCACTATTTCATCATTAGATTTTTTCAAGTAAGTATAAATAAGATTTAATTGGAATATAAAAAAAATAATAAAAATAATAAACAAAATAGCACTCAAGCTAAAAGATAACAATTGCCAAGACTTAAGTTGATCATACGTAACCTTCCTCGTAAACATCACTTATCCTAAAATAAAACTAATATAATCAATTAGTTAAATTACTAATTTTTAATTATATCTTAATGCCATTGAGCACTAAAAAATTAAATAAAAGCTTTAAAGCAGTATAGTAAAGATATTAAATATATAAGATGCAGCACTAGATAGATAGTTATATCAGGCCGCAAAAATAAAGATAACCCGTTACAAACTAAAAAAGAGTATACAAAGAAATCTCCTTCAATTTTTTTGTACTCGAAGTTTCTACCCATTCCGCCGCTGATTTATTGGGAATTTATATCAATTCAGCAGCGATATTTTACAGTAAAATCCGCGAAATTATCAGCTGCCATCTTTCACTGGAAGCCTATGCTATTTTTGATAGCGCTATCGAACTGGATGAAAGCTGTTTCGGCGGATATTACAAAGGCAAACTTGGTCGCAGATCAGCAGAAACAGCCGCCTATTTCGCTTAATGTAAAAGGCAAGTTACCATCAGCAAAAGTTTCTGAAACTAATTTTTAAAATCCTCACGATTTTTCGATTTGCTTATATTATATTTTCTACCCGTTCTGCAACCGGTACAAATACCGGTAATACCCGTCCTCTTTCGCCAACAATTCCTCATGCTTCCCCGATTCCACTATCTGTCCTTTGTCCATGGCGATAATGCGGTGCGCCATGCGTACGGTAGACAGGCGGTGGGCGATAATCAGGACGGTGCGGCTGCGGCAGATGGCTTGCATATTCTGCATAATGGCTCGTTCGGATTCATAGTCCAGTGCGCTGGTGGCTTCGTCAAAAATCAGAATACGCGGATTGCTGATCAGGGCGCGGGCGATGGCGATACGCTGCCGCTGGCCACCGGAGAGGCCGGCACCCTGTTCGCCGACTTCGGTGTCGTAGCCTTCGGGCAGTTCCATAATAAAGTCGTGGGCACCGGCAAGTTTGGCCGCCTGAATAATGTGCTCAAGCGGCATACCGGGATCGGCTAGGGCGATGTTGTCACGCACGCTGCGGTTGAGCAGCACGTTTTCCTGCAAGACCACGCCTACCTGCCGTCTGAGCCAGGCAGGATCGGCCAGAGCAAGGTCGTTGCCATCAACCAAAACACGGCCGCGCTCGGGAACGTAGAGCCGCTGGACGAGTTTGGTCAGGGTGGATTTGCCTGAACCGCTGCGGCCGACGATGCCGAGTACTTCGCCTGCTTGGATGTCGAGATTGAGGTCGCGCAGGATTTCGGCACCGTCGGGACGGTAGCGGAAGGAAACGCGCTCGAAAGTGATGCGGCCTTGGATGTCGGGCAAGGCTAGGCGGGAAGAGGGATTTTCTGTGGGACTGTTGAGAATGTCGCCCAGACGGGAAACAGAAATGCCGACCTGTTGGAAGTCCTGCCAAAGCTGTGCCAAGCGGATAACTGGGGCGGCTACCTGCCCTGCCAGCATATTGAAGGCGATAAGCTGGCCGACGGTAAGCTGTCCGTCGATGACCAGCCGTGCACCCAGCCACATGGTGGCGACGGTAACGAGTTTTTGAATAAGCTGCACGCCCTGTTGGCCGATGGTGGCAAGGCGGGTAACGCGGAAGCCGGAGGCAACATAGGCGGCAAGCTGCTGATCCCAACGGCGGGTCATCTGCGGCTCGACCGCCATTGCTTTGATGGTGCCGACGGCGGTAACGGATTCGACAAGAAAGGACTGGTTGTCGGCATTGCGGGCGAATTTATCGTTCAGACGGTTTCTGAGTATCGGGCTGATAGTGGCTGACCAAAACGCATACAGCGGCAGGGAAACCAGCACAATCAGCGTCAGCTTGCCGCTGTAATACCACATCACCAGCAAAAAGATAAATGAAAAGCACAAATCCAGTACCGATGTCAGGGCTTGTCCTGTAAGGAAGCTGCGGATTTGCTCCAGCTCGCGCACACGGGCAACGGTATCGCCCACCCGACGGCGTTCAAAATAAGCCAGCGGCAGCGACAGCAGATGGCGGAACAGCCGTGCGCCCAGTTCCACATCAATGCGCGAAGTGGTGTGGGCAAAAATATATGTGCGCAATCCGCCCAGTACCACATCAAACAGGCTCACCACCAGCAGGCCGACGGCAATCACGTCCAACGTGGAAAAGCCACGATGTACCAACACCTTGTCCATGACCACTTGGAAAAACAGCGGGGTAATCAGGGCAAACAGTTGGATAACAACGGACACCAGCAGCACTTCCAGCAAAATGCGCCGGTATTTGACCACGGCAGGGACAAACCAGGTGAAATCAAACTTGGCCAACTGCCCCAGCACCGAAGCACGGGAGGCAACTGCAATTACCGTACCCGAATAGCGTTCGGCAAACTGTGCTTCATCCAGCACAACGGTTTTTTGCTCGGCCAAATCCTGAATCAGATAGCGGCCGCCGTCGATTTTCGCCAGCACGAAATGCCGCCCGTCTTCACACCATACCGGCACAGGCAGAGCCAACAGGTGCAGCCGCTCTGTTTTGTGCTTTACCGGCTTGGCTTTCAGGCCAAGGCTCTTGGCAGCCAGCAGCCATTCCTCCAACGACAAATCGGCACTGCCGCTGCCGAAACGGTGGACGATGTCGGCCGGATTGGCGGCAATACCGTGGAAATGGGCAAGTAGGATTAGTGCGGCCAGAGCAGGAGGATGGGCATTCGTATTTTGGTTTTGCATAAGAAATTCGAAAGATTAAGGCGGTATAAAAAACACAAAAACAGCCTGAAAACGGAAACGGGGTTTTCAGGCTGCCTTCTTACAGGCCGTCTGAAAACCATTTTGCTATTGTTTGCCCCTGCGTGAGGTCAAAGGTTTTTTCAGACTGCCCGGCGTTTCGGGTGTATTTTGAAGTTGGAAAAAATATTCGGGCAGTTTGCGATCCAGCAGGCCGCTGTGGTGCAACAGTCCGGCATAGGCCGACAAACAGGCAAAACGCGCTTCGGTAAATTTCTGCTGCGCCTCCGATTCGGCCTGCAACGCCTGTACTACCTGCAAAGTAGTACTCAAACCGAGTTCGCGCCCCTTGATGGCAGCCTGAAATTTGACGCGGTTGGTTTCCAGCAGACGCTCTTGTGCTTTGGCTTGGTACCACTGACCGACGGTATCAAGATACGACCGGCTGACTTCCTGACTGATACTGCGTTCGGCGGCCGCCAGCAAGGCTTCGCTCTGACTGAGGCGGGCGGCAGCTTCGCGGCTTTGGCTGGCAGTCAGCCCGCCGCCGAAAAGGGGAACGGCAAGCTGTACGGAAAGAGTTGCGCCTTTGCTGCGGTAGCTTTGGCTTCGCCCTCCGTATTCCTGACGGTTGTGATAGTCCTGATAACCTGCGGCGGCGGTAATGCGCGGCAAGTGGCGGGCGCGGGTTTCGGAAAAGGCGAGACGGGCGTTTTCGGCAGAGAGTTTCTGACGTGCAAGCTCCGGATTATGCTCGAATGCAGTCTGCTGCCAATGCTCCTGCGTTTTACCGTCTGTCGGATTGGGCAGCGGCATGGGAAGTGTGAGATTTGCGGCCCGGCTGCCGTCAAGACCGGTTAGATTTTCAAGCGCGCTTTGCGCCAGTTGCAAACGGTTGAGTACGGCTATTTCTTTGGCAGCTGCGCCATCATAGCCTGACAAGGCTTCCTGCATATCAATTTTGGTGGCTGTGCCGGTATGGAACATGGCTTGGGACTGCCTGACCTGCTGCGCGAATGCCCGGCGTTCGGCACGAACCGCGGCAAGCTGTTCACGCGCAGACAACACATCAAAGTAGGCTTGTGCGGTTTTCAGCCGGATTTCGGAAGCGGTGTGCCGGAGTTTCAGATCCGCGCTTTCGGCAGCGAGTTTGCCCTGCCGGTATTGCAGCCATTTGCCTTTGTCAAACAGCGTCTGCTCGGCTTGGACATTCCAGCCGCTGCTGCGGGTATTCGCGGAAACGGATTCGGGCTGCCGCTGGTGGAGGACATTGGCATTGATTTGCGGCAGCAGCGCGGAACGCGCCTGATTAGGCCTTTCCTGCTCCGCCTCGCGCTCATAGCGGGCAGCCGCCAGTTCGGGCGAATGGCTTTCGGCAGCGGCAAGGGCTTCGGCAAGATTAAAGGCAGAGGCGGGAAGGGAAAGAAACAAAGCAGCCGCAGCGGGTAGGAAAAATTTGACTGGCATAACGAAGACGGTTTGAGAAGACGGTTTAATCGGAAGAAAACAGGATGTGGAATCGGTATGGCATGTGATTATAGCGGTTTATCTGTTTTTTTTGCCGCCAAACCGTTTTTCAGACGGCCTCTATACTTGGATTGGCGCGGCTAAATCAGTCCGCGCTGTTTCAACTCGCTTTTGAGATAGGCGTAATAGACCGGAGCGACGATGATGCCGCCGATGCCGAAGATGCGTTCGCACACCACCATGGCTACCAGCAGCTCCCAAGCGGAGGATTCGATTTCCGAGCCGATGATTTTGGCATTGAGGAAGTATTCGAGCTTGTGGATAACTACAAGAAACACCAGCGAAGCCACGGCGACATACAGCGAGCTGCCCAGCCCCAATATGATGATAACGGTGTTGGAAATCAGGTTGCCCACTACGGGAATCAGGCCGACAACGAAGGCGATTGCCAGCACGGTCATGCGGAAAGGCAGCTCCACGCCGAAGAGCGGCAGCACGAGATAGAGATACAGGCCTGTGAGCAGCGTGTCCACCAGCGAGATTTTTACCTGCGCGATAAACACGCGCTCGAAGCTGGTTTCGAAGTTTTGTATCCGCCGTACCAGCTCGGCTTTAAACGGCGGCATTTTGCGGCGGCTGCGGCGCACGTTGAGGCGGTGGAAGCTGAGCATCGCGCCGATGATGATGCCGATGAGGATGTAGACAAACGATGTGATACTGTTTTTACTGATGCGCGTGAGGGCGGCACCGTATTCGTTAATCAGAGCCACGGCGCGGGCTTGGATTTCGGCGGTGTTGTTCGGCAGCAGGTTGAGGATGGCGGCGGGCAGCTCTTTGCTGTTTTTCGTGTCTGCCAAAATAGCCGCCAGTTTGCCCAGCATCACGCCGATATGCCCGCCCTGCACCATGTGGTACGCACCCAGCGACAGCAGGAAGATGGCCAGGCACACCATGCCGATGGCAAGCGTGGCGGACACCAGATTGATGTTGTGCGCGGTGAGGATTTTCTGCAAAACGCGGTTGCGCGGCAGCAGGCGGCGGCGCGTCCACAGTATCAGGCCGTTGGTTTTGGCGATGAAAATGTAGGTCAGCACCACCGCCAGCAAAAGCGGCAGGAAATGGAAGTACAGCACGGCCGCAAGGGAAAGCCCCATCAGAATGTAGGAGGCGGCGCGGAACTTTGCTGCGGGAATGTCGGGATGTGTCTGCATGGCTGCTTCCTGCGGTGTGTAAACAAAAGCGTCAGGCCGTCTGAAAAACCGTGTCCGCCACCGGCGCGGCCTCTGGTTCGGGGGATACGGGGAGCGGCAAATCAGCCTTTGCCCGTGCTGCCGAAGCCGCCTTCGCCGCGCACGCTGGCGGCAAATTCGTCCACCACTTTAAACGCGGCCTGCACGACAGGCACCACCACCATCTGCGCCACGCGCTCGAAAGGCTCGACGGTAAAGGCTTCGCCGCTTCTGTTCCACAGCGACACTTTCAATTCGCCCTGGTAGTCCGAATCAATCAGGCCGACCAGATTGCCCAGCACAATGCCGTGCCTGTGTCCCAAACCGGATCGCGGCAGGATCATGGCGGCGTAAGCGGGGTTTGCCAGATGGACGGCGATGCCGGCGGGTATCAGCACGGTCTCGCCCGGCTGCACGGTAAGCGGCCCATCGATACAGGCGCGCAAATCAAGGCCGGCCGAGCCGCTTGTGGCATAGGCGGGCAGCTTGTCGGCCATTTCGGGACGGAGGATTTTCAGTTCGACTTCGGCTTGCATGGTTTGTTCTTTCACGGTGCACAAAAGGCGGCGGATTATACGGAGGCTTGTTTTTTTGTACAAACCGCCCTGCCAAACCGCATAGGCCGTCTGAAAACACGGTTTCGGCACAGCCAAAACCTTGCAGCAGATTTCAGACGGCCTCTTCGGCTTGGCAGCGGAATACGGCAGCCCCGTCAGTCCGCCAGATGCAGCGTGTCCACATAAGCCACTTCCTCGCTGCTGCCGAGTACCACGGAAACACGCTGGTGCAGGCTCTGCGGTCGGATGCTCAGAATGGCGCGTTCGGTGTCGGAGGCGGTGCCGCCCGCTTCGCGCATAATCAGGCTCATCGGATTGGCTTCGTACATCAGGCGCAGCTTGCCCGGCTTGGAGGGATCGCGGCTGTCTTTCGGATACATAAACACGCCGCCGCGCATCAGGATGCGGTGTACTTCGGCCACCATGCTGGCCACCCAGCGCATATTGAAATTTTTGCCGCGCACGCCCTCTTCGCCTTCGAGCAGCTCGTCAATGTATTTGCGCACCGCAGGCTGCCAATGGCGGCGGTTGGACGCATTGATGGCAAACTCTTTGGTATGCGGCGGCACCTTAGGATCGCTTTGGGTCAGGACAAACACATTGTCCGCATTCAACGTGAATACGGACACGCCGTGGCCGAAAGTGATGACAAGCTGGGTTTGCGGGCCGTAAATCACATAGCCTGCGGCAAGCTGCTTGTCGCCGCTTTGCAGGAAAGCGTCCGTGTCCAACGCTCCCTCCGGCTTGGCCAGCACGGAAAAAATCGTGCCGACGGAAATGTTTACATCGATATTGGACGAACCGTCGAGCGGGTCGAACAGCACGAGATACCCGCCGCTTTCATTGCAGGCGACAAAGCTGTCCTCCTCCTCGCTGGCCAGTCCCGCCACCTGCCCGTCGGCACGCAACGCTTCAACCAGAATATTGTTGGCGATCACATCCAGCTTTTTCTGCTCCTCGCCCTGAATATTGCCGCTGCCCGCTTCGCCGAGCACGCCGGCCAACGCCCCCAGCCGCACTTGTGCGCCGATACCGATACAGGCTGCGGCAAGGGTTGCGGCTACGCTGCCGAGCCCCTCCGGCAGGCCGTGCTGCGCGAGATGGCGGGAGAGAAAGTCCGTAAATGTAGTAGTGTTCATGGCTGCGTCCTTTGCTGTTGCGGCCTCGGGAAAGGCCGTCTGAAAACGGTTGGGGAAAACGGAAGCTGCGGTTTATACCCTTTTCAGACGGCCTCAACAATCCCCCGCCCTTTTTCCTGCCGGGCCGTCTGAAAACACAGGTGTGCGGAAACAAAAGCCGCCCCGCCGCCGCAATCGGCGAAATTTCTTGGAAAAAAAGCCTGCGGCCTTTAAAATGCGCCGTTTTTTCGCGGTTCGGACCGAACGCCGCACCGCCGTTTTTCCACATTCAAAAAGAGAAAAGGATTCCGAACATGATTTTAGCCCTCGCCGCCGATGCCGCCCAGCAGCCCTCCGCGCTGATGCAGTACGCGCCCCTCGTCCTGATCCTGGTGTTTTTCTACATACTGATCATGCGTCCGCAGCAAAAACGGCTCAAACAGCACCAACAGCTTCTCTCCGAGCTGAAAGCCGGCGACAAAGTGATGCTCTCCTCGGGCATCGTCGGCAAAATTACCAAAACCGGCGAAAAATTCTTTACCGTGGAAATCGCCCGCAACGTGGAAATCCAAGTGGAACGCAACGCCGTTGCCGCCCGAACCGCCGAATAGCCCCTCCCCCACAGGCCGTCTGAAAACACCCCCTGCCGGGCAATACGGACGGCCTCTTCTTTAAAGGTTTGATTATGAACCGATACCCCTTGTGGAAATACCTGATGGTTACCGCCGTGCTTGCGCTCGGCCTGCTCTACACCCTGCCCAACTTCTTCGGCGACACGCTGGCGGTGCAGGTTTCGACCAACCGCCATTCGCTCGCCATCGACAGCCGCACCGAAACCCGCGTCGCCCAAGCCCTCAAAGCGGCCGGTATTGCCGATGACGGCATGTTTATCGCCGACGGCTCGCTCAAAATACGCTTCAAAGATTCGCAAACGCAGATGAAGGCACGCTCCGTCATCGAAGGCGCATTGGGCGAAGGCTACATCACCGCGCTCAACCAAATCGCCAACACACCCGACTGGATGGCGAAAATCCGCGCCAACCCGATGTTCCTCGGCCTCGACCTGCGCGGCGGCGTACATTTCACCATGCAGGTGGACATGAAAGCCGCAATGCAGAAAACCCTGGAACGCTACGCCGGCGACATCCGCCGCGAACTGGCCAAACAGAAAATCCGCAGCGGCCAAACCGCCATCAGCGACAACAGCCTCGCCGTTCCCTTCCAAGACCAGGCCGAACTGGAAAGCGTACTGCCGCAGCTGCAACGCCTGCTGCCCGAAGCCACGCTTACCACCGACGGCAGCCGCCTCATCCTTACCCTGTCCGAACAGACTCTGGCCAACATCCGCAAACAGGCCGTCGAACAGAACATCACCACCCTGCACAACCGCGTCAACGAACTGGGCGTGGCCGAACCCGTTATCCAGCAGGCCGGATCCGACCGCATCGCCGTGCAGCTTCCCGGCGTGCAGGACACCGCCAAAGCCAAAGACATCATCGGCCGCACCGCCACGCTGGAAGTGCATATGGTCAACGAAGACCAGGCCGCCCTGCAAGCCGCCCTTGACGGCAGCGTACCCGAAGGCTACGAGCTGCTCAAAACCGCCGGCGACCACCCGCAGCCCATCCTCATCAACAAACAAGTCGAACTTACCGGCGACAACATCGACGACGCGCAGCCCGGCAGCAACGACCGCGGCCTGCCCGGCGTAAACGTCAGCTTCGACAACATCGGCGCGGAAATCTTTGCCGACCTCACCCGCAACAATGTCGGCAAACGCATGGCGATGGTGCTGGTGGAACAGGGCAAGGCCGAAGTCGTTACCGCCCCCTCCATCAACGAACCCATCCCCGGCGGCAAAACCATCATTTCCGGCAGCATGAGCCAGGCCGAAGCCCGCGACATCTCCCTGCTGCTGCGTGCCGGCTCGCTGGCCGCCCCGATGGAAATCGTCGAAGAGCGCACCATCGGCGCGTCGCTCGGTGCGGAAAATATCCAAAAAGGCGTGCATTCCACCTTGTGGGGTTTTGTCGCTGTGGCCGTGTTTATGGTTCTGTACTACCGCATGATGGGCTTTTTCTCCGTCATCGCCCTGGTGGCAAACATTCTGCTGCTGGTAGCCGCACTCTCCTTCCTCCACGCCACCCTTACCCTGCCCGGCATCGCCGCAATGGCTCTGACCCTGGGCATGGCCATCGATTCCAACGTACTGATCAACGAACGCATCCGCGAAGAGCTGCGCGACGGCATGAAGCCGCAGGCGGCCATCGCCGAAGGCTACAAACACGCATGGGACACCATCGTCGATTCCAACATCACCTCGCTGATTGCCGGTATCGCCCTGCTGCTGTTCGGCTCCGGCCCCGTGCGCGGCTTTGCCGTCGTCCACTGTCTCGGCATCCTGACATCGATGTTCTCGTCAGTCGTCGTTTCCCGTATGTTCGTCAATCTCTGGTACGGCCGCAGACGCAAGCTGCAAAGCATCTCCATCGGCGGCGACATCCGCCCCGCAGCCGCCGCAGACAAGGAGTAAACCATGGAACTTTTCCGCTTCAAACGCGACATTCCGTTTATGAAATACGGCAAGCTCACCACTTTTATCTCGCTTGCCACCTTCATCCTCGCCGTCTTTTTCCTCTTCGCCAAAGGACTGAACTTCTCCGTAGAATTTACCGGCGGCACCGTCATGGAAGTCGAATACGCCCAAGCTGCCGATGTCGACAAAGTGCGCGACAGCCTTGAAGAGCTGCAACTGGGCGAAGTACAGGTGCAAACCGTCAACAGCAACCGCCACCTGATGGTCCGCCTGCCCAACAAACCCGGCACCACCACCGCCCAGCTTTCCAACCGCACCATGGAAATCCTGCAAAAGCACGATGCCTCCGCCAAGCTGCGGCAGGTTGAATTTATCGGCCCGCAGGTAGGCGACGAACTCGTCCACAACGGCCTCATTGCCTTAGGCATGGTCGTAGTCGGCATCATCATCTACCTTTCCATGCGCTTCGAATGGCGGTTTGCCGTGTCCGCCATCATCGCCAATATGCACGACGTGGTGATTATTCTCGGCTGCTTCGCCCTCTTCCAATGGGAGTTTTCCCTTACCGTCCTCGCCGGCGTACTCGCCGTACTCGGCTACTCGGTAAACGAATCGGTGGTCGTGTTCGACCGTATCCGCGAAAACTTCCGCAAGCCCGCCATGCGCAACCATACCGTGCCCGAAGTCATCGACAACGCCATCACCGCCACCATGAGCCGCACCATCATCACCCACGGCTCCACCGAAGCCATGGTCGTCTCCATGCTCCTCTTCGGCGGCGCGGCACTGCACGGTTTCTCCATGGCGCTGACCATCGGCATCGTCTTCGGCATTTACTCCTCCGTCCTCGTTGCCAGCCCGCTGCTGCTTCTTTTCAACCTCAACCGCGAAAACATCTCCCGCACCAAAGAGAAAAAAGAAGAAGCCGTCGTGTGATGCGCAACCTGCCGCAGAGGCCGTCTGAAAACCGCTTTTCAGACGGCCTTTTACCGCTTTGCCGACCCGCCGCAATGTAAAACCCCCCGCGCGGATTGAGATTGCCGCCCGCAAACGGTACAATCCGCGCCGTTTGATTTTGTAAAGAAATATTATGAACCCGATTGCTGAGATTCTTCCCCTGTCGCACATTCTGCTGGACTCCGATGCCGCCAGCAAAAAACGCCTGTTCGAACAGGCAGGACTGCTGCTGGAACAAGAAACCGGCGTACCGCGCTCGGAAGTGTTCGAGTGCCTGTTTGCCCGCGAGAAACTCGGCTCCACAGGACTCGGTCAGGGCGTAGCCGTCCCGCACGGGCGGCTGCCCTCGCTGAAACAGGCTGCGGGCGTATTCATCCGCACCAAAGAACCCGTCGCCTTCGACGCACCCGACGGCAAACCCGTTTCCCTTGCCGCCGTCCTGCTCGTACCCGAAGACGCGGCAGGCGCGCATCTGGAAGTGCTGGCGAAACTGGCCGCGCGCTTTTCCGACAAAAGCGTACGCGAAAGCCTGATGCAGGCGCAGGATGCCGCCGAAGTGCTGCGCATACTCACGGAGGAATAATGCCCAGCATCTCCGTGCGCAGACTGTATCAGGACAACCGCGACAAGCTGCAGCTGGCTTGGGCCGCCGGAGCCGCAGGCTCGGACAACCGCATCGGCGTGGATGCCGACAAGCCCGTTCTGGCACTGGTCGGCCATTTGAATTTCATCCACCCCAACCAGGTACAGGTACTCGGCATTGCCGAAACCGACTACCTCGCACGCATGGAAACAGGCGATCTGGCTTACAGCTTCGAGCAGTTTTTCGAGCTTCCGATGTCTTTGGTGATTGTGGCCAACGACTTGGCCGTGCCGAAAATCCTGCGCGACTACTGCCACGCAAACAACGTCCCCCTGCTCACCTCCAAGCTGGAAAGCCCCTATCTGATGGACGTGCTGCGCATCTACCTGCAACGCACGCTGGCCGTCTCCACCGTCAAACACGGCGTGTTTCTCGACGTATTCGAAGTAGGCGTGCTGCTGACCGGACAGTCCGGCCTGGGCAAAAGCGAGCTGGCACTCGAACTGATTTCGCGCGGACACAGCCTCGTGGCCGACGATGCCGTCGAACTGCACCGCACCGCACCGGAGCAGCTCGAAGGACGCTGTCCCGCCATACTGCGCGACTTCCTGGAAGTGCGCGGGCTGGGCATACTCAACATCCGCCACATTTTCGGCGAAACCTCCATCCGTCCGAAAAAATCGCTCAACCTCATCATCAACCTCGTCCCCGCCGACGACGACTACATGAAGCAGCTCGACCGCCTCAGCATCCGCAGCGAAACCGAATCCATCCTCAACGTAACCGTCCGCTCCGTAACCCTGCCCGTAGCCGCCGGACGCAACCTCGCCGTACTGGTGGAAGCAGCCGTGCGCAACTATATTCTGCAACTGCGCGGCAAAGACAGCACCAAAGAATTTCTCGAACGCCATCAAACCATCATGAAAGAGCAGGCGCTTTCCCATGAAGATCACCCTGATTAGCGGCCTATCCGGCTCCGGAAAATCCGTCGCCCTCAAACTTCTGGAAGATGCCGGCTGCTACTGTGTCGACAACCTGCCGATAGAAATGCTGCCCGCACTCGTCGCATACCACATCAAACGCGGCGAAGTGGCCAACCTCGCCGTCAGCGTCGACATCCGCTCCCATCTCAAAACCGGCGAAGTCGAAAAGCAGCTTGCCCGCCTGAAACAGCAAGGCCACAGCGCAGACATCCTCTTTCTCGAAGCCGCCGAATCCGTCCTGCTGCGCCGTTTTTCCGAAACCCGCCGCAGCCACCCACTTTCCTCCTCCGGCAGCCCGCTGCCCGAAAACCTGCGCCGCGAGCGGCAGATACTCTTTCCCCTGCGCGATTTGGCCTACCGTATCGACACCTCGCAAATGAATGCCCAGCAACTGCGCAGCACCGTGCGCCAATGGTTTGATGCCGGCAACGGCGGCCTGACCATGGTATTCGAATCCTTCGGCTTCAAATACGGTACTCCCGCCGATGCCGACTTCATGTTCGACGTACGCAGCCTGCCCAACCCCTATTACCTCCCCGACCTGCGTCCCTTCAACGGCACCCAAAACGAAATCCGCAGCTACCTCGACGCACAGCCCCAAGCCGCCGCCATGGTGCAGGACATCGGCGGCTTCCTCTCCCGCCGCCTGCCCGAAATACAGGCCGAAAGCCGCAGCTACCTTACCATTGCCGTCGGCTGCACCGGCGGCCGCCACCGCTCCGTCTACATCAGCGAACGCCTCGCCGAACGCTTCCGCCCCCACTGCCGCGTCCTCGTCCGCCACCTGCGCCTGAACGCGGAATAATTTTCAGACGGCCTCCAAACACACACAGGCCGTCTGAAACCCTTTCAGACATCCTCCCCGCAACCCGACACAAAGCAGAAACACTATGGCAATCCAATGGTTTCCCGGCCACATGAACAAGGCGAAAAAAGCCATCGCCGAACGCATCAAAAGCGTCGATATGGTCATCGAAATGCTGGACGCGCGTCTGCCCGCATCCAGCGAAAACCCCCTGCTCGCACAGCTTGCCAAAGGCAAACCCAAGCTCAAAATCCTCAACAAACAAGACCTGGCCGACCCCGAACGCACCACCGCATGGCTGGAACACTTCAACGGCCGCCCCGACACCCGCGCCATCGCCCTTGATTCGTCCGAAACCGCCGCCACCGCCAAAATCACCCGCGCCTGCCGCGACATGATGCCCAACAGAGGCGGCATCGACAAACCCCTGCGCGTACTCATCTGCGGCATCCCCAACGTCGGCAAATCCACCCTGATCAACGGCATGATCGGCAAAAAATCCGCCAAAACCGGCAACGAACCGGGCATCACCAAAGCCGAGCAGCGCCTCTTTCTCGCCGACGACTTCTGGCTCTACGACACCCCCGGCATGCTGTGGCCGAAAATCATCGTCGAAGAAAGCGGCTACAACCTTGCCGCCTCCGGCGCGGTCGGGCGCAACGCGCTGGACGAAGAAACCGTGGCCCTCGAACTGCTCGACTACCTGCGCCGCCACTACCTCGCCCTGTTGCAAGAGCGTTATCAGGCCGATAAAGACCCGAGCAGCCATTGGGACGACACCGCCTGGCTCGAATGGATCGCCAAAAAACGCGGCGCAGTTTTGAGCGGCGGCCGCACCAACTACCAAAAAGCCGCCGAAAACACCCTTACCGACTTCCGCGAAGGCAAAATCGGCCGCATCACATTGGAAACGCCCCACCAATGGGAAAGCTGGCTGAAACAGGCCAAAAAGAAAGAAGCCGAACTCAAAGCCGCCCGCGAAGCCCGCAAAGCCGAACGCAAAGGCAAGGCCGTCTGAAAACTGCTGCTGCGCAGCGGTAGAATTCGGGCAGCCTGCAACCCGCCACACCCCAGCTTACCGAAATTGCCGTGTCCCAAACCAAAAAGAAACGGCAGGCCGCCGCGCCCGCCTTCCCGCCGCCGCTGTTCGCCCTGCACGCCTACGCCGCAGACGACACCCTGCGCCGCATCAGCTCGGCCGATTACGGCATGGAGGCGGGGCAACATTACGTCGCACTGCAAACCGTGTTGCGCGGACAAAACGGCTACCTGTCCGTCCAATGCAACGGGGTATGGCATCCCGCCGAAGCGGTGGAACTCGCCGCCTGCAACCCCGCCGATGCCGCCGCCTACACCCTGTGCCGCCTGATACTGATCCAAAGCGCAATCGCAGGCACATACGGCGAACTGACCGAATACGGCCGACAACAATACCAATCCGACCGCGCCCAACTGCCGCCAAGCTGCCGCGCCGCACTGGACGCCGCCTACCGCCTCGCCGCCGAACGCGGGCTGTTTGACGAGTAGGCGCGAATGGTTTGAAGGCCGTCTGAAAATTATTTTTCAGACGGCCTTTTGTTTTAACGCGTAAGGTGAGTCAAGACCCACCCTACACGGCTTTCAGACTGCCTTTACGGCAGCCTGAAAGCGGATTTACGGGACGATGTTTACTTTTACATTGCCCACATTATTGGTATCGATAAAGATTTCGTCCCGGCTTGAGCACGCCGCAAAGTCGGTGCCGTAAATCCCCAAGTTTTGCTCGTTTTCCATAATGCCGCTTTTGTGGAACCGGTAGCGGTGGGTTTGCCAACCGGTGTAGCCGCCGAAGGTGTTTTTGGCGTTCACTTCTGCGCACACCAGATAATATCCTTCGGGTTCCAGCTGCTTGGGCGTTTTCGGGGGGAAGGTTTTTGCTTCGGGATTGTATAACCTGAGCACTTTGCGCGGCGGGGAGATACGGATTTTTGCGCTGTCGGGGTCGAGCAGGGTGTTATTGAGGTATTGGCGGACTTGCCGTTCGTAGTTTTTGGGATAGCTGCCGTAGTTTTCACTGCGGACGGTTTTCATGCTGACTTGCGCGGACGGCGGGGTAACGGCGCAGGCGGCCAAGAGCAAGGAGAGGCTGCCGACAAGGGCGGCACGGGCAGGAAGTTTGGTTTTCACAACGGATTTTCCTTTTTAAATTAGACAAACTGGTTTTCAGGCTACCTTTGAGGCCGTCTGAAACCAGGTTTCGGGTTTCAGACGGCCTCTTCACTTTTGAGCCCTTGCCGCTTTGGTCGGGCGCAGCCGTAAGACGGCGGCGTTACGGCACGATGTTTACCTTAAAGCGGCTGTACTGGCCTTTGGTAATGTAAATCTCATCCGTGCTGGTACACACATCGACATCGACCGAGCTCAAGCTAAGCTCTTCCAAACCACCGTAGTAAAGGCTGTAGATACGCTGTTGCCAACCTGTGTAGCCGCCATAAGCGTTTTTGGCGTTAATGTTGACGCATACCGCATAGTATGCCCGGCCGTTCAGCCTGGACGGTGCGCGCGACAGTTGGAATACTTTGCGAGGCGGGGTGGTGAAGCGGATTTGTGCGCTGCCGGCATCCAGCAGGCTTTGATCCAGACGGTTGTGGATAAGCTGCTTGTAGTCTTTGGGATAGGGGCCGTAGTCGGCATTGCGTATGGTCTGCATACTGATTTCAGGTGTGGTGGCACAGGCGACCAAGAGTAGAGACAGGCTGGCGATGAGAGCAGTGCGGACGGGGAATTTGGTTTTCATGCTGGTTTCCTTGGGTTGGGAATATTGTTTAGGCCGTCTGAAAACGGGTTTCGGGTTTCAGACGGCCTTTTGGGGCATCAAACGCCGTTATGCTTTGGCCTGCCAAGTGTCTTTCAACGTAACCGTGCGGTTGAACACAGGCTTGCCTTCACTGTGGTCGCGGCGGTCGGTAACGAAATAGCCCAAACGCTCGAACTGCCGGCGGCTCTCGGGTGGCAGGCCGCTGGCCGAAGCCTCTACCCATGCTTGGATTTCGCGGGCGGATTCGGGGTTGAGGAAATCGGTGAAGGGCAGGTATTCTCCGTCGGCACCGCGCACGGCGTCGGGACGCGGTTCGGTAAACAGACGCTCATAGAGGCGCACGGTGGCGGGGACGGCGTGTTCGGCGGAAAGCCAGTGGATCACGCCTTTGACTTTGCGGCCTTCGGGGTTTTTGCCGAGTGTGTCGTAATCGAGGCTGCATTTGAGTTCGACGACGTGGCCGTCTGAATCTTTGACTACTTCGTCGCAACGCATCACATAGCTGTGGCGCAGGCGCACTTCGCCGCCGGGAATCAGGCGTTTGAAGCCTTTGGGCGGGTTTTCGGCGAAGTCGTCGGCTTCGATGTAGAGTGTGGACGAAATCGGCAGATCGCGCCCGCCCATTTCTTCGTGGTTGGGATGGTAGGGGGCGTAGCGGCTTTGCGCTTGGGCGGGGTCGAAGTTGGTGAGTGTTACTTTGAGCGGGTTGAGTACGGCAATCATGCGCGGGGCGGAGTTTTCCAGCTCTTCGCGGATGGCGCCTTCGAGTACGCTCATATCAACGGTGTTTTCAGACTTGGAAATACCCGCGCGTTTGGCAAACAGGCGCAGGCCTTCGGGCGTATAACCACGGCGGCGCATACCGGAAATCGTGGGCATACGCGGGTCGTCCCAGCCGGAGACGCGGCCGTCTGAAACCAGTTGGTTGAGTTTGCGTTTGGAGGTGATGGAGTAGAGCAGTTCCAAACGCGAAAATTCGTATTGGCGCGGACGGGTGGCGTGCGGGGCGGGGATGTTGTCGAGCACCCAGTCATACAGCGGACGGTGCGCTTCAAATTCCAGCGTACACAGCGAATGCGTGATGCCTTCGATGGCATCGGAAATGGCGTGGGTGTAGTCGTACATCGGGTAGATGCACCATTTGTCGCCGGTGTTGTGGTGGTGGGCGCGGCGGATGCGGTAAATCACGGGGTCGCGCAGATTCACGTTGCCCGAAGCCATGTCGATTTTCAGGCGCAGGGTTTTGCTGCCGTCAGGGAACTCACCGTCGCGCATTTTGTAAAACAAATCCAGATTTTCTTCGATGCTGCGCTCGCGATAAGGGCTGTTTTTGCCTGCTTCGGTGAGCGTGCCGCGATATTCGCGCATTTGTTCGGCGGTTAAGTCGTCGACATAGGCTTTGCCGTCTTTGATGAGGCCGACGGCGTAGTCGAATAATTGGTCAAAATAATTGGAGGCGAAGCGCGGCTCGCCTGCCCAATGAAAGCCCAGCCATTCCACGTCTTCTTTAATGGAGTTGACGTATTCTTGGTTTTCTTTCTCGGGATTGGTGTCGTCAAAACGCAGGTTGCACAGGCCGTCGTAAACATAGGCCAAACCGAAATTCAGGCAGATGGATTTGGCGTGGCCGATGTGCAGATAGCCGTTGGGTTCGGGCGGGAAACGGGTTTGGACGGCGGTGTGTTTGCCGCTTTTGAGGTCGTCTTCGATAATGGTGCGGATGAAGTGGTTGTCGGCGAATTGGTCTTTGTTGAGCATGACGGAAGCAGGTTTGGGAAAAGCGGCGATTGTACCTGATTTTGCCTGCGCCCTGCATGGAGAGGCCGTCTGAAAAAAGGCGGCGGGGCTGTTTTTCAGACGGCCTGAAACGGTATAATGCCGCCCCTCGGAGCCGTCGGCAAACCGCCGGCCCGCCAACACCCGCCAACCGGCAGAAATAAACCCATCATCAGGAGACCATCCATGAACGCACTCATGAAACTCACTCTGGCCGCCGCCCTCGGCTTCGGCCTTGCCGCCTGCGGCGGAGAGTCCGGCAACACCGCCGCTTCCGGCGCAAACGGCAGCGCACCCGCCGCCGGCGCAGACAAAACCGAAATCCGTTTCGGCACCACACCCGGCGATTTTGCCGACATGATCAAAGACCAAATCCAGCCCGCGCTGGAAAAACAGGGCTACACCGTTACCCTTACCGAATATCCCGATTACGTTACCCCCAACAAAGCCCTGGCCGAAAACGCTATCGACATCAACATTTTCCAGCACAAACCCTATCTCGACGCATTCAAAGCCGAACACAATCTCGATCTGACGGAAATCTTCCAAGTGCCCACCGCCCCCTTGGGCATCTACCCGGGCAAGCTGTCCAAGCTAGAAGAAGTCAAAAACGGCAGCACCGTCGCTATTCCCAACGACCCGTCCAACCTGGCACGCGCCCTGGTTATGCTCGACGAACTGGATTGGATCAAGCTGAAAGACGGCATCGACCCGCTGAAAGCCTCGCGCGCCGACATCGCCGAAAACACCAAAAACATCGAATTTGTCGAAATGGAAGCCGCCAACCTGCCGCGCAGCCGGCAAGACGTGGATTTCGCCGTAGTAAACGGCAACTACGCCATGAGCAGCGGCATGAAGCTCACCGAATCCCTGTTTCAGGAACCGAGCTTTGCCTATGTAAACTGGTCTGCCGTACGCACCGCCGACAAAGACGCGAAATGGGTCAAAGACGTTAGCGACGCATACAACACCGACAGCTTCAAAGCCTATGCGCACCAACGTTTTGCCGGCTACAAATACCCCGCAGCATGGGGTGAAAACGCAGCAGAAGGCGCAAAAGCCGAAGCCGCATCTGCCGCATCCGCAGCCAAATAAACGGCAGCCGGAAATACATAGAGGCCGTCTGAAAACCCGCAACCGGTTTTTCAGACGGCCTCTTCCGTTCCGCCGGTTATTGCAGAATCTGCGGCTCTTCCCGTACGGCACGGACAATGTCCGCCCCAAACAGGGCGTTTACGTCGGTTTCGTCGAAAACGTATTTTTCATTGCAGAAATCGCAGTCGATTTCGATACTCCCCTGCTCCGCCACCACCGATCCGACTTCCCCGCCGCCGAGCATCAGCAGCATATCGCTGACTTTTCCCCGCGAGCAGGTACAGGCAAATTCGAGTGCTTCGGGATCAAAGACGCGCGGCGGCGTTTCGTGGAACAAACGGTAGAGCAGATGCGGAGCATCCAAACCGATCAGTTCCTTATCCGTAACCGTATCTGCCAGCATACCGATGTGCGTCCACCCATCTTCGTCCGGCCGCTCTTCCGGCAGACGCTGCAACAGCAGCCCTGCCACGGTATGGTCTTCGGCGGCCAGTGTGATACGGGTTTCAATCTGTTCGGAGTTGCGCATATAGTGGGTCAGCATTTGGGCGATGCTGCCGCCTTCGAGCGGTACGATACCCTGCCATGCTTCGCCGTCTTTCGGCTGGAGGGTAATGGCGAAAATGCCGTTTTCGCCCAACAAATCGCGCAGGTTTTCGTCATCGCCGATATGTGCGCTTTCGTCCCAACGCGCGGTGGCACGGCAGGTGTTTTCGGATGTGGTTTCCACCACCAGCATTTTCAGACGGCCTTGCCCCTGTACTTGTACGGTAAGCGTGCCGTCGATCTTCAGATTGCCCGACAATAATGCGCCGGCAGCCAGCAACTCCCCGAGTGCGCGCCGGATGGCGGCAGGATAGTGTTTGCGGCCGACTATATGCCGCCATACTTCGTCCAAGCGCACATGCAGGCCGCGCACGGCCATGCCGTCAAAAATAAAGCGGGTTCTCAAATCTTGGTTTTGCATTTCATTGTTACCTTTCAAATTGCGGCGGCAGAACTTTATACAGGCCGTCTGAAAACAGAACGGCCTGTCTCCGGATGCGCTCTGCCGCGCGGATTCGCGCCATATGGCAGTGCGCCAGCCAAAAATCAAGAGCCGTATCCGCACCGTACCTTGTCCGACGGCGGTTTAAAACGGCCGAAACGGAAAAATCCCGCTTGCACCAAGCGGGATTTCTGCTCTTTTAATCTTTTTAAATTAAAACGCAGGCATCAGCCTTTTTTGCCGGTAACGGTGGCAACGGCCAGATTGGAGTTACGTTTCAGGGCAACGCTGCTTACGCCTTCGGGATATTTGATGTCGGAAAGGTGCAGAATATCGCCGGCAACCACATCGCCGCAATCCAATTCGAGTGCGGAAGGAATGTTTTTCGGATCAACCAGCACTTCGACCGAAGCGTCCAGCAGGGAAACACGGCCGCTTTGCAGCTTGACCGCTTTGGATTTCTCGGCATTGATCACGGCCACCGGCAGACGGATGCGCAGCGGCTTGTTCAGATCAACGGTTTGAAAGTCGATATGGACAACCTGTTGGCGGAACGGATGGATTTGGAAATCGCGCACGATAACATCGTGGGTTTTGCCGTCCACAGTCAGTTTGATCAGGCTGGTATGGAACGAGCTTTTTTCCAGTGCGTAAAACACGGTTTTGTGGTCTACGGCGATGGAGGCTGCCTCCTGATTGTCGCCGTACAACACGGCGGGTACTTGGCCTGCGCGACGCAGGCGGCGGCTCGCACCTGTGCCCTGTGCTTCGCGGAGGGTGGCTTGTAATTCGTATGACATAATAAAAGTCCTTTGTTAAAAACAGATAAAACCGTCTTCCACCGCGACCAGTTTCAGACGGCATAGGGTCGGATCCGCGCCGCAGCGCAAATCCGCTTACGGCAGCAGCATACCGCCGTTGGTCAGCACATCTTCATTGAAAAGATATGAGACGGATTCTTCGTTGCTGATGCGGCGTACGGTTTCGGCCAGCAGCCCGGCAATGGAAACCTGGCGGATACGGCCGCACGCCTGCGCCGCTTCAGACAAAGGAATGCTGTCGGTAACAACAACCTGGTCGATGTCGGACGAAGCAATGCGGGAAACGGCCTCGCCGGAAAATACGGGATGGGTGGCATAGGCCAAAACACGTGTGGCTCCACGCTCTTTCAGCGCAGAGGCAGCTTTGCACAAGGTATTGGCCGTATCAATCATATCGTCGACTATCAGACAGGTACGGTCTTGGATTTCACCGATAACATTCATCACTTCGGCAACATTGGCTTTGGGACGGCGTTTGTCGATAATCGCCAAATCGGCATCCAATGCTTTGGCCATCGCGCGGGCACGGACGACACCGCCGATGTCGGGGCTGACCACGGTCAGATTTTCTATGCGCTGGCGTTGCACGTCGTTTAACAAAATCGGAGTGGCGTAGATATTGTCCACGGGAATATCGAAAAAGCCCTGAATCTGGTCGGCATGGAGATCGACGGTCAGGATACGGTCGATTCCGGCCGTATGCAGCATATTGGCAACCAGCTTGGCGGAAATCGGCACACGGGCGGAACGCGGGCGGCGGTCTTGGCGGGCATAGCCGAAATACGGGATGGCGGCGGTAATGCGGGCGGCTGAGGCGCGTTTCAATGCGTCCGCCATAGTCAGCACTTCCATCAGATTGTCGTTGGTCGGCGCACAGGTGGGCTGCAAAACGAATACATCGCGCCCGCGCACGTTTTCCAAAAGCTCGACGGCCACTTCGCCGTCGGAAAATTTGCCGACAGTAGCATTGCCTATCGAAATATCAAGGTGTTTTACTACATCGGCAGCCAATTTCGGATTGGCGTTGCCGGTAAAGACCATCAAACTGTCTGCCATATCTTTCTCGCTTGGAATAGGGTTTGCGTACTGCTCAGGAAACATCTCGGGCTTCCTTGTCGTTGGTTGCGGGCGCGGGCGGCATTATACGCACCAACAACCGGGCAGCCAAACAAAAAATAACGCAAAATATGCTTTTCAGACGGCCCCAATAAAGACAAAAGCGTGCGATATAATCACACGCTTTTGTATTGGCTGGGGATGTAGGACTCGAACCTACGCATGCCGGATTCAGAATCCGGTGCCTTAACCAACTTGGCCAATCCCCAAAAACTTAAGGAATCCGCTTTGGCTGGGGATGTAGGATTCGAACCTACGCATGCCGGAATCAAAATCCGGTGCCTTAACCAACTTGGCGAATCCCCAAGGATGCTTCCATATTTCAAATCTGGCTGGGGATGTAGGATTCGAACCTACGCATGCCGGAATCAAAATCCGGTGCCTTAACCAACTTGGCGAATCCCCAAATACTGTCTAATCCGCATAACCGTATAGCGGATGGCGTTCCAATCCCGGCGTTATCTTTGCCGACGGATACAAAACGGAAATTTCGCGGTAGGCAGCTTGCGCCGCATCTTCGTTTTCAAAGGACAAAAATATACAGGAACCAGATCCTGTCATTCTTGCCGCGCCGAAAGCATTTAAGGTTTCATACACTTCGGCAACCGCTTCATATTCTGCCAAAACCACAGCCTGCATATCGTTTCTGAACGGCTGCAAATTTCGGAAAGTCGGCATTATCGCGGGGGCGGAGTTTCTTGTCAAGTTCGGGTGTGAAAAAATTGCGGCGGTAGCTATGTGTACGGGCGGTTTGACGATGACATACCATTGCTGCGGCACGTCGATAACAGACAGTTTTTCGCCGATTCCGCGTGCAAAGGCATTGCGGCCGAACAGGAAAAACGGCACGTCCGCACCGAGTTTTGCACCAATGGGGACAAGCTCCTCCCGTTTCAGACCGCATTGCCAAAGGCGGTTGAGCGCGAGCATGACGCTGGCGGCATCGGAGCTGCCGCCGCCGAGTCCGCCGCCGGTGGGGATTTGTTTGTCGAGACGGATGCTTACGCCCTGCCCTGTCCGGCCGTACGGCCGCATGGCGGCGGCGGCACGGTAGGCGAGGTCTTGTTCGGGATGCAGGCCGCCGGTGGGATTGGACAGCGTGATCATGCCGTCTGTCCGCAGTGCAAGCCAAACGGTGTCCTGCCAGCCTATCAGGCAGAAGATGCTTTCCAGTTCGTGATAACCGTCGGCGCGGCGGCCGGTAATGCGCAGGTCGAGATTGAGTTTGGCGGGTGCGGGAAACGCTTGTTCCGCTGCGGCGGTATTCACGAATTATTCCTTGCGGCGCAACGATTTGGCGCATCCGTACTGTTTTCAGACGGCCTCATGCTGTCGAACACCAGCCGCAGCGACAGTTTGCCGTCGGTCATGGACAGGGTGCGCACGCTGCCGTCGGCGCGCGTGCTGCGGGAAATATCCCAACCGGCCTGTCGCAGGCTGCCGTCTGCGGCGGTTTGGTGCGGCTCGTCGGCAGACCATTGGCCGTGGGCCCACAGGTCGAGGTATTGCAGCGGCAGGACAAAACCGAGCAGGCGTTCGCTCAATTCGCGCACGTTGGCGGCCTCGAAGCGTTCGCCTTTGCTGTTTACCGCCAGCACGCCCTGCGGATCGCGGCAGAGCCGGCCGATGGTATTGCCCAGCGGCGTGTTGATGTCTATGGTTTGCACGCCGTTTTGGCGTGCCCAGTCGAAATTGGCGTAGGAGCCTCTGCCTTCGGTCTGCACGGCAAGGCGGCCGTCGGCCGTGAAATCCGCGTTGTCGCGCGGCGGCTGCCATTGGGTCGGCACGCTGCCTACTCCGGCGCAGCCTGCCAGCAGCAGGAGAGAGAAAACAAGGGGCAGAACGGGTAAATTCATAAGGCTTCCTGTATGGCTGCGGCCGTCCGCACGGCAGCGGAAACGTTTTCAGACGGCTTTTTACTTTGGCGGCAGGAAACGGGAAACACGGATGGGAAATCGGCTTCCGTTGGTATGCCGGAGTCAAAAAAGGCCGTCTGAAACCCGTTTTCCTGACGAATCGGGGTGTTCGGACAGCCTTTGTGCTTTATTTGCCGTTGAGTTTTTTGGTGGCGGATTTGTCTACTTTACAGTTTTGGAACAAGATGGTCTGGTCGCCTTTGGGCAGGCCGCCGTCAACCGCATCGGCCTGCATCAGGATTTTTCCGTTGGCGGAAGTAAGGGTGGAGGGATCGGCTTTGTCGGTAATCCAGGTCAGGCCGTCGCCGTAGTAGCTGTTGTGTTTTTTACCGTTGGTGTCGTTCATCACGCGCTTGAGGTTGGGCGTGAGCTGGCCGTTGGCGGCTTTGAGCTGGACGACGGCGGTTTCGCCGTTTCTGATGCCGTACATGGCATTGAGGGGCTGTTTGCCCTGCTGGCTGTCGCAGGTGTAGGCGACTTCTACTTTTTTGTCGAGAGTCTCGACTTCGGCCAGCATCAGTACGGGAGTGTTGTCGGGAAGGTCGGCCAGCGGTTTTTTACCGGCGTTTTTGCCTGCGGCCTGTGAGGCGGCTGCGGCGGCAATCATGATGGCGGCGGCAATCAGTTTTTTGGTTTGCATATTTTGTCTCCTGTCGGTGGAAAAACGAAGCGCGTATTGTAGAGAATATTGCGTCAGTAAAATACCGCTTTGTGTAAAGATGAAACGGCGGCGGGTACGGACGGGTCAGCGTTTTCTAAAAACGATGTCCCACACGCCGTGTCCCAGCCTTTTGCCGCGTGCTTCGAATTTGGTTTCGGGGCGGTAGGCCGGGGTGGGGGCATAATCTGCCGCCGTGTTTTCGAGTCCGGCAAAGCCGCGCAGGACTTCGAGCATCTGCACGGCGTACTCCTCCCAGTCGGTGGCCAGGTGGATGTAGCCGCCGCTTTTGAGTTTGGGCAGCAGCTTGGCGACAAAGGGGGCTTGGATGAGGCGGCGTTTGTGGTGGCGTTTTTTGTGCCACGGGTCGGGAAAGAAGATGTGGATGCCGTCGAGGCTGCCGTCGGCAAGCATGTTTTCGACGATTTCCACCGCGTCATGACGCATGACGCGGATATTTTCGAGATTTTGTTCGGCAACGAGTTTCAGCAGGTTGCCGACACCGGGGCCGTGTACGTCGGCGGCAAGAAAGTCGGTATCGGGCAGGCGGCGGGCGATTTCGGCGGTGGCCGTACCCATGCCGAAACCGATTTCGAGGACTTTCGGGTTGGGGCGGGCGAAGGTTTGCGCCAAATCAATGGGTTCGTTCTGAAAGTCGAGGCCGTATTGCGGCCACAGGGTGTCGATGGCGCGCTGCTGGGCGGGAGTCATGTGGCCTTGGCGCAGGACGAAGCTGCGGATGGCGCGGGGGTGTTCGGTCGGATTTTGCGGTTCGGTCATGATGGTGAGGAATGTGGGAAAGGCCGTCTGAAAACGCCGTTGCGGCGGCGAAACGGGAAAACCGGCTTCGTGCGGTGCGCGGCAAATGCTTATAAAACGGTGTGCGGCGGCTCGTAGTCGATGATGTCGCGGATTTTGTTGGCTTCGTCAACCAGGACGACTTTCGGGCGGTGGCCGGCGATTTCCGGTTCGGAGAGCATGACGTAGGACATGATGATGACGATGTCGCCTTTCTGCACCAGCCGTGCCGCCGCGCCGTTGAGGCAGATCACGCCGCTGCCGCGTTCGCCGGCAATGGTGTAGGTTTCGAGGCGTGCGCCGTTGTTGTTGTTGACGATTTGCACTTTTTCGTTGGCGAGCATCCCTGCCGCGTCGAGCAGGTCTTGGTCGATTGTGATGCTGCCGACGTAGTTCAAATCGGCTTCGGTAACGGCGGCGCGGTGGATTTTGCCGCCGAGCATGGTTCGGAACATAGGTTTCCTTTTGTGTTGTGTTGCGGCGCGTTTTCAGACGGCCTCATTGGCGTTTCAGGCCGTCTGAAAACAAAAAGGGCGGCATTATAACGCCAACTGTTCCTTTAACCAGCGCAGATAGGTTTTGCTGCCGCCGGACACGGGCAGCATCAGGATTTGCGGGCAGTCGTAGCTGCTGAGGGCGCGGACGGTTTTGACCGTTTTTTTGAACAGGCTCTTCTCGCTTTTGGCCGTGATGCGGATTTCCGCATCGCGGCAGACGGTGCCGTTCCAGATATAGCTGCTGTCGGTGTTTTCGTACTGCACGCAGGCGGCGAGGCGTTTTTGCAGCAGGGCGAGGCCGATGGTTTCGGCTTCGGCGCGGCTCGGCGCGGTAATCAGGATAACGGCGGGTTGGAAACGCGGCATTTTCAGACGGCCTCTATTCTTTGAAATTCAGTACCGGCCAGCCTTTTTCCCGCGCCTCGCGCAGAAGGTCGGCATCGGGATTGACGGCAACGGGTTCGCTCACCAGACGCAGCAGCGGCAGGTCGTTTTTCGAATCGCTGTAAAAATAGGTTTTACCGTAGTCGGACAGGCTTTCGCCGCGTGCGGCCAGCCATTGGTGCAGGCGGGTGATTTTGCCTTCTTTCAGGCTGGGCACGCCGACGTAGCGGCCGGTGTAGCGGCCTGACGCGTCGGCCTCGAGCTGCGTGCCGATGATGTTTTCTATGCCGAACAGATGGCAGATCGGGGTGATGACAAACTCGTTGGTGGAGGAAATCACCAAAAGCTCGTCGCCCGCGCTGCGGTGGCTCTGCACCAGCATCCGCGCCATCGGCGAAATGTGCGGCTCGATAAATTCCGCCGTAAATTCACGGTGCATTTCATCGAGCTGCTCGCGGGAAAACGCTTTGAGCGGCGCGAGGTGGAAGGCGAGGAAGGCATCGATGTCGAGGCAGCCGTTTTGGTAGTCGCGGTAGAATTTTTCGTTTTGCGCTTCGGTTTCGGCAACATCCACCAGCCCTTTTTTCATCAGATACTGCGGCCAGGCGTGGTCGGAATCGGTGTTGATCAGGGTGTTGTCCAAATCAAAAATAGCCAGGTTTTTCATAATGTTTCCTGTTGTTTCAGAAGGCGGCGCAAAAGCGGCAGGGTCAGGCGGCGGCGGGTGGTGGCGGCGTAGAGGCAGAGCGTGTCGAGCATTCTGACCAGGCTGTCCATATCGCGCTGCCGGTAGTCGAGCAGATAGCGGAAGATGCCGTCGTCCAAATCAAGCTGCCGCGCCCGCGCCATTTCCGCAAGGGCGGCGATTTTTTCTTCGTCCGACAAGGGTTTGATGTCGTACACCAGGCAATAGCCCATGCGGGTGCGCAAATCTTCGCGCACGGCCAGCATGGCGGGCGGCAGATCGGCCGAAAGCAGCAGGCGGCCGCTGCCTGCGTTGCGGAAGCGGTTGAACACTTCAAACAGCAGGGCCTGTCCGTCCGCATCCAGTCTGTCGGCCTGATCCACGGCAAGATAGGCGGCTTCGAGCGCGGACTCTTCCAGCGGCTCGGCATCGGCATCGATATAGCGCGCATCCGCGCCCTGCCCTGCCGCCTGCGCCGCCCAGGCGCGCAGCAGATGGCTTTTGCCCGTGCCGGGTGCGCCCCACACATAGACAAACCGCTCCTGCGCCTGTTGCAGCACAAACACCAGCTCGCGGTTGGCCGCGCCGAGGAATTTGTCGAAGCCCGGGTAATCGCGGCGGGCAAAATCAAAAATCAGTTGCTTCACAGACAGCCTGCCCGAATGGAAAAACCGCGCGATTTTAGCCTTTTTCGGCTCTGTTTCAAAATCAGGCCGTCTGAAAACCTTTTTTTCAGACGGCCTCCCGCTCGGTTACAATCCGCGCTTTTTCTGCCTACGGAAAACGATATGGTTCAGACCCTGATTGATTTCGTCCTGCACATCGACGTGCATTTGGCCGGACTGGCCGCGCAATACGGCATTTGGATTTACGCCCTGCTTTTTTTGATTGTGTTTTGCGAAACGGGGCTGGTGGTAACACCTTTCCTGCCGGGCGATTCGCTGCTGTTTGCCGCCGGCGGGATTGCGGCGGTGGGGCATATGAACATCCATTTGATGGTGCTGCTGCTGTTTGTCGCCGCCGTATTGGGAGACGCGGTGAATTTCGCCATTGGCAAATATTTCGGCGCAAGGCTGTTTGCCAATCCCGATTCCAAAATCTTCCGCCGCAGCCATTTGGAAAAAACCCATGCCTTTTATGAGAAATACGGCGGCAAAACCATCATCATCGCCCGCTTCGTCCCCATTGTGCGCACCTTCGCCCCCTTTGTTGCGGGCATGGCGCATATGGACTACGGCCGCTTCATCCGCTACAACATCATCGGCGCGGCCTTGTGGGTGGTGCTGTTTTCCTATGCCGGCTATTTTTTCGCCAACATCCGAATCGTGAAGGAAAACCTGAGTCTGGTGCTGGCGGCGATTATCGTGTTGTCGCTGCTGCCGGCGGTGGTGGAGATTGTGCGTGCGAAACGTGCCGGCAAACGCAGCAAAGACAGTCAGGCCGTCTGAAAACACCGTTTTGCCCGTCCGCCATGCCGTTTGCGCTTTTCAGACGGCCTGTTTGCTTTGGCGGGAAACGCGTGTGCCGCTTGGGCGGCACATCCTGCCCGCGATGCCGCAGCGGTGGGAAGTTTGCCATATGCTTTGCGACAAACAAAAAAAGAGGCCGTCTGAAAACAGTCCGATGCTTTTCAGACGGCCTGTTTGCTGTGGCGGAAACGCGTGTGCCGCTTGGGCGGCTCATCCTGCCCGCGATGCCGCAGCGGTGGGCGGTTTGCCATGTGCTTTGCGACAAACAAAAAAGAGGCCGTCTGAAAAACAGTTTTCAGACGGCCTGTGCATTTCCATCCAATCACGGTCTGTCTGCACAGCCCGACGCGCAGCGGCGGCGTGCGCAGGCAGTTGTGTTTGCAAAATTTTCGGAACGGGTGCTTAAAACCTGCCGCTGATGCCCAGCCTGATGCCTCTGCCGGGAGCCGGCATATAGGAGCGGCTCAGAGGGTCGAGGTAATAACGGTCGGTCAGATTGGTGCCGACCAGCTCGGCGGAAAGGTTTTTGCTGATTTTATAGCGCAGGTAGGCATCTACAACGGTTACAGGCTGCCAGCGCATGCCTCCGGCTTGAGGCGCTTGGTCTTTTTCCCGTCTGACAATCTGATTATATTTATTATAGTAAGGCCACCACGCATCATTGCGGTTTTGATAAACGCGGCTGTGGTAATGCAGTCGCAAGCCTGTTTCAAGCTTGTTTTTCAAAAAGCGGCCGCCCAAATCGGCATCAACCGACCAGCGCGGTTGGATGGCGGAAGCCAGATAGCCCGAATCGCTTACCCCGCCGTGATTGCAGGCAGGCGCTTTAACCAGTTCTTTACTCTGGATATAGTGGTCGACGACCCAAGATTCTGCCGTGCTTGATAACGAGAAAGATTCGTCGCACATTTTGTTTTTCAGGTTGCGCAATATCCCGATGCCGCCGAAAAACCGGCCGGTGTCGAAGCGTGCCTGAAGTTCGAGGCCGCTGCGGATTTGTTTGTCGAATTGTTCGAATTCGAAGTTTTCGTCGCGGTCGATGATGTTTTTGGTGGTGTTGTGGAAATAGTTCAGGCGGAAGTCGGCGGCGCGCATTTTGGGGAACAGCCCGGTCAAATCATGGATATAGCCCAACTCCCAGTTTTTGGCGTGTTCGGGTTTCCAGCCGTAGCCCGCGCGGGCAAATGTGCCTGCTGCATTTGAGAAGCCGTAGGTGCCTTCAAACAGGCTGGGAAAGCGCAGGCTCTCGGTGTAGCGCAGATAGGCGCGGGCTTTGTCGGTGAAGCTGACGGTGGCCGAAAAAGCAGGAACCCAACCGCTGCCGCCCTGTTTTTGGGCGCGTCTGCGTTCGGCTTCTGTCATTGCGGTTATATAGCGTTCTGAATTATGCGGCCGGTATTTTTGAACAAGATAAGGACTCTCTGGATCGGCAGCATCGTAGGCGGGGTTTGCTATTTTTTCATGCAGATCGGGGATGCTGCCGTTGGTGATCGGGTTGCCGGCTATATTCAGACGGCCGGACTGGTCTTTCAGCCAATAAGCCGTCGGCAGTTCTTTTTGTGCATTTTCATCGTTTGGATCTAATACGGGAACGCCGTCCTCTATACGTAATTTGCCGTATGCGTTGAAATAGTAATAGTTGTCTTGGCTGGGATCGTAGTTTGGATCTTGGATCAGTTCCCCATATTTCAAATAGTCGGCATATTCTTTTTCGGTTGCGACACGGTTTAGGGTGTATTTGATTCCTCTATCAATAATTAGAGGATAGCCGTATTTGTCTACACCCGTTTCCAAACGTTTGCCGGTGTCCTGTATCGAAAAACTGGTGTAGCGTGCGCCGGCGGTTAGGCTCAGCCAGTGGAACGGGTCGTATTTGAAATTGAAGCCGAGGTTGTATTCGCGGCGCTTGCCGTTTCTCGGTGCTCCGAAATTATTAAGTTGGTAGTTGGGGCGCAATGCGTCGTTGGCATCCATTTCTTCTTGGTATTTCCGGCCTGCATCTGCCAGCTCTTCTGAAAAATTGTCTCTAGAATTGAGTTTTTCATTTTGAAAGTCGCCAAGCAGGGTGAGCGAGAGCTTGTTGTTGAACCTCATGCGGTTGGAAAAGTGAAACCCTGTGCGCTTGTTGTTTGCGTAATAGGCCTGGCCTTCTACCGTGTTGAAGCGGCCGTTGGTGTTTGGGGTGGTGATTTCCGGCGGTTTCGGAGCTTCTATGCCTGCATCTGTCAACAGTTGTTTTTGTTCGGGAGTGTATTCTTGCCAAAGCAGATATTCGTCGCGGGCGCGGTGGAAAACCCGGTCTTCATAAAGGGTGTCGCCCGGCGAACCGCCTGCGGTGTTGGTTTTTGATTTGGTGCGGGTGGTCCACAGCGAGGCGTTGAAATCAATCCAGCGGCTGCCTTCGGGCTTCCACGCATAATCGATGTTATAGGATTTCTGGCGGACATTCGCTTCGGGCCACTCGGCAATTTTGTTGAGCACGGAAGCGTCCCACGAGATCGGGCCGATGATGCGCGAGGGCATCACTTCGCCGAATACGGTGTCGGTATGGCGCAGGCCGAATTTGAGCGTTTGGCGGGCAGGCAGGCGAAAAGTGGTTTTGCCTACCCATGATTTGGTTTCGAGCGAGGTATTGCTCACTTCGCCGCCGGGGTGGTAGAAAAGGCCGACTTTGGCGATGTCGGGTGCGCCCAGCATGTTTTCGCTGCCGAAAAAGTGTTCGCCGCGCTCGGCCGCTTCTTCCTGCCGCCGTTTCAGTTCGTCCAGCGTTTCCTGCGTCCACGGCCCGATGTAGCCGTAACGCTCTGCACCTTTTTTGCCGGAAAAATAATTGCCTTTGTTGCGGTAGGCATAGGCAATCATGGCGTCGAAATGCTCTTGTTTGGTGGCGGCGGCGATACGGTAGGCTTTGTCTTCAAAGAATTTGTTGCGGCCGCCGAAGCGTTGGTCGAGGCGGTCGCTGTTGTCGAAGAAGGCGCGCCAGATGCCGCCTGTGGCTACTTCGGGATAGGGCAGGGTGCGGTAATCGACCGAGTGCTGATAAGCATTCGGACGCGGCTTGATGGAGTTGTTGGAAGTTTCGGCCTTGATTTCCACGCCGTATTTCCGGCCTTCGGGCACAATATCGTCGGCATCTATGGTTTTGAGCGCAACCGACCCGCCGATGCCGCTTTTGGCATCAGGGCTGAACGATGGGCCTTTTTCAATGTAAACGCTGCTGATGATGTTGGGATCGACATAGTTGCGGTTGTTGGCACCGGCATAACCGCGCCATACGGTAATGGCCTGCTCGGTTCCGTCTATGGTTACGGGCACCCGCCCTTGGCCCTGTACGCCGCGTATGTTGGGGTCGAGTGCGCCGCTGTTGCGCGAGTCGCCGCTGTAAACGCCTGCCAAACCGCTGAAAAGATCAGAAACGGTGTTGCCTTTGAAGGTTTCGACTTCTTGTCTGCCTTTGTAGAGGTTGACGATTTCGCGGGTGTAAACACGGTTGCGGCCTCTTTCGTCTTTGTGGGTTTGCGAGCCTTTTACTTCGACTGTGCCGAGTGTGGCGGATAAGGCCGAATCTGCATTTTCACCTGCCGCCCAAACGTGGGGAGCGAACCAAATCAGGCTCAGGCAGGCGGCTATGGTTTTTAAAGGATGCTTGTTCATGGGAGACTCCTGTTTGATCTGCCGCCGGGGCGGCGTGCCGGTGTGTTTGCTTTATGGATAATAATGGTTTTAAAATTTTTTTAGGAAATTAATCTATCTTATTATAAATTAACAAATCAATGTTTGCAGATATTCGGCTTGTTTTTCAAACAATCGGATATTTTCATTGTTATGCAATTATTTTTATGTAAAACAGGCCGTCTGAAAAATGGGGATTTCGTTTTTTCAGACGGCCTGTCCGCTTGGTTTTTGCTTGCATTGCTGTATTGCCGTTTACATTCCGTATGCCGCAGAATCCGGCGCGGCCGAAAAAGCGGATGCAATAAGGCGGCAAGCGGTGCGGGTATGGAGGGGCTGCACAGACAAAGAGGCCGTCTGAAAAACAGTTTTCAGACGGCCTCTTGGCTTTGCCGCGCAATCAGACGATTTCGGCTTTTTCGATAATGACGGGTTCTACGGGTACGTCGTCGTGGTAGCCGTGGGTTTTGGTGGCGACGCGCTCGATGGCATCCACTACTTCTTTGCCTTCAATCACTTTGCCGAACACGGCATAGCCCCAGTCCTGCACGACTGTGCGGCCGTGCATTTCTTTGGCGCGGCGGTTGAGGAAGGTGTTGTCGGCGGTGTTGATGAAAAACTGGGCGGAAGCGGAGTGCGGGTCGGAGGTGCGCGCCATGGCGATGGTGTATTTGTCGTTGGACAGGCCGTTGTGGGCTTCGTTTTCGATGGGGGCGCGGGTGGCTTTTTCGCCCATATCGGGAGTCATGCCGCCGCCCTGTATCATGAAACCCGGGATGACGCGGTGGAAGATGACTCCGTCGTAGAAGCCGTCTTTGACATACTGCTCGAAGTTTGCCGCGGTGGCGGGGGCGTTTTGGTGGTCGAGCTCGATGGTGATGACACCTTTGTTTGTGGTGAGTTTGATCATGGGATTTCCTTTTCGTTACATGGTTTCGGGGTGGGGAAAGATTGAGGCCGTCTGAAAAGCCGTCTGCCCGCTGCGGCAGCTTTCCGGCTTGGCCGCAGCCGCGTTTTCAGACGGCCTCTGCCGAGGGCTTCGGCATTTAATTTTGGCTGTCGAGCCAGCGTTCCGCGTCCAATGCGGCCTGGCAGCCGGAAGCCGCGCTGGTGATGGCCTGGCGGTAGGTGTGGTCTTTCACGTCGCCTGCCGCCCATACGCCTTCGATATTGGTAGCCCCGACGTTGCCGCCGCTGCCGCCGTGGGTTTTGAGATAGCCGGCTTCGTCCATATCAAGCTGGCCTTTGAAAATATCGGTGTTGGGCTTGTGGCCGATGGCGATGAATACGCCGCTGACGGCAATGTCTTCGCTGCTGCCGTCGCGGAATTTGAGGCGCGCTCCGTTTACGCCTTTGTCGTCGCCGAGGATTTCTTCGAGTACGGCATTGGTTTTCAGGATGATTTTGCCCTCTTCCACGCGGCGCATGAGTTTGTCGACCATGATTTTTTCGGCACGGAAGCTGTCGCGGCGGTGGACGAGGGTAACGGTGGCGGCAATGTTGGCCAGATACAGGGCTTCCTCTACGGCGGTGTTGCCGCCGCCGACAACGGCGACATTCTGTTTTTTATAGAAAAAACCGTCGCAGGTGGCGCAGGCGGACACGCCCTTGCCGGCAAAAGCCTCTTCGCTCGGCAGGCCGAGGTATTTGGCGGACGCGCCGGTGGCGACGATGAGCGCGTCGCAGGTGTATTCGCCCGAATCGCCTTTGAGGGTAAAGGGGCGGTGTTGCAGGTCGGCGGTGTGGATGTGGTCGAAGACGATTTCGGTGCCGAAGCGTTCGGCATGGGCAAGGAAACGCGCCATCAGCTCCGGCCCCTGCACGCCTGCGGCATCGGCCGGCCAGTTGTCCACTTCGGTGGTGGTCATAAGCTGGCCGCCCTGCTCCATGCCGGTGATGATGACGGGATTGAGGTTGGCGCGGGCGGCATAAACGGCGGCGGTGTAGCCTGCCGGGCCGGAGCCGAGGATGATGAGTTTGTGGTGTTTGCTCACTGGGATTCCTTTCGGGGTTGCGGGGGCTTTTTCAGACGGCCTCATAGGGGCTGTTCATAATGTTGAGAAGTGCTCTTTAAATGGGGAATATAGCGGATACAAGGAAAAAAGCACGGCAAACTCAGGCACTTTGCAGGCGTTTTTGGCGCAGCAGCCGTGATTTTTAGCAAAAAACCGCTTCGCAAACCAATTGCACACAGCCCCTAATCATAATCATGAAGCGTAGACGGTGTGGGTAACCACGACTTTGCCGCCGTGTTTTTCATAGCGGGTGTGGAAACCGTTGCCGGCGGCGCAGTCGTCCGCGCCGCCGCTTTTGACGCTGACGGCATTGCGGCCGCTGTATGCGAAGCGGTATTCGCGGCGGTAGTCGCCGCAGCCGCCCGGGCTGCTGTCGGAAACTTGGCGGTTGTTTTTCGGCAGGCTGCGCGGCAGGCCTGTATCGCGCGGGATTTCGCGGGAGGAAAAGGTTTCGGTTTCGACGGGAGTGTAGCGGTAGCGGCCGCTTTGGAAGCGGGCGTAGGCTTGGGCGGGCGATCCGGAAAATTCGCAGCGGTAGGTGGTTTCAATACCTTCGTTTTTGACGAAGGCGCAGGTGTCGGAGGTTTCGGCTGCGGCGGCAGACAGGGAAACGGCGGCGGCGAGGACGGCGGCGGGATAACGCAGGTTCATACGGGATTGCTTAATGTATCCATGTGTCGTGAAAAGACGGAAACGGATGTTTTCAGACGGCCTCAAAGGTGCGGAAATGCTCTGAGGCCGTCTGAAAACCTACCTGCGGCGGCGGCCGAAGCCGCCGAAGCCGCCGCTGCGGGGCTTGCGGTGGTTGGGCTGGGCGCGGTCGGTGGGACGGTAGGTGTTGGCCTGCTGCCCTGCCGCTGCGGGGCTGCGCGGGCGCAGGGTGTTGGGGGCGGCGGCGCGTTTGCCTTTGTATTCCTGCTCGTAGCGGCTGCGCACCTGCTGGGTGGCGGGAGAAACGGGGGCGCGGCTGAAACGGTTGGCAAGGGCGTTGCCGATAAACGCACCCGCCGCCGCACCAATCAGGCTTTGCAGCAGCCAGCTTCCTGTGGAATTGTCGTAAACGTATTGCTGGCCGTCGCTGCCGGTTACGGTTTCGCCGTTTTTGCCTTTTTCCTGCGCTTCGGGCGACAGGGTTTCATTGACGGCTTCGGGGTTGAGCTGGTAGACGGTTTGGTCGGCGGCGGCCGATGCCTGCGCCTGCAATTGGCTGATTTGCTGCTGTTGCTGCTGAATCTGTTTTTCGAGTTCGGCCTGCTTGCCGTTGTCGCAGGCGGCCAGCGCGAGGGTGCAGAGGATGAGGGCGGCGGGGGTGTGTTTTTTCATGGGTTTCCTTATGGCAGTGTTGCGGGAATGTGCGCCATATCGGGCGCGGCGGCGGAAAATCAAGGCCGTCTGAAAGCGGAGCCGGCCAAGCCGTGCTTTCAGACGGCCTGCGGGAAATCAGTGTCCCTCGCCGTCGGTTTTTTGTTTGCCCTGTTCGATGGGGATTTTGCCTTTGAGATAGTCGAGCAGGCCGTTGTACATGCCGATGGCCGTGTGCTCGGCCAGACGGGTGCGGATGAGTTTGCCGTCTTCGGCGGAAGTTTGCGGCACTTTGACCGACTGCACTTCCATCAGCAAGGGGGTAGGCAGGCCTTCGAGCAGGAGATAGGCGGGCTTGCCCTCTGCTGGACGGGCTTTTGCCAGCGCGGACAATGCCTGCGGCGGCAGGCGCAGGCGCGCGTCGGCGGCGGTGAGGGTTTCCACGGGCGACCAGTCAAGCTGCGGCGTGCCGCCTTTTTGCAGCTCGGCCAGCAGTTTTTTGCCCTGCGCCTCGGCGGCTTTGGCCGATTCGCTGTTGAGGAAGGCGGATCGCACCTGCTCTTTGGCCTGTTCAAACGGCGGCACGCTTTCGGCGCGTGTCTCGGTGGCGCGGAGCACCCAAGAGGTGTCGCCCACGGTAATCAGGTCGGAATTGTGTTTCTTTTTGAATACGTCGTCGCCGAACAGGGCTTCCACCGCTTCGGCGGGAAGCCCTGCCTGCTGCGCGTTTTCGCGGCTGAGCCAGTCCGCGCCGTCGCGCACGGCCAGGCCGGCGGCTTCGGCAGAGGGTTGCAGGCTATCGGGCTTTTCAAAGGCGGTGCGCCGCAGGATGTCGCGGACTTTTGCCGCCGCTTCGCGGGCTTTCTTCTCTTTCAGGGCGGCTTCGAGCGCGGGCTTGGCTTCGTCGAAACTCAGGCCGTTGCGCACGTTGCCGATGCGTACGATATGGAACGCGCCTTCGCTTTCTACGAGTGCGGTTTCGCCCTGCCCCAGTGCGGACACGGCGGTTTTGAAGGCTTCGGGCAGCGGGCTGTTTTTGCCCACCGCGCCGAGGCTGCCGCCGGAATGTGCCGTGCCTTCGTCCTGCGAATATTTTTCCGCCAGCGCGGCAAAGCTGTCGGGCGCGGCCTTGGCTTCGGCCAGGATTTTTTCGGCCTCGGCTTTGGTTTTGGCCGCGTCGCTGCCGGTTTTCAGCATGATGTGCGCCACTTCGCGCGTGGGCGAGGCGTTTTTCTGCTGTTCGGCAAAGGCTTTTGCCAGCTCCTCTTCGCTGATGCTTTGGCTTTCGGCCAGCGTGCGCGGCGAGAGTTCGATGTATTGGTATTTTACCGCCTGCGGCAGGCGGTATTTGCTTTTGTCTTTGTCGTAATAGGCTTTGAGCGCGGCATCGTCGGCCTGAATCTGTGCGGCAAAGGTTTTCGGATCGAAAACGACGCTGCGGATTTGGCGGTCGGCCAGCATCAGCTGCGCGTATTGCCCGGCCTGGCTGCTGCTGACAATATTGCCGCTGCCGGCCAGATTGACGAGGTTTTGCAGGGCGAAGCTGTTGCGCAGGTTTTCCAGGAAGTGTTCTTCGCTGAGGCCGCCCTGTTGCAGGAATTGGCGGAATTTGGCTTCGCTGAAACGGCCGTTTTCGTCGTGGAAGCCCGGATCGTCCACAATTACTTGTTTCAACTGCGCTTCGGACACGCCTATGCCCATCATTTGCGCGCCTTCGGTCAGGTAGGCGCGCTCGATGAGTACCGAAAGGGCGTTTTGGCTGCTGCCCAGATTCTGCTCGCGCTGGGCTTCCTGCACTTTTTGGGTGCTGATTTTTTCGCCGCCCACTTTGACGATGTAGTCGGAGCCGGCGGCAATCAGGCCGCCCGCGCCGAAGCCTACGAAAGTGAGTGCGATCAGGCCGAGCATGATTTTCGCCGGGCCGCTGTATTTTTCTACGGTTGCAAACATGGTGTACGGGTGGAAACGGGTAAACAAAAGGCCGCCATTGTAACCGATTTTGCCCGCAGAGGCCGTCTGAAAGCCCGAAAGCAGGACGGCATGGTTTTCAGACGGCCCGATTGCATCCTGATTGCATGATGAGGCCGTCTGAAACCCACAAGGTTTTTTTCAGACGGCCTCTGCGGCATTCTGCACAAATACTGCCTGCAACGGTTATATTCCGCCCACAAGCTGTTCCCGCGTCAGCAGGAAGACAAAGCCGTCGCCGCCGGAGGTGTCCATCCAAACAAAGGGGAGTTCGGGGAAGGCGGCTTCAAGCGCGTCGCGGTTGTGGCCGATTTCGGCCAGCAGCACGCCGTGCGGATTGAGGAATTTCGCCGCCTGCATCAGGATGCTGCGGATTGCGTCCAAGCCGTCTTCGCCGCTGCCCAGCGCGGGTTCGGGTTCGTGCAGGTATTCCGGCGGCAGTTCGGCAACGGATTGGGCATCGACATAGGGCGGATTGGTGATGATAAGGTCGTAAGTATCTTCCAAACCCTCAAAAAGATCGGTATGGATGAGTGTGATCCGTTCCTGCAAGCCGTAGTCTTCGATATTTACGGCGGCCACTTCCAGCGCGTCGAGGCTGATGTCGGCCGCATCGACCACGGCATCGGGGTAGTGGTATGCGGCCTGGATGGCGAGGCAGCCGCTGCCGGTGCACAAATCGAGTATGTTGTGGACGAGTTCGTCGTATTCGATCCACGGGCGCAGCGGCTCTCCCAAGAGTTCGGCAATAAAAGAGCGCGGTACGATTACACGTTCGTCCACATAAAAATCAAAGCCGCCCTGCCGCGCATGGCGGGTAAGGTAGGACACGGGCACACGCTCTTTGACGCGCCGCTCTATCAATTCGATCAGACGCTGTTTTTCAGACGGCAGCAGCCGCGCATCAAGATAGGGTTCGAGTAGATCCAGCGGCAGATTGAGCGTGTGCAGCAACAGATAGGCCGCTTCGTCGTGGGCATTGTCGCTGCCGTGGCCGAAAAACAGCCCGGCCTCGTTAAAGCGGCTCACGGCAAAGCGCAAAAAGTCGCGCACGGTATCGAGACGGGCAAGGGCTTCTTTAAACATAATGGGATTCCTGAACAAAATGCGCGGATTATACCGCAGGACTTGATGTGGAAGAGGCCGTCTGAAAACCGCATTTGCGGGCTTTTCAGACGGCCTCGACAGATAAAACAGACGGATGCCGCACACTTCCGGCATCCGTCCGCCATCCTGATTACTCGGCAAACACTTCCACGCGGCGGGCTTCTTCGCCGCTGCCCGCATCGGCGTGTTCGGGCTTGCGCAGCTCGATTTGTTTCTCGGGTACGCCGAAGCCCTGCAACACGGCACGCACGGCGAGGGCGCGCTGTTTGGAGAGCTCTTCGTTGAATGCGGCATTGCCGGTGCTGTCGTGATAGCCGGAAACGACGACTTTTTTGCCGCCCAACACGGCCACCAGCACGTCTTTCAAGGCTTCCTGCGCACCTGCTGGCACATCGGATTTGCCGGTGGCGAAATAGAATTTCACCACGCCGCCCTGCGCCACGATTTTCGCTTCGTCTTGTGCGGCTTCGGCAGCAGGTACGGGATCGGCTGCGGTTTCCGGCGCGGCTTCGGGCAAAGGTGCGGCTTCGGGTACGGCTTCGGGTGCGGCCTCCGGCGCAACAGGGTTTTGCGGCGGAACGGCTTGATCCTGCGCCAAAGTTTCATTCACACCGGATTCGGCAAACCCTGCACCGTTTTGGTTTTCTTCCTCATGCGGAGCGGCAGCTTCTGCTTGCGAAGCGGCGGCCTCTTGCGAAGCGGCGCGGCCGTAGTCGGGCGAGCCTTCGATGCGGCCGGTTTCCCAGCCCCAAACCGATAAAAACAGGATAACCAGCACAGCCAAACCGGCCGCACTTCCGGCCACCCACAGGCCGATTTTCTGCTCTTTCTCTTTCTGATTGCTGCTCATAACATTCCTTTAACAAAGACGGACAAAAATTTTCGGCATTATAAATGTATTGCGGGCGCGAAGCTATCCAACCCCCCGCCAAAACAGTAAAATGCCCGTTTTTTCGCGACCGACACCAATTTACCATGCTCACATTCCAACAAATCATTTTCAAACTGCAAACCTACTGGGCCGACAAAGGCTGCACCATACTCCAACCCTTCGATATGGAAGTCGGCGCGGGCACGTCCCACCCCGCCACCTGCCTGCGCGCACTCGGCCCCGAGCCGTGGTTTGCCGCCTATGTGCAGCCCAGCCGCCGCCCCAAAGACGGCCGCTACGGCAACAACCCCAACCGCCTGCAACACTATTACCAGTTTCAGGTAGCCCTCAAGCCCGCGCCCGCCGACATTCAGGAGCTCTATCTCGACAGCCTGCGCGAGTTGGGCATCGATCCCAAAGTCCACGACATCCGCTTTGTCGAAGACGACTGGGAAAACCCCACGCTGGGCGCATGGGGCTTGGGCTGGGAAGTGTGGCTCAACGGCATGGAAGTAACCCAGTTTACCTACTTCCAGCAGGTCGGCGGCATCGACTGCTCCCCCGTGCTCGGCGAAATCACCTACGGCATCGAACGGCTGGCCATGTATCTGCAAGGCGTGGAAAACGTTTACGATTTGGTCTGGTCGAAAAACCCCGACGGCCAAACCGTTACCTACGGCGACGTGTACCACCAAAACGAAGTCGAGCAGTCCGCCTACAACTTCGAACACAGCGACGCGCAATGGCTGCTGCGCCAGTTTGACGACTACGAAGCACAGGCCAAACGCCTGCTCGACATGGAAGACGTGTCGCTGGCACTGCCCGCCTACGAGCTGGTGCTCAAAGCCGGCCACACCTTCAACCTGCTCGACGCGCGCGGCGCGATTTCCGTAACCGAACGCGCCGCCTACATCGGCCGCATCCGCACCCTCAGCCGTGCCGCCGCGCACAAATTTGTCGAAAGCCGCGAAAAACTGGGCTTTCCACTGCTGAAAAAGCAGGCAGAAGCAGCCTGAAAACCCTTTTCAGGTAGCCTGAAGCCGGAAAACAGAGGCGCAGATGAAAAACGGCCGGTATCGGAAACTGAAATCGCCCTTGGGCGCACTGCTGATTGTATTGGCCGTATTTGTCCTGCTGCCGCTGCTGCTGTTTTGGCTGCTGATGCACCTGAACGGCGGGTTTTCCTGAACGCTTTCAGGCTACCTGAAAAAAGAACCGCAAAACATGAACAGCCCCATCGAAATCTACCAGACTTCAGACGGCCAAACGCAGGTAGAAGTGCGTTTCGACCAAGAAACCGTGTGGCTGTCGCAGGCGCAGATGGCGCAGCTTTTTGACACCAGTCCAGACAACATCGGCCTGCACCTGAAAAACATCTATGCCGAAGGCGAATTGGACGAACAGGCAACTACCGAGGATTTCTCGGTAGTTCGCACCGAAGGCAGCCGCAGGGTAACGCGCCAAATCAGGCATTACAATTTAGATGCCGTGATTTCAGCAGGTTACCGGGTTAAATCCCGCCATGCCACGCAGTTTCGCATTTGGGCCACCGCCCGCCTGAAAGACTACCTGCTCAAAGGCTATGCCCTCAACCAAAAACGTTTGCAGCACAACGCCGCCGAGTTGGAACAGGCCGTCGCCCTCATCCGCAAAACCGCCGCCTCGCCCGAGCTGACCGTCGCAAGCGGGCGCGGCCTGGTCGACATTATCGGCCGCTACACGCAAACCTTTCTCTGGTTGCAGCAATATGACGAAGGCCTGTTGGGCGAACCCAAAACCCAAGCCGGCGGCGAACTGCCCACCGTCGCCCAAGCCCGTGCCGCACTCGCCGAGTTCAAACATCAGCTTGCCGCACGCGGCGAAGCCGGCGAACTGTTCGCCCGCGAACGCGACAACGGCCTCGAAGCCCTGCTCGGCAATTTGGAGCAGACCGTATTCGGCGAACCCGCCTATCCCAGCATAGAAAGCAAAGCCGCGCACCTGTTGTACTTTATCGTGAAAAACCATCCGTTTGCCGACGGCAACAAACGCAGCGGCGCATTTCTGTTTGCCGATTTCCTGCACCGCAACCGCCGTCTGCTTAATGCACGCGGCGAAGCCGTCATCAACGACACCGGCCTCGCCGCACTCACGCTGCTGGTGGCCGAGTCCGACCCCAAGCAGAAAGACACATTAATCCGCCTGATCATGCATATGTTGCAGGCCGTCTGAACGCCTTTCCCGCACATTTTCAGACGGCCTCCAAGCCGCATCAGGCCGTCTGAAAAAGCGGCTCCGACAAAACCCCAACCCCGCTTCCCGCCAACCAAACCCGCCGGACTACCGAACCCAAATGAGCGAAAAAGAAAAATCTTTCAGCATTTTCAACAAACAGGACACACAGAATTTCAGGCGGCTGCTGGGCTACATCCTGCCCTACAAAATCCGCATTTTCTGGGCGTTTCTCGCCATTGCCACCGTGGCCGCGACGGAAAGCTATCTGGCCGCCTTTATCGCGCCGCTGGTCAACCAGGGCTTTGCCGCACCGCAGGCCGCGCCGCAATTGGGCGAAGCCGGAAACTGGTATGCGGCTCTGTCCGGCCTGAAAGAGAAGATGAACCATCTGATTTGGGGCACGGAGCACAAGCTGTGGGCGGTGCCGCTATTTCTCGTTTTCCTGATGACCCTGCGCGGGCTGGGACGCTTTGTCAGCGACTACCTGATTTCCTGGGTAGGCGTGGAAGCCATGCGCGGTCTGCGCCGCGATATGTTCGCCAAAATGCTGCGGCTCTCGTCGAAGGTGCAGCAGGACGAGTCTTCTGGCAACTTCTCCGGCCGTTTTCTCGTACAGGCGGGCATCGCCATTTCCAACGCATCGAGCGTGTTTATCACCGTCTGCCGCGACAGCATGATTGTGGCCGGGCTGGTGGCCGTTTTGCTGTATCTCAACTGGCAGCTCAGCCTGGTGGTGGTCATGATGTTTCCGCCGCTGCTGTGGCTCTCCTCCTACTACCGCAAACGCCTGAAAGAGCCGCAGATCGGTGCGCAAACCACGCTTTCCGAGCTGACCACCGTCATCAACGAGCTGCATCAGGGACACCGCATCGTCAAAATGTTTGGCGGCAGCCAAAGTGCCGTCGGCCGCTTCGCCGCCGTCAACGACAAAATCGCCCGCATCAACAAAAAAATCGCCCAAGCCGCCTCGGCGCGTTCGCCCATAAGCGAGCTGATCGCCTCCATCGCCCTGGCCATCGTCATTTTCATCGCCCTGTGGCAGAGCCGCAGCGGCACCACCACCATCGGCGAATTTATGGCCTTCATCATCGCCATGCTGCAGATGGTTGCCCCCATCAAAAACCTGGCCAACGTCGGCATTCCCATGCAGGCCATGTTTATCGCCGCCGACAACGTCTGCGCCTTCCTCGACACACCCGACGAAACCGACAACGGCACACAGACCATCGGCCGCGCCGAAGGCCGTCTGAAATTTTCCCATATCAATGTGCGCTACGCAGGACAGGAGCGCAAAGCCCTGGACGATTTCTGCCTCGACATCGCCCCCGGCGAAAAAACCGCCCTCGTCGGCAGCTCCGGCAGCGGCAAAACCACCGCCGTCAACCTGCTCCCGCGCTTCGTCGAAGCCGAATCCGGCACCGTCTCGCTCGACGGCATCAATATCGAAGACCTGACACTCGAAAGCCTGCGCCGCCAGTTTTCCCTTGTTTCGCAAGACGTTTTTCTGTTTGACGACACCTTGTATAATAATGTGCTCTACGGCCGCCCCGACGCATCTGAAGCCGATGTGGAAGCCGCCCTCAAAGCCGCCAACCTGTGGGAATTCGTGCAGCAGCAGCCGCAGGGGGCGCATATGGCGGTCGGCGCAAACGGCAACCAGCTCTCCGGCGGCCAACGCCAGCGCGTCTCCATCGCCCGCGCCATCCTGAAAGATGCGCCCGTGCTGCTGCTCGACGAAGCCACCAGCGCACTCGACAACGAATCCGAACGCCTCGTCCAGCAGGCTCTGGAACGCCTGATGCACGGACGCACCAGCATCATCGTCGCCCACCGCCTGACCACCGTCGAACAGGCCGACCGCATCATCGTGATGGATGCCGGCCGCATCATCGAACAGGGCAGCCATAACGAACTCTTGGCGAAACAAGGCTACTACGCCGCGTTGAGCCGCAAGATGCCCGTCGGAAACTGAGTTTTCAGACGGCCTGACACTCCAAAGGCCGTCTGAAAAGCAAAAAAGCAAAAAAAGCAAAGCCTGAAACCCCGTTTTCAGACGGCCCCAACATCAAAAGGCCGTCTGAAAAACCAAATCCGAAACCAAATACCCGCCGCGTGCGGACAGCAACAAAGAAAGCCCGACCCAAATGACCCAAACCCTGTTAATCGAACTCCTCACCGAAGAACTCCCGCCCAAAGCCCTCAACCATCTGGGCAACGCCTTTGCCGCCGCCGTGGCCGAAGGCTTGGAAAAAGCGCAACTGGTTCAAGGCCAAGTGCAATACACCGCCTATGCCTCGCCGCGCCGTCTGGCCGTGCAGGTGCAAAATGTCAAAGCCGTGCAGGACGACCAACACGTTGTCAAAAAAGGCCCGGCCGTGGCCAACGCGATGAAAGACGGCGCACCCACCAAGGCGCTCGAAGGCTTTGCCCGCTCCTGCGGTGCCGACATCGGCAGCCTGAAAATCATCCACGACGGCAAGCAGGATGTGTACGCGCACGAGTTCACCCAAGCGGGCAAGCCTTTGTCCGAATTGCTTGAAGACATCATCAATCAGGCGGTGAAAAAACTGCCGATTCCCAAAGTGATGCGCTGGGGCAGCAGCACGCACACCTTCGTGCGCCCCGTCCACGGCCTCGTGGTGCTGCACGGCGCAGATGTCGTGCCCGCCTCTGTGTTGGGCTTGGACAGCGGCCGCCAGACGCGCGGCCACCGCTTTCTTTCAGACGGCCTCATCACGATTGGAAACGCCGATTCCTACGCCGCCCAAATGCGCGATCAAGGCAGAGTCATCGCCTCGTTTGCCGAACGCAAAGCCGCAATTCAGGCAGCTTTAAACGAACAGGCAGGCCGTCTGAACGCCACCGTTGCCGCCGACGAAGCCCTGCTCGACGAAGTGGCCGCGCTGGTGGAATGGCCGGCGGTTCTGGAAGCGGGTTTTGAAGAACATTTCCTCGCCGTGCCGCAGGAGTGCCTGATTCTCACCATGCAGCAAAACCAAAAATACTTCCCGCTGCTGGATAGCAACGGCAAACTGATGAACCGCTTCCTGCTGGTTTCCAACCTGCAAACCGACGACCCGCACCACATCATCGAAGGCAACGAACGCGTATTGCGCGCGCGTTTGAGCGATGCCGGATTTTTCTACACGCAAGACAAAAAAGCCCCGCTGGAAAGCCGTCTGCCCAAACTGGCCGACGTGGTGTACCACAACAAAATCGGCTCGCAGGCCGAGCGCGTCGAACGCCTGCAAAGCATTGCCGCCCACATCGCCGCCGCCTTGGGCGCAGACCGCGCCGAAGCCGAACGCGCCGCCCGCCTCGCCAAAGCCGACCTGCTCACCGAAATGGTGGGCGAATTTCCCGAGCTGCAAGGCACGATGGGGCGTTATTACGCGCTGGGCGACGGCGAAAAAGAGACCATTGCCGACGCAATCGCCCAACACTACCGCCCGCGCTTTGCCGGCGACAAGCTGCCTGAAAACCCCGTCGCCACCGCCGTCGCCCTGGCCGACAAACTCGAAACCCTCGCCGGCATTTGGGGCATCGGCCTGATTCCCACCGGCGACAAAGACCCCTACGCCCTGCGCCGCGCCGCCCTCGGCGTATTGCGGATGCTGATGGAACACGGCCTCGACCTCAACGACCTGCTGCAAACCGCCTGCAACAGCTTCCCGCAAGGCAAACTCGCCGCCAACACCGCCGCCGAAGTGGCCGACTTTATGCAGGCGCGGCTGGCCGTATTGCTGCAAAACGACTACCCGCAAGACACCGTGGCCGCCGTATTGGCGAAAAAGCCCGCCCGCCTCGACGACTTGGCCGCCAAACTGCAAGCCGTGGCCGCGTTTAAGCAGCTTCCCGAAGCCGCCGCCCTCGCCGCCGCCAACAAGCGCGTGCAAAACCTGCTCAAAAAAGCCGATGCCGAACTGGGCGCGGTAAACGAAAACCTGTTGCAGCAAGACGAAGAACGCGCCCTCTACGCCGCCGCCCAAGCCTTGCAGCCCAAAATCGCCGCCGCGCTGGCGCAGCAGGATTTTCAGACGGCCTTAACCGAGCTGGCCGCCGTCAAACCGCAAGTCGATGCCTTCTTCGACAAAGTGATGGTGATGGCCGACGATGCCGCCGTGAAGCAAAACCGCCTCAACCTGCTCAACCAACTGGCACAGCAGATGAACGCCGTGGCCGACATCGCGCTGTTGGGCGAGTAAACACAGGCCGTCTGAAAAAAATAAAAAACGTTTTTCAGACGGCCTGCTTCCAAGCTGCCTGATAAGCAGCAAAACGTTTTTCAGGTAGCCTTTGCAGTTTGCGCCGCAAGCCGGATACGCCTATCCGACCCGCACGCCAGGAATACAAAAAATGATGTGTTTTGTGTTTTGTGTTTTGGAACAAGGCTGTATTCAACCAAACCAAACGTAAGCTGCATAGCGGGCATCTGCTTTATACCCAACTGTATTTACCAAGCGGCATCTGGACTATTGCCTTGGAATTTAGTATCCCGCCAAGCGAACAAGGTTATGAAAGCATGGCGGATAAAGTTTATTTCCCAATCGACGGCGCACCGCACGGATTACTGGCCGACGGTTTTGAATTTGATTTTTTCGACGGAAAAACCAAAATCGGCAAATGTGTGATTACCCGATAAAACAAACTATCTATACAAATCACAAACCATGCCGAACATATCAAGGAAAGGCCGTCTGAAAAGCCGCGCTCCCCGCTGCCAAAGTAGGGTGTGCCGCCCCAAGGCGACGCACGCGGCCGATGCCAAACCCAAGCCCGCGCCCTGTGCCGCCCCTTTAATAAACAGCATCCATCCACCCGACGGCAACAGGCCGTCTGAAAACCGCCAAAGGCTACCTGAAAAGCAAAACACACCGCCCGCAATCCAAACAAGCCGCCCATGACCGCCAAAACCCTGTTCAAAGCCCTCAAAAAACGCCTGCAAACCCTGCGCATCCGCGCGGGCAAAGCCCTGTACGACCGCGCCCCGCGCCCGTCTGCCGCCCCGCTGTCGCCCGAACACATCCGCGCCGTCCTCTTTCTGCGCCAAGACGGCAAAATCGGCGACTACATCGTCAGCTCCTTCGTGTTCCGCGAAATCAAAAAAGCCGCGCCGCACATCAAAATCGGCGTGGTCTGCACCGAAGCCAACCGCAGCCTGTTCGACCGCAACCCGCATATCGACACCGTCCACACCGTCCGCGCCAAAAGCAGCCGCTCCTATTGCGCCGTCGGCCGCAGCATTGCCGGACAATACGACGTCCTCATCGACCCCACCGCCTTCCTGCGCACCCGCGACCTGCGCCTTATCCGCAGCATCGCCGCCCCCTACAACATCGGTTTCGCCAAAGAACACTACCGCATCTTCAACCGCAACATCCCCGACCAAAACCAGCATTTCAGCGAAATCTACCGCCAAGCCTTAGAAATCTGCGGCTTTACCGCCATCGACACCGCCTACGACATTCCCGCCGACCCCGCCGCCGCAGACGCCGTTGCCGCCTTTCTGCAACAGCGGCAAATCGGCAGCTACACCGCCGTCAACTTCTTCGGCGCGGCCAACGCCCGCCGCTTCACTCCCGAAAACATCGCCCGCTGGCTCGCCCATTTCGCCGAAAAACTGCCGCAGCAGCAATTCGTCCTGCTCGGCTATCCTGCCGCAACCCCCCTGCTGCAACAGCTCGCCCAAGCCGCGCCCAACTGCCACGTTTACGAAAAAACACAAACCATACAAGATAATATCGAACTCATCCGCCGCGCCGATCGCGTCATCTCCCCCGACACCGCCACCGTCCACATCGCCGCCGGCCTCGGCAAACCCCTAATCGGCCTCTACCGCGACGAAGGGCTGAACTACTGGCTGCCCTACACCCGAAGCCCCGCCGCCATCCTCTACTACCGCGACAACATCAACGAAATCACCCCCGACAACCTGCCCTCGGACTGGTTTGAATAATGCTCTACGACCACATTACGCTGCACACCGCCGTATCCCCCGCCCAAGCCGCCCGTCATATCGGGTATTATTACGCATGGGCGGTGTCGCAAGGCCTGCACAGCGAAGCGGCGGCCGCCTTGCCGCAGTTTGACGATTTGCAGCAGCGGCGGATTTCAGGCGGCCTGTTTGTGCGGCAGCAGCTCAGCGGCGGCATAGACAGCAACTGTTTCAATGACTTGGGCAACCGCTTCACCCGATATTATTACGCCGACGAAGACGAAGGCTACGGCCACTTCCTCGCCGACTACTTCCTCGCCCTCGGCCTGGAAAACGAAGACGCGTTCTACCAAGTACCCGACACGGCGGAACACCAGGCAAAGCTGGACAAGGTTTTTCAGGTAGCCTTTGAACGCTGGAAAAGCAGTCTGCAATAACACGGCACGGAAGCAATCATGACAAAACCCCGTATTTTCCTAGGCATGGTCAACGATGCCGACATACACGTCCTGCTGGGCGAATGTCTGGCGCATCACGGCTTCGATGTGCTTGATTTCACGCTGGACACGCAAACCTTCCGCTACCCGAACCTCTGGGCGCGCATCCAAACCAAGTTCAAGCAAACCGTTTTGGGCAACAAAGATGCCAAAAAAGAACTGATGGTTGAAGTAAAGCGCAGGCAGTTGGCCGCCAAACTGGCAGACTTTCCCGCCTTCGATTACGCCTTATTCATCCGCTCGGATATTTATCCCAACAGCTTTATCCGTGAAATCAAAAGCAAATCCCGCCTTACGGTCAATTACCAATGGGACGGCTTGGATCGTTTCCCTTCTATAAAAAGCCAAATCGGCCTGTTTGACCGCTTCTATATTTTCGACCCGAATGATGCGGCACAGAACGATCCCCGCCTGCTGCCGACCACCAATTTCTATTTCGACCATCTGCCGCCAGCCGATGCCGTACAGACCGAAGCACCCGTACTCTATTTTATCGGCGCACACCGCGAAGACCGCATCCCCACCGTCCGCCGCTTCTGCCGTTATGCCGAACAGGCCGGCTGGCCGCTGGATTTCCAAATCGTCTATTACGGCAATCCGCAACAAATCAGCCCGCTCTACGACTGCGGCAACATCACTTTCCGCCAGCGGACAAGCTATCGGGAAAATCTGGAAAACGCCCGCCGCGCTTCGGTGCTGGTCGATTTCGTCATCAGCACGCACAGCGGCCTGTCGCTGCGCGTTTTTGAAGCATTGGGACACCGCAAAAAACTGATTACCACCAATGCCGACATCAAAAACTACGATTTCTACCATCCCGACAACATCTTTATCTGGGACGGCGAACATTTCGACGGCATGGATGACTTCCTCCAACGCCCTTATCATGAAATCGACCCCGCTATCCGCGAGAAATACAGCTTCGGCAACTGGCTCCGTTATGTATTGCAGATAGAGCCCCACCAACCCATCCATTTACCCGTGCAGACTCCACCAACATGAAAATCAACCTGATACAGCTCCAAACCCACGGCGACGAACGCGGCTCGCTGATTGCTCTTGAAGAAGGCAAAAACATCCCTTTTAAAATCAAGCGCGTTTATTATCTGTTCGACACCAAAGAAGGCGTGCGGCGCGGTTTTCACGCCCACAAGCAGCTCAAACAGATTGTGGTGGCCGTGCGCGGTTCGTGCCGTTTCCTGCTGGACGACGGCACAGAAAAAGTCAGCGTGTTGCTGGACAATCCGGCGCAGGGCTTGTTAATCGAATCGTTTATGTGGCGGGAAATGTATGATTTTTCGGAAGACTGCGTGTTGATGGTGCTGGCCGACAGCCTGTACGACGAGTCGGACTATATCCGCGACTACGACGAATTTGTCCGCATCTCGGGGAAAGAAGGTTAGCCGTGTTTATCCATCCGCTCAGCGATGTTGCCGCCAAAAATATCGGCGAAGGCACGCGCATCTGGCAGTTTGCCGTGGTGCTGGCAGATGCCGCCATCGGCAAAAACTGCAATATCTGCGCCCATACCCTGATTGAAAACGACGTGGTAATCGGCAACAACGTTACAGTCAAATCAGGCGTTTACCTGTGGGACGGCATTGTGTTGGAAGACGATGTCTTCGTCGGCCCGAATGCCACGTTCACCAACGACAAAATGCCCCGCTCCAAACAGTATCCGCCCGAATTTTTAAAAACCGTCGTCCGCAAAGGCGCAAGCATCGGTGCCAACGCCACCATCCTGCCCGGCATCGAGCTGGGCGAATACTGCATGGTCGGCGCAGGTGCCGTCGTTACCAAAAATGTCCCGCCCAGAAGTATTGTGGCCGGCAACCCCGCCCGTATCGTAGGAGAAATACCGTGATTCCGTTTTTGGATTTGCAACAGATCAACCGGCAATATGCCGAAGAATTGAAAGCCGCCTGCAACCGCGTTATCGACAGCGGCTGGTATATTTCGGGCAGCGAACTGGAAAATTTCGAGCAGCAGTTTGCCCGATATTGCGGCGCAAAGCACGCCATCGGCGTGGCCAACGGCTTGGACGCGCTGGTTTTGGTATTGCGCGCTTGGCAGGAAGCAGGCCGTCTGAAAGAGGGCGACGAAGTCATTGTGCCCGCCAACACCTATATCGCCTCCGTACTGGCCGTTACCGCCAACCGGCTCGTGCCGGTGCTGGTCGAGCCCGATGCCGCAACCTTCAATCTGAGCGCGGCTGCCGTTGCGGCAGCGGTAACGGACAAAACCCGCGCCGTTTTGCCTGTCCACCTCTACGGTCAGTTGGCCGATATGGCGGGCATCATGCCGCTGGCGGAGAAACACGGCCTGCTGGTATTGGAAGATGCCGCCCAAGCCCACGGCGCACGGCTAAACGATAAAAAAGCAGGCAATTGGGGACATGCGGCGGGATTCAGTTTTTATCCCGGCAAAAACCTCGGCGCACTCGGCGACGGCGGCGCGGTTACCACCAACGACGACGGATTGGCCGAAATCATCCGGGCATTGCGCAATTACGGCTCGCACCGCAAATACGAAAACCTGTACAGCGGCACCAACAGCCGCCTGGACGAGATTCAGGCCGCCATGCTGGCGGTCAAACTCAACCATCTGGATCGGGAAAACGCCCGCCGCCGCCGCATCGCGCAACGCTATCTGTCCGAAATCCGCAATCCCCTGATTACGCTGCCCCAAGCCCCCGTATCCGAAGCACACGTCTGGCATTTGTTTGTCGTCCGCTGCGCCAAGCGCGATGAGTTGCAGGAACACCTGCGGCAAAACGGCATCCAAACGCTGGTGCACTATCCGATTCCGCCGCACAAGCAGCAGGCCTACCGCCATCTGAACCACCTTTCCCTGCCGCTGACCGAAGAGCTGCACCGCAGCGTGTTGTCGCTGCCCATCAGCCCCGTTATGACGGATGAAGAAGCAGGCAGGGTAATTGATGCCTGCAACAGCTTCAAATAATACAAGGATACAATATGAGCAACCATCTGCTTTCCATCTGCTGCCTCGGTTACAACCATGCCGATTTTTTAAAAGAAAACCTTGATTCTATCGAACGCATTGCTTATCCGAATATAGAAGTCGTCGTAGTGGATGACGGCTCGAAAGACAACAGCGTGGAGGTTTTAAACGGCTTGGCCGACAAATATCCGTTTCCCGTTACCGTCATTGCCCAAGAGAATACGGGCAATATCGGTAAAAACTTCAACACCGCCCTAGAAAAATGCAAGGGCGGATTAGTGGCCTTTATTTCTTTGGACGATGTGTTTAATCCGGAAGTTGTCCGCCAAGAAATCGAGCTGATGAACAGCCAAGAAGACTTGGCTTTTGTGGCCACCAAAAAAGCGGCATCCATCAACAACAAAGGCAAAGTCATCACCGGATACCTGCCCGAATCGCCCATTGAAAATATAGAACACCCCACCGTATCAGAGCTGCTGGAATTTGAATACTCGCACTTCGGCGCATTCTTTATACAAGGATGCATATTCAGAAAATCGCTAATCGATGCCGTCGGCGGGTTTGACGAAGACATCATCGGCGACGACATTGTTCTCCGAACCAAGCTGTTCCGCTATCTGCTCGATCATCCCGAATGGAAACACGCATTTCTGCCGGGCAACAATGTTTTCTACCGCCTGCACGACAACAATATACATAAAAACAGCATACGCCAGATTAGAAATGTCAGCGAATATCTGGAAAGATACTGGCCGGACAGAGAAGTGCCCGACGCATTGGTTTCATGGGCGGTTTATGCCATTAGAAATTCCACTTTCGACGAATCCATACGCATCTTCTCCATGAACAAAGTGGCCGCCTCACTCCTGCACAACAAAGAAGTACAGAAAATATTGCAGGCATCCGCCTATGCCTCATACAAAGCAGACCATAAAAAACCCATCAGCAAAGAAAGAATCAAAGACATAAGAATCATCACATTATTCGGCAACATCGTCTTTTCCTACAAAAAGAAACTGAAACAACGCAATCCGGCACACTCCTGACACCGCCCGTTTGCACAGATTTCCCCCAACTTACAGCCCAACGAACCTGAACTATGCACCCCATCCTCATCACCGGCGGCGCGGGCTTTATCGGCTCCGCCCTCATCCGCCACCTCATCGCCCACACAGACGAACACGTCGTCAACCTCGACAAACTCACCTACGCCGGCAACCTCCAATCCCTCGCCGCCGTGTCCGGCCACCCCCGCTACACCTTCGAGCACGCCGACATCTGCGACCGCGCCGCACTAGACCGCATCTTCGAGCAGCACCAGCCCCGCGCCGTCATGCACCTGGCCGCCGAAAGCCACGTCGACCGCAGCATCGACAGCCCCGCCGACTTCATCCACACCAACATCGTCGGCACCTACACCCTGCTCGAAGCCGCCCGCGCCCACTACGAAAGACTACCTGAAAACCAAAAAACCGCCTTCCGCTTCCACCACATCTCCACCGACGAAGTGTACGGCGACCTGCACGGCAGCGACGACCTGTTCACCGAAACCACCCCCTACGCCCCGTCCAGCCCCTACTCCGCCAGCAAAGCCGGCAGCGACCACCTCGTCCGCGCCTGGCAGCGCACCTACCGCCTGCCCACCCTCATCACCAACTGCTCAAATAATTACGGCCCCTGCCACTTCCCCGAAAAACTCATCCCCCACATCATCCTCAACGCCCTTTCCGGCAAACCCCTGCCCATATACGGCGACGGCAGCCAAATCCGCGACTGGCTGTATGTAGAAGACCACGCCCGCGCCCTCCACACCGTCGTAACGCAAGGCCACACCGGCGAAACCTACAACATCGGCGGACACAACGAAAAAACCAACCTCGAAGTCGTCCGCACCGTCTGCGCCCTGCTCGAAGAACTCGCCCCCGAAAAGCCCGCCGGCGTACACCGCTATGCCGACCTCATCACCTTCGTCCCCGACCGCCCCGGCCACGATGCCCGCTACGCCATCGACGCCGCCAAAATCGCCCGCGAACTCGGCTGGCAGCCGCAGGAAACCTTCGACAGCGGCATCCGCAAAACCGTGCAATGGTATCTCGACAACCGCGACTGGTGGCAAAACGTCCTCAACGGCAGCTACCGCCTGCAACGCCTCGGCGGACGGTAAAACCCCTTTTCAGACGGCCACAGGCTACCTGAAGCCCAAACAGGCCGTCTGAAAACCCCGCCACATAATGCAAACCCCGTTTTCAGACGGCCTCCAAACACCGACAGACCAAAACCCAAAAAGCCCAAAGGACACCCCATGAAAGGCATCATCCTCGCCGGCGGCTCCGGCACCCGCCTCTACCCCATCACACGCGGCGTATCCAAGCAGCTCCTACCCGTGTACGACAAACCCATGATTTACTACCCCCTGTCCGTACTGATGCTCGCCGGCATCCGCGACATCCTCGTCATCACCACCCCCGAAGACAACGCCGCCTTCCGCCGCCTGCTCGGCAGCGGCCAAGACTTCGGCATCCGCATCAGCTACGCCGTCCAGCCCAGCCCCGACGGCCTCGCCCAAGCCTTCCTCATCGGCGAAGACTTCATCGGCAGCGACAACGTCTGCCTCGTCTTAGGCGACAACATCTTCTACGGCCAATCCTTCACCCAAATGCTGCAACAAGCCGCCGCCCGCGCACACGGAGCCACCGTCTTCGCCTACCAAGTCAAAGACCCCGAACGCTTCGGCGTAGTAGAGTTCGACAAACAATTCAAAGCCATATCCATCGAAGAAAAACCGCAGCAGCCCAAATCCGACTGGGCGGTAACCGGCCTCTATTTCTACGACAACCGCGTCGTCGGCATGGCCAAACAAGTCAAACCCTCCGCCCGCGGCGAGCTCGAAATCACCACCCTCAACGAAATGTACCTCGAAGACGGCAGCCTCAACGTCCAGCTTCTCGGACGCGGCTTCGCCTGGCTCGACACCGGCACCCACGAAAGCCTGCACGAAGCCGCCTCCTTCGTACAGGCCGTGCAAAACATCCAAAACCTTCAGGTAGCCTGCCTCGAAGAAATCGCCTGGCGCAACGGCTGGCTGCCGGCCGAACAACTCGAAGCCCTCGCCCGCCCCATGGCCAAAAACGAATACGGCCGATACCTGCTGCGCCTGCTGAAACACAGCGGCCGGCCGCTTTGAGGCCGTCTGAAAAGCAGTCTGTACATTGCGGAATATTCCGCATCATGCACCGTCACGACCCGCCATCCCTGCAAAAACATGAGGATAAAATGAACATCCGCAAACCTACCCTGCTTATGCTGGCGGCTGCCGCAGCCGCGCTTTTACTGTCGGGTACGGCCGCAGCCGCAGGCACCATACTGCGCTACAGCGACCACGAACCCTACGGCAATATGCGCACCCGCTTCATCAACGACGTATTCTTCAAAAACGTCGAAGCCGAAAGCCAAGGCCGTCTGAAAATCGAAGCGCACTGGGGCGGCAGCATCGCCAAAGCGCACAACGAACTGCAAGCCGTAGCCGACGGTAAAACCGACCTCATCACCGCCGTCCCCGAATACAGCCTGCAACAACTGCCGCTGCACCAACTCTTCAAAGGCTTCATGATCGGCCCCGTCGGCGGACAACAAGTACAAACCCTGCGCCGCATCTACGCCGACATCCCCGAACTCACCGCCGAATACCAAAAAAACGGCGTAACCCCGCTCATCATCGCCACCGGCTACCCCGTCGCCTTCTTCAGCACCAAGCCGCTGAAAAACCTGAACGACATCAAAGGACAAACCTGGCGCAGCGCCAGCTTCTGGCATCGTGATTTTCTGAAAAACGCCGGCGCAATGCCCACCACCAGCCGCTGGGGCGAAGAAACCTACGCCAAACTGGCCAGCGGCGAAATGCACGGCCTGATGGTCAACATCGACAGTGCCATCGACATCAAAGCCTACGAACACGCCCCCTACGCCCTTGTTTCGCGAGACTTCTGGCTGGGACACATCTACCCCGTAGTCATCAGCAGCCAAAAATGGGCACAGCTTAGCGAAGCAGACCGCGCCGCCTTCCGCCGCGCCGCCGAAAAATCCTACGGCGAGCTGGGCAGAATCATGGACGAAAGCTACGCGCAAATCCTGCAAACCGCCCGCGACAAAGGCGTGAACTTACGCGAACTCAGCCCCGAAGAAGTGCGGGAATGGGCAAAAACCAGCAACTACCGCGCCGTACTCGACAGCTGGGCGGCAGAGCAGGAACGCGCAGGCACAGCGGGGACAACGGCCGTATTGCAGAAACTGAAAAAACATCTGCTGCCGCAATGAAATCCGGTTTTCCGTCTTGCCAAGAATTTATGCAACGCAAACGAAAATTCTGCATTCCAAGAAATCAAGAAACAATGCGGATAGAAAAAAATATGGAGATAGAGTGAATGAAAAAATTACACGTATTTGCGAAATAGGGAACTAAAGTATAAAAAAATCCTCCCCGCCACCGCCGTGCCCTGCTGCCCGAAAGCCAAGAAGCGGCTGAGCTTGAAAGCCGGAAAAAATCGCGCGATTTCCTGAAAACCCGCCCCGTCTGCATCGGCACATCGAACCGGGCGGCAAATACCACTTTATCAACGTCGCCGGATGGGCATTACCGCAAAAGTTGGAAAACGCCACCGCCAACATGCAGCAAACGCTGAAAAACCCGCTGCCGGAAAACACGCAGATACAGCCCTGCCTGTTCCGCTTCATCGATCAATAAGGCACGCACCATGAGAAACGACAATCCTCAAACATCCGGACGCGTCAGCCGCCTGCTGCATTGGCTGATGGTGGCGACGATGCTGCTGATGTCAGCCTCCGCCATCGCTTCCAGTATCTACCCCACGCTGAATGTACTGCGGCGGCTGCACCAAGGCTTCGGCATCACCCTTCTGGTGCTGGTGGCACTCCGGATTGCGCTCGCTCGCTGAACAACCTCCGCAGCCGCCCTAGCGAAAGCTGGGCATATCGGCCTGTATCTGTTAGCGAACCATACGCACCGTGTCGTGCCGTATTTATTTAGCGGAACAAAACAGCCAAGATACCGCACCGCAGGCAGAGCGAAGCATATTTTCCCTGCATTGTTTTTAAGACATAAGAAAATCCTTCCCTATCAGACCAAGGCGCGGAAAGGCCGCAGGTTTTTTATATTGTTCCGCTACAAACCGCAGCGAAAGGCCGTCTGAAATCTGTCTTTCAGACGGCCTTTCCGCTTTTGCCCAAACGCACGCTCCGTTTTCCAAGCCGCCTTTTCAGACGGCCTACCTCCGTCCCAACCCATCATAAGGACAAACACATGAACATCCTCCTCGCCGGAGCCGCAGGCCAAGTCGGCCGCGAACTCGTTTCCCGTCTCGAAAACCGCGCCAATCTACTGGCCGCAGGCCGCGACACCCTCGACATCACCGACCGCAATGCCGTTTTTCAGACGGCCTCATCCCTCCGTCCCGACATCATCATCAACGCCGCCGCCTACACCGCCGTAGACAAAGCCGAAAACGATGCCGCTGCCGCCTACGCCGTAAACCGCGATGCCGTGCGCCATCTGGCCGAAGCCGCCGCCGCGCACAACGCCGCCTTCATCCATCTCTCCACCGACTACGTTTTCGACGGCACGGCAAACCGCCCCTACCGCGAAACCGACCCCGTCCACCCGCAAAGCATCTACGGCCAAAGCAAACTCGCAGGTGAACAGGCCGCCGCCGCCTGTGCCCGCCACATCATCCTGCGCACCGCCTGGGTGTTCGGCGCACACGGCGGCAACTTCGTCAAAACCATGCTCCGCCTCGGCCGCGAACGCGACAGTCTCGGCATCGTTGCCGACCAGCACGGCGCACCCACTCCCGCCGCCGCCATTGCCGCCGCCATCGTTACGATTGCCGGACGCAGCCGTGATCCGGACTTCGCCGACTGGGGCATCTACCATTTTTCAGGCAGCCCCTACACCACCTGGCACGGCTTCGCCGCCGAAATCTTCGCCCAAGCGGTCAAACAAAATATCCTGCCGCACGCGCCGCAATTAAACGCCATCGCCACCGCCGACTACCCCACCCCCGCCCGCCGCCCTGCCGATTCGCGACTGGACTGCGCCAAGATCCATGAAGTCTTCGGCATCCCCCCCGCAAACTGGCAGGCCGCCCTTGCCAATCTGCATCCCTATCTGCCTGCCGCGCCACATAACGCGCCGCAATAAAACATCCCTTACCTTATTCGGCATATTGCCGGCACAGTTGCAACCAACATCCCGTCCCTTAACCTGTGGAGGCACAGCATGAAAGCAAAAAACAAAATTTTCAATTGGGACAAAGCCAAAACCCAATACCGGTATATCAAAGGCGGAGACTTGTTCTGCTACCGGATTGCCGAATTCTGTCAGTTTTCCGTTTGCCAAACGGCAAGATGCAGAACGGTTGCGGATACTTCTGGGCAGCAAAAACCGCGTACATTGTCTTGGGACGGCATACCCTACGTTTGCTAATGGTCGTTGCTCTCATACAAATAATTCTAGAAGAGGCGGAAGCACAATCCTAGCTTCAAAAGGAAAAACAAGCCAAGCAAACGGCAAAATATAGTATTTATTTTATTAAGGCATGGATAATATGAAGAAAGAAATTATCTCAGAATTTTGTAACATATTAAAAGAAAGTGATATTTTATTTAAAAACATCGGAGGGATTTTTGAACTCTATCATAATAATGATGAATTAATTGGAAAATTGGTTTTTCAATTTAAATCAGGAAAACATATGGCATCAGGTGCTTTATGCTCATTTTCTCTTACCGAACACATAAATGAAAATATTATTGATAAAAAATTTATTGAGTTAGGTAAACATATACCACAGCTATATCCAACCGTAAATGATTTTACAGATAAAAATGATACCCCGAGTAATTTTAAAATATACGGTTCGGAATTTAAGAATGTTAGCCATATATTTAGAAATTATGGAATAATATCAATTTATAAACATACATCAAAAAATGAAATCCACAAAATATTAAATGAAATTTTATTTTTATATGTATTTACTATGAGGAATTATTATTTCTGCACACCAGATACAATTAGCGATGTTCTAAAATATCCCAATTTATATAAATATCCGTTTTTAACAATAGCCATTGTCAAGCATTTAAATGGCTTGCCTCTTGATGATTTTCTTAATAATCCACTTTACCAAAGATTGAAAGATTTCAAACTATTTCCAAAAGTTTTAAAATTATTAGTATAGCAAGCATAGCCTGTATAAGGCAGGGTGTGTACTTTGCCACGCACGCGGTTCAAGGCAGCCCGAAACTCCTCCTTTGTTGTTTTCAGGCTGTCTTTTATTGCAAATACCGTCTGAAATTTTATGTCTCCAACACCCCTACCCAACGAGATATGGCGAGTACACTACTTGAAGCGGGCCGAAAAGCGAAAGCAAAGTCTATCCGAATGCCCATCCAACCGTTAAAACCGCAAAACCAGTATTGTGATGAAGAAACGGGGCTGCATTACAATCTGTTCAGGTATTATGATCCGAAATGTGGGCGGTTTGTTAATCATAATCCGATTAGGCTGCCTGGGGATAATAATCTATACTTTTTTTGTTCCAAATATCGCCATTCGGATTGAGCCATTAGGTTTATCCCGTAAAAAAGGATAATTTTTACAGATTATCGAGATTTAATGCTCCCATTATTGAACCACCCATTAGTAAATATTTGTTAAATAATAAAAAGCAGTATGTCAAAAAGGAAAGGATATAGGTGCTGATAAAGCCAGCTCAGCATTTAATCAATGGAGTAAGGTGTATTGAAAATTGGGAGCGACAGAAGAATTGAAAAACAAGAACAGAAACTAGGAAAAATTTGTTACAGCAGTTAATTTTTGAAAATCAAGGAATAAAAATGGACAAGGTACTATTGGAAAATTTAAATATCTTTTTTAAGGATAATCCGATTTTGGTTGGTAAGCCTTCTTCAAATCAGGAAATACAGGGAATTAAAGATAAATTGAATATATCAATAAACAAAGAATTTGAAGAATTTACTAGAATTTTTGGAGGCTGTCTTATCAACAATCATAAAATTTATGGCTTTCATAACTGTGAATTTTTGGGATGCGATACAATTATAGATATAAATAATCATTTTAAAGACTTCCTAGTCAACTATTATAATGCAATGATTCTTGGTGTTGATGATTGGGGAAATCCCATCTTTATTAATAAAGATGGGCAGATTATCATATTTGATCATGACAATATTGAAGAATCAGTATTGGCAGAAAATTTCTCAGAATATATACAAAAGTGTCTGGATAAAGAAATATAGTATTTAGCAAATATAAATATAGTATTGTAGTGCTGCCACCTATCCAGGTAGCAAAGCATAGCCTGCATAAGATAGGTGTATAGCTCCACCATGCATGTGGTTCACAAGGCAGCCGGAAACCCCCATTCCCCGCTTTCCGGCCGCTGTTAAATGCCAATGCCGCTGAAACCTGTTTTTCAGACGGCACTTGCTAATAAAAATACCAAACTCAGAGCACTGCCCAATCCTGCGCCATCGAGTAATGCTTGTACCTGTCGGGTTATCGGCAGCAAACGCATAGAGCGCGAACAGCAAGACCTGCAACACCTACCGAGAGGTAGTGATACCACGCATTTACTTACCCAAGTTGTTGGGCACGCAATCATAAATCGGATAAGGAATAGAAATGGAAATATACAAAATAATATTATATTTTATAGAATTAAGAGAAACCAATGCTTTAAACAAAAAAATAATCAAATCAGATTTAGATATTTTTTTAAAACAGACTAAGTTAAAAATTATACTTAGCTTGCTTTTAAAAGAAAATTTCCTGTTATCTGATGATAATGATGAAATTGTTTTGGAGTTATCGATAGAACGGGAAACTTTGAATGGCACTATCGACATAACAGATTCCAAAGGAAACTATTACCTGAAAGAGACAACTATCAACATTCATGAAGAATATATAAAATATTTAGCAAAAATAATTAATCATTCGATTGATAAAATTTCCAAAATATAATCCAAAGCCACCAGGAACAAACCGGACATACCGGCCAACCTGCTGCAGTCCGCACGCCTGCTAATGCCGACGGCGCAAACCGCGTTTCCGTATCATTTCCTGCCACCGCGTTCTCCATTCAGACGGCGGCTTGCAGCGCAAACAATAGCTGCCCGCCCGCGAATGCGGCGGTGCGCCCGATAAGCAGGACTTGTCTGCCGAAATACGCCTCCGGCAACCTGCACCGCTGCAATATTCCGCTGTCCGTATGGCGGCAGCGGCAAATACAGGCAGACAGTCGGTGTGGTTGCAGCAGAAACGGAAAATGAAGATAAAAAAACGGAGTCTTGCGCCAACAGGCAAAAGACTCCGTTTTTCCACAGCCGCAGCCGAATGCCGGATTCCGGTTTGCGGCAATGGATCTCGGGCAAATAAAAAGCCGGACATCGGGCGGGAAACGCCGATTGGCCGGACTTTTGTCTGCGGCGGGCTTTTCAGACGGCCTGCGCGAATGCAGAGGCCGTCTGAAAACGGTTTACTGCGTTTGCAGCCATTGTTCCGCCGCCGCTGTGAGGCGCGGCAGGGCTTGGGCGAGGTCTTCGTCGCTAAGCAGCAGGCTCGGGGCGAGGCGGATGACGTTTGTGCCGGCGGTGAGCAGCATCACGCCGTGTTGCAGGGCGGCAGCGGTAAAGGAGGCGGCTTTGCCCGCGTAGGCTTCGGCGAGGACGCAGCCGATCAGCAGACCCTGACCGCGCACACTTTGGAAAATGCCGGTGTCGCGGCCGAGTTTTTCGAGGGCGGCGGTCAAGGCCGCGCCTTGCCTGACGGCGTTGGCAAGGGTGTCTTCGCGGCAGATGAGATCAAAGGCGGCACAACCGACGGCGCAGGACAGGGGGTTGCCGCCGAATGTGGTGCCGTGCGTGCCGGGTGCGAAAGCGGGCGCAAGGCGGTCGGTGGTGAGCATGGCGGCGAGGGGGATGCCGCTGCCGAGGGCTTTCGCGCTGGTGAGGATGTCGGGGGCGATGCCGGTGTGCTGGTAGGCAAACAGCCTGCCGGTGCGCCCCATGCCGGTTTGCACTTCGTCGAAAATCAGGGCGGCTTGGAAACGGTCGCACAGCTCGCGGGCGGTGCGTAAAAATTCGGGCGTGGCGGGCAGTACGCCGCTTTCGCCCTGTACGGGTTCGATGATGACGGCGCAGGTTTGTTCCGACACGGCTGCGGCCAGGGCGGCGGGATCGTTGAAAGGAACGTGGACGATGCCTTCGGGCAGGGGGGCGAAGTCGCGGCTGTATTTGGGCTGGCCGCCGACGGACACGGTAAACAGGGTGCGGCCGTGGAAGGCGTTGGTGCAGGCAACGATTTGGTGTTTGCTCCCGCCGAAAGTGTCGCGGGCGTATTTGCGGGCGAGTTTGAGGGCGGCTTCGTTGGCCTCCGCGCCGGAATTGCAGAAAAACACTTTGTCGGCAAAGGTGTTTTCCACCAGGCGGCGGGCAAGCTCTTGCGCGGGAACGGTGGTGTAGATGTTGGAGATGTGCCAGAGTTTGTGCGCCTGCTCCGCGAGGGCGGCGATAAGGGCGGGATGGCAGTGGCCGAGTGCATTGACGGCGATGCCGCCGGCAAGATCGATGTATTCGCGCCCGTCTGTGTCCCACACCCGGCTGCCGAGTGCGCGGTCGGGGATGACGGGGGCGAAGGAAAAATTGGGGGTGAGGTAGTTTTGCATAGTGTGTTCCTTTATCGGAATATCGGGAATGTTCGGACAGCACGGCCTTGTTTCAGGCCGTCTGAAAAAACGGCCGGCGCGGCTTGGTACAGGAACATATTTTTCTACGGGTGCGCAACAAGGTTTTCAGACGGCCTTTTGCACGGGAAACGGCATTATGCGCCGCCCTGCCCTGTTTCTCAAACCAGCCCGGCCGTCTGAAAAAACGCGCGGTAGGCTTCGGCCTTTTTCGCCAGGCTCAAAGGATAGGCGCGGGAAGTGGACGGCAGACGCGTGAGCGTGAGTTCGCGGCCGGCATAGGGAAAGGACACGCTTTCGCCCGTTTTCGGCATTTTGATACCGCCGCCCTGCACATCAAGCAGGATTTCCGTGGCCTTGCCGCCCGTGGTGCCGATAAAGCGGCAGGCAGGTATCTGCCGCAACACCTCATGCAGATCAACGGGTTCCACCACCTGCAAAAACGCATCCGAAGCATTGCCGCGCCCGCGTATGGCTTTATACACCGTGGGGCAGGAAGCAATGCCGCGCTGCGCCAGAAAGGCTTTGATTTTTTCCGCGTCAAACGCTTTTTCAGACGGCCTTTGGAAATGGGCCGGATCGTTGAAAAACACCAGCCCGTACACACGCCACATATCGTTTTGGAAATTGGGATAATGAAATTCCATCGTCCGCTTCTCCTGCGCGGGCGGGAAAGTGCCCATCAGCATAACGGTGGCCTGCGGCGGCAGGAAGGGCGGGAACGGGCGGACTTCGACAAGGGGCGTTTCGGTTGCGGACATGGTTTTTCTCCTGTTGCGCATTGGCGGCATCCGGCTGGCTGCGCGCCGACCGAACGCGGCGATTGAACCACGCACCTCCTCCGCTTGGCAACCGCCGCCCCTTTTCAGACGGCCTGCCGCTTGGCAGGCGCAGCCGCGCGGCGTATAGTAGAAAAATGCAAACCGTTACTGTTTGTCTGATTTGGAGAACCCTGATGAGTGAGAAAATTTCCCCGAAAGATGTAACCGTACTGTCCGCCACCATGCTGATTCCCCTGTGGGCCAAAGCCGTGGAATACAGCCGCCCCGACCCGCTGCTGCGCGATGCCGAAGCCGCGCGTATGCTCGGCATGATCGACTACGACTTCGCCCCGTTTGCCAAAGCCAAAGCCTCGCAGCCGGGCTGCTGCGGACGCGCCAGACTGCTCGACGACATGGCGCAGCGGTTTATCGGCGAACACCCCGATGCCGTCGTCGTCCAGCTCGGTGCCGGTTTGGACGCACGCTACGAACGCATGGGCAGGCCGCAGGTAACGGCCTGGTACGACTTGGATCTGCCCGAAGTCATCGAGGTGCGGCGCAGGCTGCTGCCCGAATCGGGCAACACCTATCTCGGCGCATCTCTGTTTGACGAAAGCTGGATCGACACCGCCGCCGCACACGGCAAACCGGTGCTGCTGATTATCGAAGGCGTGCTGATGTATTTTGAAGAAGAACGGGTGCAGGCGTTTTTGCAAACGGTGCAGCGCAAGCTCCCCGGCACACAGATCGTGATGGACACGCTGTTCAAAAGAATGGTCGGCAAAGCCCAGCAACACGACGCGCTCAGCCAAATGGGCGAAAAACCGCCCGAATTTCTCTGGGGCATCGGCAACGCAAACGACGTACTCAAACTCGCCCCCGGCAGCAGCCTGATTGAAGAAATCTACCTCAGCAGCGTGTGCGCCCCGCGCTACCCCTTTATCCTGCGCATGATTTACAAAACAAAATGGGGCAGGGAAAACATGGATATGCGGATACTGCGGATACAGCTTTAATCCAAGCCCCACACATGTTCAGGCCGTCTGAAAACAGTATTTCGGGTTTTCAGACGGCCTCTTAACTTGCTTTCGCGCTGACGGCCTGTGTGAGGTGTGTAGCACAGCCGCACACACGGCTTGAATATTCAGACGGCCTCTGTATCCGCATAACGTAAAACGCGTGCTATACACGAATCGCTTAAAACGCGTGCGCCGCCGGGGCGACACACCCTACGGCGGAGAATCCGGCCCGTACGCCGCTCGGACGGCACGCCCTGCGGCGGGCAAAACGGACAAGAGGCCGTCTGAAAACCTGTTTTCAGACGGCCTCTTCGCTCTGTGCCGTTTATATAAAACAGGGGGGCAGGATTTACAGCAGCGGGCTCATCAGGCGGACGGTGTTTTCCGCCAGCAGCCACCATTTCGGCCGCCGCTGCCATTCGTCGACGCAGACGTAGCGGCATTCGGCCAGATAGCCCTGCTGCAAGCTGCGGATGCGCGCCGTGGTGTCGCTGTCGTAGATGGCGAGGCTGATTTCGAGATTGAGGAAGAAGCTGCGCATATCCATGTTTACCGTGCCGAAGAGGGCGTAGTCTTCGTCTACGGTCATGGTTTTGGCGTGCAGCAGGCCGCCATCAAACAGGGCGATTTTCACGCCGGCGGACAAAAGCAGCGGGTAGTAGGCGCGGGAGGCGTAGCGCACCGGCAGGGAATCGACTTTGGCCGGCAGGATGAGGACGACTTCCACGCCGCGTTTGGCGGCGGTGGTGAGGGCGGTAAGCAGCGGCTCGTCGGGAACGAAATACGGAGTGGTGATGATGATGCTGCGGGTGGCGGAGTGTACCGCGCTGACGATGGTTTCGTAGATGACGCGGTCGCTTTGGTCGGGAGCGGAGGGGATGACTTGGGCAACAACGCTGCCGCGCCCGATGTTTTCGGACAGCAGCACGGGGATGCGGTCTTTATGCTCGGTAAGGTAGCGTTGGATGTCGTGCAGGTTTTCGTCGGCCTCCACGGCGAGATCGGCAAAAAATACGGCGGACATTTCCAAAACGACGGGGCCGGTGCAGCGCATCATGACATCCACCCATTGCCCCACGCCGGAATCCTGTTTGAAAAAGCGGGGATCGACCAGGTTGTAGCTGCCGGTGTAGCCGGTTTTCCCGTCGATAACAAGGATTTTGCGGTGGTTGCGCAAATCGCTGCGGGTAAAGAAGGTGCGCAGGATGCCGACGGGCAGCGAGGCGTGTACTTCCACGCCGGCATCGCACAGGGTCTGCACCCAACGGCTGTCGAAAAAGCTGCTGCTGCCCACCGCATCGGCCAGCACCGCGCAGTCGGCACCGCGCTGCGCCGCACGCACCACCGCATCCAGCAATTCTTCAATCCGCCCCTGCGGCTCGATAATGTAAAACGCCAACAGGCAGGAATGCTGCGCCGATTCGATGTCGGCGAGCATGGAGTCGATAATGGTGTCGGTGTCGGCAAGCAGGGTCATGGCGTTGCCCTTGGTCGCACCCAGCCCCATGACACGCTCGGCAATGCGGCTGATGCCGTGGTAGTGCGGCAAAACCTCCCCTGCGGTGGAACGGTAGTGTTCGGACAGGTATGTCCCGACAAAGCCCTGATAGAAACGGTTCATCTCTTCGCTGCGCTTGGCGCGTGCCGTGCCGAGACGCGGTTCGCCCACCAAAAGATAGGCAGCCACGCCGAAAAGCGGGAAGAGAAACAGGAGGATGAGCCAGGCAAACGCCGTACCGACATTGCGCTGCTTGTACAGCACGCGCACCACGCAGGCCAGCGCGGCGCAGGTGTGGGCGGCCAGGACGATTTCGCCGAAGGTAACGGGAGGGGAAACGGCCATATGTCGTCGCTCCGTGGGGAAAACGGCGGATTATAGGCGGCGGACGGGGCAGACAGAAACAGGCGGGACGGAAGGCGCGCTATGGCGGGATACGGCATCAGGCCGTCTGAAAACGGAATCTGCGTTTTCAGACGGCCTGTTTTCATTTTGTCCTGCCGTATCCTGTGTAGCGTGTATCGCGCGGCGGCGCACGCGTTTCCTGATTTTCGGGAAGACAGATGGTTGCAGTTTGCAAAACCGCTTTCCCCACTTGCAAACGCAGCCGAAAGGCAAAATCCCCACCCTAACCCTACCCCGCAGGCGGGAGAGGGAAATCAGCCCCGTCCGTGCGCAAAGGCCGTCTGAAAAACGATACCTGCCGTTTGCGCGGGGATACGGCTCTACCGCGCATCCGTTTGCCAAGATTCGGATAACGGCCTCAAACCGCGTGCGTCGCTTCGCCATATACCCTGCACAAATCCCGCGTAGGGTGTGCCGCTCTAAGCGGCGCATGCATTTTCCGGCTTGTTAAAAATAAGGCCGTCTGAAAATCTGCTTTGCGTGATTTTCAGACGGCCTCTGCATCTGCGCAGGGTGTGTGGCTCTGCCACGCACGCGGTTTGGAATATTGTGTGTCGGCCTGCACGGCGGGGGAAAGTTAAGAAAGCCGCGCGGACGCATTGTAAAGGCGTTCGCGCGGCCCGTTGTCCTGCGACGGAGCGGTTTATTGTCCGCAGAGCGACTGCACGGCGGGGGGAACGGTGCCGCTGCACACCCAGGTAATGGTTTTTTCTTCCTGCAAGGGCAGCAGCACCATAGTCTGTTCGCCTTCGACGGGAACGGCAGTGATGGTGCCTTGGAGGATGCTGACGTTTTCCCAGTGTTTGCGCTGGTTTTCATTGAGTATCAGGGCTTCGGTGATGCGGTTCAGCTCCACACCTTCCGATACCTGGCCGGCAACGAAATTCTGCGCGGCCACCAGCGCGTCGGCGGGGGAATCGGCAGCGGGGGCGGGTTTCTGCTCAATCTGCGGGGCGGGGTTGCCGGTTACGGGCGAAACGGCCACGGGCTCTTCCAAGCCGGCCAGTTTGTAAACGGGCTGGACGATGTGGTTGAACTGCGGGGCATACTGCGTAACCGCCGCGCAGACTCCGGCCAGCAGCAGGCAGGCAAAGCCGAGAATCAGACCCGCCAGAGCCGCGCCGCCCTGCCCTTTGAAGCCGAGTACCACGGCAAGTACGGCAAACACGGCAGGCAGGACATAGGCGGGCACGCCCAAGCCGGGCAGCAGGCCGGAGAGGCCGGCAATATTGAGGACGGGCAGCACCGCAAAGGCCAAAATACCGCACAGCAGAGCGGCCGATGCGGCGGCGGAGCCGGGACGGGCCGCTTTTTTGGCGGCTGATGTCTGGTCAAACGGGGTATTTTTTTTGAATAGGGAGCCGGAGAGTTTCGCCATAATGTGGTTTTCTTAATGTGATTGAAAAATTAGTGCGATTTTATCAATTTGTGTTAAATCAGGCAATCGCAGGCCGCCGGAAGCGGCGGTTTGCGCGGCAAAAATGCAAAACGGGTTGGCAAGGCCGGTTTGTGCGTCTGCCTGTGCGGATTTCTGCCCGCAGCAGCCGCCACGCTTTGCCGCTCTGGCAGGAATGCTGTTTTAACTTCGTTGAAGCTGCGCTTTCAGACGGCCTTTTGCTGCGGGCGGAAAACGCGCACGCCGCTGCGCGGCACACACTAAGCGGTTTGCATTATGTAGGGTGTGCCGCACTAAGGCGGCGCACGCGTTCTTTGTTTTACAGGCAGACTTTCCGGGCAATCTGCAAACCCGTAAATCCGCGTGCGTCGCTGCGCGACACACCCTACGCGGGATTTTTGCCACGAAAAAACAGCAGACCTTCCGGCAGGGTGTGTGGCTCTGCCTTGCACGCGGTTTTGCGGCTGTCGGCACGGTAATTGGAAATACGGAAAATGCGGCCGTCTGAAAGCACGGCTTCAACAAAGTTAAAACACGCTTGCGGCGCGGCCGCTATTGCGTCGGTGTGCTTTTCAGACGGCCTGTGCTGTAACGGGGAAACGCGTGCGTCGCTGCGCGGCACACCCTGGCTGTCATACAGACAGCGCAACGGCTGCATTTTCAGACGGCCTGCCTGTATGCGGCGGGGTCAGCTTCTGCCGCAGCAGGCTTTGTATTTTTTGCCGCTGCCGCAGGGGCAGGGATCGTTGCGGCCGGTTTTCGCGCCCTGCCGCCGTACGGTTTGCGGTTTGTTTTTCACGGCGCGCCAGTAGGCGGCGGCGGCGGATACGGTGTCCGGCAGGCTGTCTGCCAGTTCTGCGTATTCGGTATCGTCCAAATCGGGCATAAGGCCGTCTTCGTCGTAGGCTCCGCCCAGCAGCATCAGGGGATAGAAGAGGTCTTCGAAGTCTTCGTCAGCGGCGGCGGCAAACCAGTCGGTGGGGGTGCGTTCGAGGGCGTAGAGGTAGGCGTTGCACCATGTGCCGCAGTCGGCTTCTCCGTTGTCGTCCGGGTAAAAAAGCAGCCCGGGCGGCTCGGGCGCGGCAAGGCTCTGTGCCAATTCGTGCGCCCATTGCGCCACGGCTTGGGCGATGCGCGCGCGTCCGTCTTCGTCGGGCTGTGCTTCGCCGATGATGTCTTCCAGTATGGTGTCGAGGCTGTCCTGCCAGTTGTCGGGGCCGGAAACCCATGCTGCAAGGTAGGCCTGGATTTCGTCGGCACGCATGGCGCGGCCTTCGCCGGCATGGGGGTGGAGCAGTTCGGTGAGGATGTGTTGCGGGTTCATTGCGTCATTCCTGATGGTGTATATGGGATTGGGCCGGAGCGGCCGGGTTTTAACTTTGTTGAAGCCGCGCTTTCAGACGGCCTCTGTGCTGCGGCAGGGAGCGCGTGCGCCGCTGTGCGGCACACCCTACGTGGGATTCGGCACAAAAAACAACATTCCGCCAAGTAGGGTGTGCGGCTCTGCCACGCACGCGGTTGCGGCGGCTTGCGCGGCGGTTGGGAAAACAGAAAACGCGGCCGTCTGAAAACGCGGCTTCAACAAAGTTCAAACACGTTTGCGGCATATCTGCAATTTCATTGGTGCTTTTCAGACGGCCTGTGCGCTGCGGCGGGAAACGCGTGCACCGCTGTGCGGCACACCCTACGCGGTTTGCATTATGCAGGGTGTGCCGCCTCAAAGCGGCGCACCCTGCGCAAAAGGCGGAACGGGCGGGTTTATCCCAGCGTAACCATTTCCACTTGTTGCAGGCTGCGCCCCAAAAAGCGTTCGCCTATGGTTTGGAAACGCAGGGGGATGTCGCTGACGTAGAAGCGGTAGTCGGGCGGGCCGCCTGTGCCGTCGTTGAGCAGGCCGTGTTTTTGCAGGGCGCGGGCGGCGGCTTCGGCGGTGGTATCGGCGGAATCGACCAGGGTCAGGCCGGGGGCTTCGCGCCGCAGCAGGGGTTTGAGCAGGGGGTAGTGGGTGCAGCCGAGGACGAGGGTGTCGGCATCTTCGGCCAAGAGGGGTTTGAGGTATTCGCGCGCGGTGAGGCGGGTTACTTCGTGGTCGAGCCAGCCTTCTTCGACGAGGGGGACGAACAGGGGGCAGGCAACCGAACGGACGCGGGCGGCGGGGTTGTGGCGGTGGATTTCGCGGGCGTAGGCGTTGCTGTTTACGGTGGTGTTGGTGGCAATCACGCCGATGTGGTTGTTGCGGGTGGCTTCGAGCGCGGCCTGTGCGCCTGCGCTGATGACATCCAGTACGGGCATATTGCCCGCCGTCTGGCGCACTTTGTGTCCGGCCACGGCGGCAATGGTGTTGCAGGCGATGACGAGGGCTTTTACGTCGTGCTGGAGCATGAAGCCGACGATTTGGGCGGTGAAGGCTTCGATGGTGGCGCGGGATTTCACGCCGTAGGGGACGCGGGCGGTGTCGCCGAAATAGACGATGTTTTCCATCGGCAGGCGTTCCATCAGGGCGCGGACGTTGGTCAGTCCGCCCACGCCGGAATCGAATACGCCGATGGGGCGTTGTGCGACTGTATCCATAAGTAATGGCCGGTTCGGGGTTGGCAAATGGCGGGGAGCGGCGTTCAGACGGCCTGTCCGCCCGCAAGCACGGCGGGAACGAAACGGGCAATTGTGTCGCGCAGGCCGATGAGTTTGCCGTGGAAGAAGTGTCCTGCCTGCGGGAGGACGACGACGGGGATTTCCTGCGGCGCGGCCCAGTCGAGCGACTGTGCCAAAGCAACTACGTCGTCGCTTTGGCCGTGGATGAGCAGGGTGCGGGCGGGATCGGGCGCGTCGGGTTCGCGTTCGCCCGTGTAGTGGCGCACGGCGGGCGCAAGCAGCAGCAGCAGGTCGGGGCGGCGGCATTGTGCGGCAAACAGGGCAACATAGCCGCCGAAGGAGAAGCCGGCGATGGCGAGTTGTTCCGCCTGCGGGTGGCGGCTGCGGGCAAAATCGATCACGGCGGTGCAGTCGTCGGTTTCGCCGCGTCCGTAGTCGTGTTCGCCCGCGCTGCGCCCTACGCCGCGCAGATTGGGCAGGTAGCAGTGGAAACCGAGGCCGCACAGGGCTTTGGCGGCGGTTTGGATGACTTTGTTGGTGTTGGTGCCGCCCTGCGTGGGATTGGGGTGGTTGATGACGGCCACGCCGCGTTCCGCGCCCTGCGCGGGCAGGAAGATGGTTTCGAGGCCGCCGGCGGGGCCGGCGACGGTGAGGATTTCGGGCTGCTTCACGGTTTTTCCTTTTGTGTGTTGTGCGCACGGCAAGGCGCGGGATTTTACGGGGGCGGGTGCGGCTTTGTCCATTGCGGGCGGCATATGGTTTCCAAGCGGCCTCGCCCGTATGGCGGAACAAATAAAAAATCCGCGGCCTGATGGCTTATATCTTTTCTATTTTGTTCCACTATATAATCCGCCCCTTTATCCGTTTCAGGTATCCGACGATGATTGAAAGCTATCTGCACCAGTTCGGCCTGGCCTTTATGGCTTTTTTCGCCATTATGAATCCGGTTTCCAGCCTGCCGGTGTATCTGAGCCTCACCGACGGCGACGACCGGCGCACGGCGCGGGCGGTGGCGCGCAAGGGGCTGATGATCGCTTTTGCGATTGTGGTGGTGTTTGCCTTTGCCGGCCGCTACATTTTCGAGCTGTTCGGCATTACCCTGCCCGCGCTGCGGATAGCGGGCGGGATTTTGGTGTTTTTAATCGGCTTCCATATGGTGCAGGGCAACCGCTCGCCGATGCACCGCCAGCCTTCGGCGGCGGCTGTGGAAGATCCTGCGGCCCACGCGATGCGTTACGAAGAAAAAATGAATGTGGCGATTTCACCGCTGGGCACGCCGCTCTTGGCGGGGCCGGGCACCATCGCCACGGCGATGAACCTGGCGGCGGGCGATACGCTGGCGGGTACGGCCGTGGTGGTGGCGGCTTTTCTGCTGTTGTGCGCCATCACTTACACGCTCTTTATTTTCGGCCCGAAAATTACGCGGCTGATGGGCAAAAACGTGATGAACGTGGTAACGCGGATGATGGGACTGATACTGGCCGTGATCGGTACGCAGATGCTGGTGGCGGGACTGAAAGGCGCGTTTCCGCTGCTGAACTGAAATCCTGCGGACGAAAGGCCGTCTGAAAACCGTATTTTCGGGTTTTCAGACGGCCTCTTAACTTGCTTTCGCGCCGACGGCCTGTGTGGGGGTGGCGCAGCCGCGCACGCGGCTTGGGGATTCAGACGGCCTCAGTATCTGCATAACGTAAAACGCGTGCGTCGCCGGGGCGACACACCCTACGGCGGGGAATCCGGCGCGTACGCCGCTCGGGCGGGCCTCTCTGTATATTCGATATTCAGCCCTGTTTCCACGGCAGCCACAGCCGCGCCAGCACATACATCAGCAGCCCCGCGCCGCCGGTCAGGAAAAAGACCATGCCTTTTTTGCGCGCGTTCGGACACAGCCAGTAAACAGCGAGGCTGAAGCTGAAAAACATCGCCGCCACCGCCCACAGCAGCTGCCGGTCTTTGAAGCGGTTGAGCGTGTAGCTCTCGTTCATCACCACATACATCTGCCACAAGCCGGCGGCACACATGGCAAACACGCCCGCAGGCAGGAAAAAAAGTCCGAGCAGTTCTTTGTTCATCTCAAATCGTCCGCAGCCGCCCCGCCCAGCGGGCGCGGCCTTGCTGAAAAACGCGATTATATCGCGCAGGCAATGCAGGAAGAGGCCGTCTGAAAACCGCGTTTGCCGTTTTCAGACGGCCTCAGCTCCAAAAATACCTTAAAAAATGGAAAAACACGGGTGCGGCAAAGCACACCGAGTCCACGCGGTCGAGCATTCCGCCGTGGCCGCTGATCATGCTGCCCCAGTCCTTCACGCCGTAGTCGCGCTTGATGGCCGACATCACCAGCCCGCCGGCAAAGCCCATCAGGCAGATCAGCAGGCCGAAAAGGGCGGCCTGCCAGTAGGCAAACGGCGTAATCGGCGCAAGCAGGGCCGCCAGCACCGTGGCCGAGGCAATGCCGCCCACCGTGCCGGACACGGTTTTCGAGGGCGAGAGCGCGGGCATGATTTTCCTGCCGCCCACCAGCTTGCCCCAAACATATTGCAGCACGTCGGAAGCCTGCACCACGGCAATCAGGAATACCGGCAGCAGGACATTGTTGCCGCTGTCGAAGCCGTCCAGCCGCAGAAACATCAGCGCGGGCACGTGCGACAGGCAGAAAATGCAGATCATCGCCATCCACTGCGTTTTCGCCGCACGGGCGAGAAAGTCTTCCGTCTGCCCGCTCAGGCCGGCAATAATCGGCAGCAGCAGAAAGCCGTACATCGGGATGAAGATGGCAAACAGGCCGTACCACTCGCTCCACACCAGCCAATACTGCACCGGCAGCAGCACGTAAAAACAGGCCGCCATGCTGTAATAATCGCAGCGGCGGCGGTAGATAAGGGTCATAAACTCGCGCAGCGCGGCAAAGGAAATCAGGAAAAACAGCAGCACCGCCCCCGTTTTGCCGAACCAAAACGCCGCCAGCAGCACCAGCGTCATCAGCCACCAGGCGTAGATGCGGGCGTTGAGGTTGGCGATTACGGCGTTGTCCGCACCTTTTTTCCGTTTCAGCCAGCGGCCGACAAACGAGGCGGCGGCAAGTACGGCAAATACGGCGGCAAAAATCCGCCCTGCCTGCGGCACAAGTCCGGCGGCGGCAAAAACGGTGTTCTCCGGCATAGCGGCTCCTGCATCTGCGAAAAAACGGCATTATAGCCCAGACGCACAGCCGCAGAGGCCGTCTGAAAACGGGTTTGCGCAAACGGGAAAGCCAACGATACGCCTGCCTGCACAAAAAACAGGCAGCATCAAAATATCCATATCCGCCAAAGGACAAAGCGGTTTTTCCACAAGGTATCCACCGCATTTTGCCGTGCGCTGCGGGATAAGCCGCACACGCACAGGCTGCGGCACGGCTTTTTGTGCAGACAGCCCTCCGCGCCGCCGCTGTATAATGCCGCCCTTTCCAACGCCCGAACAAAGGAAACATCATGACCCTCGCCTACTGGTGCGTGCTGCTCGCCGCCCTGCTGCCCCTCTTTTGCGCGATGTACGCAAAAAAACGCGGCGGCTTCGACTTCAAACGCGACAACGGCAACCCGCGCGTATTTCTGGCGCAAACCGAAGGCGCGGCCGCCCGCGCCAACGCCGCCCAGCAAAACGGCTATGAAACCTTCGCCCCTTTCGCCGCCGCCGTGGTTATCGCCCACGCCACAGGCGGCGCATCGCAGGCCGCGATCAATTTCTGGGCGGTGTTGTTCGTCCTCTCGCGCATTCTGTTCTGCCTGTGCTACATCGCGGGCGAAGCGCGGCTGCGCTCGATGGTGTGGGGCGCGGGTTTCGTCTGCATCATCGCGCTGTTCATCGCCGCAGCCTGATCCCCGGCCGCAAAAAGGCCGTCTGAACGCCGCAAACGGGTTTTCAGACGGCCTCATGCCTTGCCGCGCGGCATACCGCCCGCCTGCCGCCCTTCCATAAAATCATGAAACCAAATACAACAAAAAAACCCGCCCGCAGCCAGGAAGCCCGCGAACTCATCGGCTCGGCCTGGATGATTGCCGCCGCGCTGTTTTTCACCCTGATGAACCTCGCCATCAAAGCCGCCCACCAGAAATTCGGCATGGGCAGCGGCGAACTCGTCTTCTGGCGCATGGTTTTTGCCGCCGCCGTACTCGGCGCACTGGCCAAAGCACAGGGCAAAACCTTCGCCACACCGCATCTGAAAAGCCATCTCAACCGCAGCATCAGCGGCACGATAGGCATGACCTGCGGCTTTTACGCCGTCATGCACCTGCCGCTGGCCACCGGCGTTACCCTCGCCTACACCTCGTCCATTTTCCTTGCCGTACTCTCCGCGCTGGTGCTGCGCGAAAAAATCTCCCGCTACACCCAAGCCGTGCTGCTGGTCGGCTTTGCCGGCGTGGTGCTGCTGCTCAAACCCTCGTTTTCCGCCGGGCAGGAATGGGCGGCGGCGGTCGGCCTCTTCGGCGGCCTCGCCGCAGGCTGGGCGTATATGCAGGTGCGCGAACTCTCGCTCTTGGGCGAACCCGCATGGCGCGTGGTGTTCTACCTCTCGCTGGTGGGCATGGCGATGGGCGCGGCACTGGCCACCCTCACCGGCTGGCACAGCGTTTCCCTGCAATCGCTGCCCTACCTGCTGGCCGTGGGTGCCACCGCCATGCTGGCGCAGCTTGCCATGACGCACGCCTACGCCGTCGGGCGCAAATTCACCGTTGCCGCCCTCGCCTACCTCACCGTCGTATTTTCCACCCTGGCCGGCATTTTCTTTTTCGGCGAGCAAATCGGCTGGCAGGAATGGCTGGGCATCGGTATCATTATTGCAAGCGGCATTTTGAGCGGCTTGAAAAAGTAAACACCGCAACCATACCGTCGGCACCCGACAGAAAGGCTGAACCATGATCTCCATCCGCGAACAAAACTACGGCTTGAACGTTGCCCTCTACAACGAATTCACACTCGACGACTTCCGCCAGCTCGAACAGGCCGTCATCGCCGCCGCCGCCCGCGTCCACCGTCCCGACCTGCTGCTCGATCTGAGCCTGCTCAAAGACTTCACCATCGACATGGCCTGGGAGCAGATCAAATTCGTCCGCGAACACGACCGCGACTTCGGCCGCATCGCCATCATCGTTGACGACATCTGGATCAAATCCGCCGCCGTCCTCTCCGAACTGATTACCCAAACCCACCCCAAATACTTCACCGATGCCGCACAGGCACAGGCATGGCTGTTGGAAGAAGCCGCCGAATAAACCGTTTGCCGCAAAACATGGAAAACCGATTACCCCTCCCCCCGCGCCGCCGCCTCCTGCTCGCCGGCGGCGCATTCCTCTTTCTCCCCCGCACCCTGCTGGCCGGCGCGCAACGCGAAGAAACCCTCTCCGACGACGTTGCCTCCGTGATGCGCACCTCCGTCAGCAACATCAACCCCGCCCGCCTCGTGTTTGCCAACCCGCGCGACGGCGAACGCTGGCTTGCCGATATGTCCGCCCGCCTCGCACACTTCGTTCCCGACGAAGCCGCCCGCCGCCGCCTGCTCGTCAACATCCAATACGAAACCACCCGCGCCGGCCTCGACACCCAGCTCGTCCTCGGCCTCATCGAAGTGGAAAGCGCGTTCCGCCAATACGCCATCAGCAGCGTCGGCGCGAAAGGCCTGATGCAGGTCATGCCCTTCTGGCAGCGCTACATCGGCAGGCCCGACCACAACCTCTTCGACATCCGCACCAACCTGCGCTACGGCTGCACCATCCTGCGCCATTACAGCAACGTCGAAAACGGCAACCTCACCCGCGCCCTCGCCCGTTTCAACGGCAGCCTCGGCAGCAGCAAATACCCCAACGCCGTCATCGGCGCATGGCGCAACCGCTGGCAGTGGGCATAGAGGCCGTCTGAAACCGCGTGCGCGGCTTGCGCCACACCCCCTGCCTGCCGTGCAAACAGTTGTTTCACTATGCAGACCCGTTTTTCAGAAACATCATCCCCGCACAGGCGGGTACGGCCTCCGAAATACAGCAAGCACCCGATTCCCCCACTTACGAGAAAAAACCATGCACGACCACAACAAACCGCACAACCGACAGCCCGAAGACGACGGCATCCGCGACCAAGACGACATCATCATCACCGGCAGCGTCCGCCCCAACCCCCGGCCCGAAGACGACGGCCGCTACTACCAAGCCACGCAACAGCAGCTGCGCCGCGCCAAAAGCACCAACGGCTTCGCCATCGCCAGCCTTGTCTGCGCCATCATCGGCATCGGCTGGTACGCCCCCCTCATCCTCGGCCCGCTGGCCGTCCTCTTCGGCCACATCGCCAGAGGCCAAATCCGCCGGGAAGGCCAAGACGGCAACGGCCTTGCCATCGCCGGTTTGCTCATGGGCTACCTCCAATTCGTTTTCCTGGGCTGTCTGCCCGCCTTCTTGGAATACGACACCCGCAACCAACTGACCGAAGCCTACGGCGAACTCGGCATCCCCCTTGCCAAACTGGGCGACGAAATCGCCGCCGGCAAAAAAAACGCCGGCTTTACCCTGCCCCCGTCAAGCCGCTACTGGCAGGAAGCCTACACCCGGGACGGCACCGTTTACGCCCGCCTCAAAACCGACTCCTCCCTCCCCTCCTCCGTGAGCGGCAACACCATCGTCTATACCCCGCGCATCCATAACGGCACCGTCTCCTGGCGTTGCGACTTTGCCGGCGACATCCAGCGCAGCTACCTGCCACGCAAGTGCGCCGGCGTAAAAACAGAATAAACCCGCCGCCACGCAAACGGCGCGGGACGCAGCGGCCGAAAGGTTTTCAGACGGCCTGCACGCCTTTTCAGGCCGTCTGAAAAACGGCATCCCGTTTTCTTTACACAACTTGATTAAATCTTGCCCGTTCAAGTAAACTCGCTGCCGCCTGCCTGAAAACAGCACACGGCGCATTCCGCCACCGGCAGGCCGAGCCGTTCCAACCCTACAATCAACAAAGGAGTATCCAATATGAAAAACCCCGTCCGTGTTGCCGTAACCGGCGCTGCCGGCCAAATCGGCTATGCCCTGCTCTTCCGTATCGCCAGCGGCGAAATGCTCGGCAAAGACCAGCCCGTGATTTTGCAGCTTCTGGATCTGCCGCAGGCACAAAACGCCGTCAAAGGCGTGATGATGGAATTGCAGGACTGCGCTTTCCCGCTCCTGGCCGGCATGACTGCCTCCGACGACCCCGAAGTGGCCTTTAAAGACGCACAGGTTGCCATCCTCGTCGGCGCACGCCCGCGCAGCAAAGGCATGGAACGCGCCGACCTCTTGCAGGCCAACGCCCAGATTTTCACCGTACAGGGCGCGGCCTTGAACAAAGTGGCCGACCGCAACGTCAAAGTATTGGTTGTCGGCAACCCCGCCAACACCAACGCCTACATTGCCATGAAGTCCGCCCCCGACCTGCCCGCGAAAAACTTCACCGCCATGCTGCGCCTCGACCACAACCGTGCCGCCAGCCAGATTGCCGAGAAAACCGGCAAAGCCGTTGCCGACATCGAAAAACTCTGCGTCTGGGGCAACCACTCGCCCACCATGTATGCCGACTACCGCTTCGCCACCATCAACGGCCAGAGCGTGAAAGACATGATTAACGACCAGCAATGGAACGCCGAAGTCTTCCTGCCCACCGTCGGCAAACGCGGCGCAGCCATCATTGAAGCGCGCGGCCTCTCCTCCGCCGCCTCCGCCGCCAACGCCGCCATCGACCACATCCGCGACTGGTGGCTGGGCACCAACGGCAAATGGGTAACCATGGGCATCCCCTCCGACGGCTCCTACGGCATCCCCGAAGGTACCGTATTCGGCTTCCCCGTTACCTGCGAAAACGGCGAATACCAACTGGTGCGCGGCTTGGAAATCGACGAATTCAGCCGCGAACGCATCAACGCCACTTTGCAGGAACTGGAAGACGAAAAAGCAGGCGTGGCCGACCTGCTGAAATAAGGCTTCCCGCAAAAAGCTGCCGGATTCGTCCTCCGGCAGCTTTTTTGACGCATCGGGCGGGTCGCCCGCAGCCGAGGCCGTCTGAAAACCGCATATGCGGTTTTCAGACGGCCTTTTGCCGGATTTTTGGATTTAGCCGGATTTTAAAGAACGCGTGCGTCGCTGTGCGACACACCCTACGCAGAGGGCAGAAATGGCTTTGCAACAAGCAGCAGCCTGTGCGGCATCAGGTAGGGTGTGTCGCCCAAGCGACGCACGCGGTTTGCGGTCTGCTATCTGCCGCTTGCCGTTACCCGGACTTTCGACAAACGGGCGCGGTGCAGAACCGCTATATCCCGAACAAACGACGGATATTGATTTTCAGACGGCCTCTGCCCTTTAAAGCAGGGTGTGTCGCGCAGCGACGCACGCGCTTGCGGATGTCGGCACGGCCGTTTTCAACACGTAAAAGAAGCTGTCTGAAAATACGGATGCGGCACATCCGAAGTCCCTCTTGCACTTTTCAGACGGCCTTTTTCCCTGCGGATGGAAGCGCAACGCCCTGCCCGTTATACAAACAACGATGTTTGTATTTGCTTTGTAAAACACAAAGGCCGTCTGAAAACCGCATTTGCGGTTTTCAGACGGCCTTTTGCCGGATTTTTGGGTTTAGCCGGATTTTAAAGAACGCGTGCGTCGCTTGGGCGACACACCCTACGCAGAGGGCAGAAATGGCTTTGCAACAAGCAGCAGCCTGTGCGGCATCAGGTAGGGTGTGTCGCCCAAGCGACGCACGCGGTTTGCGGTCTGCCACTTGCCGATGCCCAAACTTTCGGCAGACGGATGCGGCGGAAACCGGCTTGTCAGACGGCCTTCCGCATCAGATACGCCCGCAGCTTTTGCGCGTCCAAATGCCAATGGCAGATTTCCGTTTCCCCGTCGAGCAGCACGGGGACAAGTTCGTTGTAACGCGTTTCCAGAAGCGGATCGTCGTCCACATCGAAAATTTCCAATTCAAAGCCGAATTCGTCCTGAAAAGGCCGGAGCGCGTCGCGCATCGCGTGGCACAGGCTGCAGTATTCGCGGAACATCAGAGTCAGTTTCATAGCGGTTTCCCGTTTTCAGACAGGCCGCGATTATACAGGCCGTCTGAAAAACCAAAGCGCGGCGGCAGACGGCAGACAAATTACACACAAGCCGTCCGGACGCGTTTTCAGACGGCCTGTACTGCCGCCGCAGCCCGATATGGCGGCACGGCGCGGGAAAAACTATAATGCCGCCTTCCTCCAACCGTCCGCTTTGCAATCCCATGCTGAAAATCTCCGCCCAATTCGATGCCGGCTCCGTCGTCGTGCACGACCTTTCCGACCCGCAAAACATCCGCCTCGCCCTGCGCCCCGACAACGCCTCCGATTTCGCCCAATGGTTTTACTTCCGCCTGCAAGGCGCGGCCTACCAAAACTGCGTCATGCACTTTGAAAACGCCGCCTCGGCCGCCTATCCCGCAGGCTGGGAAAACTACCAGGCGCGCGCGTCCTACGACCGGCAAAACTGGTTCTGCGTGCCCACGCGCTATGAAAACGGCGTACTGTCCGTCGAACACACGCCGCTGGCCAACAGCGTGTACTACGCCTATTTCGAGCCCTATTCGAGCGAACAGCATCTGAACCTGCTGGGCGAAGCACAAGGCAGCGGCCTGTGCCAGATCGAAGATTTGGGCAGCACCGTGCAGGGGCGCGACATCAATCTGCTCACCATCGGCAACCAAGTGCAAAGCGACCTGAAAATCTGGATCACCGCCCGCCAGCACCCGGGCGAAACCATGGCCGAATGGTTTGCCGAAGGCCTGCTTTCCCGCCTGCTCGACCCGCAGGATCCCACCGCCCGCGCCCTGCTCGACAGCGCCACGTTTTACATTGTGCCGAACATGAATCCCGACGGCTCGGCACTGGGCAATCTGCGCACCAATGCCGCCGGTGCCAACCTCAACCGCGAATGGCTCGAACCGAGCGAAGCACTCAGCCCGGAAGTGTTTTATGTACGCAATAAAATGGAGGAAACCGGCGTAGACCTGTTTCTCGACATCCACGGCGACGAAGGCCTGCCCTACATTTTTCTGGCCGGCACGGAAGGCGTGCCGGAATACGGCGGGCGCATTGCCGCTTTGGAAAACCGCTTCAAAGCCGCCTTCGCCGCCGCCAGCCCCGATTTCCAAGACGAATACGGCTATCCGAAAGACGCGCCCGGCCGGGCGGATCTGAGCATGGCCACCAACTGGGTCGGCCACCGTTTCGGCTGCCTGGCGTACACGCTGGAAATGCCGTTTAAGGACAACGACAACCTGCCCGACGACGATTTCGGCTGGAACGGCCAGCGTTCGCTGCGGCTGGGCGAAGCCGTGTTGTCGGCGGTGTTGAACGTGCTGCCGCATCTGCGCTGACGGAAAAACGGGATGTTCGGACGGCCTCATCACACAGGCCGCCCGCCCGGATACAAAAAAGGCAGAAATATGCACTATCTCATCATCAGCATCTGTTGCAGCGTTGCCGTATCGGTGCTGCTGAAAACCGCACGCAGACAGAAAATCGACCTCGGCCAGGCTGTTGCCGCCAACTACATCGCCGCCGTGGGACTGACCGTGGCCGTGCTGCAACCCGACCTTTCCGCATGGCGGCAGTATCTGCCGACCTGGTGGCTGTTTGCCGCGCTCGGCGTGCTGCTGCCCTCGGTGTTTGTCGTGATGGGACGGGCGGTGGACGCGGCCGGCATCGTCAAATCCGACGCGGCGCAGCGTCTGTCGCTGTTTCTGCCCGTACTCGCCTCGTTTACCCTGTTCGGCGAAACGCTGACACAGGGGCGGCTGATCGGGCTCGTCCTCGCCTTCACCGCCCTCGCCTGCCTGCTGTGGAAGCACGAAGGCGGCAAAAAAAGCGGCCTGCACAGCGTGTGGCTGCTCCTGGCCGTGTGGGCGGGCTACGGCACCATCGACATCCTCTTCAAACAGCTCGCCAAAAGCGGCACCGCATTTTCCGGCAACCTGCTGGTGGCTTTCGCCCTGGCCGCCATGCTGATGTTCGGTATGCTGTTTTCCCGCAGCACCAAATGGTCGGCACGCAGCATCATCGGCGGCCTGCTTTTGGGCGTACTGAATTTCGGCAACATCCTCTCGTATATCCGCGCCCATCAGGCTCTGGCCGACAGCCCGACGCTGGTGTTTGCCGGCATGAACATCGGCGTGATTGTCTGCGGCACGCTTACCGGCGCGCTGCTGTTTAAAGAGAAAATCTCCACCGTCAACGCCGCCGGCATCGCGCTGGCCGTCTGTGCCGTTGCCTGCCTGTTCTACTGGCCGCAGCTTGCCGCGCTGCTGCGCCTGTAAGGCGGACGGCAAACAAACAGGCCGTCTGAAAAGCAGTTTTCAGACGGCCTGTTTGCGGCAAACGCCCGCATCCGCTTTTTATTTTGTGCCGCTATGAACGCACAAAAAAAACGGTGTGGCCGCGAAGCCACACCCAAACACACACACATCAAGAGGAAAGGAAAGAATATCCGACAGCTGAATACCCAACTGAAATACGGCGGTATCGGCTGATACCTTGCCGGAAAGGCCATCGGATGAACGTAATTATATCCAGTTTCACATATCCGGCTTTGATGCAGGTCAAGGTTGCGCGTGCAGGCCGTGCGGAAATCGGCGGACAAACCGCAGCGCATCATAGGAAAGGCCGTCTGAAAACGTTTTCAGACGGCCTTTTTGCAGCAGGACGCAGATTATTTGCGCAAACCCAGACGGGTAATCAGCTCGCGGTAGGTTTCGGGCTTGGTGCGGCGCAGGTAGGCCAGCAGGCGGCGGCGTGCGCTGACCATTTTCAACAGGCCGCGGCGGCTGTGGTGGTCTTTCGGGTTGGTTTTGAAGTGCGGGGTAAGGTCGTTGATGCGGAAGGTCAGCAGGGCAACCTGTACTTCGGACGAACCGGTATCGCCTTCTTTGCGTTGGAAATCTTTAACGATTTGCGCTTTTTGTTCTACAGATAACATATGGAAACTCCAAAAAATAAAGCCTTGCGGCAGACAAGTCCGAGCAGCCGTAACCGGACGGACTCCGAAACCGCCTTGCGGCGGCGCGGCGGATTATACTGCAAGCGGCTGCCGCACGCAGCATTTTATCTGTTGTCCGGCAGGATTAGCCGGCTTTGGCGGATACGGCTTGCCGCCACTTTTTTCAGACGGCCTGCACGGGAGGGGCCGTCTGAAAACGGTTTCGGCGTATTGCGGTTTGAACGGGGAAAGGCGGCGGGCGGAACACCGTGCACAAATGATGCGGGTGTACGCGGAATTTGTCGGAGCCGCCCGAACATATGCTTTGCCGTTTTCAGACGGCCTGTTTGCGGTACGGCTCGTGTATGCGGTCGATTTCTTCCAAACGCGCCAGACGGATGGCTTCCGGGATTTTCAGGGTTTTGCGGCAGGTGGCGACTATGGCGGCGGTGTCCACCTTTGCGGCCGCTTCAATCAGGGAAAGCCAGTGTTCGGCCTGCGGGTAGGCTTCGCTTTCTTTGCCCAGCCTGCCTTGTATGTCGGCGGTGCAGACGTTGAGCATCAGGCGGAAGCGTTCCGGGCGGCGGAAAGCGTCGGTGCGCTGCAAAACATTGAGGACGGTTTTGGCGCGGAGGGTTTGGACGCTGTGCAGTATGATGTGCCAGCGGCAGACGAGTTCCGCCAGTTCGGCACAGGCTTTGGGAACGCGCAGGCGGGCACTGACGGCTTGAACCGGCTCTACTCCGGCCACATCGTGGCCGTGGTGGCGCGGCAGGATTTCGGCGGGCGTGCGGGCTTTGCCCAAATCGTGCAGCAGGGCGGCATAGCGTTCGGGCAGGGACAGATCGAGGGCGGCGGCGCGGCGCAGCGTGAGCAGGGTGTGGATGCCGCTGTCGATTTCGGGATGGTAGTCGGCGCGTTGCGGCACGCCGAAGAGCGCGTCCACTTCGGGCAGCACGGTTTTGAGTGCGCCGCATTCGCGCAGTACTTCTATCATGCGTTCGGGATGTTTCTCCATCAGGCCTTTGGCCAGCTCTTTCCAAACGCGCTCGGGCACAAGCGCGCGTGCTTCGCCGTTTTCCACCATGCCGCGCATCAGGGCTGCGGTTTCGGGGGCAACGGCAAAGCCGTAGCGGGCGGCGAAACGGGCGGTACGCAGGATGCGGACGGGATCTTCGGCAAAAGCGGGGGATACGTGGCGCAGGATTTTGTTGCGCAGATCGGCCTGTCCGCCGAAGGGGTCGATGACGGTGCCGTCCGCATCCTGCGCCATGGCGTTGATGGTCAGATCGCGGCGCATCAGATCCTGTTCGAGGGTAACGTCGGGTTCGGCGTAGCAGGAAAAGCCGCTGTAGCCTTTGCCGGTTTTGCGCTCGGTGCGTGCCAGAGCGTATTCTTCATGGGTAATCGGATGAAGGAAAACGGGAAAATCGCGGCCGACGGGTTTGTAGCCCCGCCTGACCAGCGTATCCGGATGACCGCCGACCACCACCCAGTCCCGATCCTGTACTTCAAGGCCGAGCAATGCGTCGCGCACCGCGCCGCCGACGAGATAGGTTTTCATAATCTGCCTTTTTTCAGATAAGAATGCTGTCGATTATACGCAAAAGGCCGTCTGAAAGTGGGGATACTTTCTGTTTGCAGGTTGCGCTCCGGCTTGTTTGCAGCAGGGAATGCGTGCGTCGCTGCGCGACACACCCTACACGGGTTCGGTGCGGGAAAAAAGCAAAATAGGCCGTCTGAAAACCGTCATTTCGTTTTTTCAGACGGCCTCTGCCGCGAAAGTAGGGTGTGTCGCCCTGAGGCGACGCACGCGGTCTTTGCCACATAACGGCAAGAGACAGTCTGAAACCTGAAAACGCGTGCGTCGCTGCGCGACACACCCTACGCAGGTTCGGTACGGAAAACGGCAAAAGAGGCCGTCTGAAAACCGTTATTTTGTTTTTTCAGACGGCCTCTGCCGCGAAAGTAGGGTGTGTCGCCCCGAAGCGGCGCACGCGCTCTTGGTGTGCATACAACACTCCAAACAAACCGCAAAGCCGCGTGCGTCGCTGTGCGACACACCCTACGCGGGTTCGGTGCGGGAAAAAAGCAAAATAGGCCGTCTGAAAACCGTCATTTCGTTTTTTCAGACGGCCTCTGCCGCGAAAGTAGGGTGTGTCGCCCTGAGGCGACGCACGCGGTCTTTGCCACATAACGGCAAGAGACAGTCTGAAACCTGAAAACGCGTGCGTCGCTGCGCGACACCCTACGCGGGTTCGGTACGGAAAACGGCAAAAGAGGCCGTCTGAAAACCGTCATTTCGTCTTTTTCAGACGGCCTCTGTCGCGAAGCTAGGGTATGCCGCCCTGAGGCGGCGCACGCGGTCTTTGCCACATAACGGCAAGAGACAGTCTGAAACCTGAAAACGCGTGCGTCGCTGCGCGACACACCCTACGTGGGTTCGGTGCGGAAAACGGCAAAAGAGGCCGTCTGAAAACCTTAAAACAGGTTTTCAGACGGCCTCTCTTTTATTTATTCCGCATTAGAAACGCCAGCCTGCTTTAAGCGTGTAGCTGCGCGGCGTGCCGTAGAAATTGTTGCGCGAACGGGTGCGGTAGGCATTGTTTTCAAAATAGATTTTGTCGCCCAGGTTTTTGCCGATCAGGCTGACGTAGGCGTTTTTGTTTATGCGGTACTGCACGTGTCCGCTCCAAACGGCGTAGCCGCCCTGGCTGATGTTGTAGAGGCTGGAGGTTTTGCTTTGGGCGTTTACGCCTGCACCGATTTGCCATTTGCCGCCGGGCAGGGTGTAGCTGGTATACAGGCGGAACATATGCTGCGGGGTGTGGCGGCTGAAGTTGAGGTCTTCGTCCCAGGCTCTGCCCAGGCATTCGACTTCGGTGAAGGTGTTCCAGTCGAAGCATCTTCTTTTCGGCTTTTCGGCACGCGAATAGCGGCTTTTGTTATAGGTGTAGCCGGCGAAAATCTGCCAGTCCGGCGTGAGGCTGCCGGCCAGTTCCGCATCGATGCCCTGGCTGATGACGCGGCCGACGGGGTTCATGGCGGTCATGAAGTTGTTGTCGACGACGGCGATACCACGGTTTTTCTGGACGATGCGGAACAGGCTGACCGAGGCGTTGAGTTTGTTGTCGAACAAGGCCGCTTTCCAGCCGACTTCCAGATTGTTGCCCAATACGGGCGGCAGCAGGTTGCGGTGGGTGGTGTCGGTGTTTTCCTGCGGTTTGAACACGCCGGTGTAGCTGGCATACAGGCTGTGCTGCGGCGTGATGTCGTAGGTGATGCCGGCATAGGGAATCCATTTGCTGCCTTTGAGGTCGGAAAAATGCTCGTAATCGGCACGCGGCAGTTTGCGTTCGCCGTCCCAAATGTCGAGGATTTTGGCCGAGTGGTTGCGGTAGCGGGTGTAGCGTGCGCCTGCCAGCAGGTGCCATCTGCCCCAGTTGAACCGGTTGCTGAGGGCAAATCCGTGGTTGCTTGCTTTGTTGTAATAGCTGTTTAAGTCGTAATACAGCACTTGGTTGCCGCCGAAACGGCTGTCGTATACGGTTTTTTCCGTGCCGTCCAGCTCGTTCCAGTCGGGTTCGGGAACTTCGTCGCCGCGTATGCCGTAAATCGGGTAGCTGTTGTTTTCCAAACGCCAGTAGCCGCCGTAGTCGGGATAGTATCTTGCCGTTTTGTTCCAATAGCGGGTGAAGCGCGAGCGGGTGTTTTCTTTGTTGAATGTGTAGGCGGCGTAAAAGTCATGTGTGCCGCCCCACAGGCCGTATTGGCCGGAAAGATCGAATTTGAGGCCGTATTGTTTGTCGGTTTTCTGATAGCGGAACGGGTGTATGGAGTGGGTGCTGCGCCCGCCTGTCGAGGCCGCGCCCGGCCAGGTAACGGCTTCGGTTACGAATGTGCCGATGCGGCTGTCGGATTTCGTACGGGTGTAATTGGCATCCGCGCCGGCCTTCCAGCCGTTGTCAAAACCCCATTTGAATTTGGCAAACAGGTTTTTGCGTGCCGATTCGCCGCGCGTCCAGTTTTGGGCAAGATAGGTGTTGCGCGGCATGATTTCGGGGGTGTTGCCGCATCTTTCGCCAAAGCTGTTTTCAGGATCGACGCAGGGCAGCAATATGCCCGTGAAATCGGGCTTGTCGTGCGATTTCTGATACAGGCCGCCCAGGCTGAACAGTCCGTTTGCGCCCACGTCGGCTTCGAGTGTGCCGTACAGCACGTTTTTACGGCCGTTTACACGGTCTTTAAACGATTCGCTGTGTTCGTGTACGCCGACAACGCGCCCGCGCAAACCCGCCGCAGAGAGCAGGCTGCCCGAAACGTCGAGCATACCGCGCCGCGTACCCCATTTGTCGAAGCTGGCTTCGCCGATATGCTGGAACTTGGCCGTCGGCCGTTTGCGGATGAGGTTTACCGTGCCGCCCGGCTCGCTCTGCGCCACTGTCAGCCCGGCCGCGCCGCGCAGGATTTCAACGTGGTCGTAAACCGCCAAATCGGTGTTGGGCGATACTTCGACGTTGTCGCTCAAACCCTGCCGCCCGGCAACATTGTGGGTAAGGCCGTCTTCGCCGATTTGATCGACAAAAAAGCCCCGCGTCTGAAAACGCAGACGTGAGGCTTCGCGTACGACATTCACACCGGTGGCTGTGTTGAGCGCGTCGTCCAAGCTGTTGAGGGCGCGGTCGTCAAGCTGGCTGCGGGTCAGCACGCCCACCGACTGCGGCGTGTCTTTTACCGACAAAGCCATGCCGGTGGCGGTGTTCATATTGTTGATGGTGTAGGACTGCTGCTTTTCGGTGGTGTTGCCGGTGCGCCTGCCGCTTACTTTCACTTCTTCAAGAACGGCTTGAACGGCATCCCCGCCGTTTTGCGCATAGGCCGTCTGAACAGCGGCGGCCAGCAGCAGGGCGGGGATTTTGTAACGCGGACATGCTGGAATAGCCATCATCTCATCCTTACAAAAATTTTCCTCAAAAAATAATTGTCGTTAATTATTAAATAATGGAAAATTTATGTCAAGGATGAGATTGAGTCCTGCTAATCCCCCATCGCCATCAGGCTGGCGTTGCCGCCTGCGGTGGTGGTGTTGATGCTGCACGAGACTTCTTCAAACACTTGCAGGATGTCGAGGCCGCCGGCGGAAGGCAGGATGCGGACGAGTGCACCGCCGCCTGCGGCCAGTTTCTGCCTGAGTTCGGTATCCAGCGGATCGAGGGCGGCAATGTGGACGGCACCGCTGGTTTCCGGCTGGCTGCTGACCAAGAGCAGTTCGCCGAATGCGTCGGCATGGGCGGCAAGCGGATGGCCGGTACCGACAACGGCCTGTATGCCGGAAGCGGCAAGCTGGGCAAGCGCGGCGAAGCTGCGGTCGAGGTCGCCGCCGTGTATCCAGACGCGCTTGGGCGCACGCCATGCGGCGGCGTTGCTTTCGCCGGTGGGGCCGGTAAGCAGGGCTTCTGCACCGCGCAGGGTGCGGAAGCGCGCCTGGCCGAGGGCGGCGGCGGCGGCGAGCTTCTGCTCCTGGGCCAGCGGCAGGCTGTGCAGCAGGGCTTCCAGTTTTTTCAGCGCGGCTTCATCTGCCTGTCCGGGCCGGGTCAGTTCGGGCGGCATCCAGTAGTTCAGGCGGCTGAGGCGTTGCAGATAGAAGGGGCCGCCTGCTTTGGGGCCGGTGCCGGAAAGGCCGTGGCCGCCGAAAGGCTGCACGCCGACTACTGCGCCGACGATGTTGCGGTTGACATAGACGTTGCCCGCTTCGATGCGGCTGCGGATGTATTCCACCGTGCTGTCGATGCGGCTGTGGATGCCGTGGGTCAGCGCGTAGCCTTTGCTGTTGATTTGGTCGAGCAGGCTGTCCAGCTCTTCTGCACGGTAGCGGACGACGTGCAGCACGGGGCCGAACACTTCGCGTTGCAGCTCGCCCAAGTCGTTCAGTTCAAACAGGATCGGGCAGACAAAGGTGGCGTTTTCGGGATCGGTGCCGAGTGCGGTTTTGACTTCGTGGTAGGACTTGGCCGCGCCTTTCATTTTGTTGATGTGGGCAAGCAGGTTCTGCTGTGCTTCGGCATCGATCACGGGGCCGACATCGGTGTCGAGGTGTTCGGGGTTGCCGACGACCAGTTCGTCCATCGCGCCTTTGATCATGGCAATCATGTGGTCGGCCACGTCTTCCTGCACGCAGAGGATGCGCAGGGCGGAACAGCGTTGTCCGGCGCTGTCGAAGGCGGAGTTGATCACATCGGCGCAAACCTGCTCGGGCAGGGCGGTGGAATCCACAATCATGGCGTTCTGGCCGCCGGTTTCGGCGATGAGGACAGTGTTGTCGCTGCGTTTGGCCAGGGTTTGGTTGATGAGGCGGGCGACTTCGGTGGAGCCGGTGAAAATCACGCCGCCGATGCGTTCGTCCTGCGTGAGTGCCGCGCCGACGTCGCCTGCGCCGAGTACGAGTTGCAGGGCTTGTGCGGGGATGCCGGCCTCGTGCATCAGTTTGACGGCATAGAAGGCGATGAGGTTGGTCTGCTCGGCAGGTTTGGCGACAACGGTGTTGCCTGCGGCAAGCGCGGCGGCAACTTCGCCGGTGAAGATGGCCAGCGGGAAGTTCCACGGGCTGATGGCGACGATGGTGCCGACGGCATGGGCATCTTTTAGAAGCTGTTCGGCCTGGTCGGCATAGTAGCGGCAGAAATCGACGGCTTCGCGCACTTCGGCAATGGCGTTGTTCAGCGTTTTGCCCGCCTCGCGCACGGCCAGCATCATCAGTGCGGGGGTGTGCTGCTCGAGCAGGTCGGCAAAGCGGCGCAGGACGGCGGCGCGTTCGGCGGCGGGGGTGCCGCCCCAGGATTTCTGCGCGGCCACGGCGGCGGCCACGGCTTCTTTGGCGGTGTCGGCATCGGCGAAGCTGACCGTGCCGACAATGTCGCTGTGGTCGGCCGGGTTTTTCACTTCGCCTGCGCTTTGTGCGGCACGGGCTTTGCCGTTGATGACGGAGGCAGCCTGAAACTTTTCTGCGGCGGCGGCGTTCATGTCGGCTTGCAGCTTTTGCAGGACGTTTTCGTTGCTCAAATCCACGCCGTGCGAATTCAGACGGCCTTCTCCGTAGAGTTTGCGCGGCAGCGGCAGCGCGGGGTGCAGGTGGATGCCTTCCTGTTCGACAGTCTCGAACGGGCTGCGGATGAGTTGGTCTATGCTGATGTTTTCATCGACGATCTGATTGACGAACGAGGTGTTCGCGCCGTTTTCCAGCAGGCGGCGCACCAGATAGGCCAACAGGGTTTCGTGCGTACCGACGGGGGCGTATACGCGCACGCGGCGGCCGAGGTTCTGCGGGCCGACCACTTGGTCGTACAGGGTTTCGCCCATACCGTGCAGACACTGGTGTTCGAAATCTTTGCCTTTGCCCATCTGGTAGATGGCGGCCAGCGTGTAGGCGTTGTGGGTGGCAAACTGGGGGAACACGGCATCCTGCGCGTCCAGCAGTTTGCGGGCGCAGGCCAGATAGGAGATGTCGGTGTGGACTTTGCGGGTGTACACGGGATAGCCGTCGAGGCCGTCTACCTGCGCCCATTTGATTTCGCTGTCCCAATACGCGCCTTTTACCAGACGGATCATCAGCTTCTGATTGTGGCGGCGGGCAAGGTCGATCAGATAGTCGATAACGAAGGGGCAGCGTTTCTGATAGGCCTGCACCACGAAACCGATGCCGTTGTAGCCGGCCAGATCGGGATCGGACACCAAACCCTCCATCAGATCCAAGGAAAGTTCGAGGCGGTTGGCTTCTTCCGCGTCGATGTTGATGCCGATGTCGTACTGTTTGCCCAAGAGATACAGCTCTTTCAGGCGCGGCAGCAGCTCTTTCATCACGCGGTCGTGCTGGGCGCGGGAATAGCGCGGATGGATGGCGGAGAGTTTGACGGAAATGCCGTTGCCCTCGTACACGCCCTGCCCTGCCGCGTCTTTGCCGATGGCGTGGATGGCATCTTTATAATCTTTGAAGTAACGCTGTGCGTCGGCTTCGGTCATTGCGGCTTCGCCGAGCATATCGAAAGAATAGCGGTAGCCCATTTTTTCGCGCTCTTTGCCGTTTTGCAGGGCTTCTTCGATGGTTTGTCCGGTTACGAACTGTTTGCCCAGCATCCGCATGGCGTAATCCATGGCTTTGCGGATCACCGGTTCGCCGCCTTTGCCCAAAAGGCGGGTGAGTGCCGAACCCAGGCTGTCGTCGCTGCCCGGCGTGGTCAGTTTGCCGGTAACCAGCAGCCCCCACGCGGCGGCATTGACGAACATGGACGGGCTGTTGCCCAAATGGCTTTTCCAGTCGCCTTCGGAGAGTTTGTCCCGAATGAGTTTGTTGCGGGTTTCTTTGTCGGGGATGCGCAGCAGGGCTTCTGCCAGGCACATCAGGGCAACGCCCTCTTCGCTGGACAGGGAAAATTCGTGCATCAGCGCGTCCACGCCGCTGGCCTTGGTGCGGTTGGCGCGCACCTGGGCAACAAGGCGGCGGGCGAGTTCGTCGGCATCTCTGCGTTCTTCGCCGCTCATCTGCGCACGTTGCAGCATATCGTTTACCGCTTCGATTTCGTCGCGGCGGTAGGCATCGGTAACTGCTTGCCGCAGGGAGGTTTGTGTCGGAAAGGCAAAATCGAACATTTTTCGGGTTCTCCAGGGGTTTCGATAGTGTTTTCAGACGGCCTCCTCAGGCCGCCCGAACGGTTTGGAATGCTTCTTTTCGGGTATGCGGACAAAATTACGTCCCGCACACGGATACGGTTTATCGTAAACAATCCGGCCTGTGCAAACAAGCGGATTGCAAAGCAGGTTTGCACAAGGTCAAATCATTTTTTTTCCGGCGGCTGCCAAACGGAAAACCGGCCGTACGGCACGGTGCGGAATATTGAGGCCGTCTGAAAAACAGATTCCCCGCGCAGGCATGGCCGGAAGATTACTTTCCATCCTGCCGGACATTTGTTTTCAGACGGCCTCAAAACGGATTTTCAGGCTGCCCCGCCCGAACGGCAAGACAGCCTGAAACCTGTTTTATTTCGCCGTGCGGTAGTCGGCATCCGCTTTGGCAAAGCGTTCCCGCACTTCCTGCGACGGCTCTTTGCCCAGCAGCGACACAGCCACTGCCACCAGGGCGCAGACGATAAAGCCGGGAACGATTTCATAGACGGTTGCCCAGCCGCCCGCCTCATTGGCGAGTTTGGCCGCTTCCAATGCGGGCTTTTTCACAAATTCCGCCCACAGCACCACGGTCAGTGCGCCGGCCGCCATGCCGGCGAGTGCGCCGGAGGCAGTAATGCGGTTCCACAGCACCGACAGAATCACAACCGGGCCGAACGCCGCGCCGAAGCCCGCCCAGGCATAGGCCACCAGACCCAGCACTTTGCTGTTCGGGTCGGAAGCAATCAGAATCGACACCACGGCAATCGCCAACACCATAATGCGCCCGATCCACACCAATTCCTGCTGCGGGGCGTTTTTACGCAGAAAGCCTTTGTAGAAGTCTTCGGTAATCGCGCTGGAACACACCAGAAGCTGGCAGGACAGGGTAGACATCACCGCCGCCAGAATCGCGCTCAGAATCACGCCGGCAATCCACGGGTTGAACAACAGCGTGGCAAGGGCGATGAACACGCGCTCGTGGTTGCCTTTCATTGCCGCCACCTGTTCGGGATGCGCACCGAAATAGGGAATGCCGAAGTAGCCCACGGCCACCGCGCCGCCCAAGCACAGAATCATCCAAGTCATACCGATGCGGCGGGCGGACACCAGCGATTTCGCGCTTTCGGCCGCCATAAAGCGTGCCAGAATGTGCGGCTGGCCGAAATAGCCCAAGCCCCATGCAGCGGTGGAAACAATGCCGACAAAAGTCGTACCGGCCAGCAGGCTGCCGTATTCCTTGCCGGTTTCTGCGGCCATGCTCTGCATGGCGGCGGACATCTGATCCGCCCCGCCCAAGCCCAGATACACCATTATCGGAGTCAGGATCAGCGCGAAAATCATCAGCGAGGCTTGCAGGGTGTCCGTCCAGCTCACGGCCAGAAAGCCGCCGAGGAAGGTATAGATGATGGTTGCGCCCGCACCCAGCCACATGGCCTGGGTATAGCTCATGCCCTCAAACAGGCTTTGGAACAGGGTGGCACCGGCCACGATGCCGGAAGCGCAGTAAATCGTGAAGAAAAACAAAATGATGACGGCAGACACCACCTTCATCAGATGTCCACCCGCACCGAAGCGGTGGAAAAAGTAATCCGGCAGCGTCAGCGCATTGTTGGCGTATTCGGTATGCACGCGCAGGCGGCCGGCCACCAGCAGCCAGTTGAAATACGCGCCCACGGTCAGGCCGATGGCAATCCACGCCTCGCTCAGGCCGCTCAGGTAAATGGCTCCGGGCAGACCCATCAGCAGCCAGCCGGACATATCGGACGCGCCCGCCGACATGGCGGTAACAAACGGCCCCAGGCTGCGGCCGCCGAGAATGTAGTCGTCGAAATTCCGGGTGGAAAAATAGGCCGCGAGGCCGATGAGGAGAACCGCTATCAGATAGATAGCGAAGGTAACGTACATGGGATTCATGGGATTTCTGCTCTTTCGGATGTTCTTTTTTGAAAATGACAGGCCTGCGCTTGCGGGAAACGCTTTCACGGGAAGATGAAAACTGTAATTCCTTGTAGCACCTGTTGCGGCGGCTTTATACTTGATTACGCTATTTTCTGTCAATATTTGCAAAGTACGCCCTGATTTGCGCTAAATCCGGCCGTCTGAAAATATTTGATACCGAATATGCCGCTACACGCTGCAAAAAAGCCGCTGCCGGAAATAAAAGGAAAGGCCGTCTGAAAATTCCCCGCCCCGACGGGCAAAACGGTATTTTCAGACGGCCTCCGATGCGCAGGCAGAACCAGGCAAGAATCAGGGCCTATCCGATGCGGACATAGGCCACTTCGAGTATTTCGATGTGTTCGCGTCCTTCCGGCGTGTGCAGCACCACCGCATCTCCCTCCCGCGCTTTAATCAGGCAGCGCGCCAGCGGCGAAACCCACGAAATTTTGTTTTGCGCCGCATCCGACTCGTCGGTGCCGACGATTTTTACCACCTGTTCGCTGCCGCTGCCGCGCAACAGCGTTACCGTCGCGCCGAAAAACACCTGGTCGGTGGCTTCGCGCGTTTCCGGGTCGATGACTTGCGCGGCTTCGAGGCGTTTGGTCAGAAAACGGATGCGGCGGTCTATCTCCCGCATACGCCGTTTGCCGTAGAGATAATCGCCGTTTTCGCTGCGGTCGCCGTTGGATGCCGCCCAGTTCACCACCTGCACGATGTCGGGGCGTTCCTTATTGACCAGGCGGAACAGCTCGTCTTTCAGGCTTTTCCAGCCTGCGGGCGTAATGTAGTTGGGTGTATTGTTCATAAACTGAGAATCGGGCCGTCTGAAAAAAGGCGGATTTTAGCAAAATACCGCCGCCACAAAATGCCGTCTGCCCTGTTTTGCCGCCGCAGGAGCCGGCGGGCAAAACGAACAAAGCGGTTTTCAGACGGCCTGTAAACCCTTAAACTGCAAAATCCTGACGAAAACCCGGTTTGCAATTACCAAATAGGAGCAAAACATATGACTACAGCCCGCCAATATCTCGGCGCATTACGCCAGGCCATGCAGCAGCACGGCTTGGATGCTTTCGTGATTCCGTCTGCCGATCCGCACCTTTCCGAATACCTGCCCGGACACTGGCAGGCGCGCAGCCGCTTTTCGGGCTTTACCGGCTCGGTAGGCACGCTGGTGGTTACGCCGGAAAAAGCCGGCCTGTGGGTGGACAGCCGCTATTGGGAGCAGGCCGGACAGCAGCTTGCGGGCAGCGGCATCGTTTTACAGAAAACCGGCGAGGTCGCGCCTTACACCGAATGGCTGGCGGAAAACCTGAAAGAAGGTGCGGCCGTGGGCGTACCTGCCGATATGCTGTCGCTGGCCGGCAAACGCGATTTGCAGCAGACGCTGGCAGCGAAAAACATCCGCGTCGAACACCCTGAAACGCTGCTGGACGAAGTGTGGGCAGACCGCCCCGCCCTGCCCTCCGAAACGATTTATGCCCACCATCCCGATTTTGTTTCGGAAACCGCGTCCGAAAAGCTCAAACGGGTACGCGCGGCGATGAAGGCGCACGGTGCGCAATACCATTTGGTTTCCTCGCTCGACGACATCGCGTGGATTACCAATCTGCGCGGCAGCGATGTGCCGTTTAACCCCGTATTTTTGTCGTTTCTGCTGATTGGCGCGAACGAGGCCGTTTTGTTTGCCGACCGCAGCCGTTTCAACGCCGAAGCCGAAGCCGCTTTGGCAGCGGCCGGTATCGCGGCAAAAGCCTATGCCGAAGCCGGAGCCGCTTTGGCCGGAGTGGAAGGCAGCCTGCTGGCCGATCCGAACAAAACCGCCGTCAGCACCCTGCGCCGCCTGCCCGCATCCGTCCGCGTAATTGAAGACACCAATCCGAGCACTTTGTTCAAATCTGTCAAATCCGACGAAGACATCGCCCGTATCCGCAAAGTAATGGAGCAGGACGGCGCGGCTTTGTGCGGCTTTTTCGCCGAGTTTGAACAAAAACTGGCGCAAGGCGTGCGCGTAACCGAGTTTGACATCGATGCCATGCTGCTCAAATACCGCAGCCGCTACGAGGGCTTTGTGTCGTCGAGTTTCGCCACGATTGCGGGCTTTAACGCCAATGCGGCCATGGCGCATTACAGCGCGGCAGAAGAAAATTGCAGCGTCATCGAAGGCGACGGCATGCTGCTCATCGACTCGGGCGGCCAATACTGGGGCGGCACCACCGACATTACCCGCGTGGTGCCTGTCGGCAGGCCGTCTGAAATGCAGAAACGCGACTACACGCTGGTGCTGAAAGCACACATCGCGCTTGACGAAACCGTCTTCCCCGAAAATATCGCCTCGCCGCTGATTGACGCAATCTGCCGCAAACCCCTGTGGCAGGCGCAACGCAACTACGGCCACGGCACGGGACACGGCGTGGGCTATTTCCTCAATGTGCACGAAGGCCCGCAGGTTATCGCCTGCGCCGCCGTACCCAACAAAAACCACGCCATGAAAAAAGGCATGATTACCTCCATCGAACCCGGCCTCTACCGTCCGGGCAGATGGGGCATCCGCATTGAAAACCTTGCCGTGAATATGCCTGTGGCGCAGCCCGAAGAAAGCGAATTCGGCGAATTTCTGTATTTTGAAACGCTGACACTCTGCCCGATAGACACACGCCTGATACTGCCCGAGATGATGGACGACAACGAAATCCGCTGGCTCAACGACTACCACGCCGAAGTGCGCCGCCGCCTCGAACCGTGGGTAGAAGGAGATGCAAAAGCATGGCTTTTGGAACGTACCGCCCCTTTGGCACGCCGATAAGCAGCCCGTAATGCCGGCAGAAGCCGTCTGAAAACCGTTTGCACCGTTTTCAGACGGCCTCTTTCCGCCTTGTCCGAACCTCATCGCAACACAGCCGGACAGCCGCATTGGCAAACCCGCCGTTTGGGCGGGTTTGCGCTTTTCAGACGGCCTGATGCCATTAAGGCGGGCTGAAAACGGCATTCGGGCTGCCGCTTCGTTTACAATCCCACCGTCCGCCAACCATTCCGAAAGCGTTTCCATGAAAACCCCCGCCCCGAAAACCCCCACCCCCACCATCAAACCGCGCAAAGCCCTCTGGTTCGGCAGCATCGTGCTGGCAGCCCTGATACTGTTGGCATTGTTCCGCCCCTTTACCCGCATCGACACAGGGCAAATCGGCGTAGTCCGCACCTTCAACGGCAAAATCGCTGACGAGCCTGCCGCCGTCGGCTGGCACACCACCTTCACCAGCCGCATCGACAAATACACCGTCAAAGAAATCCCCGTGCAGCTCCAAGACCTGCGCCCCACCACCAAAGAAAACATCTCCCTGCGCGACTTGGATTTTGAAATCCAATACTCCGTGAACCCCATGAAAACCCCGATGATTGCCGCCAAATATTCCAACATGAACGGCTACGAGCAAAGCAGCGGCATCTACATCCCCGCCTATATGCTAGTGGAAAAACAGGCAAAATCCGTATCCGCCGATGCCGTTTCCCGTTTTGAAGCCCTCGCCATCAACGCCAAGCGCAACGAACTGGAAAACATCATCCGCACCAACCTGCAAAAAGATTTGGATGCCAACGACCCCGACACCTTCACCGTCAGCCGCGTAACCATCTCCAACCTGCTGCCGGACGAAAAAATCCAAGAATCCATCCGCATGATTGCCGATTCGGAAAACCGCAAACAAGTCGCCATCAACAAGCTGGAAATCGCCAAAACCGAAGCCGAAGAAAACCGCGTGCGCTCGCAATCGCTGGACGACAAAATTCTGGCGGAAAAAACGCTGGAAGCCCTGATTAAAATGGGCGAAAAAGGCAACGTAGTCGTCGTGCCGCTGGACTTCAAAGGCACAATCATGACAGGCACAGGCAGCAGCCGTCCGCAAACCGCCCCCGCCCGTCCGCAATAGGCAAACCCACTTTCAGGCTGCCTTTTCAGACGGCATCCGAGGCAGCCTGAAACCTGCCTAAATCTTGGCAAGCCCAAAGGCAGCCTGAAAACGGAGAAAACCATGCGCCGCCAATCCGCATTGCTGTTTTTGCTCACCTGCTCCCTAGCCGCCCACGCAGGCGGCGACCACACACCCGCGCAAATCAGCCGCTTTTCAGGCAGCAACGGGCATTACCAATTCACCGTAACCCAACAAGGCGAACGCCTGCTCTACAACGACCACTGCCGCAGCTACCGCGTTGTCATCACGCCGCGCAAACACACCCTGCGCGACACCATCCTGCCGTTTCCCGCCGCAAGCAGCCACCCCACACTCCGCGAAACCGAAGCCGCCGCCCAAGCCCTGAAAAACGCCGCCGCACAAAAACGCACGCTGCACTTTGGCTACTTGGGCAGCGGCCTGTTTCCCGACAAACAGCAAAAATGCCTGTATCACGGCACAGGCATCAAACAATACGAAAAAGAGATTATGGTGCATCAAGATGCGCGCGAAGGGCTGTATCCTTATATGGATGCGGAATAGGCCGTCTGAAAACCGCCCGACAAGGAAATCCCCATGCCGTCCCACCTTATCCCTGCCCTCATGTGCCTGACAGGCGTGCTGTTTATGCTCGCCAATTTTTCTATCCTGCCGGCGGTGTGGCGCGGCAAGAACCGTTCGTTCGCCCCTTTTTTCGGCGCACTTTTATGGTGTGCGGGCATACGCGATATTCAGCGGCAACACGACATTTCAAACTATTGGTATGCCGCAGCATTGCTGGACATCGGCGTATGGCTGCTGCCGCTCATGATTTGGGTACATCTGAACCACGCATGGCAGCACTCGGCTTTCCGCCGCGTGGCGCAGTTTGAGCGCAATGACGGCGGCGGATATTACCGCCTGTCTTTTTACCGCAACGGCGACGCGGTGCTCTCCTACCGGCAAGCCCGCGAAAACCGCAGCCGCACATGGCATTGGGAACGGACGGACACGCAATGGCGTATCGGCAGCCTGTACCACCAAATTACCGCCGAGCAGCAAGACAGACACTTGGTGTTTGCCGGCCATACGGCGGGGCAGCAGGACGGAATGTTGGAACACCTTGTCGGACAAACGTTTGTGCAGAAATAAGATTCAGACGGCCTATCCGCCCCCAAAGGCCGTCTGAAAACCGGTTTAACAAAGCGTAGACAACACGCCGCATTTCTGTTCTGCGGCGGTTTGATAAAAGGCGCGCAATTCGTCAAACAATTCAATCAGAAAATCAACGATTTCGGGATCGTCTCCGAACAAATCGCTCCTGTACACATCGCTTTTTTCCCATTCTGCCGCGCTGATTTCGCCAAGCTGTTTGGCAAAATCCAGCGCATTGAGGGCGGCGGAAATTTCGGCAACATCGCCGACGGTGCTGTATGACGGCACTTCGGACGGATCCAATTCGGCGCACTCTTCGGGGCTGAGATCAACGTACTCGAGTACGCTGTGCGTGCCGCAGACAGCATTGTTGAGCGGCGTGTCTTCAAATTCGGGCGAACGGGTCAGCGCGTAGCGCAGGCAGTCCCACAGTTTGTCCAAATCGCATTCGGCAACGGCACGGTTTTCCTCCTCCTGCAATGCGTCAAAACCGGATCCGCCTGTCAGGATTTGGTTTAAATCGTCTTCTGTATAGGCTTGTAATACAACGCATAATCCCATGATACCCTCCTTGTCTGCATGATTTCAGACAGCCTGAAAAAGCACGTATTGTAAACGGTTTTCAAACCGCCATCCCGCCGTTTTCCTGCTGTACAAACCATCCGCGCAGCGCACTCATTTCCGTCGTTTGCATAGGATGTGCCGCATAACGACGTACGCACGCTCCTGCGAAAGGCCGTCTGAAAATCCTGCCTCCTCCACCTGCACAAATATGGTTCTGCCGCACATCTATTTGCCGAAACAGCCGGCAATTGCCGTCAATCTTCAAACCGCGTGCGTGGCTTACGCCACACACCCTACGATAATCCTGCGTAGGGTGTGTCGCCAAAGCGACGCACGCGCTCCCTACTTTCGGAAAGATGCAAACCGCAGCTTGCAAAGCTAATCCAATGCCGAACAAACGTCCCTCCCCGTTGAAAAGGAAATAGAGGCCGTCTGAAAATCACAAACCGCGTGCGTGGCTTACGCCATACACCCTACGATAATCCTGCGTAGGGTGTGTCGCCAAGGCGACGCTCGCGCTCCCTAATTTCGGAAAGATGCAAACCGCAGCTTGCAAAGCTAATCCAATGCCGAACAAACGTCCCTCCCCCGTTGAAAAGGAAATAGAGGCCGTCTGAAAATCACAAACCACGTGCGTGGCTGCACTACACACCCTACGATAATCCTGCGTAGGGTGTGCCGCCCCAAGGCGACGCACGCGTTCCACAAATTTCAGCAAAAAGGCCGTCTGAAAACCCTAAAACGGGTTTTCAGACGGCCTTCAAACGTGCTTTGCCGCTGCTTATTGTGCGCAGCGGAAGCCCAGGTTGTGGACGGAAAATTTGGATTGCAGGCTGGTGCGGAAGCCGTAGCGCAGAAAGGCGGCGTAGTTGCTGGGGTCGGTCGAGCCCGCAGCCGCGCCGCTGCAAAACATGGAGCTGTCCACGCCGCCGGAATTGAGCAGGCTGCTGTTGAAGTCTTCCGTCCACTCCCAAATCAGGCCGTGCATATCGTAAATGCCCCAATAGTTGGGCTTCATGCGGCCTACGTCGCGCAGTCCGGTGCGGCTGCCTTGTGCGTACCAGTTGAGGATGGTGTCGCGGTAGGCCTTTTCGTTCGCGCCATTGGGTTTGAGTTCGGAAGCCTGCCCGGCAAATTCCCATTGGTTGATGGTGGGCAGGCGTTTGCCCTGCGCGGTGCAGTAGGCGTTGGCGGCAAACCATGAAACGAACACGACGGGTTTGTTCAGATCGGCTTTTTTCGGTGCAAAGCCCGCTGCGCTTTTTTCCCAATGCGACAGGTAGTGTTGGTCGCTCTGTTTGCTGCTGGGTTTGCCGCGCTGCCATTGCGGGTTTTTCTTGACGAATTCGTAAAACTCGCCGTTGGTAACAGGCGTTTTGTCGAGTTTGAACGGGCCGACTTTGGTCAGCGGGGCATCGGCGGCAAGGTAAAGGGGGCGGTAGGTGCCGCCGGGCAGCTCGGACATGCCGGCGGCGAAAGATGAAGCGGATACGATTGCCAACAGGCCGTATAGGAGGTTTTTTTTCATGGAACGCTCTTTCATATGGTTGGAACGGTACTTGGAAAACGTATCCGCAACCGGCGCAGGCTGCAAATACGGCTGCTTATTGCTTTCCGGCGCGGTAGTCCGCCACTTCCTGTGCGGTAACTTCGCCGCCCGCATTGCCGAATGAGTTTAAAACATAAGTGGACACGGCGGCTATTTCTTCGTCTTTCAGCGGGAAGGAGGGCATGATGCCGTCGTATTCTTTGCCGTTTACGGTGATTTTGCCGCGTATGCCTTTGGCTATGGAGGCGACCAGCTGCATTTTGTCTTGGGCAAAATAATCGGATTTGCCCAAGGGCGGCAGAGCCGCATTCGAGCCGTTGCCGTCTTCGCCGTGGCAGGCTTTGCAGCGTTTGTCGTATATGGCTTTGCCTGCTTTGAGGTGTTCGGGCACTTCCGGCGCGGCAGCTTTCGTGTCCGAGGCCGGCACGTTTGCATGGTTTTCAGACGGCCTTTCGGCCGATGCCTGCAATGGTGCAGACGCAGCAGACGAATTTCCGCTTTGTTCTGTCTGCCCCTGTTCCTGTCCGTTGCAGGCGGCAAGCAGCAGGCCGAGCAGTACTGCGGCGGGCAATGTGTATTTCATGGCGCGTTCCTTTGTTTGAAATCCGGCGGGCTGTTGTTGTTTGTTGTGTTTTGTCCGTCGGCGGGATTTGTTTGCGGCAAACCGGGACATCCGTCCGCATTTGCAGAGGCCGCGTGCGTCAGGTGTGAAAAAAGGCATCCGTAACGCCTGAATTTCCGTTGCTGATACCCTCTCGGATAGTTTTCAGACGGCCTGATTCAAGAATACGGATGCCCGGTTTTCCGGCTTTCCCCGCAAGCCGGCAGGATGCCGGCCCAAACGGGATTAGTAGCCTTTGGATTCGGGAGCGGACGCTCCGGAAGCTGCTGCTGCGGGAGCAGATGCTGCGGAGGCAGAAGCCGCAGGAGCGGAAGCTGCAGAAGCCGCACCCGCTGCCGCACCGCCGGCAGGCTGGTAGGCAGTATCGCTCAGTTTTTTGGTCATGATTTCGGGATGGTCTTCACCCTCTACAACCAACTGACCCAAAGCACCTTTGTTGAACGCACGGAAGATGGAGTGGTCGACAATGGTGAAGCTGCCCGGAATATCGACTTTGAATTCGATGATGGCCGCGCCGCCTGCGGGAATCAGCGTGCTTTGTACGTTTTCGTTAACCAGCTTGCCGCCTTCAACATAAACTTTGTCGAAGATTTCGCCGATAACGTGGAAGGAAGACACGAGGTTCGGGCCGCCGTTGCCGACATACATGCGCACGGTCTCGCCGACTTTGGCTTTGAGCGCGTTGTCGCCCGCAATCGCGCCTACGTGGCCGTTGAATACCACATAGTCGGCATCTTCGCGGATGGCTTTATCCATATCGAAAGGCTGGTGTCCGGGTTCGCCGTATTTGCCTTTGGTGTAGAAGTCGCCCTGTACGATGTAGAACTCTTTGTCCACTTTTGGCAGGCCTTCTTTGGGTTCGACCAGTACCAAGCCGTACATACCGTTGCCGATGTGCATACCCACAGGAGCTACGGCGCAGTGGTAGATGTACAGGCCGGATTGCAGGGCTTTCCAGCGGAAAGTAGAAGTACGGCCGGGAGCGGTAAACGTGGCAGCCGCGCCGCCGCCCTGTCCGGTAGAAGCGTGGAAGTCGACGTTATGGGGAACGGTGGAAGAGGGGTGGTTGGAGAATTCCACTTCCACGGTATCGCCTTCGCGCACACGGATCATCTGACCCGGAACGTCGCCGTTGAATGTCCAGTAGGTGTAATCGACACCGTCGGCCATTTTCATGGTTTTTTCAACGGTTTCCATTTTCACTTTGACCAAAGCAGCATGGTCGCGATCCACCGGAGGCGGAACCTGCGGAGCGTGTGTGGTTACCGCATCGATAACGGGAAGCTGATCCACAGGCACATCGGCTTCGGCGGATTGGGGCGCTTCAGGTGCGGCAGAAGCGGTTTGCGCGGCAGGCGCACTTCCGCCCGCAGGCTGAACCGCAGCCTGCTTGTTATCGTCGTTACACGCCGTAAGGGCGAATGCGGCGGCAATCAGTGCAGCTAAGGTTTGGCGTTTCATAGTTACTTTCCTTTTACTGGGTTACGTTCACAATTTACGTGGGGAGTATTATGGATTACTCATCTTAACATTTATTTGATATAAATCAAATATGGGCTATTAACACTCCGTTCAGCCCGCCGCGCCTATTCCAATATAGAAGCAGTATGGTTTAAGCTACGGAAAAATAAAAAACTATTCAAATTCGTTTTGAAAACGGACCGATGGCGGCAAAAATTTCCGCATGATGCAAAAAAGCAATTTCATTGTTCGGACGCTTTATTTTCCCATCCGCCCGTGCTACAATTCTTAACATTCATATTTTATGAATTTTAATTGAATTTCAATTTCAACACAACCACCCTAGGAGCATAATCATGGGACAGTATAAAAAGCTATGGTTCCTGCTTTTCGCAGTACTGGCTGTCTGTTTTACCATCCTCGGCTATATGGGCGCGGAGGTCTATAAGAAAGCACCTCCCTACCCTGAAAAAGTCGTTACCGCCTCCGGCCAGGTCATCATGACCAAAGACGACATTCTGGCCGGCCAGTCCGCATGGCAGTCTACCGGCGGCATGGAAATCGGCTCGGTTCTCGGCCACGGCGCGTATCAGGCACCCGACTGGACGGCCGACTGGCTGCACCGCGAGCTGATTGCCTGGCTCGACATTACCGCGCAAGAGCGTTTTGCCAAAAAATACGAAGAGCTGGACGCTTCGCAACAAGCCGTTCTGCGTACCGAGCTGGCCGACGAATACCGCAACAAAGGCCGTGTGAATGCGGAAGGCAACGTCGTTATCAGCGAAACCCGCAAAAAAGCCGTCGAATCCGTCGCACCGTATTACATCACCCTGTACGGCAACGACGCTTCGATGAAGCAGACGCGCGACAACTTCGCCATGAAAGACAACACCCTGCCGAGCGAAGAAGCGCGTAAAAAGCTGACCAACTTCTTCTTCTGGACCGCGTGGTCTGCTTCGGCAAACCGTCCGGACAAAGAATTTACCTACACCAACAACTGGCCGCACGAGCCGCTGATCAATAATGTGCCGACTACTGAAAACTATATGTGGTCGTTTACCAGCATCGTTCTGCTGCTGAGCGGTATCGGCCTGTTGCTGTGGGGTTACTCCTTCCTGACCAAGCACGAAGAAGTGCAGCCGCCCGCCGAAGATCCGCTGGCGAAAATCGAGCTGACTCCCTCGCAAAAAGCATTGGGCAAATACGTTTTCCTGACCGTTGCCCTGTTTATCGCGCAGATTCTGCTCGGCGGCCTGACCGCGCACTACACCATCGAAGGCCAGCACTTCTACGGCATCGACTTCTCCGCGTGGCTGCCCTACTCCCTGGCGCGTACATGGCACATCCAATCCGCCATTTTCTGGATTGCAACGGGCTTTCTGACCGCCGGCCTTTTCCTCGCCCCCATCATCAACGGCGGCAAAGACCCCAAATTCCAACGTGCGGGCGTAAACTTCCTCTACATCGCCCTCTTTATCGTGGTATTGGGTTCTTACGGCGGCAACTTCCTTGCCCTGAGCGACAATATGCCCGCCCAACTGAACTTCTGGTTCGGCCACCAGGGCTACGAATACCTGGATTTGGGACGCTTCTGGCAGCTCCTGCTGATGGTCGGCCTGCTGCTGTGGCTCTTCCTGATGGTGCGCTGCACATTCAACGCCTTTAAAGAGAAAAACACCGATAAAAACCTGCTGGCCATCTTCGTTGCCTCCATGGTCGGTGTGGGCGTGTTCTACGCACCCGGCCTGTTCTACGGCGAACATACCCCGATTGCCGTGATGGAATACTGGCGTTGGTGGGTGGTTCACCTGTGGGTGGAAGGCTTCTTCGAAGTATTCGCCACCGCATCGTTTGCCTTCATTTTCTTCAACATGGGCTTCATCCGCCGCAACACCGCCACCGCAGCCACTCTGGCCGCAGCCGCCATCTTCATGCTCGGCGGCGTGCCCGGCACCCTGCACCACCTGTATTTCTCGGGTTCCACCTCCGCCTCCATGGCCATCGGCGCATGTTTCTCCGCGCTGGAAGTCGTACCCCTGATCCTGCTGGGCCGTGAGGCATACGAACACTGGTCTTACCAAAACGCCGCACCGTGGGCCAAACGTCTGCGCTGGCCGCTGATGTGTTTCGTTGCCGTAGCCTTTTGGAACATGATTGGCGCGGGCGTATTCGGCTTCCTGATCAACCCGCCGATCTCCCTGTTCTACATCCAGGGCTTGAACACCACTGCGGTACACGCGCACTCGGCACTGTTCGGCGTATACGGCTTCCTGGCACTGGGCTTCGTATTGCTGGTTGCCCTGTATCTGAAACCGAACGACCACTTCAACGACAGCCTGATGACTTGGGGCTTCTGGATGCTCAACGGCGGCCTGGTCGGCATGATCGCCACCAGCCTGCTGCCCGTAGGCGTTATCCAGGCGGCGGCCAGCATTACCCACGGCCTGTGGTATGCCCGCAGCGAAGGCTTCCTGCAACAAGAGCTGCTGGAAATGCTGCGCTGGATTCGAACCCTGTCCGACCTCATCTTCATCGCCGGCGGCTGCTGCTTCGCATGGCAGGCCACCAAAACCGTGTTCGGTTTGGGTAAAAAAACCGCCTAGTCCGGCTTGAACGCAAAAGGCCGTCTGAAAACCATATTCTGGTTTTCAGACGGCCTTTTTGCTGCGGTAGAAACGCGTGCGTCGCTTTGGCGACACACCCTACCTTCGATGCAGACAGCGGGATGGAGGTTTTTATTGCGCTATAAACACAAAAGCAAACACAAAAGAGTTTCAGACGGCCTCTACTGTTATGTAGTGTGTATCGCCCCGGCGACGCACGCGGTTGCGGCTGTTTGCATGGCGGTTGGGAAAACGGAAACAGAGGCCGTCTGAAAGCGCAGCTCCAACGAAGTTAAAACACAGAATCGGCACATCCGAAATGCCGTTCGCGCTTTTCAGACGGCCTCTTTCCTTCTTCCTCATATCACACAGACGGTTTCCAGCAAAACAAGTACACCGCAACCGTCGGCAGCGGTTAGGAGATGCGGTCGATTTTCGCGCCGACGCGGCCGAGTTTGCTTTCAATGTGTTCGTAGCCCCGATCCAGATGGTAGATGCGTTCGACCACGGTTTCGCCCTCTGCAACGAGGCCGGCAATCACCAGGCTGGCGGAGGCGCGCAGGTCGGTGGCCATCACGGTGGCACCGGAGAGCTTGGCCACGCCGCTGACAAAGGCCGTGTTGCCTTCGGTGGAAATGTCCGCGCCCATGCGGTTGAGTTCGGGAACGTGCATAAAGCGGTTTTCAAAGATGGTTTCTATCACTTTTGCCGAGCCTTCGGCCACGGCGTTCATTGCCATAAACTGCGCCTGCATATCGGTGGGGAAACCCGGATGTTCGCTGGTGCGGATGCTGACGGCTTTGGGGCGGCGGTTCATTTCGATGGCAATCCAGTCGCTGCCGGTTTCGATGCTTGCGCCGGCTTCGGCGAGTTTGTCGAGCACCGCCTCCATGGTTTTCGGGGCGGCGTTGCGCAGTACGACCTTGCCGCCGGTCATGGCTACGGCGCAGAGGAAAGTACCCGCTTCAATGCGGTCGGGCACGACGCTGTGTTCGCAGCCGTGCAGCTCTTTCACGCCCTCCACCGTCATTGTGGCCGTGCCGATACCGCTGATTTTCGCGCCCATTTTGACTAAGCACTCGGCCAAATCCACCACTTCGGGTTCGACGGCGCAGTTTTCCAGCACGGTCGTACCCTCTGCCAGCGTGGCCGCCATGAGGAGGTTTTCCGTGCCGCCCACCGTTACCACGTCCATCACCACCCGTGTGCCTTTCAGACGGCCTCGGGCTTTGACATAGCCGTGTTCGATAACGATCTGCGCCCCCATGGCTTCCAGGCCTTTCAAATGCTGGTCTACGGGGCGCGAGCCGATGGCGCAGCCGCCCGGCAGGCTGACTTGGGCTTCGCCGAAACGGGCGAGCGTCGGGCCGAGGACGAGGATGGAGGCACGCATGGTTTTCACCAGCTCGTAGGGGGCGCAGGTGTTGTTGACGGTGCCGCCGTTGATTTCAAATTCGGAGATATTGTCGGTCAGCACGCGCGCGCCCATGCCTTGCAGCAGTTTCTGCGTGGTTTTCACATCGCGCAGCATGGGTACGTTTTTCAGGCGCAGCGTGCCGCCGGTGAGCAGGCCGGCACACATCAGCGGCAGGGCGGCGTTTTTCGCGCCGGATACGGTGATTTCGCCGTGCAGCGGGCCGTTGGCGGAAATTTTGAGTTTGTCCATAACAGGGCTTTCGTGGGAAGAACGGGAAAGAAAACCGGCGCGTTATGCGTTTTTCGCCGCCCATTCGGCGGGTGTGGCGGCCACGGAAACGGAAAGCGCGTGCAATTCGTTGGAAGCCAGCTTGTCGGCCAGGCCGTCCTTAATTAGGCGGTGGCGGGCGAGGCGGGCTTTGCCTTCAAAGGCGGAGGAAACGATCACCGCGAAAAAGTGGTGGCCGTCGCCCTCCACTTCGAGGTGTTCGCAGGGAACGACGGCGGCAATCAGTTCTTTGACCTGTTCGGGGTGCAGCATGGGTGTGTCCTTTAAATCGTTGGTTTTGAAAAAGGCGCGATTATACCGTATCGGCAAGGCGGGTCTGCCGCAATGTATCCTGCGGCGTGAAACGGAGGAGGCCGTCTGAAAACGGCACCCGCTTTTCAGACGGCCGCTATCAAACAATAGCCGTTCGCAATATACATTGCCGCCAAACCGCCGCAGCTATATACTGCCGCCTTTTCCGCACACCGCACAATCAAGGAACACACACGCATGAGCGCCATCGCCGACGTGCAAAGCAGCAAAGACCTGCGCAATCTGCCGATCAACCAAGTCGGCATCAAAGACCTCCGTTTCCCCGTCCAAATCCTTACCGCCTCCGGCATCCAATCCACCATCGCCCGCCTCACCATGACCGTGCGCCTGCCTGCCGATCAGAAAGGCACGCATATGTCGCGCTTCGTCGCCCTGATGGAAAGCCGCCAACGCCCGCTGGACTACGGCGAATTGCAGAACCTTACCCAGCAGATGCTCGAGCTGCTCGACGCGGACGCAGGGGAAATCAGCATTTCCTTCCCCTTCTTCCGCAGCAAATCCGCCCCCGTTTCCGGCATCCGTTCCCTGCTCGACTACGATGTCGGCCTCAGCGGCAGGGTTGCCGGCGGCGCGTATTCCTACGGCCTCAAAGTGCTGGTTCCCGTTACCAGCCTCTGCCCCTGCTCGAAAGAAATCTCGCAATACGGTGCACACAACCAACGCTCGCACGTAACCGTTTCCCTAATCTGCCGCCAAGACGTGCCGCCGGAAGACATCATCGATATTGTCGAAGAACAGGCCTCCTGCCAGCTCTACGGCCTGCTCAAACGCCCCGATGAGAAATACGTTACCGAACGCGCCTACGAAAACCCGAAATTCGTCGAAGACATGGTGCGCGATGTCGCCGTTGCCCTGCGCGGCGATCCCCGTATCGAATCGTTTACCGTCGAAAGCGAAAACTTCGAAAGCATCCACAACCACTCCGCCTACGCCTGCATTGCCTATCCCTAAGCCTTCGCCGCAGCAGCCGCACAAAAAAGAGGCCGTCTGAAAAACCTGTCGCACGGTTTTCAGACGGCCTCTGTGCTGCCGCACACGCGATTCGTACTTTTCAAATGTCCTTTGTGCGGCGGCGGGGAACGTGTGCACGGCTGCGCCACACACCCTGCAAACATCCGCGTAGGGTGTGTCGCATCAAGGCGACGCACGCGGATGATGCTTTTCAGACGGCATCATATTTCTGCACGAAAAGACCGTATGCGTGGCTGTGCCGCACACCCTGCAACTATTCCGCGCGGGGTGTATCGCCACAAGTCGCACGCGTTTCTGCCGGAAGGATATATAAGGCCGTCTGAAAACAGTTTTTCAGACGGCCTCTTTATTATTGCAGACGCACGGAAACGGTATCGCCCTACTGGCTCAATACGTCCGCATCTTTGGGCGGTGTAAAGACAAACGCGCTGCGGGGGATGTTCGGGTGTGTGTCGATGTTGTCGAAGCGGATGACGGTTTGGTTGCCGAAGCCGTCTTTCAGCTCCATGGCAGCGAGCGTGCCGCCTTTGAAACCGATGCGGATGTACTGGTAGCCGCCGTTGTTTTTCTTCGGGCTGGCGAGTACGTAGTCGATGCCGCCGGCCGTGCCGTCTTCTTTGAGCGTATAGCTGGTGTCGAGCGCGTTTTTGTCGGAAAGGATGGCGGCCGGGCTGTCGCCGATGGCTTGGGACTGGTCGGACTTGGTTACCTGCTTCAAATCGGCATCGTAAAGCCAGATGGTTTTGCCGTCGCCGACAATGGTTTGTTTATAGGGTTTGCCGTATTCCCAACGGAAAAGGCCGGGGCGGAGGATTTGGAAAGTGCCGCCGGAAGTCTGCGTTTTCTTTTTGCTTTTGACGGTTTGGCTGAACGTGCCGGCAATGCCGTCGGCATCGGCATTGAATTTTTTCAGCGCGTCGACACCGCCCGCGTGTGCGGCGGAAAAAGCGGCGGCAAGGGTCAGGATGAGTGCGGTGCGTTTCATAGCGGTGTCCTTGGGCTTATGGTGTAACAAAGGCGGCAGTATAGCGGCGCGGAGGTGTCCGGCAAGGGGCGCGGCGGGGATTTAAGTTGTGTAAAGCGGATAATGCCTTGTACCGCTGCGGGTTTTGTATTCGGACGGCTGGTTTTTTGACATTTATTTTGACATTTGTGCGACACGGAAAACGGCAGGAGGCCGTCTGAAAACGGCTTGCTGCCGTTTTCAGACGGCCTCGCAAGCCACGGTGCGCAAGACGCTCAACGGCCGGAGCAGCCGCCGTATTTCTGCCCGCAGCGGGTAATCAGGCGGCGGCAGACGGGCAGCAGCGGAGAGGCAAACAGAAAAGAAGTGGCCAGCGCGACGGTCAGCAGCACGGCCAGCGGCTTGGAGAGTATTTTGAAATGGAAAAGATGCGCCATCACAAAATTCACGGCGCAGGTAAACAGGAAGACATAGCAAAGCCCGACGGCACACAGCAGGAGCGGGCATAAGACCGAGCGTTTCATAAACCAAAACCGAATATGTGGGAGGCGCGATTATAACCGCGCGACGCATACGGAAAACGCAAACGGCGGATTAAATCCGGTAAATCCCAACGGCACGGCGGGCGGACAAACGGCAGTCTTTCCCATCCGCAAGCGGCGGCACGATCAATTCCGCTATAATCCCGCATCCCGCCCGCCGCCCAACCCGTTTTCAGACGGCCTCTGCCGTACACACCCCGATGGACAAAGAAAAAATCAAAAAGAAACTAGGTATTTACGCCCGCCTGATGCGCACCGACAAACCCATAGGCACCATGCTGCTCCTGTGGCCGACGCTGTGGGGCTTATGGGCGGCGGCGGGCGGCCTGCCCCCGCCCGTCATCCTGCTCTGCTTCGTGCTGGGTACTTTCCTGATGCGCAGCGCGGGCTGCGTCGCCAACGACTTTGCCGACCGGAATTTCGACGGTAAAGTCGCGCGCACCAAAAACCGCCCGTTCGCACGCGGCGAAGTTTCCGCCAAAGAAGCCCTGCTGCTGACCCTTGTCCTCTGTCTGGCCGCCGCCCTCTGCCTACTGCCGCTCAACCGCGCCACATGGCTGGCCGCCCTGCCCGCCCTTTTTCTCGCCCTCACCTATCCGTTTACCAAACGCTTCTTTCCCATCCCGCAGCTTTATCTCGGGCTGGCCTTTTCCTTCGGCATCCCCATGGCCTTTACCGCCGTAGGCGGCCGCATCCCGCCGCTCGCCTGGATACTCTTCGCCGCCAACATATTTTGGACACTTGCCTACGACACCGCCTACGCCATGGCCGACAAAGCCGACGATCTCAAAATCGGCATCAAAACCTCCGCCATCACCTTCGGCCGCTACGATGCCCAAGCCGTTTTCGCCTGCCATCTGGCCTCCACCGCCCTGATGGCTTGGGCGGGCTGGGAAATGCGGGCGGGCTGGCCTTTTTGGCTGGCTTTCCCTTTCGTACTGCATTTTCAATACAAACAATACCTTGCCGTGCGCACCCGCGACCGGGACACCTGCTTTCGCGAATTTCTCGCCAACAACCGCCTCGGCGGCTTTTGGTTTGCCGCCATCGCCGCCCACTTCTTTTGCCTCCACCTGAACGAAATCCTCGCAAACTACACAGGCTGACTTCCCCCCCTTTACCGCCATGAACGAAATCACACAATTCCTGCGCACCGCCGCCCCCGCCGAAGCCCGCGAAACCCTCGAATTCATGCTGTACGAATGCAGCCTCGACGAAGCACCCGATCCCGACACCGTCGCCCTCTGGCAGAGCGTCCTGCAAGAGCGCGGCGGAAAATTCGCCGCGCTGGCCGATATGTGCCGCAACTGGCCGGATACGGAGCAGCCATGAGCCTGCCGCGCAACAAATACACCCTTCTTGCCGCCCTCTGGTTTGCCGCTTTATGGTATTTCCTGCTGCGCGAAAGCAGCGGCCATGCCCCGCCGCCTTTCCCCCATTTCGACAAAGCCGCCCACTTTGCCGCCTTTTTCGCCCAATTCTGGCTGGCCGCCCGCGCATGGATAGAGGCACGCCGCCGTCCGCCGCTGCTGCTGCTTTTTGCCGCCGCATTTCTTTTGGCCGCCGCCAGCGAAGCCGCACAGGCAGCCTTTACCCGCACCCGCAGCGGCGACCCCGCCGACGCACTCGCCGACCTCGCCGGTACGGCCGCCGCCCTGTTTTTGGCGGACAAGGTTTTCCGCAGCCGCAAACAGGCCGTCTGAAAACACGCAAAAGAAGCCGGAGCCTTTTCAGACGACCCCGACACCATCCCGCCGCCACCCGTATGATCTACCACCGCATCGCCCTCAACACGCCGCTTTCAGACGGCCTGCTCACTTACTCCCACCCCGCCGCCCTGCCTTTGGGCACGCGCGTCGCCGTATCTTTCAACCGGCGCGTCCTGTCCGGCATTGTGTGGGAAACAGACATCGCCCCCGACATCGATCCCGCGAAAATACTGCCCGTGCAAACGGCCTTTGCCGGCGAGCCGCCGCTGCCGGCAGACTGGCGCGCGCTGGTTTCCTTCGCCGCACGTTACTACCACTACCCGCTCGGTCAAACCGCCGCGCTGGCACTGCCGCCCGGGCTGAAAGAGCCGGAAGCGGTGCGGATGCCGCAACCGACGCTGTTTTACCGTTTGAACGAAGCAGGCAGGGCGCAAATGCCGCCGCCGGCACACGCCCGCAAAAAAGCGGCCTTGTGGCAGGCCTTGCTTGCGGACAATCTGCCGATGGCGGGCTTGAAACGGATCAACGCGCAGGCAGCGAAATTCATCGGCGAATGGACGGAAAAAGGCTGGATAGCCGGCAGCACAGCGGGAGCATACCTCCCCAAGCCCTGCGGACACCCTTTAAACCCCGCGCAGCAGGCCGCATCACAGGCCATTCAGACGGCCTTCGGGCGTTTCCAAACCTTTCTGCTTTACGGCATCACCGGCAGCGGCAAAACCGAAGTGTATTTCGATGCGGCGGCGCAGGTATTGGCCTCGGGGCGGCAGGTATTGTTTCTGCTGCCCGAAATCAACCTCACACCGCAGCTTCTGGCGCGGGTGGCAGCGCGTTTCGGCGACGTGCCGGCCGCCGTGCTGCACAGCCGCGCCACGGCCGGGCGGCGCACGCAGGATTATCTGCGGGCAATGACCGGGCAGGCGAAACTCATCATCGGCACACGGCTGGCGGTGTTCGCGCCGCTGCCCGATTTGGGGCTGGTGGTGGCAGACGAAGAACACGACGCTTCGTTCAAACAAGACAACGACCTGCGCTACCACGCCCGCGATCTGGCGGTGTGGCGGGCGCAGCAGAGCCGCTGTCCGGCCGTGCTCGGCAGCGCTACACCCAGTTTGGAAAGCTGGCACAAAGCGCAAAGCGGTGCCTACCGCCTGTTGGAGCTGGCCGAACGCGCCAATCCCGCCGCGCGGCCGCCGCAGGTAGAGATTTTGAATGTAGGCCGTCTGAAACTCGACAACGGCTTCTCGCCGCAGGCCTTGCAGCTTTTACAGCAGAATTTTGCCGCAGGCGGCATGTCGCTGGTATACCTCAACCGTCGCGGCTTCGCCCCCGCGCTGTTTTGCGGCGACTGCGGCCACACCTTCGGCTGCCCCCATTGCTCGGCAAAAATGGTGCTGCACCAGCGCGCCCGCCAGCTCCGCTGCCACCACTGCGGCCTGCGCACCCCCGTCCCCATCCAATGCCCCGGCTGCGGCAATCAGGATCTGAGTGCCGTCGGACACGGCACGCAGCGCGTGGAAGAAACCCTGCGCGCCCTGCTGCCGCAGGCCGAAGTGGTGCGCGTGGACAGAGACAGCACTTCGCACAAAAGCGACTGGGAAACACTCTACCGCCGCATCGGCGAAGGCGGCATCGACATCCTCACCGGCACGCAGATGCTGGCCAAGGGCCACGACTTCGCACGGCTCAACCTGGTCGTCGTGTTAAACGCCGACGGCAGCCTGTACAGCGCGGATTTCCGCGCCCCCGAACGGCTGTTTGCCGAACTGATGCAGGTGTCCGGCAGGGCCGGCAGGGCCGAAACGCCCGGCCGCGTATTAATCCAGACCCGCCTGCCCGAACACGCCGTTTTCCGCGCCGTCCAAGCGCAAGACTACCGCCTGTTTGCCGACGCGGAAACGGCGGAACGCAAGCTGCTCGCCATGCCGCCTTTCGGTTTTCAGGCCGCCCTCCGCGCCGACGCGCCCACCTTGGCCGAAGCCGTGGAATTTCTCGACAAAATCCGCGACACCCTCGCCCCGCAACTGCCCGAAGGCGTAAACCAGTTCGGCGCAGTACCCATGCTGATGGTGCGCCTCGCCGAACGCGAAAGGGCGCAGGTTTTCCTCGAATCGCCCTCGCGCAAAGCCCTGCACCGCGCCGTATCGCTGTGGACGGACGCGCTCAAAGAAAACAGAAACGGCAGAATCAGATGGTCGGCGGATATTGATCCGCAGGAAATGTAGGACGGATTGTGCCGGAGCGGCTTGCCCGTGCAGGAATGCGGCCGCGCGGGAAAGGCAAAAGCGCTGATTGAGTTTATGCGCGAATGCCAAAAGCGCTACGGATAAGACGGCAGCAGCAGAGACGAAAGACAAAGGCTACCTGAAAACCGGTTTTCAGGTAGCCTTTTGTGCGGAACGGGTATCAGCAGCCGCCGGATGCGGTCAGCGTATGTTTGGTTTCGTCAAATTCGATGATGCCGCCGCCGCAGCCGTCATAATTGGCCTGTGAGGCTTTGGGCAGACGTTTGCCGTTTTTGTCATACAGCACGGTTCTGGTGTTGTCGCTCACAAGCAGACCGCCGGGCATACCTCTGGACGGCACGGGCAGGCGGCGGCTGAGCTGGAGAAACCTGTTGTCGGCGAAAGTCAGAACAACTGCGCCGCCTTCGTATCCTCTGACGAAAGAAACCCTTGTCAGCGGATAACCGAGAAACTTGGCATTTCGCAGTATATAGGCCGTTTGGATGGAATAGCTTTCCCCATCCGCCGGAGTGCCGTTGGTTGTTTTGTTGGTTCTCAGCACGGCGGCTTTATATGGCGCGGTGTTCAGCGTATTTGCATCACATGGGCCGTTCAGTTCGGTAAAGCAGCGCAATGCGCCGCTGAAATCCACTGCACCGCGATTTCGCGGCAAGGCTTCTGCCTGCGCTCTGGCAATTAGAAAATCCAACGGTGTTTCTTCCAATGCGGGCGTACCGTCTGCCTGCGCCGTTGCCATCTGCACGTTTTTCTGATGCTGGAAATATACCACCGCACCGCCCATCACCACTGCCAACGCGGCAACCGCCGCCACAACTGTTTTCCGATTCATTGTTTACTCCCGAGAAATCAAGTGAAAAAATATGCTGTAAAATAAGGAGTTGATTTTACAGTAACAGAGGCCGTCTGAAAACCAAAAAGGCGGCCTGCAAACCCGTTATCCGTTTGCAGGCTGCCGCTGCCGCACCGAGGGCGCGTACCATCCCCCTTCGTCAAACACCCGAAAGGAGACGACCATGACCGAATTTTCCACCGCCGCCGTGGTTTACGACGGCGCAGGCGACGATGCCGCCACCGCCCTGTGGCAGGCTTTCCGCGCCGTGCAGGCCGACGGCATCCGCGCCGCCGGACTGCTCAACCCGCTTGACGCGCAAGGCCGCCATATCAAATCGCGGCTGGTGTCGGCCGCAGGCGGGCAAAGTTTTGAAATCTTCCAAAACCTCGGCAGCGGTTCGCAGGGCTGCAAACTCGACGGCGGCCTGCTCGCCGAAGCCGCCGCCGTGCTGCGCCGCGCCGCAGACGAAGGCGCGGACATCCTGTTTTTCAACAAATTCGGCCAGGCGGAAATCGAAAACCGCGGACTGAACGGCGAATACCTCGCCGCCGTTTCTGCCGGCATCCCGGTCATTACCGCCGTGTGCCGCAAATATCTGGACGGCTGGCGGCAGTTTTGCGGCGGCGAAGGGACAGAGCTGCCGCCTGATTCCCAAGCCGCCGCCGCATGGGCGCGGGCGGCCGTTCGGAAAGCACGGCCATGAAGCCGCTGAGCCGCCGCGGGCTGCTGCGCGGTCTTGCGGCCTGCTGCTCGCGGGCTGCGGCCGTCAGGCCGAAAGCGAAAAACCCGCCTCCGGTGCCGCATCCGAAGCCGCAGCGTCCGAACCGCAGCTTTTATACAGCTTCGGCCTGCCTGAAAACCCGCCGCCTTTCCGCCGCATCTATGCCGCCGGCCCGCCGGCCGAAGTGCTGCTGCACGCCCTCGCCCCCGAACGGATGATCAGTTGGACAACGCAGAAAAGCCCGCAGGCACTCGCCCTGCTCGGCGCGGCATCGCGCAGCCTGCCCGTAGTCGGCGGCATCAACGGACGCGGCCGCCCCGTGTCCGCAGAACAGCTGCTGTCCGCCCAAACCGATTTGATCGTTGATGCGGGACGGGTCGGCGGCAAGCTGCTCTCCACCGCCGAAACCACCTCCGCACGGCTCGGCGTACCCTATCTGCTGCTTGACGGCCGCCTCGCCCAGGCTCCCGCACAAATCCGTCTGCTGGGTTTGGCATAGGCAGAAAGAAGGCCGTCTGAAAACACAAAACGGATTTTCAGACGGCCTTTAATACAAACTCAACAACTATCAGGAAGCGGCAAAAACGCGGGGCGGTTTTATTTCCCAAAAAGGGAACCCGCCGCTATAATTCCCTAAAAGGGAAAGAGAAAATGCAGATATTAGGCAAACAGAAAATAAGCGCATTCATGGCAAAACACGCCGACAGCCGCCAATCTCTGGCAACATGGATTGCAGACGTAGAGCGGGAAAACTGGCAAACCCCGCATGACATCAAAGCCGTTTACCAAAGCGCGGATTTTTTGGCCGGCAACCGCGTTATCTTCAACATACGCGGCAATCATTACCGCCTGGTTGTCAAAGTGCGGTACAGCAATGGAATAGTAAAAATCGACTGGATAGGCACGCACGCCCAATACAGCAAAAAGGACTTTTGAGCATGGACACCGTAAAAATCATCAAAACCCCCGCCGACCATGAAGCCGCCCTTGCCCGCCTTGACGAGCTAATGGACACAGACCCCGCGCCAAACTCAGACGATGACATGGAAATGCAGGCATTGGCCGTCCTAATCGCCGCCTATGAAGACAAGCATTACAAAATCGACACAAGCAGCGTTACCCCGCTGGACATTATTTGTTTTCGCATGGAGCAAAACGGCCTAACCGCCAAAGACATGGCCGCGTATCTAGGCAGTCCGAGCAAAGTAAGCGAGGTATTGAGCGGAAAGCGTCCGTTAAGCCTTACCATGATAAAAAAGCTGCATCACGGTCTGAAAATCCCCGCTGATTTGCTGATACGGCTATAAGCCCCAAACCCAAACCCCAAACCGCCCCCGAAGGGCGGTTTTCCCATTTTCAGACGGCCAAAACCGAAAGACACCCCCTTACTAAGCATTTATAAGGTAACTTTTGGGGTAATTTTGAAATTTGGTATGGAAAAATAAAATATAAAACAATAAATTACAAAAAAGTACCGTAGACCCCGCAAACCGCGTGCGTCGCTGCGGCGACACACCCTACGCGGTAAGCCACAGCCTGCACGACATCGTAGGGTGTGTGGCTCTGCCACGCACACGCTCCCGACTTTCGGGAAATTAAGGCCGTCTGAAAACACAAAACGGATTTTTCAGACGGCCTTTGTGTCCGCACAGGGAGTGCGGCACCGCCATGTACCATTTGGCAAAGTTCGGACAACGGTAACGGCCAAACTGCAAACCGCGTGCGTCGCTGCGGCGGCACACCCTACGCGGTAAGCCACAGCCTGCTCGACATCGGTAGGTGTGTAGCTCTGCCACGCACGCGCTCCCGACTTTCGGGAAATTAAGGCCGTCTGAAAACACAAAACGGATTTTTCAGACGGCCTTTGTGTCCGCACAGGGAGTGCGGCACCGCCATGTACCATTTGGCAAAAATTCGGACAACGGTAACAGCCAGGCCTCAAACCGCGTGCGTCGCTGCGGCGACACACCCTACGCGGTAAGCCACAGCCTGCTCGACATCGTAGGGTGTGTGGCTCTGCCACGCACGCGCTCCCGACTTTCGGGAAATTAAGGCCGTCTGAAACCGTGTTGGGCGTTCAGACGGCCTCTGCAATCAAATCCGCCGTTTTTTCGCTTGCGCCGCGATGGCGGGCGACGAAGGCGGCGGCGTTGGCGGCAAACGATGTGCGCAGTGCGTCGTCGTCCAGCCATTCCTGCACCGTCCGCAGCCATTCGTCCGCATCGGCCACCTGCCGCGCCGCGCCGGCCGCCTGTGCTTCGGTGCAGGCTGCGGAAAAATTGTAGGTGGAAAAGCCGAACAGGACGGGCTTGCCGCAGGCGAGCGGCTCGATGATGTTTTGGCAGCCAGCGTCCACCAGGCTTCCGCCGACAAAGGCGGCATCGGCCATGGCGTAATAGGCGTAAAGCTCGCCCATGCTGTCGCCCAGCCATACCTGCGCGTCGCCGATTCCGCCGCCGCCGCTGCGCCGCCGTATGCGCAAACCGAGCGACAAGGCCGTCTGAAACACGGCATCGAAGCGTTCGGGATGGCGGGGAACGATGACCAGCAGGGCGTTGCCGCCGTATCTGCGCCATGCGTGCAGCAGCAGGGCGGCTTCGTCTTCCCCATGGTAAAAACGGGTGCTGCCGCACACGATGATTTTGCGTCCGCCCGCCTGTGCGCGGAACTGTGCGCCGAGTGCGAGCTGCGCCGGCGGCGGGGCAAGATCGTATTTGGTGTTGCCGCAAACTACGGGGCAGGCTGCACCGAGGCTTTTCAGACGGCCTGCATCGGCTTCGCTCTGTGCGTAGCAGCCGCGCAGCGATTGCAGCGCGGGGCGAACGAGGGCGGCGGCTCTGCGGTAGCCGCGCAGGGATTTTTCCGACAGCCGCGCGTTGGCGAGAAACAGGGGGACGTTTTCGCGGGCGCAGGCGGCGGCCAGATGCGGCCAGATTTCGGTTTCCATCAGCACGCCAAAGCGCGGGCGGTGTTCGGCGAGAAATCGGGCGGCGTATTCGGGCTTGTCGTAGGGCAGGTAGCGGCATTGCGCGTCGGGATACAGGCTTTCGGCGGCGGCGCGGCCGGTGGGGGTCATTTGGGTAAACAGCAGCGGCGCGTCGGGAAAACGGCGGCGCAGCGCGGCGGCCAGCGGGGCGGCGGCGCGGGTTTCGCCGACGGATACGGCGTGTATCCAAATCGGATGCCGTACCGGCGCGGGATGCGGCCGGCCGAAACGTTCGTCCCAATGTTCGAGATAGGCGGGATTGCCGCGTGCGCGGCGGCGCAGGTAGCGGCGGATAAGCGGCGGGGCGGCGCGCCAGAGTTGGCGGTAGATCCAAGCAAGCATAAAAAAGGCCGTCTGAAAAAAAAGCGTATTGTAGCTTTTCAGACGGCCTGCCGTCCGTTGCTATAATGCGCCCCTTTGCCGTCAGGCCGTCTGAAAACGGCCCGGCATCGCCCCGCCCCGCATCAGGCGGGCGGGCGCGGAATCTGTGAGACCGTATGAAACACAAAAAGAAAACCGCCTTCGCCGCTTTGGCTCTGGCCGCCGTTTGGTGGCAGTGGCCGGACCGTTATCCCGCCTATCCGGCCAGCGGACATTACAATCCCGACAGCGGAACTTTTTCCAACGCCGAGCCGCAAGCCGCGCCGACCGATCTGGTTTCCGCCATGTGGCAGATGCTGGTCGGGGAGGAATCCCGCCGTCCGCCCAAGCCGCTGCCCGCCGTCCGCCCCGACTGGGCGGCCTTTCTCGCCGCGCCCGAAGGCAAAAGCCGCTTTGTCTGGTTCGGCCATTCCACGCTGATGATGCGCATCGGCGGCCAAACGGTGATGACCGACCCCGTGTTCGGCGGCAGCGTGTCGCCCGTGCCGGTGATGATGCGCCGCTTCAGCCCGCCGCCCGCCGCCTTGGCCGAAGTGCCGACACCCGATGTGGTGCTGGTTTCGCACAGCCATTACGACCATCTCGAAAAAGCCAGTATCAAGGCTTTGGCCGCACGCGGCAGCCGCTTCGTCGTACCGCTCGGTTTGGGCGTGCTGCTGCGCAAATGGGGCGTGCCGCCGCAAAACATTACCGAACTCGACTGGTGGCAGAGCACCGAAACCGGCGGCATCCGCTACACCGCGCTGCCCGCCCGCCACGATTCCGGCCGCAGCCTGACCGACCACAACAAAAGCCTGTGGGCGGGCTTCGCCATCGAACACGGCGGGGAAAAATTCTATTTCCACGGCGATTCGGCAGAGGGAAAACATTTCGACGAAATCGCCCGCCGCTTTCGGGGCTTCGACATCGCCTTTATCGAAAACGGCCAATACAACGAACGCTGGCCGGACAACCACCTCTTCCCCGCACAAACCGCCGCCCTCGCCGCCAAGCTCGCGCCCAAACGCTTTATGCCGATACATTGGGGCGCGTATCCGATGGCGCTGCACACATGGAACGAACCCGTGCTGCAAAGCATTCCGGCGGCACGCAGGCTCGGTGTCCGCCCGCTCACGCCGCTGATGGGGCAGGTGTTCGACCGCGATACGGCCACGGAAGACTGGTTTGCCAAGCCGCTGTAAGGCCGTCTGAAAATACCCATGCGGCCGCGCCGTCCCGCATACGGCGCAGGCGGCAAAAAGGCCGTCTGAAAGATTGTTTTCAGACGGCCTTTTTGCGGCTTTGCCTGTACGGCCTTACTTGACCTGCTCCATGTATTTTTTCAGACGGCCTTTGTTCTGCATGGCGCGTTTTTCCAGCTCGTCCGCCACGGCCTGCGCCTGGGTTTTGTTGACGGGTTTGCCCACTTGGATCACGCCGCTCATATTCATCATGCGGTGCGGCGGGCAGACATAGACATATACGCCTTCTTTGTCGAGCTTGACGGTGAAGTCTTTGCCGTCTTCGGACAGGAAGTCGGCCGCGCCTTCGGGCAGGGCTTTGCTCTGCACCCAGTGGCCGCCGTGGGTGGCTTTGAAGGTTACGGTGTCGCCGGGCTGGGCTTTGAGGTAGCCCGGTTCGAATACCATGCCGCCTTCTTTGCCCGTGTCGAGCATTTTGACTTCGTGGTTGGCTGCGAATGCGCCTGCGGATGCGGCAAGCATGAATGCGAGGAGGGTTTTTTTCACGGATTTTCCTTTCGTGTCAGATAAAAACAATTAAAAAATATTTTTCAGACGGCCTCTGTATCCCGTTTGCGCCGCATAGGGCGGATAACGGGCATACCGCTGCTGTCGTACAGCAATTCGATGCTGACTTTGTACAAATCGGCGATAACGCCGGCATCCAGCACTTCCTGCGGCTTCCCTTCGGCTCTGACTTTGCCGCCGCCCAGCAGAATCACGCTGTCGCAGAATTGGGCGGCGAGGCTCAAATCGTGCAGCACCATCAGGGTAACGAGGTTGTGTTCGTGGGTGTAGGAAACCACGCGCTCCAAAAGATTGAGCTGGTGGTGCATATCCAACGCGCTTACCGGCTCGTCGAGCATCAGGATTTCGGGGCGGCGCAGCATGACTTGGGCAAACATGACAAGCTGCCGCTGGCCGCCGCTCAGACGCATTACGTCGCGGTGCGCCAGATGGCCGATGCCCAGCTCGGCCATAATGCCGGCGGCTTCGTGCAGCAGCTCGTCGCCGACGTGCATATGCAGCGCGTCCATGCGGCCGAGCAGCACGACTTCCAGCGCGGTGAGCGAGGCTTCGGCAGCAGTGTCCTGCGGCATATAGCCGATGCGTTTGCGCCAGTGCTGCAAATGGATTTTGCTCAATACTTCACCGCCGTAGCTGATGCGGCCTTTGTGCGCCACTTCTCCGAAGATGGTTTTCATCAGCGAGGATTTGCCTGTGCCGTTGGGCCCGAGTATCGAATAGACTTTGCCGTTTTCCAGCATGAGGCTGATGTCGTCGGCCACGGTGTAATCGCCGCGTCTGACGCGGATATTTTCAAGTTTCAGCATGGTTCAGACGGCCTCATCGCTTGGTTAGCACAATCCAAAAGAAAAACGGTACGCCGACGAAAGACGTAACGATGCCCACGGGAAACAGCGCGCCGGGAATAATCACTTTCGACAACACGCTGGACACCGACAAAAACGCCGCGCCCGCCAGCATCGCGCCGGGCAGGAAGAAGCGTTGGTCTTCGCCCAACAGAATGCGGGCGACGTGCGGCGCAACCAGGCCGATAAAGCCGATCACGCCGACAAAGCTGATGGCGGTGGCGGTCATCACGGCCACCAGAACCAGCGTTTTCAGGCGCAGCATCTGCAAATTGATGCCCAAGCCGTTGGCGCGTTCCTCGCCCAGCCGCAGCGCGGTGAGCTTCCACACGTCCCGCGAGAGCAGCACAACGCATACGGCGGTAACGGCGGCGGTAATGCTCACGCTCTGCCAAGTGGCCTTGGTCAGGCTGCCGAAAAGCCAGAACAGAATCTGCTGCGAAATTTCGGGCGCGGCAATAAACTGGATCAGCGACAAAATCGATTGGAACAGAAACAGCAGCGCAATCCCCACCAGCACCAGCATCGCCGAATTAAACCGCCGCGCCGAGGCAAACAGAAACAAAATGCCCGAAGCAATCATGGTCATCACAAACGCGCCGACGGGCACGGCAAACGCTTCGGGCATACCGAAGCCGCCGAAGGCAATCACCACCGACGCGCCCAAGCCCGCCGCCGCCGCCAGGCCGAGCGTGTAGGGGCTGGCCATCGGATTGTTGAGCAGGGTTTGGATTTCCGCCCCGCCCACGCCCAAAGCCGCACCCGTTACCAGAGCCATCACGGCCATCGGCAGGCGCAGGTCGTAAACGATCACGCTGCTCATTTTGTCCGCGCCCTCCATGTCCAAAAGCGATTTGACCACTTCGGACACGGGCAGCATCGAGGGGCCGGTGGCGATGTCGAGCACGAAGCTCAATACGCCGACAATCAGAAACGACAAAACAACGAACCAGCGTTTGCGCTCGAGCGCACGCTGGTTTTTCACTATCTCGGCAACAACCGAATCATTCATACTGCGCAACTTTCATAGAACGGATGGACGGATAAGTTTTCAGACGGCCTTTTTTGGCAAAAGGCCGTCTGAAATCCTGCTTCAAGCCTTATTTGGCTTTCGGATACAGATAGAAGGTGCCGTTGGGTACGACCGGCAGGTTCTGGCGGTAGAAATCCGTATAGGTTTTTTCCGGATTCAGGTCTTTGAAGAGTTCGGGGTAAACCGCTTTGGCGACAAACTGCACCGACGCGCCGTCGGACAAGGTGCGCGAATTGGCGTGGTATGCGCCGTAGAGGCGGTTGTTTTTGATTGCGGGCAGGTTGTTCCAGCCCGGACGTTTGGCAAAGCCCGCCAGACGCTGTTCGGCTTCGGTTTTGGCAATATCCCAGCCCAACACCATCGCGCTCGGGTTTTTCTTCAATTCGGTTTCGCGGCCGGTGATGATGATGACATCAGGTTTGGCAGCCAGCACTTTTTCCGGATTTACCGGGCTGTAAAACTCAACGAAAGGCGCGGAAATATTGTTGCCGCCCACCTGCGCGATCATCGCGCCCCACATGCTCTTGCCGAAGGTTACGCTGTGTTCGGCCGGGCCTTTGTTGCCAAACTCGATATACACTTTGGGCTTGGCCGGATTGGCTTTTTTCACACGCGCCTGAATGGTGTCCACAATGCGTTTGTAGTCGGCGGCGAGTTTGTCGGCTTTCTGCTGCTGGCCGGTAATCGCGCCGATGAGCTTGGTGGACTGGACGTGTTTGGCAACCGTTTGCGCATTGTAGTCCAACACGATAATCGGAATGCCCGCTTTGGTGATGCGGTCGAGGTCGGAGCCCAGAGCCTGATACTGCCAGTCGGCCAGCACCAGCAAATCCGGTTTCAGCGACAGCACTTTTTCCACCGAGAACGTACCGACTTCCACTTCGCCCACGTCGGCGAGCTGGTTCAGCTTCGGCACGGCTTTGCTGAATGCCGTCCAGCTTGTCGGCGCCCAGTCCGACCACACCGCTTTGGAGAAGCCAACGACATTGTCCAGCGCGTTTTTGCCGCCTACGGCCATGTAGTCCTGATAATAAAAGCCCAGCACCACGCGTTTGGCAGGCAGGTCGGCGGTAACTTTGCGGCCGGCCACGTCGGTAATCTGCACCGGCTTGGCATAAACGGAAGCCGCGCCCAAAGACAGGGCAGCGGCCAGTGCGAGGGAGGAGAAATGTAATTTCATTAACTTATTTTCCTTTTTTTTCGGTTGTGTGAAAAAATTATCGTTTTTTTAATCTATCTTAAAATCAGCGATACTTCAAGAAAAATAAAACAAAATTCTACAACTTCTCCTTACAGAATCCATATCCCCCCGTCGTAAAAAGGAATTTTCCTACAACAATCCGTCATATCGGCGAGAGATTGCCGATATGGCGGATTGTTGCCAGGCCGTCTGAAAGCTGCCTTTCAGACGGCCTGCGGCAGGAGGCGGAATATCAGAGCGACACATCATAGCCGCCGTCTTCCACCGCCTCGGCCAGCGCGGCAGGGTCGGTGGCGGCGGGGTCGTAGGAAACGACGGCTTTGTTCTCTTCCAGACTGACGCGCACCGACTCCACGCCTGCCACTCCTTCGAGTATGCGGCTGACGCTCTTGACGCAGCCGCCGCAGGTCATGCCGCCGATATTGAGGGTTACGGTTTCCATTTTTCTGCCTTTCGTTGCTGTTGTTCGGGGACGCAACTATACGCCCGAATACGGGGGCGGACGCAACCGATAATAGCGGAACAAAATAAAATCCTGCATCCTTGCCGTGCCGCCCGCACCATCTGCGGCCCGGCATTTTTGCCGTTTTGGCCCACGATGCTTGCGCCGCCCGGCCGTGTTTTTGCCTGCCGCCGTTGTTGTTCCGCCGCGAAGAATGCGAAAATCGCGCTTTTCGGCGCAGAGGCCGTCTGAAAACGCATGGGAGGACAAATGGACGAAGCGGTATTGCAGGGCGTGAAGTTTGACGGAAACGGGCTGGTATGCGCGGTGGCGCAGGACTGGCGCAGCAAACGGGTGCTGATGGTGGCGTGGATGAACGCCGAGGCTCTGGCGCAAACCGCCGCCACGGGCTACGCGCACTATTACAGCCGCTCGCGGCGCAGGCAGTGGATGAAGGGCGAAGCGTCCGGCCACACGCAGCGGGTGCGCGAGCTGCGGCTCGACTGCGACGGCGACGCGGTGGTCATGCTGGTGGAACAAAACGGCGGCATCGCCTGCCACACCGGACGGGAAAGCTGCTTTTACCAAGTGTGGCGCGACGGCGGCTGGCACACCGCCGACCCTGTGTTGAAAGACGAAGCGGAAATCTACGGCCATAGCGGCGGAAAATAGCGGCCGGCCGCAAATCCGTTTTTCAGACGGCCGCAAACACCATTCCAATTAAGGAACAAACAAAATGAACACAGATATTTTCAAATCCGTACAAGACATTATCGACTCGCGCAAAGGCGCGGATCCCGACACCTCATATGTGGCGCGGCTCTTTGCCCAAGGCGGCGACAAAATCCTGAAAAAGGTCATCGAAGAGGCGGGCGAAGTGCTGATGGCGGCGAAAGACGGCGACAAGGCGCATTTGGTGTACGAAATGGCCGATTTGTGGTTTCACTGCATGGTGCTGCTTTCCGAGCACGGCCTGCGGGCGGAAAACGTGGCAGAAGAGCTGGCACGGCGGCAGGGCCTGTCGGGGCTGGCGGAAAAAGCGGCGCGGGCGGCGGATTAGGCCGGATGGCAGAAAGGCCGTCTGAAAACAGCTTTTCAGACGGCCTTTCCTTTTGCCCCCTACCCTGCCTGCACAATCTTCCATGTCATCCGCAAGGCAATCAGCAGCAGCAGAATACCGAAGCCCTGCTTCAAACGGGCGGCGGGCAGACGGTGGGAAATCCGCACGCCGAGCGGCGCACCCGCCAGCGTTGCCGCCGCCAGCACCGCCACGGCAGGCAGATAGATAAAACCCGCCGATCCTGCGGGCAGCCCCGCCATGCCGCTGCCCGCATACCAATAGCCCGCCGCGCCCGCCAAGGCGATCGGCCAGCCCAAAGCCGACGAAGTACCGATGGCGCGGTGTACCGGCACATTGCAAAAGGTCAGGAACGGCACGGTCAGCGAGCCGCCGCCTATCCCGATCCAGCTCGACAGAATGCCGATCAGCGAACCCGCGCCAAACAGAGGGCCGCTTTTGGGAAGCTGCCGCGTCGGCACAGACTTCACACCCGCCAGCGAGCGCACCGCGATCACGGTAACAAACAGCACGAAAAACACCTGCAAGCCCTTGTTCGGCAGATAGCGCGACACCAGCGCACCCGCCGCCACGCCGAGCAGCACGCCCGGAATCATGCTTTTGAGCACCTGCCAGTCCACCGCGTCTTTGTTGTGCTGCGCATACGCGCTGGAAAAAGAGGTAAACACCATCACGGCAAACGAAGTCCCCACCGCCGTATGCTGCGCGTAGGCAAACTGCTCCACGCCCTGCATCTGCAACACCCACAACACCAGCGGCACCAGAATCGTACCGCCGCCCACGCCGAATATTCCCGCAATCACGCCCGCGAGCAGGCCTACTGCCAGCATCACCGGCACGGTTTCCAAAGCCAACATTGTTTTTCTCCTTTCTTCTTCCTACTGCCTACACCCTCTCCTGCGCTTGCGCGGGGGAGGGTTGGGGTGGGGGGTGCTGTTTCGGCAGAAACAGATTTTTCGGGCGCGACGGCGTTCCGCCGCCATGACAAACCCCCGTTTCCGTGTTTCAGCTTCGCTGAAATCCACTTCGTTTATTTTCAGACGGCCTGTTCATCATAATTCTTCAAACCCTGTTTCAGGCTGCCTATTCTATAACAGGCCGTCTGAAACTGCGTTTACGCGCTTGATACACTACTGCCCTACTGCGGCGCATCATCGCGCCAATCGGCAAAGTCAAACGACAACACCATTTTCGCCGACAGTGCGGCAAAACTGTTTGCAATACGCTCAAAAAACAAGTCGCTATACATGATCCATACGCTGCCGTCGTGTACATTGATAAACAAATCCCCCTCGTTCCCGCTGCCGATGACCAAGCCGTGCCGCACTTCTTCCTCGCCCAACTTGGGCGAATCGCAGTCAAATTCCAACGGTTTGAAAAAATCTACCGTCTGCAAAAAGGCATAACGCGGCAGTTTGCCCAGATAAATTTGCACGAGTTCCGCAGCGGGCAATAAGCTCAAATCAAACGTTGTGCCGTGCAAGGGATAATCGTAGCGGCGTTCTGCCGCAAGGCTTTGGGCGAATGCGCGGTAATCGGCGGGCACAGGGTAGCCGCAATAGATTTGGGGGAGGTTATTCATTTTGTATTCCTCTGCATACGCCCAAGGCTTCGCAAAACCCTGCTATATGCCCGGGCAGGTGTTTTTGCACTACCGCCAGCGCATCTTGCGACCATGCTGCGGAAAATGCGTAGCTTTCGTCATCTTGGATTGTCCGTCCGCTGCTCTCGTAGACGGTTTGTCATTCGCGCAACGCCGCCAGCGTTTGCATCAACCTTGCCAGGCTCGGGGCAACGGAGACGCGTTTTTCCGGCACGCCGTAACCCGCAGGCAGACGGAAAGTGGGTTTAACGAGCTTTCAGACGGCCTGTTCGTTTTGCTGCGCCTGCGCCCAAGCTACGGCAGCGGTAACCGCCGCGCGGGCTTGCGGGCTGTTTTTCCAGCAGCTTGAACCCGTTAATGCCGCACCCTGCTGCAAAATATCGGCCGGGTCTGCGGCGGCGAGTTTGGACACGTCGTCCAAGCCCATCTGCTGCAAACGCTGCAACACGGTTTTGCCCACGCCTTTTACGGCAAGCAGGCCGGCGGTTTGGGTTTCGGTGAACGCCATAATGTTTCCTTTCTGATAACGGTAAGGCCGTCTGAAACGTCTAAAACAGGCTTTCAGGCTGCCTGAATGAATGGATTAAATGAACCGTCCTGCTTCGTTTTAGCCCAACACATCGCTGACGAAGTATTGCACCACTTCGGTTAAATCAAGTGCCACATAGTCTTTGGTGTGGGTTTCGTCAAAATGCTGCTTGAAGGCGGCTTCGTCATCAAACCGCTCCCACGGATGCGTAGGTCGGATACTGGTATCCGACATCTGTATGTATTTCTAAAAAAGCCAACCTGTATCTAAGTCCATGCGTTTTGTCGGATTCAAGAATCCGACCTACAGCCAACTGTGCTCGGGTCTTTGAGCCGCAGTTCGGCGGTGATGTAGTAGCCTGATGTAAACATGGTGTTCTCCTGTGGTTGTTGCTTGGTAAATGAAATAGCTGTATTTGTACACGAATACCGCTACTTTTGGGCAAAGATGGCGACGCGCTCTTTATCGTCGCCTGCGTAATCGGGGTCGCCGTAGCAGTGGTAGCGGCTGATTTTGCCTTGGGTATTGAATTCAAAGACGTTGCAGAATTTGCCAAAGCTCACTTTATTATCGGGAAAGTCCTTGCCGCCTGTGGTCGTGCCGTATTCGGAGATTTCTACGGCGACACGGTTGTTTTCTGCGGTGTAGATGAATTTGTCCAAATCAAAGCCAAAGCGGCTGACGGCACTTTGCACGCGTTCGCCCAAGGTTTTAACGGCGGCATGTCCGTAGGCAAAACCGAATTTGGGATAGAAGATTTCTACGTCGTCGGCAAACAGGGCGAAGTATTCGTTGTCAAATTCGCCGAGATTGATTTTTTCGTAATAACGGCGGGCGTGTTGTTTGAAGGTGTTGTTGGGCATGGGGTTTTCCTTCTACGGCAATTCATTCAGCAAGGTGTGCAGGCGGTCGGCGTGGGCGGCGGCTTGGCTTTGCAGTTCGGCGGTCTCCATTTTGGCGACACCATACAGGCATTGCGGCGGCACGAACTGCATTTGTGCCAGATAGGCGGTTTGCGCGAGGTTTTTGCACAGTTCGCCCATCGGGAAATGGTGCTTGCCCAAGGGCTGGTATTGGTCTTCGGGCGAGCCGACGCTGATGCTGGCGATGAGGTATTTGTCTTTGAGTTTGTCGCCTTGGCTGCCGTAGGCGAAGTTGTGGGTAAGGACATGGTCAAACCATTGTTTCAGGATGGCGGGCATGTTGTACCAGTAAAACGGGTATTGGAAGACGATTTTGCGGTGGCGTAGCAGCGACTGCTGTTCGGCTGCGCGGTCTATGCGGAAATCGGGGTAGAGTGCGGACAGGTTGCGGATTTCCATGTGCGGATCAATCTGTTGCAGGCGTTCGGCGATGGTTTTGTTGGCAACGGATTTGTCGTAGTCGGGGTGGGCGAGGATAAGTAGGGTCATGGGGTTTTCCTTGTTTCGTTAAGATAAGCAGTTGAGCCATAGAAACAGTTTTTTGTGTATTTTATTGCCCGCTGGTCTGATAAACAATTGCCGTGCCGGTGGGGCAAGACCCACCCTGCGGGCTACCTGAAAACAGTTCAGGCCGTCTGAAAACGCAACTACAAAGCCAATCCGCTGTCCCACACAATAAAGTAGCCGAATCTTCCTTTTTTGATTTCGCCTCCTGCCTGCTTGCCTGCATCGGTTAGCGAATAATATTTTCCTTCCGACTGCTGCAAGCCCGCATCGCACAGTTTTTGGTTGCATTCCTGTGTGCTTATGCCTAATTTTTCGGCAAGTTTGGCAGTGGTCAGTTTGTCGTGGTTTTTGTTTTCACTGCCGTTTTCGGCGGTATTTCCGTCTGTTCCGCTGTTAACCGCATCCAGTGATACTTTTACTTCTTCGCTGATTCGGATAATCCTTTGGGCCTCTTCATAAGCATCCTGATAAATTTTCCCGTCTTCATCTTTGGATAGGAAAATGCCCATTTCGTGATTGTTCACTTGGCTGAATTCATACAGATTCAGGCTGGTAATGATGCAGGCCTGCTCGCTGATGTAGCATTTGGCATGAAGATTCGGGCAGTAGCTGATGCGTACATAATCCAGTGATTTGAACCATTTCATTTCGGAAGGGTTCAAATCGTTTTTGCCGTAGATAATGCGGATGTCGATTTTCATCCGGTTTTTGTCTTCCAGAAGCTCTTTCAATCGGTCGTTGAGCTTCCAATACGGGCTGATGAGAAACAAACGCTCGCGGGCGTTTTTAATCAGTTCTTCCAAATAAAAACTGGCGGCGGTAGTGGTTAGAAATTTTGCCATAAGATTTTCCCTTGTTTACTCGTTAAACATGCAACATAGGCCGTCTGAAAATTTTTCAGACGGCCTTTGGTTTTTTATCAGCGCGTTACAGGCTTATACCGAATCCGTTTCGGTTTCGCGCCCTCTTCGCCCAAGCGGCGTTTTTTGTCGGCTTCGTATTCCTGATAGTTGCCGTCGAAGAACACCCATTTGGAATCGCCTTCCGCCGCCAGAATGTGCGTGGCGATGCGGTCCAAAAACCAGCGGTCGTGCGAAATCACCATCACGCTGCCGGCAAATTCCAGCAATGCGTCTTCCAGCGCGCGCAGGGTTTCTACGTCCAAATCGTTGGACGGTTCGTCCAAAAGCAGCACGTTGCCGCCGGAGAGCAGGGTTTTTGCCAAGTGCAGGCGGCCGCGTTCGCCGCCGGAAAGATTGCCTGCGGTTTTGCTCTGGTCGCTGCCTTTGAAGTTGAAGCGTCCCAAATAGGCGCGGGCGGGGATTTCAAACTGCCCCACTTGCAGGATGTCGCGGCCTTCGGCGATGTTGTCGAACACGGTTTTGTCGTTTTGCAGGCCGTCGCGGCTTTGGTCGATAAGCGACATTTTGACGGTCTGGCCGATTTTCACTTCGCCCGAATCGGGGGTTTCTTTGCCGGAAATCAGCTTGAACAGCGTGGATTTGCCTGCGCCGTTGGGGCCGATGATGCCGACAATCGCGCCGGCCGGCACTTTGAAGCTCAAATCGTCAATCAGCACTTTGTCGCCGAACGATTTGGAAACGTTCACAAATTCAACCACTTCATTACCCAAACGCTCGGCTACGGGAATAAAGATTTCCTGTGTTTCGTTGCGTTTTTGGTATTCGTAGTTGGACATTTCTTCAAAACGCGCCAAGCGGGCTTTGGATTTGGCTTGGCGGCCTTTGGCGTTTTGGCGCACCCATTCCAGCTCCTGTTTCATTGCCTTGATGCGGGCGGCTTCGGATTTTGCTTCGTTTTCAAGGCGTTGCTCTTTTTGTTCCAGCCACGAAGAGTAATTGCCTTTCCACGGAATGCCGTGGCCGCGGTCGAGTTCCAAAATCCATTCGGCGGCGTTGTCCAAGAAATAGCGGTCGTGCGTTACCGCCACCACCGTGCCGGGGAAGCGCACGAGGAATTGTTCCAGCCATTCGACCGATTCCGCGTCCAAGTGGTTGGTCGGCTCGTCCAACAGCAGCATATCGGGCTTGCTCAATAATAATTTGCACAAGGCGACGCGGCGTTTTTCACCGCCCGAGAGCACGCCGATTTTGGTGTCCCAATCGGGCAGGCGCAGCGCGTCGGCGGCGATTTCCAATTCGTGTTCCGCGCCGCCGCCCGTGGACGAACCCGCTGCGATAATGGCTTCCAAGCGGCCTTGTTCTTCCGCCAGCGCGTCAAAATCGGCATCGGGGTCGGCATAGGCGGCATAGACTTCTTCCAGCCGCTTTTGCGCGGCGGCCACTTCGCCCAAACCGCTTTCCACCTCTTCGCGCACGGTTTTTTCGGGGTCGAGCTCGGGTTCTTGCGGCAGATAGCCGATTTTGATGCCGCCCATCGGCACGGCTTCGCCTTCAAATTCGGTGTCCACGCCCGCCATAATCCGCAGCACGGTGGATTTGCCCGCGCCGTTCAAGCCGAGCAGGCCGATTTTCGCGCCGGGGAAAAACGACAGGGAAATGTCTTTGATGATGGTTTTCTGCGGCGGCACGACTTTGCTCACGCGCAGCATGGAATAAACGTATTGTTGGGCCATAGATGCTCCTTAAATAAATGGGATGGGGAAAGGGAAAAAGGGGAAAAGGCCGTCTGAAAACGAGCGTAACGAGTTTCAGCAAAGCCAAAACAGGAAAACGCTGGGGCAAATGCGTTATCAGCCGCGTGCCATGAGCCATACAAAAGCCAGCCCGAACAGGATTGCCAGCAGCACGCCCACGGCAGCGGCAATCATGGCACGGCTGCCTGCGCGGGCTTTTTCCAGCTCGGTTTGCGCCTGCACCAAACGGGTGTTTCGGCGGCGGTCTGCTCGGGCGTGCGGGAATCGGGAATCCGGGACATGGCAATCCTTGCTATTGTTTGAAGTCTGTTGCTTGAGGCCGTCTGAAAAAGCGTTTGTCGGTTTTCAGACGGCCTTTTGCACGGGAAAAACGGTTTTCAGACGGCCTCAACGTGCCGCGAGCCATCCGACATAGCGCGACACGCCCTCTTCGACGGTGAGGAAGCCGTCCTGATAGCCCGCTTCGCGCAGGCGGGAAATGTCGGCTTGGGTAAAGCTCTGGTAGCGGCCTTTGAGTGCGTCGGGAAATTCGGTGTAGCGGATCAGACCATGCACCACCAAGCTTTCCAAACCGAGTTTTTCTTTGCCATCCAGGGCGCGGCAGGCGTTTACCGTGGCGGCGGCCAGCTCGTTGAAACTCTGGCTGCGGCCGGTGCCGAGGTTGAAAATGCCGGATTTTTCGGGATGGTCGAGAAAGTAGAGGTTTACTTTGACCACGTCTTCCACGCTGACGAAATCGCGGCTCTGCGCCCCGTCGGGATAGCCGTCGTAGCCGCCGAACAGATTGACGAAACCCTGTCCGCGGTATTGCTGGAAATGGTGGAAGGCCACGGAGGCCATGCGGCCTTTGTGCTGCTCGCGCGGGCCGTATACGTTGAAATAGCGGAAGCCCGCCGCCTGCGCACTCAGGCCTTCCTCCATACGGCGGCGCAGCACCTGGTCGAAAAGGAATTTGGAATAGCCGTATACGTTCAGCGGCTCTTCAAGGACGCGTTCTTCGCGGAATACTTTGCCTTTGCCGTACACCGCCGCGCTGGATGCGTAGAGAAACGGAATGCGCTCGTCCTGACACCAGTCGAACAGATCCAGCGTGTACTGGTAGTTGTTGTCCATCATGTAGCGGCCGTCGTGGTTCATGGTGTCGGAACACGCTCCTTCGTGGAATACCGCTTCGGTGTCAAACGGGAAAATGTGATCGCGCACTTGGCGGATAAATTCGTGTTTGTCGAGATAATGGGCGATGTCGCAGTCGGCGAGGTTTTTGAATTTCTGCCCGTCGGCAAGATTGTCCACGGCAACAATGTCGGTGATGCCGCGCCGGTTGAGTGCTTTGACGATGTTGCTGCCGATAAAGCCGGCCGCGCCGGTTACGATGATGGTCATGGGGTATCCTTTGTCGGGCCGCGCCTGCCTTGCGGGCGCGGTCTTTGCGAAAAGCAGCGATTGTAAACCAAAGCACGGCCGCCACAAATTTTTCGGGCGGCCGGACGCAAGCGGCGGATGCAAAGGAAAAGGCCGTCTGAAACGCACTTTTCAGACGGCCTGCCTACCTGCCTATATGATGACCACGTCAAACTGCTCCTGTGTGTAGCTGTTTTCCACCGCCAGCGAGATGGGTTTGCCGATGAAGTCGATGAGCATGGCCAGCGATTGGGATTCTTCGTCCAAAAACAGGTCGATGACTTCGGGCGAGGCGAGGATGCGGAACTGGCCGACATCGAAGCGGCGGCTTTCGCGGACGATTTCGCGCTGGATTTCGTAGCAGACGGTTTGCGCGGTTTTCAGACGGCCCCTGCCCTGGCAGGCGGGGCAGGGTTCGCACAAAACGTGGCTGAGGTTTTCGCGGGTGCGCTTGCGGGTAAGCTCCACCAGGCCGAGGCTGGTGAAGCCGTTGAGCGTTACGCGGGTGCGGTCGAAGCCGAGGGCTTTGGCCAGCTCCTGCAAGACGGCTTCGCGGTGTGCGTCGGAGGCCATGTCGATGAAATCGATGATGATGATGCCGCCCAGGTTGCGCAGGCGCAGCTCGCGGGCGATGGCGTGGCAGGCTTCGAGGTTGGTTTTGAAGATGGTTTCGTCGAAATTGCGCGCACCGACGAAGCCGCCGGTGTTCACGTCTATCGTGGTCATCGCTTCGGTGGCTTCGATGATGAGGTAGCTGCCGAAGTTGAGGCTGACGCGCGGCTGTAAGGCGCGGTTGATTTCGGCTTCGACGTTGTGGGTTTCAAACAGGGGGCGTTCGCCGGCGAAGAGTTTGATGCGCGAAGCCGCGTCTTGTACGTATTGGGCGGCGAAGTCCTGCATTTTGGCGAAATTGCCTTTGGAATCGACAAGGATTTCGCGGGTGTTGCCGTTGTACATATCGCGCAGGACGCGCAGGCTCAGCGGCAAATCCTGATACAGCAGCGAGCCGGCGGGGCGGGTTTTGGCGCGGGTGCGGATGTCCTGCCACACTTTGGTGAGGTAGCCGATGTCGGCCTGCAATTCGGCATCGGTGGCGGTTTCCGCGCTGGTGCGGATGATGTAGCCGTGGGCGTAGTCGGGCGGCAGCAGATTGTTGAGGCGGTCGCGCAGGTTGTGGCGTTCTTCGTGGTCTTCGATGCGCTGGGACACGCCGATGTGTTCTTCCTGCGGCAGGTGGACGAGAAAGCGTCCGGCCAGGGAAATCTGGGTGGAGAGGCGCGCGCCCTTGCTGTTGATGGGGTCTTTGATGACTTGCACGAGCAGCGTCTGCCCTTCAAAAAGGACGTGTTCGATGCGCTGGGTTTCTTCCGGCTTTTTGCGCTGTTCGAGAATGTCCACAATATGAAGAAAGGCCGCGCGTTCGAGGCCGATGTCGACAAACGCGCTCTGCATTCCCGGCAGGACGCGGCGCACCACGCCCAGATAGATGTTGCCGACCAGGCCGTGGCCGGAATTGCGCTCGATGTGCAGCTCGCAGATGTTGTTTTCTTCGAGGATGGCGACGCGGGTTTCCTGCGGCGTGATATTGACGAGGATGGTTTCGGGCGGGCGTGAGAGGTCTTTGGGTAGGGGGATGCTGGGCAACATTGGCGGGGCTTTCTTATTTTTCAGGGCGACATGATACCGAAACGGCAGGCCGCCCGAAAGCGAAAGGCCGTCTGAAAACGGCTCCGCCCTTTGCCGGAGTGCATTTTCAGACGGCCTTTCGCCGCTTTGGCAGGCTGGGTTTACAGCGTGGTATCGAGTGCCGCCGAAATGTCCGCCCAAATGTCTTCTACGTCTTCTATGCCTATGGAAAAACGCAAAAGGCCGGTGCGGATGCCGAGCTGCATTTTCACGTCGTGCGGCACGCCGCTGTGCGACTGGGTGTAGCAGTGGTTGACCAGGCTTTCCACGCCGCCGAGGCTGGATGCCATCGTTACCAGCTTCATATGGCGGATAACGCTGTCGGCGGCTTCGCGGCTGTCGTTTTTCAGGTAAACCGTTACCACGCCGCCGCATCCTGCTGCCATCTGCCGCCGCGCCAAATCATAATGTTCGTGGGACGGCAGGCCGGGGTAGAACACTTTTTCGACGGCGGGGTGCGCTTCGAGGCGTTGCGCGATTGCCAGCGCGTTTTCGCAATGCCGCTGCATCCGCAGGGCGAGGGTTTTGATGCCGCGCAGCACCAGCGCGCAGTCCATCGGCCCGGCCACGCCGCCGGTGTTTACCGCCATGGAGCGCATGGGTTTGGCCAAGGCTTCGTCTCTCACCACCACCACGCCCATCAGCACATCCGAATGGCCGCAGAGGTATTTGGTGGCCGAGTGGAACACAATGTCGCAGCCCATATCCAGCGGCTGCTGCAGATACGGCGTGGCAAAAGTATTGTCGATGCCGGCCAGCGCACCCGCAGCCTTTGCTTTGGCCGCCAGCGCGGCAATGTCCACCAGGCGCAGGAGCGGGTTGGACGGCGTTTCCAGCCACACCAGCTGCACATTGCCGTTTTCCGCCAAAGCCTTGTCGAGATTGGCCGGATCGGTGAGATCGGCAAACACCACGTTCACGCCCCAAGCCGCATACACTTCGGTCAGCAGATCGTAGCTGCCGCCGTAGATGTCGCTCACGGCCACCACCGTATCGCCCGGACGCAGAAAGGCGCGGAACACGCAGTCGATGCCCGCCATGCCGCTGCCGAAGGCAAAGCCCGCCGCGCCGTGTTCCAAAGCCGCCACCGTGTCTTCCAGCACCTTGCGCGTCGGATTGGACAGGCGGGCGTAGCGGAAAGGAATCTGCTCGCCGATACATTTCATGGCGAACATCGAATTTTGGTACACCGGCGGCATAATGGCGCGGTTGTGTTCGTCGGGATTGTAGGCCGCGTGTATGGCCTCGGTGGCGAAACGGTATTTCATCGGCAGCTCCTCTGCAAAAATGGGAAAGCGGCGATTGTAGGCCGTCTGAAAAAGGCCAGCAAGGCGGCCGGACGGGCGGCAAACGCGATTTGCGGTTGCCAGCGGCGGGCGAACCCGTTACGATTGCGGCCTCTGTATGATTCTGTAAACCAACGGTAGCCCAGCCATGCCCAGTGCCATCATTGTAGAAGACGAAATCCTTGCCGCCGAACGCCTGCGCGTCCTTCTGGACGAATGCGGAGTCGTCCTGCTCAAAACCTTCGCGCACGCCCAGCCCGCGCTCGAATGGCTCAGCGTCCACGAAACCGACATCGTATTCACCGACATCAATATGCCGGAAATCAACGGCCTTGATTTCGTCGAACGCATCAAACGCATCGCCAAAAAGCAGCCGCACGTCATCTTCACCACCGCCTACGAAGAACACGCCCTGCGCGCTTTCGAGCTGGCGGCGGAAGACTACCTGCTCAAACCGATCAAAATCGCCCGCCTGCAAGCCGCACTCGCCCGCGTGCAGAACAATATTGAAGAATCCGAAGACGAATTCAAAAGTTTCCAAGTGTTCAACCGCGAACGTATGGTCGAAATCCCCTGGCAGCAGGCGCGCTATTTGCAGGCCGACCAGAAAACCGTCTTCCTCATCACCGGCGACGGCTCGCGCTACGAGCTGCCCAAAACGCTGGTGTACTGGGAAGAACTCCTGGGCGACAAAGTCATCCGCGTCCACCGCAATGCCCTGGTGATGCGCCACACCCTCGACAGCCTCATCCGCCTTGACGACGACGAAGACGAAGGCAGCGCAAGCTGGGGCGCGAAAGTGCTGGACATAGAGGAAATCCTGCCCGTCAGCCGCCGCCAGCTCTCCGCCATCCGCCGCCTGCTGCGCGACGGCGGCGTATAAGCCTCCCGCCCGCACTCCGGCACAAACAGAAAAAGCCCGCATCCGCTGCGGGCTTTCTGCCGTATTTCCGCAAGGATGAGGCCGTCTGAAACCGTTTTCAGACGGCCTCATCCTTGCGCGCAAACGGCGGCGCGGCATATCCCGCCTGCCGCAGCAGGCCGCAGGTTTCGTACACCGGCAAGCCCATCACACCGCTGAAACTGCCGCACAGCTCCCGCACAAACACCCCGCCCGCACCCTGTATGCCGTATGCGCCCGCCTTGTCGAGCGGCTCGCCGCTCTGCACATAGGCCGCAATCTGCGCGTCGGACAAATCGGCGAAAGATACACGGCTGGCCTGCACCGCCGTATATTCGAGGCCGTCTGAAAACAGGCATACGGCGGTCAGCACTTCGTGTTCCCTGCCCGCAAGGCGGCGCAGCATGGCGCGGGCGTGTTCGGCAGATTCCGGTTTGCCGAGGATTTCGTTTGCCAGCACCACCACGGTATCGGCAGACAAAACGGGCGTGGCGGGCGGCGGCGCACCCGCTTCCCGCAGCAGGCGCAGGGCGGCGGCGTTTTTTTCCCGCGCCATACGCAAAACATAAGCGGCGGGCGGCTCGCCCGGGCGCGGCGTTTCGTCTATGGCGGCATCCAGCCGTTCGGTGCGGTAGCCGAGGTTTTCAAGGATTTCGCGGCGGCGCGGGCTGCCGGAGGCAAGGCAGATCAGCGGGGCATCCACAATACTTTCTCCCGTTACGGTATGCAAAGCGGCGATTATAGCCCTCGGCAGGCGGAAACACTGCCGGACGGCACAGCGCAGGCCGTCTGAAAACGCAGCGGCAAACGCACCCATGCTTTCAAACGGCCTCCTTCTGCCGCCTGTCCGCGCCCGTGCGTGTGAAAATCAAACGGTGTTACAATCCGCGCCTTTTGAGCCACCGCCCTCCACCGTTTCCCCGCCATGAACAAACCCGCCGCCCTTGTCCTGCTGATGTCGCTTACCCTGCCCGCCGCGCCCGCACTTTCAGACGGCCTCTCCGCCGGACAGGAAGCGCAGAGGCCGTCTGAAAACACAGAAGCGGCAGACAAAGACGCACAGCCCAAACCCTCATTGTTCGCACGGATAAAAAACCGCCTGCTGCCGAAACAGACGGTGCAGAAAAAAGGCGCGTTGCAGCCGAAATTTCCCGTTACCGTCGAAGCCGCGCCCGCCGACGTAAAAGAAATGCTGGAAGAACACCTGCCGCTGATTACGCAGCAGCAGGAAGAAGAGCTGGACGCGGAACAAATGGAGTTTCTTGCCGAGGAGGCACCGGAGCAGATACTCACCATGTTGAAAACCAAAGGCTATTTCAACGGCCGGGCAACAGTTTCGCGCAGCGGCGGCGGCTATCTGGTCAAAGTGGACAGCGGGCCGCAGACGAAAATCGCCAATGTCGGCATCGCCATACTCGGCGATGTGCTGCAAGACGGCAACCTCGGCGAATACTACCGCAACGCCTCCGCCGACTGGGCCCTGCCCGTGGGCAGCGTGTTCAACCAGGACGATTGGAGCAGCAGCAAAACCTCGGTGCTGGCGGCCGTGCGGCGCAAAAAATACCCGCTGGCCGAATTTTCCTCCACCCGGGCGCAGGTCGATCCCGCAAACCGCAGCGCGGATCTGTCGGTAACGGTGGACAGCGGCAAGCCCGTGTATTTCGGCGATTTCGAAATCAGCGGCACCCAACGCTATCCCGAAAGCGTGGTACGCGGCCTGGCGCAGTTTGACAGCGGCTCGCCCTACGATCTCGACAAACTTCTGGACTACCAGCAGGCTCTGGAACAAAACAGCCACTATTCCGGCGCGTCGGTGCAGGCCGATTTCGACCGCATACAGGGCGACCGCGTGCCGGTGAAAGTGTCCGTATCGGAAACCAAAAAACACAAGCTCGAACTCGGTTTGAGCTACGACTCGGAATACGGCCCGGGCGGCAAATTCGGCTACGACTACTACAACCTCTTCGGCAAAGGCTACACCGGATCGATTGTTACCAATGCCGACAAATACGAACAAACCATTGCCGCCGGCATCAGCCAGCCGCGCAACAACCGCGGCCACTACTTTACCGGCTCCCTCTCCTACAACCGCAAAACCACCCAAAAGCTCGAAACCGAAACCTGGTCGTCCGGCATCTGGCGCGTGCGCGACCGCAACGGCATCGAATCGCGCATCGGCATCGAATACGTCGAAGACAAATCCAAAATCCCCGACGCAAACGTCAATCTGGGACGCTCCTTCGCCACCATGATTACCGCCTCGTGGAAAAAACAGAACATCACCACCCAGCTTCGTCCCGAAAACGGCTACTACCTCGACATCAAAGGCGGCACCACCCTCGGCAGCCTGCTCTCCTCCTCCTCCATGCAGCGCATCGCCGGCAGCGCGGGCTACTACTTCACCCCTGAAAACAAAAAAATCGGCACCTTCGTTACACGCGGCCAAATCGGCTTCGTCAATGCCAAAAGCGACAGCGACACCCCCGCCATCCTGCGTTTCCGCACCGGCGGAGCCACCTCCGTACGCGGCTACGAACTCGACAGCATCGGCCGCGCCGGCCCCTCCGGCTCCGTACTGCCCGAACGCGCCCTCGCCGTCGCCAGCGCGGAATACCAATACCCCATCAACAAAAGTTTCTCCGCCGCCCTCTTCCACGACATAGGCGGCGCGGCGCACAGCTTCCGCGATATGCACCTCAAACACGGCACCGGCGTCGGCGTACGCTGGTTCAGCCCCGTCGCCCCCTTCTCCTTCGACATCGCCTACGGCCATCAGGACAAAAAAATCCGCTGGCACATCAGCTTGGGAACCCGTTTCTAAATGACACACACCGCAAACGACACGCAGAGGCCGTCTGAAAACCACACCGCCGGCGAAGCAAACCGTCCGCAGAGGCCGTCTGAAAAACCGGCCAAGCCCCTCCTCCGCCGCCTCGCCAAATATCTGCTCATCCTCATCCTCATCCTCATCCTGATTCTGGCCGGCGCACTCTGCTGGCTTGCCGCCACCGAATCCGGCCTGCGCTTCGCCCTTGCCCGCCTGCCGCAGCTCGGCGGCGTTTCCGTCCGCGCGGAAAACCTCAAAGGCACGCTCTGGCACGGCTTTTCCGGCAGCAAAATCAGCGTGCAGACCCCGGGTGCCGACATCGAAATCGACCGCCCCGCCCTGCAATGGCAGCCGCAGCGCGTCTTTTCAGACGGCCTCCTGCACATCCGCAGCCTCGAAGCCGGCGACATCCACATCCAATCCAAGCCCACCCCGCCCAAAGACAGCCCGCCCGCCAAACTGCCCGACTCAATCCGCCTGCCCCTGCCCGTACGCTTCGACAAACTCGCCGTCGGCAAAATCACCAGCGGCAAAAACCGCAGCGTCATCCTCAACCGCGCCGAAGCCGCCTACTTCTACGACCATGCCGCCCACACCCTGATCGTCCGCAATCTCGGCACCCCGTGGAGTGCAAACAGCGGCATCCTGCGCATCCAAACCGCCTCCCCCTTCGCCCTTGAAGGCCGCATAGGCGGCACCGCCGTGCTCAACGACATTGCCGCAAACGTAAAAATCGCCCTCTCGGGCAGCCTCGACCGCACCATCGTGCAGGCCGCGCTCGCAAGCGGCACCGTCAAACTCAATGCCGACGCACACATCGGCCCGTTTGAAAACCGCCTCGACAAACAAATCGGCGAAATCCTCATCAAAGGCAGCGGCATCAACCCCGCCGCCTTCGCCCCCTCCGCGCCCGACGCGCTGTTTGACTTCGACGCCACCATCGTTCCCTCGCCGCAGCAGGGACTCGCCCTCGAAGGATCGATAGACCTCACCAACACCGCCGCCCGCGCCGCCGACCGCAACGGCATCCCCGTGCGCGGCATCCTCGGCGAATTTACCGTAAACAGCAGCGGCGTACTTTCCGTGCAAAACATCGAAGCCGCCCTGCTGGAAAAAGGCCGCATCCTGATCGGCGGCAGCATGGACACCGACCGCAACACCCTCGGCCTGACCGCCGAGCTGAAAAACATCACCCCCGCCGACCTCCTCGCCGCCGCCTACGACGACGAATTTAACGGCACCCTCACGCTCGGCGGCAGCTACCTCGACCCCGAAGCCGCATGGGACATCGCCGACCGCCGCGCCAAAAGCACAGGCCGTCTGAAAACCGCCACCGACACCAAAAACGGCCAGCGCACCCTGCTCATACCACGTGCCGACATCACCACCGACGGCGAAGGCAGCCTCGGCCTGAGCGGCTCGCTCGAACTGTTCGGCCGCCGCCTGCTCAAAGCCGAAATCGGCAGCAAACGCTTCAACCCCGCCGCCCTGCACCCCGACCTGCCCGCCGGCAGCATCAACGGCAACATCGTTCTCGACGGCATCCTTGCCGAAGAAACATACGGCGGCAGCATGCGCTTCACCGACAGCACCCTCTCCGGCGTTACCCTCAGCGGCAGTGCCGATGCGCAATACAAAAACCGCCACCTCGAACGCGCCGCCGCCGACATCCTGCTCGGACGCAACCGCCTCAAAGCCTCCGGCAGCTTCGGCAAAGCCGGCGACCGCCTCAACCTCGACCTCGCCGCCCCCGAACTCGACAAATTCGGCTTCGGACTCGCCGGCGCGTTAAACGCCAAAGGCTACATCGAAGGCAGCGCGGACAAACCGTCCGCCGACCTTACCGGCAGCGCGCGCGGCCTGCGCATGAAAGACGCTTTCGCCCTCAACGAGCTCGACTTCAAGGCCGCCGCCTCCCCCGATTACAGCCTCCCGCTCAACCTGCAAATCCGCGGACGCGGCCTCACCGCAGGCGGCAAAGACGGCACCCGCATCGACAGCGTCAACGCCGCCGTCATCGGCAGCGGCCTGCGCCACAGCATCCGCGCCGACGGCAGCATGGCCGCCGCCGGCAAAAGCTACACCCTCGATCTGCAAGCCGACGGCGGCCTCGACAAAACCAACCGCTGGAAAGGCACGGTCGGCAAACTCGACCTCTCCGGCGGCTTCAACCTCAAGCTGCAAAACCGCCTCACCCTCGAAGCGGGCGCGGAGCGCGTCGCCCTCGGCCCGGCGCAATGGGCGGCGATGGGCGGCCGTCTGAACATGAACGGCTTTGTCTGGGACAAACGCAGCGGCATCACCGGCAAAGGCAGCGCGTCCGGTCTCAACGTGGCCGAATTGCACAGCTTCTTCAAGCCACCCGTCGAACACAACCTCGTCCTCGCCGCCGACTGGGATTTGTCATACAGCCGCGACGCGCACGGCTACCTCAACATCCGCCAGCAGTCCGGCGACATCGTCCTCCCCTACCGCAAGCAGCCCATCGGCCTCAGCGGCCTGATTCTGCAAACCCGTTTCCAAAACGGCCGCATCGACAACCGCCTCTCCGGCAAAACCCGCTACGGCGAACTCACGGGCGAAGTCGGCATCAGCCAGCAGTTCGGCAACGCCATTACCGCCGCACCCGTATCAGGCCGTCTGAAACTCGACATCCCCGACCTTGCCGCCCTCAAAAACCTGATGCCCGTCGGCCAAACCGCCACCGGCAGCCTTGCCGCCGAAGCCGTCATCGGCGGCCGCGTCGGCGAACCCCAGCTCGGCGGCAGCCTCAACGGCGACAAGCTCTATTATGTCAACCGCGAATACGGAGTCATCCTCGACAACGGCAGCCTGCGCTCCCGCTTCGTCGGGCAGCAATGGCAAATCCAAACCCTTGCCTTCCGGCGCGGCGGCGGCAGCGTTACCCTCTCCGGCAGCGCGGGCTGGGGCGGCGGCATCCCCGTTGTCGACATCAACGCCCTCTTCGACAAATACGAAATCCTCGACAAGCCCCGCCGCCACCTCACCGTCAGCGGCAACAGCCGTCTCGTTTACAACGAAAAAAGCGGCATCGGCCTCGAAGGCCGTCTGAAAGTGGACGAAAGCCGTTTCGGTATGCAGAAATCCGGTATGCCCGTGCCGGACGACGACGTAGTCGTCCTGGGCGAGCCGCCGAAAGAAACCGGCACCGCCGTTCCCATCAGCATGAATCTGCTGCTCGATCTGAACGACAACGTCCATTTCAAAGGCGAAGGCGTGGACGTAACCCTGGGCGGCCAGCTCACCCTCACCGCCCAACCCAAACAAGACATACAGGGCGTGGGCACCATCAAAGTCGTCAAAGGCAAATACAAAGCCTACGGACAAGACCTCAACATCACCAAAGGCACGGTGTCCTTCGTCGGCCCCCTGTCCGACCCCAACCTCAACATCCGCGCCGTGCGCAACCTCTCCCCCGTCGATGCCGGCGTGGAAGTCGTCGGCAGCCTCAGCAGCCCGCGCGTAACCCTTGTCGCCAACGAGCCCATGAGCGAAAAAGACAAGCTCTCCTGGCTGGTGTTAAACCGCGCCAGCAGCGGCAGCGACGGCGACAACGCCGCCCTGTCCACCGCCGCCAGCGCATTCCTTGCCGGCAAACTCAACGACAAAATCGGCCTCGTCGACGACTTCGGCCTCACCAGCCGCACCAGCCGCAACGCCCAAACCGGAGAACTCAACCCCGCCGAACAAGTCCTAACCGTAGGCAGGCAGCTTACCAACGAACTCTATTTCGGTTACGAATTCGGCCTCAACAGCGCAAGCCAAACCGTCAAACTCGTTTACCAGCTCACCCGCACCATCCAAGCGGTTGCCCGCGTCGGCTCCCAGTCCTCCGGCGGCGAAATCAAATACGTCATCCGCTTCGACTGAAAAAGGCCGTCTGAAAAGGCCGTCTGAAAAGGCCTTCTGAAAAAGGCCGTCTGAAAAAGGCCGTCTGAAAAAGGCCGTCTGAAAAAGGCCGTCTGAAAAAGGCCGTCTGAAAAAGGCCGTCTGAAAAAGGCCGTCTGAAAAAGGCCGTCTGAAAAAGGCCGTCTGAAAAAGGCCGTCTGAAAAAGGCCGTCTGAAAAAGGCCGTCTGAAAAAGGCCGTCTGAAAAAGGCCGTCTGAAAAAGGCCGTCTGAAAAAGGCCGTCTGAAAAAGGCCGTCTGAAAAAGGCCGTCTGAAAAAGGCCGTCTGAAAAAGGCCGTCTGAAAAAGGCCGTCTGAAAAAGGCCGTCTGAAAAAGGCCGTCTGAAAAAGGCCGTCTGAAAAAGGCCGTCTGAAAAAGGCCGTCTGAAAACCGCATATGCGGTTTTCAGACGGCCTGCTAAACGTTTTGCAGCGCAGATTCCTGCCGGCTTACGCCCTCGGCAGCCGGCGGTACAGGCGCGGCGGCAATCATGGCATAAAACACCATTCTTTCCTGTTTTACGCAAACAAAAGCAATAATCCGCCATTATTTTACACAACATATCTTTAAATTCATTTTAAAGAAGAAAAATCAGCATAAAACGCCCTTTACAAAAATTCAAATCCCATCCGTTTTCCGCTACACTCGCGCGCTTTCAACCAAGAGGCCGTCTGAAAAGGCGGATAGCGCATGAACCCCACCACCGAAACCCCGTCCACTTGGAAAAGCCGCCTGCACGCCCTGGGCCCCGGCATCCTTATGGCATCCGCCGCCATCGGCGGTTCCCACCTCATCGCCTCCACCCAGGCCGGCGCACTCTACGGCTGGCAGCTCGCCCTGATTATCGTCCTGACCAATCTGTTCAAATACCCCTTCTTCCGTTTCAGCGCACACTACACCCTCGACAGCGGCAAAAGCCTGATTGAAGGCTACGCCGAAAAAAGCCGCGCCTACCTGTGGGTATTCCTCGTCATGTGCTTTCTCTCCTCCACCATCAGCACCGGCGCGGTCGCCCTGCTGACCGCCGCCATAGTCAAAATGGCCATACCCGGCCTCTCCCTGTCCGTCGGCACGCTTTCGGTGCTGGTGGTCGGCTCCTGCGTACTGATACTGCTGATGGGGCAGTACAAGGCATTGGACAACCTGTCGAAAATCATCGTCGTCAGCCTCAGCATCACCACCGTGGCCGCTGCCGCCATCGCCGCTTCCAAAGGCATGCAGATGAAGCCGGATTTTGTCGAGCCTTCCCCGTGGAACCTCGCCGCGCTGGGCTTCATCATCGCCCTCATGGGCTGGATGCCCGCCCCCATCGAAATCTCCGCCATCAACTCGCTCTGGGTAACCGCCAAACAGAAAACCGATCCCGCCAGCTACCGCGACGGCATGTTCGATTTCAACGTCGGCTTCATCACCAGCGCGGTACTCGCCGTCGTCTTCCTCGCATTGGGCGCATACGTCCAATACGGCAACGGCGAAGCCGTACAAATGAAAGGCGGCCAATACGTCGGCCAGCTCATCAGCATGTACACCTCCACCATCGGCGGCTGGTCGCGCCCCCTGGTCGGCTTCATCGCCTTTGCCTGTATGTTCGGCACCACCATCACCGTCATCGACGGCTACGCCCGCGCCGTTGCCGAATCCGTCCGCCTCGTACGCGGGCGCGACCGCTTCCGCACACTCGAACTTTTCGGCTGGATCGCCTGGATTTCCTGCACCGGCCTCGCCCTGATTTTATGGTTTGACAGCGCACTGGCCGAACTCCTGAAATTCGCCATGATCTCCGCCTTCCTCGCCGCCCCCGTATTCGCCTGGCTCAACTACCGGCTGGTGCGCCATGACGACAAACACAAAATCACGCCCGCCATGAACGCCCTCTCGCTGGCAGGCCTCGCCTACCTCATCGGCTTCGCCGTACTGTTCGTCTTAAACTACGCCGGCATACTGGCCTGAAAAAACAGCTTTCCGCCGCGCACACATTGGCCGAAAGTCCGGACAGCCGGCCGGCAAACGCAAACCGCCTGCGCCGCTGTACGGCAGCCTGCGCCAAAGGCCGTCTGAAACCGATTTTCAGACGGCCTGTTTTGTACTCCGACTCCCATGAATCAAAAGTAGGGTGTGTCGCCCAAAGGCGACGCACGCACCCCCATCGTTTGCAGGCCGTCTGAAATCTGCCATGCCGTTTTGCTTAGCCAATATCCTATTTTCAGACGGCCTGTTTTATATTCCGACTCCCATGAATCAAAAGTAGGGTGTGTCGCCCAAAGGCGACGCACGCGCTCCCCATCGTTTGCAGGCCGTCTGAAATCTGCCATGCCGTTTTGCTTAGCCAATATCCTGTTTTCAGACGGCCTGTTGCTCTTTCAATCCATTTAGCAGGAGCCAATCCATAGCAAACAAGAAACGCGTGCGTCGCTGCGCTACACACCCCACTTGCGGCATTGGGACGGTATAAAAAACAGGAGGCCGTCTGAAAGCGCAAACACAGCTTTCAGACGGCCTTATATCCCGTCTTCCAATTGACGCACAAACAGCCACGACCGCACGTGCCGACGCGCCGCACCCTGCCTAAACGGCAGAGGCCGTCTGAAAAAAGATTTTTCAGACGGCCTCCCGTATGTATGTCATGCGTGATATACGCCGTTTACGACGGACGCTGCGTCAGCACCCAGCTTTGGATGGTACGCGCGTCGTTTACGCGCGTGGTGGTGGTGGGCGAGTTGAGCAGGACGATGGTAACGGGTTCGCTGCCGATTCTGGCTTTGACTACCATCGAGCGGCCGGATTCGCGGATATAGCCCGTTTTCTGCAATTCGATGTCCCAAGTGCCTTCGCGCACCAGGGTGTTGGAGTTTTTAAAGTTCTGCTGCCTGCCCGCACTGGTGTACACCGAGCCGTAAGTAGACGTGCTGTTGCTGCGGATTTGCGGATATTTGGCGGCAGCGGCAACCATTTTGCTCAAATCGCCGGCTGTGGAAACATTGCGGTAATCGAGGCCGGTCGGTTCGTAAAAGCGGCTGTCCGCCATGCCCAAACTCTGGGCTTTGGCATTCATCGCGGCAACAAATGCGTCCATACCGCCCGGATAGGTGCGCCCGAGCGCGTGTGTGGCGCGGTTTTCACTCGACATCAGGCTCAGGTGCAGGAGCTCGGCGCGTGTCAGTTGCGTGCCGATGGAAAGACGGCTGCCGGTGCCTTTGATGCGGTCGATTTCATCTGCGGTAATCGTGATGACTTCGTTCATGTTCAGCCGCGCATCCAGCACAACCATGGCCGACATCAGCTTGGAAATCGAAGCTATCGGCATAACTCTATTCATGTTTTTCTGATACAGCACTTCACCTGTACGGTTGTTCATAATCAGGGCAGATTGGGAGGAAAGCAGCGGCCCGGCAATTGCGGCCTGCGCTTCGAGCATATCGATCGGATTGTTGGCAATGAATGTCCCCAAAGGGTCTTGCTCGGTAGGAAGGTTTTGTTGCAGAAATTGGCCGAGTACGTCTATGTCGTCGGCACAAACAGGCTGGGAGAATAAAAACAGGCCGCAAAAAACAGCGGCGGCTTTCTTGTAATATGAAATTTGAAACATGGGAAAATCCGTAAAACGTCGGTTGGCAGGGTGTTTTTTGGCGAAAGGCCGTCTGAATAAACCATGCGACGCGCAAAGCGCATTCCGCACGGCAGTAAAAATTTTTTATTCCGCTTCATTGTGTTAGCAGCAGAAATTTTGCATATTGTCGGTTAAAGTAAGGTTTTCTGTAAAGCCTGAGGGCAAATTTTTGCATGAGTTTTCATTTTCCCGCGCCGTGTTTCCGGTAGGTTTCGGGACAAGCCCGCTGAAAGGCCGTCTGAAAAACGCGGGAATACCGCAGGCCGTAGCTTCATTTGTCTGTTTCACTATATAATCGCCGCTTTTTTCAGACGGCCTGTCCGTTGCCATCATAGGGTAGAATCCATGACTACAGAAAACCGCCACTGCTCCTTTTGCGGCAAGTCCGAACAGGAAGTAAAACACCTGATTGAAGGAGAATCCGATGCGTGCATCTGCAACGAATGCGTGGAAACCTGCGGCGTAATGCTGAATACGGACGAGCCGCCGCCTTCAAGCCCGGACAGCACGTCCGACAACAAACTCCCCTCCCCCGCAGAAATCGTAGCCAACCTCAACGATCATGTTATCGGCCAGGAACAGGCGAAAAAGGCTCTCGCTGTGGCCGTGTACAACCATTACAAACGCCTGCGCCACCCGAAAGCCTCGGACAATGTCGAGCTGTCGAAATCCAATATTCTGCTTGTCGGCCCGACCGGATCGGGAAAAACCCTGCTGGCACAATCTTTGGCACGCAAGTTGGATGTACCGTTTGTCATGGCCGATGCCACCACGCTTACCGAAGCGGGCTATGTCGGCGAAGATGTGGAGCAGATTATTACCAAGCTCTTGGGAAAATGCGATTTCGACGTAGAAAAAGCACAGCGCGGCATTGTTTACATTGATGAAATAGACAAGATCTCACGCAAAAGCGACAACCCTTCCATTACCCGTGACGTATCCGGCGAAGGCGTGCAGCAGGCATTGCTGAAACTAATCGAAGGAACTGTAGCCAGCGTTCCCCCGCAAGGCGGACGCAAACACCCAAACCAGGATTTTATCCAAGTCGATACTACCAATATCCTGTTTGTCTGCGGCGGCGCATTTGCCGGTTTGGAAAAAGTGATCCGCCAACGTACTGAAAAAGGCGGTATCGGCTTTGGCGCATCGGTTCACAGCAAAGACGAAAATGCCGACATCAGCGAATTATTTGCAATCATCGAACCCGAAGATTTAATCAAATTCGGCCTTATTCCGGAACTGATCGGCCGCCTTCCCGTTATTGCCACATTGTCCGAATTGGATGAAGATGCCCTAGTCAATATTCTGACCGAACCCAAAAACGCTTTGGTAAAACAGTATCAGGCTCTAATCCGCATGGAAGGCGCAGAACTCGAATTTGAAGAAGCAGCCCTGCGCAGTATCGCCAAACTGGCGATGACCCGAAAAACAGGTGCGCGCGGCCTGCGCTCAATAGTCGAACGCGCCCTGCTCGAAACAATGTACCGCCTGCCGGAACTGCCCCAAATAAAAAAAGTGGTTGTTACAGCAGAAGTAATCGAAGGAAAACGATCACCTCTACTGCTTACCGAAGACGGCAAAGAATATGCTATTGCCGCCGATTCGACCTGTTAGCAATTTCTTGCCTAAACCAACTTAGATTTAGTACAAACTCAATCATTCTACAGTTTGAGAAACTGACATACTTCCAACCGAAATTTAACCGTTTTAGCTGCAAAAAACGTGGCAACTTTGGTTTTTTGAAACCAACTTAACGGCAACATACTTTCCTTACTTCCGATAGAGCAACTTCTTTGACGGGGTGCCGGCAGGCCGTTGTGCCGGATTACGGGGCAGGTTGGAGGCGCAGTAAAACCGGCCGGCAGTATTTGGTCTGCCGGCCGGTTTTGTCTTTACGGTATGGTGTTATGCGCTTTTACGGTTTTTTGGCGGCCGGGACGGCGGCCTGTGCCGGTTTTGCCGGTTTGGCGGCGGGAGCCGCACCAACCGTTGCCTGATCCTTCAATTTGCCCAAAATACCGTCGCCTATTCCTTTGACCTTTTTCAAATCGTCCACCGATTTGAACGCACCGTTTTCCTTACGGTAATCCACAATCGCCTGCGCCTTCGCCTGACCGATACCCGGCAGGGCCTTCAACTCCTCCGCTGTGGCCGTATTGATGTTGACTGCAGCCGAAACCAAAGCCGCTGCGGCATACGCCAAAAGACCGAACAAAGATTTTTTCAGATTCATCACTCACCTTTCAATCAAAATAAAAAAACGAGAGCCATCATAATCAAGAAACCCGTATCAGGCAAGCCTGTCTCACCGACCCCGGTTTGCTTCCGTCCCTGCACGCAAACAAAAACCCCGCCGTTAAAGGGCGGGGTTTGCAATAAGTGCCTGGCAGTGACCTACTTTCACATGGGAATCCACACTATCATCGGCGCTGGTTCGTTTCACTGTCCTGTTCGGGATGGGAAGGAGTGGGACCAAACCGCTATGGCCGCCAGACTAAAACTGTCAAATCGGTAAAGCCGGGGTCGGAAGGCATCTGCCTGTCCAACCGCAATCAACTGTGATGAAATATATCGGAACAAGTCCTATGTAGGCTTTGTCATCAAAGGATACAAAGTCCTTCAAATGATAGAGTCAAGCCTCACGAGCAATTAGTATCGGTCAGCTTCACGCGTTACCGCGCTTCCACACCCGACCTATCAACGTCCTGGTCTCGAACGGCTCTTTAGGAGGATTAAATCCTCAGGGAAGTCTCATCTTCAGGCGAGTTTCGCGCTTAGATGCTTTCAGCGCTTATCTCTTCCGAACTTAGCTACCCGGCGATGCGACTGGCGTCACAACCGGTACACCAGAGGTTCGTCCACTCCGGTCCTCTCGTACTAGGAGCAGCCCCCGTCAAACTTCCAACGCCCACTGCAGATAGGGACCAAACTGTCTCACGACGTTTTAAACCCAGCTCACGTACCACTTTAAATGGCGAACAGCCATACCCTTGGGACCGACTACAGCCCCAGGATGTGATGAGCCGACATCGAGGTGCCAAACTCCGCCGTCGATATGGACTCTTGGGCGGAATCAGCCTGTTATCCCCGGAGTACCTTTTATCCGTTGAGCGATGGCCCTTCCATTCAGAACCACCGGATCACTATGTCCTGCTTTCGCACCTGCTCGACTTGTCGGTCTCGCAGTTAAGCTACCTTTTGCCATTGCACTATCAGTCCGATTTCCGACCGGACCTAGGTAACCTTCGAACTCCTCCGTTACTCTTTGGGAGGAGACCGCCCCAGTCAAACTGCCTACCATGCACGGTCCCCGACCCGGATTACGGGTCTGGGTTAGAACCTCAAAGTCACCAGGGTGGTATTTCAAGGACGGCTCCACAAGAACTGGCGTTCCTGCTTCTAAGCCTCCCACCTATCCTACACAAGTGACTTCAAAGTCCAATGCAAAGCTACAGTAAAGGTTCACGGGGTCTTTCCGTCTAGCAGCGGGTAGATTGCATCTTCACAACCACTTCAACTTCGCTGAGTCTCGGGAGGAGACAGTGTGGCCATCGTTACGCCATTCGTGCGGGTCGGAACTTACCCGACAAGGAATTTCGCTACCTTAGGACCGTTATAGTTACGGCCGCCGTTTACTGGGGCTTCGATCCGATGCGCTAACATCTTCAATTAACCTTCCAGCACCGGGCAGGCGTCACACCCTATACGTCCACTTTCGTGTTAGCAGAGTGCTGTGTTTTTAATAAACAGTCGCAGCCACCGATTCTCTGCGACCCTCCTATGCTTACGGAGCAAGTCCTTAACATTAGAGGGTATACCTTCTCCCGAAGTTACGGTATCAATTTGCCGAGTTCCTTCTCCCGAGTTCTCTCAAGCGCCTTAGAATTCTCATCCTGCCCACCTGTGTCGGTTTGCGGTACGGTTCTGATTCAACTGAAGCTTAGTGGCTTTTCCTGGAAGCGTGGTATCGGTTACTTCGTGTCCGTAGACACTCGTTATCACTTCTCGGTGTTAAAAAGACCCGGATTTGCCTAAGTCTTACACCTACCGGCTTGAACAAACTATTCCAACAGTTTGCTAACCTAACCTTCTCCGTCCCCACATCGCATTGAATCAAAGTACGGGAATATTAACCCGTTTCCCATCGACTACGCATTTCTGCCTCGCCTTAGGGGCCGACTCACCCTACGCCGATGAACGTTGCGTAGGAAACCTTGGGCTTTCGGCGAGCGGGCTTTTCACCCGCTTTATCGCTACTCATGTCAACATTCGCACTTCTGATACCTCCAGCATACCTTACGATACACCTTCTTCGGCCTACAGAACGCTCCCCTACCATGCCTTGCGGCATCCGCGGCTTCGGTTACAGATTTGAGCCCCGTTACATCTTCCGCGCAGGACGACTCGACCAGTGAGCTATTACGCTTTCTTTAAATGATGGCTGCTTCTAAGCCAACATCCTGGCTGTCTGGGCCTTCCCACTTCGTTTACCACTTAATCTGTCATTTGGGACCTTAGCCGGCGGTCTGGGTTGTTTCCCTCTTGACAACGGACGTTAGCACCCGCTGTCTGTCTCCCGAGGAACCACTTGATGGTATTCTTAGTTTGCCATGGGTTGGTAAGTCGCAATGACCCCCTAGCCATAACAGTGCTTTACCCCCATCAGTGTCTAGCTCGAGGCACTACCTAAATAGTTTTCGGGGAGAACCAGCTATCTCCGAGTTTGTTTAGCCTTTCACCCCTATCCACAGCTCATCCCCGCATTTTGCAACATGCGTGGGTTCGGACCTCCAGTACCTGTTACGGCACCTTCATCCTGGCCATGGATAGATCACTCGGTTTCGGGTCTACACCCAGCAACTAGTCGCCCTATTAAGACTCGGTTTCCCTACGCCTCCCCTATCCGGTTAAGCTCGCTACTGAATGTAAGTCGTTGACCCATTATACAAAAGGTACGCAGTCACCCCTTACAGGGCTCCCACTGTTTGTATGCATCAGGTTTCAGGTTCTATTTCACTCCCCTCCCGGGGTTCTTTTCGCCTTTCCCTCACGGTACTGGTTCACTATCGGTCGATGATGAGTATTTAGCCTTGGAGGATGGTCCCCCCATCTTCAGACAGGATTTCTCGTGTCCCGCCCTACTTGTCGTATACCTAGTACCACCAACGAAATTTCGAATACGGGACTATCACCCACTATGGTCAAGCTTCCCAGCTTGTTCTTCTATCTCATCGGCTATCGTATACAGGCTCCTCCGCGTTCGCTCGCCACTACTTGCGGAATCTCGGTTGATTTCTTTTCCTCCGGGTACTTAGATGGTTCAGTTCTCCGGGTTCGCTTCTCTTGTCCTATGTATTCAAACAAGGATACCGTACAGAATACGGTGGGTTTCCCCATTCGGACATCACCGGATCATAGCTTTATTGCCAGCTCCCCGATGCTTTTCGCAGGCTTACACGTCCTTCGTCGCCTATCATCGCCAAGGCATCCACCTGATGCACTTATTCACTTGACTCTATCATTTGAAGTACCTTTCTGACTTCGGTGCTTTGCCGTTGACTAACTCGGCACCTTCAGGCCTCTACTTTGATACAGCCTACTGCTTGTTGTGTCCCGATCCTGCCTTTTGTGCTTCAGAATCGGGTCGATACAATCACCACCCAAATTTTACCGTCTGATTCTTTGATGCTTAAACCATGATTGCAACAATGATTTAAACCAAATCAAACGACTTTGTCTTTGTTTGTTGATTTCGGCTTTCCAATTTGTTAAAGATCAATGCGTTGTTTTCGCAAATTAAAACAGTCTGTCTTTCTTTCAGACTGCTTTGATTTGGGAAATCCTGGTGGAGGCAAACGGGATCGAACCGATGACCCCCTGCTTGCAAAGCAGGTGCTCTACCAACTGAGCTATGCCCCCAGTCTAGCTTGGTGGGTCTGGTAGGACTTGAACCTACGACCCCACGCTTATCAAGCGTGTGCTCTAACCACCTGAGCTACAAACCCTTTGTAACGCTCTCTACGATTACCGATAAGTGTGGATGCACCCGCCCCTTTCTCTAGAAAGGAGGTGATCCAGCCGCAGGTTCCCCTACGGCTACCTTGTTACGACTTCACCCCAGTCATGAAGCATACCGTGGCAAGCGGCCTCCTTGCGGTTAGCCTACCTGCTTCTGGTATCCCCCACTCCCATGGTGTGACGGGCGGTGTGTACAAGACCCGGGAACGTATTCACCGCAGTATGCTGACCTGCGATTACTAGCGATTCCGACTTCATGCACTCGAGTTGCAGAGTGCAATCCGGACTACGATCGGTTTTGTGGGATTGGCTCCGCCTCGCGGCTTGGCTACCCTCTGTACCGACCATTGTATGACGTGTGAAGCCCTGGTCATAAGGGCCATGAGGACTTGACGTCATCCCCACCTTCCTCCGGTTTGTCACCGGCAGTCTCATTAGAGTGCCCAACTTAATGATGGCAACTAATGACAAGGGTTGCGCTCGTTGCGGGACTTAACCCAACATCTCACGACACGAGCTGACGACAGCCATGCAGCACCTGTGTTACGGCTCCCGAAGGCACCCTTCCGTCTCTGGAAGGTTCCGTACATGTCAAGACCAGGTAAGGTTCTTCGCGTTGCATCGAATTAATCCACATCATCCACCGCTTGTGCGGGTCCCCGTCAATTCCTTTGAGTTTTAATCTTGCGACCGTACTCCCCAGGCGGTCGATTTCACGCGTTAGCTACGCTACTAAGCAATCAAGTTGCCCAACAGCTAATCGACATCGTTTAGGGCGTGGACTACCAGGGTATCTAATCCTGTTTGCTACCCACGCTTTCGGGCATGAACGTCAGTGTTATCCCAGGGGGCTGCCTTCGCCATCGGTATTCCTCCACATCTCTACGCATTTCACTGCTACACGTGGAATTCTACCCCCCTCTGACACACTCTAGCCTGCCAGTTCAGAACGCAGTTCCCAGGTTGAGCCCGGGGATTTCACATCCTGCTTAACAAACCGTCTGCGCCCGCTTTACGCCCAGTAATTCCGATTAACGCTCGCACCCTACGTATTACCGCGGCTGCTGGCACGTAGTTAGCCGGTGCTTATTCTTCAGGTACCGTCATAAGTTCATGGTATTAGCACAAACCCTTTCTTCCCTAACAAAAGTCCTTTACAACCCGAAGGCCTTCTTCAGACACGCGGCATGGCTGGATCAGGCTTGCGCCCATTGTCCAAAATTCCCCACTGCTGCCTCCCGTAGGAGTCTGGGCCGTGTCTCAGTCCCAGTGTGGCGGATCGTCCTCTCAGACCCGCTACTGATCGTCGCCTTGGTAGGCCTTTACCCCACCAACTAGCTAATCAGACATCGGCCGCTCGGATAACGCGAGGCCCAAAGGTCCCCCGCTTTCCCCCTCAGGGAATATGCGGTATTAGCCTTCCTTTCGGAAAGTTATCCCCCATTATCCGGTACGTTCCGATGCATTACTCACCCGTTCGCCACTCGCCGGCAGTAGTGCAAGCACTACCCCGCTGCCGTCCGACTTGCATGTGTAAAGCATGCCGCCAGCGTTCAATCTGAGCCAGGATCAAACTCTTATGTTCAATCTCTAACTTACTTAACTTCTGGTCCGCTTCAAAGAAACCGACAGGAAATATAAAATTCCTTGTCTGTTTTTCGTCGCAGTATGGGGCCAAACGCACCCACACTTATCGGTAATCATCTTGTTAAAGAACTGCGCCGCCGAAGCAGCAAAGACGCACACTATACCCAGACAGAAAATTTCAGTCAAGCGCGTTGTAGGGAAAAATCTGACGTAATTCGTCATATCAATGTTTAACAAGATTTTTATTTTTCGGATTTTTGCAAACCTTTCCGAAATACTATTAACAGGCCGTCTGAAAAACCGTCTGCCTAAGGCAGTAAAACGCATTGCGGCGGGGCTGCTACAATAGCCGTTTTACAACCATACAGTACAAAGGCCGTCTGAAAATGAGCAAATCCGCCGTTTCCCCGATGATGCAGCAATATTTGGGTATCAAAGCCGATCATCCCGACAAGCTGGTTTTTTACCGCATGGGCGATTTCTACGAAATGTTTTTCGACGATGCGGTGGAGGCGGCGAAACTTTTGGACATCACGCTGACGGCGCGCGGGCAGATGGACGGCAAACCGATAAAGATGGCGGGCGTTCCCTACCATTCTGCGGAGCAGTATTTGGCGCGGTTGGTAAAAATGGGCAAAAGCGTAGCGGTTTGCGAACAGATTGGGGAAGTCGGGGCGGCGAAAGGGCCGGTGGAGCGTAAGGTTGTGCGGATTGTTACGCCCGGTACGCTGACGGATTCGGCTTTGCTCGAAGACAAGGAAACAAACCGTATTGCGGCGGTATGCGCCGGCAAAAGGCGGCTGGGTATCGCTTGGGCATCGCTGCAAAGCGGCGAATTCAAAGTGAAAATGACTGCGGCCGAAAGCCTTGCCGACGAGCTGGCGCGTTTGCAGGCGGCCGAAATCCTGCTGCCGGACGGGAAATCCGCGCCGGCAAACCTTCCCCGGGAAGCCAATATCACACGCCTGAACAACTGGCAGTTTGCCGCCGACAGCGGTTTCGAGCTGCTGACGCGCTATTTCGGTTCGCAGGATTTGCGCGGGTTCGGGCTGGATGCGGAGGAACACGCGCCTGCAATCGGTGCCGCCGGCGCATTGCTGAACTATATCAAACTCACCCAGTCCGAACTGCCGCGCCATCTTGACGGGCTGTCGCTCGAATCTGAAAGCGAATATATCGGTATGGACGCGGCAACGCGGCGCAATCTCGAGATTACGCAAACCATCGGCGGCAAACAGTCGCCGACATTGTTTTCCATCCTCGACTGCTGCGAAACGCATATGGGCAGCCGCCTTTTGGCTTTGTGGCTGCACAATCCGCTGCGCAACCGCGCCCACATCCTTGCCCGCCAGGAGGCCGTGGCCGCGCTGGCGGCGGAGGGCACGGCGGAGATTGCAGGCCGTCTGAAAAACCTGTCCGACATCGAACGCATTGCCGCCCGTATCGCCGTCGGTTCGGCGCGTCCGCGCGATTTGTCCGGCCTGCGCGACAGCCTCGACATTCTGCCGCAGATTCTGCTGCCCGAATCGCCGCTTCTGGACACGTTGAAAAACATCTTTCCCGAAGGCTTGCGGATTGCCGGCAAAATCCGTGCCGCCATTCTGCCCGAACCTGCCGTGTGGCTGCGCGACGGCGGCGTGATCAACCACGGCTATTGTGCCGAACTCGACGAATTGCGCGCCATTCAAAACCACGGCGGCGAATTCCTCCTCGCCCTCGAAGCGCGCGAGCGCGAACGCACCGGCCTGTCCACCCTCAAAGTCGAATACAACCGCGTCCACGGCTTCTATATAGAGTTGTCGAAAATACAGGCCGTCCAGGCTCCGGCCGACTACCAACGCCGCCAAACCCTCAAAAACGCCGAACGCTTTATCACGCCCGAACTCAAAACCTTCGAAGACAAGGTGCTGGGGGCGCAGGAAGCCGCACTCGCCCTTGAAAAAAAGCTCTACGACCGGCTGATCGAAGATCTGCAAAACGACCTGCCCCTGCTGCAGCAAACCGCCAAAGCCGCCGCCGCACTCGACGTACTGACTGCCTTTGCCGCGCTGGCTGCCGAACGCAGCTACTGCCGCCCGCAGTTTGCCGATTATCCCTGCATCGACATTTCAGACGGCCGCCACCCCGTTATCGAACAACAGGTGCGCCACTTCGCCGCCAACCACACCCGTCTCGACGACAAACACCGCCTCATGCTCCTTACCGGCCCCAACATGGGCGGAAAATCCACCTATATGCGGCAAACCGCCCTCATCGTCCTGATGGCGCATACCGGCAGCTTCGTTCCCGCCGCATCCGCCCTCATCGGCCCCACCGACCGCATTTTCACCCGCATCGGCGCATCCGACGACCTGGCCGCCAACCGCTCCACCTTTATGGTGGAAATGAGCGAAACCGCATACATCCTCCGCCACGCTACGCCCCAGTCCCTTGTATTGATGGACGAAGTAGGACGCGGCACCTCCACCTTCGACGGCCTCGCCCTTGCCCAAGCCGTTGCCGCCCATCTTGCACAGAAAAACCGCTCCTTCTCCCTCTTTGCCACCCACTATTTCGAACTCACCGCCCTGCCCGAAACCCTGCCCGCCGCCTTCAATATGCACCTGTCTGCGCTGGAAGAAGGACACGACATCGTCTTCCTCCACCGCGTCGAACCGGGCCCCACCGGCAAAAGCTACGGCATTGCCGTTGCCAAACTCGCCGGCCTGCCTGCCCGCGCCCTCAAATCCGCGCAAAAATATCTGGAACAACTGGAAGCCCAAGCCGCCGCCCACCGACCGCAACTCGACATCTTCGCCCTTCTGCCCGAAGAGAGGCCGTCTGAAAATACGGATGGGGCTTATTGCGGCGGAGAAAACGGTGAAACCCCGTTTTCAGACGGCCTCGAAGACGCAGAATCATCTGAAAACGGGATGCCAAACAGCAAACACACCGGACACAACACAGCATCCGCCCTGCTGCAAACCCTCGACAGCCTCAACCCCGACACCCTCAGCCCGCGCCAGGCCCTCGACGCACTGTACCGGCTCAAAGAGCTGGCCGATGCAGGCAAAGAGGCCGTCTGAAAAATCAAAATCCCGTTTTTCAGACGGCCTCTGCCGTTTAAGGTAGGGTGTGCCGCCAAAGCGGCGCACGCGGTTACTGCGGTTTGCCCGACGGCTGGGAATGCGGAAAAAATGCCGTCTGAAAATACGGATTCGGTGCGTCCGATATTCCGTTTGCACTTTTCAGACGGTTTTTTACTGCGGCTGCGTACGCGTGCATCGCTGCACGGCACACCCTGCCTGTCATACAAACGGCAGACGGATGTTTTATCTAATCCGCTGTCAATACTGAGGCCGTCTGAAAACAATATTTTCAGACGGCCTTTTGGTTTTTCAAACCCACATTTCCACCCTGACGAAACTTCCCAAACGTTTCAGCCAAACCGCAACCCGCCATGTCCGTTTTCAGACGGCCTCTGCCGTTTAGGTAGGGTGTGCCGCCAAAGCGGCGCACGCGGCTCCCTCTGCAATGCGACAGGCCGTCTGAAAAACGCAAACGGAATATCGGACGCACCGAATCCGTGTTTTCAGACGGCCTTTGCGGTATCGGATATTGTTAAAAACGCGTGCGCCTCTTTGGCGACACACCCTACTTGTGCAGACAGCGGGATATGTTTTTATTTGCTTTGCCATCAATACAAAGGCCGTCTGAAAATCTGTTTGAGACTTTCAGACGGCCTTTCCGCCGACGGTTCAGGGGTTGTAGCGCGGGTTTGTACCGTTGGGCAGGAGCTGCCAGACGTAGCCGGGATGTTTCATTTTGCCTGCGGTGCGTCCCGCTTCATCGCCGTAGCCCCAAAAGAAATCGACGCGCACCGCGCCTTTGATCGCGCTGCCGGTGTCCTGCGCCATGATGAGGCGGTTGAGGCCGTGGCGGGTGTCGGGATGGGTGGTGGCGAGGAAAAGCGGTGCGCCGAGGGTGATGTAGTGTTTGTCCACCGCGCCGGAGTAGCCGCCGGTGAGCGGGGTGCCGAGTGCGCCGACGGGGCCGTCGCCGTTGTCTTCGAGAACGCGGAAAAAGACGAAGCTGGGGTTTTGCCCGAGGATTTCGGCCAGCCGCTGCGGGTTTTGCCGGATATAGTTTTTGATGCCCTGCATATCGGTCTGCGCCAGCGGCAGGTAGCCTTTGTCGGCCATGTAGCGGGCAACGGAAACATAGGGGTATTCGTTTTTGTCGGCATAACCGAGCCGGATGTAATTTCCCTGCGGGGTTTTCAGACGGCCCGAGCCTTGGATTTGCAGGAAGAAGAGTTCGACAGGATCGTCGGCATAGCCGAGTACGGGGGCCTTGCCGTTGAGTGCGCCGGCGTTGATTTCGCGGCGGGTGTGGTAGGGGAGGAAGCGGTTGCCGGAAAAACGGCCTTTCAGGGCTTTGCTGCGTTCGCTGACGGGAAAGGCGGCCAAATCGGCGGTGTACGTCCCGGCAGGGTCGATGATGCCGCTGTTTTGGCCGGTTTGGCGGATGCGTACGGCGGTTTTTTTATTGCGCAGATTTGCGGGCAGCTCGACGGAAACGAAGTCGTAGGGAATGCCGTAAATGGGGAAGCGGGCTTGGGCGGACGGGCTTGTACCGCCGTGGAGGACGGGTTCGTAATAGCCGGTTACCGTGCCGGCGGGGCTGCCGTTGCCGGAGACCTGCCAGGGTGTGAAATACTGCTCGAAAAAGCGGCGGGCGGCGTGGTTGTGGCGCGGGGTTTGCGCGGCCTGGGTGCAGACGCTCTGCCAGGCGGGCTGGTTTTGCAAACGGGCGCAGCCTTTGAGGAAAGATTCGAGCGAGGCGGCAAAATGCTGGTGCGTCCAGTGCGGCAGGGCGGAATAATCGACGGCGGTATAAACCGCGCCGCCGCCGGAAACGCTCGTGCCGGCGGGCGAGCGCGCTCCGGCAGGCTGCGGCGGCAGAGAGGTGCCGGAGGGAAGCAGGGTTTGGCCTGATGGGGGGGCGGGTTTGGGGGATTTTTTCGATGTGCAGGCGGCAAGCAGGCAGGCAAGCAGCAACGCGCCGCTTCGCAGGAGGGTTTTGTTCATACGTTTTGGGTGCAAAGGGAAAAGGCTGTCTGAAATATATTTTTCAGACGGCCTGAAAAACACGGGAATGGAAAACGGCGGCACTATATCACAGGCCGCCTACCGCGCCGCCCTGCGGGAGCGCAGCGGTGCGGCAGGCAATCTGCCGGCAGGGTGCGGACAAGGTTTTAAAACAGTTTGGCCACTTCGGCGGCAATGTCGTCCGCCCGCATAAAGGTTTCGCCGATCAGGAAGGTGTGTACGCCGTGTGCGCGCATCAATACGATGTCTTCGCGGCTGCGGATGCCGCTTTCGGTTACCACTGTTTTGCCCGCCAGATGCGGCAGCAGGCGCAGGGTTTGGTCGAGGCTGACTTCGAAAGTGCGCAGGTTGCGGTTGTTCACGCCTACCAGCGGCGTGGTCAGGCGGGTGCATTTTTCCACTTCGGATTCGTCGTGCAGCTCGAGCAGCACGTCCATGCCCAAAGCGTGTGCCGCCTGTTCGCAGCGTTCCAGTGTGTCCGCATCGAGGGCGGCGGCAATCAGCAAAACCGCATCCGCGCCCCATGCGCGTGCCTGATACACCTGGTATTCGCCGATGATGAAGTCTTTGCGCAACACCGGCAGCGACACGGCGGCGCGGGCGGCACGCAGGTATTCGGGCGAGCCTTGGAAATAGTTTTCGTCGGTCAGCACCGACAGGCAGGCCGCGCCTGCACGTTCGTAATCGGCGGCGTGTCCGGCGGGGCGGAAATCGGCGCGGATCAGGCCTTTGGAGGGGCTGGCTTTTTTGATTTCGGCAATCAGGGCGGGCAAACCGGCGGCGTGTTTGGCGCGGATGGCGCGGACAAATCCGCGCGGCGGCGGCGCGGCGGCGGCGCGGCGGCGGATTTCGTCAAACGGCACGGCGGCTTCGGCAGCTGCGGTTTCTTCTGCTTTGGTGGCAAGGATTTTTTCGAGGATGTCGGTCATGGTTTGTCGCAGAAAACGGAAAACGGCGGATTATATCGGCGGGTGTGGGTTTGGCAAACGGTACAGGCCGTCTGAAAATCTTTCAGACGGCCTGTTGTTCAACATTTGGGCGGCAGCCTGATATGCGGCTTCGCTTTCTTGGCAGGACTTTCGGCGGGCAGCAGCCCGAGTTCGCGCTGCTGGCTTTCGCTCAGCAGGTTGCTCCAATCGCCTTTTTCATACCATTGCCGTCCGTCAAGCTCGCACGGATGCTGGATGCGTTCGCAGCCGTTGCCGCACTGCAAATCCTCCGCCGGACAGTATTTTTCGCAGCCCCAACAAATGCGTTCGGGATGTTTGGGAAAAATGGGAAATTTTTTTGCCATTGCGCTTCCTTCCGCAAAACCCGAAAAATGATACACCTTTTATAAATGCTTTACAGCAGGGCGGGGCGGACTTGCCTGATGCGGATGCTTTAGCGGCCGTCTGAAAACAAGAGCTTTCGCGAAATGCAGACAAAAAACTGCCGCCGCATATTCCCACAATATGCAGCGGCAAATCCCCAGCTCTGTCTTCCCATACAGAGCCGTCTGCCATCCGTCGGACGGCAGAGCGTCGTCGGGGTTCTCGTTTTCCGTAATGTATTTGTTTTATGATGCTTTCGCATCCGTTAAGAACGACCGGCACGCTGTGCGCCGGTAAAATATTTTTAGCAACCGATATGCCAAATTTAACTTTATTTCAAATATGATTACAGATTACTGATATAACAGGGAATAATTTAATCTGTTTTTTGACTTCCCGGCCACAGGCGGCAGTACGCCAGCGGTTTGCGCCGTATTCCGACCGCTCCGCTTCCGGCAAAATAGGCGGATTTATGCCGATTTGCGGCAGACCGTCGGCATATTTAAAGCAGCCGGTCCAACAAAATCAAAACAATACAAACCGTCCCTTATTCCCGCCATTGCACTGACAACGCGCGGTGGTCGGAATACATCCACGGCAGAGCTTGGGTACGCACGCTGAGGTTTTTGGCAAAGACATGGTCGATATTGAGAAAAAACGGTTTCCACGTCGGCATATGGAAACGGGTTTGCGCAGCGGCTCCTGCCTCGTTTGCAAAACGGCGGAACAGCGGTGAAAACGGGCTGCTGTTCAGATCGCCCACCACAAGGGCTTTGTTTTCCGCCGCCACGGCAAGGGCGGTATCGTGCAGATAAGCGGCACGGTGTCGCGCAAATTCGCTGCTGACGGGCGGCGGCGGGTGCAGGGCGTATAGGGCGGTATTGCCGGCCTCGGCGCGGATATAGGGATAAGCGTTTGAAAAACGTACTTCGCAGGCCGATAGAGGCTGCCTGCTCCATAAAGCCATTGCAAAAGGGCTGTCGGAGCGGTGTCCGCAGCCGTAAGGATAGCGGCGGCGCAGCTGTGCCCAGCCCTCATCGGCCAAATCGATTTCCGCCAAAGCCAGTATGTCGGCATCCTCCGCAAGCAAAGCGGCCGTTTCGGCCTGCGGCTGCGGGTTGTCGAGATTGACGTTGTACCAAACCAGCCGCTGCCGCGTTTCAGACGGCCTCTCTATATCGAAAGGCTGTGCCAGCCAGCACACGGTAACGGCTGTACAGATTGCCCACAGCCAACGCTGCCGCCCTTTACAGAGCAAAGCCGCAAGTAAAAAAACCGCAGCGTAATGCGGCATAAAATGGGAAAACAGTTCGGCAAACCAATTCCATGCGCCAAGCTGTCCGACAACAGCCGCCGCCAGCGACAAAACAGCCAGCGTATTCAGCCTTCTGTCCAAGAAATCCCGCCATGAAAAATTTTTCTTCATCTTGATTTGTTCCTTCTGTCTGAAAAACCTGCCGCCGCTTTGTATGGCGGAACAAAACAAACAATCTGCGTCCTTACCGCGTCTTGTCCGTTTCTATTTTTTTGTCCCGCTATATCCGTCATATCCGTAACCGTGTGCGGCTTGCTCCGCATACCCCGACTTAATACAGAGGCCGTCTGAAAACACAGATTCTGTTTTTCAGACGGCCTTTCCTATCCGGATTCGTATTACGAACGGATGCGGCGCAATACTTCTTCTTTGCCGATTAGGGCCAAAACGGCATCTACACTCGGGGTTTTGGCCGTGCCGCATACGGCCAGGCGCAGCGGCATGCCGAGTTTGCCCATTTTGATGCTTTCTTCGTCGCAGAAGGGTTTGAACAGTTCGTGGATGGATTCGGCCGTCCAGTCGTCCAGTGCTTCAAGGCGTTCGGCAAAGCGCAGCATGCGGGCGGGGGCTTCTCCGTCCCAGTGTTTTTGTACGTCGGCTTCGGCCGGTGTTTGTTTTTGGTAGAAATACAGGCATTCGTCGGCGAGCGTGTTCAAGTCTTGGGCGCGGTCTTTGACGAGATCGAGTACGTCTTCCAGATTGGGCGTGGCGGTGTCGGTGATACCGCGTATGGCCAAACGTTCTTTGAGCAGCGCGGCCAGTTTGCCGTTGGGTGTGATTTTGATGTGTTCGCCGTTGATCCAGTAGAGTTTTTTCAAATCCATGCGGCTGGGCGAGGCGGATACGTCTTTCAGGTCGAACCATTCGACAAACTGCTGCATGGTGAAAAATTCGTCGTCGCCGTGTGCCCAGCCTAGCCGAGCCAGATAGTTGAGCATGGCTTCGGGCAGGATGCCCATTGCGTCAAACTCGGTAATGGCTACGGTGTCGCCGCTGCGTTTGGAGATTTTGCGGCCTTGCTCGTTGAGTATCATCGGCAGGTGGCCGTATTCGGGCAGGGTTGCGCCGACGGCTTTTAAGATGTTGATTTGTTTGGGTGTGTTGTTTACATGGTCGTCGCCGCGTATCACGTGGGTGATGCCCATGTCGAAATCGTCTACCACGACGCAGAAATTGTAGGTGGGCGTGCCGTCGGCGCGGGCGATGATGAGGTCGTCGAGGGCTTCGTTGGGAATGGTGATGCCGCCTTTGACCAGGTCGTGCCAACGGGTTGTGCCTTCGAGCGGCATTTTGAAACGTACGACAGGCTCGCGGCCTTCGGGAACCGGCGGCAATACTTTGCCTTCTTCCGGCCGCCAGCGGCGGTCGTAGGTGGCCGTGCCTTCTTTTTCGGCTTTTTCGCGCATGGCTTCCAGCTCTTCTTTGCTGCAATAGCAGTAATAGGCATGGCCTGTTTTCAAAAGCTCGGCAATCACTTCTTTGTAGCGCCCGAAACGGCGGGTTTGGTAAACGACATTGTCGGCGTTGTCGTAGTTGAGGCCTACCCAATTCATGCCGTCGAGAATGATGTTGACGGATTCGGCGGTGGAGCGGGCGAGATCGGTGTCTTCGATGCGCAAGAGAAACTCACCTTTATGGTGGCGGGCAAACGCCCATGAAAACAGGGCGGTACGGACACCGCCGATGTGCAGGTAGCCGGTGGGGCTGGGGGCAAAACGGGTTTTGACGGTCATTTTTTGTCTTTCAATCGGTTTTAAAACGGTTTGAGGCCGTCTGAAAGCATATTTGGGTTTTCAGACGGCCTGTTGTTCAAAATAAAGATGCGTTGCCGCTTTCCAATGCCAGCAATGCCTGTTTGCGCGGCAGGCCGCCGGCATAGCCGGTCAGACTGCCGTCGCTGCCGATGACACGGTGGCAGGGAACGATAATGGAGATTTTGTTTGCACCGTTGGCGGCGGCAACGGCACGCACCGCTTTCGGATTGCCGGACATTTCCGACTGCTGCTTGTAGCTGCGGGTTTCTCCGTAAGGAATGGTTTGCAGAATGTGCCACACCTTTTTTTGAAACGGCGTGCCGACCAAATCCAAAGGCAAATCGAAATTCTGCCGTTTCCCCGAAAAATATCCGTCAAGCTGGCGGCGTAAATTTTGGGTTTCTCCGGTTTCTTTTGCCGTAAAACCGTCGGCATGATAATAAAAGGCTACCGCTTTCAGTTCGCTATCCAAATGTTTCTGCCCCTCAAATTCCAGCAGGCATAAGCCTTTTGGCGAAAAAACAGCACTCATCCAACCCAGCGGGGTTTCGATGCGGATGCGGTTCAAAAGGTTTGTTTCAGACGGCCTCGCAATATTTCTGTCCACTAAGCCTCCTTTTCTGCTTCTGCCGGAAAATTTTCCTTTATTTCTATTACACGTGTCTGCCGCCATGCTGCGATACAGTTTTCATAAGCTGCCAACGGCACACAAACGGTCAAACGGCAGTCAAGCTGCAAATCCTGCTCCACGATTTCGGCATGATGCTGTTTGGCAATTCTTACGGCATCGTTCAAATGCGGGTAGGCACAATTCAAAAAAACGGTTTTCCCAATATTTTTCTCAATAATTTCCGCTGCTTTCAACGCATCGGAAGCAGCGGTTTTATAGGCATGTATCAGTCCGGGTACGCCGAGCAGCGTACCGCCGAAATAACGTACGACAATAATCAGCACATCGGTCAGGCCGAAAGAATCGATTTGTCCGAGTATCGGCCTTCCTGCGCTGCCGGAAGGTTCCCCGTCGTCATTGGCACGGAATTGCAGGCCGTCCGTACCCAGCCGGTAGGCATAACACCAATGCCGCGCCTTATGGTGCGCCTGCCGCTGCTCATCCACCAGCGTTTTTACTTCGCCGGCAGTACGCACCGGATAGGCATAGGCAATAAACCGGCTGCCTTTGTCTTTAAACTCGGCTTCGGCAAATGCGGCAATGGTTTGGTAAGCTGTGGGATACATTCGTTTCGACATCGGGTTGCGGAAAGCCGTCTGAAAAGCGGGAGTTGCATTTTCAGACGGCCTGTTTCACGTGAAACTCAATTCTTTAATGCAGCGGTAAGCTGCGGCACAATTTCAAACAGATCGCCGACAATGCCGTAATCGGCAACATTGAAAATCGGCGCATCCGGATCTTTATTAATGGCAACAATGGTTTTGCTGTCTTGCATACCGGCAATATGCTGGATTGCACCGGAAATACCGACGGCAATATACAGCTCGGGCGCAACCACTTTGCCGGTCTGCCCGACCTGGTAATCGTTCGGCGCATATTCCGCGTCTACCGCAGCCCGCGACGCGCCCACCGCCGCACCAAGCGCGTCTGCCAAAGGAAAAATCAGCTTATCGAAATTTTCCTTGCTTCCCAAACCCCTGCCGCCGGAAACAACCACTTTGGCCTGCGTCAGCTCGGGGCGTTCCAATTGCGGCAGTTCGCGTCCGACAAGCCGGCTGAGGTTTTGTGCGGGCGTGGCTGATATTTCGACAATTTCCGCGCTTCCTCCTTCTTCAGCCGCCGCAAAAGCGGTGGTACGGAATGTCAGCACCAGTTTCGGTTCGCCGCATTGCAACGTAAGCAGCGCATTACCTGCATAAATCGGACGGACAAAAGTATCGGCATCAACAATTTCCACCAAATCGGAAATCTGCGGGCAATCCAAAAGCGCGGCGATGCGCGGCATCAGGTTTTTGCCGAAAACATCGGCGGCAGCGGTGAAATAACGGTAGTCTTCCGCCAGCGATACGGCCAGCGGCGCAAGTTCTTCCGCCAAGCCTGCACCAAAATGCGGCGCATCGGCAAACAAAACTTTTTCTACCCCGCAAAGGCCGGCGGCCTGTGCCGCAACAGATTGTGCACCGCTTCCGGCCACCAGGATATGTACCGCACCAAGCTGCGCGGCGGCAGAAACGGCATGAAGCGTGGCGGGATTTAAGGCTTGGTTATTGTGCTCGGCAATTACTAAAACGGTCATCATATCCTCCTTAAATCACTTTTGCTGTTTTCAGTTTGGCCACCAGTTCGGCGGTATCGGCGGCTTTTTCGCCCGCCCGTTTCGTTTGCGGTTCGGTATAACGCACGGCCTGCAATCGGGGCGCAACGCCGACACCCAACGCTTCCGGCGTGAGTTTTTCCAAAGGTTTCTTTTTTGCCTGCATAATTTGCGGCAGCTTGACATAGCGCGGCTCGTTCAAACGCAAATCCGCGCTGATAACGGCAGGCAGTTTCAAAGCCAAGGTTTCCAAACCTCCGTCAATTTCCCGGGTAACGATCGCTTCGTTTGCGGACAATTCGAGTTTTCCCGCAAAAGTTCCCTGCGGAACGTTCATCAGTGCGGCCAGCATTTGCGCTGTTTGGCAGGCATCATCGTCGATTGCCTGTTTGCCCAGCAGGAGAATTTGCGGCTGTTCTTTGTCTGCCACGGCTTTAAGCAGTTTGGCTATGACCAAAGGCTCCAAAACCGCTTCGGTTTCGACATGGACGGCACGGTCGGCACCCATAGCCAATGCCGTACGCAAAGTGTCTTCACATTTTTTGCCTCCAAGGGATACGGCAACGATTTCGCTGACTTTCCCCGCCTCTTTCAAGCGTACGGCTTCTTCAACGGCAATTTCGTCAAACGGATTCACCGCCATTTTGACATTGCCTATATCCACATCCGAACCGTCGGCCTTTACCCTTACTTTTACGTTGTAATCCACCACACGTTTTACGGCAACCAATGCTTTCATCTTTGTTCGTCTCCTTGTTCGGCCGGCTTCCCTGCCGCTATACATTCCAACAATAAACGGTAAACTTCTTCCGCCCCAGGCATTTGTCCCACGCCGCCGCAGTTTTTTGCCTTTGGCGACTGCTGCACGCCGGTTTTTTGCGGATCGGTATCCGTATAAATCCCCACCAGCGGCTTGCCCAAGGCATTGGCCAGATGCAAAAGTCCGGTATCCACACCGGCCACAGCAGCAGCACCGTCCAACAAAGCCGCAGCCTGCAACAAATTCATCTTGCCGCACACTTTTATATAGGGCGCGGCCTCAGCCATCTCCTCCGCCCGCATTTTTTCCGCCTCACTGCCCCACGGCAACCAAACAGTACCGCCATCATGGCGATGCAGCATTTGCGCCAGTTGCAACCAGTTTTCGCGCCGCCACAATTTGCTGTCGCGGCTGCTTGCATGAAGGGCGGCATAATAAGGTTTTTGCGGCAATTCCAAACCGGTATTTTGCGGAACAAGCGCACCAAACGATATTTCAGACGGCCTCTCATAATCAAAGGCTTGGGCAAACAGCAAACGGTTGCGCAATACGGCATCCAAGCCTTTTTCCACAGGAAAAACCCGGCTGTAAAAAAACGCGGCCAAACTTTCCCGTACGCTTTTTCTGTCCAATCCCGTTACCGGCGCATCTGCCATCCGCGCAGGCAACGCACTTTTCAACAGCCCCTGGCTGTCTAAAACAAAATCAAACCCCTCCTGCGCCAACACGGTTTTCAGACGGCCTATTTCTTCCCAAGTTTCCTTTTCAAACAGTTTCTTACGCCATTGCCGCCAGCGCAGGGTATGGATTTTTTTCACAAAAGGATGCAGGCGGGCAATATCGGAAAAACCTTCCTCGCACAGCCAGTGGAGTTCCACATCGGGACGCATACGGGACAAGTCGCTGACGGCAGGCAGGGTGTGTATCAGATCGCCCATGCTCGACAAACGTACCAGCAACACTTTCATTTTGCATCCATCCGATAACCGTGTTTCACGTGAAACAAAATCAATTTTCCGATTTCAAATATTTTTCGATTTCAGCCGCATCGGAAAAAACCAACGCGCCCGCCGCTGCCATTTCCGTCCACGCCTGCGCGACGGTTTCCAGCGCAATGCCCCGGCAGGCGGCGCGGTTGGCAATTACCTGCCAGCTTCCGCCGCGGCAAAGCTGCAATACGGTGTGTTTGACGCAGTAATCGGTAGCCAATCCGCCCACCAGAACATAACGCACCTGTTTTGCCGACAGCCATTCAATCAGGCCGGTACTGAGACGTTCTTCAATATCGTGGTAGCACGCGCCGTAGGGATGCAGCTCGGGATCGACCCCCTTCCATACGCAATAGTCGTAGCCGTCCAAACCCGGCAAACCGTCAAGCAGGCTGTAACCTTCGCTGCCGATTACCGCATGGGCAACCCATGTCAGATCGGCGTTTTTCAAACCAGTCGGCTTCAACATATCCACAGAATTATCCACAAGCCATGCCGCGTTCAAACTGTGTGCGTCTTTGGTCATAACCCGCAGATCAGCCAATGCCGCCTGCGCGTTCAATTCCGCCGCAATGGTGTCGCCGCCGGCAACCGGAAGCTCTTGCGGACAAAGCGGGGTAAAGGTTTTCTGCGCATCTACATCAATCGAAACAATCACGGCCGCAGCCTTTCGCGGTTTGAAACAGGGAGGCATTATAACAAACCCCTTACTGCACCGTGCTACAATCCGTACACCTTTCAGACAAAGTTATCCACAATGCGCCACACCATCGAAACCATAGGCCGGGTCGTTTCTCCCTACACGCAGAAATTCGGCATCGCCCGCCAGCCCGGGCTGGTATCCGCTGCCGAAGTTTCCATTATTCTCGACCCGTGTTTCAACGAAGACGCGGTGCGCGGGCTGGAAAATTTCGGCTATATTTGGCTGCATTTTATTTTTCACGGCGTACTGGACGAAGGCTGGTCGCCGCTGGTGCGGCCGCCTCGTTTGGGCGGCAAACGGAAAATGGGCGTGTTTGCCACCCGCAGCCCCCACCGCCCGAACCATCTCGGCCTGTCGCTTCTGAAACTGGAAGGAATCGATTGCGCCGACGGCGTGAAAATCCGTTGCAGCGGCGCGGATTTGCTCGACGGCACACCGGTGGTGGACATCAAGCCCTATATTCCCTTTGTCGAAGCCAAGCCGGATGCGGCGGCAGGCTTTGCCGGCGAAGCCCCGCCGCTGCTCGATGTCGTCTGGCAATACGACGGAACATGGCTTTCAGACGGCCTCAAACGGCTCATCAGCCAATCCGTCGCCCAAGACCCGCGTCCCGCCTATCAGGACATTCCCGAACGGATTTATGTGATGGAAATTGCCGGACTGGCGGTAAAGTTCCGTATCGAGGGGCGCACGGCGGTGATTTTATCGGCAGAGGCCGTCTGAAAACGCCGTTTGCATGACGGCAAACACTCTCCGTTCCGCTTTCCGCAACGCCTTGTATTTTTAATGTTTTGTTCCATAACACAAAGGAAGAAGGCCGTCTGAAAAGTTTTCAGACGGCCTGTTTTGTTTTTCCGGTTGGAAAACCGATCTTTTTCAGACGGCCTCTGCGGGGCGGCAGGCAATCATATAGTTCACACCGGTATTGCCGCTCAAAAAATAGCGTTTCAGCAGCGGGTTGTAACCCAGGCCTTTTATATCCGCAATATCCAGTGCGCTTTGGCGGCACATCCGCGCCAGCTCGGCGGGCGTGATGAATTTCTGCCAGTCGTGCGTGCCTTTGGGTACCAGACCCAAAATGTATTCCGCACCGAGTATTGCGTGCAGATAGGATTTTGCATTGCGGTTGATGGTGGAAAAAAACACCATGCCGTCCGGTTTGGCCAGCTTGGCGCAGGCACGGATGATTGAAGCGGGATCGGGAACGTGTTCCATCATTTCCATACAGGTTACCACGTCGTAACCGTACGGGTTTTCCGCCGCCAAATCTTCAACGCTGATGCAGCGGTAGGCCACGTTTTCCACGCCTGCCGCACGCGCGTGCGCCTGTGCCGTTTGCAGCGATTTTTCTGCCAGATCAATGCCTGTTACCGCCGCCGCGCCGCGCCGCGCCATGCTCTCGGAAAGAATGCCGCCGCCGCAGCCCACATCAAGCACGGTTTTACCTGTCAAACCGGCTTTGCTGTCGATATAGTCGAGGCGGAAGGGGTTGATGTCGTGCAGCGGTTTGAATTCGCCTTCGGTATCCCACCATCTTTCCGCCAAGCGGCTGAATTTGTCGATTTCACCGTGATCCACATTCTGTTGCCGTGTGATGCCGTCCATATCCTTTCTCCTTAATCCTAACATCCGTCAAATGCGGCACATTGTACCCGAAACGTTTTCAGACGACCTTTTCCCTTTATTGTGCCGCAGAAAATCCGGTCGTCTGAAAACAGAATACAGATTAAATTAAAAATATAAAAAGATGATATGGATGAAGGCGGCCATTATCTGTGGATAATTTGTTTTAATTTTTTTGTTTCATATAATTGCATACCTTATAAGCCTGTTGGCGGCAGCGGTTTTTACCTTGCATATATTCTGGATGTTTTTCAGACGGCCGGATTTTTCTGCGGACAATTTGTGCTTTTCCACAGGCCGTCTGAAAATTTGTCCGCCACCGTTTCCCCCGCAGGCCTGCCTTTTTCCCGTATCATGCGCCGCTGTTTCAGACAAACGACAAGGATCAATCATGCTGCAGAGAACTCTGGCTAAACCGGTATCGGCCACCGGCGTGGGGCTGCATTCGGGCGAACGTGTCGCGCTGACGCTGCATCCGGCGGCGGAAAACAGCGGCATTATGTTCCGCCGCACCGATCTGGCAGGCGCACAGGGCGAAGCGTTCCGGCTCACACCCTACCTGATTAACGACACCCGCCTTTCTTCCACCGTGGTTACGGAAAACGGCGTGCGCGTCGGCACCATCGAACACATCATGTCCGCGCTGGCGGCCTACGGAATAGACAACGTACTGATCGAGCTGAACGCGCCGGAAATCCCGATTATGGACGGCTCCGCCCTGCCGTTTATCTATCTTTTGCAGGATGCCGGCGTTGCCGACCAAAAGGCGGAAAAACGCTTTTTGCGCCTTTTGAAAACGGTGGAAGTGCGCGAGCAGGACAAATGGGTGCGTTTCGACCCTTATGCCGGCTTCAAAGTTACCCTCACCATCGAATTCGACCATCCCGTGTTCAACCGTAGTGCACCCACCTTCTCCATTGATTTTGCCGGCAGCTCCTATATCGAAGAAATCGCCCGCGCCCGCACGTTCGGCTTCATGCAGGAAGTGGAACTGATGCGCTCGCATAATCTCGGCTTGGGCGGCAATCTGTCCAACGCTGTCGTTATCGACGAAACCGACGTACTCAATCCCGAGGGGCTGCGCTATCCCGACGAATTTGTCCGCCACAAAATCCTTGATGCCGTCGGCGACCTCTACATCGCCGGCCATCCCATTATCGGAGCGTTTGAAGGCTACAAATCCGGCCATGCCGTCAATAATGCCCTGCTGCGCAAAATACTTTCCGACGACACCGCCTACGAATGGACGGAATTTCCCGACAACGAAAGCCTGCCGCCGTCGTTTTTCACTGTGGACGGGCAGCTTCCCTAAGCGGGGAAAACGCGCCGTAATCCACAAAAGCGGCAGGCCGTCTGAAAACCGCCAACAGCCGTCCCGCCACACGCACATCCCGCGCCCACAGAGTTTGCCAGCATCCAAGCATATGGAAAAAATAAGATAAAACCGGTTATCCACAGATACGGGCAGCCTTCATCAAAATCATCTTTTTATATTTTATATTTCCAAATAAAAGGAAAACCCCCGCCGTTTTTCCTGCGGCAAGCGTCTCCGTTATAAAATTTCATAAAAAGTTTAATAAAAACATCATCTGCATCATCAAACATTGGCATATGCCCTCCCCATCCTGTAAAGTGGCACGGTTTACATCCGACTCGGAAAGGCAGGCAATGAAAGGCGATATTGGCGTGATCGGTTTGGCCGTAATGGGCCAGAACCTGATACTGAATATGAACGATCACGGTTTCAAAGTCGTGGCCTTCAACCGCACGGTCGGCAAAGTGGATGATTTTCTCAACGGTGCGGCCAGAGGCAGCGGAATCATCGGTGCATATTCGATACAGGACTTGATCGGAAAACTGAAAAAACCCCGCAAAATTATGATGATGGTACGTGCCGGTTCGGTAGTGGACGATTTTATCGAACAACTCCTCCCGTTTTTGGATCAGGAGGACATCATCATCGACGGCGGCAACGCCAACTATGCGGACACCACCCGCCGCACACATTATCTGGCAGCCAAAGGCATCCGCTTTATCGGTGCGGGCGTATCCGGCGGCGAAGAAGGCGCACGCTTCGGCCCCTCCATCATGCCCGGCGGCAACGAAAGCGCGTGGCCGGAAGTCAAACCCATATTCCAAGCCATTGCCGCCAAAACCAAAAGCGGCGAACCCTGCTGCGACTGGGTCGGCCGCGACGGCGCGGGACATTTCGTCAAAATGGTGCACAACGGCATCGAATACGGCGATATGCAGCTTATCTGCGAAGCCTATCATTTTATGAAAGACGGCCTCGGCCTCTCCTATGAAGAAATGCACCGGATTTTCAGCGAGTGGAACAAAACCGAGCTGGATTCCTACCTGATTGAAATCACAGCGGCCATTTTGGCCTACAAAGACGAAGACGGCGCACCGTTGGTGGAAAAAATCCTCGATACCGCCGGCCAGAAAGGCACGGGCAAATGGACCGGCATCAGCGCGCTTGATTTGGGTGTTCCGCTGACGCTGATTTCCGAAGCCGTATTCGCCCGCTGCGTTTCCGCATTGAAAGAACAGCGCACGGCAAACGCCAAACTGTTCGGCAGCACCATCGTACCGGTCGGAGGCGACAAAGCCCGTTGGGTAGATGATTTGCGCCAGGCTCTGCTGGCCTCGAAAATCATCTCCTACGCACAGGGTTTCATGCTTATCCGCCAGGCCGGCGAAAACAATAATTGGGCATTGGACTACGGCAACACCGCACTTTTATGGCGCGAAGGCTGCATCATCCGCAGCGCGTTTTTGGGCAACATCCGCGATGCCTACCAAGCCGATCCCGATTTGGTGTTTTTGGGCGCGGATCCGTATTTCAAAGGCCTGTTGGCAGACTGTCTGCCGGCGTGGCGCAGAGTGGTGGCCAAAGCCGTCGAATCGGGTATCGCCATGCCCTGCATGGCCTCCGCGATTACCTTTTTGGACGCGTACGCCACCGAACGCCTGCCCGCCAACCTTTTGCAGGCGCAGCGCGACTATTTCGGCGCGCACACTTACGAGCGTACCGACAAAGCGCGCGGCGAATTTTTCCACACCGACTGGACAGGTACGGGCGGCGGCACGGCATCCACCGCCTACGGCGTTTGAGGCCGTCTGAAAACCAATATCCGCTGTTTGTGCGGATGTGCCGTATGGTATGCACATGCTTTCCGATTTTCGGCAAAAAAGGCCGTCTGAAAGTCTAAAACGGATTTTCAGACGGCCTCATCATGTTTTTTTGCCGACCAAATAAATATCTCACTCCAAACCGCGTGCGTGGCTGTGCCACACACCCTACCTTAACGGAAAAGGCCGTCTGAAAATACCGTTTTCAGACGGCCTTTTGTATTAATGGCAATAAAAAAACATACCCCGCTGTCTGTACAGGTAGGGTGTGTGGCACAGCCACGCACGCGTTCCCAGCCGCAGAAAAAAAATCGTCTGAAAAACGCAAATGGAATGCCAGACGAGCCGAATCCGTATTTTCAGACGGCCTCTGCCGTTTGCCCGTGCTTGAAACCTTTTCAGACGGCCTCATATAGCCGCGCATGAAAAATCCCTTCCGACATTTCAAAAAAGGCAAAAGCATGAACGAACAAAACACTACACCCGAAGAAGAGCAAACCCCGTCCGCAGAGCAGCCCGTCGCCGAAGCCGTTCCGCCCACTTACGAAGAATTGCAGGCCAAAGTGGAAGAGCTTGAAGGCCGTCTGAAAGAAGAAGAGCTGCTCGGTTTGGCCAACGAGCAAAACCTGCGCCGCCGCCACCGGCAGGAAATCGCCGATACGCATAAATTCGCCGGCCAGAAATTCGCTGCCGAAATGCTGCCGGTAAAAGACTATTTGGAAATGGCCCTGCTCGATCAAAGCGGCAATTTCGATGCGCTGAAAACCGGCGTGCAGATGACCTTAAACGAATTGAACAAAGCGTTTGAAAACACAAACATCAGCGAAATCAATCCGCAGCCGGGCGAAAAGCTCGACCCGCACCGCCACCAGGCCATTCAGGCCGTGGAAAGCACGCAGGAGCCGAACACCGTGGTCGGCGTGATGAAAAAAGGCTATGCCCTCTCCGACCGCGTTCTGCGTCCGGCGATGGTAAGCGTTGCCACAGCCGCCGGAGAGAATGCGGCGGAATAAAACAAACGCCGCACCGGATGTGTTTTCAGACAGCCTTTCACAGCCGCATGAAAAGCCCGCAAACCGCAGAAACCGTTTAACGGTTTGATTTTAAAATTCAAAAAGTTGTGATTTTTTTACAACACAAAACTTGAAAACTTTCCCTTCCTCCCTATTTTGCAGCGCATGAACAAGACGGCCGGCAGCAGTCAGAGGCCGTCTGAAAACCGTATCAGTCATTTATTTATCATTTATTATTAGGAGCATACGCAATATGGCAAAAGTAATCGGTATCGACCTGGGTACAACCAACTCCTGTCTGGCCATCTCTGAAAACGGCCAAACCAAAGTCATTGAAAACGCAGAAGGCGCACGCACCACACCTTCCGTTATCGCCTATCTCGACGGCGGCGAAATCCTTGTCGGCGCGCCTGCCAAACGCCAGGCTGTAACCAACGCGAAAAACACCATCTACGCGGCTAAACGCCTGATCGGCCACAAATTCGAAGACAAAGAAGTACAGCGCGACATCGAATCCATGCCCTTTGAAATCATCAAAGCCAACAACGGCGACGCATGGGTCAAAGCGCAGGGCAAAGAGCTGTCTCCGCCGCAGATTTCCGCCGAAGTTTTGCGCAAAATGAAAGAAGCGGCCGAAGCCTATTTGGGTGAAAAAGTAACCGAAGCGGTGATTACCGTGCCGGCCTACTTCAACGACAGCCAGCGTCAGGCCACCAAAGATGCGGGACGCATCGCCGGTTTGGACGTAAAACGCATCATCAACGAACCGACTGCAGCCGCACTGGCATTCGGCATGGACAAAAACGCCAAAGGCGACCGCAAAATCGCGGTGTACGACTTGGGCGGCGGCACTTTCGACATTTCCATTATCGAAATTGCCGATATGGACGGCGAAAAACAGTTTGAAGTATTGGCTACCAACGGCGACACCTTCTTGGGCGGCGAAGATTTCGACCAACGCCTGATCGACTACATCATCGCCGAGTTCAAAAAAGAACAGGGCATCGACCTGAAAAACGACGTGATGGCGCTGCAACGCCTGAAAGAAGCAGCCGAAAAAGCCAAAATCGAGCTTTCCAGCGGCCAGCAAACCGAAATCAACCTGCCCTACATCACCATGGATGCAAGCGGCCCCAAACACTTGGCGATGAAAGTTACCCGCGCCAAATTCGAGAGCCTGGTGGAAGACCTGATCCAACGCTCCATCGAGCCTTGCCGCATCGCGCTCAAAGACGCAGGTTTGAGCACTTCCGACATCGACGACGTAATTTTGGTAGGCGGCCAAAGCCGTATGCCCAAAGTACAGGAAGCGGTTAAAGACTTCTTCGGCAAAGAGCCGCGCAAAGACGTCAACCCCGACGAAGCCGTGGCCGTAGGCGCAGCGATTCAGGGCGAAGTATTGGGCGGCGGCCGCAGCGACGTACTGCTGCTCGACGTTACCCCGCTTTCGCTCGGTATCGAAACCATGGGCGGCGTAATGACCAAGCTGATTCAGAAAAACACCACCATCCCGACCAAAGCGTCGCAGGTGTTCTCGACAGCCGAAGACAACCAAAGCGCCGTAACCATCCATGTGTTGCAGGGCGAACGCGAACGCGCCTCTGCCAACAAATCGCTCGGCCAGTTTAACCTCGGCGACATCGCACCCGCACCGCGCGGCATGCCGCAAATCGAAGTAACCTTCGACATCGACGCCAACGGCATCCTGCACGTGTCCGCCAAAGACAAAGGCACAGGCAAAGCCGCCAACATCACCATCCAAGGCTCTTCCGGCCTTTCTGAGGAAGAAATCGAACGCATGGTGAAAGATGCCGAAGCCAACGCCGAAGAGGATAAAAAACTGCATGAGCTGGTACAAAGCCGCAACCAGGCCGAAGCACTGATTCATTCGGTGAAAAAATCGCTGGCCGACTATGGCGACAAACTTGACGCTGCCGAGAAAGAAAAAATCGAAGCTGCGTTGAAAGAAGCCGAAGAAGCCGCCAAAGGCGACGACAAAGCCGCCATCGACGCAAAAGCCGAAGCCCTCGGCGCGGCCAGCCAGAAACTCGGCGAAATGGTTTACGCCCAAGCGCAGGCCGACGCGCAGGCAGGTGCAGGTGCGGCGCAGCCCGAATCTTCCGCCAAGAAAGACGACGACATAGTCGATGCCGACTTTGAAGAAGTGAAAGACGACAAGAAATAATCTTGAATCGTTGGAGGGAAAAACGGGAGCAGCAGATGCCGCTCCCGTTTTTCTTATCCGTAACCATAGCGTAACAAAATAGAAAAGATACAAGGCAGGCTGTACCATCGGCTTCGGAAAAACTTGACATATATCTGCCGGGCGGGTATAGTCCGCAGCTTCTGACGCGGGGTGGAGCAGCATGGTAGCTCGTCGGGCTCATAACCCGAAGGTCGTAGGTTCGAATCCTGCCCCCGCAACCACATACTAAAAAGGCCGCTGGGCACAGCGGCCTTTTTCCGTCTGATACCGTTCAGCACCATCAACCGAATCCGCATCCGATAAGGCCTGCCGCTGGTTTTACAGAAAACTTCGGGTTGTATTTTTGGCCGGCTGCAAGGTTTTTTTAATTTTCATTCTGTTGGTGGCTGGAAATCTTCCTGCTCGAAAATACCGTTTTTATTTCTGAAAAACGCCGTTCCGTAAGGAGCGTTGAGCAGCGGAATGATGTCGGGGTCGTAGTTGCAAATTGAGTTTAGCTCGTAAATTCCCGAATTTTCAGGGTTATCCATATAGTCATCGCTTTCGTCTCCCGCCGTGAAACGCCAACCGCTGTCAAACCCGCCAAACTTGCTGTCGTCATCGGGAAGCTCGCGGTAGCAATAGCCTACCTTCCGTCCTTTCACCATAATTTCATCGGTGGCAATACAGCCTTCCGCTTCCTGCCAATCTGTTAACAGGTTTTTTAATTTTCCTTTCAGGTAGAAATCTTTTTCTTTCATAACGCAGAGTCCCTATTGTTCAGTCTGTTACCTTTTTTCCCAGCAGCACAATATCCGCCGTCATTCCGTCCAAATCGCATACCTGCGGCAGTCTTCCCCATTCTTGGAAACCGAAAGTGTGGAACAGGCGGATACTGGCGTGGTTGTGGCCGAAGATAAGGGCGATGATGTTGCGGATGCCGAGCGACGGGGCTTTTTCCAGCATATAGCGCAGCAGGATTTTGCCCACGCCGACTCCGCGCATATCGTGGCGTACGTAGATGCTGGCTTCGGCGGTGATGCGGTAAGCCTCGCGCGGGTAGTAGTCGGAAAACGCACCCCAGGCCAGCAGACTGCCCGCTTCGTCTTGGAGGACGTACAGCGGGCGGTTGCCGCCGTGCGCGTCCAGCCATCCCTGCCTGCTTTGGGCGGTAACGTGTGCGAGGTCGGCGGTGGAGCGGCGGTCGTCTATCGTGCTGTTGTAGATGTCGACGATGGCGGCGAGGTCTTCCTGCCGCGCTTCGCGGATCCGGTATGCGTGCATTTTCAGACGGCCTATCGGATGAGTTTGGATATGGTTTTGAAGGCGGGGTGCTGCGCGTCGCCCATTAGCGAAAACAGCAGGCTTTCTATGCTGCATACGGTAACACCGGCGGTGCGCATCTGTTCCAAGCCGTTGGCTTTGTTGGCTGGATTGCGCGAGGCGGCGCACTCGAAGGGCAGGTAAACGCCCATGCCTTGCAACCTCAGATCGAGCGCGGTCTGCAAGACGCAGATGTGGGTTTCCGCGCCGATCAGGATGATGTTTTGCGCCTGTTTTTCGCGGATGAAACTTTCGGCGGCGGGCGCGGCGGAGAAGCGGGTTTTTTCGGCAAGCGGGGCATCGGGCAGCAGCAGGCGCACGGCGGGCAGGGTTGCGCCCAGGCCTTTGGGGTATTGCTCGGTGAACATGGCGGGAATGTCCAAGGCCTGCACACCCTGTATCAGCAGGCGGCAGGCGGCGGTGAATTGTTCGGCTTCGTGCAGCGAGGGCGTGAGGCGTTCTTGGATGTCGATGATGAGGCAGACGGTGTTTTCGGGTTTCATGATGGTTTCCTTGTTTGTTTTCAGACGGCCTCGCGATAAAAAAGGCCGTCTGAAAAGGCGGTTTGGCAGAGTGGGAAGCAAAGGCCGTCTGAAAAGGTTTTTCAGACGGCCTCTTTAATGTTTCAAGAGCGGTATTCCGCATTGATGCGCACATATTCGTGCGTCAGGTCGCAGGTGTAGACCGTGGCCGATTCGCGGCCGCGCTGCAAATCGATGCGCACGGTGATTTCCGCTTCGTCCATAATCCGCTGGCCGGCTTCTTCGGTGTAGCCTGCGGCGCGTCCGCCGTTTTCGGCAACGAGTACGTCTCCGAGCCACATTTTCAGCTTGTTTTCGTCGAAAGGCACGCCCGCATAGCCTGCGGCGGCGAGCAGCCGGCCGAGATTGGGGTCGGAGGCGGAAAAGGCGGTTTTGACCAGCGGCGAGCGGGCAAGGGCGTAGGCAATCTGCTTGGCTTCGTCGCGGCTTTGGGCGTTGGCCACTTCTATGGTAACGAATTTGCCCGCGCCTTCGCCGTCGCGCACGATGGCCTGCGCCAGTTCCAGCGCAAGGCCGCCGAGCAGCTCTTTGAGCTGGCCGTAGCGCGGGTCGGCGATGTTGTCGATTTCCTGCTGGCCGCATTTGCCGGTGGCGATGATGACGAAGCTGTCGTTGGTGCTGGTGTCGCCGTCCACGGAGATGCAGTTGAACGACATATCGGCAGTTTCCTGCGTCAGAAGCTGCAAAACGGGCTGGGAGATTTTCGCGTCGGTGGCGATAAAGCCGAGCATGGTGGCCATGTTCGGATGAATCATGCCCGAGCCTTTGGCGATGCCTGTGGCGCGGACGGTGTGGCTGCCGCCGACCTGTCCGGCACGCGAGGCGGCTTTGGGTATGGTGTCGGTGGTCATGATGGCGCGGGCGGCAGCCGTCCAGTCGGCCTCTTTCGCTTTCGGCAGCGCGGCGGCGATTTTGCCGGCCGGCAGCGGCTCGAGGATTACGCCGGTGGAAAACGGCAGCACTTCGTTTGTTTGGCAGCCCGCCCGCTTCGCCGCTGCTCCGCACACTTCCACCGCCCGCGCGTAGCCCTCTTCGCCCGTGCCCGCATTGGCGTTGCCCGTGTTGACCACCAGCGCGCGGATGTGTTCCGCCTGCGCCAGATGCGCCTTGCAGACACGCACCGGCGCGGCGCAGAAGCGGTTTTGCGTGAACACCGCGCCGACGGTGCAGCCCTTGTCCAGCGTAATCAGCGTCAGATCGTCGTGTTGCGGCTTTTTCACGCCCGCCTGTCCGACAAAAATCCCAATGCCGCCTATGGGCAGAAGCTGCCCCGCATCCGTTTCCTGATAATTCACGGCCATGCTGTTTTCCTTTGGTATCGGTTGGAGAAATGATTAAAGCGATTATGAACGCTTTTACGGCCCGATGAAACACAAAAGGCCGTCTGAAAAGCCGTTTTCAGACGGCCTGCTTTTTTCTGTACCGACTCCCGTGTTCCCCAAGCGCAGCAAAAGGCATTGTTTCCCGTTTTTCCAACCCGTGCAAACAGCCGCAACCGCGTGCGTGGCGAGCCACCCTACCTTGGCGGCAGAGGCCGTCTGAAAAAACATGGTTTTCAGACGGCCTCCGTACACACCTCCGCGCAAGGCACTTTAGCCATATCCCAATGCGCCGCCGCCCAGTCCAGCAAATCGCGCGGCCTGTCCACCTGCGGCGCGGCCGGCAGGTTCAGATAAGCCGACACCTGCCGCAGCAGTGCCTCCCGCCGCGTCAGATCCAGCGCGGGAGCCAGCGTCTGCTTCGACCACTTCTGCCCCTGCGCATTCACCAAAAGCGGCAGGTGCGCATACTGCGGCACAGGCACGCCCAAACAGCGTTGCAGCCAAATCTGGCGCGGCGTGGAAACCAGCAGATCCCGCCCGCGCACCACATGCGTTACCCCCTGTGCCGCATCGTCGGCCACCACCGCGAGCTGGTAGGCCCACAAACCGTCCGAACGGCGCAGCACAAAATCGCCGATGTCCCGCGCCAGATTCTGCGCATAAGGCCCGACGACACGGTCGGTAAAAGCAATTTCCCCGTCCGGCACGCGCAGCCGCCAAGCCGGCGTTTTGCCGTTTTTGCCGCCCGTCGGCCCGCCCGCTCCGTTTTCAGACGGCCTTTTTGCCGCATCGCGGCAGCGGCCGCCGTAAACCAAGCCGTCCGCCCCCGTCCGCGCCCCCTCCTGCCACTCCCTGCGGCTGCAAAAACACGGATAGGCCAAACCCGCCGCCCGCAGACGCGCCAAAGCCGCTTCATAAATATCATAACGGCGGCTCTGGTAGGCCACCGCCCCGTCCCACTCGAAACCGAACGCCTCGAGCGTGCGCAAAATCCCGTCCGCCGCCCCCGCCATCTCGCGCGGCGGGTCCAAATTCTCCATCCGCAGCAGCCAGGCCCCGCCCGCCGCCCGCGCGTCGGCATAGGAAGCCAGCGCGGCCAGCAGCGAGCCGATATGGAGCAGCCCCGTCGGGCTGGGGGCAAAACGCCCGATATAGGTCATAACAGCCATCCGAAACAAATAAACAAAACACCAAAAAAACGCGGCGGAATCCGCATTCGTTCACAAGAAAACAAAAGAAAGAATGTTACATCCGCGCAACGCCGAAAGCGCATAATCGGTTCATTCCATGCAAATTTGAAATGAGAACGGCTCACGCAACGTATAATCCGCTCCCGCTATTTTATAGCCGGTAAAAATAAGAAATCTACGCAATTGCGGCACCTTAGCCGGAGCGGAGCCCTTGTCCCGCGCGGCAAAATGCCGCTGCGGCCTCTGCAAGAATCCGCCGCCCGCCGTCTGCCGCCTTGTAATTTTCTTATTTCCCACCCCGCCCTTTTTTCCAACCGTACACATTTCAGGATGAAAGCAATGTACCGCAAAACTTTCAAGCTCAGCACCCTTGCCGCGCTGCTTATCGCGGCAAATGCCGCTTACGCGCAAGAAAATGCCGTCCCCCCCCAATCCGAAGCAGATAATGCCGGCACTTCCTCCGCCATCGCAACCGTTACCGTTTCCGGCACGAGCCGTTCGACGCGTACGGAAAACAAAAACAGCTACACTACCTCCGCCATGCGCACCACCACCGGTTTGGCGTTAAGTCCGAGGGAAACCCCGCAGTCGGTCAGCGTGATTACCAAATCCCAACTGAACGACCGCGGCATCAGCAATATGGAAGACGCGCTGAAAACCACCACCGGCGTGAACGTTGTCAAAGATTCCGGCCGCTACCGCTACTATTCGCGCGGCTTTCCGATCGACCGTATCGAAGAAGACGGCGTAGCCACCACCGTTACCGCAGGTGCCAGCGGCAATCCCTACCGCGACGCGCAAAGCATGACCGATTTGGCGATTTACGACCATATCGAAGTGGTGCGCGGCGCAACCGGCCTGACACAGGGCAACGGCGAGCCGGGCGGCACGATCAACGCGGTGCGCAAAAAGCCCACAGCGCAAAGACAAATCCAAGGCTCGGCTTTGGTTGACCGTTTCGGCAGACTGCGTACCGAAGCCGACGTTTCCGGCAGCCTGAACGAAAACAAAACACTGCGCGGCCGCGCCGTTGCCGTATTGGAACGCAACCGCAGCTTCAAAGACGACGTACACGGCCACGGCGGCCTGATTTACGGCGTGATGGACGCCGATGCCGGCGAAAACACCAAAATTACCTTCGGCGGTATGTATCAGGACAAAACCGAAATGCCCGACTATTTCGGTATTCCGATGGGTTTGAACGGAGCCGAAGCCGGCCTGCCGCGCGATACTTATCTGGGCTTTAACTGGAACGAGGCGCGTTTTAAGAAATTCAACGCCTTTGCCGAAGTCGAACACCATTTTAACGACGACTGGAAACTGACAGGCCGTCTGAACTACATCAAAAACAAATCCGACAGCCGTTTCGGCGCGATTACCAACTTGTCCACTTCCTATCAGGGTCTGTCTCCGGGCGGCACGCTGGCCGTAAACAACCTGCAAAACTACAAAAACAAAGGCTACCAGTTTTCAGGCGGCCTGAACCTGAACGGCAAATACCAACTGTTCGGCCAAAGCCACGACCTGTTTGCGGGCTACACCTATTCCAATGAAAACACCGACACCCTGTGGCGGCGCATCCGCAACAGCACCCGCTACGATCCGTTTACCTTCCAGGGCAACGAAGTACCCTCGCCCAACTGGGACACCGATTTCAACGACCGCCTGAGCTACGATTCCAAAATCGTCTCGCACGGCCTGATGTTCGGTACGCGCTTCAATCCCACCGACCGCCTGCACATTATCGCCGGCACGCGCTGGACGCACTGGAAATCTTCCTCCGGTACGTATTACGACATTTGGAACAACCGCCCCGATACCGATACCGACAAAAAAGACGAAGCCAAACGCAGCCGCTTCGTGCCCTATCTCGGCATAACTTTCGACATCACCAAACAGCAAAGCGTGTATGCCAGCTACACCAGCATCTTCAAGCCGCAGTCTTCCACCGACTACAACTATAAAATCCTGCCGCCGATGCTGGGCAACAACTACGAAATCGGCTGGAAAGGCGAATGGATGAACCGCAAACTGAACACATCCGTCGCCCTGTTCCAAGTAGAACAGAAAAACCGTGCCGTGGCATTTACCGAGCTTTCAACCAACCGGGTTTATTTCGAGCCTTCAGGCAAAGTCGTCAGCAGAGGTATCGATGCCGAAATTTCCGGCAAATTGAACGACAACTGGCAGCTTTTTGCAGGTTATACCCTAAACAACAGCAAGTATCAGGAAACCGAAAACAGTAGCCGCACCAGGGGTTTGAATTTCAGCAAACACACCCCGCGCCACATGCTGCGCCTCTACACCAGCTACAAACTGCCCGTGGGCAACGGCAAATGGACGGTCGGCGGCGGCGCGAGCATCCAGAGCAAAACCAGCAGCCTGGCCGACGTGAAGCAGGGCGGCTATATGCTGATGAATGCCAACGTGCAGTACAGGCCGTCTGAAAACCTGTCTCTCGCCCTCATCGGCAGCAACCTGACCAACCGCCGCTATTATGAAAACCAACGCACCCGCGTCAACGGCGGCAACAACTTCTACGGCGAACCGCGCAACCTGATGTTCAAAGTGGACTACAAGTTCTAAACCGCAGCAAACAGGCCGTCTGAAAACCGATTTTCAGACGGCCTTTTCCCCTTTGTACCGCCGAACAAAACAGCAAAGCGGCCAAGCCGCAGATTGTTTGTTTTGTCCCGCCCCTCCGCGCCGCGCCGAGCCGTATGTCCGTCCGGACGGCCGCAATCCCCATTTCCCAAGCCCCAACATGAAAACCATCCGCCGCTTCCTCTCCCTCGCCGCCCCGTTCTGGTGGCGCGGCAATCCCTGGGCCAACTGGCTGCTGCTTGCCGCCGTAGTCGGCTTTTCGCTGGCCATCGTGCGCGTAGGCGTGCTGATTACCGAATGGAACAAAACCTTTTACGACGCGCTGGCCGCATTCGACAGCAGGGCCATGCCCGCGCTGGTGTTGGAATTTCTCGTCTATATCGCCCTCGTAACCGCCTTTGTCGCCTGCGGCAACTGGCTGCGCAAAGTGCTGCTGTTCCGCTGGCGCACGCACCTCACGCGCCAATTCGAGCAAAACTGGCTCGGCAGCCGAAAACACTACCGCCTGCAACTGTCCGGCGAGCCGGACAACCCCGACCAGCGCATCGCCGAAGACATCGCCATGCTGTCGGAAAAAAGCATCGACCTTTTCAAATACTTCATCATGAACGCCGCCAAACTCGGCGCGTTTGTCGCCATTTTGTGGCAGCTCTCCGGCGTGCAGAGCTTCACGCTGGCCGGCTACAGCCTCACCGTCAAAGGCTATCTCGTCTGGATCGCGCTGGCCTATTCCGCCGCCTGCACCCTGCTCACCCACCTTATCGGCCGCAAGCTGCAGCCCTTGAACGTCGAACGCCAGCACCGCGAAGCCGACTACCGCGCCACACTCCTGCGCGTGCGCGACCACGCCGAACAAATCGCCCTCTATCGCGGCGAAGCGGCCGAACAAGGCCGCCTGAACGCCCGTTTTGCCGCCATCGCAAACAACTGGCGCGGCCTGATACGGCGCGAGTTTTATCTGGAAAGCTTCTCCGCCGCCTACCTGCGCCTGTCCATGTTCATCCCCATCATCGCCACCCTGCCGATGTATCTCGCCCAAACCATGAGCTTCGGCGACATGATGAAGGCCCGCAGCGCGTTTTCCAACGTACAGGACGGCTTCGGCTGGTTTATGGACTACTACAAACGCATCATCGAATGGGCCGCCGTGGTCGAGCGTCTGGCCGGTTTTCAGACGGCCTTGGACGAAGCCGATAAAGCGCAAAGGCAGCCCGAGGCCGCACAGGCGGGGGAACGGCTTTCGGATTCCGCCGCAGGCCGTCTGAAAACGGACGGCGCGGGTTTGCACAAAGACGAAAGCCTAAGGCCGTCTGAAAACAATCTTTCAGACGGCCTTGCGGGCAGCCGGCAGCCTCCGCTGCTCGATACCGCAAACCTCTGCATCCACACCGCCGCCGGCAGCCCCCTGCTGCAAAACCTCACGCTCGCCGCCCCGTCCGCCCAATGGCTGCTGCTCGACGGCAGAAGCGGCATCGGCAAAACCACCCTGATGCGCACCCTTGCCGGCCTGTGGCCCTACTATCGCGGCAGCTTCCGGCTGGGCAGCCCCCGCGTCCTGTTTCTGCCGCAACGCCCCTACCTGCCGCAGGACAGCCTGCACAACCTCGTCTGCTACCCCGACACCGCGCCGCGCGGCGCAAACGAAGTCCAAGCCGCATTGGAACAAGTCGGCCTGGGCCGTCTGGACACACAGCTTCACAGCGAAGACGCATGGCACAAAATCCTTTCCGGCGGCGAACAGCAGCGCATCAGCCTCGCCCGCGCCCTGCTTGCCCGCCCCGACATCCTGTTTCTCGACGAAGCCACCAACCAGCTCGACGACGCTTCCGCCGTGCAGCTTCTTTCGCTGCTCAAACGCAGCCTGCCCGACACGCTGGTGGTCGGCATCAGCCACCAAATGCCCGTGAAAGACTTGTTTGACCGCCGCGCCGACTTGGGCGCGTTTGCAGCGGAGCAACAGCCGCAGGAAGCGGCATCAGACAAAGCAGAGGCCGTCTGAAAAGCATCTGCACTTTTCAGACGGCCTCCAAGGTAGGGTGTGTGGCGCAGCCACGCACGCGTTCTTTGTTTTACAGGAAGCCTTTCCGACCAAACCGCAAATCCGCGTGCGTCGCCTCGGGGCGACACACCCTACGCGGGATTACGCGGGATGCGGCAGGACAAACAGAAAAGGCCGTCTGAAACCCGAAGAATCCGCCGCAAACCCACTCCCTCCCCTGCGCCCGCGCGGAGGAGGGTCGGGGAGGGGGTGGCGGTTTGCAAAACCGCTTTTCCGCCCGCAAACGCAGCCGAAGCGGCAGCAGCCCCCACCCTAACCCTCCCCCGCAGGCGGGAGAGGGGATAAAGGCCGTCTGAAACACGGATTCGGCCTATTCGAAATGCCGTTTGCAGTTTTCAGACGGCCTCATGTTTCGAATGACAGAACACCACGCTCCGTGCGGACAGAGCGTAGGGTGTGTCGCTCCGGCGACGCACGCGTTTTCAGGGTTTTCAGACGGCTTCTTGCCGCTATACGGCACAAGCCGCGTGCGTGGCAGAGCCACACACCCTACCTAAACGGCAAACGCAGCCTGAACCCGACCCAACGCCCAACCGGCGCGGCTCCAACAAAGTGAAAACGGGTTTTCCGCCGCCGCCCGGCCTTGTTCTGCGCAAGCCTGCGGCGAAGCGTACAATCGCTGTTTTCCTTCCGATAAAGCAGGGTCATGAAACGTATTCTTTGCGCCGCAGAAGCAGGCCGTCTGAAAAGCCGTTTGCGGCGGGGCGGGCTGGTGGCCTATCCTACCGAGTCGTGCTTTGGCATAGGCTGTCTGCCGCACCATGCCAAAGCACTCAAAGCCCTGGTTCGGCTCAAACGCCGCCCGCAGCACAAGGGGATGATTGTTGTCGGCGACACGCTTGCGCGTCTGCGGCCGCTGTTGCGCCCTTTGGCAGAGGATGATGCCGCCGCGCTGGAAAGCATCTGGCCGGCGCGGCAGACTTTTCTGCTGCCCGCCGCACGCAATGTGCCGCCGCTGCTGCGCGGCAGGGGGCGGGCCGCTCTGGCGGTGCGTGTGCCGGCTCATGAGGCCGCGCGGGATTTGTGCCGCCTGCTGGGCACGCCGCTGGTGTCCACTTCCTGCAACCGTGCGGGCAAACGCCCCTGCCGCAGCACGCGGGAGGTGCGGCGGCAGTTCGGCCGCAGCGTGTATGTGGCGGCGGGACGCTGCGGCGGCAGTAAAACACCCAGCACGATGACCGATTGGGCAACGGGCAGGCGGCTGCGCTGAATGGGAAGGCCGTCTGAAACAGGGTGTTCAGACGGCCTTTTGCATGGTTTCGCGCTGACAGTCTGTGTAGGGTGTGCGGCTCTGCCGTGCACGCGGTTGCAGAGATTGCACGGCCTTTGCGCGGCGGCGGGGAACGCGTGCGTCGCCTTTGGGGCGACACACCCTACGCGGGATTACGCGGGATGCGGTGGGGCAAACGGAAAAGGCCGTCTGAAACCGAAGAATCCGCCGCAAACCCGCTCCCTCTCCTGCGCCCGCGCGGGGGAGGGCTGGGGAGGGGGTGGCGGTTTGCCAAACCGCTTTCCCGCCCGCCAGCGCAGCCGAAGCGGCAACAGCCCCCACTCTGACCCTCCCCCGCAGGCGGGAGGGAACAGAGGCCGTCTGAAAGCGCAGCTTCAACGAAGTGAAAACACGGATTCGGCTCGTCCGAAATACCGTTTTACGGTTTTCAGACGGCCTCCAAGGTAGGGTGTGCGGCTCTGCCGCGCACGCGGTTGCGGAGATTCTACGGCCTTTGTGCGGCGGCGGGGAGCGCGTGCGTCGCCTTTGGGGCGACACACCCTACGTGGGATTACGCGGGATGCGGTGGGGCAAACGGAAAAGGCCGTCTGAAAACGGATTTTCAGACGGCCTTTTTTGCTGCTTGTGGTTTACCAGCCTTTATTGTCCAGGTTTACCAGCCTTTATTGTCCAGGTTTTGCAGGCTTTGGCGGACTTGGTTTTGCACTTCGCTGTTGAGGCGGCGGCTGATGGCGCGGGCGAGGTCGTCTTCGTCGGGGGTGTAGTCGACGAGTTCGGGGGCTTTGATTTGGTCGCGGGCAACGCTGTATATGTTGCCGAAGCCGTCGATGAGGCCGTTTTTCTGTGCTTCGAGGCCGGTGTAGATGCGGCCGCTGAAGATTTCGGGGTCGCCGGTTTTGAGGCGGCTGCCGCGTCCGGTTTTGACGGCGTTGATAAATTCGCCGTGGATGTCGTCGAGCATTTTCTGCCAGATGGCGGTTTGCTCGGGGGTTTCGGGCGAGAAGGGGTCGCCCATGCCTTTGTTGCTGCCGGCGGTGCGCAGGCGGCGTTTGATGCCGAGTTTGTCCATCAGCTCGGTAAAGTCGAAGCTGCCGCCGATCACGCCGATGCTGCCGACGAGGCTGGACGGGTCGGCGTAGATTTTGTCGGCGGCGGCGGCGATGTAGTAGCAGCCGGAGGCGCACATGTCTTCGGCAACGAGGTAGAGGGGGATGTTTTTGTGCTGTTCTTTGAGGCGGCGGATTTCGTTGAAGGCGGTGTTGGAGATGACGGGGGAGCCGCCGGGGGAGTTGGCGCGGATGATGATGCCTTTGACGTTTTTGTCGGCGTAGGCGGCTTCGAGGCCGTTGCGCAGCATGGCAACCTGGTCTTGGTAGCCGCTGCCGATCACGCCGTTGAGTTTGATGACGGCGGTGTGTTCTTTGTGTTTCGCGCCGAGTATTTTGTTGAAGCCGCCGCCGCTTTCGGCTTCAAGGCGGCCGGTGGTGCAGCTGTGGAAGGTGAAGAGGGTGCCGGCAAAGAGCATTGCGCCTACGCCGCGCCAGACGTTGCGCCAGAAGCGGCTGCTGCGCTGTTCTTTGTGGACGCTGAGGAGGAGTTTGTAGAGGGTGTCGCGCTCCCAGCTTTCCTGGCGGGGGGCGGATGGGGTGTGCTGCTGCTGGGTGTTGTCGCGCTGTTCTTCTTCGCGTTGGATTTTGAAGCTCATGGTGTTTCCGGTGGGTTGGGGGGTTGCGGGTAATGTGTACTGCGCCGTGGTTTTCCGCGCGGTTTTGTTTTCAGACGGCCTTACAGGGTGTGCAGGAAGGCGGGCAGTGCGGAGAGTGCGGGCAAGATACCGATGTTGGGGGCTTTGCGCAAGGTGTCGGGGCTGTGTGCGCCGGTGGCGATGCCGATGCCGCGCGCGCCGGCGTGGGCGGCCATTTCGAGGTCGTGGACGGTGTCGCCGGCAATCAGGCTTTCAGACGGCGCAAGGCAGAGTTCGCCGCAGATTTTGTACACCATGTCGGGGGCGGGTTTGGCGTGGCATTCGGTGGCGGTGGCGGTGGCCGCCCAGTAGGCGGCGGTGCCGCTTTCGCCGATGGCGCGTTCGAGGCCGCTGCGGCTTTTGCCGGTGGCGACGGCAAGCTCGAAGCCTTGCGCTTGGAGGGTGTCGAGGACGGGAAGCGCGTCGGGGAAGAGTTGTGTGCCGCAGTGGCGGGGGTGGAGGCTGGCGGCGGCGTAGACTTCTATGATTTCTTCCTGTTTGTGTTCGCCCGCATGGGGGGCGAGGGTGCGGACGATGCGGACGAGGGAGTAGCCGGCGAGGTTGCGGATGCGTTCGGGCTCGGGCTTGGGCAGGCCGCATTCGTAGAAGGTTTCGCGCAGGGTGTCGATAAGGGGGGCGGCGGTGTCGGCGAGGGTGCCGTCCCAGTCGAAGATGATGAGTTTGGGCTGCATGGTTTTCCTTTCGTGCCGCAGGCGGTTTCAGACGGCCTGCGGGGGGTTTAGAGGCCGAGTTCCCAGTTGGCTTTGGGATTGACGCAGAAGCCGTCGGTGCAGTTGGCGTAGTGGCGGAAGATGCGTTCGACGATTTCGTCGGCATCGTCGATGATTTCAAACAGTTCTGCGTCGGACGGGGCGATGAAGCCGCGTTCGAGCAGCCGGCTGTGTATCCAGTCGCAAAGCCCCTGCCAGAAGCTGCGGCCGACGAGGATGACGGGGCGGTGGGGGGTTTTGCCGGTTTGCACGAGGGTGAGGCTTTCGAAGAGTTCGTCGAGGGTGCCGAAGCCGCCGGGCATCACGATGTAGGCAACGGCGTGTTTGACGAACATGACTTTGCGCGGGAAGAAGTGTTGGAATTTGACCGACAGATCCTGATAGGGGTTGGCGTGCTGTTCGTGGGGCAGGACGATGTTGAGGCCGACGGCGGGGCTGTGTCCGGCAAACGCGCCTTTGTTGGCGGCTTCCATAATGCCGGGGCCGCCGCCGGAGATGACGGCGAAGCCCGCGTCGGAGAGCTTGCGGGCGATGGTTTCGGCCAAGAGGTAGTCGGGGTGGCTTGGCGGGGTGCGCGCGCTGCCGTAGATGCTGACGGCGGGACGGATGGCGCGCAGCTCTTCGCCTGCTTCGAGAAATTCGGACATGATTTTCAGCAGGTGGTAGCTTTCGCGGGCGTATATGTCGCGGCGGGCGGCTTCGGGCAGGGCGGGATCGGGCAGTTTGTCGTGCAGGGACATGGCGTTTTTCCTTGTGGCGGGCGGCGGTGCAAGATAAAAAATCTGTGGTTTTGTTTTTTCTATTTTATTCCACTATGTAAACATAAACAGTTTTGGCGGCGGTGGCAAACACGGAGGCCGTCTGAAAAGCGTTTTTCAGACGGCCTCTGTGGTGCGGGGGTGCGGTTTAGTGGTCCGATGCTCCGGCCGCGCCGATGCCGGTCATCGAGCGGACGTATTGTGCGTCGAAGCCTTCTTTGTCTTCGGCGGCGCGTTCGGATTTGTCGAATACGGACACCAGCCATGCAACCACAAACGCCAGCGGGATGGTAAACAGGGCGGGGTTGCCGTAGGGGAAAATCGCGCTTTCGTGGTGCAGCACGCTCACCCATACGGTGGGGCCGAGGACGATCAGCACCAGTGCTCCGATGAGTCCGGCAAAGCCGCCGGCCACTGCGCCGCGCGTGGTCAGGCCGCGCCAGAACATGCTGAGCATCAGCACGGGGAAGTTGGCCGAAGCGGCTACGGCGAAGGCAAGGCCGACCATAAAGGCGACGTTTTGGTTTTCAAAGGCCACGCCGAAGATGATGGCCAGCACGCCCAAGCCCAAGGTGGCGGCACGGGAAACGCGCATTTCCTCTTTGGGCAGGGCGCGGCCTTTGCGGATAACCGAAGAGTAGATGTCGTGGCTGACGGCGGACGCGCCCGAGAGGGTCAGTCCGGCCACCACCGCCAAAATGGTGGCGAAGGCCACGGCGGAAATAAAGCCCAGCAGCAGGTTGCCGCCGACGGCTGCGGAAAGGTGTACCGCCGCCATATTGGTGCCACCGATCATTTCGTATACGGTGTGCCCGTCTTTGACTACTGCTTTGAAAAACGACGGATTATTGGTCAGGAAGATAATCGCGCCAAAGCCGATGATGAAGGTCAGCAGGTAGAAGTAGCCGATGAAGCCGGTGGCAACCACCACCGATTTGCGGGCTTCGCGGGCATCGGGCACGGTAAAGAAACGCATCAGGATGTGCGGCAGGCCGGCGGTGCCGAACATCAGCGCGAAGCCGAGCGAGAGCGCGTCGATCGGGTTTTTCACCAGGCCGCCGGGCGCGAGGATGGCTTCGCCCTTGGTGTGGGTGTCGGCCGCTTTTTGGAACATGGCTTCCATGCTGAAGCCGCTGGCGTACAGCACCATAAAGGCCATGAAGGTTGCGCCGCCCAACAGCAGCACGGCCTTGATCATCTGCACCCAGGTTGTCGCCAGCATACCGCCGAACAGCACGTAGGCCACCATCAGCGCGCCGACAATCAGCACTGCCCAAAGATAGTCCATGCCGAACAAAAGCTGGATCAGTTTGCCCGCGCCCACTACCTGCGCAATGAGGTAGAGCATCACCACCAAAAGCGAGCCCGAAGCGGCAAACAGGCGCACCGGCGTTTGTTTCAGGCGGTAGGCCGCCACGTCGGCAAAGGTAAACTGGCCGAGGTTGCGCAGCCGTTCGGCCACCAGAAACAGTACCAGCGGCCAGCCCACCAGAAAGCCGGTGGAATAAATCAGGCCGTCGTAGCCGGAGGTGAACACCATGGCCGAAATGCCCAAAAACGATGCGGCCGACATAAAGTCCCCCGCAATCGCCAGCCCGTTTTGAAAGCCGGTGATGCCGCCGCCGGCGGTGTAGAAGTCTTTGGAGGAACGGTTTTTCTTCGCCGCCCACTTGGTAATCCACAGCGTTGCGCCCACGAAGATGAAGAACATAATCACGGCCGTCCAGTTGGTCGCCTGTTTTTCCACTTCGCCGGTAAACGCGTCCGCCCACAGAGAGCCGGAGCAGAGTGCCGCCAAGGCGGGAAAGATGAATTTTTGGTTTCTCATTTTATTTTTCTCCCGACAAAGTTTCGCGTACCGCTTCCTGTGTCATTTCTTCAAACTTGCCGTTGGCCAGCCACACATACACCAGCGTAATCAGGAAGGAAAACACAATCACAAACATCCCGACCCAGATGCCCCAAGTCGTTACCCCGCCGGGCGACACTTTGGCTGCCAGCGTTTGGGGCGAAGTGCCGATAATCCAAATATAGGCGGTGTACACGGCAAACACCGAGATCGAAAAGCCCCAGCCCAGCCATGCTTTCTGCCGCGCCATCGCGCGGAAGGCCGGATGCGCCAGCACCCGCGCCGCCCGCGCCTTTTCCTGCTCCTGGCGGGCTTTTTGATCCGTATTTTTCGTATTCATAGTTTTGCTCCTCTTCGATATTGATTGTTCGGATGGTTGCGGGCGGGACGGCCTGCAAACGGCAAAGCCCCGCCCTGCCCCGATTTATAAACAAGCGCGGAGCAGGCGGGCTAATATTATTTTTTGATAACCCGCATCCGCGCCGCAAATAACACAGAGTTTTCATCTTGAATTACAAAATGTTTTTTATAAAATCGGCTTTACCTGCCGCCCTTGTTTGTGTTAAAAAACGAAAAGCAAAATTTACAGAAAGGCCGTCTGAAAACAGGATTTCCGCTTTCGAACCGCCCCAACCAAAAGCAGACTGCAAAGGAAAAAGGAATACCCGCATGGACATCAACCAACTGCGCGCTTTCATCACCGTCGCCCACACCAAAAACCTGACTCAGGCCGCCGAGAAACTCTTTCTCTCCCAGCCCGCCGTGTCCGCCCAAATCAAAGCCCTCGAAGCCGATGTCGGCACTACCCTTTTTACCCGTACCAACAGCGGCATGACGCTGACCCGCGCCGGCGAAGTGCTGCTGCCCGAAGCCGAAGAGTTATTGCAGCACAAACACCGCCTCGAAACCTTCGCGCAAACCCTGTCCGAAAACTATGTCTGCCACGCCCGACTCGGCCTCATCCACCCCATCTTTCCCGCCAAAGTCAGCCGCCTTACCCGCAGCCTCACCCGCCGCGAACCCAATATCCAGCTCCATATCCAATACGGCATGAGCGGCGAAATTCTCAGCCGCATCCTTGCCAAACGCCTGCACGGCGGCTTCTTCCTCGGCAGCCTCGACCAGCGTACTCTGCAAAGCATCCCGCTGGAACACATCGCCTACTCCCTCATCTGCCACACCGACGACGAAAAAAGCCTGCGCAGCGGCCTGCCGCGCAGCCTCAACGGCTACACTTGGATTGAAATGTCCGGCGTGTCCGGCAGCCACAAAAACCTGCAACAGTTTTGGCACCGCCACAAGCTCACCCCGAAAAAGCAGATTATCTGCGACTATCCCCAAGCCATTATCGGCCTGGCCGCCGACGGCATCGGCCTGGCGATGGTACCCAAGCACAGCGCGCAGGCTGCGCAGCGGCAGGGCAGCCCCATTGCCCTAATCGACGAATTTGAGCAGCAGCTTCCCCTGCACTTCGTCTATCTCGACGAATACGGGCAGGATCCCGCCCTGCAGCTGATGCGCGATGCGGTGCTGGAAGTGTGGGACGGCGCAGAGGCCGTCTGAAACCGAAGAATCCGCCGCAAACCCGCTCTCCCCCTGCGCCCGCTCGGGGTCGGGTCGGGGAGGGGGCGGTTTGCAAAACTGCTTTCCCGCCCGCAAGCGCAGCCGAAACGGCAACAGCCCCCACCCTAACCCGCCCCCGCAGGCGGGAGAGGGAACAGAGGCCGTCTGAAAGCGCAGCTTCAACGAAGTGAAAACACGGATTCGGCTCATCCGAAATGCCGCTTGAGGTTTTCAGACGGCCTCTGCCGCCAAGTAGGGTGTGTGGCTCCGCCACGCACGCATTCTTTGGTTTGACAGGAAGCCTATCCGGCAAATCCGCAAATCCGCATGCTTCGCCCGGGCGGCACGCCCTGCGCAGGATTCGGCGGGACAAAAGACAGAGGCCGTCTGAAAACCCTAAAACAGGTTTTCAGACGGCCTTTGCCGTGCGGCAGAAACTTATTTCGCCAATTCGGCACGCAGTTTTTTGGTAACTTCCATCATCACTTCAAGCTGCTCGATGGTTTCTTTCCAACCGCGTGTTTTCAGGCCGCAGTCGGGGTTGACCCACAAACGCTCTACCGGCACGACTTCCATGGCTTTGCGCAGCAGTTTTTCCACTTCTGCGGCAGTCGGTACGCGCGGGCTGTGGATGTCGTATACGCCCGGGCCGATGTCGTTGGGGTATTTGAAGTCGCCGAACGCGGTCAGCAGTTCCATATCGGAGCGCGAGGTTTCGATGGTGATTACGTCGGCATCCATGCTGGCGATGGCGGGAAGGATGTCGTTAAACTCCGAGTAGCACATATGGGTGTGGATTTGGGTGCTGTCTTCTGCGCCGGTGCTGGACAGGCGGAAGGCTTCGCACGCCCAAGCCAAGAATCCGTCCCATTGCGCTTTTTTCAGCGGCATGGCTTCGCGGATGGCCGGTTCGTCGATTTGGATGACCTTGATGCCGGCTTTTTCCAAATCCAACACTTCGTCGTTCAAGGCCAGTGCGATTTGCTTGGCCACGAGGCTCAAAGGCACGTCGTCGCGTACAAACGACCATTTGTACATGGTAACGGGGCCGGTGAGCATGCCTTTCATCGGGCGTTTGGTCAGGCTTTGCGCGTAGGCAGACCAATAAACGGTCATCGGCTCGGGGCGGGAAACGTCGCCGAAAATCACAGGCGGCTTCACGCAGCGGCTGCCGTAGCTCTGCACCCAGCCGAACTGGGTGAAGCAGTAGCCGGCAAGCTGTTCGCCGAAGTATTCGACCATATCGTTGCGCTCGGCTTCGCCGTGTACCGGCACGTCGAGTTCCAGTTTTTCCTGCACTTCAACACAGTAGGCGATTTCTTTTTTCATCGCCGCATCGTAATCGGCAGCACTCAACTCGCCTTTTTTGAAGGCGGCGCGGGCTTGGCGGATTTCGGCGGTTTGCGGGAACGAACCGATGGTGGTGGTGGGCAGCACGGGCAGTTTCATCCAAGCCTGTTGGGCTTTGATGCGCTCGGCAAACGGCGATTTGCGCTGATCCGCACCTTTGGGCAGGTCGGCCACGCGTTTTTGTACGGCTTCATTGTGGATTTTTTTGTTGGTGGCGCGGTCGGCGGCGGCGGCATCGGAAGCGGCAACAGCCTCTTTCACGCTGTCTTTGCCGTGTGCCAGTGCTTGTTTCACCACACCCAGCTCAACCAGTTTTTGCGCGGCAAACGCCATCCATGATTTGATTTCGCTGTCGAGTTTTTCTTCGACGGCCAAATCCTGCGGGCTGTGCAGCAGCGAGCAGCTCGGCGCGATCCACAGATTGTTGCCCAGTTTTTCCTGAACGGGTTTGAGCGTGTCGATGACTTTGCTCAGGTTGGCGCGCCATACGTTGCGGCCGTCGATCAGGCCGACCGACAAAACTTTGTTTTCCGGCCAGGCATCGGCAAACACGGCCAACTGCTCGGGCGCACGCACGCAGTCGATGTGCACGCCGTGTACGGGCAGGGATTTGAGCAGGTTCAGATGCTCGGCAACCGAAGCGAAATAAGTGCCGATAATGATGCGCACGCCGGTGTTGCCCAGCTCTTTATAAGCGGTTTCAACGGCTTTGATCCAGTTTTCGTCGGCATCGGCGGCCAAAATCGGCTCGTCGATCTGAATCCAGTCCACGCCTTCGGCAGCCAGTTCGCGCAGCAGTTGGGCATAGGCGGCCACCAGCTTGGGCAGCAGGCTGATGCGTTTGAAGTTTTCGTCTTTGGCTTTGCCCAACCACAACAGGGTAACGGGGCCGATCAGCGTGGGCTTGATGTCGTAGCCTTGCGCTTTGGCTTCTTTGATTTGGGCAATCAGGTTTTGGGCGTTAACCGAAAACTCGGTGTCGGCGTGCCATTCGGGTACGATGTAGTGGTAGTTGGTATCGAACCACTTGGTCATTTCCATGGCAAACTGGGTGGCGTTGCCGCGTGCCAGTTGGAAATATTCTTGCAGGCTCAGGTTGGCCGCGTCGAAACCGAAGCGTTTCGGAATCGCGCCCAAAGTGCACAGCAGGTCCAAAACATGGTCGTAAAACGAAAAATCGCCCACCGGCAGCAGATCCGCACCGGCAGCTTTTTGCGCCGCCCAGTTCAGACGGCGGATTCCGGCAGCGGTTTCACGCAGCTCGGCTTCGCTTTTTGCGCCTTTCCAAAAGCCTTCGACGGCAAATTTCAGCTCGCGTTTCGCGCCGATGCGCGGGTAGCCGGATAGGTGGAATGTGGTCATGGTTGTCTCCTGATTTTTCGGGGAATGTGGAAAAAAACGTCATGATGCCATCTTGCCTTGTCCGGCGGTAATAGGCAAACGAGTTATTTTGGCTTTGCGTATGAACGGATTTAATAGGCCGCCCGCCGTTTGGCCTGCAGATAAAAAAACGCCCTCGGGAAAGAGGGCGCAAAACAGAGAGAATACACAAAAACAAAAGGCTTCCCGCAGCAGGGAGGGCGGCTTGCGCCGCAGGGATTAAGAACTGCGGGTTTTGCTGTCGGTATGGGCGCGGATTATGCACTGGAAAACGGAATTTTGCAAATTTTATTTGTCAAATTTTTTTATCGGGCGTTGGATTTGTGCGATAAGCGGTATTCGAAAGATGTGAAAAGGCCGTCTGAAACACGGATTCCGAGTATCCGAAATGCTGTTTGCGGTTTTCAGACGGCCTGTTGTGCTGCGGTGGGGAACGCGTGCGTCGCTGTGCGACACACCCTACGCGGGATTTGGCGGGACAAACGGAAAAGGCCGTCTGAACGCGGCTTCAACGAAGTTAAAACACGGATTGCGTTTTTCAGACGGCCTCTTTGCCGGCGGGGGTTTAGAACAGGCCGGTAATGTTTCCTTCCGCGTCCACATCGATTTTTTCGGCCGAGGGGACTTTGGGCAGGCCGGGCATTTTCATGATGCTGCCGCAGACGGCAACGATGAAGCCTGCGCCGGCGGAGAGGGTGAGGCTGCGCACGGTGATGGTGAAGCCTTCGGGGCAGCCGAGGAGTTTGGGGTCGTCGCTGAACGAGTATTGGGTTTTGGCGACGCACACGGGCAGTTTGTCCAGCCCCAGTTTTTCCAGCGATGCGATTTCGGCACGGGCTTCCGCGCTGAATGCGACATCGGCTGCGCCGTAGATTTTGGTGGCGATGGCGCGGATTTTGTCGGGGATGCTGTCGGCGGTGTCGTAGGCGTAGGAGAAATTGCCGTTTTGGGCTTCGACGGCGGCCACAACTTTGCGGGCGAGGTCTTCGCCGCCTGCGCCGCCGTGCGCCCACACTTCGGCAAGGGCGGCTTCTGCGCCGTGTTGCCGGCAGGCCGTCTGAATGAGGGCGAGTTCGGCATCGGTGTCGGAAACGAAGCGGTTGAGTGCCACGACGACGGGCAGGCCGAATACGGTTTTGAGGTTGCGGATGTGGCGCAGCAGGTTGGCCAGGCCGCGTTCGAGGGCTTCGAGGTTTTCCGCGCCGAGCTGGTCTTTGGGTACGCCGCCGTTGTATTTGAGGGCGCGGACGGTGGCGACGACGACGGCGGCATCGGGTTTGAGGCCGGAGAGGCGGCATTTGATGTCGCAGAATTTTTCCGCGCCCAAATCCGCGCCGAAGCCGGCTTCGGTTACGGCATAGTCGGCCAGATGCAGGGCGAGGCGGGTGGCGGTTACGGAGTTGCAGCCGTGGGCGATGTTGGCGAAGGGGCCGCCGTGGACGAAGGCGGGGGTGCCGCCTATGGTTTGCACGAGGTTGGGTTTGAGCGCGTCTTTGAGGAGGGCGGCCATTGCGCCGTGGGCGTTGAGGTCGCGGGCGAAAACGGGGCTGCCGTCTTTGGCGTAGGCAACCAGCATGTTGCCGAGGCGTTCTTTCAAATCGGCCAGGTCGCGGGCAAGGCAGAAGACGGCCATGACTTCGCTGGCAACGGTGATGTCGAAGCCGTCGGGACGCAGCACGCCGTCGGTGGGCTTGCCGTTGCCGCTGATGATGTTGCGCAACTGGCGGTCGTTCATGTCCACCGCGCGCCGCCACAGGATGCGTTTGGGGTCGATGTTGAGCGCGTTGCCCTGGTAGATGTGGTTGTCGAGCATGGCGGCCAGGAGGTTGTTGGCCGCGCCGATGGCGTGGAAGTCGCCGGTGAAGTGGAGGTTGATGTCTTCCATCGGCAGCACTTGGGAATAGCCGCCGCCGGCCGCGCCGCCTTTGATGCCGAATACGGGGCCGAGAGATGGCTCGCGCATGGCGACGGCGGCGGTTTTGCCGATGCGGTTGAGTGCGTCGGCCAGGCCGATGGTGATGGTGGTTTTGCCTTCGCCGGCGGGCGTGGGGTTGATGGCGGTAACCAGAATCAGGCGGCCTTTTTTGTCGGGCAGGCCGAATGCGTCGGCGGGGTTGATTTTGGCTTTGTAGCGGCCGTAGGGTTCGAGTCTGTCGGCGGCAATGCCGAGTTTGGCGGCGATTTCGGCTATGGGGCGGATGTCGGCCTCGCGGGCGATTTGGGCATCGGTTTTGTGGGTCATGGCATTTCCTTTTTTCAGTTGGTACAAAGGGTTGGATTCGGGGCGGATTATAAGGGAGGCCGTCTGAAAGCGGGGCGGGATGTGCTTGAAAAATATTGCTGCGTCGGAAGAGAATGATTCATGATGAGGCCGTCTGAAAACTGTTTTTTGGTTTTTCAGACGGCCTCTGCCGTTGCGGGTGGAAACCGCGCCGCATTAGTTCAGTTCAAACACGGTTTGTGGCGAAACCGCCCGCCAAACGGGTTTGTTCCGGTAGCGGGCGGGTTTGAAGCGGGCGTTGTCCATACTGCCGACGGCAATGCATACGATGGCTGTGCCTTCTTCTGCGTTTTCCAATGACAGGTCGGGATAGGAGGGCGGATTCCGGACAATTTGTACAATGTCGGCAAACTGCGTTTTGTCCGCAGCCAGGTTTTGCGGTATCACGAAATACGCTTCCTGCTCTGCGGCAAACGGCACATTGCGGCAGACGGTTTCATATCTGCCGTCGGTTTGGGTGTGCTTTTCGCAACGCTCGCGCGGCGGAAATTCCTGCGGCAGATTGTTGGTGCCTGCGGCCTGTTGGGCAACGGCGGGATCTGTCTCCTGTTCGCGGCCGGTTTGCGGGAAACCGTTTTCAGACGGCCTCTTCGCTGTTTACAAACAGGCTTTTTCGTTTGCCAGCATTTCTTCGATGGTTTCGCGGCGGCGGACGATGCGGGCTTCGCCGCCGTTTACCATCACTTCGGCGGCACGGGGGCGGGTGTTGTAGTTGCTTGCCATGCTGGCCGCGTATGCGCCCGCGCCGCGCACCACCAGCAAATCGCCCGCCTGCGCGGCGATGGTGCGGTCTTTGGCGAGAAAGTCGCCGGTTTCGCATATAGGGCCGACGATGTCGGCGGCAAAGGGGGCGGCAGACGGGGTTTCGGCCGGCTCGATGCGGTGGTAGGCCTGATAGAGGGCGGGGCGCATCAGGTCGTTCATCGCCGCGTCTACGATAAGGAAGTTTTTGTTTTCGTTGCGTTTGACGTATTCGACGCGGGTAAGCAGGCTGCCCGCGTTGCCGACAAGGCTGCGGCCCGGTTCGAGAATCAGGCCGAGCTTGCTGCCGCCGATGAGTTTTGCCACGGCAGAGGCGTAGGCGGCAAGGTCGGGCGTGTCTTCTTGGTCGTAGACAATGCCCACGCCGCCGCCGAGGTCGATGTGCTGCAACCCTATGCCCTGCGCGGCAAGGCGGCGGGCAAGGGCGAGGATGCGTTCGCAGGCTTCGATAAGGGGATCGAGCCGGATGAGCTGCGAACCGATGTGGCAGTCGATGCCGACAATGTGCAGGTGGGGCAGGGCGGCGGCGCGGCGGTAGGCGGCTTCGGCATCGCGCATGGCAATGCCGAATTTGTTGTCTTTCAGGCCGGTGGAGATATAGGGATGGGTTTGCGCGTCCACGTCGGGATTGATGCGCAGGGAAACGGGGGCTTTGAGGTTCAGACGGCCGGCAACGGCGTTGATGCGTTCGAGTTCGGGCAGGCTCTCCGCATTGAAGCATTTGATGCCTGCGCGCAGGGCAAATTCGATTTCCGCTTCGCTTTTGCCCACGCCGGAGAAGATGGTTTTGGCCGCGCTGCCGCCTGCGGCCAGCACGCGGGCGAGTTCGCCGCCGGAAACGATGTCGAAGCCGCTGCCCAATTCGGCGAAGCGGCGGATGACGGCAAGATTGCCGTTGGCTTTGACGGCGTAGCAGATAAGGGGGTCGAGCGCGGCGAAGGCGCAAGTGTAGGCGGCAAACGCTTCATCGAGGGCGGCGCGGCTGTATATGTATAGAGGAGTACCGTAGCGTTCGGCAAGCTCGGTGTAGCGGATGTTTTCGCAGCAGAGGCTCATGGGCGCGCTTCCGCAGGCTGTGCTTCCTCAGGCGCGTCGGCGGTTTTTTCGGGCTTGCGGGCAGACTTTTTCAGGCCGGTCTGCACCGCGCCGAAGCCGGCTTTGTCTTGTTCTTTGGGCAGATAGAGGCCGCCTTTGAAGCCGCAGGCCGACAAGAGCAGGGCGGCGGCAAGGAAGCAAACGGGTGTTTTCATGGTTTTTCGCCGTGGGTTGTGGCAAGATGCGCGGCATTTTAACGCAATCTGACAAAACCATGATGACCGAAAGCGGATTTTTACAGCATTCAGACGGCCTCTTTGCCTATATAGACGAAGCGTTGGACAGCCTGGACGCGGACTTCGACTGCCTGCGCGAGGGCAATGTGCTCACCATCGAAGCGGCGGACGGCACGCAGATTATCGTCAACCGCCATACGCCCAACCGCGAGCTGTGGATTGCCGCCAAAAGCGGCGGCTACCACTTTGCCGAGCGCGGCGGCCAATGGCTGGCCACGCGCGACGGGCAGGAGTTTTTCGCCGTGCTCTCGCAGGTATTGTCCGCCGCCTGCGGCGAAAGCGTACGCATCGCGCCGTTTGCCGGATAAGGGCGGCTTCGGATATGGCAGGAGCGTTCCGCTGCCGGTATCGTTTTCCAAGTTTTCCAAGCAACCCGTTTTTTTTACGAAAGGACTTCCCTATGATTTCCGTTTTTTCCATTGTCGTCGGCATCTGTTTCGCCCTTTTCGCGCTGTGGTACGGCTCGAAAACCGCCGCCGACAAATCCCCCGTCTTGCGTATCGCCGTGCCCGACAATGCCGAAAGCAGCTCCGAATGGCAGCGTTGGGCGCAGGAAAACGGCTACAAATCCCAGGGCGGCGGCCTGTGGAAAAAGGGTACCGGCATGCTGACCAGTGCCACCGAAATCCGCTTTGAAGGCAAAGAAATGCAGGTGTGCGAATGCGTCAATTACCTTTTCGGCACCAACCGCTTCGCCCTCAACGCCCCTTCGTGGATGGGTCGCCCCGTACGCGCCGCCAAGCTCAAAGCCCTCAACGGCCTGCTGGCGCAATGGCAGATAGAGCCGGTTTCCTTCGGCTGAAAAGCCGCCGAACTCCGACCGTCCTGCGCGGTGCCGGCGGGGCGGCTTCTTTCTGTACAAAGCCGGCCCCGTCGGCTAGAATCCGCGCGTCTGAACCCGCAAAAAAGGAAACGCCATGACCCGCATGGTCCACTGCGTCAAACTCGGCAAAGAAGCCGAAGGCATGAAATTCCCGCCGCTGCCCAACGCGCTGGGCAAACGCATTTTTGAAAACGTATCGCAGGAGGCATGGAACGCTTGGACGCGCCACCAAACCATGCTGATCAACGAAAACCGCCTCAGCCTCGCCGACCCCCGCGCCCGCGAATACCTCGCCCAGCAGATGGAAAACTACTTCTTCGGCGACGGCGCGGATGCCGTGCAGGGCTATGTGCCGCAAGAGCCGGCATAAGCCGTCTGAAAAACAAAGAGGCCGTCTGAAAACTTGTTTTGCAGGTTTTCAGACGGCCTCTGCGATTGTGGCGGATAAATAAAAAACGTCCGCTCCGCAACTGGCAGGGTGTGCCAATCAGGCGGCGTACGCGGCCCTCTGTCCTAATTCCGCCCGTCATGCCGCCCCTCCGTAGGGTGTGTGGTACAGCCACGCACGCGGTTTTCGCCGTGCAACGGCATGATGAGGCCGTCTGAAACCGGAAAATGCGTGCGCCGTGGGGCAGCCCCCTACCGAAGACCTTACGCGTGCCGCAGGTTTTGGGAACGCGTGCGCCGCTTTGCGACACGCCCTGCCTTCGGGAAAAAAAACGGGCGTGTCTTTCTGCGATACGCCTACGGCGGGATTCTGCATGGAAAAACGGAACAGGCCGTCTGAAAACGGCAATATGCTTTTCAGACGGCCTCATGTTGCCTATCGGGCTAAACTTCAGGCCGCAGCAAACGCGTGCGCCGCTCGGGCGGCACACCCTACCTTACCTCCCGCCGCAAACCCGCTCCCACCCCTGCGCCCGCGCGGGGCAGGGCAGGGTAGGGGGTAGCGGTACGCAGAACCGCTTTTCTGCCGCGTCGAAAATATAGGCCAAGCGGCAGAAGCCTCCACCCTAACCCTCCCCCCGCAGGCGGAGGGGAACAAAAACAGAGGCCGTCTGAAAACCGTTTGCAGGGTTTTCAGACGGCCTGTCTGCCGTGGCGGGCTTATCTGCCGATCACTTCTTCCCATTCGGGCGGCAGGCGGCAGTTGTCGGGCGCGTCTTTAAAGAGCGGGGCAATGTCCGGCGCGTGGTATTCGCCCAGCGCGGTGCCGAGCGGGGTAACAAAAAAACGTTTGTCGAAATTGGCTTTGGCGAAATCGAGAAACATCTGCACATAGCCGGCGATGTCTTCGATCGGCAGCAGCTTGAGTGCCTCGTCTTTTACGGGAACGGCAAACGAATTGCCGGCAAAGCCGAAGCCCTGCCCCATTTCCGCGCCGTATTTCATCCTTGCCATCAGCGCGGTACCCAGCCCGTGTTTGCCCGCCCGGTTCGAGCCGAAGACAAAAATTTCGTTATCCCGTATTTCGTGTTTGACGCTCATGGCCTTCCTCGCAGTATTGTTTGGTGGGTGTTGCCGGATTTTCCGCCGCTTTTGCTGCGGCTGCTTTCATTATATTTTAAATGGTGCGCTTAAAAGGAATGTTTGACCTGCATCAGGATTTGCGGTTTTACGCTGCGGCGGCCGCGCCTGCCCGGCGGTTGGCAAAAAGGCGCGGGCAGACTTATACTCGCTTTCAAATCTTCACAATTCAAAACCTTCGCAATCGCGATGCCCGCAAATAAAACAAGGAGAACCGTATGCCCCAATCCAACCGCCTGCTGTGCCGCGAACTGAGCCTTTTGGCGTTTAACCGCCGCGTTTTGGCACAGGCGCAGGATGTGCGCGTGCCGCTGTTGGAGCGGCTGCGTTTTTTGTGCATTGTTTCGTCGAATATCGACGAATTTTTCGAAGTGCGCATGGCCTGGCTGCGGCGCGAACACAAGCGCAATCCCGCCCGCGCGCTCGACAGCGGCATGACCCCCGCCGAAACCTTCGCCGCCGCCTCGGCCGAAGCACACAGGCTGATACACGACCAATACGCGCTGTTTAACAACGAGCTGTTGCCCGCGCTGGGTCAGGCGGGCATCCGTTTCTACCGCCGCCACACTTGGAGCGACGCGCAGCGCGAGTGGATCAAGGGCTATTTCGACCGCGAACTGTGGCCCATCCTCACACCCGTCGGCCTCGATCCCGCCCATCCTTTCCCGCGCCCTTTGAACAAATCGCTCAACTTCGCCGTGGAGCTCGACGGCAAAGACGCATTCGGCCGCTCTTCGGGCATGGCCATCGTCCAAGCCCCGCGCATCCTGCCGCGCGTGGTCAAGCTGCCGCCGGAGCTTTGCGGCGGCGAAGACGGCTTCGTATTCCTGTCGTCCATCCTGCACGAATACGTCCACCTGCTTTTCCCCGGCATGGATGTGAAAGGCTGCCACCAGTTCCGCCTCACCCGCGACAGCGACCTCACGGTGGGCGAAGAAGACCTGACCAATCTGCGCGCCGCCATCCAAAACGAGCTGCACGACCGCGAATACGGCGACGGCGTGCGTCTCGAAGTGGCCGACACCTGCCCGCCGCACATCTACGGCTTCCTGCTCGGCCATTTCAAGCTGCGTCCCTCCGACCTTTACCAGGTAAAAGGCCCCGTCAATCTGGTGCGCCTGATGGCCGTACCCGATATGCTCGACCGCCCCGACCTCAAATACGCCCCGCGCAGCGGCAGCCTGCCGCCGTTTTTGAAAAAAGACGAATCGGTGCTGGATGCGGCGGCGCGCCAAGACATCCTGCTGCACCATCCCTACCAGTCTTTCGAACCCGTTGTCCGCCTGATCCGCGAAGCCGCCGCCGATCCCGACGTGGTGGCCGTGAAAATGACCATCTACCGCACCGGCACCGCCTCCGAGCTGGCCAACGCCCTGATGAACGCCGCCCTTGCCGGCAAACAGGTAACGGTGGTGGTGGAACTGATGGCGCGTTTTGACGAAGCCAACAACGTCAATTGGGCGCAGCGGCTCGAAGACGCGGGCGCACACGTCGTTTACGGCGTGTTCGGCTACAAAGTCCACGCCAAAATGGCACTCGTCATCCGCCGCGAAGAAGGCCGTCTGAAACGCTACGCCCACTTGGGCACCGGCAACTACCACCAGGGCACATCGCGCATCTACACCGACTTCGGCCTCATCACCGCCGACGAGCAAATCACCGCCGACGTAAACACCATCTTCATGGAAATCACCGGCTTGGGCAAACCCGGCCGTCTGAACAAGCTCTACCAAAGCCCGTTTACCCTGCACAAAATGCTGCTCGAAGGCATCCGCCGCGAAACCGAGCAGGCCAAGGCCGGCAAGCCCGCCAGAATCGCCGCCAAGCTCAATTCCCTTATCGAACCGCACATTATCGAAGCCCTGTATGCCGCAAGCGGGGCGGGCGTACAGATTGATCTGATTGTGCGCGGCATGTGCGCCCTGCGCCCGCAGGTGAAAGGCCTGTCGGAAAACATCCGCGTGCGCTCCATTATCGGCCGCCAGCTCGAACACGCCCGCGTTTATTATTTCTACAACGGCGGCGCGGAAGACACCTACATATCCAGTGCCGACTGGATGGGGCGCAACTTCTTCCGCCGCATCGAAACCTGCACTCCGGTGGAAGATCCCGTCCTCAAAGCCCGCGTTATCCGCGAAGGCCTCACCCTCGCCCTCGAAGACAACCGCCAGGCATGGCTGATGCAGCCCGACGGCAGCTACGTCCGTGCCGAAGCACACGGCGGCAAAAGCGGCAGCAGCCTGCAAGAAACCCTGTGGCAGGAATACGGCGCGTAAGGCCGTCTGAAAATGCAGGTTTCACTTTTTCAGACGGCCTCTGCCGTCAGGTAGGATGTGGCGCAGCCACGCACGCGGCTGCGGGTTTGCGCGGCGGTTTATATGGCGGTTTGAACAATGGAAAATGAGGCCGTCTGAAAATACGGGTTCGGAGCGTCCGAAATCCCGTTTACGCTTTTCAGACGGCCTTTGCATTGCGGCGGAACGCGTGCGCCGCTTGGGTGGTACACCCTACGTAAGATTCTGTATGGAAAAAACAGCCGGCCGTCTGAAAACGCAGATTCTGTTTTTCAGACGGCCTTTCGCTTTGTCCGGCTTATTCTTCCAATTCCGCCAGAGCCGTTACATCCTGATAGCGCACTTCGGGAATCTGCTCGAAAAAGCGTTCGGCGCATTCGATTTTCAGGCGTTCGCTTTCGCGCAGCAGGCTTCTGTCCACGCCGCATTGCAGGCTTTTGCCGCGCGTGTTTTTCGTTTCGGCAACGAAATACGCTTTTTCGCCGTTTTGTTTCACCACCGCCCAGTCGGGGTTGTAACTGCCCAGCGGCGTAGGGATTTTGAACCAGCGCGGCAGCTTGAAATAGAGCAATACGTTTTCGTAGTTTTCGCAATTTTGCGCAAAGGTTTTTTCGGTTTCCGAATCCAGCGGAATGTAGTTTTCCGCGATGGTTTTTTGCGCATTCTGCACGCGGAAGGTGGTTTTCTCGTCGAAATAAAACTCTTCGCCTTCGGCCTCCAGTTTTTGCAGATTGCGCATCAGCTCTTGGCGGTATTGTTCGTTGTCAGCCAACTCGTAAGCAATGCCCCCGCTCATCAGCGCGTGCAGGCAGCGGTTGATTTTTTCCGCCGCCAAATCGATAAAGCGTTGCGGATTGGCCGCCGCATCGTCTAACCGTTTGGAAGCCTTGAGAATGTCAAACACCGTGCGGCGTGTCAGCCCCGTTTTCTTTTGGATTTCGCCCAAAATATCGGGAATGGCAAACGCCATGGCGGTTTTCAGGCTGCCGCTGGCGGTTTCTACAGCTTCAATTCCGTAAGTCAGCGTTTGCTCGATTTTCGCCTTGCGCGTTTGGATTTTCGGCGCGTGGATTTCAGGCAGGCCGGAAACCGCCTCGGCGGCCTGCCGGACTAATTCCGCCGTGCCGTATTGCACGCGGTAGCGCGGTTTGCGATCCAGTTTCTGCCAAATCGCCTGAAATTCGGGGTCGAGCGGGAAGTTTTTGCGGAAAGTCTGCGTTTTACGGTCTGCGCCGTTTTTGATATTCGACGCGGCAAATCTGATGCCGCATTCGTCTTCGTATTCCTGTTGCAGATTGGCGGCGAAGCTCTCGTAGCTTTCGTTGGGAACCACGGTCAGCACGTTCACACCCTCATCGCGCACGCGTTCGCCGTGTTGGTTCACCGCCAAACGCAGCCCGCGCCCGATTTCCTGCCGTTTTTTCAGCGGCGAGCGGGTTTCGTTGAGCGTGCAGATTTGGAACACATTGGGATTGTCCCAGCCCTCTTTCAGCGCGGAATGGGAAAAGATAAAGCGCAATGGGCTGTCAAAGGAAAGCAGCGTTTCCTTATCGCGCATAATCAAATGATAGGTGTCGTTGTCGGCTTGGGTATCGCCCTTGGTGTCTTTCAGACGGCCTTTGCCGTCTTGCGAAAAATAGCCGTTGTGTACGCCGTCTGGATTTTCCTTCGCCAGCTCGCGGTAAATCTCGTCAAACCACAGCGCAAACTTGCCCGCGCCGCGTATTGCCGTACGGTAGTGTTCCACCTTGTCGATAAAAAACAGCGAAAGCACTTTAATGCCCTGCGGTTTGAGCTTTTTCTCGCGCTTCAAATGCTCTTCAATCGTGCAGCGGATTTGCGCTTTCATCACCTCGTCTTGCAGCGCGTCCCGATTGTCGGCGCGGCTGATTTGCAGGCCGTTGGAAAATTCTACAAGCCCGTCTTCCGCGTCCAAGCCGTTCACGATATAGCCGTGGCGGTAGGCCTCAACGCCGCCCGATTTGTCAAACAAATCATCGCCCGATTGCACCGTAACCGTTTTTTTCCCGGTTTCCTTTTGAGTGCGGAAATGAATGTTTAACCTGGCTTTCAGGCTGCCTTTGCCCGCCTGCATTTGAACCAGCTCCACAAACGCGCCGTTGCCGTCTTTTTCCGCCAATACCGATTGCACCACAATCTGTTTTACCAGCCTTTGATTGTAGGCTTCAACGGGATTGAGGCTGTAAACCTTGTGGCGGCTGTTTTTATGGGTTGCCGAATAGCGCAATACAAACAAAGGATTAAGGGAGTCCAGCGCGGCAAGGCGGCCTTCGGTTTCCATATTCTGCGGCTCGTCCGCAATCACAATCGGGCGGGTTTGGCGGATGAACTCAATCGGCGCGTCGCCGCTTTCGTTGGTTTGGTTGATGACATTGCCGTCTTTTTCAAACGACTGGATATTGATCACCATAATCTCAATCCCGTCATTCGCCGCAAAATTACGCAGCCCGCCCAAGCGTTTGCTGTCGTATTCGCTGAAATGCATCACGGGCTTGCCGAACATTTCGGCAAAATGCGTTTTTGTGGCGCGGATGGTTTGCATCACGCCCTCGCGGATTGCCACGCCCGGCACGACAATCACAAACTTCTTCCAGCCGTATTGCCTGTTCAATTCAAAAACCGTACGCAGATAGACATAGGTTTTGCCCGTGCCCGTTTCCATTTCCACCGAAAAATTCAGGCCGTGCGTGCCGATGTCGGTTTCAGGCTGCCCGAAAGTTTTTTGCACATTGTTCAGATTTTCGCCGATTTGCTCATCAGACAAATCCAGCGTGTTGCCGACAAAACGCTCCGCCCCCGCACTTTCCAGGCCGAACGGCTCGCGGCGGTCGGCTTGCCCTTCAAACAGGCGCAGCACGGCATTGACCGCATCGGTTTGGTAATCCAGTTGTTCGAATTTCAGTTGCATGGCTTTTCCTTTTTCGGAAATGTTATCCCGCAAAGGCGGGGACAGTTTTTCAGATTTTCAGACGGCCTTTCGGCTGCTTCCCGTCATTCCCGCGCAGGCGGGAATGACGGCAGGTGTGGCGGTTTTCAGACGGCCTTTCTGTTTGCAAGGCTTTAAGCAACCCGCTGCCATTTACTCCCTCCCCTGCGTCCGCGCGGGGGAGGGTTGGGGAGGGGGTGGCGTTGCGCGGCAACGCTTGCACGGCGGCCACTGCCCCCACCCTAGCCCTCCCCCGCAAGCGGGGGAGGGGATACGGCGCAAGAAAAAGCCGCCCTGCCGGAATTCTCCTAGCTCTCCTCCGCTAGCGGGGGAGAGGATACGGGGTTGGTCAAACCTGTTTGGCCTTATGTCCCAAGACGGAAAGCGGGTCGCCGGTTCAAATATTTTCAGACTGTCGGACAGCCGCTGCAACCCGGCCAAGATTCCCGCCTGCGCGGGAATGACGGCGGATGTGGCGGTTTTTCAGACGGCCTCACACGCACAAAAAGGTAATGCCCGCGTCGCGCATTTGCAGCACGGTGTTGGTTTTCAGCGCATCGTTGCCGTCAAACAGGCGGTCGAGTACCGCCACTTTGGCGGGGTTGCGCCCGATGACTTGGTCGATTAGGGCTTCGTCCAGCCGCGTACCGTCGGCCAAGCCCGTCAGCAGCGCGGTTGCGCGGCCTGTGTCTTCGTCTTGCACCCAAAATACGCCGTTTTCCCGACGCACGGGGCAGGACAGCTTCAAGCCCAGCCGCAGCATCAGCTCATAAGCCATATCCTCCGGCCGCGCGTCGGGCTGCACGGGGTCGATATACATTTCCAGCTGTTCCATCAGGCCGTCCGCACCGCCGGCAGGCTGCCGCCACGGCTTGAAACTGCTTTGCGCCAGCTTGAACACTTTAAAGCCCGTGTCCACGCTCTGCCCGCTTTTGAGGCTACCTGAAATCTGCCCGCCCGCGCGGCGGATGCGCTCTTTGGCGATTTCGGCGATGGTGTCGAAACCTGCCTTGCGCGCTTCGGATTTTTCGTCGGTTTCTTCGGGAAGCTGGATGCAGATATAGCGGCGGTTGCCGCCGTCTTCGGCATTGAGCTGCATCACGGCGTGGGCGGTTGTGCCGGATCCGGAGAAGAAGTCGAGGATTAAATCGTCTGAATTGCCACCGATGCTGAATAGTTTGCTTAACAATCGGATTGGTTTAGGCGTGCTGAATATCTTTTTGCCAATTAATCTGCCTGTTTCTTTTTGGGCTTCGTCATTATGGCCTGTTTCTTCAAACGACCACCAAGTTGAGGGAACGATACCATCTTGAATTTCTGATAAAAATCTCTTTAATCTAGGTTTGTTGTAACTAAAATTTTCTCCCCAGTACAGACGGTTTTCTTTTTCTATCTGCAAATGTTTGTCGTAAGAATATCGCCAAACGGCATCTTCAGACGGCCAAACCTCTTCTCCTGTTTTAGGGTGAATAATTGGATACCACAAAGTTGGGCGTTCACTTTTGGATTTATTGCTGACGTAGTTATCAGAACTCCATACTCCACGCGGGTCATTATCTAGATTTTTATACCTTGATAATTGTTTTTCGGTTCGGGGAAGAAGATTACGCTGAAAAGAACTGCTTTTTTGATAAACCAAAATGAAATCATGCATGGCAGCAATTCCCGGGTCGTCATTTGAAACCGCATATTTTTTTTGCCAGCAGATTTGCGAAACAAAATTCTCCGCCCCAAACACTTCATCGCACAGCAGTTTCAACTGCGCTTGTTCGTTATCATCTATCGAGATAAAAATCACGCCGTCGTCGCGCAACAAAGTCCGCGCCAGATGCAGGCGCGGCAGTATCATGGAAAGCCAGTTGCTGTGGTAATGGCCGCTGTCTTTGCTGTTTTTGCGCCACGCGCCTTGGAACACGCCGTCGCGTTTCAGGTAGCCTGCGTCGTCTTTGTCGCCGACGCGGCGGGCGTATTCTTCGCGCGTTTCGGAAAATTTGTCGGGATAGACAAAGCTGTCGTTGCCGGTGTTGTAGGGCGGGTCGATGTAGATCATTTTCACGCTGCCGGCATAGGCTTTTTGCAGGATTTTCAGCGCTTCGAGGTTTTCGGCTTCGATAAAGAGGTTTTTGGTGCCGTCGAAATCCACGGATTCGTCAGGGCATGGGGACAGAGTGTTGGATGTGGGCGTTTGCAGCGTGCGGTAGGCTTCGCTTTTGCCCGCCCAGTTGAGCTGGTAGCGTTCGTTTTGATGGGCGAGGTTGTCTGCGCCGAGAATGAGCTTGAGTTTTTCCCAGTCGATTTGGTTTTCGCAAAAGGCTTCGGGGAAAATATTTTTGAGCTGTAATAATTTGTTTTCGTTGAAATTATTTTCTAGTTCGGGTATAATTTCGGTTCGGTTCGGTTCGGTTGCCATAATTGCGCTCCTTTCGTCAAGACGGGTGGCAGATTCTACCGACGGACGGGACAGAGCGGAAGCCGAAAGGCCGTCTGAAAAAGCGTAAAGCTGTTTTCAGACGGCCTCTTTGCTTGCAAACCCGCCGCACTTTCACTCCCTCCCCTGCGCCCGCGCGGGGGAGGGAATGGGGACGGAGCAAACGCGGGCGGCAACGCTGCTGTTCCGCAGGATATGCGGCACAGCCACGCACGCGGTTTGTGCCGTGCAACGGCATGATGAGGCCGTCTGAAACCGGAAAATGCGTGCGCCGTGAGGCAGTCCCCTGCCGAAGATCTTACGCGTGCCGCAGGTTTTGGGAACGCGTGCGCCGCTTTGCGACACGCCCTGCCTTCGGGCAAAAAAACGGGTATGTCTCTCTGCGATACGCCCGCGCGGGATTCAGCATGGGAAAACGGGGCAGGCCGTCTGAAAACGCCGATTCCGTTTTTTCAGACGGCCTCTGCTGTTGCCGACGTGCGGCTATGGGCTTATAGTTTGCGCTTTCCGTATGATTTGAAAGGAAAAGGGATGGCTTATATCTCTCTCGAAGGCCGCGAGGTGCGGGTAAACAATATTTTCTGCATCGGCCGCAATTATGCCGCCCATGCCGCCGAGCTGGGCAATGAGAAGCCTGCCGCGCCGGTGGTGTTTTTAAAACCGAACAGCGCGCTGAATACCGCGCCGCAGGTGCGCCTGCCTGCGGGGGCGGGCAATGTGCATTACGAAACGGAGCTGGTGCTGCTGATCGGCAAAGCTGCGGCCGCGCCGGAAAATATTGCGGACGCGGTGGCCGGCTGCGCGGTGGGGCTGGATCTGACCGAGCGGGGCTGGCAGCGGCAGGCGCAGGAAAAGGGTTTGCCGTGGACGCGTGCCAAAGGCTTTCCGCAGGCGGCCTGCGTGTCGGATTTCGTTGGCGCACAGGCTCTGGCCGCCGTCCGCGAACGCGGTTTTTCCATGCGGCTGAACGGGCGGGAGCGGCAGCACGGGCGTTTGGAAAATATGATTTTCCCCTTGGAAACGCTGCTGCGCACGCTGGCGGCGGATTACGGCCTGCACGAGGGCGATTTGGTGTTTACCGGCACGCCCGAAGGGGTGGGCGCGCTGGCGGCGGGCGATGTGCTGGAGCTGGACTTGGCCGGGCTGGTATCGGCGCGGTTTGAGATTGCGGCCTGAACGGCGGACGCTGCACGCCGCCTGCCGTCCGAAAGCAATACCGTATTGCAGATGAAAGACGCGGGGATGGTGCTTGAGGCCGTCTGAAAACGGTTCCGCCGTGCCAGCGTTGCCGCGCAACGCCACCCCCTCCCCGACCCTCCCCCGCGCGGGCGCGGGGGAGGGAGTAAAAGGCAGCGGGTTGCTTAAAGCCTTGCAAACAGAAAGGCCGTCTGAAAAACCGCCACACCTGCCGTCATTCCCGCGCAGGCGGGAATCTTGGCCGGGTTGCAGCGGCTGTCCGACAGTTTGAAAATATTTGAATCGGCAATCCGCCTTCCGTCTTGGGACATCTTGGGGCATAAGGCCAAACAGGTTTGACCAACCCCGTATTCCCTCCCCCGCACGGGCTGTACACGGGCGCAGGGGGCAAAGGGCTGCGTGCAAACCGAAAGGCCGTCTGAAAACGGTTTACCAACGTCATGCAGGGTGTGGCACAGCCACGCACGCGGCTGTTGCCAGTACGCGAACACGGCCGGCTGAAACAGAAAACGCGTGCGTGGCCGCGCCGGCCTCCGCAGGTCAGCCGATGCCCTGCACGCTTCCGAACGCGGATGCGGCTTGATGCGCGGCGGCGCGCAACGCCAAAATGCGCCGCAGGCGGGGGTTTGGCCGCCGTTTCCGACTGGGTTTGAGGCCGTCTGAACGATTTTCAGACGGCCTCAAATGTTATAATCCGCGCCTTTATTCCTTTTGGCGCAACCCGCTATGCAGCCCGATTTCTCCCGCCCCGTCCTCGCCGTCGATACCTCCACGTCCTTTCTCTCGCTCGCGCTGCAAACCGCAGACGGGCTGTTTGTGCGCCACACGGAAGCGGGCAGCCGCCAGTCGGAGCTGGTGCTGCCGCAGATTGCCGGATTGTTTGCCGAGGCAGGTGCGGGTGCGGCGGATTTGGCGGCGGTGGTGTACGCGCAGGGGCCGGGCGCGTTTACGGGGCTGCGTATCGGGCTGGGCGTGGCGCAGGGGCTGGCCGCGCCGTTCGGCGTGCCGCTGGTGGGCGTGCCCTGCCTTGACGCGGCGGCGTATCTGGTGCGCGGGCGCGGGGTGCTGGCGGCGGCAGACGCGCGGATGGGCGAAGTGTTTTACGCCTGGTTTGACACGGAACACCGCCGCCGCCTTTCGCCTTATTGCGTCGGACGGGCGGCGGAGATTGCCGCGCCGGCGGGTGTGGCGTTTTCAGACGGCATAGGCAATGCCTTCGCCCTGCCCGATCCGCCGCCCTTTGCCGGTTCGCCCGCGATGCCTGCGGCGGCAGACTACCTGCGTCTGGCGCAGACGGGGGATTATCCCGCCTGCGATGCCGCCGAAGCGTCGCTGCTGTATGTGCGCGACAAAATCGCCCTCACCGCCGCCGAGCAGGCGGCACGCAAAGCGTCGGGGGCGGCATGAACATCCGCGCCGCATCCGCCGCCGACTGCGCCCGCATGGCCGCCATCGATGCCGCGTGCAATCCCTCGCCGTGGTCGGAAGGGCAGTTTCGCGCGGCTTTGGACAACCGCTGCTGCACCGTGCTGCTGGCGGAGGAAAACCATGCCGCCGCCGCCTTTGCCGTGTGGCAGAGCGTGGCGGGCGAATCGGAGCTGCACCTGATTGCCACCGCCCCCGCCGCCCGCCGGAAGGGCTTTGCCGCCGCGCTGCTGCGCCGCTGGCTGGACGATTGCGCCGCGCAAAACGCCGAACGCCTGTTTTTGGAAGTGCGTGCGGGCAACGGAGCCGCGCAGTCGCTCTACCGCAAATACGGCTTTACGGAGACGGCGCGGCGGCCTGCCTATTATTCCCTGCCGGAGGGCGGGCGCGAAGACGCGCTGATTATGGAGAAAATATGTTGAGCAGCCGCTATCTGCACCTGCACGAAGCCTTGGAACTCGGCCCGATGTGGCTCAAACGCGGCGCACACGTCCTGCCCGCCGCACAGGAGGAGGCAAAGGCGGCGGCACAGGGGGAAAACCGCCGTGCCGCCGCGCCTTCCGCCAGACTGTCTGCCCAAGCGTCCGCCGTGCCGCCCGCTGCCGCCCACGTTTTTCAGACGGCCTCTGCCGTGCCGCCGCCGGAGTCTGCCGCTGCCGGCGGTGTGGCGGACGCTCTGCCTCCTGCCGCGCCGCGCCGCGCATCCGCCGCCGCAGCCAATGCCCGCGCCGCCACAATGGCCGCCGTCGGCAGCAGCATAGGCGGTTATTACAAAACGCAGGAACGCGCCGCGCTGCGCTACAGCCCGCAGCCACGTGCGGAGCCCGCCGCGTCTGCGCCCGCGCCGTTGTCGGCGGAGGAACACAAGGCCGCCCTTGCCGGCAGCGTGGCCCGCGCCCGCGTGATGGCGGTGAGCGTCTGCCCCGCGCCGGAAGATTTGGCGGCGGGACGGGTGTTCGGCGGCGAAGACGGCGTGCTGCTGGGCAAAATGTTTGCCGCCATCGGCCTGGCCGAAGACGAGGTGCGCCGCACAAGCTGGCTGCAAACGGTGGAGTTCAAACCTTCGGCCGCGCAGGTGGAGGCCGACGCGGCGCGGATGCAGGCGGAGTGCGGGCTTTGCGGCGCACAGGCGGTGGTGCTGCTCGGCCGTTTCGCCCAAGAGCCGCAGTTTGCCGCCGCCATCGGCCGCGCGTTTGCGGGGCTGCCCGTGTTTAAAATACCCCATCCCGCCAGCATTCTGCGGCGGCCGCAGCTTAGGGCGGAAGCGTGGGAGGAACTCAAAAGGCTGCGGGACTTTTTGCAGGCCGTCTGAAAAGCGGGGCGTACCCGCGACCGGCCTGCTGCGGCTGTCCGGCTTTGCAATCCGCCGTGTCCGTTGCGCTTTTGTCCCGCTGAAATCCATTTTGTCCATCTGCAACCGCGTGCGTGGCTTGCGCCGCACACCCTACACCAGCATCCGCAGAAACCCACTTTGTCCGTTTTCAGACGGCCTGTGTGGCTTTGCCGCCATTCCCGCGTATGCCCGCAACGGGCTGCGGCGGGAATTTTTTGTCTGCGGGCAATGGAAAGCACGGTGTCCGTGCAGCCGCCGGCAGCGGTATAGTGAAACAACACGATAATATCCATCTGCTGTCGGCAGGCGGGTAGGGTGTGCCGCCCAAGCGGGGTACGTGTTCTTTGTTTTGCAGGCATTCTGAAGCCGCGTGCGTGGCTTGCGCCGCACACCCTACACCAGCATCCGCAGAAACCCACTTTGTCCGTTTTCAGACGGCCTGTGTGGCTTTGCCGCCCAAGCGGGGCACGCGTTCTTTGTTTTGCAGGCATTCTGCAACCGCGTGCGTGGCTTGCGCCGCACACCCTACACCAGCATCTGTTTTTTCATTTATTTGTTTCACTATATTCCTTAACAGGCAAGCCCCGCTGCGGCGGGGCTTGTTTCGTACCGGCGGCGCAGGGGAGGCCGTCTGAAAAACGGTTTGGCAGGCGGGCAGAGGGTTTGGCCGCGCCTTATTTTCCGTCTAATGCCTTTTGCAGGGCCTGCCGTTTGTCTGCGGGCAGGGTGGCGGCATAGCGTTCGACGGCGCGGCGCACTTCGGGATATTGCCGCATATTGGAGGCCAGCGACCAGCGGGCGGCGGCGAAGGTGATGCGTTCGTAGGCCGCGTGCGGGTGTTGCGGTCTGCCGTTTTGCCCGTCCGTCAGGGCGTTATCGGCAACGTAGGCGGCGATTTCTTCGACATAGCGGCTTTGGCCGGTAACGTAGAAGGCAATCCAGCGGTCGTCGAGCGAGGCGGGGGAGGGCGGGGCGGCGGCCAGTTCGGCGGCGGAGGGCAGTTTGTCCAGGGATTCGCGTTCGGCGGCGGTGAGTTTGAGGGTGTCGGTGCAGCGTTTGCCCTCGGGCGTGGCGGCGAGTTTGAAGATCGGGGCGGTGCGGCTGTCTGCGCCGTGTTTTTTCAGGGCGGCGCACCAGTGTGCGGTCTGCTGCGGCTGCGTTGCCAAAACCTGTGCCGCCCATACGGTGAAGTTGCGGCGGGCTGACGGCTTGCCGCTGATGGCCGGATCGGACAGGCCTTGTTCGGTCAGCGCGAGGCCGCGTTTGAGCTGCGGGTCGGGCGTGCGGTGGTATGCCGAGGCTTCCTGTTCCCAGCGCAGGGATTCTGCGGCGGTTGCGGCGGCAGGCAGGCAGGCAGAAAACGCGGCAAAAAGCGCGGCGGCGTATTGGGCGGTGTGCATGGTGCAGATTCCTGGCGGGCGGGCGGAAACGGGATTATGGCACGCAGGGGCGCGGCGGTGGCGGGCATCGGCGGTGTTTCCACGCCATCCGCCGTTTCAGATGGCGCGGCAGCGTGTACAATCGCGCCAAAACGCCATCCGTCCGTCTGTTTTCCGTCCGTATCATGAAATTCAAAACCCCGCCCGTCAGCGGCAAAGTCGTGGCCGTGCTGCCGCCCCTGATTGCCGTTTCCGCCGTTGCCCTGCTTGTTTACCGCTTCAGCCTGCAAAGCGTTGCCATTCCGCTGGTGTTGGGCGTGATTGCCGGCGGGCTGGTGGATTTGGACAACGCACTTGCAGGCCGTCTGAAAAACAGCGCGGTGTCGCTGGCGGCCTTTGCCGTGTCTTCGCTTTCGGCGCAGGCCGCGCTGGGACACCGGGCTTTTTTCCTGCCGGTGATGGCGGCTCTGGCCTTTGTGTTCACTATGGCCGGGGCGGTCGGCCTGCGCTACCGCACCATCGCCTTCGGCACGCTGGCGGTGGCCGTGTACACCACGCTCACCTATGATCCCGCAAGCGCGGCGGTATGGTATCTCAATCCGCTGATGATTCTCTGCGGCGCGGGGCTGTACAGCCTCTGTGCCCTGTTCCTGCACATCCTGCTGCCGCACCGCACCGTGCAGGAAAACACCGCCGACGCATACGACGCGCTGGGCGCATACCTCGATGCCAAAGCGGGCTTTTTCGATCCCGACGAAACCGGCGGCCTCGAAGAGCGGCAGATTGCGCTGGCAATGGCCAACAGCCGGGTAATTCAGGCCTTCAACCTCTGCCGCAGCGCATTGTTTTACCGGATGCGCGGCCAGCACCGCCACCCGCGCACCACCCGTATGCTGCGCTATTATTTTGCCGCGCAGGACATCCACGAACGCGCCAGCTCCAGCCACATCAGCTACCGCGACACGGCGGAAAAGCTGAAAAACACCGACCTGATTTTCCGTTTTCTGCGCCTGATGGAATTGCAGGCGCAGGCCTGCCGCGACATTGCCGCCGGCCTGCGCGAAAACCGCGTTTACGAACCCGATGCCCGCCTCACGCGCGCCCGCCAGGGTTTGAAACAGTCTGCCGCCCACTATGCCGCCGCCCATGCGGATTCGCCCGAAACGCCGCTGCTGCAACGCCTCTCCGGCAACCTGCAAAACATCAACCACCGCCTTTCCACCCTCGACAGCGGCCTGGACGAAAACCCCGCAGCCGACCAGCGCATCGCCCACCACGATTCCGCCAAGCTGCGCGATGCGGCCAAAAACATTTTTTCCCAGCTCACCCCCCGTTCGGCCACCTTCCGCCATGCCGTGCGCATGTCGCTGCTGGTTATCGTCTGCGGCCTTATCGTCGAAACCCTCCATCTCAATTTCGGCTACTGGATACTGCTCACCGCCGTTTTCGTCTGCCAGCCCAACCACTCCGCCACCCAAAGCCGTCTGAAACAAAGGATTACCGGCACACTCGGCGGCGTAATCGTCGGCTCGCTGCTGCCCTATTTCACCCAGTCGCTCGAAGCCAAGCTGATGGTGATGGCGGCCGGCGTGGCACTCTTTTTCCTGTTCCGCGCCAACAAATACAGCTACTCCACCTTTTTCATCACCATTCAGGCACTCATCAGCTTCTCCATCGCCGGCTACGACATTACCCAGGCCCTGCCCATGCGCATGGCCGACACCGTAATCGGCTGCCTGCTGGCCTGGGCCGCCGTGTCCTACATCTGGCCCGACTGGCACTATCTGCGGCTGGACAAAACCGGAGCCGCCGCCATTGCCGCCGACGCGGGTTATCTGAATGCCGTGATCGGCGGGCTGGAGCGCGGCGGCGGCGACGACGTGGCCTACCGCGCCGCCCGCCGCCTTGCCCACGAACGCGCCGCCGCCCTGTCCAGCACCCTGTCCGATATGTCCGGCGAACCGGCAAAATACGGCAGCCGCCTGCACGACGGCTTCCGCCTGCTCAAAATCAACTATTCCCTTATCGGCTACATCTCCGCCCTCGGCGCATACCGCGACACCCTCAGCCGCGATGCGGAACACCAGGCCTTCCTGCACCAATGGTTTCCCGCCGCCGCCGCCGTCTGCGCCCTTGCCCGCGAGCTGCCGGATTTGTCCGATGCCGCCTTTGCCGCCCGCCTTGCCGACAGCCGCGCCGCCCTTGCCGCCCTCGCGCCCGACAGCGAACAGGCACACATCCTCACCCAGCAGATTACCGCCGCCGCCGACCTGCTCGAACCCGCCTTCCAAGCCCTGCACGGCCGCCCGGAATCCGCCCTGCCTCCGCCCCGCGCTATGGCAGAGGCCGTCTGAAAACGGCGGCGGTGCGGCCGGAACGCACATACGGGCGGCCGCCGCCACGTTCGGTTACAATCCCGCCCGCACAGGCCGTCTGAAAAATACAAAAATACCAAACAGCAAAACATGAACCGACAAACCCGCCGCGAAATCTTCGCCCGCTGGCGCGAAGCCAATCCCCATCCGCAAACCGAGCTGCATTACGACAGCCCCTTCCAGCTCCTAATCGCCGTCCTCCTCTCCGCCCAGGCCACCGACAAAGGCGTAAACAAAGCCACCGCCCGCCTGTTTCCCGCCGCCCCCACCGCCGAAGCCATGCTCGCATTGGGGCTGGAGGGCATCATGGAATACACCAAAACCATCGGCCTCTACAAAACCAAATCCAAACACATCGTCGAAACCTGCCGCCTCCTCATCGAAAAACACGGCGGACAGGTGCCGCAAACGCGCGAAGAACTCGAAGCCCTGCCCGGAGTCGGCCGCAAAACCGCCAACGTCGTCCTCAACACCGCCTTCGGCCAAAAAGCCATGGCGGTGGACACCCACATCTTCCGCGTCAGCAACCGCATGAACCTCGCGCCCGGCAAAAACGTGCGCGAAGTCGAAGACAAGCTGATGCGCGTCATCCCCGACGAATTTGTTTTGGACGCGCACCACTGGCTCATCCTGCACGGCCGCTACGTCTGCAAAGCGCAAAAACCGCTGTGCGGCCAATGTATTGTCAATGATTTGTGCGGATACAAAGGCAAAACCGTCGAACTGCCGCCGCCTCAGGCCGTCTGAAAACCCTTGCCGCCGTGTCCGTTTCAGACGGCCCCGCGCCTTGTTTCACTATAAAAAAGAACAACCATGCACACCGCCGCCGCCGCAAAAACCCGCAGGCCGTCTGAAAACGGACACAATGAGTTTTCAGACGGCCTCTCCGACACCTTCGCCGCCCGCCTGATCCGCTGGCAGCAAAAACACGGCCGCCACAACCTGCCCTGGCACAGCCGCGACCCCTACCGCGTCTGGCTCTCCGAAATCATGTTGCAGCAAACCCAAGTGGCCGCCGTTGCCGGATACTACCCGCGCTTTCTTGCCGCCTTTCCCACCGTTTCCGCCCTCGCCGCCGCCCCCGAAGACCAAGTGCTCGCCCTCTGGCAGGGGCTGGGCTATTACAGCCGCGCCCGCAACCTGCACAAAGCCGCCAAACAAATCATGGCGCAACACGGCGGAATCTTTCCCGACACCCGCGCCGGACTCGAAGCCCTGAGCGGCATCGGCCGCAGCACCGCCGCCGCCGTTGCCGCCTTCGCCTTCCACCGCCGCGAAGCCATCCTCGACGGCAACGTCAAACGCGTCCTCTGCCGCGTTTTCGCCCGCGACGGCGATCCGTCCGACAAAAAATTCGGCCAAAGCCTGTGGACGCTGGCCGAAAGCCTGCTGCCGCCCGCGCCCGCCGATATGCCCGCCTACACCCAGGGCCTGATGGACTTGGGCGCGACCGTCTGCAAACGGAGCAAACCCCTGTGCGCCGCCTGCCCGATGGCAGGTATCTGCCAAGCCCGCGCCCAAGGCCGCACGGCGGAACTGCCCCGCCGCAAAGCCGCCCAAGCCGTGCAGACCCTGCCGCTCTACTGGCTGGTTTTGCGCCGCCCCGACGGCGCACTGCTGCTGGAAAAACGTCCCGCCCAAGGCATCTGGGGCGGCCTCTACTGCGTGCCCTGTTTCACCGCCCTCGAAGATTTGTACCAAGCCGCAGCACGCTACGGCCTGTCGGCAGACAGCCTTGAAGAGCAGGCCGCCATCACCCACCGCCTCACCCACCGCCTGCTGCTGGTTACCCCCTTCGCCGCACAATGCCGCAGGCCGCACCCGCCGCAGGCCTGTGCGGAGGATGGTTGCGGACACTTTTCAGACGGCCTGTGGGTGCCGCCGCAAGAACTGGCCGGCTACGGCCTGCCCAAACCGCTGGCGGCCTATCTGGCCGCAGCTTCCGCCGTATAGACAGTGCCGCCCGAGCGGCGTACCTATTCTCTGCCCCTAGGGTGTACCGCCACGGCGGCGCACGCGTTCCTGCCGGCCGTCTGCAAACCGCAAATGTTTTTCAGGCGGCCTTTGCCGTTCAGGTAGGGTGTGTGCCTTTACCAAGTATGCAGTTGGTGGAACTGCCTGTTTGGCCGATAACAGAACGTAAAGAGGCCGTCTGAAAATCTGCAAAACAGGTTTCAGACGGCCTTTTGCATGGTTTCGCGCTGACAGTCTGTGTAGGGTGTATGGCGCAGCCACGCACGCAGTTTGCGGATTCAGACGGCCTCTGTGTCCGCATGGTGTCAAACGCGTGCGCCGCTTTGGCGACACCCTACACAAACGGCGGATATTGGTTTTTGCTCTGTTGAAACTGACTTTGTTCGTTTTCAGACGGCCTTTTGCCGAAGTTTGAGGCCGCGTGCGTGGCTGCCACACACCCTACATTGCTCCGGCGCGGCGGGCGGTGTTGCTGTTCGGGTAGGGTGTGCCGCCCAAGCGGCGCACGCGTTTTCTGCGGGAGAGGGAACAAAGGCCGTCTGAAAATCGGTTTTCAGACGGCCTCTTTATGCCTTAACGGAGGGGCAGGTTTATCCGTTGACCAGCACCACTTTCATTGCTTGGTTTTCCGCCGCGTGTTTGAACACGTCGTAGGCTTTTTCCAGTTCGTCGAATTTGAAATGGTGGGTAAGCATTTTGGTGTAGTCCACGGGGCTGGAGGCAATGGCCTTCATCAGCATTTCGGTGGTGTCGGCATTGACCAGGCCGGTGGTGATGGCGAGGTTTTTGATCCACAGCTTTTCCAGTTTGAAATCGACGGACTGGCCGTGCACGCCGACCACGGCGATGTGGCCGCCGGGCTTGACGATTTCCTGACACATATCCCAAGTGGCGGGAATGCCGACGGCTTCGATGGCGCAGTCTACGCCGTCTGCGCCGACAATATCGAGTACCTGTTTGGCCACGTCGCCCGATGCGGGGTTGACGGTGTGGCCCGCGCCGAGTTCTTTGGCGAGTTTGAGGCGGTTTTCGTCCATATCGCAGACGATAATCGTCGAGGGGCTGTAAAGCTGGGCGGTCAGCAGGGCGGACATGCCCACGGGGCCTGCGCCGGCGATGAATACGGTGTCGCCGGGTTTGACATCGCCGTATTGCACGCCGATTTCGTGGGCGGTGGGCAGCGCGTCGGAAAGCAGCAGGGCAACTTCTTCATTGACGTTGTCCGGCAGCGGCACGAGGCTGTTGTCGGCAAACGGTGTGCGTACGTATTCGGCCTGGGTGCCGTCGATCATATAGCCCAAAATCCAGCCGCCGTTGCGGCAGTGGGAGTAGAGCCGGATTTTGCAGTTGTCGCAGGTGCAGCATTTGCTCACGCAGGAAATGATGACTTTGTCGCCGGGCTTGATGTTTTTCACGGCGGAGCCGACTTCTTCGACAATGCCGATGCCTTCGTGGCCGAGGATGCGGCCGTCGGCCACTTCGGGGTTTTTGCCTTTCCAAATCCCCAAGTCGGTGCCGCAAATCGTGGTTTTGACGATTTTTACGACTGCGTCGGTCGGGTCGATAATCTGCGGTTTGGGTTTTTCTTCAAAACGGATGTCGCCCGCGCCGTGGTAAACCATTGCTTTCATGATGCTTCCTTTCTTTGGAAGGGTTGGAAAAACGGAAGTGCCGATGGGTGCGGTTATAGGCTTGTTGATAGTGCTTGTCAAATTTATTTAAATTTTTCAATTTGTTACGGTATAACAGATTATAAATAAGGCCGTCTGAAACCTTTTGTCGGGTTTCAGACGGCCTTTATTCGGGCAATGCTGCCGCAGCGGCACTCGCGGATTGTGTTTTCAGACGGCCTTTTTTTCGCCGCGCAGCTCTTTGGGCAGCACGAATACTATGCTTTCTTCCGCGCCTTCGCCTTCGCGCAGGGCATCGTGTCCCCATGCTTTGAGGGTATCTACCACTTCGCGCACCAGCACTTCCGGGGCGGACGCGCCGGCGGTTACGCCCGTCCGCCGTTTGCCGGCAAACCATTCGCGGTGCAGTTGCGAGGCGTTGTCCACCATATAGGCATCCACGCCGCGCTGGGCGGCCACTTCGCGCAGGCGGTTGCTGTTGGACGAATTGGGCGAGCCGACGACAATCACAATGTCGCATTCGGCGGCAAGCTGTTTCACCGCTTCCTGACGGTTGGTGGTGGCGTAGCAGATGTCGTCTTTCGGCGGGCTTTTGATGTTGGGGAAGCGCGCTTTGAGGGCGGCGATAATATCGCGGGTTTCGTCCACCGACAGCGTGGTCTGGCTCACGTGCGAGAGGCGGGCGGGATCGGCCACTTTGAGTTTGGCCACGTCTTCCACCGTCTGCACCAGCAGCATCGCGCCCTCGGGAAGCTGCCCCATCGTGCCTTCCACTTCGGGGTGTCCGGCGTGGCCGATCATGATGATTTGGTAGCCCTGCGTGTCCAGCCGCGCCACTTCCTTGTGTACTTTGGTAACCAGCGGGCAGGTTGCGTCAAACACGCGGAAGCCCCGCGCCGCCGCTTCGTCCTGCACCACTTTGGACACGCCGTGTGCCGAGTAAACCAGCGTCGCGCCCGGCGGCACGTCGGCCAGATCTTCGATGAATACCGCGCCTTTTTCGCGCAGGTTGTCCACCACGAATTTGTTGTGGACGACTTCGTGGCGCACATAAATGGGTGCGCCGAATTCTTCCAGCGCACGTTCGACGATGCTGATGGCCCGATCCACGCCGGCGCAGAAGCCGCGCGGGTTGGCGAGCATGATGGTTTTGCCGCTCATGAGGCTTCCTTTTCAGACGGCCCGTGTGTTTTTTTGTGTTTGAAGCTGTCGATAACGATGAGTGCCGCGCCGACGCAGATAAAGCTGTCGGCGGCGTTAAACGCGGGATAAGACCAGCTTTCGCCGTAAAACAGCAGGAAATCCACCACTTTGCCGTGGATAAAGCGGTCGATGACGTTGCCCAGCGCACCGCCCACCACCATGGCCGCGCCCCACGAACCCCACGCGCCAAACTCGCCTTTTTTCACCGCGCGTACCAGCCATGTGCAGATTACCGCCGCCAGCGCAACGAAAAAATATTTCTGCCAGCCGCCGGCGGAGGCGAGGAAGCTGAATGCCGCGCCGGTGTTGTACACCAGCGTGAGGTCGAAAAAGCCGGGGATGAGGTTTAGGCGTTCGAAATCTTCAAAACGCGCCAGCACGGCGTATTTCGTGATTTGGTCGAGCACGATGGCGGCGGCGGAAAGCAGCCAGTAGCGCAGGGTGGACGGTGTGTTTCGCATGGTTTTTTATACGGATGCCGTTTTTCAGACGGCCTGTGATGGAAAAGGGCGGCATTTTAACCGATATGGCGCAATCGCCAAATCGGCGGCTGTTTGGCGGCGGCTGTTTGCCGTGTTGCCTGCCCGCTTTGCTCCGTTTGGCGGCGGGAAAGTTTCCCGCTGCGGGTATGCCGGTAACGGACAAATTCATTTCCGTTTAAAATCCGTTTATTAAGCCTAAGAAAGCCGCCTGCGCTTAATTTGGCGGCTTGGGGTTTTTCAGTACGGCTGCCGCACGAAATAATGTGTGAGGCGGCTGGCACGGTTAGCAAAACGGTAGTAGTCTTGACGAATGGTGTGGCGACACCGTTATTGCGTAAATTCAGGTAACTTCAAAACGGAAAACCGCGCCGCTTGCGGCATCGGCGGCGTGGTTTTCCCAAGTGTATAAGGAGAACGAACCATGTCCCGTTTTATTTGGCTGCTGTTTGCCGCCCTGCCCGCCCTTGCTGCCGCCGCCGACAATTACGAAATCGAACGCTTGGAGCGCAAATGTGCGCTGGAACGCGAATCGCTGCTGCGCGAGCGCAACGGCACGCCTGCCTGCGAACAGTTGGACAGAATCTACGGCCGCCCGCCGCACGCCGCGCCGACGGTGGTTATTCGGCCGGCGGAAGAAAAATATTCGGGTTACTACTGGAACGGGGCATACGGAAAAAATTGCACGCATGACAGCAAAGGGGATGTTATCGGTTGCGATTAAATTCGAGGCCGTCTGAAAACTTTTTCAGACGGCCTTTTCCTGCCTGCCCCGTCAGCCCTGTTTTTGCGCCAGAGCCGCGTCGTACAGGGCTTTTTTGCTTTCGCCCGTAATCTGCGCCGCCAGATGCGCCGCCTGTTTGGTGGGCAGCTCCGCCGCGAGCAGGTGCAGCACGCGCAGGGCTTCGGCAGGCAGCGTTGCGTTTTTTTCCGGCGCGGCGGGGTGGAGGATTAAGACCATTTCGCCGCGCGTTTGGTTTGCGTCTTCGCGCAAGGCCGTCTGAATTTCGGCCACCGTGCCGCTTAAAAAGGTTTCAAAGGTTTTGGTCAGCTCGCGTGCCAGCGTCAGGCGGCGGGCGGGGAAAACGGCGGCCATGTCGGAGAGGGCGGCTTCGATGCGGTGCGGGGTTTCAAACATCACCACCGGATATTCCGCCGCAAGCCATGTGTCAAACAGCTTTTGGCGGGCTGCGGTTTTCGGCGGCAGAAAGCCGTTGAAATAAAAACCGGATTCGGCCACGCCTGCCGCGCTGAGGGCGGCCATTACCGCGCTTGCGCCGGGCACAGGGATGACTTTAAAGCCGGCCGCGCGGACGTGTTCCGCCAGCCGCGCGCCGGGATCGCACACGGCCGGCGTGCCCGCATCGGACACTTGGGCGACGATGAGGCCGTCTGAAAGGGCGGCGGCGATTTTGTCCGCCATCTGCCGCTCGTTGTGTTCGCGTACGCTGACGAGTTTGGCCTGTATGCCGTAGGCGGCGAGCAGGCGGGCGGTTACGCGGGTGTCTTCGGCGCAGACCAAATCGGCGCGTTGCAGCACGGCCAGTGCGCGCAGGGTGATGTCGGCCAGATTGCCGATGGGGGTGGCGACGGTATAGAGCGCGGATTCGAGGCTGGCGGCGGCTTTTTGCAGATGGGTTTGCGGCATGGTTTTCGTCCGTGTGGAAACGGCGGCATTTTAGCGCGGATTGCTTTTTCAGACGGCCTGTTTGCAGCAGGGCGCGTTGTCCCGTAACATGAGGCCGTCCGAACACCGTGTTTGCAAAAGGAAAACCATGCGCCTGAACCATCCGAGCGGGCAGGCGGCCGAAGATGCCGCCCTGCGGTTTTTGCAGGAAAACGGCTGCCGTCTGGTGGCGCGCAACTGGCACTGCCCCCACGGCGAAATCGATCTGGTTGTCGAATCGGGCGCACTGCTGTTGTTTGTTGAAGTAAAATACCGCAAATCCGCCGCATTCGGCGGCGCGGCATACAGCATCACGCCCGCCAAGCTCGCCAAGCTGCAAAAAAGCGCGGAATGCTATCTGCAACAACATCCCGGCCGCCGCAGCGGCTGCCGTCTCGATGCGGTGCTGATCGAAGGAAATGCCCGCCCCGTCTGGCTGCAAAATATCACAGGATAACCTTATGCCCACCCTTGAAGAGCGCGTCCGCGCCCATTTTGAAGAAAGCATCGCCGCCAAACGGCAGGCCGCCGAAGTGCTGGCGGAGCCTACTGCCGAAGCCGCGATGATGCTGATCGAATGCCTGATGAACGACGGCAAAATCCTTGTCTGCGGCAACGGCGGCTCGGCGGCCGACGCGCAGCATTTCGCCGCCGAACTGACCGGCCGTTTTGAAAAAGAGCGCATGGAGCTGGCCGCCCTCGCCCTCACCACCGACACTTCCGCCCTCACCGCCATCGGCAACGACTACGGCTTCGAGCATATATTCAGCAAACAGGTGCGCGCCCTCGGCCGTCCCGGCGACGTGCTGCTGGGCATTTCCACCTCGGGCAATTCCGGCAACATCATCGAAGCCGTCAAAGCCGCCCACGAGCGCGATATGCGCATCCTCGCCTTTACCGGCCGCGACGGCGGCAAAATCGCCGCCATGCTCAAAGACAGCGACATCCTGCTCAACGTCCCCCACCCGCGCACCGCCCGCATCCAGGAAAACCACATCGTCCTTATCCACGCCTTGTGCGACTGCATCGACACCATGCTGATGGAAGGCATGTAAATTGGTTCGGGCTGCCAAACCGCATGGCAGCCCGAAAGGGGATACGTTTGGGATATTGCGGGCTTGCTTTTCCCAAGCTGTCGTGCAAACAAGGCGGTGCATTTCTACAACCCGAATCGGTTTGCCCGCCCGTTCCTCCAAAAAAGGATAGCCCATGTCCGGTCTGCTCCATCCGCTCCTTGCCGCCGCCAATCCCCGCTTTACCGAATCATCCGAAGCAGGCGGCGGCGAAATCCTCCTTGCCCACCGCGCCGCCGAGCCTGCATCCGCCGAACAACTCGCCCGACTGGAACAGCAACTTGGCGGCGCAAGCCCCGAGCTGCTTGCTTTCTACCGCGCCCACAACGGCGCACGGCTCTACGCCCGCCGCAGCGACCCGCTCACAGGGCTGGTATTCGTTCCCATTGCCGAAATGGCAGAGCTGAAAAGCGACCTGGAACAATGGTTTGCCTCCGCCGACGAACTGGACGAAGACGGGCGCGGCGAATACCAAACCTGCGAAGGACAGCCTGCTGTCATCGGCACGCCCGATTGGTGGGCAGATGCCATCGTATTCGCCTATTTCGGCTACACCCCCGAAAGTCTCATCATGCCCGCCACAGGCAAATATCGCGGACAAATCTTTATCTACGAACACGACGGCGGCGACGATATTTCCCGTATTGCCTCAAGTTTTACCGCCCTGATGCAGCAAATCACCCAAGCCCCGTCCCTTTCTTCCGACGCTACTACGGAGTGGATTACTTCGACATTACCCAATATCACGCCGCATAAGGCCGTCTGAAAAACAGTTTCCCCGCTTTTCAGACGGCCTCATACGGCTCTAAAACCGCGTACACGCCGCCAACACCCGCGCCGCAAAACCATCTCCGAAGGCAGAAAGCCGCGCCGCCGCGCGTTTTGCCTTTACCGAACCACCCACGAACAGGCCGCCCCGCAGCGGAAACCCCATGACCGAACATTCCCTTTTCATTACCTGCCCGCGCGGCCTCGAAGCCGTCCTGCACACCGAACTTGCCGCCCAAGGCTGCACCAATCTGCACACCGCCGACGGCGGCGTGTCCTGCACCGGCGGCCTCGAACAAATCTACCGCGCCAACCTCCATTCCCGCACCGCCTCCCGCGTCCTCCTGCGCTTGGCGCAGGGCGCATACCGCAGCGACAACGACATCTACCGCCTCGCCCGCAGCATCCGCTGGCACGAATGGTTTTCAGACGGCCACACCGTCAAAGTGCAGACCGAAGGCCGCCGCGCCGCCGTCAAAAGCCTCGACTTCGTCAGCCTGAAAACCAAAGACGCGCTCTGCGACGCCTTCCGCGAGCGCAGCGGCCGCCGCCCCTCTGTGGACAAACAGCGTCCCGATGTCCGCATCCGCGTCTTCCTCGACGACAAAACCGCGCAAATCTTCCTCGACACCAGCGGCGAAGCCCTGTTCAAACGCGGCTACCGCCAAGATGCCGGCGAAGCCCCCCTGCGCGAAAACCTTGCCGCCGGCCTGCTGCTGCTGGCGGGCTACGACGGCACACAGCCCTTCCAAGACCCCTTCTGCGGCAGCGGCACCCTCGCCATCGAAGCCGCCTGGATTGCCGCCGCCCGTGCGCCCGGCCTGATGCGCCGCTTCGGCTTCGAGAAGCTGGCAAACTACGATTCCGCCCTGTGGGCGCGCCTCAAAGCCCAAGCCCGCGCCCAAAGCAAAGACAGGCCGTCTGAAAACATTGCCGCCAGCGACAGCAGCCGCATCATGATACGCACCGCCCAAGCCAACATCGCCGCCGCCCAGGCCGACAACTTTATCGACACCGCCGTCTGCGACGTATTGGACGCGCTGCCCAACGGCGCAAACGGCATCATGGTGTCCAACCCGCCATACGGCGTGCGCCTGTCGGAAGTGCAGGAGCTGCACGCCCTCTACCCGCAGCTCGGCAGCCGCCTCAAACAGCACTACGCGGGCTGGCGCATCGGCATGTTTACGGGCGACCGCGACATGCCCAAACTCATGCGCCTGTCCCCGCACCGCAAAATCCCCCTCTACAACGGCAAGCTCGACTGCCGCCTCTTCCTGCTCGACATGGTGGCCGGCAGCAACCGCTGACACGGCGGAAGAGGCCGTCTGAAAACGGATTGCCTTATGTTATGCAGGCTGTGCGGCGCAGCCACGCACGCCGCTTTGCTTTTTCAGACGGCCTGTGCAAACCCCGTTTTCAGGCGGCCTAGTATCCCAGCTTATCCCCGAAAGCCCGCCATGCCACAAACTTATTTCACATCCGACCTCCATTTTTCCCACAAAAACATCGCCAGATTCTGCCCCCAATTTCGCCCGTCCGCCCCATCGCCGGACGAATTGGACGAATACATGATTGCCCGCTGGAACGAAACCGTGCAGCCGCAAGACACCGTTTACAATCTCGGCGATGTTTCCTTTGCCCACGACCTCAAAAAAATAGAAGCCGTGTTGCACCGCTTAAACGGGCGGCACCACCTGATACTCGGCAACCACGATGACCTTATCAGCCGCAACCCAAAACGCTTTCTGGATACGCCCAAAGCCGATGGCAACCCCTTGCTGTCGTCCATCCGCAGCTATCAAAAAATCAAACTCCCCGAAATCAACAACACATTGATTTTATTTCACTACCCCATCAACGAATGGGACGGATGCCACAAAGGTTGGTATCATTTATACGGGCATCTGCACGACCGTGTTGCCCAACTGCAAGGGCGCGCCCTAAACGTTGGCTGGGATTTGCACGGACGCTTGCTCACCCCCCAAGACTTAGACGATTATTTGCGCGAACTTCCAATTATTCAAGGATTTAACGACTCAGCCAACATCATCAAAGGTAGCAACACCCACGATGCCGCTGCCCAAATTCGCGCCATACTCGCCCGGTTCAACCCATAAGGCAGCTCCGTTATTACGGTATGACGGCACACTCTGCGGCAAACCGATACACCCGACTGCCGAGCGCGCAGCATATGCCGCCGAAGCGGCGCACGCGTTCCCTGCCGCTTATGTTCATCCGTAAAACAGATGCCTGACAGATGCCGTTTCAGACCACAACATTTTCCGAACGAAACGGGACGCACGTACGCCGTGCGGACAAAACAGACCGTCCCTGCCGTGTGCCTCCGGCGCATCGGCGCGGGGATGACATTTCCGCAAACAAAAAAAGGAATCCCACATGAACGGACAAGAACCCGTCCGCCTTTCCAAACGCATGGCCGAACTCGGCCTCTGCTCGCGGCGCGAAGCCGATGTCTATATCGAACGCGGCTGGGTAAAAGTAAACGGCACGGCCGCCGTCCTCGGCCAGAAAGTTACCGCCGCCGACCGCATCGACCTTGCCCGCGAAGCGCACGAAACGCAGGCGCGGCGCGTTACCGTCATCCTCAACAAACCCGTAGGCTATGTCAGCGGCCAGCCCGAAAAAGGCTACCGCGCCGCAGCAGAACTCATCACGCCCGAAAACCGCTGGGAAAACGACGGCAGCCGCATTCCGTTCGACAAAAGCCACCTGCGCGGACTCGCACCCGCAGGCCGCCTCGACATCGACTCCGTCGGCCTGCTCGTCCTCACCCAAGACGGGCGTACGGCCAAACAGCTCGTCGGCGAAAACAGCGGCAGCGAAAAAGAATACCTCGTGCGCGTCAAAGGCCGTCTGAAAGAAAACGGCCTCGCCCTGCTCAACCACGGCCTGATCCTCGACGGCGAACCGCTGCGTCCGGCCAAAGTGGAATGGCAGAACACAGACCAGCTCCGCTTCGTGCTGCGCCAGGGCAAAAAACGCCAAATCCGCCGGATGTGCGAACTCGTCGGCCTCAGCGTTACCGGCCTCAAACGCATCCGCATCGGCCGCGTCAAACTCGGCGCACTGCCGCCGGGAAAATGGCGTTACCTCGCTCCCGGCGAACGCTTCTGAACCCGCGCCCGACGCCAGCACAAGCCCGACTGTTGCCAAAACACCATCGTCAAAACCGAAGTATGCAGTGGCGGCATTTCATCGAATTTTTACCGAAACAGAAGATTTTTATAGCTGCGGCGAATGCGTCAATATTTGGGCAACCTTTTACCGCACTGAGAGAAATGCCCAGCGGTGAAACACAGTTAATACTTACAGCAGAGAAAACCAACTTTCTATTAAAGAGGCCGTCTGAAAGTTTCAGACGGCCTTTATGCGGTACAACCCGTTGTGCATTGCCTTTGGCTGACACACTATATGGCAAACTTGCCGTTTGTTGCCTCTGCGTAGGGTGTGTGGCACAGCCACGCACGTGGCCTGTACGGCCTGTTCCGTTAGCGTTTTATACGGTCTGATGGCTCATATGGTTTACCAGAAGCCCAAAATTTTCCACCAGATGCCGCCGATCACGGTAAATACCAGCAGGTTTACCACGCTCATCACAAAGCCGGCCTTCCACCATTCTCCCAATGTAGTGTAGCCCGAGCCGAAAATCACGGGCGCGGTGCCGGTGGCGTAGTGGGTGAGGGTCATCATCAGGCTGGAAGCGGCGGCCATAATCAGGCCGAATGCCATCGGCGGCGCACCGAGGGCGAGACCCGCCGCATAGAATGCGGCCAGCATGGCGGTGATGTGGGCGGTGGTGCTGGCAAACATATAGTGGGCGTACATATACACCAAAAGCAGCAGCACGGACGCACCCGCCCAGCCCATGCCTGTGTGTTCGATGCCGGTTTTCAGCGCATCGGAAAACCAGGAAATCAGGCCGAGTTTGTTCAGGAAGGTGGCCATCATCACGAGGGCGGCAAACCAGGTAATCGTGTCCCACGCGCTTTTCTCTTTCAGCACATCGTCCCAAGTGAGCACGCCTGAAAGCAGCAGTAGTGAAAGGCCGATAAAGGCGGTGGTGGTGGCATCGACGGCAAACGCTTTGCCGAATATCCAAGCGGGAATGCCCGCCCACAGAATCAGCAGCAGGGCGAAAATCGCCAGCATGATTTTCTCGCCACGGTTCATTTTTCCCAGCTCGGCCAGACGGTCTTTGGCAAACTGCGCCGCATTGGGTGTGGCTTTGATTTCGGGCGGGCTGACGAAATACAGTACCAGCGGCATCAGCAGCATGGCCGCCAGTCCCGGCAGCAGCATGGCCAAAGCCCAAGTACCCCAGCTCAAATGGATGTCCGAATTGGTGGCTTTGGCGATGATGTCCACTACCAGCGGGTTGGGTGCTGTGGCGGTAATGAACATGGCCGAAGTGATCGGGTTGCTGTGGTAGTTTACTAGGGCGAGATAGCGGCCGATGCGTCCTTGTGTGCCTTTTTCCGGGTCGGAATCATAGCTTGATGCGATGGCTTTCATCACCGGATGGATAATGCCGCCGCCGCGTGCGGTGTTGCTCGGTGTTACCGGTGCGAGTATCAGCTCGGAAAGGGCGAGGCTGTAGCCGATGCCCAAGGTTTTCTTGCCGAACAGGGAAATAAAGTAATAGCCGATGCGTGCGCCCAAGCCGGTTTTCAGAATGCCGCGCGAAATCATGATGGACACGCCGATCAGCCAGATAAGCGGGCTGGCGAAACTCGATAGCGCGTCTTTGATCGCATCGGAGGGCTTGCCGCTGGTTACGCCCGTTACCGCCACCAGCATCACGGCCACCATAGACAAGGCACCGATGGGCATTGCCTTGCCGATAATCGCGGCAATCACGCCGACAAACATCGCCAGAAGATGCCACGCCTGCGGGGTTACTCCCGAGGGAACGGGGATAACAAACCAAATAAGCAGAGCCAAACCCACGGCAACCGCAGCGGGAACGGGTTTGAAACCGAGCTTGTCCATAAAAACACTCCTTTTGTTCGCGGCATCCGGCAGGCGGATGCCTGTTGGGGAAATCGGGCATGGAATACGGACAGACTATACGCCGGATAAGGCGGTTTGGTAAGTGGAAATAAGAATTAAAAGGCCGTCTGAAAACCTTGTGCGGTTTCAGACGGCCCGGCGTGCCGTGCGGGTATGTTTTTTTGTTACACTACCGCCTGATTTCCCGATACGAAGCCGCCTATGCTGACCTACACTCCGCCCGAAAGCCGCGCCGCGCCGCCTACGCATGAAAAATCCTGGATTCTGCTGCTCCTGGTTTTTGCCTGGCTGTGGCCGGGTGTGTTTTCGCACGATTTGTGGAAGCCGCACGAAATTTGGGCAAACGAGGCGGTGAAAGACGTGCTGGCGGGCGGCAATGCGCTGCTGCCGCAGGTGCAGGGGCACTATGAGGGCGGCATTTCTTTTCTGTATGTCTGGCTTGCGGCGCAGTGCCGCGTGTTGTTTTCGCCGTGGCTGGCAGACGCGTATTCGGCCATGCGTTTTGCGGGCGTGTTTTTTACCGCCGTCGGGCTTTTCTGCTGCGGCATGGCGGGCTTCCGGCTGGCGGGGCGGCATCAGGGGCGCAGCGTGGTGCTGATTCTGATTGGCTGCGCGGGGCTGATTGCCAACTCCCACCTGCTCGGCGGCGTGCCGGTGCAGTTTGCCGCGACGGGCATGTGCCTGTACGGGCTGGCCGAAGCGCGGCGGCGGGTGATTTTTGCCGCGCTGCTGACGGGTGGCGGCTGGGCTTTGCTGTCGGTGTCGGGCGGCTGGGCGGTAACGGCGGTGCTGATGTTTGCCGCCTGCCTGTCGCCGTTTTTTTCGCCGGCGTGGCGCGAGAGGCGGTTTTACGCCGCGCTTTCGGCGGCTTTCGCGCTGGGCGTGCCGCTGGTGCTGCTTTATCCGACCGCGCTTTATTTTTCCTCGCCGGCCGCTTTCGAGTGGTGGCGCGGGAATGCGGTGTTCGGCATTTTCGGCGGCACGGATGCCTGGCGGCTGTCGTTCCAGCCTGTTTATTATGTGAAAAACCTGTTGTGGTTTGCCTTTCCCGCCTGGCCGCTGGCTTTGTGGACGTGTGCCCGACGGGGTTTTCTGCGGCAGGACTGGGCCGCGCCCGCCCTGTCGTGGCTGGCGGCGGCCGGGCTGCTGCTGGCGTTTGCGCCTAAGGCGGGCACGGACAGCCTGATCTGGCTGCTGCCGCCGCTCGCCCTGCTCGGTGCGGCACGGCTCGACGGCCTGCGGCGCGGCGCGGCGGCGTTTGCCAACTGGTTCGGCATCATGATTTTCGGCGCACTCGCGGTGTTTTTGTGGACGGGCTGGCTGGCGATGAATTTCGGCTGGCCGGCGAAACTGGCGGAGCGTTCGGCTTATTTCAGCCCGTATTACACGCCCGATTTCGACATTGTGCCGATTATCGTGGCCGTGTTGTTCACGCCGCTGTGGCTGCGGGCGGTAACGCGCAAAAACGTGCGCGGACGGCAGGCGGTAACCAACTGGGCGGCGGGGATGACGCTGGTGTGGGCTTTGCTGATGACGCTGTTTCTGCCCTGGCTCGATGCGGTGAAAAGCTACCGCCCCGTGGTGGAACGCATGGAGGCTGCCGCGCCCGCCGCGCTGCATACGGGCGCGGAATGCCTATTCATCGGCGCGGACACGCCGTCGGCACGCGCTGCCTGGGGCGAATACGGCCGCCTGCCTTTTTCCGCCGCCAATCCGGCCTGCCGCTACCGCCTGATCCAAACCGGCAGCGCGGACACGCCGCCGCCCGCAGGCTACCGCACCGTCTGGCAGGGCGGTCGTCCGCGCAGCAAAACCGAGCATTTCGTTTTATTGGAAAGCATACAGCCCTAAGCGCATAAAGGCCGTCTGAAAATACGGCGGCGGCAAAGCGGGCTTCTGCATCGCTGCCGTGCTGCTGCCAACGCCTTTTGCGCACGAATATACCGCACAGGCAAAGCAAGAGGCCGTCTGAAAACGGCTTTTCCTGTTTTCAGACGGCCTTTCCCGATTCCGCCGCCACCACCACACGGACAAACCATGACACTACCCGTTATCGCCGTTACTTCCGGCGAACCTGCCGGCATCGGCCCCGACATCTGCCTAGGCCTTGCCGGCAGCCCGCTGCCCTGCCGCTCCGTCGTCCTCGGCGACCGGCATTTGCTTGCCCGCCGTGCCGCCATGCTCGGCAGGCAGGCGGCCGTCCGCGACTTCGACCCCGCCCGCCCGCCCGAAGCCGGCGCACTCGAAGTGCTGCACCTACCCCTTGCCGCCCCCTGCGAAGCAGGCCGTCTGAATCCCGCCAACGCCTCCTACGTCCTAAACCTGCTCGACACCGCCTATGCGGGCATCACGCGGGGCACATTCGCCGCCATGGTTACCGCCCCGCTGCACAAAGGCGTGATCAACGATGCGCAAAGCGGCCGCCCCGCCGCCTTTTTCAGCGGCCACACCGAATACCTCGCACAAAAAAGCGGCACGGAACACGTCGTCATGATGCTGGCCGGCGGCGGCCTGCGCGTCGCCCTAGCCACCACCCACCTGCCGCTCAAAGACGTGCCCGCCGCCCTCACCCGCGAATCCCTGTGCGCCACCGTCCGCATCCTGCATGGCGACCTGCAACGCAAATTCGGCATCGCCGCCCCGCGCATCCTTGCCGCCGGCCTCAATCCGCACGCCGGCGAAGGCGGCCATCTCGGCAGCGAAGAAAACGACACCATCATCCCCGCCCTCGAAGCCCTGCGCGCCGAAGGCATAGACGTGCGCGGCCCCTATCCTGCCGACACCCTGTTCCAGCCCTTTTTGCTGCGCGGTGCCGATGCCGTTCTCGCCATGTACCACGACCAGGGGCTGCCCGTCCTCAAATACGCCTCCTTCGGACAAGGCGTGAACATCACCCTCGGCCTTCCCTTCGTGCGCACCTCCGTCGACCACGGCACCGCCCTCGACCTTGCGGGCAGCGGCAGAGCCGACGGCGGCAGCCTGATCGAAGCCGTCAAAACCGCCGTGCAGATGGCGTGCGCCGCAGGCGGAAACACACAAAAGGCCGTCTGAAAACGAGTGCAGCGAGTTTTAGCGAAGCAAAAACGGACACAGCGAGTTTCAGCGCAGCAAAACCAGCCCTGCGGACAGAGCCGTTTCAGACGGCCTCCAACCACCGAAAGGACAAACCGTGAAAGCCATGATACTTGCCGCAGGACGCGGCGAAAGAATGCGCCCGCTCACCGACACCACGCCCAAACCCCTGTTGCAGGCGGGGCGCGAACCGCTGATCGGCTGGCATTTGCGCCGCCTCAAAGCGGCCGGCATCGAAGAAATCGTCATCAACCACGCCTGGCTCGGCAGCCTGATTGAAGAGCGGCTCGGCAACGGAGCGGCCTACGGCGTAAGCATCGCCTACTCGCCCGAAGGCGGGCAGGGTCTCGAAACCGCAGGCGGCATCGCCACCGCCCTGCCGCTGCTGGGCGGAGAGCCCTTCCTCGTCGTCAACGGCGACATTCTCGCCGACATCGATTTCTCCGCCGCCGTGCGCGGCAGCGAAGCCATGCTGGCGGACGGACTGGCGCACCTGTGGCTGGCCGCCAACCCGCCGCACCACCCCGAAGGCGATTTTTCCCTTTTTTCAGACGGCCTCGTCCGTCCCGAAGGGCAAGGCAGCATGCGGCTCACATTTGCCGGCTGCGGCCTCTACCGCCCCGAGTTGTTTTCCGCCACCCCGCCCCACCAAGCCGCCAAACTCGCCCCCCTGCTGCGGCAGGCTATGGCAAAAAACCAAGTGCGCGGCACCCGCCACCGGGGACTGTGGCTCGATGTCGGCACACCGCAGCGGCTGGAAGAAGCGCGGCGGATCGCGGCGGACTGGTAGGCGGCGCATACATCAAGGCGGCCTTTGCACCAATATGGCCTTTGCCGTTCAGCAAGATGTGCGGCTCTGCCATGCACGTGTTTTGCGCCACAGCATATTCAGACGGCCTTTGCGTTATGTCCGGAAACGCGTGCGTCGCTTTGGGGCGACACACCCTACGCGTCATGCGGATAGCGGGCGGATTTTTTATTTGGCTTTTCGTTAATAGAGGAGCACCGATGAACGCCGATTACCACTACATCATTGAACAGGCAGGCAAAGCGCCGTCCGGTCATAACAGCCAACCGTGGCGCTTTGCCGTGCGTGCGGAGGAAATCGTCCTCTATCCCGACTTGCGCCAAGCGCTGCCCATCGTTGACCCCGACAAGCGCGAACTTTTTATCAGCCTTGGCTGCGCGCTGGAAAACCTCTGCCTTGCCGCCGCCGCGCGTGGTTATCGTACGGATATTCATGAAGCGGCAGACGGCGGTATCGCCATCGCCTTGGAAAAAAGTGCCGACATCGCGCCTGCACCGCTGGCCGCCTATATCGAGTGTAGCCAGACCAACCGCAGCGCCTACGACGGCCGCGCCATCCCCGCCGACACCCTGCAAGCCATCCTCACCGCCTGCAAACAAGAAGACGGGCTGCGCCTGCAAGCCTTCCCCGTCGGCAGCGCGGAAAGCGCGCAACTCTGCGAACAGATTATGGCGGGCAACCGTGTGCAAATGGCCGACCCCGCTTTCAAAGCCGAACTGCTTTCCTGGCTGCGCTTCAACGCCAAGCAAGTGCAGGCGACGCGCAGCGGCATCAGCTACGCGGTTATCGGCGCACCGGCGCTGCCCGCGTGGTTGTCGCGCCCCATCGTGCGTAGCATGCTCAACGACAAACGGCAAAACCGCCTCGATAGCGCCAATATTGCCTCCTCCTCGCATCTTGTTCTGCTCGACAGCCGCGCCGATGACCGCGCCACTTGGCTGCGTTGCGGCCGCCTGCTGCAACGGCTGCTGTTGCAACTCACCGAAGCGGGCATCGCCCATGCCTTCCTCAACCAGCCCTGCGAAATAGCGGCACTGCGCCAACGCCTGCAAACCGAACCCTATCTGGCGGGCGGCTACCCGCAAATCCTGCTGCGTATCGGCTACGGCAAGCCCATGCCCTACGCGCCGCGCAAAACGGTGGAAGAGATTTGCGCATAAGCCACGCTGACACCATGAAAATCCCGCACGACCAATAGGCCGTCTGAAAATCCAAACCTTGTTTTTCAGACGGCCTCCGTCGTTTAAAAAAATCTGCGCTGCCGGTAGGGTGTGTCGCGTAGCGACGCACGCGTTCTTTATTTTACAAGCAGCCTTTCCGACCAAACCGCAAATCCGCGTACGTCGCCTTTGGGCGACACACCCTACGCGGGGGTTGGCAGGACAAACTAAAAGGCCGTCTGAAACCGCTGAAACCGCTGCGAATCTGCTCCCTCCCTGCGTCTGCGCGTGGGAGGGAATCAAGTGTTTGGGCAGAAACACGGCAATGATGCGGCCTGACCCTCCCCCGTAAACGGGGAGGGAATCAAGCTGCCGCCCGTTTTCCCAGCCGCCCGCCGCCCCAACCCTCCACCGCAGGCGGGAGAAGGAACAGAGGCCGTCTGAAAACCTGTTTTGCAAGGTTTTCAGACGGCCTCAAACCGTATCTGCCGTTTAGAAAATTTAGAAAATCTGTGCTGCCGTAACGGGCAGGCCGGCCACGGCTTCCATGATGTCTTCGGTGTGCTGCCGCTGGCGCAGGAAGCGGCCCATGCTGATTTTTTCCATTTTCGGCGTGGGCAGGGCGACGGTGGCGGGATTGACGTGCTGGCCGTTGATACGGGCTTCGTAGTGCAGGTGCGGGCCGGTGGAGCGGCCGGAGGTGCCGACAAAACCGATGACTTCGCCCGCGCGCACGCGGCCTGCGGCGGGGGAAAACGCGCTGAGGTGGCCGTAGATGGTTTCCACGCCGCCGCCGTGCTCCATGACGACGGTGTGGCCGTAGCCGCCTTTCCAGCCTTTGAAGGAGATGGTGCCGTCGGCAGGGGCGTAAACGGGTGTGCCGGTCGGGGCGGCGTAGTCGATGCCGGTGTGCATTTTGACGGTGTGCAGGATGGGGTGGACGCGGATGCCGTAGGGCGAGGAGACGCGGGTGTAGTTTTGCAGCGGCATATAGACGAAGCTGCCGTTGGCGTTTTCGGATTTGAGCGGCTCGCCTTCGTAGTTGTAGTAGCCGCCCGTGCCGTCGCCTTTGTCGTAATAGTAGGCGCGCCAGGTTTTGCCGCTTCTGACGATTTCCGCGCCGAGGATGTCGCCGCTGCCCATTTCCTGGCCTCGGAAATACATGGTGTCGTAAAACAGGCGGATTTGGTCGCCTTCTTTCAGGCTGTCCACGTCAAACTGTTCGCGGAAGATGTCGCGCAGCAGTTCGCGCAGCTCCACGCCCACGCCGGCCTGTGCCAGCGAGCCTTTGGCGGAGGTGCGCACGACGACGGACACCAGTGTCGGCAGGGTCTTCATTTCGATTTCGGAGGCGGATGCCTGCCATTTCCCTTTGACCCTGCCCAGGGCGATGAGGTTTTTTTCGCCGTTGTCGTCGTCGTTGAAAAACTGGATGGCGGCGGGGCCGCCGCTGCCGTCCATCAGCACGCTGACGGTCTGACCCGGGTGCAGGCGCAGCAGTTTTTTGTCTGCGCCGTCTTTGCCCAGGGCGTTGGCGATGTCGGTGTCGGAGAGGCCGTAGCGTTTGAGCATCGATTCGAGGGTGTCGCCTTCGTGTACGGCTTCTTCCAGCCAGTAGCTGCTTTTGCTTTCCGCCGCAGAGGCCGTCTGAAAAGGCGGCATTTCCTGCACGACGGTGCGGCTTTGCGGCACGACTTCCTGCGGCGCGGTAAGGGCGTACCAGGCGGCCGTGCCGAGGAGCAGAGCCGCAAGACCTGCCGATATGCGGCGGGCGTTTTTATGCCGCCAAAGGCGGCGGGGTAAATCTTTGTCCATCTCTTTCCTGTGCCGTATGGGCAAACGGATTTATCAACTATTTGAAATTTAATATTTTTTATTTGAAAATCAGCGGCAAAGTATACCACAGGCCGTTTTCCTCCGTCCGATGCGGCGGGCAAAAGCGCGTAAAATGCCGCTTTTTGCCGACTGCCTGCGCCATGAATCTGACTTTCGCCGTTTCCCTGCCCGAGTGGCCGTCCGAACATCTGTCTGCCGCACCTGCCCTTGCCGCCATGCTGCGTTTCGGACGTTTTGCCGCCGCGCCTGCCTCTTCCGCCGCGTTTTACGCCCGCACTTTGTGGCGCGGCAGCCTGTGCCGCCTGCTTGCCGCCGAAGCCGGTTTGCCGGACGGGACACCCTGCGTGCTTGCCGCGCCCGTCAGCCAGCAGATGGGTATGAACCAGGCGCATCAGGCTTGCGGGCGTACGCTCGGTATCACGCCGGACGAGGCTGCCGCCTGGTGCGCGGGGCTGACGGAATTTTTTGCCGATGCGGGCTGGCGTTTCCATCCCTGCCGCCCGGATTTGTGGCTGCTCTCCCTGCCGCAGCAGCCCGGCTGGCAGGACGTTCCATCGGTGTGGGCGGCCGACGGGCAGGCCGACGGCATGGAACGCGCCGAAGGTCTTGCGCCGCCGGACTGGCTGGCCGCGCAGACCGAAATCCAAATGTGGCTGCACACCCATCCGCTCAATGCCGCCCGCGCCGTGCCGGTAAACGGCGTGTGGCTGTGGCAGGACTCTGTGGGCACGTCGCCGTTTGATTTTACTGCCGCCGATCGCTCCTGCGCCTTTCTGCCCGACGGCCGCGCCGCTTTCGCCGTGCCGCCCGACTGGGATGCGCTGCAAAGCCTGTTTGCCGCACAGCCGCAGCCTGTTTCCGACGGCCTGGTTTTTCTCGAAGGCTCTGCCGCAGCCGAATCCGGCCGCAGCCTGCCGGAAGATTGGGACAGGCGTTTCTTTGCCCCCGCTCTGGACGCGCTGCACGGAGGCCGTCTGAAAAAGCTGGTGTTGGCAGCGGGCGGTGCAGACGGCGGCAGCTTCGTCCTCACGCCGTACAGCCGTTTCGCCTTTTGGCGGCGGCGCAGGGCCCGGCCTGCGTGAAATGCGCCGAATCGGTTTAAGCGCATGGCGGGAAACGCTATAATGCGGCCTGCATCCCGCCGCCGCCCGCAGGCGGGGATTTCAAACCACTGTTACGGAAGGAACATCGTATGTCGCAAACACAAAACCCCATCACGCCCACATGGGAATGGATGACCCGCCGCCCCGTGCGGCTGCTCGGCTTGGGCTTCGGCGCGGGCCTGGCAAAAAGCGCGCCCGGCACCATCGGTTCGCTGCCTGCCGTGTTCGTTGCCGGCCTGCTGTACGGTATGGGCATCAGCCATATCGGCCTGCTGATACTTTCGTTTGTTCTGTTTGCCGCCGGCATTGTCATTTGCAGCGTTGTCAGCGAGGAGCTGGGCAGGGAAGACTACAAGGGGATTGTGTGGGACGAGTTTACCGCCATGCTGATGGTGTTTGCCTGCATTCCGCAGGGCTTCGGCTGGTGGATAATCGGATTTTTGGTGTTCCGTTTCTTCGACATCGCCAAACCCCAGCCTGTGAAATGGGCGGATGCCAAAGTGAAGGGCGGCTTGGGTGTGATGCTCGACGATGCCGTTGCCGCCGCCTGCACCGTGGTCGTTGTCCAGCTTCTGTACTGGATTGTCGGCTGATTCGGCTTCGGAGGCCGTCTGAAAACCGTTTTTCAGACGGCCTCTGCGGTTTTGCTGCGGCACAAGCCCGCAGCAAAACTTTGTCCTGCGTCTGCTGCCTGTTACGCTTAAATTGTTACTCTTAAAATCAAAGGAATAAAAAATGTCCAACTGGTCGGAAGGTTATGTAAACGACATCAACTACACTTACGGTTATTACAGCGAGCTCAATCCCAATAATCTGGTTATGCCGTTTTTAATGGCGGGGCTGGAGCCGCCGCAAGTGGCCAATGCCTGCGAATTGGGCTTCGGCCAGGGCGTGTCGGTCAACATCCATGCCGCCGCCGGGCCGGCCCGCTGGTTTGCCACCGATTTCAATCCCGCGCAGGCGGCGTTTGCCGAAAGCCTGTCGCGTACCGCCGGCACCGACGACGGCAAAATCAATCTTTCCGAACAAGGCTTCAGCGAGTTTTGCGCCCGCGACGATCTGCCCCAGTTCGACTATATCGGCCTGCACGGCATCTGGTCGTGGATTTCCGACGACAACCGCCGCATCATTACCGATTTTCTGCGCCGCAAGCTGAAAGTCGGCGGCGTGCTGTATATCAGCTACAACACGCTGCCCGGCTGGTCGGCGCACGCGCCCATACGCCACCTGCTGCTGGAACACGAAAAAAATCTGGCATCGGGCGGACAGAGCCGCCATCAGAATATCGCCCAGTCTTTGGAGTTTGGCGAAAATGTTTTCAAATACAGCCCCAAGCTGACCGAAACCGCGCCGTTTATCCAGCAGCGTTTCCAGAGTTTGAAAGACTACGACTCCAATTACATCGCCCACGAATATCTCAACCAAGACTGGCATCCGATGTATTTTTCGCAAATCGCGCAATGGCTCTCCGATGCCAAACTCAGCTACGCCTGCTCGACGCACTATTTGGAAGACTTTGCCGACTGCCTGTTCGACAGCGAACAGCAGGCGTTTTTCAACGGCATCAGCCGGCCGGATTTCGCCCAAACCGTCAAAGACTATATGCTCAACCGCCAGTTCCGCCGCGATTACTGGGTGAAAGGCCCGCTGCCTTTGAATGCCGTGCGGCTGAAAGAATCCCGGGACAAGCTGCGCGTGATGCTGCTGACGGATCCCGAACATTTCAGCCCCACCCTTACCTACATACACAGCACCGACCTGCGCGAAGACCTCTACCGTCCGGTGTTGGACTATCTGAAAGACCGTAAAATCCACAGCGTGGCCGACATCGAACGTGGTTTGGCAGGCAAAATGGATACCTCGCCGCTGTTTGCCGTGTTGGCACTGATGGCGGCCAAAGGCGACATCGTGCTGTGCCAGAGCGAAGAGGAAATCAAGCGGCGGCGTGCCTGCTGCCGGCGGTTCAACTTGGATGTTTTGAACCAGGGGGCGCAGGGCAGGGTAAACTATCTGGCCAGCCCGGTCAGCGGCGGCGGCTTCGGCACGAACAATATCGAAAAGCTGTTTATGCTGGCGCACCACCAAAAAACCGATTCCGGCAAATGGGCGCAGTTTGCTTGGGAAAACCTGCAAAAAGCCGGCCTGAAAGTGCTGAAAGACGGCGTTACGCTGGAAAGCGATGCCGACAATCTGGCGGAAATCGAACGCCAGGCGGAGGAGTTTAAAGCACGCCGCCTGCCCATGTTCCAGCAGCTGCAATGTCTGGACGCATGATGCGGCAGGCCGTCTGAAACGGATTGGAAAGTATCTGCGGCGTTGCAGCACCCGGTGGTGCCGCTGCGCCGCATTTTTTTCAGACGGCCTGTTCCACCCGTCAGCCGAAACGAGGAAATTTCATATGCAGGCAACAGTTTATCTCGAAGATCAGGAATACATCGCCCTGTGCGACCTTTTGAAGCTCGCCGGCCTTGCCGAGAGCGGCGGGCAGGCCAAAGCCCTGATTGCTGCAGGCGCGGTGCGCCGTAACGGCGGGGCGGAAACCCGCAAAACAGCGAAAATACGCGGCGGCGACATCATCGAACTGGACGGCGCAAGATTGGAAATAGCGGATGGATATGACCCCGATGCCGCCGCATGACGACAGGCCGTCTGAAAAACCGCTGTCCGAGCCCGTACCGCCCGAAGACTGGGAATGCTGCGGCAGCGAATGCGGCGATGCCTGCACGTTTGCCATCTACCGCCGCGAAAAAGCCGCCTATGAAGCGCAGCTCAAGCGGCAGGAAGAACAGAAATGATAGATCTGCACTGCCATTCCACCGTGTCCGACGGCCGTCTGAATCCCGACGAAGTAGTGCGGCTGGCACACCAAAACGGCTGCACCATGCTCGCGCTTACCGACCACGACCACACCGGCGGCCTTGCCCAAGCCCGCGCCGAAGCGGCAAAACTCGGCCTGCGCTTTATCAGCGGCGTGGAAATTTCGGTAACGTGGCGCGGCCGCACGATACACGTTGTCGGACTGGATTTCGATGAACACAACGAACCGCTGCAAAACCTGCTGGCCGAAGTGAGGAAAGGCCGTCTGAAAAGGCTGGAAGCCATCGCCGCCAAGCTGGAAAGCAAAGGCATTGCGGGCGCGTACGAAGGCGCGCTTGCGCTGGCGGCAAACAAAGAAATGGCCTCCCGCACCCATCTGGCCGAATTTCTCATCGGCGGCGGCCATGTCCGCAACAAGCAGCAGGCCTTTACCAAATATTTGGGCGACGGCAAATCCTGTGCCGTGCCGCACCGCTGGACGACGCTTGCCGACTGTGTAAACGCAGTCAATGGCGCAGGCGGCCTGGCCGTTATCGCCCACCCGATGCGCTACGGTTTTTCCGCCACCGCCAAACGCAATCTGTTTGAAGAATTCAAATCGCTGGGCGGCGCGGGCATCGAAGTACACAGCGGAAGCTGCCAACCCAACGACCGCCGCAACTATGCGCAGCTTGCCGAACGCTACGGCCTGCTTGCGAGCGCGGGCAGCGATTTCCACCGCCCGAACGATTTTTCCGGCGGCATCTTGGGCGCGTGTCCCGAACTGCCGGAAAACTGCCGTCCCGTTTGGGAATATTTCAAGGCCGTCTGAAACAGGCCGTCTGAAAACCGCGTATCTGCCTAAGGCCGTATATGCAGCCCGGCCTGTTTGCGTTTTTGGCGATAAACCGGTGCAAAGGCAGGGCAGCCAAAATGCCGCCCCAAGAGCCGAATCAAACGGAGCGCAGGGCGCGTTTGGGAGGAAAAGACCGGTTTCCCGCCGTCCTCTCCCGTTTGTCCGGCCAGTTTTTTAGCACGGCCAATGTTTTTTCCGCATCCCGATTTTTCTTCCCTTACCGTTTTCTTTCCGCCTTTCCCGCCCGTTTCGATAGGCCGGCATCAGCCATGAACAAACCGGACTTTGGCCGTAACGGCACTTGCCGCGCCCAAGCGGAACACCTTTGCCTTTTGTGCCGGCTTCTGCCCGCGGATTCGTCTGCGGACAAGGTTTGCCGCCTCGCGAAACACGGCAGGCTTTTTCAGACGGCCTCCAATGCAGCCCGCATCCGCCTGCGCTATAATTCCCGCTTCAAATCATAAGGAAAGAGGCAGAAATGAACTCCATCAATCCAGACGAAATCGTCATTTACGGCACCACGGGCAACGGCAAAACCTTCCGTCCGAGCGACTGGGCGGAGCGGCTGTGCGGCATCCTCTCCTCCTTCGACAAAGACCACCGGCTTTCCTACCACCAATGGGTCCGCCCGCTTTTGGTCGGAAAAATCCGCAGCGTTGCCGTCGGCAGACAGCTCGAAACCATCAATCCGCCCATGTTCCGCTTCCTGATGGACTTTGCCGCCGACAACGATTTGCGCGTCCTCGATGCCGACGCTCTGGCCGCGCTCGATCAGCCGCCTGCGCCGCCACAGCCGGCAACCCCGCCTGCCGAACCGCAGGCCGCACCCGCCGCAGAGCCGCAGTTTGCCGTGCGCGAAATCGCCGCCGCCGATACCGCCGCCGCCTTTGCCGCCCTTTCCTCCCTGCATCCCGAGCTGGGCGACGCACGGGGCTTTGCCGAACAGGTCGATACCGCGCTGCGTCCCTGCGGCTACCGCCTGTTTGGCGTGTTTGAAGAAGGAAAAAGCAATGCCGCCGCCGTCTGCGGCCTGCGCACCGTTGCCGCTCTGGGCAGAGGCAGGCGCATCGTGATCGAAGACCTAGCCACCGTGCCGAAGATGCGCCGCAAAGGCTGCGCCGCCCTGCTGCTGCAAACCGTGGCGCAACTTGCCGCCGCCGAAAACGCCGCCGTTTGCGCCGATCTGCCCGCCGCCGCCCCCGCCGAAGTGCAAAGGCTGTTTTCCCGCCACGGTTTTGCCGTTACCGCCCTGCATTTTTCCCGCCCGGCCGAGTCTTGAACATAATGAAGTTTAAGGAAAAACATGAGAATTTTATTGGCGCTTTCAGTTTTGGCGGCCGTAAACGCCTATGCCGTGCCGCTTCCGGGCATCATGCCCGAGCCGACGAGCGATTGGGAAAAATTGAATTTGAAAGGCAAGGTTAAAACATTCAAATCGGTCAAGCGTCATTTTGAAGAGTGCAACGATAAAATCACGCAAACCGATACGCAGATTTACAAATTCACGCCGCTCGGCAGGCTTGCATGGTACCAACGCCACGAATACGACGCGCAACTGACCGATTTTGCCGCTTATGAATTTGACAAACAAAACAGAATGGTACACAGCACGGACAAAACGGGCGCATACAGCTACACTTATGCAAAAGATAAGGACGGCAACACGGTTGTAACCAAAAAATCAGATAAGTTTTTGGGCAAAAAGACCAAAATCGTCTACGATGCAAACGGTGTCCTGACCGACAAAAACGCCGCAAACGTAACGATAGTGGAAAAAATGTTTGCAAGAAGCGAATTTCCGCTGACCCGTTCGACTACCTATGACGAAAGCGGGCGCGTAATCGGCTCGCGTGCAACCAGCGGCAGCGTGAAAATCGGCAATAAAGAATACGAATATGACGGACACGGCAATTTGCTGTCGATATATGATCATGACAGGGGCAATTACCCTTTAATCGTGCAATACGAATACGACAAAAACGGCGTAATGCGTAAGAAAACCATGCGCTCGTATTTTCTGACTTTTTACCGCGAATACGACCAACGCGGCTTTGAAACGTTTTTACAAAGATGGTGGGATGGCGATAAAAGCCGCGCCAAGCCGATGCTGGATTATCAGATCCGCACTTATAACCAATTTGACACGCAGGGCAATCTGCAAAGCGCGAAAAGCATCCGTGAAGATGACGGACACGAACGCACCACAGGCCGGGCGGGCTTTGATAAAAACTTCAAATGCGCGAATAAAGTTGTTGCAAGCATTCAAAACGAGTATATTTATTATTGAAACAGGGCGGTTTGCCCATAGCCGCAACTCTTCTGTTCAGGACAGTCAAGACGGCAAAACAGCCCCGCTGCAAATGGGGCTTTTTTGCTGCCTGTCTGCGCACCTGTCCTATACAACAAAGGGCGGCCTGCAAGATTTCAGTCCGCCTTGTGTTGTGAAACACCCATGAAAACGTGCCGTTTGCGGCGCATACGGCCTGTGTTTTCCGCAGCTGCAAATCTTCCCTTTTCAGACGGCCTCAAAGCAGCCCTCTGCCGTTCGCGCTATAATCGCAGCCGTTTTTATTACTCATCGGCAAAACGCTATGGCAGTCATCATCCACACCCCCGAAGAAATCGAAAAAATGCGCGAACTGGGCCGCCTGGCCGCCGAAGCCCTCGACTATATCGGACAATTCGTCAAACCCGGCGTTACCACCAACGAAATCGACCGCAAAATCTACGACTACCACGTCAATGTACAGGGCGGCTATCCCGCACCGCTCAACTACGGCGACCCGCCATATCCCAAATCGTGCTGCACCTCGGTCAATCACGTCATCTGCCACGGTATTCCCAACGAAAAACCCCTGAAAAACGGCGACATCGTCAATATTGACGTAACCATCAAAAAAGACGGTTTCCACGGCGATTCCAGCCGTATGTATGCCGTGGGCAGCATCTCGCCGGTTGCCCAACGCCTGATCGACGTAACCCACGAAGCGATGATGGCAGGCATCGGCGAAGTCAGACCCGGTGCCACACTCGGCGATGTCGGCCATGCCTGCCAGCAGGTGGCCGAAAATGCCGGCTATTCGGTGGTGCAGGAATTTTGCGGCCACGGCATCGGCCGCGCCTTCCATTGCGAGCCGCAGGTGCTGCATTACGGACAAAGAGGGCAGGGGCTGCGGCTCGAACCCGGCATGATTTTTACCATCGAGCCGATGATTAACCAGGGCAAACGCCATTTGCGCGTTCTGAATGACGGCTGGACGGTGGTTACCAAAGACCGCAGCCTTTCCGCCCAGTGGGAGCATGAAGTGCTGGTTACGGAAACAGGATATGAGATCCTTACCGTCAGCCCGGCTACAGGCAGACCTTAGCAAGGTATGGAAAGCAACTCCGTGCAAAAGATCCGAAAAGAAAGCATCTGCTGTTAAATTGCGTTAACCTGCTTGCTCGTTCCATCTTAATAACGCTGGGTAATTACTCGGCGTTATTAGTTTATGCAATCGCATCTTGTACCATTTGTTTTAAAAAAAAACCTTTTGTTTTTATGAAAGTTACTTTATACTACATGGCAAGTTTGGTTTGTTTGAGAAAAAATATGTTTTCCCAATTTAATTTTTGTGCTTGGGGAAAGCTGAAAGCACGGTTTTGGTTGCCGCTTTCCCAAAGTTTTCAATTTTAAGTAAGTTGCTGAAAACAGGTATTTAAATCTGAATATCCCGTCCCTATAATTCCCACATGTGCAATAGGTGCGCCGCTTCTTTCTGCGGCTTTTCAGGTGGCTCGGAACATCCGAACTAGAAAAATTCATTTGATTTGTTAAGGAAGTTAAGAATGTCTACATTTCCACAATTATCCAATATACGAGAAATACGTAAGAAACTGGGGCTGAACCAAAGCGAGTTTTGGAGCAAAATCGGGGTAACCCAATCCGGAGGCTCGCGTTACGAATCCGGCCGCAATATGCCCAAGCCTGTGCGCGAGCTGCTGCGCTTGGTGCATATCGAGCAGATGGATTTGGAAAAAATCAACGGCAGGGATTACCGCCTGCTCAAGCTGTTGAAAGAGCAGGAGGCCGATACCTACCACCGTCTGCTCAAACAGATCGAAAACAGCGACAATCCCTGATACGGTACAGCCCGTTCCCGTTTTCCGCCGGTTAAGCCGCTCCCGAATGCCCGTTCGGGAGCGGCTTTTTTCAGACGGCCTTTGCGCTATAATCGGCTGCTTTTATTCCTTTATATAAAGTATCCGCCATGCTCGACAAATATAATCCTGCCGAAATCGAATCCAAACACTACCGCAACTGGGAGGAACAAGGCCGTTTCCGCCCCGATTTTTCCCGCAGCGGCGCATTTTCCATCCAACTGCCGCCGCCCAACGTAACCGGCACGCTGCACATGGGGCACGCTTTCAACCAAACCATTATGGACGGTTTGGCGCGCTATTACCGCATGAAAGGCCGCAACACCTGCTGGATTCCCGGCACCGACCACGCCGGCATCGCCACGCAGATTGTGGTGGAACGCCAGTTGGCCGAACAGGGCGTATCGCGCCGTGATTTGGGGCGCGACGGATTTTTGCAGAAAGTGTGGGACTGGAAAAACCTATCCGGCGGCACGATTACCGAGCAGATGCGCCGCATGGGCTGCTCGGCCGATTGGGAGCGCGAATATTTCACCATGGACGACACCCGCGCCCAAACCGTTACCGAAGTGTTCGTGCGTCTGTTTGAGCAGGGTTTGATTTATCGCGGCAAACGGCTGGTCAACTGGGATCCCGTGCTGGGCACGGCAGTATCCGACCTTGAAGTGGAAAGCGTTGAAGAACAAGGCTCTATGTGGCACATCCGTTATCCGCTGGCCGACAATCCTTCAGACGGCCTCATTGTCGCCACTACCCGCCCCGAAACCCTGCTCGGCGACGTGGCGGTTGCCGTCCACCCCGAAGACGAACGCTATGCCGCCCTCATCGGCAAAGAGCTGCTGCTGCCGCTCACCGGCCGCCGCATTCCGGTGATTGCCGACGAATACGTCGAAAAAGACTTCGGCACGGGCTGCGTCAAAATCACGCCCGCCCACGACTTCAACGACTACGAAGTCGGCAAACGCCACGATACCGCGCTTATCAACGTGTTCGACCTCACTGCCAAAGTATTGGCCGAAGCCGAAGTGTTCGACTTCAAAGGCCGTGCGCAAAGCGGCTTCAGGCTGCCTGAAAGCTATGCCGGCCTCGACCGCTTCGCCGCACGCAAACAAATCGTTGCCGACCTTGAAGCACAAGGCCTGCTGGCGGAGACCAAACCGCACACGCTGATGACCCCCAAAGGCGACCGCACCGGCAGCGTTATCGAACCCATGCTCACCAGCCAATGGTTTGTGGCCATGAACGCCAAGCCCGCCGGCGGCGAGCCGCAAAGCGCGTTCCAAGGCATGAGCCTGGCCGAAAAAGCCAAATACGCCGTGGACAGCGGCCAAGTGAAATTCGTACCCGAAAACTGGGTCAACACCTACAACCAATGGATGAACAACATCCAAGACTGGTGCATCTCGCGCCAGCTCTGGTGGGGACACCGGATTCCCGCATGGTACGATTCAGACGGCCGCGTTTACGTTGCCCGCAGCCGGGCCGAAGCCGAAAAACTGGCCGGCAAAAGCGGCCTCACCCGCGACGAAGACGTACTCGACACCTGGTTTTCATCAGCCCTCGTGCCGTTTTCCACACTCGGCTGGCCGTCTGAAACGCCCGAACTCGAAGCCTTCCTGCCCTCTTCCGTACTCGTTACCGGCTACGAAATCATCTTCTTCTGGGTGGCGCGCATGATCATGATGACCACCCACTTCACCGGCAAAGTGCCGTTTCACGACGTATACATCCACGGCATGGTGCGCGACCACGAAGGCAGAAAAATGTCCAAATCAGAGGGCAACGTCATCGACCCCGTGGACTTGATCGACGGCATCGGCCTGCCCGAGCTGCTGGTCAAACGCACCACCGGCCTGCGCCGCCCCGAAAAAGCGCCGCAAGTGAAAAAAGCCACCGAAAAGCTGTTTCCCGAAGGCATTCCCGTATTCGGCACCGACGCACTGCGCTTCACCATGGCCAGCTACGCCAGCCTCGGCCGCAGCATCAACTTCGACTTCAAACGCGCCGAAGGCTACCGCAATTTCTGCAACAAATTGTGGAACGCCACCAACTTCGTGCTGATGAACACCGAAACCCACGACTGCGGCCAAGACGAAACCCAGCCGCTGGCCTACACCTTTGCCGACCAATGGATTATCGGCCGCCTCCAACAAACCGAGGCCGCCGTAACCGAAGCTTTTGACACCTACCGCTTCGACCTCGCCGCGCAAGCCCTGTATGAATTTGTGTGGAACGACTTCTGCGACTGGTATATCGAACTGGCCAAAGTCCAGCTTCAAACCGGCTGCCCCACCACACAGCGCACCACCCGCCGCACCCTCGTGCGCGTGCTCGAAGTGATGCTGCGCCTGCTGCACCCGATTATGCCCTTCATCACCGAAGAGCTGTGGCAGACCGTCGCCCCGCTGGCCAACGCCAAACACACCGGCAGCATCATGCAGGCGGAATGGCCGGCCGCCGACCAAGAAAAAATCGTCCCTGCCGCCTTTGAAAAAATGGCCGCCCTCAAAGACCTGACCGAAGAAGTACGCAAACTGCGCGGCGAAATGGGATTAGCCCCCGGCATAAAAGCCCCGCTGCTTGTCGAAGGCGGCAGCGGCCTGGCCGACTGCCTCAAATACCTGCCCGCCCTCGCGCGGCTCAGCGAAGCCAAACTGACGGACAAACTGCCCGAAGACGGAGACGCGCCCGTAGCCGTCTGCCAAAACGCCCGCCTGATGCTCAAAGTGGAAATCGACAAAGCCGCCGAAACCGCACGCTTGGGCAAAGAAGCCGAGAAGCTGCAAAAAGCCCTCGACAAACTCAACGCCAAGCTCGCCAAACCCGGCTACACCGACAAAGCCCCCGCCCATCTGGTGGAGAAAGACAAAGCCGATTTGGCCGAGTTGCAGGACAAGATGGCGAAAGTAGCAGCACAGTTGGCCAAACTGAAAGAATAGCCGTATCACGAAAGGCTGCCTGAAAGTTTTCAGGTAGCCTAATTTGAATCGAGACACAAGCAAATATAGTTTACAGGGTCATCATTCAAACTGCCCTGCCAGTTACAAAATCTCTTACATACTATTTAATGCCCTGTAATTTAAACAAAAATACTGTTATGGAAAATATAAAAATATATGAAGGCTTAAGAAAACTTAAGCGGCAGATAGAAGCCATGCGCTTGGAAAAGGCCAAAACCGAACTTTATGATGCCAATCGCTTTAATCCGTTTCGGTTTATGGAAACGGATGAAACCGGTTTATCCCGCATTTTGGCTTTTCTGCTGGACAGTAATGAAGCACACGGACAGCGTGATTTATTTGTCCGCTCATTTTTGCAATATCTGCAACTGCCCGAATTTCTTGCGTATGAAAAAATTTCGGTAACTACCGAAAAGCCGCTGAAAAACAGCGCACGGCGGCATGATATTTTTCTTGAAGCATTTATAGGCGGCAGGCCGGTTTGGGTAATGTCGATTGAGAACAAATTACGCGGTGCAAGTGACCAACTTCATCAAATGAAAGATTATTGGGCAGATTTGCAGAGTTATAAGGCAGAGAATCCTGATATTTACTGTTATATCCTGTATTTGCCGGCGCAAGAGTCGCATCCAACTGAGGAATCGATGAAAAAAGCAGATTGGCTTGAGCTGCAAATCAATCAACAGGCAAAAATTTTCTCGGTACGGGATATGCTTCGCTGGCTGGAACAAACGCCTATCGTTGCCCCGTCAATACAGAATTTTATTAATCAATTTAAACAGTTTTTAAGCGAGGAAATTATGGGTTTATCAAGCAATTCCAACGAACTAATTACAAAGATTATTAGCGACCCAGATATGTTATTGGCTGCCACTACAATATCAGGCAATACTGAGGAACTGTATGAACAGTTGCTGCAGATTTTAGATAAGCAGTTGCAGGATAAATGGGAAAAAGAATGTGCTGACTTGATTGCAAAAGGCTGGAAATATGACAGGGAGGGCAATTTTTCCAACCGCTATCTGTATATTGGATTTAATGCTCCTGAATCAGAACATTTTGGTATTGGCATTGAATTTAACCACAACTGGTTTCAAGATGCCTACTATGGTGTATGGGCTCATAAAGAAAATATTGATATAGATAAGTACCAAGCATTACAAGAAAAATTTGCGGATTTTATAAGCCATAGCAAACAAACTAAATGGTGGTTAGGCTGGACATGGCTGGAAGGCGAACTGTGTACTTGGCAAACCGATGCATGGCTGCAAGTCCCAACGGGGCAATTGGCTGACCAGATTTTTGATAAGTTGAAACCGCTGATGGAAATTGCCCGAACAATTGAAGATTAAATTAACGCAACCTAAAGCCGTCTGAAAAGCATTTTATTATTTTTCAGACGGCCTCTCCGTTTTCAGGCAGCCTGATTTGCATCTAGAATACCGGCAAGCATAGCCTGCTACATTCGATATGGAGAATATGATGAATCAAAGAGAGAACATTCAAGAATTAGACGGAAACTTACAGGCTTTCCCTTCGGCAGAGCGCGTGTTCAGCGAAAAACAGCCGTGGCTGAAAGAACATTTTATGCCGCTCATTTCCATTGATTTGGCCGCGCTCAACCCCGAGTGGCAAGGACGCGTGGTGCATATGCTTTGTCCTTTTGAGCCGTTCGAGTGCTATATCGGCGAAGAAACCGCAGCGCATCACAACGAATTTACCGCCCCCAATTGGTTTGCCTTCCGACTGAACGAGGACAACCAATACGAGTTTTTGGGCAACGAGGGCTATTTTTTGCGAACCGCCGTCAACCATTGGGATTTTGACAGCGAAGCAGAAAAATATTTCCAAAAAATGCAGGAAAATGTTTACAAGAGCCAAGAAAATGTAGCTAAGTTTGGCTATTTGGTGAGCGTTAATTACCCCGAATACAATGGAAAGCACAATATCTGCAATTTTCTAGACAATATGGGCGGCGGACTTTGGTACGGCAACTGGACGGAAAGTGCTGAAATGCCATCGGCTTTTAAAATGTCCCTGCCGCCTGTTGGTACCACTTGGGATAAATTGGACGAACTGCCTAATGACGGCATCGAAATCAGTTATCAAGGCAATCCGTTTTACTTTATCGCCGATGTGGCGGGCTACAATTACTGCGGAAGCGGTGCCGATGCCATCATCCTGATGTACGAACCCGTGAGCCAAATCGTGCTTTTTACCTTTGATTGGACATAACAAGCTACGTTACACCCGCCTTTTGCGGGTCATCCGTTCTGTTCGATTTGGCACAAGGAAAGCTGATGAAGCCTTATTTCAAATTCATAATAATGTACACATTTGTATTGCCCTTATTGGCACCCGCCTTGTTGTTCCTTTTTGACCGCAGCAGCGGTAGCACATTCATCGCAGGCATATTTATTCTGCTGTGGCTGTACAGTATCCCCGCTGTTGTACTGTTGCTTATCATAGCCATCAAATTCAAATGGCAGCGCAACTGGCGCGGCATCGGTAAAACAGTCGCCACTGCCGCTTTGCTCGCTATTGCATCTGTTGTCATCGGCGAAATGATAAGCGGCGATGGCTTTGTCGAATGGGGACTCACGCTATGGCTTGCCCTTGCTTATGCCGCCATGACACTGGTAGCCAGTTGTTTTTTACCCAAGCCCGGCACAATGGATAGCGAACAGCCTTTTAATGTGTAATCACATTGTTTCGGCAGCCTGAAAAGCAAATCAAGGCGAATGCCAACCCACGCCCCCAAAAGGCAGCCTGAAAACACAAAACCACCCAATATTCCCGCCCGTTTGCGAGAGAAACAGGGCAACGATGGCAAGCCCATTAGCCCTCATACGCCAACCAACAACGCTGCCACGCGCAGCCGCAAGCCATGAGTTCCCACCCCGAATGCCCCACCCCCTAGCCGAGCAAAACCAACAGCCTGTTTTTCAGACGGCCTGTCCGGTTTCAGGCTGCCTGAAACTTGGCAAAATGCCAAATCTGATAATGGGCAAGCCAATCTGCCTCTTTCTCTGTTTTCAATTTTAAAAGAGGAAATTATGAATGCACAACGCTTTATCAATGAATTTAAAGAACAAGGCTGGAAAATGCCGGTTTATGAGCGGCTTTATGAGTTTATCGGCCAGCCTGAGGAGGTTTTTGCTTTTTGCAAATGCTGCCTCTTTGAAATGAAAGAAAGCACCGTCTTTTTTCAGGATGCACTGAGTTTTTTAACATCTGAGGATTTGCAAGAACTCGTCAGGCTTGCCTTTGAAAATATCCAAACCGTTTCCAAAGATATTATCGAGGCAGTGGTATCGCATACGGCTTTGCAATATCCCGAATATCTGCACGCTTACCTGCCTGTTATCTTCGAGCGGGGAATAAACCGAAGCGCTTACTACTCGGGCTATCCGTGGAGAAAGTTGCCCGAAAAGGATATTGCCTATTTTAAGGGCAAGCTTCTGCAATCCGGCAATAAGGAAGAGCGGGAAGCACTTTTTATCTGCCTTTTGGAAACCCGGAATTTGCCCACTTTAAACTTTCTAAAAGATTTCTGTCGGCAGCTCTCAATTTCTGAAGAACATTTTGTATCTTATTTGGAAGATGTGGGTTTTACGCTCGAAAATGGCGAAATTGCCAGCTATTGCCCGAGTAAATGCTATCATTTTTCCTTTTCGCAGCAATATTTTCTGCCGCAAAATGCTATCCACCTCAGTGCGAGAAAACATCCTTCGTGGCATCTGCCCGCAGCAGCGCATCACTACCAAATGGGCGGCGTTTTGCAAGCAGACGAAGCCAATCCGCTGATACATTTGCTCACGCTTGATCCAATCCCTGAGGGCGTGGAAATCTCTTTGGAAAAGGTTGTTTTCGGGCTGCATATCCGTGAGGCAAACGAAGGTTGCGGGGTACTTTTTTACCGGCACGATGAGGACGGAAACCCTTCACGCATAGGCGATAAGAATGTTCCGGAGATGCAAATCGACTTTCCTGTTTTGCCTTGCGGAATTGCGCTTGCACCCACTCCCGAGCGTTGGCAATACCAAAGCTGGGGCAGTGCCAACAGCCGCGAAAATCTGTTTAGATTGGGCGGCGAACCGACTTGGGTGCAGTCGGCAGAGGTGCCTGTTTGCCCTGTTTCGGGGGAGAAAATGCGGTTTCTTTTTCAGATGGACAGCAATCTTCCCGATACCGAAGGCGGCGAACTGCTCTTTGGCAGCGGCGGTGTGCTGTATGCTTTTTGGTGCGACAAAACCCGTGTGAGTGCTTATGTTCTGCAATGCACTTAGCAGGCGCAAGATCGTTGCCGAACCAAACGGTTTTTGAACGTCAAGACTGCTTGGGTTTGGCAAGCCAAGCTGCCCTGCTGCCACACAGGCCGTCTGAAACCTGCTTTTCAGACGGCCTCTTGGTTTTCAGGTTGCCTGAAACCTGGTCCAAGCCCGAATCTGTCCGCGTGCCGTTGTTTCCGTCTGCGCGGGGATAACGGAGTCGGCAGTTCGGCCAAGCTCCCGTTCGGAAAGAAACTGCCCGGCCAAACAGGCAAAAAGCTGCCTGAAAGCAGGTTTGCGCGCTTTCAGACAGCTTTAAATGCCAGCTTAACGAATGGTTTTATTGCACCCGAGCGGCGTGGTTGCTTTCTTTGTAATCGCGGATGACGTGGTTGCTGTCGGTGATGAAATAGCGGTAGCGGGTTGAGTTGGTAACGCCCTGTTCGTAATAATCGGTGCGGCCGCCGTAAGTGTTATACCCGCTGCCGACATAATGGGAGGAGGCCTGGTCTTTGCTGTACACCAGCCAGGTATAAATATAGCCTTCTTGTCCTTTTAACGGCCCTTCCTGAATAATGCCGTGTTCGATGTTGTCGGCTTTGCCGTATTCCTTATAAGCGGCAACAATGTGTTTGCCTTTGAAACGCGAGCCGGCCACGCCTTTGCGGGCGGCATCAATCATGGCACTGGGCGAAATATCGGTGTGTAGGACTTTATCGACCGTTTCGCAGCCGGACAGTGCCAACACGGCGGCAGACAGCAGCAAAACGGGCTTCAGGCGGATTTTCGGTAAAAACATAGGGACTCCCAAACGAAAAAAGGCAAATCGGCAAGCCGTGCATTATAGACCGCTTCGGCAGGCACGGACAGTAATGCGGGCGGCATAGAGAGGCAGTATAATGCCCGCTGCATTGCAGTATCCGTTCCACCCACCGTAAACAAGGAAAAATTATGCTGTTTCCCAAAAAACACCTGCTGGCCGCCGCCGCACTGAGTATGCTGCTGGCCGGCTGCCAGGGTTCTCTCGCTTACGAACTGCTCCAAGCCGCCAAACCGGACACCACGCCCTCTGCGGAGCAGATACAAAGCATGAAGCCGGTCGTACAAGCCATGCAGCAACTGCCGTCTGATGCGGAGCTGGCTACGCGCAAGATGCAGCCGCGCAAATGGGGTTCATACGCCGGCAGCTTCCCCAACAGCCCCATGATGTGGGTAACGGACCGTCCCTTTAACACCCCCGAGGAAGCCGCAGCCGATGCGCTCAAACAATGCCGCCTGGAAGGCGGGGAAAAAGGCGGGAAAACCTGCCAGACTGTCGTTATTTACAGCAACCTGTGCCTGGCCGTGGCAAAAGGAGATAAAAGCAAACCTTTTAACGCACTGGGTTACGGCCCTACACACCAGTTTGCCACAACTGTGGCGTTGGCGAATTGCCAACACAGCGGCGGCAAAAACTGCCAGGTTGTTTCCGCTGCCACCCCGTTATGCGCCACGCCCTGCAACCTCATAGCCGACAGCTCCTGCCGCTATGAAAAACCCGCCTATATTTTCCCCGGTAAAAACGGCAACAGAATGAAAGAAATGCCTTCATTTTCCGGCAAAATGGGCGGCTGAAGACTATCTGCGTTTTTTAGAAACCCGACAGGCACAGGCAGGATTTGGATAACCCTTTCCAACCTTGTGCTTTCCAAGAAATATCCGGCTTGGCAAGCCAAGCTGCCCTGCTGCCAAACAGGCCGTCTGAAACCTGCTTTTCAGACGGCCTCTTGGTTTTCAGGCTGCCTGAAACTTTTGCAACGGTTTCTGCAAAAGTTTCGGTTTTTTGTGATTGGAAACAGAATAAATGAAATCCAAACTTTTCAAGCTGTTCAAACAATCCGCACAAATCCTGCTGCTGGTTGCCGTGATCAGTATCGCCACAGACTGGCTGCGCCGCCCCACCGTGCCGGCCGATGCGGCGGCGATGGCCGTTCCGACAAGTGGCGGACAAACGGCCACGCTGGCGCAAATCAGCAGCAAGCAAACCGCCGTACTGTATTTTTGGGGGAGCTGGTGCGGCATCTGTAAATACACCTCTCCCGCCGTGCAGCGGCTGCATGCCGAAGGCACACCCGTGGTGGGCGTGGCCTTGAAATCCGGCAGCGAAGCAGAAGTACGCGCCTATATGCGGCGGCAGGGGCTGGATTTTGCTCTGGCCAACGATCCGCAAGGCGACACCGCGCAGCAGTGGGGCATAAAAGTTACCCCCACGATTGTGCTGGTGAAAAACGGCAGAATCGTCCACAGCACCACAGGCATTGCCGGTTATTTGGGCTTGGCGGCACGCATCCGGCTGGCGGACCGGCTGGGCTGATGTACGGCCGGCGGGCAAATACGGCTTAGGCTGTTAAACCCGACATTTTCTTAAATTTCAAAATTTGTCGGGTTATGTTTGGCAGAAACAAGCCGGTAAGGAGCCCGTTCTGCTTTAAAAGCGGATTTTTGCAGAATGCTTGGTTTGGCAGCCGAATCCGACAGAAAAGGCCGTCTGAAAACCGGTAAAACGGATTTTCAGACGGCCTTATATTGTGCATAGCACCTTTTTATTTTGTTTTTCCCATCTTGCGGCTGTATGCCAGCGAGGTCAGGACGGATGCGCCCAGCGCACCGAAGACGACGGCCAGGGAGATGGCGACGGGGATGTGTACCCAGTGCAGTATCAGCATTTTGATGCCGATAAAGCTCAATACGAAGGCGAGGCCGTAGTTGAGAAAGACGAAGCGGTCGGCCATGTCGGCCAGCAGGAAGTACATGGCGCGCAGGCCGAGGATGGCGAAGATGTTGGAGGTGAGGACGATGAAGGGATCGGTGGTAACGGAGAAAACGGCGGGAATGCTGTCTACGGCGAAAACCACGTCGCTCAATTCAACCATAACCAAAACCAGCAGCAGGGGGGTGGCGAGGCGTTTGCCGTTTTCGCGGGTGAAGAATTTTTCGCCGTCGAGGTTTTGGCTGACCGGGATGCGTTTTTGCAGCCATTGCAGGATGGGGTTTTGCGACAGGTCTTCGCTTTCATCGTCTCCCTGACGGATCATTTTGATGCCGGTGTAGAGCAGGAATGCGCCGAAGAGATAGAGTATCCATTCAAAGCGGGCAACGAGTACCGCGCCGACAAAAATCATGACGGCGCGCAGGACGATTGCGCCGAGTACGCCGTAAAGCAGGACGCGGTGCTGGTATTGCGGGGGTACTTTGAAATAGCCGAAGATGAGCAGGAAGACGAAGAGGTTGTCCACCGCCAGTGATTTTTCCAAAACGTAGCCGGTGAAATATTCCATGACTTTGGTTTTGGCAAGCTCGTGGCCGTAGGCGGGATTGGTGGCGATTTCCCAGTAGAGCCAGCCGGCAAAGACGCAGGAAACGGCTATCCAGACGACGGTCCAGGCAAGGGCTTTTTTGGTGCTGACTTTTTGGGTGCCGCTTTTTTTCAGAGTCAGCATGTCGATGCCGATCATCAGGAGGACGGCGGCGAGGAATACGCCGTAGAAGAGGGGCGAGCCGATATTGGGTTCGGTGGTCATGGGGCTTCCTTTCTGTGTATGGTTGGGAAAAGCGGCAAACATCCGTCCGTTGCTTGTCCGGCAGGCAGGCTGTGCCGCTGTTGCGCCGGAACCTGCTTTGTTCGCCTGCACATTCCGGTATCGGGGCGCGGGAGGGCGGGAGGGCGGGATTGTTTGCGTTTTCCCTGTTGTGTTTGGTGTGTGTTACGGGCAGAGGCCGTCTGAAAACGCTTTTCCGGCGGGGAAAGGTTTTCAGACGGCCTTTTGCCACCTGTGCCGCACGGGTTTATTTGACGAATTTGAGCACTTTTTTCCGTGTGCCGCCTGCGGGCGGGGCTGTATCTGCGGTGTTTTCAGACGGCTTGTGTCCGGCTGTTTTGCTGTCGGATTTGCTGTTTTCGTCCGGCTCGTAGGGTTCGACTTCAAAACCCATGCCTTCGCCGGTTTCGCGGGCGAAGATGCCGGAGATGTGGCCGACGGGTATCCAAATGTCGTGCGCCACGCCGGAGAAGCGGGCGGAAAAGTTGACCCATTCGTTGTCGATGGTGAGGTTGCGGGCGGCGTTGGGGCCGATGTTGAGGATGATTTCGCTGTCGCGCACATACTGCATGGGAACGCGGGTGTGGCCGTTTACCCATGCGGAGATGTGGGCGGTGTGGCCGTTGTCGTTGCACCATTCGTAAAGGGCGCGGAGCAGATAGGGTTTGGTGCTGCTGTTCATGGGTTTCCTCAGCGGCGCATGGCTTTTTCGGCAGGGGTGAGTGCTTCGATAAAGGCTTCGCGCTGGAAAATGCGCTCGGCGTATTTCAGCAGGGGGGCGGCGTTGCGGCCGAGTTTGATGCCGTAGTGGTCCAGCCGCCACAGGACGGGGGCGAGGGCTACGTCTATCATGGAGAAGTCGTCGCCCATGATGTATTTGGTGCGCGAAAACATTGGCGCAAATACGGTAAGACCCTGCGAGATGGCCTCGCGGGCTTTGGCTTGTTCTTTGTTGGTGGACTCGGGAGCTTCGAGGGTTTGGACGTGGCTGAACAGCTCGCGTTCGAGCCGGTACAGCACCAAACGGCCGCGCCCGCGCTGGACGGGGTCGCCGGGCATGAGCTGGGGATGGGGGAAGCGTTCGTCGATATATTCGTTGATGATATTGGATTCGTGCAGAATCAGATCGCGCTCGACGAGGACGGGTACTTGGTTGTAGGGATTCATGACGGCGAGATCTTCGGGCTTGTTGAAGATGTCTACGTCTTTGATTTCAAAATCCATGCCTTTTTCGTAGAGGACGAAACGGCAGCGGTGGCTGAACGGGCAGGTAATGCCGGAGTAGAGAATCATCATATCGGGTTGCTCCTAAATAACGCTAAAAAACTGTCCGCCCGAGGGTGGGCGGATGCAATGTACTTGAAAAATAAGGAAATGATACAGAATTCCGTCTGAAAAATCTATTAAAATGCCATAATGTGCTGTTTATCAAAACAAAAAAAGCGGAATCCGAAGATTCCGCTTCCTGCTGCATCAGTGTACGTCTTTCCAATATTCTTTTTTCAGGAAATAGGCCAGCGGCAGCATCACGGCCAAGAGGAAGATCATAACGGCATAACCGATCTGCTTGCGCTCAATCTGCGCCGGTTCGCCCATATACACCATAAAGGTAACAAGGTCTTTGACGTATTCGTCATACTCTTTGGTAATGGCCTTGCCTTCGGGCGTTTTACGGGTCATGGTGCCGGTAGATTCCAAATACATTTTGGGTACCGAATTGCCATGTTCGTCTATTATCATGACGGGGGAGCCTTTGGCATCAAGCTCCATGGCCTGTACGCCCTGCTGCTGCCACAAAGGATGCGGCATACCGACTTTGTCGAATACGGTGTTGTTCCATCCGGTCGGTCGGGTCGGGTCTTTGTAGAAGCCGCGCATATAGGCATAGAGATAATCCGCACCGCGCGAACGGGCAATCAGCGACAGGTCGGGCGGTGCCGCGCCGAACCATTTTTTCGCATCTGCGGGACTCATGGCCGACTGCATGACATCGCCCACTTTGTCGGTGGTAAACATCAGGTTGTTTTTGATTTCCTCTTCCGACAGGCCGATGTCGCGCAGGCGGTTGAAACGCATATTGCTTGCGGAGTGGCACGACAGACAGTAGTTGGTAAAAATCTGTGCGCCGCGTTGCAGGCTGACCTGGTCGCCCAAGTCGATGTCCACTTTTTCGTAAGCAGCATGGCTGCCAGCTCCGGCCATGCCGGCGGAGGTTGCCAAAGCGAAGGCAACAATCCATTTTTTCAATGTATTTTTCATTTTGCCGCCCTCGTCAGATATTGGTTGCAAACAGATACGCGCCGATCAGGGTAATGGCGGCGTAAACGAAGAACATGACTTTCTGTCTGCCCGTACTCATGGTTACGCGTTCGGGTACGGGTTTGGTTTTGTCCAGCTTGCTGTAAAACGGCATACCCAGGAAGAATGCGAAATAGATGAAGGACAGGATGCGGGCAACAATGGTGCGGGTGTCGGTGGCCACCATCGCACCGAGAATACCCAGTCCGATGAAGGAGATGATGAACAGCACCAAAGCGGTTTTGAAAACCGGGCCGCGGTAGCGGACGGATTTGACGGGCGAGCGGTCGAGCCACGGCAGCAGGCCGATCAGCACCACGGCCGCGCCCATGCCGATTACGCCCCACACCTGCGTGCCGGCAAACGAAGGAATGGCGCGCAAGATGGCGTAGAACGGTGTGAAATACCATACCGGCGCGATATGCGCGGGGGTTTTCAGCGGGTCGGCGGGATCGAAGTTGGGGCTTTCGAGGAAGTAGCCGCCGCCTTCGGGGGCGAAGAACATTACCGCGCAGAAGACAATCAGGAACACCACCACGCCGAGAATGTCTTTCACGGTGTAGTAGGGGTGGAAAGGAATGCCGTCGAGCGGAACGCCGTTTTCGTCTTTGAGTTTTTTGATTTCCACGCCGTCGGGGTTGTTTGAGCCGACTTCGTGCAGGGCAACGATATGCGCCACCACCAAACCCAAGAGCACCAAAGGCACGGCGATGACGTGCAGGGCGAAGAAGCGGTTGAGCGTGGCATCGGAGATGGTAAAGTCGCCGCGTATCCAGGTGGACAAATCGGGGCCGATGACGGGGATGGCGGAGAACAGGTTGATGATGACCTGCGCACCCCAAAACGACATCTGTCCCCACGGCAGCAGGTAGCCCATAAAGGCTTCGGCCATCAGGGCGAGGAAGATCAGCGAGCCGAACACCCACACCAGTTCGCGCGGTTTCTTAAACGAGCCGTAAATCAGCCCGCGGAACATATGCAGATAGACGACGATGAAGAAGAAGGATGCGCCGGTAGAGTGCATATAGCGGATGATCCAGCCGCCCGATACGTCGCGCATGATGTACTCCACCGCCGTGAAAGCGGCCGGCAGGTTGTATTGGTTCAGATTGCCGTCGGGCTTGAAGTTCATCACGAGGAAGATGCCGCTGACAATCTGAATCACCAGCACCAAAAGTGCCAGCGAGCCGAAATAGTACCAGAAGTTGAAGTTTTTCGGCGCGTAGTATTCGGAGAGGTGTTCGCGCCACATTTTGGTCAGGGGGAAGCGTTCGTCCACCCAGTCCAACAATGCCTTTGCTTTGCTATTGGTTTGGTTTGCCATGTTGAAGTCCCTTGTTTTTTTATGATTCTTCGCCGACCAGGATGGTGGTGTCGTTCAGATATTTATGGGGGGGGACAACCAGATTGGTCGGTGCGGGAACGCCGGAATAGACACGGCCGGCGATGTCGAATTTGGAACCGTGGCAGGGGCAGAAGAAGCCGCCTTTCCAGTCCGCGCCCAAATCGGCGGGGGCGATGTCGGGGCGGTAGGTCGGCGAGCAGCCCAAATGGGTGCAGATGCCGATGGCCACCAGAACGTTGGGTTTGATCGAGCGGGTGCCGTTTTTGCAGTTTTCGGGCTGGTGATCCACTTCGGAATTGGGATCGGCCATCATGCCGTCCAGACTTTTCAGGTCTTTGACCTGCTGGTCGGTGCGGTTGACCACCCAGATGGGTTTGCCGCGCCATTCGGCGGTAAGCATTTGTCCCGCTTCGATTTTGCTGATGTCGATTTCCACGGGCGCACCGGCAGCCTTGGCTTTTTCCGAGGGAAACCAGCTGGCGGCGAACGGCGTTGCCACGCCGAGTGCGGCTGCGCCGCCCGCTCCTGCCGTCGCCAGCACGAGAAAGCGGCGGCGGCCTTGATTGATTTCTTGATTATCCATTGTTTCAGTCATCCTGAGATTTCTAAAATACCGAGCCATTAAACTCCGCAATTCTACCCGAATTGCGGAGTTTACTTAAAGCATTATTTAAAATAAGGTAAATTTTTGAAGTGTTTTTTGACTTTAAGCAGGGTTTTGTTCGTCGAGAAAGCAGACCTCCACACCGAACGCGCGGCCGGCGGCTTCGGCCAGCGCGCGGATGCCGTAGCGTTCGGTGGCGTGGTGGCCGGCGGAGATGAAGGTGGTGCCGGTTTCGCGGGCGAGGTGGTATTGGGCTTCGGAGATTTCGCCGGTAATGTAGATTTGCGCGCCTTCGTCTATGGCCGTCTGAAAAAAGCCCTGCGCTCCGCCGGTACACCAGGCGATGCGTGCGGCGGGGCGGTCGGACAGTCCGGCCAGCGTCGGTTCGCGTCCGAGTTTTTGCGCCAAATCCGCTGCAATTCCTGCGGCGGTCTGCGGGCTGTGCGGACGGCCTATGTGCAGCAGGTTTTGCTCGCCGCAGGTGTATTCGCTCTGCCAGCCCATCAGCTTGGCAAGTTGTGCGTTGTTGCCCAGCTCGGGGTGTGCGTCCAGGGGCAGGTGGTAGCCGGCCATGTTGGTGCCGTGGCGCAGCAGGGTTTCGATGCGGGCTTTTTTCCAGCCGGTGATGGTGGGCGGCTCGCTTTTCCAGAAGAGGCCGTGGTGGACGAGCAGCAGCTCCGCGCCCTGTTCTGCGGCAAATTCGGCGGCGGCGCGGCTGGCGGTAACGGCGGCGGCGATTTTGGTAACGTTTGCCACGCCTTCTACTTGCAGGCCGTTGGGGGCGTAGTCTTTAAAGAGGCGGGTTTGCAGGGTGTCGTCGCACCAGGCGAGGATGTCGCGGCATGAGGCCATGGGGTGTCCTTGTGTTGTGGTTTCCAAGGCGCGGCATTGTAGCGGAATACGGCTTTTGCCGGATGTGCGGGAGGCCGGCGAAGTCGGGCAAGGTTTTGGCTGCGGCGGCAAAAGGCCGTCTGAAAACCGTTTTGCGGTTTTCAGACGGCCTTTTCTTTCGGCAGACGCGCTGCCTTATGCGGCTTCGCCGTCTGTCAGCTCCAGGTGGCGCAGCAGCGCGTCGGCATTGGGTTCGCGGCCGCGGAAGGCGCGGAAGGATTCTGCCGCGCCGCGCGAGCCGCCGCGCGAGAGGATTTCGGCGAGGAAACGCGCTCCGGTGGCGGCGTGGTTGCCGCTTTCTTCAAAGGCGGCGTAGGCATCCGCGCTCAATACTTCGGCCCAGGCGTAGCTGTAATAGCCTGCGGAGTAGCCGCCGGCGAAGATGTGGCCGAAGCTGTTGGCAAAGCGGTTGTAGGCGGGCTGCGGGATGACGGCGACTTCGGCGCGTACGTTTTCCAGCACCTGCGGCCAGTCTTTCAGACGGCCTGTATCGGTTTCGCTGTATATCAGCATATCGAACAGGGCGAATTCGGTTTGGCGGGCGAGGAAGAGGCCGACTTGGAAGTTTTTGGCTGCGAGCATTTTGCGGTACAACGCTTCGGGCAGGGCTTCGCTGCTTTCTTCGTGGGCGGACATTCCGCGCAGGGTTTCGTATTCCCAGGCGAAGTTTTCCATAAACTGGCTGGGTAGCTCCACTGCGTCCCATTCCACGCCATTGATGCCGGACACGCCCAGTTCGTCCACTTCGGTCAGCAGGTGGTGCAGGCAGTGGCCGGTTTCGTGGAAGAGGGTGATGATTTCGTCGTGGCTCAGGCGGGCTTCCCTGCCGCCTACGGGCGGGGTGAAGTTGCAGACGAGGTAGGCGGCGGGGGTTTGCAGGCGGCCGTCGGCGAAGCGGCGGCGGCCTTTGTAGTCGTTCATCCACGCGCCGCCGCGTTTGCCTTCGCGGGCGTACAGATCCATGTACACGCCGCCGACGAATGCGCCGTCTTTTTCCAGTTCGTAGTAGCGCACGTCTTCGTGCCATACGGGGACTTTGCGTTCTTTGAGGCGGATGCCGTAGAGGCGGCCGATTTGGCCGAACAGGCCGTCGAGCACTTTTCCGGCGGGGAAGTAGCGTTTGACTTCGCTTTCGGAGAAGGCGTATTTGGCTTCGCGCAGTTTTTCCGAGGCGTAGGCGATGTCCCAGGCTTCGAGCTGCTCCAAGCCCAGTTCGGCGCGGGCGAAGTCTTGCAGCTCGGACAGATCTTTTCTGCCTGCGGGCTTGGCGCGGCGGGCGAGGTCGCGGACGAAATCCAGCACCTGTTGCGGCGAGTCGGCCATTTTGGTGGCCAGCGACAGTTCGGCGTAGTTTTGGAAACCGAGCAGGCGGGCTTGTTCCAGCGCGATTTCGAGGCTGCGGGTGATGAGGGCGGTGTTGTCGAATTTGCCGCCGTTGTCCAGTTCGCTGGCGCGGGTTAGGTAGGCGTAGTGCATCTGCCGGCGCAGTTCGCGGCTGTCGGCGTGTTTCATGACGGCCAGATAGTGCGGGATTTGCAGGCCGATTTTCCAGCCGCTTTTGCCTTCGGCCTCTGCGGCGGCGGCAAACATGGCTTTTTCGTCGGCATCGAGGCCGTTCAGACGGCCTTCGTCATCGAAATACAGGGCGAACGCGTCGGTGGCATCGAGCACGTTTTGCGAAAACTTCGCGCCAAGCTGCGCCGCTTCGGTTTGCAGCGCGGCCAGGCGTTCCTGCTGCTCGGGCGGAAGCTCCGCGCCGGCGAGTGCGAAATCGCGCAGGTCGTGTTCCAGCTTGGTTTTCTGCGCGTCGGACAGGCCGGCGTATTCGGGCGAGGCTTTGATGGTTTTGAAGCGGTTGTAGAGTTCGATGTCTTGGCCGATTTCGGTGAAGAAGGCGGTGGCTTCGGGCATCAGGGCGTTGTATTGGGCGCGCAGATCGGGCGTGTCGGCGACGGAATTGAGGTGGGCGGTTACGCCCCAGATGCGGCCGACGCGCTCGGTCAGGCCGGTGAGCGGTTCGACGGTGTTTGCCCATGACGGTGCGGCTTCGGACTTGATTTGCGCCAGTTCGGCGCGGGCTTCGGCCATGGCGGTTTCCATCGCAGGGCGGATGTGTTCGGGGCGGATGTCGGGGAAACGGGGCTCGTCGCCCAGATGGAGCAGGGGGTTGTCGGTCATATAAATACTCGTTTGCTTGAAAATGGGTTGGGGAAAGGCTGTGCGTTTTTCAGACGGCCTCTGATGCCGTCTGAAAACGGGTTTGGTCAAACCGTGCAGCCGGCCAAATGGGGCTGTTTGGCGGAATTACAGCCCCTGCACGGCGGCAGGCCGTCTGAAAACGGCGTTTTGTGGTTTTCAGACGGCCTCTTGCCGCCGGGTAGGGTGTGTGGCGCAGCCGCGCACGCGGTTTTTGCTGCTTGGGAAACATCCCGATTCGCTGCAATACAGAGAACGCGTGCGTCGCCTTTGGGGCGACACACCCTACCTTATGTCCGCGCAGGCTGTGCGGATTCGCCGCGTGTACGGATTTCACCGATACCTCCTGCTTTGGCGGCTGTTTATTCTTCCGCCTCTTCCGTTTTGCCGGCGGCAATCAGGGCGGCGGTTTCTTCGTTTTCTGCGGCTTCTTCCGCGAGTTTGCGGTCGATTTGTTTGCCGGCTTTCACGCCGAGCCGGTGCAGCTTTTGGGCGCGGCCGATGAGGTTGCCGCGTCCGTCTTTGAGCTGGCCGAAGGCTTTTTGGTAGGCGGTTTGCGCCTGTTCGAGGTTTTTGCCGACGCTTTGCAGGCTTTCGACGAAGCCGGCGAATTTGTCGTAGAGGCGGCCGCCTTCTTCGGCGATGGCCAGCGCGTTGCGGTTTTGCTGTTCGTTGCGCCAGATGTTGGCAACGGTGCGCAGGGTGGCCAGGAGGGTGGAGGGGCCGGCGAGCATGATGCGTTTGTCGAAGCATTCCTGAAACAGGCTGCCGTCGTGTTGCAGGGCGAGCAGGTAGGCCGGCTCGACGGGGATGAACATGAAGACGAAATCGAGGGTGTCGAGGCCGTCTATCTCGCTGTATTTTTTGGCAGCCAGTTCGGCAACGTGGCGGCGCACGGACTGGATGTGGTCGGCAAGGGCGGCGCGGGCTTCTTCTTCGCTTTGCGCCTGGGTGTGGCGCACGTAGCCGGTGAGCGAGACTTTGCTGTCGATGACGATTTGCTTGCCGTCGGGCAGGTTGACGAGTACGTCGGGGCGCAGGCGGCGGGTGCTGCCGTCGTCCTGCGTTTGCACGGAGGCGGCCTGGACGGTGTATTCGCGCCCTTTTTGCAGGCCGGAGTGTTCGAGCACGCTTTCCAGAATCATCTCGCCCCAGTCGCCCTGGCTTTTGCTGCGGCTGCCGGTGAGGGCGCGGGTGAGGGCGGCGGCATCGTCGTGCAGGCGGCTGTTGAGCTGTTGCAGGCGTTTGAGTTCGTTTTCGAGGGTGAGGCGTTCTTTGGCTTCTTTTTCGTAGGTGGCCTGCACCAGTTGGGAGAAGCCGCCGAGTTTTTCGTTGAGGGGGTTGAGCAGCAGGCCGAGCTGTTCGCGGTTTTGTTCGCTGAAACGGCGGCTTTTTTCTTCGAGGATTTGGTTGGCGAGGTGTTGGAAGCGGCTGCCGAGCGCGTCGCGGGCTTCGTCGAGCAGGGCGAGTTTTTCTTCGTGCGCCTGCCGCTCTGTTGCGATTTGGGTGGCGAGGCGTTCGTTTTGCACGCGGCTGTCGGCAAGCTGCTGTTGCAGATCGGAAAAGGCGGTTTTCAGACGGCCTGTTTCTTCCGTTTGCGCGGCGAGGTGGCGGATTTGGCTTTCGGCGGCGGCGGCCTGGTTGCCGAGCTCGCCGATGCGGTCGTGCAGGCGGGCGGCTTCGGCGCGGGCCTGGTCGAGTTCGGCTTGCAGGGAGGGCAGGCGGCGGACGTGGACTTTGGCGGCGGCCAGTTCGGTTTCGGCGGCGTTCAGACGGCCTCCGAGGCCGTCTGAACGGGCGGTTTGCGCGGCGAGGTTTTCTTCGGCGCGGCGGTGGTCGGCCATCAGGCGTGCGTGCCGTTCTTCGAGGGCGGTGAGGCGGTATGCGGCTTCGGCCAGTTCGCTTTGGTGGAGCCGTTCGCGTTCGGCCGCGCGGGTCTGGTGGCTGTTTTGGCAGACGAGGCGGGTGATGAGGGCGGCGAGGGCGGCGGCAATGAGGACGGCGGCGAGGGCGGCGGCGGTGGGGAGGAGTTCGGGAATCATGGTGTCGCGGCCGCTTTCGGCGGCTTGGGTAAAAAAACGGGAAAATTTCCGGCAGGCTGCGGGGCGGGGTATGCGGTTTCAGACGGCCTGTCTGCGGGCGGCGGCCAGTTCGTCGGTGATGCGTTGCAGGAAGGCGGTGCGCTGCGGGGAGACGGTGCCGCTTTCGGCGGCCTGTTTGACGGCGCAGCCGGGTTCGCGGCGGTGGGTGCAGTTGTGGAAGCGGCATTGTCCGGCGAGGTGGCGCAGGTCGGGGAAGTGGTGCAGGAGGGCGGCGGGGTCGAGGTGGTGGAGGCCGAATTCCTGCAAGCCGGGGGAGTCGATGAGGAAGGTGTCGCTGCCGAGGTCGTAGAGTTGGGCGTGGGTGGTGGTGTGGCGGCCGGAGTCGAGGGCGGCGGAGATGCCGCCGGTGCGGGCGGCATCGCGGCCGAGCAGGGCGTTGGTGAGGGTGGATTTGCCCATGCCGGACTGGCCGAGGAAGATGTTGGTGTGTCCGCGCATGGCGGGCAGCAGGGCGGCGGCGTTTTCGGCGGCGCAGGTTTCGATGACGGGGTAGCCGAGCGCGGCATAGAAGGCGAGTTTTCCGCGCAGGGACGCGCTTTCGGGCAGGTCGGTTTTGTTGAGGACGACAAAGGCGGCGATGCCGGCGGCTTCGGCGGCCAAGAGGGCGCGTTGCAGCAGGATTTCGTTCGGGCTGGGGACGGCGGCGGTTACGACGAACATTTGGCCGGTGTTGGCGGCGATGAGTTTGGTGCGCCATGCGTCTTGGCGGTAAAGCAGGCTTGTGCGGGGGAGGTAGCCGGTGATGACGGCCTGTTCGGCGTTTTGTATTTGGATGTGTACGAAGTCGCCGCAGGCGTAGTCGACGCGCTTTTTGCGGGTGGTGGCATCGTAGCTGCGGCCGTCGGCGGTGCGGACGGTGTAGCGGCGGCCGTAGCTGGCGGTGATGCGGGCGGTGTCGGTCATGGTGTGCGGTTTCGGCGGGCGGATAAAGGGCGGATTGTAGCAGAGGTCGTCTGAAAAACGGGTGCGGGCGCGAAAGCCTTTGTCTGCATTGGCCGCAACGGTTTTCAGACGGCCTGTCAGATTCTTTTGAACGGCGGCAGGCAGGCGAGGAGTTGGCGGCCGTAGCGTTGGGTGAGGATGCGGTTGTCGAGGATGGTTACGCGGCCGTAGTCGCTTTCGGTGCGGATGAGGCGGCCGGCGGCCTGGATGAGTTTGATGCCGGCTTCGGGCACGGTTACTTCGATGAAGGGGTTGCCGCCGCGTTGCTCTATCCAGCGGTTTTGTGTTTTTTCGATGGGGTTGTCGGGCATGGAGAAGGGGAGTTTGACGATGATGACGTGGACGCAGGCTTCGCCGGGCAGGTCGAGCCCTTCGGCGAAGCTGTCCAGCCCGAAGATGATGCTGGCTTTGCCGGCGGCGATTGCGTCGCGGTGGCGTTCGAGCAGTGCGGCTTTGGGGATTTCGCCCTGTACGAGTATGAGGGGCAGGTAGGCGGCGGGCAGGCGCATGGCGGTTTCGTTCATCTGCTTGCGCGAGGTGAAGAGTACCAGCGTGCCGACGGGTTCGGCGGGGGAGATGAGTTTGGGCAGCCATTCGACGACGGCATCGGTGTGTTCGGCGGGCTGCTTGGGGCTGGCGGAAAGCGGGGGGATGTAGAGTTCGCCTTGTGCGGCAAAATCGAAGGGGCTTTCGAGGGCGAGGGTTTCGGTGTCGGGCAGGCGGGTGAGGCCGGTCTGGCGCAGCAGCAGGCTGAAGCTGCCGAGCGAGCGCAGGGTGGCGGAGGTGAGGACTGCGCCGGCGGCGCGCCGCCACAGGCCGTTGGCGAGGGTGGCCGCGCCGGAGATGGGGCTGGCGTGGAAGAGGTAGTCGTTTTTGTCGTTGGGGCGGCGTTCTATCCATTTGGCCAGCGGTTCGCTGCCTTCGGGGGTGTCGGCGGCCATGAGTTCCCATACGTCGGCAATCTGTTCGGCACGGGATACGAAGTAGCCGAAGTCGGCGGCGGTGCGGTCGAGGAGCGGGCCGTCCTGGTCTTTTTCGCGGCGGGCGGCGGAAAGCGCGTCGCTGAGGCGGTTGGTGTTTTGCAGCAGGGCGCGGGCGGCGGCGGCGGTGTTGGCGGCCAGCAGGGCGAGATCTTCGGGGGTTTTGCCGTCTTCCCACAGCCAGACGGGGTCGCTGCCGTCTTCGGGCAGGTCGAGGGCGGGTTCGCTGTTGAGGTGGAACTGCCATTCGTTGAGGCTTTCGAGCAGCGAGGCGGCGGCTTCGTCGGCGAGGCTGCCTGCTTCGTCTTTGCCGGTCAGGCCGATGATTTTGTCGATAAGGGGCGGGAGCTTGTCGAGCATCCACAGGGTTTGGTTGAGCGAGTGTTCGGCGGCGAAGCGGCTGACGGCCTTTTTCGCCAGATGGTGTGCTTCGTCGATGCAGTAGAAGCTGTGTTCGGGCGGCGGCAGGATGACTCCGCCGCCCATGGCGATGTCGGACAGGAGCAGGTCGTGGTTGGCCACGATGACGTCTACGGTGTCGAGGGTTTCGCGGGCGAGGTAGAAGGGGCATTCGGCTCTGTTTGGGCAGGCGGCTTTGAGGCAGCCGTGGCGGTCGTTGGTCAGCTGCTGCCAGAGCGGGTCGGGGATTTTTTCCGGCCAGGTGTCGCGGTCGCCGTTGAAGCGGCGGGCGGCAAATTCGCCGGCGATATGGTGCAGGGTGTCCAGATCCGACGGCGAGGGCTTGCTGTCCCACAATACTGGCCGCTCAAACCCGGCCAGCGAGGCCTGGGCGTTGTTTTGCGTGAGCTGGTAGAGCTTGTAGGGGCAGAGGTAGCGGCCGCGCCCTTTGGCCAGCGCGAAGCTGAGTTGCAGGCCGCTTTTTTCGATGAGGAACGGCAGGTCGCGGTGGACGAGCTGTTCTTGCAGGGCGATGGTCGCGCTGGATACGATGAGGCGTTTTTCCCGCGTCTGCGCCATGATGCCGCCGGCCAGCAGGTAAGACAGCGATTTGCCTACGCCGGTGGGGCCTTCGATCACGGCAATGCTCTCGCCTTTGCGTTCGGGCGGGTCCTCTCCTTCGGCGCGGGTTTTGCTGCGCGCAAAGGCGTTGGCCACGGCCGCAATCATCTGCCGCTGTGCCGCACGCGGGCGGAACTGCGGCAGGTTTTCGGAGATGGCGCGGTAGTGGTCGCGGATGGCGGTTTTTTCCAAATCGGTGAGCATATTTTGTTTTCAGACGGCCTTTCGTGTTCGGCGCGATTGTAGCCGATGGCGGGCGGATGCGTTCGGAAAACGCGGCAAGGCCGTCTGAAAAGGCAGGTTTCAGACGGCCTTTTCTGTGGCGGCGTTTACGGCTGTTGCGGTGCGGACGCGGGAGCTGCGCCGCCGTCGGGGTGCGGCTCGGGCGGCGGGAAAATCAGGCGTTCGGTAAGGCGGTCGAGTTCGCCCAAAAGCCGGCCGGCCCGCGGGCTGTTGATGATGACGACGACGGATACGGGCTTGTGGCCGAGATAATAGCCCGCAAGGGCGCGTACGTTGGCCAGCGTGCCGGTTTTCAGGCGCAGCGGCCTGCCGATGTGGCGGAAACGGGATTTGAGCGTGCCGTCGTAGCCCGCTGCCGGCAGGCTGTCGGCAAATTCTTGGCGCAGCGGGCTGTGGTAGGCGGCGGCGAGGATTTCGCCCATCATGCGGGCGGAAATGCGTTCGCGCCGCGACAGGCCGGAGCCGTTTTCCAGCACCAGCGGTGCGGTGGGGATGCCCGAGAGCAGAAGCTGGGCGCGGACGGCGGCGGCGGGGTTTTGCCGGCTTTTGTCGGCGGCGGCTTCGCGGCCGATGGTGAGGAAGACGGTGCGGGCGATGATGTTGTTGGAGTGTTTGTTCATTTCGGCCAGCACTTCGCGCAGGGGGCGCGACTGCACGCGGGCGAGGGTGCGGGCGGCGGCGGGTGTTTTGCCGGCCGCCGCGCCGTCGGCCAGGATGCCGCCGCCCTGCCGCCAGTAGGTTGCGAAGCTGCGGCGGGCAAATTCCTGTGTGCCGAACATATTGACGTAGATGTCTTTTCCCGCGCAGGAGGGCGGCGCGCTGCCTTGTACGGAGAGTATGCCGTTTTCGTACTTCCCCCGCAGAAAACGGCGGGGTTTGGGGCAGGGTGCGGGCGAGGCGGTGAAAACGGCGCGGTTGTACAGCGGCACTTCGGGCAACGGCGGCGTGGTTTGCGCCGTCAGCGAGCCGTCCGCGCCGCGCCGGAGGGTGAGGCGGACGACTTTGTAGGCAAGCATCTGCGGATCGGGGGCGGTGGTAAAGGCGTGTTCCGCATCGTTGGCAAAACCGTAGGACGAGCCGGTGTGCGGCCAGAGGCTGCGGTCGAACACCAGCCTGCCGCCGATGTGGCGTACGCCGTTGTCGCCGAGCTGCGCCTGCATTTCCAAGAGGTCGGGTATGTCGAACATGGGATCGCCGCTGCCCGTCCAGTACAAATCGCCGTCGAGCAGATTGCCGCGCAGCGGGGCGGCGGATTTGAATTCGGTCTGCCAGCGGAAGCCGCCGCCGAGGGCGCGCAGGGCGGCATAGGCGGTTACGAGTTTCATGGTGGAGGCGGGATTGAGCGGTACGTCGGCGCGGTGTTCGGCCAGCACTTTGCCGCTTTGCAGGTCTTGGACGAAAAACGATACTTCGTCCGGCCGTATCCGTCCGAAATCGACGGCGGCGGCGGGCAGGGCGGCGAGGCAGAAAAGGAGGCAGAGGCGTTGCGGCATGGCTGTTCGGGGCGTGGCGGGTTTGGAGGATGCGGAGGCGGGGTTTTGGCTTCGCTGAAACTTACTGCATTCGTTTTCAGACGGCCTGTACAAGCAGCGGGCGTGCGGACGTTTTACCGGCGGCGGGTAAAGCGCAGGTTGTGCCGTTCGGACACAAAGCCGTCGAGCAGGATGTCGTGCGCTTCGCGCGGCAGCTCGTCGGCAAGCTGGCAGGCGAAACCGGCGGCAAGGGCAAGAGGCCGTCTGAAACGGCAGGCCGCGAGGCTTGCGTCGTAGTAGCCGCCCGCCTGTCCGAGGCGGCAGCCGTTGCGGTCGGCGGCGACAACGGGCAGGATGATGACATCGAGGCGGTCGGCGCGGACTTTGCCGCCGGCAAACTGGGGGATGCACAGTGTGCCGCGGCCGCGCGCACGCTCCGGTTTCGCGCCTTCGGTGTAGGGGGTAAACCACATCCGTCGGCTGCCTGCCACAATGTAGGGCAGGCGGATTTCGGCACGGCGTGCGGCGGCGGTGCGCAGCAGCGGGCGCAGGTCGGCTTCGCTGCCCGAAGGCCAGTAGATGGCGGTGGTTTTGCCGCGCCGGATGAGGGGTTTGAGGCGGCGGACGATTTCGCGTCCGGCACGCTGCCGCTCGCTGCGGGAGAGGGCGTTGCGCAGTGCGCGGAACCGGCGGCGCAGAGCCTGCTTTTGCTGCTTGGCGGTGTCGGTCATGGCGGTTTCTGCCTTACAAAGGTTGTGCAAAGGCCGTCTGAAAATATGGTTTCAGACGGCCTCCGATACGGTTTAGCGTTTGTGCCAGCGTTGCTGCGATTCGCGGATGACGGCTTTGGCTTCGTCAATGCCGCCCCAGTGTTCCACTTTGGTGCTGCCGGGTTTTTTCAGGTCTTTGTAGTGGTTGAAGTGGAATTCGATTTGTCGGACAAGCTGCGCGGGCAGGTCGGAGAGCGCATTGTAGGCGTTGCCGGTGTGGCGGTCGTCGGCGGGGACGCAGACGATTTTGTCGTCCACTTCGCCGTCGTCCACGAATTTCATCACGCCGATGACTCTGGCTTCGAGGAAAATGCCGGTGGGCAGCGGGGTGTCGGTGATGATGAGCGCGTCGAGTTCGTCGCCGTCTTCGTCCAGGGTTTGCGGGATGAAGCCGTAGTTGGTGGGTTTGGCGAAAGCCTGCGGCTCGACACGGTCAAGCTGCATGACGGCAAGGCGGCGGTTCCACTCGATTTTGTGGTTCGAGCCGGCGGGAATTTCGACAACGACGTTGATGATGCCGCCGTCCACGTCGCCCGCGTCAAGGATTTGGTTGAAGTCTGCCATAGTGGTTCCTCTCGGTTTGCAAAACGGGAAAAGGCGCGATTATAGCAGCGTCTATATGTCTATATAATGGAGGCCGTCTGAAAACCTTCTGCGGGAAGCACGCGCTATGTGGCACATTGTTTTAATCGGTTACGTATTCGTTACGCTGATGTTTTCCCTTGCCCAGCCCGGCTTGGCGCGCAAGCTGGTCTATTTTGTGTTTTTTACCGTGCTGCCCACCGCCTTCATGCTGTGGTCGGCCTATATCCGCCTGCGCAACCGGCGGATGAAGCGCGAAGAGGAAAACGGCAGGCACTTGCCCTGACGCGCTCCCGCCCGTATAATTCCGCCGCTTTTTGTCTCAAAAAGCGTTTTTTATTTTCCAACCAAAGCCCGCATCCCGCGCCCGAAGGGTGTTTCCCGCAGCGGAAATTCTGTGCGCAGGGTGTATGCACTAACCCTTTCAAGGATATTTATGTCTCAAGTTACCATGCGCCAGATGCTCGAAGCAGGCGTACATTTCGGCCACCAAACCCGTTTCTGGAACCCGAAAATGGCTCCCTACATTTTCGGTGCGCGCAACAAAATCCACATCGTCAATCTGGAAAAAACCCTGCCGCTGTTCCAAGAGGCACAGGAAGCCGTACGCCGCCTCATCGCCGCCAAAGGCACCGTGCTGTTTGTCGGCACCAAACGCCAGGCGCGTGAAATCATCCGCGAGGAAGCCGTCCGCGCCGGTATGCCGTTTGTCGACCACCGCTGGCTCGGCGGTATGCTGACCAACTACAAAACCGTCAAACAGTCCATCAAACGCCTCGAAGAGAAAAGCGCGGTTTTGGCCAATGCCGAAACCAGCGGCTACAGCAAAAAAGAGCTGCTCGATCTGACGCGCGAAGTGGAAAAACTGGAACGTTCGCTCGGCGGCATCAAAAACATGAAAGGCCTGCCCGATGCGATTTTCGTCATTGACACCGGCTACCAGAAAGGCACGCTGATCGAAGCCGAGAAACTCGGCATCCCCGTGATTGCCGTGGTGGATACCAACAACAGCCCCGACGGCGTGAAACACGTCATTCCCGGCAACGACGACTCCGCCAAAGCCATCCGCCTCTACTGCCGCGGCATCGCCGATGCCGTCTTGGAGGGTAAAAACCAGGCCGTAGCCGAAACCCTGGCCGCCGTACAGGCTGCCGAAGCCGCCGCTGCGGAATAAGGTTTCCAACCGAAACTGCAAAAGGCCGTCTGAAAAATCCTTTTCAGACGGCCTGTAACCTTAAAATCATTTGGAGATACAACATGGCAGAAATTACTGCAAAAATGGTTGCCGACCTGCGCGCCGCCACCGGTCTGGGCATGATGGAATGCAAAAAAGCCCTCGTCGAAGCCGAAGGCGACATCGAAAAAGCCGAAGAAATCCTGCGCATCAAATCCGGTGCCAAAGCCGGCAAACTGGCAGGTCGCACCGCCGCCGAAGGCGTATTGGCCTACGCTGTCGAAGGCAACACCGGCGCATTGGTGGAAGTGAACTGCGAAACCGACTTCGTTGCCAAAGACGCAGGCTTTATCGCCTTTGCCAACTCCGTAGCCAAAACCGCCGCTGAGAAAAAACCCGCCACCGTCGAAGAACTCAGCACGCTGGCGGAAGAAGAGCGCAAAGCCATTATCGCCAAACTCGGCGAAAATATGTCCGTGCGCCGTTTCCAGGTTATCGAAACACCGAACAAACTGGCCGCCTACATCCACGGCGCGCTGGCTACCGAAGGCGTACTGGTCGAATACAAAGGCGACGAAGATGCCGCCCGCAAAGTCGGTATGCACATCGTAGCCGCCAAGCCCCAATGCGTATCCGAAGACGAAGTGGATGCCGAAACCGTTGAAAAAGAACGCCGCATCTACACCCAGCAGGCCGCCGAATCGGGCAAACCCGCCGACATCGCCGCCAAAATGGTAGAAGGCCGCATCAAAAAATTCCTGGCCGAAATCACGCTGAACGGACAGGCATTTGTGATGAATCCCGACCAGACGGTTGCCCAGTTTTTGAAAGAAAACAATACGGAAGTTGTCAGCTTTGTACGTTACAAAGTCGGCGACGGCATTGAAAAAGCCGTAGTCGATTACGCCGCAGAAGTGGCCGCCGCCGCCAAAGTCTGATACGGTTTGCGCTTTTCAAGCAGCCCGCCCGCAAAGGCGGGCTTTGTTTTGCCTTTTCTGCCGGAGAGGCCGTCTGAAAAGGCGGCATGGCCTGCATGGGATGCGGAGGAACGCCGTTTGCAGGCGGGCGGCGTTTCCGTTGCCGCATAATCGGGATGCCGGTGCTGCTTTGGTTTGCCGCGCCTTATTCCGAAAGGAATGGTTTTCCAAGAGGTTTCAAATGCAGGTATGCCTGTTTCGCATCTTTAAGTGCCGCCTGCGGTTTGCTGCCTGATATGCCAAACAGGTTTGCACGGCCGCATTAGGGGGCAAGGATTGCCGTCGGAAAATACGGACAATAAGAAACCCGCCCATACAGAAGGGCGGGTTTCGTTCCAAGCTGCTGCCGTTTTACGCTTCTTCGCCGGTGTAGGGGCGGACGCTGACGGTTTTGCGGTTCAGACGGCCTTTGACGGCAAATTCCACATAGCCGTCCACTTTGGCGAACAGGGTGTGGTCTTTACCCATGCCGACGTTGTCGCCTGCATGGAATTTGGTGCCGCGCTGGCGCACGATGATGGAACCGGCGGGAATCAGCTCGCTGCCGAAGGCTTTTACGCCCAGACGTTTGGCTTCGGAATCGCGGCCGTTGCGGGTGCTGCCGCCTGCTTTTTTACTTGCCATGGTTCAAACTCCTTAAATGTTCGGTTGCTTAATCAGGCGATGGCCACGATTTCGATTTCGGTGAAATTCTGGCGGTGGCCCTGGCGTTTCTGATAGTGTTTGCGGCGGCGCATTTTGAAAATGCGGATTTTCTCGCCGCGTCCGTGTGCCACGACTTTGGCGGTTACTTTCGCGCCTGCGATAAAGGGTGCGCCTACTTTTACAGATTCGCCGTCAGCAATCATCAGAACTTCGTTCAGTTCGATTTGGCTGTCGAGTTCGGCAGGTATCTGTTCTACTTTCAATTTTTCGCCGACGGAAACTTTATACTGTTTGCCGCCGGTTTTTACGACCGCGTACATACTCAACTCCATGAGATATTTTGGATTAAAAAATTCCGCGCACCATGCGCGAAACTGCGCATTCTATGGCCAAGTGCCTGTTTTGTCAAACTCTGTTGTGCTCCGTCTTTCGTGCGCCTTTTTTCAGACGGCCTTTGTTGCTATAATCCCGCCCTTTTCCAAACCCGTCCCGCAAAGCCTGCCCGCTTCTGCCGTTTTGAGTGTCTTATGCTTGAAAACCTGCCCTATTTCCAACAAAACCTTGCAACCGATCTCGGCCGCGTCAATCAGGTGGTCGAGCGGGCGGTTCGGTCGGAAGTCGCCCTGATTTCGCAAATCGGCAGCTATATTATCGGCGCGGGCGGCAAGCGGCTGCGCCCGATCATTACCATTCTTGCGGGCAAATCGCTGGGATACGACGGCGACAAACTCTATTCCCTTGCCGCGATGGTGGAATTTATCCATACTTCCACGCTGCTGCACGACGATGTGGTAGACGAGAGCGATATGCGGCGCGGGCGCGAAACCGCCAATAATCTGTTCGGCAATGCCGCTGCCGTTTTGGTGGGCGACTTTTTGTACACCCGCGCATTCCAACTGATGGTCGGCTCTGGCAGCATGAAAATTCTCGAAGTGATGGCCGATGCCACCAATATCATCGCCGAAGGCGAAGTGATGCAGCTGATGAATATCGGCAACACCGCCATCAGCGAAGGCGAGTATCTGCGCGTTATCCAGTACAAAACCGCCAAACTCTTTGAAGCTGCCGCCCAGGTGGGCGCGATACTGGCGGGTGCGGCGGAGCAGCAGGAAGCCGCGCTGAAAGACTATGGTATGCACGTCGGCACGGCCTTCCAGATTGTCGACGACATTTTGGATTATTGCGGCGATCCTGCCGAAATCGGCAAAAACGTCGGCGACGATCTTGCCGAAGGCAAGCCCACGCTGCCGCTCATCTATTTGATGAATCAGGGTAGGCCCGAAGCGGCGCGGGACGTGCGCGATGCGCTGGAAAACGCCGACCGCAGCCGTTTCGGGCAGATTCTCGCCCATGTGCTTGCCTCCGACGCGCTGGCCTATTGCAAGCGGCAGGCGCAGATTGCGGTGGACAATGCCGTTGCCTGTCTGGACAGGCTGCCCGACAACGAAATTACCCGCGCCATGCGCAGCCTGGCGGAAGAATCGCTGGCGCGTGTGTCGTAAGCCGCTTTGAAAAACCGTTTCCCTTTCTCGCCGTAGTTCAACGGATAGAACGTATGCCTCCTAAGCGTAAAATACAGGTTCGATTCCTGTCGGCGGGGCCACAACAAACGGACGCACTTGCGGGTGCGTCCGTTTTTCTATGGTGGGGCAAAATAAAAAATCTGCGGCCTTGCCGCTCCGTATCTTGCCTATTTTGTCCCGTTATACCTGCTCCCATCAGGCCGTCTGAAAAGCCGTTTTTCAGACGGCCTTGATCCGTTTTTCCGGCACGGTTGCGCGGCGTTCAGACGGCCTCGGCCGCAAATACGGTAAAATCCCGCCTTTTTCTATCGGAGAAACCGCCATGTTCCAACCGAAAATACTGCTGCTGTGGCTCGCCGCCGCGTCCGGCGTATTCGGCCTGCCCCGTTCTGCCGACGCGCAATTTCTGCCGCGCAGCGTGCACACCGCCGCCGAAAGCGGGGCGGCACGGCACGGGCGCACCGCCGCCACTGCGCGGAACGCTTCAAGCTACGAAGGCCGTGTAACCGACGTACACGACGGCGACACCGTCCGCATCACCGACACCCACGGCGCAAAGCACAAAATCCGCCTCGCCTACATCGACGCACCCGAAACCGACCAAGCCTACGGGCTCGCCAGCCGCAACCGTCTGAGCGGCCTGATACTCGGCAAAACGGTGCAGGTGCGGGTAACAGACACCGACCAGTACGGCCGCGAAGTCGCCTACCTGCGTGCCGACGGAGCAGATGTCAATCTGGGCCAAATCGAGGCGGGGGCGGCGTGGCACTACGTTTCCATTGCCAAAAAACAGCAGGACAAAACGGATTATGCCGCTTATGCGCAGGCCGAAGCCGAAGCGCGCCGCAGCCGTGCGGGGCTGTGGCAGAAACGCGATGCCGTCGCCCCGTGGAAATTCCGTTGGCAGCAGCGCAGGCAGTAAGGCCGTCTGAAATCCGCGCGTTTGCCGGATGATGCGGCGATGCGGCCGCATGGGCGGCACAATCGGATATGCGGACAAGTCTTGCCGCAGTGTGGTTTTGTGTTTTTCCGACAGGTAAGGAAACAGGCCGTCTGAATGTTTTTCAGACGGCCTGCCGCATATTCTTATCCGTGTTTTAACTTCGTTGAAGCTGCGCTTTCAGACGGCCTGTTCTCCCGGCACGCTCAGGATGGGCAGGGTGGCGAAGCCCTGGTCGCGCACGATTTGGCAGAATTCGGTCAGATAGCTGTTGTATTCGTCCTCTTTGCGCACGGCGGCGAAAAGTTCGCTTTGCAGGCCTTCGTTCGTGATTTGTCGGGCGGCAATATAGCCTTTTTCCAAATACGGCATCACCGTCCAATGGGGCAGGGCGGCAATGCCCCGGCGGCTGGCGACGAGCTGGATGATGGCGACGGTCAGCTCGCTGTGGCGGCGGGCGGGGTTGATGCCGGCGGGCAGCAGCACCTTGCGCAGCAAATCCAGCATATCGTCGGGTACGGGATAGGTAATCAGCGTGTCGTCTGCGAAGTCTTCCGCCTGCCAGATTTCTTTGGCGGCCAGCGGATGATCCGGGGCGCAGATGCCGACCATGCCGTAGGAAAACAGGGGATGGTAGGCAATGCCCGCCTGCGGCACGGCTTCGGACACAATGGCCAGATCGGCGCGGTAGGAGAGCAGCAGGCCGACGGGATCGGCCTGGAAGCCGGACACAATATCCAATTCCACCTTCGGCCACAGCGGGCGGAATTCGCCCATCGCGGGCATCAGCCAGTCGAAACAGGTGTGGCATTCCACCGCCAGCCGCAGTTCGCCCGCCTCGCCTTCGATAATCTGCGCCATATCGCGTTCGGCGGCGGCCACTTTGGGCACCAGATCGCGGGCCAGCTCCACCAGCCTTGCCCCTGCGGGCGTAAAGCGCAGCGGATTGGACTTGCGCTCAAACAGCGGCGTGTCGTAATAGCTTTCCAGCGTGCGGATTTGATGGGACAGGGCAGACTGGGTCAGGAAGATGCGTTGTGCCGCCAGCGACACGCTGCCGGTTTCTTCCAGCGCGAGCAGGGTTTTCAGATGGCGCAGTTCGATAACGGATTCCATAATTTCGGCTTTCGGCGGCGGGGGAAAAAGACGGCAATATTAAAATAATTCATACAGACGGCGCAAATATGCAGGACAGAGGCCGTCTGAAAACAAGGTGCGGCGGGCTTTCTGGCGGTATTTTGCGTACAATCGGGCTCGTCCGAACACCCAAACCTGTATCAGGAATCCTCATATGCAATACAGTCTTTACCGTCTGCCTGAAAACCTTTCCCCCGGCGAAGCCGCACGCCGTTTTCCCTTTCTCGCCGCACCCCGTGCCGAAAACAGCCACAAAGGCACTTTCGGCACGCTGGCGGTATTCGGCGGCGCACAGGGCATGGCCGGCGCGGTGGTGCTGGCTGCTTCGGCCGCATTGCTGGCCGGCTGCGGCAAAGTGTGGGCGGGGTTTCACCGCGAGGCTCTGCCGATGCCGTTTGTTGCCGGTTTTCCCGAAATCATGCAGGCAACGGCGGACACGCTGGCGCGGCGCGGCGATGTGTCCGCCCGTGCGGCAGGCTGCGGCCTGGGTACGGCAGAGGGCGCGTCCCGCCTGCTCGGTACGCTTTTTCAGACGGCCTCCGATACGCCGCTGCTCTTGGATGCCGACGCGCTCAACCTGCTGGCAGGAGATGCCGGCCTGGCGGATGCTGCGGCGCGTTATCCGACGCTGGTCATTACCCCCCATCCGGCCGAAGCCGCGCGGCTGTTGGGCACCGCAACCGCGCAGATTCAGAGCCGCCGTGCGGATGCGGTGCGGCGGCTGGCGGAACGCTTCGGCGCGGTGGCGGTGCTGAAAGGACACCGTACGCTGGTGTGCCGCCCAGGCGGGGAAACCTACGAAAACCGCAGCGGCAACGCAGGGCTGGCCACCGCAGGCAGCGGCGACGTGCTCTCGGGCATCATCGGCAGCCTGCTGGCACAAGGCTGCGAACCGTTTGAAGCGGCCTGTGCCGGCGTGTGGCTGCACGGTGCGGCGGCCGACATACTCGCCGCATCAGGCATGGGGCCGGCCGGCCTGCTGGCCGGAGAAATCGCCCCCGCCGCCCGCTGGCTGCGCAATATGCTGATTGATAACGAATTAAAATAACTATTTGATAAAAATCAAATTCCGTAAAAATAAGGAGGAGGAAGACGGCAATGTTATCTTTTCTTTACATTGAACGTCCTATAATCCTCCGCTTCATCAACAACACTAACCGGGGAAATAAAAAATGTCAGAACCGTTTTTGCATTGGACTTCCGATTTGGACACCGGCATCGAGCAGGTGGACGAACAGCATAAAATCCTTGTGCAGTACATCAACGAAATGCACGACGCACACGTTGCCGGCAACCGCGAAGCGGTGGGCCAGGCTTTGGATCATCTGATCGAATACACCGTACAGCACTTTTCCGACGAAGAAGACCTGCTGAAAATGGCGGAATATCCGCTGGTTGACGCGCACCACCGCGTACATGAAAATTTCGTCAACAAAGTGCAGACCTACAAAGGCCGCTTTGACAACGGCGACGATGTCAGCCAGGAGCTGCTGGACATTCTCGAAACCTGGCTGTTTATGCATATCCGCCGCAACGACCACGGCTATGTGCGCCATGTGAAAGAAAAGCTGGGACTGTAAGCCGCCAGGCAGACAAGAACACAAGAGGCCGTCTGAAAACCGTATTTGGCGTTTTCAGACGGCCTCTCTTGTATGCTTGCCGTCCGGCGCATGAATGCCGTTTGTGCCGGTGTGCCGCAAATGTGATGCCTGTTTGCCGTGTGTCGGGTGTGTGGCACAAACCACGCACGCGGTTTTGCGTATTCAGACGGCCTTTTAACTGTTTTGCAAAACACCGTGCCAACAGCCGCAACCGTGTGCGCCGCTGCTGCGTCATCCCATCGGACGCATATAGGGCGTATCGTCCGGGCGGCGCAACGCAGCCAATCAGGCTTTTCCCAAACGCAAAAATGCGATCATGGCAGAGCCGCCACGCGCCTTATATGGCGAAAAAGGCCGTCTGAAAACAGCTTTGCCGAAGCTGTGTTTTCAGACGGCCTTTCGGTTTTCGGGCGTAGGGTTTAGGAAACCACTTCGCCGTTTTGGCGCGCCCGTTCGGTGGCGCGGTTGACGTGCATCTGCTGGGCGATGGTCAGAATGTTGTTCACCACATAGTAAAGCACCAGTCCGGCGGGGAAGAGGAAGAACATGACGGAGAACACCAAAGGCATGATCTTCATCATTTTTGCCTGCATCGGGTCGGAAGGCGGCGGATTGAGGGTGGTTTGGAACATCATGGTGGCGGTCATCAGCACGGGCAGGATGAACCAGGGATCGTGGCGGGAAAGATCGGTAATCCAGCCCAGCCAGGGAGCCTGGCGCAGCTCGACCGAGCTGAATATCGCCCAGTAGAGGCCGATGAAAATCGGAATTTGCAGCAGCATGGGCAGACAGCCGCCCAGCGGGTTGATTTTCTCGCTTTTATACATCTGCATCATGGCCTGCTGCATTGCCATGCGGTCGTCGCCGTATTGTTTTTTCAGCGCTTCGAGTTTGGGGGCGACGGCACGCATTTTCGCCATGGATTTGTAGGCGGCGTTGTTGAGCGGGTAGAGGATGATTTTGACGATGACGGTAAGCAGGACAATCGCCCAGCCCCAGTTGCCGGTGATGCCGTGCAGTTTGTCCATCAGCCAGAAGAGGGCGGTGGCCGGCCAGTGGACGCGGCCGTAGTCTTTGACCAGTTCGAGGTGGTCGGCGATTTTGCCCAGTGCGGCGGTGGTTTGCGGGCCGGCGTAGAGGTTGGCGGCATAGCTGCGCGTCGCGCCGGCGGGCAGATCGGGTTCGGCTGCGGACACGCCTGCGGTATAGAGGCCGCCTTCGCGCCGCTTGATGTCGATGCGGCAGCCTGAGGCCGCGCAGATGCTTTGGCCTTCTTTGGGCTGCAGTATCCATGCGGAGAAGAAGTAGTGCTGGCTCATGCCGATCCAGCCGGATTGGGTCTGCCGTTCGTATTCGGCCTGGTCGCGGCCTTTTTGGAAGTCGTCGTCCAAATCGGAGAAGGAAACTTTTTGGAAATTGCCTTCGGGGGTGTAGAGGACGGGGCCGGTGTAGCTGGACATAAAGTAGCCCTGTCCGGCAGGCGTTTTGCTGTCGCGGACGACGCGGTAGGCGGCGGCGGCTTTGAGCGGCTTGCCGCTGCGGTTGGCCACATCGAAGCGCACGTTGATCAGATAGCTGCCCTGGGTGAAGGTGTAGGTTTTGGCAATTTCCAAACCGTAAGCGGTGGTGGCGGTGAGGCGGACTTCGGCTTTGCCGTTTTCAAGGCCGTATTGTTTTTTCGCGCTTTTGAAGCTCAAACCCTGCGTCAGGCTGCGTCCGGTTTCGTCTATCAGGTCGGATTGGGCGATGTATATGCCGTCTTTGCCGTTTTCAAACAGGGAGAAGGGTTTGCTTTCGTCGTCGGCGGAGTTGTATTTGAGCAGGGTGAGGCCGCGCAGGTCGCCGCTGGTTTCGTCGATAACGGCGGCAACGGTGTCGGTGGAAACGGTCAGCGGCACGGTGGGATTCAGCACCGCCTGTGCGGCGGCCGGTGCCGCAGCCTGTTGTGCGGACTGCGCCGCCGGATTTTGCACGGGCCTCGGCGCGGGGAAAAACCATTCCCAGCCGAACAGTATCAGCGCGGAAACGGCGAAAAACAGGGTCATTCTTTTGGCATCCATCGGATTTCCTAAAATGTATGTGGGATGTGGCGGAACGGCGGTAAAGGCCGTCTGAAAACGTCGGCGGCAGGAACTTCGCGCCACGGTTTGCCGGATTGTGTTTTCAGACGGCCTGTCGGGGATGGGGCCGTCTGAAAACAGCCAATTTTACAGCCTGCCTGCCGCAGGCGGCATCCTCCGTATCGGAAACATCCGCCGGCGGACGGTATCACGGCACGGGATCGTGGCCGTGGCCGCCCCACGGATGGCAGCGGGCGATGCGTTTCAAAGCCAGCAGGCCGCCTTTTAATGCGCCGTAGCGGCGCACGGCTTCGATGGCATATTGCGAACAGGTGGGCGTGTAGCGGCAGCGCGGCGGAACAAGCGGACTGATGCAGTATTGGTAGAAACGGATTAATGCCAGCAGCAGCTTCGCGCCCATGTTTACACACGCTTTTTTTTCGCTGCGGCCATCAGTCGCGCCAGCTCGGCACGGGCGGCGGGGGCTTCGGCACAATCGAAAGCGCGGCGGACGCGGACGATGAAATCGCAGGGCGGCAGGGTGTTCTTGTGCCGCCGGAACCAGTCGCGGATAACGCGCTTCATGTAGTTGCGCTCGTGGGCGCGGCGGGCGGTTTTTTTCGCCACTACCAGCCCGAGACGGGCGTGGCCGTACGGGTTGGCGGCGGAATACAAAATTTGCAGCAGCTCGCCGCGCCGCTGTTTCCTGAAAGCAAAAACGGAAGAAAATTCTTCCGTTTTCAAGAGGCGGTACTGCCTGCCGAAGCGTTCCAACAAACGGCTCCGCGCTTATACGGCGAGACGCTTGCGGCCTTTGGCGCGGCGTGCGGCCAAAACGGCGCGGCCGCCGCGTGTGCGGGAGCGGACAAGGAAGCCGTGGGTGCGTTTGCGTTTGGTAACGGAGGGCTGGTAGGTGCGTTTCATGATGTTTCCTAAATCGGTTTGTCTGAAAAACGCGCGATTACAACCTAAATTCTTGTTTTTGTCAATCAAATGAATGCCCGCCGCCGCCGGGCAGCCGCTGCGGCGCAACAGGCGGCATTTGCGCCGTTTGCGGTCGGCGGCTGCGTGGCGGCAGGCGGGCTTTTCGGCTATAATCCGCCGTCCCATACCGCACGCGTCTGCCTGTGCGCGTTTCTGTAATGCATGATTACTGCATGATTTTCAAACGGTTTTTCTTATGCACGCTTCGACTCTCGCCGAATTTTGGCCGCTCTGCCTGCGCCGCCTGCACGATACGCTGGACGTGCGGCAGTTTGACACTTGGATCGCGCCCCTGACTGTGGGCGAAGAGGACGGCGTGTGGGCGGTGTATGCGAAAAACCAGTTTGCAGCCAATATGTTGCGCAATCAGTTTGCCGATTTGTTCGAATCTGTACGCGCCGAGCTCGCGCCCGGCCAAAGCCCGCTGGTGTTTAAGGCGGGGCGGGGCGTGTCTTATCCGATGGCGCAGGCGGAGGACGGGAAGCCGCAGGTGCGGAGGCCGTCTGAAAACGCTGCCGCAGCGGATGCGCCGGCACCTGATTCCGGATTGGCGGAAAAGCGCAGGCCTGCCGCCAAACAGAGTGCGCAGGATATTTTGGCCGAGCGTCTGAAAAACCTGCCGCCGAAGGCGCAGGCGGAGGACGAAACCAAAGCACGGGCGGAACCCGCCGCCGCGCCGCCGCGCAAACCCGCTGCCGCCGATGCCCGCGATGTCCATTACAGCCACAGCAATCTGTCGCCCGACTATACGTTTGAAACGCTGGTGGAGGGCAAGGGCAACCGCATGGCCGCCGCCGCCGCCAGATCCATCGCCGAAAATCCCGGCCGCAGCTACAATCCCTTTTTCCTCTACGGCAGCACAGGTTTGGGCAAGACCCACTTGGTGCAGGCCGTCGGCAACGAGTTGCTGAAAAACCGTCCCGATGCCAAAGTGCGCTATATGCACGCCGACGACTATATCCGCAGCTTTATGAAAGCGGTGCGCCACAACAGCTACGACGTGTTCAAGCAGCAGTACAAGCAGTATGATCTGCTCATTATCGACGACATCCAGTTTATCAAGGGAAAAGACCGTACGATGGAAGAATTTTTCTATCTGTACAACCACTTCCACAACGAAAAAAAACAGCTCATCCTGACCTGCGACGTGCTGCCCGCCCAAATCGAAGGCATGGACGACCGCCTCAAATCGCGGTTTTCGTGGGGTCTGACGCTGGAACTCGAGCCGCCCGAATTGGAAATGCGCGTTGCCATTTTGCAGAAAAAAGCCGAGGCATCGGGCGTAACCATCAGCGAAGACGCGGCTTTCTTTATCGCCAAATACATACGCTCCAACGTGCGCGAACTCGAAGGCGCGTTCAAGCGCGTCGAAGCCAGCAGCCGCTTCCAGAAAAAGCCCATCGACATCGATTTGGCCGCCGAAGCCTTGCAGGACATCGTTGCCAGCACTTATAAAGTCATCACCGCCGAGCTGATACTCGACACCGTCGCCAAACACTACCGCGTCAAAATCAGTGAGCTTTTGGGTAAAAAGCGCACCCGCAACATCGCCCGTCCGCGCCAGGTGGCCATGAGTCTGACCAAAGACCTGACCAGCATGAGCCTGCCCGCCATCGGCGATGCGTTCGGCGGCCGCGACCACACCACCGTCATGCACGGCATCAAAGCCGTGGCCAAGCTGCGGCAGGAAGATCCCGAACTGGCGCAGGATTACGAAAAACTGCTGCTGCTGATACAAAACTGATAACCCGGAATGCCGCGAAGACAAGGCAGGCCGTCTGAAAACAAAACACCGAAACCGATACATTTTAAGGAAAACCCATGCTGATACTGCAAGCCGACCGCGACAGCCTGCTCAAACCGCTGCAAGCCGTAACCGGCATCGTCGAACGCCGCCACACGCTGCCCATTCTTTCCAACGTCCTGATCGAAAATGCAAACGGGCAGACCAACATCCTCGCCACCGACCTCGAAATCCAAATCAACACCGCCGGCCCCGACAGCGAGGCCGGTGCTTTCCGCATCACCACCAACGCCAAAAAGCTGCAAGACATCCTGCGCGCCCTGCCCGAAGGTGCGCAGGTTGCCCTCGACTGGGCGCAGAGCCGCCTTACCCTCAAAGCCGGCAAATCCCGTTTCGCCCTGCAAACCCTGCCTGCCGAAGACTTCCCTCTGATGAGCGTCGGCGAAGAAATCGGCTCCGCCTTTTCCCTGCCGCAGGACACCCTCAAAACCATGCTCTCCCAAGTGCAGTACAGCATGGCCGTGCAGGACATCCGCTACTACCTCAACGGCCTTTTGATGCAGACCGAAGGAAACCAGCTCCGCCTGGTTGCCACCGACGGCCACCGCCTCGCCTACTCCGCCGCCGCCATCGAGGCCGACCTGCCCAAGGCCGAAGTCATCCTGCCGCGCAAAACCGTGCTCGAACTCTTCAAGCTGCTCAACCGCCCCGAAGAGCAGGTCAGCGTCGAGCTGCTGGAAAACCAAGTGCGCTTCCGCTGCAACGGCTCGGTCATCGTCAGCAAAGTCGTCGACGGCAAATTTCCCGACTACAACCGCGTCATCCCGCTCGACAACGACAAAATCTTCCTCCTCAACCGCGCCGCCTTCCTCGGTTCGCTCGAACGCGCCGCCATTTTGGCCAACGAAAAATTCAGGGGCGCGCGCCTGCATTTGCAAGCCGGACTGCTGAGTGTCGTGTGCAGCAACAACGAACAGGAAGAAGCCCGCGAAGAACTCGAAATCGCCTACCAGGGCGGCGAACTCGAAGCCGCATTCAACATCAACTACCTGATGGACGTGCTGCGCAACGTCCACTCCGACGACATCCAAATCGCTTTCGGCGATGCCAACCGTTCCACCCTGTTTACCATTCCCGACAACCCCGACTTCAAATACATCGTTATGCCCATGCGCATCTAGCCGCCCGCCGCTACGGCACGCTGCCGCATAACAGGCCGTCTGAAACCGCCGGACAGGTTTTCAGACGGCCTTTACCCTTTCAAACCCCCCGTCCGACAGCAAACCGCCATGAAAAAAGCCCCCAAAACCTTTGAAGAAGCCCTCAAACGCCTCGAAGCCCTGACCGAGTCCATGCAAAACGCCGACCTGCCCCTCGAAGACGCGCTGGCCGCCTATCAGGAAGGCAGCACCCTGCTCAAATACTGCCGCGACAAACTGGCCGAAGCCGAGCAGAAACTGCACATCCTCGATTCAGACGGCCTCATCAAGGAATTTGCCCCCGATGAACAATAAGCAAACCGAACACTGGCAGATACGGGCGCAGGCGCAGACCGAGCTGCTACTCGAACGCCTGATGCCCTCCGAAAACGACACGCCGCAAGACCTCCACCGCGCCATGCGTTACGCCGTACTCGGCGGCGGCAAACGCCTGCGCCCCCTGCTGGTGCTGGCCGCCTCCGAAATCGGACAGGCCGATCCTGCCGCCGTCGGGCAGGCCATGGCCGCCGTCGAACTCGTCCACGCCTACTCCCTCGTCCACGACGATATGCCCGCCATGGACAACGACAGCCTGCGGCGCGGCAAACCCACCTGCCATATCGCCTACGGCGAAGCCGCCGCCCTGTTGGCCGGCGACGCGCTGCAAACCCTGGCCTTCGACATCCTCGCCCGTCCCGCCGCCCTGCCTGCGGCACGGCAGCTTGAAATGCTGGCCACCCTCGCCCGCGCCACCGGCAGCCTCGGCATGGCGGGCGGGCAGGCGGTAGACCTGTCCAGCGTCGGCAAAACGCTGACGCAGGAGGGTCTCGAACAAATGCACCGCCTCAAAACCGGCGCACTCATCCGCGCCGCCGTCCGCCTCGGCGGCCTTGCCTGTGCCGACTTGGACGACACCGCCCTGCACAGCCTCGACAGCTATGCCGCGCACCTCGGCCTCGCCTTCCAAGTGATCGACGACGTGCTGGACTGTTCCGCCGACACCGCCACCCTCGGCAAAACCGCCGGCAAAGACGCGCAGCACGGCAAGCCCACCTACGTTTCCCTGATGGGAGCGGCAGCCGCCGAGCAATACGCCGAAACGCTGGTATCCGCCGCCGTGTCCGCCCTCGCCCCCTTCGGCAGCCGTGCCGACAAGCTGCGCAGCCTCGCGCAATTCGTTACCGCGCGGAAAAACTGAACGGCAGGCATTAAAGAGGCCGTCTGAAAACCCCGTTTCGGATTTTCAGACGGCCTCTTTGCTGCGGCGGAGAACGTGCGCGTCGTTTTGGGACGACTCCCTATCTGACAGCAGGGCGGACGCTTTTTTGGTTTTGTTACGGACATACAGGCCGTCTGAAAACCGCTTTAAACCGTTTTCGGATTTTCAGACGGCCTGTGCCGTTCGGCAGGGTGTGTCGCGCAGCGGCGCACGCGGCTGCGGATGTCGGAACGGCTTGTTTGCGCCAATGGTTTGAGCAATGGAAAAAAGCCTTCCGAACACACGGATTCGGCATGTCCGAAATGCCGTTTTTGCGTTTTCAGACGGCCTCTTTGCGGCAATAGAGAACGCGAGCGTTGTCTTTGGACGACGCACCTTATCTGGTCGGGCAGCAGGGCGGACGCTTTTTTGGTTTTGTTACGGACATACAGGCCGTCTGAAAATCCGAAACGGGGTTTTCAGACGGCCTGTGCCGTTTGGCAGGGTGTCGCGCAGCGGCGCACGCGTTTTTCAGACGCACCCCGGCTATCGGACAATGGAAAAGCCGTGCTGCCACGGCTTTTCCTTATTTGCACGCGGCGGACACTTTTTTCACCGCCTCGTCCAGCTTTTTCGCGTCCACGCCGCCGAGGATGGCCTCGCGTTTGCCGCATTTCACCGCCTCGACGGTGGTAAAGGGCAATGCGCCCACGGTGTTGCCGTGTGCCTTCATAAAGCTGCGGCTGTCGCTGCCGGTGTAGAGCCACACGGGGTAGGACACGGGCGTTTTTTGCAGAAAGGCGGCGATGTTTTCCTTCCTGTCCACGGCGATGCCCACCAAATCGACGCTGCCTTTTTTCTGTTTTTTAAACCATGCCGACATTTCCGGCATTTCCTTTACGCAGGGTTTGCAGTACGAGCCCCAGAAATTGACCACGCGCACGGGGGCTTTCAGCTCGGGAAAATCACGGGCTTTGCCGTCGGGGAAGGCGGCCAGATCGGCGGCGGAAAGCGCGGTGCAGGCAAGCAGCAGCGCGGCGGCGAAGGCGGCGGATTTCATCATAAGACACTCCTTGTCGGAAACGGTTTGCAGACGGAGCGGATTATAACCCTTTCCCCGCATACGGAATTTGCGCGGCGGCAAATCTTTGCGCACGGGGCGGGGCGGGCTTACAATGCCCGCCCCGCCAACAGCAAAGGCCGTCTGAAATGAACGTAACCCTCTACCACAACCCCCGCTGTTCCAAATCCCGCGCCGCCGCCGAATGGCTGGCGGAGCAGGGCGTGGCAACCCACATCGTGCGTTATCTCGACCGGCCTCTGGATGCCGCCGCCCTGCGCGATTTGGCAGGCAGGCTCGGCCTGTCCGACGTGCGCGGCATGATGCGTACGAAAGACGATCTCTACCGCAGCCTGGATTTGGACGGCGCGGACAACGAAGCCCTGATCGCCGCCCTTGCCGCCCATCCCGCGCTGCTGGAACGGCCGATTGCCGTGATCGGCGCAAAAGCCGCCATCGGCCGCCCTTTGGAAAACATCGCCGCGCTTTTACGGCAGGAGCAGGCCGTCTGAAAACGCCTTTTCAGACGGCCTGCAAACGGAAACGGCAATGAACGGCGCACAACGTTTTTTCAGACGGCCGCGCATCTTGTGGGGCAGCCTGTGGCGCGGCTTTGTTTGCAGCGTGCTGCTGGTGCTGCTGTTTTTCGCCTGGTGCGGATGGAGCGTCTACCGCACGGGACAGGCGGTGCTGCCTGCGGATTATGCGGGCGATGCGGCGGTGGTGCTGGGTGCGGCGGCGTGGGATTCCCGCCCTTCGCCCGTGTTCCGCGAACGCATCAACCACGCCGTCGGCCTCTATCGCGGCGGGCGCGTGCGCAAGCTGGTGTTTACCGGCGGCGCGGTGAAAAAAGGCTTTATGAGCGAGGGCGAAGTGGGGCGGCGTTACGCACTCAAACAGGGCGTGCCCGCCGAAGACATCCTGTCGGAAAACAAGTCGCGCACCACCTATGAAAACCTGGCCTATCTGCGTGCGCCGCTGCGCGAAGCGGGTTTGCGCAAAATCGTTATCGTCAGCGACCCGCCCCATCTGGCCCGCGCCGCCGCCGTGGCGCGCGATCTCGGGCTGGACGCGGAAGTATCGCCCACGCCCACCACACGCTACGCCGAAGGCGGCAGCCGCTTCAAATTCCAACTGCGCGAAACCATGCTGCTGGCAGGCTACTATTTCTGGCGCGGCGGCCGCGCGGTGATGGTGTTTTTCGGCTTCGGCAGATAAAAAACATTCGCATCTTGTTGCCCCTGCCCGCCGGTTTTGCTATCATGCGCCCCGCATTAAGAGTTGGGACTTCCATGCCAACCTGCTTTTCGGGTTTCCGCCCGATAACCGAGTAAGGTGGACGGTTTTCGTAAAACCGATGTGGTCTGCGCGGCAACGCGGCAGGCAATCGAAATCCCGCTTGAATGCGGGTATTTTTCTGCCCGCCGCAAACAGGCCGTCAGGCAGCCGCCCAAACTTTTCAGACGGCCTCCACCCCTATCCTTTCCGAGAAAGAGCAAACCATGAGCGAATACCTGTTTACCTCCGAATCCGTTTCCGAAGGCCATCCCGACAAAGTGGCCGACCAAATCTCCGATGCCATTCTTGATGCCGTATTGGCGCAAGACCCCGCCGCCCGCGTGGCCGCCGAAACGCTGGTCAACACCGGCCTGTGCGTGCTGGCCGGCGAAATTACCACACATGCCCACGTCGACTACATCAAAGTCGCCCGCGACACCATCGCCCGCATCGGCTACAACGACCCCGCGCTGTGTTTTGATGCCAAAGGCTGCGCCGTCGGCGTGTACTACGACCAACAATCGCCCGACATCGCCCAAGGCGTGAACGAAGGCGAGGGGCTGGATTTGGAACAAGGCGCGGGCGACCAGGGTCTGATGTTCGGCTACGCCTGCGACGAAACCCCCACGCTGATGCCCTTTGCCATCTATTACAGCCACCGCCTGATGCAGCGGCAGAGCGAACTGCGCCGCGACGGCAGCCTGCCGTGGCTGCGCCCCGATGCCAAAGCGCAGATTACCGCCGTGTACGACAGCGAAACCGGCAAAGTCAAACGCATCGACACCGTTGTCCTTTCCACCCAGCACGACCCCGAAATCGGCCATGAAGAGCTGGAAAAACAGGTTATCGAGCAGATTATCAAGCCCGTACTGCCGCCCGAAATGCTCACCGGACAAACCAAATACCTGATTAACCCGACAGGCAAATTCGTCATCGGCGGCCCGCACGGCGACTGCGGCTTAACCGGCCGCAAAATCATCGTCGATACCTACGGCGGCGCAGCCCCGCACGGCGGCGGCGCATTCTCCGGCAAAGACCCGAGCAAAGTCGACCGCTCCGCCGCCTACGCCTGCCGCTATGTCGCCAAAAACATCGTTGCCGCCGGCCTGGCCACCCAGTGCCAAATCCAGATTTCCTACGCCATCGGCATCGCCGAGCCGACCTCGATTGCCATCGACACTTTCGGCACAGGCAAAATCAGCGAAGAAAAACTGATTGCCCTGGTGCGCGAACATTTCGACCTGCGCCCCAAAGGCATCGTCAAAATGCTCGACCTTTTGCGCCCGATTTACAGCAAAACCGCCGCCTACGGCCACTTCGGCCGCGAAGAGCCGGAATTTACCTGGGAGCGCACCGACAAAGCCGCCGCCCTCAAAGCCGCTGCGGGGCTGTAAAACAGCGAAACAGAGGCCGTCTGAAAGCAGTTTTCAGACGGCCTCTTTGCTTGGTGGCGGCAGGGAACGCGTGCGCCGCTTTGGCGGCACACCCTGCCTGAGTCCCGTGTGCAGGGTGTGTGGCGCAGCCACGCACGCGGTTTGCGCGTTTCAGACGGCCATACCTTATGCGGATTAAACCGCCGTTTTGCGGACAAGGTGCGGCCGCAGCGGAAAAAACGGCAAACCGTCTGTAAGGTTTTTCCGTCCTGTACGTCTAATGCGGCAGAGGATGCAGCTTTGGCAGGCTGCCCGACCATCCGACCCGTATCAAAGGAGAAATCATGGACAAATTTTGGAAACCCGTTTTCATTGCCGCTGCGGCCGCTGCCGGTGTGGCGTTTTTCATCCCGCACAGCGGGGCGGCGCAGGCCGCGCCCGTGCCGCAGATGCTCGCGCAGCTTCAAGATCCGCAGGGCCGTCCCGCCCCCCGTTTGGACAAAAACAAACCGACGCTGGTGAAATTTTGGGCAAGCTGGTGTCCGCTGTGCCTGTCCGAACTCGGCCACACCGAAAAATGGACGCAGGACAAGCGTTTCCAAGCGGCCAACCTGATTACCGTGGCCTCGCCCGGCTTTCTCGGCGAGAAAAAAGACGGCGACTTCCAAAAATGGTATGCCGGCCTCAATTATCCCAAGCTGCCCGTGGTCGCCGACAACGGCGGCACGATTGCCCAAAGCCTCAATGTCCGCGTGTACCCCTCGTGGGCGGTGCTCGACAAAAACGGCAATGTCGCCCGCATTGTCAAAGGCAGCATCAACGAAGCGCAGGCACTGGCCTTAATCGACAATCCCGAAGCCGACATAGGCCGTCTGAAAACACAGTTCAACACCCAAGACAAAGCGAAAGTGAAACCCATGAATACCAAAACCATCTATCTGGCCGGCGGCTGCTTTTGGGGCTTGGAAGCCTATTTCCAACGCATCGACGGCGTGGCCGACGCGGTGTCGGGCTACGCCAACGGCGGCACGAAAAACCCAAGCTATCAGGATGTAATCAACAACAGCGGCCACGCCGAAACGGTAAAAGTTACCTACGATGCGGACAAATTAAGCCTCGACGACATACTGCAATACTACTTCCGCGTCATCGACCCCACCAGCCTCAACAAACAGGGCAACGACCGGGGCATCCAATACCGTACCGGCGTGTACTACACCGACCCTGCCGAAAAAGCCGTGATTGAAAAAGCCTTCGCACGCGAGCAGAAAAAATACAGCCAGCCCGTCGTTGTAGAAAACCAGCCGCTGCAAAATTTCTACGAAGCCGAGGAATACCATCAGGACTACCTGATTAAAAACCCCAACGGCTACTGCCACATCGACATCCGCAAAGCCGACGAACCGCTGCCGGGCAAAGCCGCACCGCAAGGCAAAGGCTTCAACGCCGCAAGCTACCACAAACCATCCGACGAAGAACTGCGCCGCCGCCTCACCCGCGAGCAATACGAAGTAACCCAGCACGCGGCCACCGAATACGCGTTCAGCCACGAATACGACCACCTGTTCAAACCCGGCATTTATGTGGACATCGTCAGTGGCGAACCCCTGTTCAGCTCTGCCGACAAGTACGACTCCGGTTGCGGCTGGCCGAGCTTCACCAAACCCATCGAAGCCGCCGCCGTTACCGAACACAGCGACACGAGCTACAACATGGTGCGCACCGAAGTACGCAGCCGCGCCGCCGATTCCCACCTCGGCCATGTGTTTCCCGACGGCCCCAAAGACAAAGGCGGCCTGCGCTACTGCATCAACGGCGCAAGCCTGAAATTCGTCCCGCTTGCCGAGATGGACGCGGCAGGCTACGGCGCATTGAAAAACACGGTGAAATAAAGCCCTGCGGATCAAGCAGAGGCCGTCTGAAAACGCTTTTCAGACGGCCTCTGAATGCACGGAGGGCAAACGGTTAGCGGCAGACAATACAGCCGGCATACCGGTTTTTCTCTATGATTTTGCCTGCGAAGCCGTCAATACAGTCTGTAAGGAGACAGAATGAGTCTGGAAAGTAAATTGAAGCAAGCCCTAGTCCTGTGGAACAAAGTGATGACCCCCGAGTTTGTGGCGGGACTTACCTCTACCGAAAGGTCGGAGAAGTTTCCGGCACACATAGTCTGCGATTGGCCGACCCCTGTCCCAATCGTGTTCGTTACCGAAGTGAATCTGGACTACGAACGCAAGCTGGCTGCCAAAGCCCGTGATGATTTTGAAAAGGCTGCCGAACGTTACCCCGAAATCAAGGCCAAGCTGTTCGACAGCGAAACGCAGGAAGAAGGCCTGCGGGAATTGGCCGGAAAAGCCCTGCTGGCGGGCCTGAAAATCAAGGCCAAAGACTCAGACCGCTGCGTCTATGTCTTGGGTTCCAAGCCGCCGTTCAAGCACGAGTGGGAGTTGTCAAGAACCTGCACCTTTGCTCCGATTACACCCTATCTGCACGAACTGCTGGGCTTGGGTTTCGTCTATCCGTTGCACCACTTGTTTGACCCCAAGTCAATCTGCGGACTGTCGGGCGAAGCCTTGGATTACAGGCAGAAGTTCAAAATCGAAGAGGCTTTCGAGCGTCGCCATAAACGGTATAAGGCGAAAAGAATCCAGCAGGCCGAAGACATGCCTGACGGCTCGATTGACTTCGAGCTGTGCGGAGCCATACACGACGGCAAATGGCACGTGCTGACCTTGCTGAAATCAAGGGAAGACGAAGCCGGAAGTTGAAGGGCAAACCAGCAGCCGCTTTGTCTCCTTCTATTTGACGGTGAAACAAAATAAAAAACGGGCATTTAATCCTTACCCGCCGGCCATACCGGTGAGGCCGTCTGAAAACAAGGCTGCGGACTTGGCAAACACTGCCTGCGGCGCATTTGCCCCTTGCACGCCCCTTCCTCCTGCCTGATGGCTTCCGCCCGCCGCGCCCCGAAGCACGCCGCATTCAGAAGATTTGCCAAGGCCGCAGGCGGCTGCGGGAATCTGTGTTTTGCGGCGTGTCCTTGTCTTTCAGACGGCCTCTGCCGCTTGCGCCGCACCCGCCCGCTTTGCTACCCTGCCGCCCGTTTCCCCAACCGCCCGCCGCCATGACCCCCGCCGAATTTCTCTCCCGCCGCGAAGCCTATCTCGAAACCCTGCGGCAGCGGAACCGCTCGCCGCACACCCTCGCCGCCAGCCGCCGCGACCTCGCCCAGCTTGCCGAACTGATGCCCGACCACGCCCGTCCCGTCAGCCGACAAGACTTTGCCGCCGCGCTGAAAAAGCTGTCGCAGCGCGGCACGGGCGAACGCAGCATGGCGCGCAAACTCTCCGTCTGGCGGCAGTATGCCGGCTATCTCGTGCACACCGGCCTGCTCGAAGCCAATCCCGCAGCTTCTCTGAAAGCCCCCAAAGCCCCGCAGCTTCTGCCCAAAGCCGTCGATGCCGAGCCGCTCAACACGCTGTTTGACCGCGCTCCGGCCGATGACGCGCTCGCCCTGCGCGACCTTGCCCTGTTCGAGCTGCTCTACGGCAGCGGCCTGCGCGTGGCCGAAGCGCAGGGGCTGGATGTGGACGACGTGCTGATCGACGAAGGCTGGGCGGCGGTGCGCGGCAAAGGCGGCAGACACCGCCAAGTGCCGCTCACCGGCAAAAGTGCCGCCGCCCTCCGCGCCTATCTGCCGCAGCGCACCGCCGCCGCCGGCGAAACCGCCCTGTTTACCAACCGCAGCGGCCGCCGTCTCGGCATCCGCCAAATCCAAAACCGCCTGCGCGACTGGGCGGTGGAAAACGGCAGCCCGCAGCATTTGAGCCCGCATATGCTGCGCCACAGCTATGCCAGCCATCTTTTGCAGTCGTGCGGCAACATCCGCGCCGTGCAGGAGCTGCTCGGCCATGCCGACCTTTCCGCCACGCAGATTTACACCAAACTCGATTTCGCCCGCATGGCCGAAGCCTACGACCGCGCCCATCCGCGTGCGAAACGGAAAAAATAGGACAGGGCGCGTTGGTGCAGGGCGATAGGCCATCAAAAGGCCGTCTGAAAACCCGTTTGCGGATTTTCAGACGGCCTTTGTTCCCTTACGCCTGCGGAGGGAAGATTAGATGTAGAAAGAATGCAGGCTTGTTGCGGAAACTTGATTCCCTCCCCCGCGCGGGCGCAGGGGAGGGAGTAGGTTCGCGGCGGATTCATCGGTTTTCAGACGGCCTCTGTCTTTTGTCCTGCCGTATCCCGCGTAGGGTGTGTCGCCAAAGCGACGCACGCGTTCCCCTCATGCCGAAACGAAAAGCCGTGCAATCTCCGTAACCGCGTGCGTGGCAGAGCCACACACCCTACATAAACGGCAGAGGCCGTCTGAAAAAATGGAAGCCGCATTTTCAGACGGCCTTACTTTCCACTTGTCAGAATCCCGTGTAGGGTGTGTCGCACGGCGACGCACGCGTTTCCAAATATAGCGAAAAGGCCGTCTGAAACCGTGCAACAGGTTTTCAGACGGCCTCTGCCCTTTCGCCGAGCAGCGCACCCATGCGGACGGGTGCGCCGGGGCGCAGGGTGTCGTTGAGACGGACGCTGCCTTGCGGGAAAAGGTTGATCACGGTGGAGCCGAGGCGGAACGCGCCCATTTCCTGTCCTTTTTCGAGTTTGACCGCATCCGCGCCGTCGGCCGGATAGAGCCATTGCAGGACGGTTTGCGGACGCGGGGGATTGACAACCCCCGCCCATACGGTGCTGATGCTGGCGGTTACGGTGGCGCCGACGAGTATCTGCACCATGCTGCCGAAGCCGGTGTCGAACACGCAGATGAGGCGTTCGTTGCGGGCGAAGAGGTTGGGGATGTGCTGCGCGAGAAAGGGATTGACGGAATAAAGCTCGCCCGGAACGTAGATCATGCGGCGCAGGGTGGCGGCGCAGGGCATATGGACGCGGTGGTAGTCGCGCGGGGAAAGGTAAGTCGTGAGGAAGAGGCCGTCTGAAAATTCGGCGGCGAGGGCGGCATCGCCGGCGAGGAGCTCGAGGGCGGAGAAGCTGTGTCCTTTGGCCTGGATGAGGCGGCCGGCCTCTATCGCTCCGGCTTCGCTGACGCAGCCGTCGGCGGGCAGGCAGAGGGCGGCGGGGTTTGCATCAATCGGGCGGGCATCCGCTTTGAGCGGGCGGATGAAAAATTCGTTGAAGCTGGCATAGTCGCCGGCGCGGCTTTTTTCGGCTTCGGACATATCGACTTTGTAGCGGGCGGCGAAGGCTTTGACGGCAAGGGTGGTCAGCACGCCCCAGCGGCGTTCGGCCAGCCAGCCGGCGGCGCGGGTAACGGCAAGCTGGGGCAGGAGGTAGTGGAGGGCGGTTTTGGCGCGTTGCGGGTAGCTCGGCTTGGGATAGGGGCGCAGTTCGGACATCGGTTTTCCTGATGGTGTGTGTGAAAGCGGCGAGTATAGCAAATCGCGGAAAAAGCCGTCCGCACGCACGGGCGCGGCGCGGTTTGATTTGCATTAAATCTGTGCCATACCGCGCCACACGGCGGCGTTTTTTTGCTATCCTTGCCGCGTTTTGTGTCAGGCACAGCGGCATTTGCGCCTTTCACGTTTTGCCCAGCCCTTATGAAAAAGGAGAACCGAAATGAGCAAGCACTCGGACATCGTCGTCGTCGGCGCAGGCCCGGCCGGACTGAGCTTCGCCCGCACGCTGGACGGCAGCGGCCTTTCCGTTACCATCGTGGAAAAAGCCCCTTTGGAAAGCATCGCAAACCCCGCCTACGACGGGCGCGAAATCGCGCTGACGCATTTGTCGAAGGAAATCATGGAGCGGCTGGGCATTTGGCAGCGCGTGCCGGAAGACGAAATCTACCGTCTCAAAGATGCGAAAGTGTGGAACGGCTCTTCGTCCTACCAGCTCTATTTCCCGCAGCCGACCAAGGCGCGCGGCGGCGAAACCGACCGGCTGGGCAACCTGATTTCCAACCACAACATCCGCCGTGCCGCCTATGAAGCGGTGAAAGGTCAGGAAAACGTAAACATCCTTTCCGGCGTGGGCGTGAAAGAAGCCCGCACCACCGACACCCAGGCCTACCTCACTTTGGACAACGGCGAAGAGCTGACCGCCCGCCTCCTGGTTGCCGCCGACAGCCGCTTTTCGCAAACCCGCCGCCAGATTGGCATTTCCGCCGATATGCACGACTTCGGGCGCACCGTCATCGTCTGCCGTTTCAAACACGAAATCTCCAACCAACACACCGCCGTCGAATTTTTCCAATACGGCCGCACCCTCGCCCTGCTGCCGTTGGAAGAGCACCTGACCAACTGCGTCATCACCATCGACAGCGACAAAGCCGGCAGCCTGCTCGCACTCAGCCCCGAAGAATTTGCCGCCGACCTTGAAAAACAGCTCGGCTTCAGGCTGGGCAAAATGGAACAGGCCGGCACCCTGCACACCTACCCGCTGGTGGGCGTACACGCCGGCCGCTTCTACGCCCCACGCGCCGCCCTGATCGGCGATGCCGCCGTCGGTATGCACCCCGTAACCGCCCACGGCTTCAACCTCGGCCTCGAAAGCGCGGACATTCTCGGCAAACTCGTCGTGCAGGCCGCGCAAAACGGCCGCGACATCGGCGCGTCCTCCCTGCTCGAACGCTACAATGCCAAACACCAGATCAATACCCGCCCGCTTTACCACGGCACCAACGCCATGGTGAAGCTCTTTACCAACGAAGCCGCCCCCGCCAAGCTCCTGCGCAGCCTCGTCCTGCGCGTCAGCAACAACCTGCCGCCGGTGAAAAAACTGATTACCCGCCAGCTCACAGGCTGAACACCGCCGCCACGGCACGGCAGAGGCCGTCTGAAAACCGTTTTGCAGGTTTTCAGACGGCCTTCCGTTTTTATACCGTTCCCGCCGCTGCCCGTCGGGCAGGGTGTGCCGCCCAAGCGGCGTATGCAATCTCCTCTACCAAAGTAGGGTGTGCCGCACAGCGACGCACGCGTTTTTTGCTTCGTAGCGGATTTGCCTTTCCGAAGGGACAGACAGCGCAATATATAAGGCCGTCTGAAAACACAGTGTCGGCGAAACAAAACGGCATAACAGATTTTCAGACGGCCTCCTGCAATACGGCCGCCGCCTTCCCCGCAACGCCTCTGCGCAGCCAAAGAGACGGACGGCAGCAGCTTCCCGCCGCCGCCGTTTTCCGTTACAGTCCGCCGTTTCCGCAACCCAAGCCCGTCCGCCCATGAAACGCCTGCTCCCCGCACTCGCCCTGCTGCCCGCGCTGGCCGCCGCCGCAACGCCCGTCAATCCCGAAGTCTACCGCCGCGCCGACACCTCCGTACTCACAGCCGCCCACACCGGCTACACCTTCCGCACCCTCGACATGGCCGACGCGGCCGGGCAGCCCTACCGCATCTTCGTCGGCATCCCATCCGCCCCGCCGCCCGCCGCAGGCTATCCCGCCCTCTACGCCCTCGACGGCAATGCCGTACTCGAATACCTGGACGCAGACACATTGCGCAGTTTGCCAAACCCGCCGCTGCTGGTGTTGGCGGGCTATCCCACCGCGCTGCGTTTCGACACCGCCCGCCGCGCCTACGACTACACCCCGCCCGACGAAAACGGACAAAGCATGGCCGACCCGCTCTCAGAAGGCCGCCGCAACGGCGGCGCACCCGCGCTGCTCGACTTCATCGAACACAGCCTGCGCCCGCAAATCGCCGCCATCGCCAAAACCGACCCGCAGCGGCAAACCCTGTGGGGACACTCCTACGGCGGCCTGTTCGTCTTCTACACCCTGTTTGAAAAACCGCACACCTTCACACATTACGCCGCCGCCGACCCCGCCCTCTGGTGGCACAGCGGCCAAATGCTGCACCGCGCCGAACGCGCCCTGCGGCAGGACGGAGTCTTAACCGATCGCAGCGTGCGCATCGACAAGAGCGGCGCACAGGAACAAAAACAGCCGGCCGATGCGCAGCAGGCCGCCATGCTCGCCCGCCGTGCCGCCGCCCTGCGCGCCGTACCGCCCGATGCCGCCGCACAACTCGCCGCAAAGCTGCGTCCGCATACGCGCGACACCGCCTACCATGCCTATCCCGAAGCCACCCACGGCCGCCTGTTCGGCCTGTCCTTCAAACAAACTTTGGCCGACACGGCGCGTTGAAATGCCGCACGGCCAAATGAATAAAGAGGCCGTCTGAAAGCCAAAAAAGGTTTTCAGACGGCCTCTTCGATTGCCATACACCGCACCCAGCCGCCGCATGACACGAAAAACAACCGCAAATCCTGCCGTCATCCTGCGGCCGCACACTTTCGCTAAACTGCCGCGCCTTTATTCCGCAACAAACCGAAAAGGAAAGACAAAATGTCAATCAAACAAGAATTTAGAGACTTCATCATGCGCGGCAACGTCGTCGATCTGGCGGTGGGTATGGTAGTGGGCACGGCCTTCTCCGGCATCGTCAAATCGCTGGTGGACGATGTCATCATGCCCCCCATCGGCCTGCTGATCGGCGGCGTGGACTTCTCCAACCTATTCATCACCCTGAAAGACGGAGCCTCCGTTCCCGACGGCGGCTATGCCTCCCTGGCCGCCGCCAAAGCTGCCGGTGCGGTTACCCTCAATATCGGCCTGTTCATCAACAGCATCATCAGCTTCCTCATCATCGCCTCGGCCATTTTCGCCGTGGTCAAAGCCCTCAACACCCTGAAAAGCAAAGTCGAAAGCCATGCCGACGACGCACTCGCCGAGCCTTCCGAAGAAGTGCTGCTGCTGCGCGACATCCGCGACGCGCTGAAAAAATAAACGCTGTCCTACTAAATCTTCCTGCAGGCCGTCTGAAAGCGCATATTCAGACGGTCTTTGTTTTAAAGCGGCATCCGGATTGGGGCACTTGGAATCTTTACGGCTGACAAAAGCCGTCATGCTGACGCAATGCGGCCTTATGCCGTTGCGCTAAAAAGTCAGAACTGACGCGAAAATGCAGTTTATACCTATACTGCCAGCGGAAGGTATGCTTAGTGCGTTAAAATTAAAAAATCATATAAAACATAAAGATAAATAAGGAAAGCAGTCAAAATTGTCCGCTGGCACGGGCATTGCTTGAAACATTTCATCCGCAACGGGCAGCGTAAAAAGCAAAGCCCGCAGGAAACAAAGTTTTAAAAGATGTGCCAAACACATTATGGCTGATTGATTCAAGGCTGTGCCGCATGGGGCGGTAAGGTCTGATTTTAAAAAAACGGCAATTTCGCCGAATACTAACTTGGAGTTAAAACATGAAAGCAATGCAAAAAGGTTTCACCCTGATCGAGTTGATGATCGTTGTCGCCATTATCGGCATCTTGGCCGCTATCGCCCTGCCGGCCTACCAAGACTACACAGTACGCAGCCGCATTACCGAGGGTTTGAACTTGGCTGAGTCTGCTAAAACCATGCTCGCTACCGATGCTACTTCCAGCAATGACTTGGACATCGCTATAGCCGCTTGGAATCGTCAGGTTAACAACAAAGGTGCTACTTCCAAATATGTAACCAGCGTTTTGATGGAAGCTGCTTCCGGCGACGAAAAACGCGGCGAGCTGACTGTTACATTCGACGGTGCTGCCGTTGGTGTGAAATCGGATCAAAATACTTTGGTTTTGACTCCTTGGATCAATGACGGTACTAACAAAATCCGTTTGGCTAAGGCGTTGGTTGACGGCGTTGCCGGTAACCTCGACTGGTCCTGCCAATCCGCTACTACTGCTACCGCTGTGAAACAAATCGGTACTGCTGGTACTGTTGGCACCGTGCTGGAAAAATACGCTCCTTCGCAATGCCGCTAACCGCTGTTTAGCAGTATAAAATGCCCAACACCCGCCCAAGCGGGTGTTGGGCATTTCTAAGATTTAGGAAGGGAATATAAAATTGAAAAACAATCTTGTTTTTTTAAAGCAGGCCGGTTTTACGCTGATCGAACTCATGATTGTGGTGGCCGTCATCGGCATTCTTGCCGCCATTTCGCTGCCGCTGTATCAGGATTTTATTGTTCGGACGAAAGTAGCCGAAGGTCTGCTGCTGGCATCGGATCTGAAAGTCGATATTGCGGCCTACGGACGCACCAATCCGACGGAGTTGGACAGTATCATCCGAAGCTGGAACAGTCGGTCGAACAATACGGGAGCGTCCAGCAAATACGTTTCCTCTGTGTTGGCGCATCCGCAAACCGGTGTCATCACGATCAGCTACAATACCCAGGAAGTAGGCGTGGCAGCGGGTGCGAATACTTTGGTTCTGACCCCGCTGGTAAGGAATGATGCGGGCGGCTATCAAACCATGGTTGCCGCTTTTGCCTCTGGCAATACCAATGCCATTGATTGGGCGTGCGCTTCCGATACGCGCATGACGGCGACCGCGCAGGGATTTACCAATGTCCAAAACGGAACACTGCCCTCACGCTATGCTCCCGCTTCCTGCCGCTGATTCGGGCAGATGTCCCGTTCTTTCCCCCAAGCCGATTAACCGGACAACAGTATGTCTGATTCCGTCAAACAATCCCGTTGGCGTTACGCCGCCAAGCTGGCTTTAATCCATTTGTCCATCAATGTTGCTGTGGCATTGGTAGTTGCCGTTTTGATATTCGGCGTATGGTATCCGCAGCCGTATCCCGAACTGATGGGGGGATTGAAGCTGCTCGGGCTGATTGTGGCGGTGGATATGGTGTGCGGCCCGGTGCTTACTTCTGTTTTGGCCAATCCCGCGAAGCCGAAACGCGAAATGGCAACCGATTTGTCGCTGGTGGCCGTTATCCAGCTTGCTGCCCTGATATACGGCCTGCACGCTGTTGCGCAGGCGCGCCCCGTGTTTTTGGCTTTCGAGGCCGACCGGTTTACCGTGGTGAGTGCGGCGGAAATCGATCAGGACAAACTAGGCGAAGCCTTGCCCGAATTCCGTTCCCTGCCGTGGTGGGGAGTGAAACGCATCGGATTGCGCGATGCTAAGGACGGCAACGAAAAACTGTCCAGCCTGCAAATGTCGCTGCAAGGAGTGGAACCCAGTGCGCGTCCGGATTGGTGGACGGAAGAAACCGATGCCTACCGTGAGCGCATCCGTAGCAAAATGAAGCCGCTCTCGAACTTGGAAAAAATGTATCCCGATAATGCGGATTTGTCTGCTGCTGTGGAAAAAAGCGGTTTGCCGCCGCAGGATTTGTACTATCTGCCGTTTACCTCGCAAAAAAACAAATCTTGGACGGTTCTGATGGATAAAAACACCGGTTTCAAAGCATTTGTGCATTTGGATGCTTTTGGAACAGAATAAAATCATAGTACAAGAGGCCGTCTGAAAACCTGCTTTGCGGGTGTTCAGACGGCCTCTTAATGATTGGGGCACTTGGAATCTTTACGGCTGACAAAAGCCGTCATGCTGACGCAATGCGGCCTTATGCCGTTGCGCTAAAAAGTCAGAACTGACGCGAAAATGCAGTTTATACCTATACTGCCAGCGGAAGGTATGCTTAGTGCGTTAAAATTAAAAAATCATATAAAACATAAAGATAAATAAGGAAAGCAGTCAAAATTGTCCGCTGGCACGGGCATTGCTTGAAACATTTCATCCGCAACGGGCAGCGTAAAAAGCAAAGCCCGCAGGAAACAAAGTTTTAAAAGATGTGCCAAACACATTATGGCTGATTGATTCAAGGCTGTGCCGCATGGGGCGGTAAGGTCTGATTTTAAAAAAACGGCAATTTCGCCGAATACTAACTTGGAGTTAAAACATGAAAGCAATGCAAAAAGGTTTCACCCTGATCGAGTTGATGATCGTTGTCGCCATTATCGGCATCTTGGCCGCTATCGCCCTGCCGGCCTACCAAGACTACACAGTACGCAGCCGCATTACCGAGGGTTTGAACTTGGCTGAGTCTGCTAAAACCATGCTCGCTACCGATGCTACTTCCAGCAATGACTTGGACATCGCTATAGCCGCTTGGAATCGTCAGGTTAACAACAAAGGTGCTACTTCCAAATATGTAACCAGCGTTTTGATGGAAGCTGCTTCCGGCGACGAAAAACGCGGCGAGCTGACTGTTACATTCGACGGTGCTGCCGTTGGTGTGAAATCGGATCAAAATACTTTGGTTTTGACTCCTTGGATCAATGACGGTACTAACAAAATCCGTTTGGCTAAGGCGTTGGTTGACGGCGTTGCCGGTAACCTCGACTGGTCCTGCCAATCCGCTACTACTGCTACCGCTGTGAAACAAATCGGTACTGCTGGTACTGTTGGCACCGTGCTGGAAAAATACGCTCCTTCGCAATGCCGCTAACCGCTGTTTAGCAGTATAAAATGCCCAACACCCGCCCAAGCGGGTGTTGGGCATTTCTAAGATTTAGGAAGGGAATATAAAATTGAAAAACAATCTTGTTTTTTTAAAGCAGGCCGGTTTTACGCTGATCGAACTCATGATTGTGGTGGCCGTCATCGGCATTCTTGCCGCCATTTCGCTGCCGCTGTATCAGGATTTTATTGTTCGGACGAAAGTAGCCGAAGGTCTGCTGCTGGCATCGGATCTGAAAGTCGATATTGCGGCCTACGGACGCACCAATCCGACGGAGTTGGACAGTATCATCCGAAGCTGGAACAGTCGGTCGAACAATACGGGAGCGTCCAGCAAATACGTTTCCTCTGTGTTGGCGCATCCGCAAACCGGTGTCATCACGATCAGCTACAATACCCAGGAAGTAGGCGTGGCAGCGGGTGCGAATACTTTGGTTCTGACCCCGCTGGTAAGGAATGATGCGGGCGGCTATCAAACCATGGTTGCCGCTTTTGCCTCTGGCAATACCAATGCCATTGATTGGGCGTGCGCTTCCGATACGCGCATGACGGCGACCGCGCAGGGATTTACCAATGTCCAAAACGGAACACTGCCCTCACGCTATGCTCCCGCTTCCTGCCGCTGATTCGGGCAGATGTCCCGTTCTTTCCCCCAAGCCGATTAACCGGACAACAGTATGTCTGATTCCGTCAAACAATCCCGTTGGCGTTACGCCGCCAAGCTGGCTTTAATCCATTTGTCCATCAATGTTGCTGTGGCATTGGTAGTTGCCGTTTTGATATTCGGCGTATGGTATCCGCAGCCGTATCCCGAACTGATGGGGGGATTGAAGCTGCTCGGGCTGATTGTGGCGGTGGATATGGTGTGCGGCCCGGTGCTTACTTCTGTTTTGGCCAATCCCGCGAAGCCGAAACGCGAAATGGCAACCGATTTGTCGCTGGTGGCCGTTATCCAGCTTGCTGCCCTGATATACGGCCTGCACGCTGTTGCGCAGGCGCGCCCCGTGTTTTTGGCTTTCGAGGCCGACCGGTTTACCGTGGTGAGTGCGGCGGAAATCGATCAGGACAAACTAGGCGAAGCCTTGCCCGAATTCCGTTCCCTGCCGTGGTGGGGAGTGAAACGCATCGGATTGCGCGATGCTAAGGACGGCAACGAAAAACTGTCCAGCCTGCAAATGTCGCTGCAAGGAGTGGAACCCAGTGCGCGTCCGGATTGGTGGACGGAAGAAACCGATGCCTACCGTGAGCGCATCCGTAGCAAAATGAAGCCGCTCTCGAACTTGGAAAAAATGTATCCCGATAATGCGGATTTGTCTGCTGCTGTGGAAAAAAGCGGTTTGCCGCCGCAGGATTTGTACTATCTGCCGTTTACCTCGCAAAAAAACAAATCTTGGACGGTTCTGATGGATAAAAACACCGGTTTCAAAGCATTTGTGCATTTGGATGCTTTTGGAACAGAATAAAATCATAGTACAAGAGGCCGTCTGAAAACCTGCTTTGCGGGTGTTCAGACGGCCTCTTAATGATTGGGGCACTTGGAATCTTTACGGCTGACAAAAGCCGTCATGCTGACGCAATGCGGCCTTATGCCGTTGCGCTAAAAAGTCAGAACTGACGCGAAAATGCAGTTTATACCTATACTGCCAGCGGAAGGTATGCTTAGTGCGTTAAAATTAAAAAATCATATAAAACATAAAGATAAATAAGGAAAGCAGTCAAAATTGTCCGCTGGCACGGGCATTGCTTGAAACATTTCATCCGCAACGGGCAGCGTAAAAAGCAAAGCCCGCAGGAAACAAAGTTTTAAAAGATGTGCCAAACACATTATGGCTGATTGATTCAAGGCTGTGCCGCATGGGGCGGTAAGGTCTGATTTTAAAAAAACGGCAATTTCGCCGAATACTAACTTGGAGTTAAAACATGAAAGCAATGCAAAAAGGTTTCACCCTGATCGAGTTGATGATCGTTGTCGCCATTATCGGCATCTTGGCCGCTATCGCCCTGCCGGCCTACCAAGACTACACAGTACGCAGCCGCATTACCGAGGGTTTGAACTTGGCTGAGTCTGCTAAAACCATGCTCGCTACCGATGCTACTTCCAGCAATGACTTGGACATCGCTATAGCCGCTTGGAATCGTCAGGTTAACAACAAAGGTGCTACTTCCAAATATGTAACCAGCGTTTTGATGGAAGCTGCTTCCGGCGACGAAAAACGCGGCGAGCTGACTGTTACATTCGACGGTGCTGCCGTTGGTGTGAAATCGGATCAAAATACTTTGGTTTTGACTCCTTGGATCAATGACGGTACTAACAAAATCCGTTTGGCTAAGGCGTTGGTTGACGGCGTTGCCGGTAACCTCGACTGGTCCTGCCAATCCGCTACTACTGCTACCGCTGTGAAACAAATCGGTACTGCTGGTACTGTTGGCACCGTGCTGGAAAAATACGCTCCTTCGCAATGCCGCTAACCGCTGTTTAGCAGTATAAAATGCCCAACACCCGCCCAAGCGGGTGTTGGGCATTTCTAAGATTTAGGAAGGGAATATAAAATTGAAAAACAATCTTGTTTTTTTAAAGCAGGCCGGTTTTACGCTGATCGAACTCATGATTGTGGTGGCCGTCATCGGCATTCTTGCCGCCATTTCGCTGCCGCTGTATCAGGATTTTATTGTTCGGACGAAAGTAGCCGAAGGTCTGCTGCTGGCATCGGATCTGAAAGTCGATATTGCGGCCTACGGACGCACCAATCCGACGGAGTTGGACAGTATCATCCGAAGCTGGAACAGTCGGTCGAACAATACGGGAGCGTCCAGCAAATACGTTTCCTCTGTGTTGGCGCATCCGCAAACCGGTGTCATCACGATCAGCTACAATACCCAGGAAGTAGGCGTGGCAGCGGGTGCGAATACTTTGGTTCTGACCCCGCTGGTAAGGAATGATGCGGGCGGCTATCAAACCATGGTTGCCGCTTTTGCCTCTGGCAATACCAATGCCATTGATTGGGCGTGCGCTTCCGATACGCGCATGACGGCGACCGCGCAGGGATTTACCAATGTCCAAAACGGAACACTGCCCTCACGCTATGCTCCCGCTTCCTGCCGCTGATTCGGGCAGATGTCCCGTTCTTTCCCCCAAGCCGATTAACCGGACAACAGTATGTCTGATTCCGTCAAACAATCCCGTTGGCGTTACGCCGCCAAGCTGGCTTTAATCCATTTGTCCATCAATGTTGCTGTGGCATTGGTAGTTGCCGTTTTGATATTCGGCGTATGGTATCCGCAGCCGTATCCCGAACTGATGGGGGGATTGAAGCTGCTCGGGCTGATTGTGGCGGTGGATATGGTGTGCGGCCCGGTGCTTACTTCTGTTTTGGCCAATCCCGCGAAGCCGAAACGCGAAATGGCAACCGATTTGTCGCTGGTGGCCGTTATCCAGCTTGCTGCCCTGATATACGGCCTGCACGCTGTTGCGCAGGCGCGCCCCGTGTTTTTGGCTTTCGAGGCCGACCGGTTTACCGTGGTGAGTGCGGCGGAAATCGATCAGGACAAACTAGGCGAAGCCTTGCCCGAATTCCGTTCCCTGCCGTGGTGGGGAGTGAAACGCATCGGATTGCGCGATGCTAAGGACGGCAACGAAAAACTGTCCAGCCTGCAAATGTCGCTGCAAGGAGTGGAACCCAGTGCGCGTCCGGATTGGTGGACGGAAGAAACCGATGCCTACCGTGAGCGCATCCGTAGCAAAATGAAGCCGCTCTCGAACTTGGAAAAAATGTATCCCGATAATGCGGATTTGTCTGCTGCTGTGGAAAAAAGCGGTTTGCCGCCGCAGGATTTGTACTATCTGCCGTTTACCTCGCAAAAAAACAAATCTTGGACGGTTCTGATGGATAAAAACACCGGTTTCAAAGCATTTGTGCATTTGGATGCTTTTGGAACAAAATAAGACAAGTCATATAAAAGAAAGGCTGTATGAACTCCTGTGAAACGGGAGTTCATACAGCCTTTTGCCTTTATTCGATAACAATTTTCGGAAATGCTCTGCTGTAATCGCGGCCTTTGTCGGCGATGGCTAGTGCGATTTGGAAGGCGGCTTCGGTGTAGACGGCGGCGATGGCGGGGTGGTTTTGCAAAAGCTGTCCGGCCGCGCCACTGTCCATGGCTGCGCGCACGGGTAGGGAAAGGGGAAGCTGCCCGAGCAGGGGGACGTTCAGGCGGGCTGCCAGATTTTTGCCGCCTTCGGTGCCGAACACGGCTTCGGCGTGTCCGCAGTTGGTGCAGACGTGTACCGACATATTTTCCAATACGCCGAGTATCGGAATATTGACTTTGTCGAACATATCCACCGCTTTGCGTGCGTCGATCAGGGCGATGTCTTGCGGGGTGGTAACGACTACCGCGCCAGTTACGGGGATTTTCTGCGACAGGGTAAGCTGGATGTCGCCGGTGCCGGGCGGCAGGTCGATGAAGAGATAGTCCACGTTGTCCCATTCGCTTTGGAACATGAGCTGCTGCAAGGCCTGACTGGCCATGGGGCCGCGCCATACGACGGCTTGGTCGGCATCGACGAGAAAACCGATGGACATGACTTGGATGCCGCTGTCGGATTCGACGGGGATGAGTTTTTTGTTTTTTTGGTCGGGCTTGCGGTCTTGCACGCCGAGCATGGTGGGCTGGCTGGGGCCGTAGAGGTCGGCATCGAGTACGCCGACGCGCGCGCCCATCATCGCCATTGCGGTGGCGAGGTTGGCGGTAGTGGTGGATTTGCCCACGCCGCCTTTGCCCGAGGCAACGGCGATGATGTTTTTTACGCCTTTGATGGTGGCAACGCCGGGGCGGACTTTGTGGGTAAGGATGTCGGCGGACAGGTGCAGGTGCAGGGTTTCGGCGCAGCCTGCGGCGGACAAGGCCGTTTGTACGGCGGCGGCAAGGGCTTCTTTGATGTGGCCGTAGGGGAAGCCGAAGGTGAGATCGATGTGCAGGCCGTCTTTTTCCTGCCAAACTCGCTTCACGGCTTTTTCGCCGCCGAGGGTGCGTTCCGTGCCGGGTATGGCAACGGCGGCAAGGGCGCGGGCGTATGTTTCGGTGTCCATTTTTTGTCCTTTCTTTTGGTGTGCGGGGATTTCGGTATTCAGGCCGTCTGAAAACTGTAAAACGGTTTTCAGACGGCCTTTTGTATGTCGGAGCTTGTTTTTATTGTGCGCCGACGGTTACGGCGTTGGCTTTTGCGGGATCCAGCCTGCGCTGCCAGGCTGCCCTGACTTGCGCGGCGGTTACGGCTTCGATTTGCTGTGTGTAGCGGTCGTAGTAGTTGAGCGGCAGGTTGTTCACGCCGATGTTGGCGGCGAGGGCGACGGTTTTGGCGTTGGTGTCGTGGCTCATGGGGAAGCTGCCGGTGATGTTGTCTTTGGCTTGGCGCAGTTCGGCTTCGGTGGGGCCGGTTGCGACGAAGTCGGCGATGACTTGGCGTGCGGCGGCGAGGGCTTCTGCCGCGCTGCTTTTTTTGGTGGTGAAAGACACGGCAAACGGGCCTTTGCGGGCAAGCGGGGTGTAGCCGGAGGATACGCCGTAAACCAGGCCTTTTTCGTCGCGCAGGGTTTTCATCAGGCGGCTGTCGAAACCGCCGCCGCCGAGGATGTAGTTGCCCACGGCAAGGGCGTGGCGGTCGGGGCTTTGGCGTTCGGCGAAAGGCAGGCCGATGGCGACGGCGGCCTGTTCTTTGCCGGAAAAGGGCAGGTTTGCGCTGCGGCCTGCGGCGGCGGGCGCAGGCGGGATGTCCCGCACGGCGGCGGTGTCGGGCAGGCCGTCGAGTAGGGCGGCGGCGGCGGTGTCGGCCTGTTTGCGGGTAAGGTCGCCGACGATGGCGATGTAGGCGTTGTTTTTGGCGTACAGGCTGCGGTGGTGGCGTTTGAGGGTGTCGGCGGAAACGGCAAGGATGTCGGTTTCTTCAAGGCGCGCGTTGTTGGCATAGGGGTGGCTGCCGTAGTTGAGTTTTGCCAGTTCGCGGGCGGCGGCGAAGGCGGGGTTGCTGAGGTTTTGCCGCAGGGCGGTGGCGGCTTGTTTTTTCTCTCGTTCGAGAACGGCGGAATCGAAGACGGGATGGGCGATGATTTGGTTGGCGAGTTTGAGGCCGTCTGAAAGGGTTTGCGGCCTGCTGAGAGAGGCGAAGGAAACGGCGGCGTTTTCGACACCCGCGCTTGATCCTATGCTTACGCCGAGGCGGTTGGCTTCATCGCGGAGCTGCTCTTCGCTGTATTTGCTGCTGCCGGAATCGAGCATGGCGGCGGTGAAGGAGGCCGCGCCTTTTTCGCTTTCGCCGGCCTGCCCCGCGCCTTTGAAGGTGATGCCGATATTGACGATGGGCAGCCCGTGGCGTTCGACGAGGACGACGGTTGCACCGTCTTTGGTCTGCCAGCGTTGGAATTCGGGGGCGGCATGGATGGGGGCGGCGGCGAGGAAAACGGGGAGGATAAGGAGGATTTTGTTCATTTTTCTGCCTTGTTGCGGATGATGCGGGCGGAGGGGGTTTTCAGACGGCCTGTACGCTGCCGCGCCGCGTTCTGCTGCTGCGGCAGCACTGTGATTTCGGCGGCGGGGCTTTGGAGCAGGAGACGGGCGGCGGCCTGCACCTGCGCAGGCGTTACCGCGAGCAGGCGGCGCAGCACTTCGTCTTCGGTCTGCCAGCCGAAGCCGTTGTGTTCGAGTGTGCCCAGCATGTCGGCGCGGCTGCGTACGGAGTCTTTGGCGAAGATTTTTTCGGCTTCAAGGGGATGGCGGATGAGTTCGAGTTCCTGCGGCGTTACGCCGTGTTCGGCGATGTCGCGGATTTCGCCGGTGAGGCGGGCTTTGAGCGCGGCGGGCGTTACGCCGCCGTTGGGCATGGCGGTAACGGCGAAGAGGGCATTTTTACGGCCGTAGTTGTTGTAGCCTGCGGACACGGCCAGTGCCACTGCGTCGCCGCGTTGCAGTTTTTTGTCGTAGCGTGCCGAATCGGTGCCGGCCAGCACCAGCGAGAGCATTTCCAGCGCGTAGGGCATTTCGTCGGTAATTTTTTGCGCACGCGGCATGCGCCAGCCGATGCCGACAATGGGTTGGGCGGTGGCGGCGCGGATTTCGGCGGTAAACAGAGGTTCGGCGAAGGCGGGGTTTTCGGCTTCATCGTTGCGCGGCGGCAGCTCGCGGGCGGGAATGCCGCCGAAAAGTTTTTCCACCGTTTTAACCGTGTCTTGCGCGTTTACGCCGCCGACGATGACCAGCGTGGCGTTGTTCGGTGCATACCATTGGCGGTACCACGCGCGCAGATCGTCGGCTTTGAGCGTGTGCAGGTCGTCCATATAGCCGATAACCGGAGCGCGGTTGAAAGGCTTGTGCCACATATTGATATTGAGCGTTTCCCACATTTTGCCGGCGGGGCTGTCTTCGGTGCGCAAACGCCGCTCTTCGCGGATCACATCCATTTCGTTGGCGAAATCACGGTCGCTGAAATTGAGGCCGGTCATGCGGTCGGCCTCCATTTTCAGCACTTCTTCCAGATTTTTTGCCGCAATATCGGTGGTGTACACCGTTTCCGTGCGGTTGGTGTAGGCATTGTCGCTGCCGCCCAGCGCGGCAATGCGGCGGCTGAACGCCCCCGCAGGCACGGCTTTCGTGCCTTTGAACATCATATGTTCGAGCGCGTGGCTCAGCCCTGTTTTGCCCGTGTGTTCGTCCACGCTGCCCACCTTGTACCACAGCCGCACCGCCGCCACCGGCGCACGCTTGTCTTCCGACACCAGCACCTTCATCCCGTTGTCCAGCTTCAAGTGCAGCGTCTGCGCTTCGAGCGCGGGTGCGGCGGACAGCAGGAAAATCCACAAATAACGCTTTACCACGCAGCATCCTTTCCAAAAATGCGAAAAGCCGCCATCTTAGCGGCACAAATGCCGTCTGAAAAGCAAAAAAGGCCGCCCGACGCATCCCGCTTGCGTTACAATCCGCCGCCTGACAAGCCGCGCGGCAAAAGGAACACATCCTTGTTGCGCCTGCTCAAACGCCGCCGCACCAATCAAAGCGGTATCCGGGCAAACCGGTACAAACCGCCCCCGAAGGAACATACAGCAATGGCACTATTCGACTTCCTCTTCAAACGCAAAACCGACACTCCCGCCCCTCCCGTTTCAGAAGACAGCCCGCCAACGCAGAGGCCGTCTGAAAACGACATCCCCGCACCGCCCGCAGCCGAAGCCGCAGAAGCCGTAGAAGCCGTAGAAGCTGCAGAAGCCGCCGACGAACGCGAGCAATTCCTGCGCGACATCCGCAGCAGCAGCAACAGCAGCCAGCGCAGCAGCCTGCTGCGTTCCGATGCGGGAAACAGTACGCAAGACGCAGCGGAACACGAAAACGCAACACAGGAAAACACAGCATCCGACCCCGTTTCAGATGGCCTCGAAGCAACAAACAGGCCGTCTGAAAACCCAAACCCGTCCGCCCGGTCGGCGCAAGAAACAGCGGCAGACGCAACGGCTGACGAGCCGACCGCCGCGCATACGGATACCTGCGCAACGGTACACAGGCCGTCTGAAAACCGCCCCGCAGCCGACGCGGCAACGGCAGAAACGGCAACAGGCGCAAACCCGCCCGCCGTCCGCGCAGAAGAGCCGCCCGCAGCCGAAAGCCGCAGCGGCTGGGCGGCGCGGCTCAAACAAGGCCTCGGCAAATCGCGCGACAAAATGGCCAAATCCCTCGCCGGCGTGTTCGGCGGCGGCAAAATCGACGAAGACCTCTACGAAGAACTCGAAACCGTTCTGCTCACCAGCGACATGGGCATCGAAGCCACAGATCAAATCATGGAAGACGTGCGCCGCCGCGTTTCCCTGAAAGGCCTGTCCGACGGCACCGAACTGCGCCGCGCCCTCAAAGAATCCCTGTACGAGATGCTCGCCCCGCTGGAAAAACCCCTCGAAATCCCCGACAACGGCCAACCCTTCGTCATCATGATGGCCGGCATCAACGGCGCGGGCAAAACCACCTCCATCGGCAAACTGGCCAAATATTTCCAACAGCAGGGCCAATCCGTCATCCTGGCCGCCGGCGACACCTTCCGCGCCGCCGCCCGCGAACAGCTCCAAGAATGGGGCGCGCGCAACGGCGTAACTGTGGTTTCCCAAGAAAAAGGGGATGCCGCCGCCGTCTGCTACGATGCCGTCGAGTCTGCCAAAGCCCGCCATACCGGCATCGTCCTCGCCGATACCGCCGGCCGCCTGCCCACCCAGCTTCATCTGATGGAAGAAATCAAAAAAGTGAAGCGCGTCCTGCAAAAAGCCATGCCCGACGCACCGCACGAAATCATCGTCGTTTTGGACGCAAACATCGGCCAAAACGCCGTGAACCAGGTCATTGCCTTCGATGACGCGCTGGGCGTAACCGGCCTCATCGTTACCAAACTCGACGGCACCGCCAAAGGCGGCGTACTCGCCGCCCTCGCCGCCGCCCGCCCGATTCCCGTGCGCTACATCGGCGTGGGCGAAGGCATAGACGATTTGCGCCCCTTCGATGCCCGCGCCTTTGTGGACGCGTTAATCGACGGCTGATTCCGATTCGCCGGCGAAGTAAAGAAAGGCCGTCTGAAAATGTTTTCAGACGGCCTTTCCGTGTTTTTTAACAACACCGCTGCTGTATTGCACGGCAACAAACAGCGGAGGTGTCTTCGCCCATTCCCACATATGCCGCTGCTGTGGGGTGTGCCGCCTCGGCGACGCACGCGTTTTCTGTTTGGTAACAAATCCACGCGGTTTTCAAAGTATCGGAACATACAATAAAAAATGCGTCCTTGCCGTACTCTCCATACTGTCTGCGGCTTTTTGTCCGATTATTAAAACGAAGGCCGTCTGAAAACGTTTTCAGACGGCCTGTTTGTTGTGAAGCGGTCAGATGCCGAACGAGGCGATGGACGATTCGATGTCCTGCATGGTGTGCTGGTCTTCGAGTGCTTCGCCGACGGTAATGCCGTAACGGGCACCGGTATCACGGCCGGTCTGCTTGGAGATTTCGGCGCGGGTAACGTATTCGAGCAGGGTTTCGCGCTCTTCTTCGTTCAGGCAGCGCAATGCGCCCGCGTGGATTTTGATGTCTTCGTAATCGTCGATGACGATGGTTTTGGGATCGAAGGCGGCATGCCATTCGTTGCGCAGCATGTTCAACAGTTTTTTCATATTTGGCCCCGTTAGGTGTTGTTTTGTTGTATGGCCGCATTATAGTACAACTCCGGATAAATGGTATATTTTTTTGACGTACGGTGTATGAATTTGTGTAAATGTGGATTTTACAGGCAAAAAAAATGCCGTCCGACAAGCGGACGGCCAAACACATTATGGGAAAACGTCATAGAAAAAACCGCACGGGCAAGGGATTAGACCCGAGCGGCACGGCGGATTATACGGGCGGACGGCTTGCTGTGCAATTTTTTTCTTTCGGTTTGGACGGGCGCGGGTGGCGGATTTACTGGTTGGCGCGTATCCATGCGAGCCAGGGGGCGAAGAGTTCGGGATTGAGGGCGGCGATGGCGGAGCGTTGGAAGACGTGTCCGCCGCTCCAAAAGTCGTCGCCTTCGAGGGTGGCGATGCAGCCGCCGGCTTCGGCCAGGATGAGTGCGCCGGCGGCGTAGTCCCACAGCTTCTGACCGCCGTGGACGTATACGTCCATGCGTCCGGCGGCAAGGTAGCACCAGTCGAGGGTGCTGCTGCCCATGCTGCGGATGCTGCCGACGGGGGACAGGGTGTTCATGCGGCCGGCCAGCGTGCCCGAGCGCAGGTATTTGATTTCCACGCCGGCGATGGCGCGGTGCAGTTTTTTGCCGCGCACGGCCAGCGGCAGGCGGCGGCCGTTGAGAAACGCGCCTTTGCCCGCTTCGGCGGCGAAGCATTCGTCGGCCACGGGGTCGTACACCACGCCGAGTACGGATTTGCCACGGCGCATGAGGGCGGCGGAGAGGGCGAAGTGGGGAAAGCCGTTGGCGAAGTTGGTGGTGCCGTCGATGGGATCGACCACCCATAGGCCGTCGTGGTTGTGCAGCCAGAGGTCGCGCTGCGTTTCGTCGTCCATTTCTTCGCCGAGCATCGGGCAGTCGGCGATTTGCGGCAGGGCGGCGGCGAAAGCGGCCTGCGCGGCGAGATCGGCTTCGGTAAGGATGCTGCCGTCGGGCTTTTCGTTTGCGCCTGCGTTGAGAAAGTACGGCATCACTTCGGTGCGGGCGATGTGTTTGACCAGTGTTTGTAACGCTTGCAGCACGGTATGGTCCTTTTATTCCGTTGCGGCCGTCTGAAAAGCATTTTCAGACGGCCTTTCTTGTATAATCGCAAACTATATTAACCGATTTTTACCGATTATGCCCCGCTTCTTCGCCGACACCGCGCTTTGCTGCGGCGCAACCGTTTCCCTGCCCGACAATGTGGTGCGCCATCTGCACGTTTTGCGCTGTCGGGCGGGCGGGGAAATCGTGCTGTTTAACGGAGACGGCTGCGAATATTCCGCCGTACTCGCGCGGTTGGACAAGCGCGCGGCGGCGGCGGAAATTCTGGCGCAGAGGCCGTCTGAAAACGAGTCCCCGCTGGCGGTTACGCTGGTGCAGGCTGTGTCTGCGGGGGAGCGGATGGATTTTACCCTGCAAAAAAGCGTCGAATTGGGCGTGTGCGAAATCATCCCCGTGGTCAGCACCCGATCGGTAGTGCGGCTTGAGGGCGAGCGGGCGCACAGGCGCGTTGCCCGCTGGCAGGACATCGTTGTGTCCGCCTGCGAGCAGAGCGGCCGCTGCATGATTCCGAAAGTGCGGCCGCTGCTGTCCTACCAAGAGGCTCTGGCGCACCTGCCCGATGCGGGCGCGAAGCTCCTGATGAGCCTCAACGGCCGCCAAAGCCTGCGCGACATTCCGCCGCCGCAAAGTGTTGTTTTGATGGCCGGCCCCGAAGGCGGCTGGACGGCGCAGGAAGAAGCCGCGGCCTTTGCCGCCGGTTTTGCCGGCTTCGCCCTCGGCCGCCGCGTTCTGCGCACCGAAACCGCCGCCCTCGCCGCCCTCGCCGCCATGCAGACCCTGTGGGGCGATTTTTAACATCTGTTCCGACCAGCCCGTTTGAGGCCGTCTGAAAATGCGGATTGCGCAGCCCAAAGCGCGGTTTCCGTGTTTTCAGACGGCCTGCAATCCCGCAAACCCGATATTTTTCAGAAAGCCCGACATGACCTACCGGCAAACCACTTTCATCGTTAACGAACGCACCGCCGAAGAATTTTCCGACGCATTGATGGCATACGGCGCGCTCTCCGCCGCCATCGAAGATGCCTACGCCGGCACGGAGGAAGAACAAGCCATCTTCGGCGAGCCGGGTATGCCCGCCGAACAGGTTTGGCAAAACAGCAAAGTGCTGGCCCTGTTTGCCGGAGATGCCGACGTAGCCGCCGCCATTGCCGCCGCCGCCGCATCTTTGGGCATTGCCGTGCCGCCCTACCGCAGCGAAGAGCTGCCCGAACAAGACTGGGTGCGCCTGACCCAGTCCCAGTTCGAACCCATCCGCATTTCCGACCGCCTGTGGATTACCCCTTCGTGGCACACCGCCCCCGACCCCGCCGCCGTCAGCCTGCAACTAGACCCCGGGCTGGCCTTCGGCACCGGCAGCCACCCCACCACCCGTTTGTGCCTGCAATGGCTGGACCGGCATCTCAAAGGCGGCGAAACCGTACTCGACTACGGCTGCGGCTCGGGCATTCTCGCCATTGCCGCCCTCAAACTCGGTGCCGCTGCCGCCGACGGCACCGACATCGACCCGCAGGCCGTGTCCGCCGCGCAAAGCAATGCCGCCACCAACGCTGTTCCCGCCCGTTTCTTTCTGCCCGACGCGCTGCCGGCAGGGCAGTACGGCATCGTTCTTGCCAATATTCTTGCCAACCCCCTGCGCCTGCTCGCCGCCCTGTTGGCCGAGCGCACGCAGCAAGGCGGCCGCATTGTCCTCTCCGGCCTGTTGGCCGAACAGGCGGGCGAGCTGTCCGCCGTTTACAGCCAATGGTTCGACCTTGATCCCGCCGTCAGCGACGAAGGCTGGGCTTGTTTGAGCGGAGTGAAACGCTGAGTTCGGCCAACGCAGGAAAAGGCCGTCTGAAAACCATAAAACAGTTTTCAGACGGCCTTTCGCTTTTTGCCGCCTTGCTACCGTCGTGTAGGGTGTGCCGCCTAAGCGGCGCACGCGTCTTTTGCTGCGCTACGGATTTGTTTGCTGAAATCTTTGCCAAACCGCTGTTGCTTTTTTGCAGGCATAAACACAGAGACGATTCGGGGATTTTTACATTCCCATCGTGCGGGAATCCGCAATCGCGTGCGTCGCTTAGGCGACACACCCTACTTTAAACGGCAGAGGCCGTCTGAAAACCCGTTGCAAGGTTTTCAGACGGCCTTTTTAATGTTGTGCGGCAGGTTTACGCGAAAGTGCGTACCGGCAAATCGAACAGGCGCAGGGCGGTGCGCAGCATTTGGCAGGTAAAGCCCCATTCGTTGTCGTACCAGGCGAATACTTTGACCATATTGCCGTCTACGACTTTGGTAATCGTGCCGTCAAATGTGCCGGCGACGGTGGTGTGGTTGAAGTCGCTCGAAACCAGCGGCAGGGTGTTGTAGCCCAGCACGCCTTTCAGACGGCCTTCTGCGGCGGCCGCCTGCATCAGGGCGTTGATTTCGTCGGCGGAGGTGGCGCGGGCGGCTTCGAAAGTCAGATCGACGAGGGAAACGTTGACGGTGGGAACGCGGATGGAGAGGCCGTCGAGTTTTCCTTTGAGTTCGGGCAGCACCAGTCCCACGGCTTTGGCCGCGCCGGTTTTGGTGGGAATCATGTTTTCCACGCCGCTGCGGGCGCGGCGCAGGTCTTTGTGGCGCACGTCGGTAACGGTTTGGTCGTTGGTCAGCGCGTGGATGGTGGTCATCGCGCCTTTGACGATGCCGATGTCCGCGCTCAATACTTTGGCAACGGGGGCGAGGCAGTTGGTGGTGCAGGAAGCGTTGGAGACGACGGTCATCGCAGGAGTGATGACTTCGTCGTTCACGCCGTATACGACGGTGGCATCGACATCGTCGCCGCCCGGGGCGGAAATCAGCACTTTTTTCGCGCCGCTATCAAGATGGACTTGTGCTTTGGCTTTGCTGGTAAATGCGCCGGTGCATTCGAGCACCAAATCCACGCCCAGTTCGCGCCAGGGCAGTTCGGCCGGGTTGCGGGTGGAGAAGAAGGGGATTTTGCGTCCGTCGATAATCAGGTGGTTTTCGTCGTGGGAAACTTCGGTGGCGAAGCGGCCGTGTACGGTGTCGAATTTGGTAAGGTGGGCGTTGGTTTCGATGCCGCCGCTGGCGTTGACGGCGACGATTTCCAGTTGGTCGCGGAGATTGTAGTCGTAGATGGCGCGCAATGCTTGGCGGCCGATGCGGCCGTAGCCGTTGATGGCAACTTTGATGCCCATGTCGGAATCCTTGTGTCTTTGTGGTTTGCGGGAATTTTGGCGGGGCGGATTATAGCAAAGTGTAATCTGGTGTAGTCAAAAAAGGCCGTCTGAAAATACGGCTTGGGGAGTGGGAATACGGCGGACGCGGAGACAAAAAAATGCCGCCTGAAAACAGGCGGCCAAACACATTACGGGGAAAACGTCTTACTCACTTACTTGCTAGGAAAAGCAAAGTATCTATCAGACGGGGCGGATAATAAACGGCTGTGGGCGGTTATTGACGAGATGACGATATTCGGCACTTTTTTACGATTATCGGTATGTTTGTGCGGAAAGAAATGCTGTTGCCGCCGCCGGAAACGGGAAAGGCCGTCTGAAAAGCCGCAAAACGGGTTTTGCGGCTTTTCAGACGGCCTTTCATGCTGCTGCGTAGGGTGTGTGGCGTAAGCCACGCACGCGGTTTCTGTTCTTGGCAAGTACGCAGATTCGTTACGGCATTCCATCTCACAAACGGCAGGCCGTCTGAAACGGGCTTTTCAGACGGCCTTTTGCCTTGCGGCGGTATCTGCCGGAATCAGCCGGCTTTTGCCGCTTTGTATTGCGGGTGGATTAGGTTTTCGGGCGACAGGATGTCGTCGAGTTGTTCCGCGTCGAGCAGGCCGAGCTCCAATACGGCTTCGCGTACGCTTTTGCCGGTTTGGGCGCAGATTCTGCCTACTTTGTCGCCGTTGTGGTGGCCGATAAAGGGGTTGAGGTAGGTTACGATGCCGATGGAGTCGAATACGTAGCGGGCGCAGGTTTCGCGGTTGGCGGTGATGCCGTCGATACATTTGCCGGCCAGATTGACGCAGGCGTTGCCGAGGATGGCGATGCTCTCGAACAGGGCCTGGCCGATGACGGGTTCCATCACGTTGAGCTGCAATTGTCCGGCTTCGGCGGCAAAGGTAACGGCGGTGTCGTTGCCGATAACTTTGAAACAGACTTGGTTGACCACTTCGGGAATCACGGGATTGACTTTGGCGGGCATGATGGAGGAACCGGCCTGCATTTCGGGCAGGTTGATTTCGTTCAGTCCGGCGCGGGGGCCGGAGGAGAGCAGGCGCAGGTCGTTGCAGATTTTGGAGAGTTTGACGGCGAGGCGTTTGAGGGCGGCGTGCATACTGATGTATGCGCCGCAGTCGGAAGTGGCTTCTATCAGGTTGGCAGAGGCTTTGCAGGGCAGGCCGCTGATTTCGGCGAGCTTTTGCACGGCCAGCGGGGCATAGCCTGCGGGGGTGTTTACGCCGGTGCCGATGGCGGTGGCGCCGAGGTTGATTTCCAAGAGCAGCTCGGCGTTGCGTTGCAGGTTGGCGTTTTCTTCTTCCAACAGTACGGCGAAGGCGGCAAATTCCTGACCGAGCGACATGGGTACGGCATCCTGCAATTGGGTGCGCCCCATTTTCAGGATGTCGGCAAATTCTTCGGCTTTACGCTCGAAAGCCTGTTTCAGACGGCCTGTTTTTTCCAGCAGGGCGGTGATGCTGTTGTGTACGGCGAGACGGAAGCCGGTGGGGTAGGCATCGTTGGTGGACTGGCTGGCGTTTACATGATCCATCGGGTCGATGATGTTGTAGCTGCCTTTGGGTTGGCCGAGGATTTCGAGGGCGAGGTTGGCGATGACTTCGTTGGTGTTCATATTGACGGAGGTGCCCGCGCCGCCCTGGTATACGTCGGAGGGAAACTGGTCGAGGCAGCGGCCTTTGAGCAGAACTTCGTCGCAGGCGCGGTCGATGGCTTCGGCTACTTCGGCAGAAAGTACGCCCAGCTCGCGGTTGGCGCGGGCGGCGGCTTTTTTCACCATCACCATGCCGCGTACGAATTCGGGGGTGTCGGAGATGGTTTGGCTGGAAATATTGAAGTTTTCCACGGCGCGCAGGGTGTGGATGCCCCAATAGGCTTCGGCGGGGATTTGGCGTTCGCCCAACAGATCGTGTTCGGTACGGGTGGTCATGTTTTTTCTCCAATGGGTTGCGAATGAAAATAACCGCCGTGCGGTACGGCGGTTATTTTGCCCGATTCGGCAGGGCTTTCCAACCGGTTTTGCCATCGGGGTGCGGCCCGGATGCGGGAGGCCGTCTGAAAACAAAGTATGTCTTTTCCCGCTTATCTGCCGTTGTTTTTGCGGAGCAGGAAATGCCATGCCAGCCAGGCGAGCGGCCACAGGCGGCGCAGGGGGCGCGGGGCGAGGCCGCGGGCGGCACGGCTGCTGCGGCTGTCGGCAAAGGCGGCGGCGAGAAGTTCGGCCGTGCGGACAAGGTTGGCCGTGCGCGTCCGCCGCCGTTGTTTTATCTGCCGCAGCCTGATGTGCTCGGCGCGTACTTTCAGCCGCGCCAGTTCGATTTCCAGTTGCAGGATTTCGCGTGTCTGCCGCCGCTGCTCATTCATCGCCGCGCTCCTTTTTTTTGGCTGTTTCGCCGCGCAGGCAGGCGATGTCGTCGCGGATGCCCTGTATGGCGGCGGCCATGTTTTCGTTTTGCACGCGCCAGACGGAGGCGATGCGGCGGAAGGAGAGGAAGGCGGCCAACAGGCAGAGGAAGGCGGTGGAGAAGAAGACGGCCAGCGCGGCGGTGCCGTCTAGCAGGCGGTTGAGGCCGAACATGAGGGCGAGGACGGCGGCAAACAGGCACACCGCCGCCAAGAGCAGCGACAATGCGATTTTGAAGGTGCTTTCGGCCTGCTCGGCCATGTCGAGGCTCAGCAGGCGCAGGCGCAGCAGCAGCAGGTCGGTGCCTTTGTCGAACAGGGTTTTGGTGTGGCCGATTTCGTCTTTGATGCCCATGGCGTATTCCGTGTGTCTGGATGGTTTGCCGGAATCGGGATGATAGGAGAGGCCGTCTGAAAAGGGTTTTCAGACGGCCTCTAAACTTGTCCGGAGACCGGCGGCCGGTTTAGCGGCGGTTGAGCAGTACGCCGACAACCAGGCCCGCCAGTGCGGCGAAACCCATGGCGTAGTAGGGTTTTTCGTGTACCGCTTCGTCGGCCTGTCTGGCGCGGTGTTTGATCTGTTTGCCGGCTTCTTCTTCAAAGCGGCGGAATTTTTCTTTGGCGTAGGCCGAGTTGCGTTTCAGGCTGTCGGCGGTTTCTTCTTCAAAGCGGCGCAGTTTGCGTTTGGCGGCATCGAGTTTGCCGCCGAGGCTGGCTTTCAGTTCTTCGATTTCTTCTCCGGCGCGTTCGCTGCCCTGGTTGTACAGCTCTTCCACGTCGTCCATGACGGCGCGGATTTCTTCCAGCATGGCGGCTTTGCGGGCTTCAAAGTCTTCACGGTCGTATTTGCTCATGTGCTGCTCCTGAATTGGCGGTTGGGAAAGCGGGGAGTATAAACAAAGCGGCGCGGGGCTGATGTTAAACGCAATCAATTTTCGGTGTTCGACGGTAAAGACGGGTGTCTTGGAGAGGCCGTCTGAAAACGGTGTTTTGCTGTTTTCAGACGGCCTTTGCCGTGGTTTTCAACGGTCGGCTTTGAAGCGCAGCAGGTGCTGCCGGGTGGCCAGCCACGCGCCGGCGATGCCGAGTGCGGTAACGATGGCGCAGACGGCGAGGGCTTCCCATGTGTAAAAGTAACGCCAGCCGATGCCGATGCCGTAGGGGCGGAAGATTTGGGCAACCAGGGGACGGGTGGCGGAGGTGAGCCATGCGCACAGGGCGAGACTGAGGGCGGCGGCGAGCAGGCTCTGCCAGGCGGCCTGGTACAGGAAGGGGCGGCGGATGAAGGAGGCGGGTGCGCCCAGGAGCTTGGTAATTTCGATTTCTTCTTTGCGGGCGAGGATTTGCAGGCGGATGGTGTTGTGGGCGACGAGGATGAAGGCGACGCTCAGGGTGATCGAAAGAAAGGCGAGGATTTGGCGGACGAGTTTGTCGATTTGGTAGAGCGTCTGCATCCATTCGGTGTCGAGTTCGGCGGTTTCCACCATCGGCAGGGCGGCGAGATCTTGGCGCAGGGCTTGGGTCTGTTCGGGGGCGAGGCCGGCTTTGGGGGTGATGACGAATACGTCGGGCAGGGGGTTGCCGTCGAGCATGGAGACGAGATCCTGTGCGCCCATATTGTTTTGCAGCTCGCCCAGGCCTTGTGTTTTGCCGATAAATTCGCTTTTGCCGACGCGGTCGTCGGCGGCGGCGAGTTCCTGCACGGCGCGGTTGTCGGCTTCGGTGGCGGTTTGCTCCATATAGAGCGTGATTTGCGGGGTTTCGCTGAGCTTGCCCAGCACGGCGCGGCTGCTTTCTATGCCCAAATAGAGGGCGAGCGGCAGGGTCATGGCTACGGCGAGCATGAGCAGGACGAGGAGGGTGGCGACGGGCTGGCGCAGCAGGCTGCGGGCGGCCTGTCTGGCCGCATCGAGATGGAGGGAGAGGTAGTTCATGCGGCAAACCTGCCTTCCTGCAAACGCAGGATGCGGTGGCCGTAGTCGGCCATCAGGGTTTCGTCGTGGGCGGCAACGATGACGGTGGTACCCGCTTCGTGGAAGGTTTTGAAGAGCTCCATGATGTCCAGCGCGTAGGCGCGGTCGAGGTTGGCGGAGGGTTCGTCGGCAATCAGGATGCCGGGCTGGCAGACGACGGCGCGGGCGATGCACAGCCTTTGCTGCTCGCCGCCGGAGAGGGTTACCGGATCGGCTGCTTCGCGGCCGCCGAGGCCGACTTTGGCAATGGCGGTGCGGGCGCGTTTTTCCGCTTCGGCGCGGCCGTAGCCGGCGATTTGCAGCGGCAGCAGCACGTTGTGCAGCACATTGCGGTCGAACAGGATTTTGTGGTCTTGGAAAACGATGCCGATGTGCTGGCGCAGAAAACCGGCCTTGTTGTCGTCCAGCCGGCCCGTATCCTGGCCGTTCATCCACACCTTGCCCGAAGTGGGGCGGGTGATGGCGGCGATGAGTTTGAGTACGGTGGATTTGCCCGCGCCCGAGTGTCCTGCCACGAAAATCATCTCGCCTTTGTCAATCTCGAAGCTGACGTTTTTCAGAGCCTGAAAGCCGCCGCGGTAGGTTTTGGAAACTTGCTCGAAACGTATCATTTGCGCTGTGCCGCCGGTAAAAACAAAGGCGGCATTATAGCCCAAAGGCACCGGCGGCGGTTTGAGGCCGTCTGAAACGCCCGCGCACGGTTTTCAGACGGCCTGTGCCGGAGGCTGATTTGAAGCGGGCAGGCAAATACAGTAAACTTGCCGCCCATTTAAAAAATTTATGGTAAACGCAGAAATGAAAGCCGCTTTTGAAATCAAGTCCGCCCGCACCGACGCGCTTGCCGTGCGCATAAACGGCGCGGATGCGGCGGCGGCCGATGCGGCACTCTCCAAATGCGCGGCGCAATACCGCGAGCTGAACCTGCCGCTGATTCTCGATTTGCAGATGCTGCCGCCCGATCCTGCCGTGCTGTCGGCACTTTTGGCCGTGTTCCGCAAACACCGCCTGCCCGTTGCCGCCCTGCGCGGGCAGGCATGGGAGCAGGCCGCCGCCGCCGTCGGGCTGGCCTACAGCCCTGCCGCCAGAAGCGCGCCTGCCGCCGTCGAAACCGCCGATGCGGGCACGGTGGCCGAAATTGCCCGCGAAGTGGCGGGAACGGCGAAAAGCAGCGGCGGGCATCCTACAGTACTCGTATCCGAACCGGTGCGCACCGGCCAGCAGGTGTATGCCGAAAACGCCGACCTGATCGTTACCGGCATGGTGAGCGAGGGTGCGGAGCTGATTGCCGACGGCAACATCCATGTTTACGCCCCTATGCGCGGCCGTGCGCTGGCGGGGGCGGCGGGGCGGCGCGACGCGCGGATTTTCATCCAGTCGATGCAGGCCGAGCTGGTGTCTGTGGCGGGCATCTACCGCAACTTCGAGCAGCGTCTGCCCGAACACCTGCACCGCAAACCTGTGCAAATCTCCCTGCAAGACGACAGGCTGGTCATCGCCGCGATTGCGTCCTGACCGCCCGTTTCCCTATTTTCAAACCCTCCGACACAAGAAGGAAAAACTGTGGCAAAAATCATCGTAGTAACTTCCGGCAAAGGCGGCGTGGGCAAAACCACCACCTCCGCCAGCATCGCAACCGGCCTCGCCCTGCGCGGCCGCAAAACCGCCGTTATCGATTTTGATGTCGGCCTGCGCAACCTCGACCTCATCATGGGCTGCGAACGCCGCGTCGTGTACGACCTCATCAATGTCATCCAGGGCGAAGCCACGCTCAACCAGGCACTGATCAAAGACAAACACTGCGACAAGCTCTACATCCTGCCTGCCTCGCAAACCCGCGACAAAGACGCGCTTACCCGCGAGGGCGTGGAAAAAGTCCTCAACACCCTCACAGGCGAAATGGGCTTCGAATTTGTCATCTGCGATTCTCCCGCCGGCATCGAAACTGGTGCGCTGATGGCACTTTACTTTGCCGACGAAGCCATCGTTACCACCAATCCCGAAGTATCCAGCGTGCGCGACTCCGACCGCATTTTGGGCATTTTGCAGAGCAAATCGCGCCAGGCCGAACAGGGCGGCAAAGTGAAAGAACACCTGCTCATCACCCGCTATTCGCCCGAGCGTGTCGAAAAAGGCGAAATGCTCTCGGTGGACGACATCAAAGACATTCTGCGCATCCCGCTTATCGGCGTGATTCCCGAATCGCAAAACGTCTTGCAGGCCTCCAATGCGGGCGAACCCGTCATCCATCAGGAAGACGCGGTGGCCGCCGCCGCCTATCAGGACGTAGTTGCCCGCCTGTTGGGCGAAAACCGCGAAATGCGTTTTCTCAATGCCGAGAAAAAAGGCTTCTTCCAAAAGCTGTTCGGAGGTTGACATGTCGCTGATTGATTTACTGTTCGGCAAAAAGCCCAAATCCGCCGAAGTGGCCCGCGACCGTTTGCAGATTATTATTGCCCAAGAGCGGGCGCAGGGTGCGAGCAACGCCCCGGACTATCTGCCCACCCTGCGCAAAGAGCTGTTGGAAGTGCTGTCCAAATACGTAAACGTTTCGCTTGACGACATCCGCATCTCGCAGGAAAAACAAGACGGGCTGGACGTGTTGGAACTCAACATCGTCCTGCCCGACCAACCGAAAAAGGCATAAGCCATGACCCTTACCGAACTGCGCTACATCGTGGCCGTGGCTCAAGAAAAGCACTTCGGCCGCGCAGCCCAGCGGTGCAGCGTCAGCCAGCCCACCCTCTCCATCGCCATCAAAAAGCTGGAAGAAGAACTGGCTGTCCCCCTGTTTGACCGCAGCAGCAGCGAAGTCATCGTTACCGACACGGGCGAGCGCATCATTACCCAGGCGCGCCGCGTACTGAACGAAGCCGACATGATTTTCCGCCTGGCCGACGAAGGCAAGAACGAACTTTCCGGCACATTCAGGCTCGGCCTCATCTTTACCGTCGCCCCCTATCTGCTGCCCAAGCTCATCCTCTCGCTGCGCGACATCGCTCCCGGTATGCCGCTCATGCTTGAAGAAAACTACACCCACGCCCTGACCGAAGCCCTCAAACGCGGCGATTTGGATGCCATCGTGGTGGCCGAGCCCTACCGCGAAGCGGGCATAGTCAGCAGCCCGCTGTACAGCGAACCCTTCTTCGTGATTGTTCCCAAAGGCCACAAATTCGAGGAACTCGATGCCGTTACCCAAAGCGAGCTGACGCAGGAAAACGTCCTCCTGCTGACCGAAGGCAACTGTATGCGCGACAACGTTCTCGACAATTGCAGCGAACTGGCCGCCAGACAGAAAATCAACGGCCTGGCCAGCACCTTGCAGGGCAGCTCCATCAACACCATCCGCCACATGGTTGCCAGCGGCCTGGGCATCAGCGTCATGCCCGCCACCGCCCTCACCGAAAACGACCACCTGCTGTTCAGCATCATCCCCTTTGCCGGCGAAGCCCCCGTGCGCCGCGTCGTCCTGGCCTGCCGGCGCAACTTCGTCCGTCCCAAAGCCCTGTCCGCCATCCGCCGCGCCATCATCGGCTCGCAGCTTGCCGGCGTAACCTTTGCCGAACAGTAAACCGGAAAGGCCGTCCGAACGGCCGTTTCCGTTTCCACAAACGCCGTTTCCGCACGGGCGGGCGGCCTCCATACACAGGAAAAACACATGACCGAACAAGAACAGCAAGACCTCGCCCGCATGACCGACGTGGCCGTCGAAGCCCTCGAAGACATCAAAGGCAAAGACATATCCGTCCTCTCCACCCAGGACAAAACTTCCCTGTTCGCCCGCATGATTATTGCCAGCGGCGACAGCACCCGCCAGGTAAAAGCCCTGGCCAACAACGTGGCCGTCAGCCTCAAAGAAGCCGGCTTTGAAATCCTCAGCACCGAAGGCGACAGCGGCGAATGGACGCTGGTGGATGCGGGCGACCTCGTCGTCCACGTCATGCAGCCGGCCGTGCGCGACTTCTACGACATCGACACCCTCTGGGGCGGCGAAAAACCCGAATTCCATCAGGGTGCGGCCAAGCCCTGGCACGCCGCCGACAACTGACCCCGCCGCAAACAACAGGCCGTCTGAAAAGCCGTTTTCAGACGGCCTGTTGTTTCTCCTGCTTATGGCAAACCCAAAGCAGGGTATGCCGCCCAAGCGGCGCACGCGCCCTTTGTGCATAATGCCGCAAGGAAACCGTGTGTTGCCAAAAACAGAAACCGCGTGCGTGGCAAGCGACACACCCTACCTGTTATGCAGCGGGACAGATGTTTCTTATTTGCTTCGTTATCAACAAAAGAGGCCGTCTGAAAACCGTAAAACAGTTTTCAGACGGCCTCTTTATGGCAAACCCAAAGCAGGGTATGCCGCCCAAGCGGCGCACGCGTTCTTTGTGCATAGCGAAATGCCGCAAGGAAACCGCGTGTTGCCAAAAAACAAAATCCGCGTGCGTCGCAAACGGCACACCTGCTACAACGGTACAGGCAGCAGGCCGTCTGAAACCAGTTTTTCAGACGGCCTCACTCCCCGCCGCCAAATACGCCTGCGCCGTTGCCAGATAATTCGCCGCCGACTGCCGCAGAAACGCCTTTTCCGCCGCCGTCAGTTCCCGCGCCGCTTTGGCGGGCGAACCCGTGTACAGGAAGCCGCTTGGCAGACGCTTGCGCGGCGGCACCAAGCTGCCCGCGCCGATAATCACATCGTCTTCGACCACCGCATCATCCAGCACCGTCGCGCCCATGCCGACCAGCACGCGGCTGCCGATGGTGCAGCCGTGCAGCACCGCGCGGTGGCCGACGGTAACGTCTTCGCCCAGCACCAGCGGCGATCCCTCAGGCTTGGCGGCGGACGCGCCCGACACGTGCAGCACGCAGCCGTCCTGAATATTGCTGCGCGCGCCCACGCGGATAAAGTTCACATCGCCGCGCAGCACGGCAAACGGCCACACCGACACGCCGTCGCCCAATTCCACCCGCCCGATAAGCACGGCGGCGGGATCGGTGTAGACGTTTGCGCCAAGCTGCGGCAGATGGTGGCGGAAGGGGCGGATGTTGTCCATATCGGTTTCCTTGTAAAAACGGGAGGCAGGGCGGGCATTGTAGCAATAGGCCGTCTGAAACTCGAAAAATCCGCCGTAAACCCGCTCCCTCCCCTGCAAACGGAAGAGGGAACAAAGGCCGTCTGAAAGCGCAGCTCCAACGAAGTTAAAAACACGGATTCGGCTAGTCCGAAATGGCGTTTACAGTTTTCAGACGGCCTCTGCCGTTTGGTAGGGTGTGTGGCTCTGCCACGCACGCGGTTGCGGAGATTACACGGCTTTTCGTTGCAGTAGGGAACGCGTGCGTCGCCTTGGCGACACACCCTACGCGGGATGCGGCAGGGCAAACGGAAAAGGCCGTCTGAAAACCGAAGAGTCCGCCGCAAACACGCTCCTTCCCCTGCGCCCGCGCGGGAGAGGGAATAGAGGCCGCTGTACAAATCGGAATAACCGAAATCCAATCCCTCAGGTGTAGGAACAGAGGCCGTCTGAAAATCCGTTTTCAGACGGCCTGCCGTTTGTGGGACGGAACGCGTGCGCCGCTTCGGCGGCACACCCTACCTTAAGCGCAGAGGCCGTCTGAAAAAACAACACCAGTTTTCATTATGTTTGTATCGAATCTGCCGTAGGGTGTGCCGCCGAAGCGGCGCACGCGTTCTTTGCGTTGTCAGGAAACGCCGCAAGGAATCTGCGGACTTTGCGGCAGACGGAATCCGTGTGCGTGGCTGCTGCACGCCCTGCCAGTTATGCAGCGGGACGGATGTTTCTTATTTGGTTCGTTCTCAAAAAAGAGGCCGTCTGAAAACCAGTTGCAGGTTTTCAGACGGCCTCTTTTGCTATGCGCAGACGCTTTACAGGGTTTCCAGAGGGCCGTGGTCGTCGCAGTGGCCGTTGTGGACGTGGTGCAGGCGGCCGTTTACGAGGTAGTCGATGTGGTCGCCGTGCGGCACGGCTTCGTGGCCGCAGCCTGCGCCGTGGACGTGGCTGCCGCAGGTGTCTACGGGGTTGCAGCCGTCGGCGTTGGTTTCGCTCACTTCGATGACGTGTTCGTCGTAGTGGCCGTTGTGTTCGTGGTGCAGATGGCCGTCGTGCAGATAGTCGGTGTGGCCGTTGTGGTTGACTGCGGTGTGGCCGCAGCCTGCGCCGTGAACGTGGGTGTGGTTTTCGTGGGCTTTGCAGTTGCTCATTTTTCTGTCCTTTCAAAACGGGGTTGCGATGGCGGCCATTATAGGCGCATTTGCGGCGAATGCAAGCATAAGTTTATGTTTTTAAATGTATTATTATAGTGTAACAGTTACAGTATATCGGTGCCGGCATGGCACGGGGCCGTCTGAAAGCCTATAATTGCGCGTTTTTTGCGCCGTTTTCGTTTTCCATGCCCCGAATCAAAATCCAAACCCGCCCTGTTGACCACACCGTCTGCCAAACCCTCATCCAATCCGGTGCCGACCCGCTTACCGCCCGCCTGTGCGCCTCGCGCGGCGTGGTTTCGCCCGCAGAGTTGGACGACAAACTCGCCGCGCTGTTGCCATACCAAACACTCACCAACTGCGAAGCCGCCGCCGCCCGCCTGGCCGACGCGGTTCAGAAAAAAGAAAAAATCCTGATTGTCGCCGACTACGATGCCGACGGCGCAACCGCCTGTTCCGTAGGCATGGCCGGTTTGGGCGCGATGGGCGCAGCGGTGGATTTTCTCGTGCCCAACCGCTTCGAACACGGCTACGGCCTCACGCCCGAATTGGCCGGCATCGCCGCCGCACAGGGCGTAAACCTTTTGGTAACGGTGGACAACGGCATCGCCAGCATCGCAGGCGTAGCGCGGGCGCAGGCCTTGGGGCTGGACGTGATTGTTACCGACCACCACCTGCCCGCCGACGAAGTGCCCGACTGCATTATTGTGAATCCCAACCAGCGCGGCTGCGGCTTTGCCAGCAAAAGCCTGGCCGGCGTGGGCGTGATTTTTTACGTACTGACGGCCTTGCGCGCCGAATTGCGGCGGCGCGGATATTTTTCAGACGGCCTCAAAGAGCCGAATCTGGCCGAACTTTTGGATTTGGTGGCACTCGGTACAGTGGCCGACGTCGTCCCGCTCGATCACAACAACCGCATTTTGGTTTCGCAAGGTTTGAAACGCATGCGTTCGGGCAAAATGCGTCCCGGCATCCGCGCCCTGTTTGACATCGCACGGCGCGACTGGAAAAAAGCCCAGCCCTTCGACATGGGCTTTGCGCTCGGGCCGCGCATCAACGCCGCCGGACGGCTCGACGACATGTCGGTGGGCATCGCCTGCCTGCTCGCACAAAGCGACGGCGAAGCGCAAACCCTCGCCGCCCAGCTCAACGACTTGAACATCGAGCGGCGCGAAATCGAGCAATCCATGCTGCAAGACGCGCTCAACGCCTTTCCCGACAGCCTGCCCGCCGGCCAAACCACCCTTGTCGCCTACCGCGACGACTTCCATCAAGGCGTAGTCGGCATCGTTGCCAGCCGGCTGAAAGACCGTTTTTACCGCCCGGCCATCGTGTTCGCCCCGGCCGACAACGGCGAAGTGCGCGGCTCCGGCCGCTCCATTCCCAACCTGCACCTGCGCGACGCACTCGATTTGGTATCCAAACGCCACCCCGATTTGATTTTGAAATTCGGCGGACACGCCATGGCGGCCGGTTTGAGCATACACGAGAGCAACATCCCCGTTTTTCAGACGGCCTTTGAAGCAGCCGTGCGCGAAATGGTGCGCGAAGAAGATTTGTCGCAAACCTTTATCACCGACGGCAGCCTGCCCGCCCGCGACATCACGCTCGAGCAGGCGCAAAACCTCGCCCGCAGCGTGTGGGGACAGGGCTTCGCCCCGCCCAGCTTCACCGACTGCTTCCGCGTCGTGCGCCAGCAAAACTTAGGCGCAGAGGGCAAACACAAAAAAGCCTGGCTGCAAAAAGACGGCCAAGAATTTGAAGCCATGTTCTGGCGTTGCAGCGAAGACATCCCCGAATACGTGCGCACCGTGTACCGCCCCGTCGCCAACGAATGGCGCAACAATCTGGAATTGCAGCTTTATATCGACTATTGGGAAGCGGCATAACGGCCTGGCGTCTTTTGCCCCCGAATGCGTCGCCCGCCGCTTTTCCGGCCCGGCCCTGCCCGCGCAGGCCAAAGCCGTCTGCGGAAATCCTACGAATCCTGCGGTTTCCGCGCCGTATCCGCCGACTTTTTGAAGACGGCATACCGCATACCGGCATGGCGGCAGAGGCCGTCTGAAAAGCGGTTTGGCCGCAGCCGGAAACAAAAAACGCTTTTCAGACGGCCTCATCCGGCCCAAAGGAGCAAACATGCCTGCCAAAGCCAAATACCTGCTGTTTTTCCTGCTCGGCAGCCTCAGCACCGCCGCCGCCCTCGCCGTGCTGTCCGCCAACTATTCCGACTACCGCCGCCGCGCCGAAATTTCCATCGAAACCGCCCGCCTGCGCCCCTTGCAGGAACGCATAGCCGCCGAACTCGAAGCGCGCGGCCAAACATCCGCCGCTGCGGACGGCATCCGCCGCAGCTATCCCGCCGTTGCCGCCGTCAGCCGCGACGGCTGGCTGCTCCTGCATACCCCGCGCTACGGCCAAAGCGTTTTGCTCGTTCCGCAGCGCGAAAACGGCCGCATCGTCTGGCGGGCGCATTTCAACGACACCGATGCCGCCGCCAACGGCAAATTCCTGTGTATTTAGGCCGTCTGAAAAACCAACCGTGAAACCGACACTCCTCTTCCTGCTCCTCGCCGCGCTGGGCAACTGCTGCTACCACATCGGCCAGAAATCCCTGCACGCCGGCGGCAACCCCATGCTGCTGCTTGCCGCCTGCTACGCCTTCGCCCTGACCCTTTCCCTTGCCGCCGCCCCCTTTTTCGGCACGGTAAGGTTTTCAGACGGCCTCGTTCCCGCCCTGTCCGATCCGCGCGTGTGGCTGGTGTCGCTGGGCACCGTTATGATCGAACTCGGTTTTTTAATGGCCTACCGCAGCGGCGGATCGGCGCAATGGTCGGGCGTGGCCGTGAACGGCGCCGCCGCGCTGCTGCTGACACCCGCCGGCCTGCTGCTGTTTAAAGAAGCCTTTTCCTGGCAGAAGCTGGCAGGCATCGCCCTCACGCTGGCAGGAATCTGGCTGCTCGCCAAAGACTGACACAAAGCCGCGCCAGCCCGAAAGTGGAACGAAAGATACAGGCCGGCAGGCAGTGCCGATACGGCAAAGCACGGCAGGGACGCAGATTTTTTATTTTGTTCCAAGATAGTTGCGCCGCGATATTGCGCCGCCCGTCCGCAGCCCCTATCATGCCGCCCTGAATCCCGCCTGGAGAACGCCCATGAAACTGCCCGTACTGTTTGTCGGCAACGGCAGCCCGCTCAACGCCGTACGCAGCACCGCGCATACCGAAGAATGGCGCAATATCGGCAGCGAGATTCTCGACGAATACGACGGCGAAATCGAAGCCGTGCTGTGCGTTTCCCCCAACTGGACGACCGAAGGCACCCGCATAACCGCCTCCCCCAACCCGCCCACCCTGCACGGGTTTTCCGGCTTTCCGCCCGAACTTTCCCAAGTGGCATACCCCGCCGCCGGCAGCCCCGACACCGCAGCGCGCGTTTGCGCCCTGCTCGGCGCGGACACCGTTACGCCCGACCCGGAGCGCGGCCTCGACCACGGCGTGTGGGCGGTGTTCAAACACCTCATTCCCGACGCATCCGTCCCCGTCGTCCAACTCAGCCTCGACCGCCGCCTCGACGCGCAGGGGCACTACGACCTCGCCGCCCGCCTCGCCCCGCTGCGCAAAGAAGGCATCCTCATCGCCGCCACCGGCAACACCGTTTCCAACCTCCCGCTGCACGACTGGCAGAATCCCGACAGCACCGGCAACGCCTACGCCTGGGCCGATCTTGCCCGCGAACTGATCAACAAATGGGTTGCCGCCCGCCGCCTCGACCGCCTGCTCGACGAAGCCCATTATCCCGTCGCCGTGCGCCAGGCACTGCATCTGCGCCAGAATTTCTACCCCATGCTCTACCCGCTCGCCACCGTCGGCGAAAAAGAGCCGGTGGAGTTTTTCAACGACGAAACCGTCGGCAAATCCGTATCCATGACCTCCTTCGTTATCGGCTTTCTGTAATGCCGCCCGCAAACGCGGGAAAGGCCGTCTGAAACCCGTTTTCAGACGGCCTCGGCATTTGCAGTTTCCACAGACCGCATTCCTACATCAAACCTGCGAAGCTGTCCGCCGCCGAATCTTCCGTAGGGTGTGCCGCCCAAGCGGCGCACGCGTCCCGAGCCTGCAACGAAACTGCGTGTTTCCGCAAGAAAAAATCCGCGTGCGCCGCAAACGGCACACCACACACAGCGGCACAAGCAAAAGGCCGTCTGAAAACGGGGTTTTCAGACGGCCTTTTGCCCCGCGCGGCCTTTGCCGCTATAATCGCGCCCGCCCTTGGGGGAGTAGCCGTCCGCGCGGCTTTCAGCAGCCGCCGGAGTCTGTGCCAACACAATCGCCGCCGTTGCGCGCGTGGTTCAGACAGCTCCGCAACCGTTTGCCAAACGGGGAGACAGGCAAGACTTAAAGGCATACCGGTCGTTCCGTGCGAGGCGGGCGGTGTGTCTTTTTTGTTTGCCGCACGGTTCGGATTGGTTTTATGGATGCTTTCTCCGCCTCGCTGCTGGGCGTATTTGTGGCCGAAATCGGCGACAAAACCCAGCTTCTCACCCTGTTTCTCGCCGCACGCTTTGCCAACCGCAACGCCGTTGCCGCCGGCATTCTCGCCGCCACCCTGCTCAACCATCTCTTTTCCGCCTTTTTCGGCGTATGGCTCGCCGCCCACGTTCCGCCCGCAGCGGTAAAATGGGCGGTCGGCCTCAGCTTCGTCGCCGTCGGCCTGTGGCTGCTGCTGCCCGACAAAGACGGCGGCGGCGGCAACGCACGCTATCTGCGCTACGGCGCGTTTGCCGCCACCGCAGTGCTGTTTTTTCTGGCCGAAATCGGCGACAAAACGCAGATTGCCACAGTGCTGCTGGCGGCACGCTATCACGATTGGCTGTGGGTAACGGCAGGCAGCACCTTCGGCATGATGGCGGCCAACCTGCCCGCCGCCTACTGGGGCGGCAAAATCCTGACGAAAATCCCCGCCCGCGCCGTGCGCCTCGCCGCCTGCCTGCTGTTTTGCCTGCTGGGCGTGCTGACGCTGGCGGGCGGCGGAATAGCGTTCGGATAGCGTACAGGCCGTCTGAAAACCGCCCGCCTGCCAACGGGAAACGGATTTTCAGACGGCCGCCGGGCCGCTTTTACGCAAAAATCCGTTTCGCCAACATTCCGCAAACACCCCCTAACGCTTGTGCCGCTATAATCGGCGGCTTTTACGGCAACACCATCACGCAACGCAGCTATGAAACTGTTTTACCTCCCTGTTTTTACCGCCCTCGTTTTTCTTTCCGCACCCGTGCAGGCCGCCTACGTTTGCGGCAGCGGCGAGGACACCGTCTATTCCAGCGAAAAAACCGATCCCTCCTGCCGCGAGTCGCAAAAACGCACCGAATCCGCCGGCAAGGCCGATAAGGCCGACATCTGGGAGGATGCGTTTTTCGACGACCTCTCCGTCCTGCGCCCCGCCGCGCAAACTACCGCCGAAGCCGCGCCGAAAATGACGGTCAAACTGCGCAACAGCCCGCCGCCCGCCGCAGCGAAAACTTCCGCGCCCGCCAAAGCCCCCGTCCGCGCCGCCGCCCCCATCTATGCCGCCGTGAAGCCCAAGCTCACGCGCGACCAAATCCTGCAAAAGGAAATCAGCAGCGAACGCGCCGCGCTGGTGCGCACCAGAGACCGGCTCGAACAGGCTTTGAAACAGGGCGGCAACGCCGCGCCGCTGCAACGCGCCGTGGCCGACCGCGAGGCCAATATCCGCGCCATCGAGCGCGAGCTGAAAAAATTCTGATGCCGCCGCGCGGACGCGGCGAGGCCGTCCGAAAGCCGGGAAAGCGGTTTTCAGACGGCCTCTTTCCTATCCGCAAACGCTGAATAATCCAGCAAAATCAGGTATAATCCGCACCTTTGCGCCGCCTGCGGAGCCGTTTCCCACACGGTTTCAGACGGCCGCGGCAACACAACAGTAAGAAAGACTATGGCAGAGCAAAAACACGAAGAATACGGCGCCGACAGCATCCAGGTGCTCGAAGGCTTGGAAGCGGTACGCAAACGCCCCGGTATGTATATCGGCGACACACAAGACGGCAGCGGCCTGCACCACATGGTGTTCGAAGTACTCGACAACGCCATCGATGAAGCACTGGCCGGACACTGCGACAAAATCAACGTAACCATCCACGCCGACAACTCGGTAAGCGTGGCCGACAACGGGCGCGGCATGCCCACCGGCATCCACCCCAAAGAAGGCCGCTCCGCCGCCGAAGTCATCATGACCGTATTGCACGCGGGCGGCAAATTCGACAACAACAGCTACAAAATCTCCGGCGGCCTGCACGGCGTGGGCGTATCCGTAGTCAACGCACTGTCCGACTGGGTTACGCTCACGATTTGCCGCGACGGCAAAGAGCATTTCGTCAAATTCATACGCGGCGACGCAGCCGAGCCGCTCAAAGTCGTCGGCGATTCAGACGGCAAAGGCACCACCGTACGCTTTCTCGCCAGCGAAGAAACCTTCGGCAACATCGAATACAGTTTCGACATCCTCGCCAAACGCATCCGCGAACTCTCCTTCCTCAACAACGGCGTAGACATCGAATTAACCGACGAGCGCGACGGCAAGCACGAAAGTTTCGCCCTCTCCGGCGGCGTGGCCGGTTTCGTGCAATACATGAACCGCAAAAAAACACCGCTGCACGAAAAAATCTTCTACACCTTCGGCGAAAAAGACGGCATGAGCGTCGAATGCGCCATGCAGTGGAACGACAGCTATCAGGAAAGCGTGCAATGCTTTACCAACAACATCCCCCAGCGCGACGGCGGCACCCACCTCACCGCCCTGCGCCAAGTGATGACACGCACGCTCAACAGCTACATCGAAGCCAACGAAGTGGCCAAAAAAGCCAAAGTCGAAACCGCCGGCGACGACATGCGCGAAGGCCTCACCTGCGTACTGTCCGTCAAACTGCCCGACCCAAAATTCTCCTCGCAAACCAAAGACAAGCTGGTATCCGGCGAAATCGGCCCCATCGTCAACGAAGTCATCAGCAGCGCACTCACCGATTTTCTCGAAGAAAATCCGAATGAAGCCAAAATCATCACCGGCAAAATCGTCGATGCCGCCCGCGCGCGCGAAGCCGCCCGCAAAGCGCGCGAAATCACCCGCCGCAAAGGCGTGATGGACGGCCTCGGCCTGCCCGGCAAACTGGCCGACTGTCAGGAAAAAGATCCCGCCTTATCCGAACTTTACCTCGTCGAGGGCGACTCCGCCGGCGGTTCGGCCAAACAAGGGCGCGACCGAAAATTCCAAGCCATCCTGCCCCTGAAAGGCAAGATTCTCAACGTAGAAAAAGCCCGTTTTGAAAAAATGCTCGCCAGCCAGGAAGTCGCCACCCTGATTACCGCGCTGGGCGCAGGCATCGGCAAAGAAGAATTCAATCCCGAAAAACTGCGCTACCACCGCATCATCATCATGACCGATGCCGACGTAGACGGCGCACACATCCGCACCCTGCTGCTCACCTTCTTCTACCGCCAAATGCCCGAACTGGTCGAACGCGGCTACATCTACATCGCCCAGCCGCCCCTGTACAAAGCCAAATACGGCAAACAGGAGCGTTATCTCAAAGACGAATTTGAAAAAGACCAATGGCTGCTCGGCCTGGCACTCGACAAAGCCAAAATCGTTTCAGACGGCCGCACCCTCGAAGGCGAAGCACTCGCCGCCGCCGCCAAACAATTTTTGCTTGCCAAAAGCGTCATCGAACAAGAAAGCCGCGTGATTGACGAATTGGTGTTAAAAGCCATGCTGCACGCCGCGCCCGTCGATTTGGGCACAGCCGAAAGCACCGACAAAGCCGTAGCCGGACTCTCCGCCCTGCTTAACGAAAAAGAAGTCGCCCTCGAGCGCGTCGAAGGCAGCGAAGGCGGACGCTACATCAAAATCACCCGCCGGCTGCACGGCAACGTGATGGTCAGCTACATCGAGCCCAAGTTTCTCAACAGCAAAGCCTACCAAACCATCACCCAAACCGCCGCCGCGCTCGACGGCCTCATCGGTGCAGATGCCAAACTCTACAAAGGCGACAACGAGTACGACATCGACAGCTTTGAAGACGCACTCGAAATCCTGCTGCAAACCGCACAAAAAGGCCTTTCCATCCAACGCTACAAAGGCCTGGGCGAGATGAACCCCGAGCAGCTTTGGGAAACCACCATGGATCCCGCCGTGCGCCGCCTGCTCAAAGTGCGCATCGAAGACGCCATCGCCGCCGACGAAGTATTCGTAACCCTCATGGGCGACGAAGTCGAACCGCGCCGCGCCTTCATCGAAAACAATGCCCTAATCGCCCAGAATATCGACGCATAAGGCAGCAAGCCCCAAGAGGCCGTCTGAAAACCGTTTTCAGACGGCCTCTGTTATCATCCCGCCTTTTTCAAACACCCGTCCCAATATGAACATCACCGACAAAATCGCCGCCGAACTCGCCGCCGCCCCCGCACAAATCCAAGCCGCCGTTGACCTCTTGGACGACGGCGCCACCGTCCCCTTCATCGCCCGCTACCGCAAAGAAGCCACCGGCGGGCTGGACGACGGCCAACTGCGCACCCTGGCCGAACGCCTGCAATACCTGCGCGAACTGCAAGAGCGCAAAGCCACCGTGCTGAAAAGCATCGAAGAACAAGACAAACTCACCCCCGACCTCGCCGCCGCCATCGAAGCCGCCGACAACAAAACCGCGCTCGAAGACCTCTATCTCCCCTACAAACCCAAGCGCCGCACCAAAGCACAAATCGCCCGCGAACACGGATTACAGCCGCTCGCCGACACCTTATTACAAGAACAACCCGCCGACCCCGAAAGCGCAGCCGCCGCCTACCTCAACGAAAACATCCCAGATGCCAAAGCCGCACTTGACGGCGCACGCGCCATCCTGATGGAACAATTCGCCGAAGCCGCCGAACTCATCGGCCGCTTGCGCGAAAAACTGTGGGCAGAAGCGGAAATCCACGCCCAACTTATCGAAGGCAAAGAAAACGACGGCGAAAAATACAAAGACTACTTCGACCACCGCGAACCCGTCCGCAGCATGCCCAGCCACCGCGCCTTGGCGGTGCTGCGCGGCCGCAACGAAGGCGTACTCACCGTCGCCCTCAAATACCAGCCCGACGAAACCCCGCTCACCGAACAAAGTGCCTACGAAAAAACCATCGCCGCCCATTTCCACATCGGCGAGCAGCGCTGGCTGCGCGACACCGTGCGCCTTGCGTGGCGGGCAAAAATCTTCCTCTCGCTCGAACTCGAAGCATTAGGCCGTCTGAAAGAAAACGCCGACAACGACGCGATAACCGTCTTTGCCCGCAACCTCAAAGACCTGCTGCTCGCCGCCCCCGCCGGACGGCTGACCACCCTCGGCCTCGACCCCGGCTACCGCACCGGCATCAAAACCGCCGTGGTGGACGACACCGGCAAACTGATAGACACCGCCGTCGTCTACCTCCACCAAGAAAACAACGCCCTAGCCGCGCTGGCGGCGTTGGTCAAAAAACACCGCATCAAACTGATCGCCATCGGCAACGGCACCGCCAGCCGCGAAACCGACAAACTGGCGGGCGAACTCATCAAAGCGCTGCCCGAAGCGGGGCTGCACAAAATCGTCGTCTCCGAGGCGGGCGCATCCGTTTACTCCGCCTCCGAACTCGCCGCCAAAGAATTCCCCGAACTCGACGTATCGCTGCGCGGCGCCGTCTCCATCGCCCGCCGCCTGCAAGACCCGCTGGCCGAACTGGTAAAAATCGACCCCAAATCCATCGGCGTCGGCCAATACCAACACGACGTAAACCAGTCGCAACTCGCCAAAACACTCGATGCCGTCGTTGAAGACTGCGTAAACGCCGTCGGCGTGGACGTAAACACCGCCTCCGCGCCGCTACTCGCCCGCATCTCCGGCCTCAACAACACCTTGGCACAAAACATCGTCGCCTACCGCGACGAAAACGGCGCGTTTGATAACCGCAAAAAACTGCTGAAAGTGCCGCGCCTCGGCGAAAAAACCTACGAACAAGCGGCAGGATTCCTGCGCATCAACGGCGGCAAAGAACCGCTTGATGCCAGCGCCGTGCATCCCGAAGCCTACCCCGTGGTCGGCAAAATGCTCGCCGATCTCGGCATCCAAGCCGCCGAACTCATCGGCAACCGCGACAAAATCCGCGCCATCAAACCCGCCGCCTATACCACCGCCCAATTCGGCCTGCCCACCATCATGGACATCTTAAGCGAACTGGAAAAACCCGGCCGCGACCCGCGTGGCGAATTCCAAACCGCTACCTTTGCCGAAGGAATCAACGAAATCAGCGACTTGCAGGTCGGCATGATACTGGAAGGCGTGGTCTCCAACGTCGCCAACTTCGGCGCATTCGTGGATATCGGCGTACACCAAGACGGGCTGGTACACATCTCGGCACTCGCCAACAAATACGTACAAGACCCGCGTGAAATCGTCAAAGCAGGCGACGTGGTGAAAGTCAAAGTGCTGGAAATCGATGCCGCCCGCAAACGCATTGCCTTAACCATGCGCCTTGACGACGAAGCGGGCACACAGTCCAACCGCAGCGGCAGGCCGTCTGAAAACAAACGTCCAAGCAGCCTGAAAAACGGCAAAGCAAACGACAAACCCGCCAACAGCGCCATGGCGGATGCGTTTGCCAAGCTGAAGCGGTAAACGGGTAGCGGCAAAAGCCAGCCTGAAAAACCAAATCCTATTTTTCAGGCTGCTTATCCAAGTAATCTTATTCAGTGGAAGAGAATAATCATGGCAAAACCCCAATCTATCGAACCCAATATTGCCGACCTTGCCAACGGCTGGCTGAAATCCCACAAATTGGCTTACAAACTGGAACAAGAACATTTAAACGAAGAAATAGACAAGGCGCTGCAAGAATATTTTTCCAAAAACGGCGGTACAGGCGCAAACCGCCCCGATGCTAAATTGTTATTGCGCAGCAGCAAGAGCGGACAGGATTATCCTGTGCTGATTGAATACAAAGGCCATAAAGACAAGCTGGTCAAGCTGGATAAAGACGGCACAGTCGAAAACCGCAACAACAAAAACGAGCCGATTTTTAAAAACATCAACGGTTATGCAGTGAACGGCGCAGTGCATTATGCCAACGCACTTTTGCACCACACCGCCTATACCGACATTATCGCCATCGGAGTAACAGGCCATAAAGACGAAAACACAGGAGAAATTATCCCGCAAATCGGCGTGTACCATGTTGCCAAAAGCAATCTGGGTGCGGGGCAGAAAATCGGCGAATTCAGTGATTTGTCCTTTTTGGCGGCCGAGCATTTTGAAGCATTTGTCGAGCAGGTGAAAGCGCTTGCGCTCAGCCCCGAAGAGCTGGATAAAATCAAGGCAAAACGTGAGCAGGAAATCGATGTCAGCCTGAAGCAGCTCAATAACGATATTTACCAAAACGAAAAAGGCCTTGGCGAAAACGACCGCGTCTATCTCGTTGCCGCCTCGATTATTGCCACCATCGGCATAGCGGGAAAAGTGCCGCCGCTGGAAAAAGCCGATTTGAAATCAAGCACCATGCAGGGCAACCGCGACGGCGATATTTTAATCCGCCACATCGAAGCCTTTTTACAGGAAAAAAACCTGCCGCCGCAGAAAAAAGACCTTATCGTCCGCACATTGTCCAACACCCTGTTAACCGACAATATCAACAAAGTGCAAAACGGCGAAAGCCAGCTCAAACGCGTATTCGGTAAAATCGTGGACGATTTGGGCATTTATTACAAAATCGGGCTAACTACCGATTTTACCGGCAAGCTCTTTAACGAAATGTATTCATGGCTGGGCTTTACCCAAGACAAATTAAACGATGTGGTTTTAACCCCCGCCTATGTCGCCACCTTGCTTGCCAAACTGGCGCGGGTAAACAAAGACAGCTATGTATGGGATTTTGCCACCGGCTCGGCGGGCTTGCTCGTTGCCGCCATGAACGAAATGCTGATTGATGCCAAAAACAGCATTACCTCACCCGAAGAACTGCTGATAAAAGAAGCGAAAATCAAAGCCGAGCAACTATTGGGCTTGGAGCTGCTTTCCAGCGTATATATGCTCGCCATTCTCAACATGATTCTAATGGGCGATGGCAGCGCCAATATCTTAAACAAAGACTCGCTCGCCGATTTCGACGGCAAATACGGTTTCGGCAAAACCCACGAACTGTTTCCCGCCGATGCCTTTATTCTCAATCCGCCGTATTCGCAGGCAGGCAACGGAATGGTATTTGTAGAAAAAGCCTTGAATATGATGAACAAAGGCTACGCCGCCGTAATTATCCAAAACTCCGCAGGCACAGGCAGGGCAAAAGAGATTAACCGCGAAATTTTAAAAAGGAATACGCTGATTGCCAGCATCAAAATGCCGATAGATTTGTTTATAGGCAAATCCAGCGTACAAACCAATATTTATGTGTTTAAAGTCGGCGAAAAACACGAAAAAGACGAAACCGTCAAATTTATTGATTTCTCCAACGACGGCTATACCCGTACCAACCGCAAAAAAGCCAGCAGCAATTTAAAAGATACGGATAACGCACGCGGACGCTATGAAGAGTTGGTTAATTTAGTGCGGTTTGGCAAAAGAAAACTCAGCATTTTTAGTGAAAAAGAATATTACGAAGGCACGATTAACCCCGACAGCGGTGCAGACTGGAATCAAAGCGCACCGATTGACACCAAACCCACCCTTGCTGATTTTCAGAAAACTGTCAGCGATTATCTGGCTTGGGAAGTAGCGCAATTATTAAGGCAGTCTGAAAATACGGACGACAAACTAAAAAAGTAGATGCCCGCTTGACCGAAATGTTGGACTCGGTCGAGTGGGGAGAGTTTAGAATTGAAGATATTTTGGAATGGCAAAACGGAATTGCTGAAATTAATCCTTTACATCTTGATATATTACATGATGAAAACTCAGAGCTTTACCCGTTTTATGGTCAAGCAGTTAAAGATAATGGAATTATAAGTTTTAACCGTTTGAGTGCAGAAGTATTGAATAATTCATCAGCTAGACCCACGCTTTTGATTCACTCAAACAATCAGAATATTGTTTATGTTGAAACCCCGTTTTATTTGAAAGATGGACATGGTGCAACTAGTGTGCTTCAAGCCGATTGGCTGAATAAAAGAAATGCGCTTTATCTTGCGGCCACGATAGAAAAGAGTATCTGCCAAAAATTCAATTATCAATGTAAGGCAACCAAAATTGCCCTAAAAAATACTGTTATCCCCGTACCAGTAAAAAATGGCCATTTAAACCTTGACTTTATGGAAAAATTCGTAGCCGAGCTGGAAGCCCGGCGTTCCGCCGAGCTGGAAGCCTATCTTTCAGCCGCAGGGCTGAAAGACTATACGCTGAGCGAAGCCGAAGCGCAGGCATTGGCAAAATTGGAACGCGGGGAAGTAGCGTTTGCACCGTTTAAAGTTGTTGAGTTATTTCATGTAAAAAATACCGCTAATATCTTAGCAAGAGATATTACAGATGGCAGTGGTAGTGTGCCGTATCTTTCGGCAGGTCGTGAAAATAATGCTGTTAGTGCTTATATTTCTTATGATGACAGCCTGCTGGAGAAAGGAAATTGTATTTTTATCGGTGGGAAAACATTTGTTGTAACTTATCAGCCAAAAGATTTCTTTTCCAATGATAGTCATAATTTATGTTTGTATTTCAAAGGAGAAAGCCAACTAAACAGGCTTCAATATTTCTGCCTGATTTCTTGTTTAGAAAAAAGTTTGGAAAATAAATATTCGTGGGGCGACAGTATTAGCAAAACAAAAATTCAAAGTGATGTTGTTTTTCTACCTGTTACTGGTGAGAATACAACAAACCCAGACTACTCTTATATGCAAACCCTGCTTTCCGCCATACAAAAAACGGTCATCAAAGACGTGGTGCAATACGCCGACCGCAAAATCGCCGCTACCCAATCGGTCATCGGTAAAAACAATTCAGACAGCCCTGCCTGTTAAGGCCGTCTGAAAAGGAAATCAGGCCGTCTGAAAGCGCATGGTGCGTTTTCAGACGGCCTTTATTGTTTTCGGACGCGGGAAAGTCAGCGGCAGGCTTCGATGCATTCGCGCACGAGTTCGGGGCCGCTGTAAACCATGCCGCTGTAAAGCTGGACGGCGGTTGCGCCCAGGCGCAGTTTTTCCGCCGCGTCTGCGCCGCCCATGATGCCGCCTGCGCCGATGACGGGGATTTTGCCGTCGAGGTGCTGCGTCAGCAGGTGCAGGACGCGGTTGCTTTTTTCGCGTACGGGTTCGCCCGAGAGGCCGCCGGCTTCGTCGGCCAGGGGGTGGCTGCCGAGGGCGGTTTTGTCGGTGGTGGTGTTGGTGGCGATGATGCCGTCCATTTCCGTTTGGCAGACGGTGCGGGTGATGCTTTCGATTTGGGCTTCGTCCAGGTCGGGGGCGATTTTGACGGCGAGGGGGACGTATTTGCCGCAGGCGGCGGCCAGGTGCGCCTGTTTGTCTTTTAGGGCGGCCAGCAGGGCGGTGAGTTCGCCGCCTTCTTGCAGGGCGCGCAGGTTTTTGGTGTTGGGCGAGGAGATGTTGACGGTGATGTAGCCTGCGTGGGGATAGGCTTTTTCCAGGCAGGTCAGATAATCGGCGGCGGCGTTTTCGATGGGGGTAACGGCGTTTTTGCCGATGTTGATGCCCAAGATGCCTTGGAAGCGGCTGTTGCGGATGTTTTGGATCAGTGCGTCGATGCCGTGGTTGTTGAAGCCCATGCGGTTGATGATGGCGCGGTGTTCGGGGATGCGGAAGAGGCGGGGCTGCGGGTTGCCGCTTTGGGGCAGGGGGGTTACGGTGCCGACTTCGATGAAGCCGAAGCCGAGTGCGGCGAGCGCGTCGATGTATTCGCCGTTTTTGTCGAGGCCGGCGGCGAGGCCTATGGGGTTGGGCAGGGTCAGTCCCATGAGCTGCGTGGGGCGGGTGTGGCTCTCTACGGCGGGCAGGATGCCGCAGCAGGCGGCGGTTTTGAGGGCGGAGAGGGCGAGATGGTGGGCTTTTTCGGGGTCGAGGTGGAAGACGATGGGGCGGAGCAGGGAGTACATGGTTTGAGGCCGTCTGAAAAGGGAAAAAACGGGCGGATTCTACCTGAAATCCGCCCGCTGCGCGGTGTGCGCGGTGTTTAGAAGCCTTTGCCTTCGGCAGCCAGAAATTCCAGCTCGGCGGGGGTGCTTTCGCGGCCGAGTACGGCGTTGCGGTGGGGGTAGCGGCCGAAGCGGTCGATGACGGCCTGGTGTTTGAGCTCGAAATCGAGCGGCGCACCGGGGACGTATTGTTTGAATACGCCGACGGCGTGGGCGTGCAGCTCGGCGCTTTCGCTGTGCATGAAGGGCATCAGCATGAAGTGGCGTTCTTCGATGGTCATGGCGGCGAAGCCGGGTCGGGTGATGGCTTCCTGCGCCAGGCACAGGGCGGCGAGGTCTTGGGCGTAGGCTTGGGGGCTGTTGCGGAAGAGGTTGCGGGAAAACTGGTCGAGGATGATGATTTCGGCCAGCCGCCCCTGCATGGTTTTGCGCCAGCCGTGCAGGGTGCCGGCGGCGGCGCGCTGCCACAGGGGGTAGAACAGCATGTGGATTTTTTCGTCGAAAGCGGTGTTTTCGGCAAACCAGTAGGGGCGGTTTTCTTCGGCAAACCAGAATTCCAATACGTCTTGCGTTTCCATGTTTGTCTCCTTTTTTGTCGGCGGTTGTTGTTTTCAGACGGCCTTGCGGGGTGTCTCAATATGCTTTCAAAATACTTTCAAAAGCTCGACTTCGAATACCAGCGTGGCGTTGGGGGGGATAACGCCGCCCGCGCCGCGTGCGCCGTAGCCCATTTCGGGCGGGATGGTGAGTTTGCGTCTGCCGCCTTCCTTCATGCCGGCGAAGCCTTCGTCCCAGCCTTGGATGACCTGCCCCGCGCCGAGTTTGAACTCGAAGGGCTGGCCGCGGTCGAGGCTGGAATCGAATTTGCCGCCGTCGGCGAGGCGGCCGGTGTAGTGGACGGCGATGCGGCGGCCTTTTTCGGCGGTTTGGCCGCTGCCGGTTTCGATGTCTTCAATAATCAGACCCATGATTTGCTCCTTGTTTGAGGTGTGGGAAAAAGCGGGAGGCCGTCTGAAAAAGTGCAAACCGTGTTTTCAGACGGCCTCCGTATGTGCGGGCATATTGTACAGGCTTTGGCGTTTTGTCAAAGCGGCGCGGCAATCGGACGGCCTGTAAGGCGGCTGTTTCGGTATGCGGGCGGCAGAGGGTTAGCGGATGCGGCGGGGGGCGGTGTTTCAGACGGCCTCGAGTTTGGCAAATTTGGTGTCCAGCTCTTTTATGCCCTGTTTGCCGAAATTGATGGTCAGCCGCGCCGAGCCGCCTTTGTCGGCGGCATCGATAACCACGCCGGTGCCGAATTTGGGATGGCGCACGTTTTGGCCGACGCGGAAGCCGCCGTAGCTTGGCGCGGGGCGGTGGCTTTCGGCGGCGGGGATGTCGGTGCGGCGGGCAGACCCTGCCTGTGCGGCGGTTTTGTGCGGCGAGAGAAAGTGCAGCACTTCGGGCGGGATTTCTTCGGCAAAGCGCGACACCACGCCGAATTGGGTTTGGCCGTGCAGCATGCGCTGTTGCGCCATGCTGATATACAGCCGTTTGCGCGCGCGGGTGATGGCCACATACATCAGGCGGCGTTCTTCTTCGAGGCCGCCGCGTTCGGCCAGCGAAAGCTCGCTGGGGAAGCGGCCTTCTTCCATGCCGGTGAGGAATACGGTGTCAAATTCCAAGCCTTTGGCGGCGTGCACGGTCATCAGCTGCACCGCCTCTTCGCCTTCTCCCGCCTGGTTTTCGCCCGATTCGAGCGCGGCATTGCTCAAAAAGGCGAGCACGGGAAAGGCAGGGTCGGCGGCGGCGTTGTCGGGCAGGATTTCAAAATTGCTTTCTTCGGGTTTGAACGCGGCGGCAGCACTGACCAGCTCGTCGAGGTTGTCCAAACGGTCTTGGTGGTCGCCTTTTTGCGTTTGGTAATACTCGGCAAGGCCGCTGTCGCGCACGATGCCCGATACGATTTCGGCCAGCGGCATTTGGCCGACTTGGGTGCGCAGGTTTTCAATCAGGCGCACGAAGGCGGCGACTTTGGCGGCTTTGGCGGCGGCGGTGCAGGCGGCCTGCCACAGCGATACGCCCTGTTCGGACGAGGCCGTCTGAATGTTTTCTATCGTGCGTGCGCCGATGCCGCGCGGCGGCACGTTAATCACGCGCAACAGGGCGTTGTCGTCGTCGGGGTTGGCGGCCAGACGCAGGTAGGCGAGGGCGTGTTTGATTTCCTGCCGCTCGTAAAAGCGCAGGCCGCCGTAGATTTTGTAGGACAGGCCGCTGCGGAACAGGGCTTGTTCGATAACGCGTGATTGGGCGTTGCTGCGGTAGAGTACGGCCATGTCGTCGAGGCGGCGGCCTTCGCGTTGCAGCGATTTGGCTTCGTCGACAACAAACTGTGCTTCTTCAAAATCGGTTGGGGCGCTGTAAAAGCGGATTTTGTCGCCGGCAGGCGCGTCGGTGTGCAGGTTTTTGCCGAGGCGTTCGGCATTGTTTTCAATCACGGCGTTGGCGGCGGTGAGAATGTTGCCGTCCGAGCGGTAGTTTTGTTCGAGTTTTACCGGTGCGCCGATGTGAAATTCCTGCATCAGCGCGGCCATGTTGCCGACGTGCGCACCGCGAAAGCGGTAGATGCTTTGGTCGTCGTCGCCCACGGCAAACACGGCGGCGCTCCCGCCTGCCATCAGCTTGAGCCATTTGTATTGCAGCTTGTTGGTGTCTTGAAATTCGTCGACGAGAATGTGGTTGAAACGGTTTTGGTAGTGGCGGCGCAGGATTTCGTTGCTTTGCAGGATTTCGTAGCTGCGCAGCATCAGCTCGGCAAAATCGGCCACGCCTTCGCGGCTGCACACTTTGTCGTATTCGGCGTAACACTCGATCATGCGGCGGGTATGCGGGTCGGGGGCTTCCAGAGCCGAGGCGCGCAGGCCGTTTTCTTTTTGGGCGTTGATAAAGCCTTGCAAGGTGCGCGGGGCGATGGTTTCTTCGGCGATGTTGAGGCTTTTGAGCAGGCGTTTGATTAAGGCGAGCTGGTCGGCGCTGTCGAGAATCTGAAAAGTGGAGGGCAGGCCGGCATCTTTGTGGTGCAGGCGCAAAAAGCGGTGGCACAGGCCGTGAAACGTGCCCAGCCACATGGCGCGCACGTTGACGGGAATCATCGCGCCCAGGCGGGTCTGCATTTCTTTGGCGGCTTTGTTGGTGAAGGTAACGGCCATGATGCTGTGCACACTGGCCTGGCCGCTTTGCAGCAGCCACGCGATGCGGGTGGTGAGCACCCGGGTTTTGCCGCTGCCCGCGCCGGCCAGCACGAGGGCGGACTGCGGCGGCCAGGTTACGGCGGCGAGCTGTTCGGGGTTCAAGCCATGCAGCAGGGCGGATGGGGATTCGTTGGGAAACATGATAAGGCCGTCTGAAAATCGCAAAGGCGGCATTTTAACGGATTAGGCCGTCTGAAAAACCGTTTTGCAGGTTTTCAGACGGCCTCTGCTGTGTGTGTAGGGTGTGTGGTGCAGCCATGCACGCGTTTTTTGTTTTGCGTCCGGTCGGATTGGCGGGTGGCAGGGAGCGCGTGCGTCGCCTTGGGGCGGCACACCCTGCCTATCGGAAATACCGGAGGCCGCCCCGCCTGTGCGGGATGAGGTTTCTGAAAAGGCGGATTTTGTGTTTTCAGACGGCCTCTCCGGTTTGCACGGCTACACGCGGTGGCGGTTGGCGGCGGCGAGCAGGGCGAGCAGTTCTTCGGTGGTGTCCCAGCCTATGCAGGCATCGGTGATGCTTTGGCCGTAGGTGTCGGGTTTGTCCTGGCGGCCGGCGACAAGGTGGCTTTCCACCATCACGCCGAGGATGTTGTCTTCGCCGCTGCGGATTTGCGCGGCTACGTCGGCGGCCACTTCGATTTGGCGGTTGTGGTCTTTGCGGCTGTTGGCGTGGCTGCAATCGACCATCAGGCGGGGGGATACGCCGGCTTTGGCCAGATCGGCGGCGGCTTCTTTGACGAAGCGGCTTTCGTAGTTTGGCTCTTTGCCGCCGCGCAGGATGGCGTGGCAGTCGGGATTGCCGGCGGTGTGGACGATGGCGGAATGGCCGGCTTTGGTAACGGATAAAAAGTGGTGGGGGTGGCCGGCCGCGCCGATGGCGTCGATGGCGATTTTGAGGTTGCCGTCGGTGCCGTTTTTGAAGCCGACGGGGCAGGAAAGGCCGCTGGCCAGCTCGCGGTGTACCTGGCTTTCGGTGGTGCGCGCCCCGATTGCGCCCCAGGAAATGAGGTCGGCGTAATACTGCGGGGTAATCATGTCGAGAAATTCGGTGGAGGCGGGCATACCCATTTCGTTCAAATCAAGAAGCAGGCGGCGTGCCTGACGCAGGCCGTAGTTGATGTCGAAAGTGCCGTTGAGGAAGGGGTCGTTGATGAGGCCTTTCCAGCCGACGGTGGTGCGCGGTTTTTCAAAATAAACGCGCATGACGATAAGTAGCTCTTTTTCGTAGTGCTTTTTCAGGGGCAGCAGCTTTTGCGCGTATTCGCAGGCGGCTTGGGGGTCGTGGATGGAGCAGGGGCCGATGACGGCCAGCAGGCGGTTGCTGCGGCCGTGGATGATGTCGCCGATTTCGCGGCGGGTGCTTTCCACGAGTTCGGCCGCGCCGTCGCTGACGGGCAGTTCGTAAAGGTGGGCGAGGGGGGGGAGGAGTTCGTCGATGCCGCTGATGCGGGTGTCGTCGGTTTTGCCGAGGCGGATCATGGTGGTGGCTCTGTTGTTGTGTTTGTCAGGGCGGCAAGGATAGCGGCGGCCGGTGCGCTTGGCAAGGGCTGGATGCGCTGTTTCCGCTATAAAATTGCTTAATTTTGCCGTTTTGGCTTTTATTGTTATTTTTTTGGCCGTTTATGGCTGTTTTGCGGCATTTTATGCTTCTTCAAATATAGCAAAAGGCCGTCTGAAAACCTATGCGGAGGTTTTCAGACGGCCTGTACGGCGGGCGCGGCTTAGTCCACGCCTTTCAGCAGGCGGTTGAGCAGCGGGGTAAGCAGCAGCAGCAGCAGGCCGCCGGCTGCGCCGATGTAGAACAGCATGAGGTAGAAATCGGCTCCGCCCGAGCCCAGTCCGATGTGTGAAACCATCTGTATCAGGGCGGATTCGGGATTGTGGAATTTGTCAAACAGCAGGCCTCCGAGGGTAAAGCCCAGCGAGAAGGCGAGGAAGTTGAGGGCGACCATCTGCGTTTTGAACGCGCTCGGGGCGATCTTGGTGGAGAACGACATGGCGATGGGCGACAGCAGCAGTTCGCCCAAGGTAATGGCGAGCAGGACGAGTGCGAAGACGATCATCGGCATGGGCGTGCCGTTGTTGATGAAGGGGAGGAAGAGGAGGTAGGACGAGCCGGTAACGATGAGGGCAAGGGCGAATTTCAGCGGCGTTTTCGGCTGGCGCGTGCCCATTTTCGTCCACATGGCGGCCATCAGGCCGGAAAACAGCACCACCCACATACTCTGTACGGAGTCTTTCCACGACACGGGTACGGTAAAGCCCAAGATGTTGCGGTCCACCGTTTCGGCGAAATACACGGTGGCCGAGGTGTAGATCTGGAACCATATCGACCAGAATATGCATATGGCGAGAAACAGCGGGATGTAGGCGGCGATGTGGCGTTTGTTTTCCTTATCGATGCGGGTGCTGCCGAGCAGGCGGGAGAAGTAGCCCGTGGCGACGATGAGGATGCAGACCAAGAGCACCTGCGGGAAGTTGCGGACGTTCAGATAGTCTGTCGCCACGGCGGCTACGACTGCGCCGACGATGAGGGCGATCGCGCCAAACAGGTATTTGTACTGCGAGGCGGGAAGCGGATGCGGCGGCGGGGTGTGCGGCAGGGTTTTGCGGCCGAAGGAGTAGAGCCACAGGCCGAACGCCATACCGGCGGCGGCTGCGCCGAAGCCGTAGTGGAAGCCGATTTTGTCTTGCAGCAGGCCGGTAATCAGCGGGCCGAAGAAGCCGCCGATATTGATGGAAATGTAGAAGATGGAGAAGCCTGCGTCGCGCAGCGGGCGCAGGTGGTCGTCTTCGTAGAGCGAGCCGACCATCGAGCTGGCCGACGTTTTCACGCCGCCGCTGCCCAGGGCGATGAGCAGCAGGCCGCACAGCAGGCCGGGAATGCCGGGGATGAGGGCGAGGGCGATGTGGCCGGACATCACGATGATGCCGGACACAAACAGGGTTTTTTCCGCACCGGCAATGCGGTCGGCAATCCAGCCGCCGAATACGGTGGCCAGATAGATGCTGCCGCTGTATGCGCCGACGATGCCGCCGGCCAGCGGCTTGTCGATGCCCAGCCCGCCTTTGGCGGTTTCGTAGTAGAGGTAAAGCAGCAGGATGCCTTGCAGGCCGTAGAAGGAAAAGCGTTCCCACAATTCGATGTGGAAGAGGGTGGAAAGCTGGAAGGGATGGCCGAAGAACTTTTTCTTCGTCGTGTCTGTGGTGGACATAAAATCTCCTGTCGGTCTGTTTTTCTGTTGGCGGCCGTCGGAAATCTGCTTAATTTGTGTGCAGCTTTCCGGCGGCCGTTTGTCATTTTTAAACGTTTGCGGGGATTTTGTCAAAATATGCGAAGAGGCCGTCTGAAAACGGATAGGGTTTTTCAGACGGCCTCTTGCACGGAGAATCCTTTCGGAAAGGCAAATCTGCGGCAAAACAAAAAACGTGTGCGCCGCTTGGCGGCACACCCTGCCCGACGGGCAGCGGCAGGAACGGTATAAAAAACGGAAGGCCGTCTGAAAACCTGCAAAACGGTGTTCAGACGGCCTTTTGTCCGAGGGTAATCCTGTCCAGTCCCGCCAGATCGGGCAGGGTGCGGATGTTGCGCCAGCCTGCGGCGGCGAAGATGGCGCGGGCGGCTTCTCCCTGCCCGCAGCCGTGTTCGACAATCAGGTGTCCGCCGCCGGCCAGCCGCCGTGCCGCGCCTTGCGCCAGAATGCGGATGCAGGAGAGGCCGTCTGAAAAGTCGGTGAGGGCGGCGGGCGGCTCGAAGCGTAGGTCGCCCTGTTGCAGGTGGGGGTCGCCCGCTTCGATGTAGGGCGGGTTGGAAACGATCAGGTCGAAAGCGGCGCACTCGGACGGGGGGAATGCGTCAAACCACGAGCCGCAGGCAAAGCGCACGCGGGCGCGGCAGGCGGCGGCGTTTTCGCGGGCGGTGTCGAGCGCGGCGGGGCTGGTGTCGGAGGCGTAAACCTGTGCGCTTGGCCGTTCGCAGGCGAGGGTTACAGCGATGGCGCCGCTGCCGGTGCCGATGTCCCAGACGCTGCCGTGCGCGGGCAGGTGTGCGAGGGCGGCTTCGACGAGGTGTTCGGTTTCGGGGCGGGGGATGAGGACGGCGGGGGATACGGCGAAACGGCGGCCGTAAAATTCGCGGCTGCCCAAAATATAGGCGACGGGTTCGCCTGCCAGCCGCCGCGCTTCGAGGGCGGCCAGGGCGGCGGCGGTGTCGGGCTGGAGGGGGTCGCGGCTGCGGGTGATAAGCTCGGCGTGTGTCAGGCCGGTGGCGGCTTGGGCGAGCAGGCGGGCTTCGTTTTTGGGCAGGGGGCTGCGGCGCAGGTAGTTTTCGATGGTCATGGCGTGCGGGTGGCGGGAGGCCGTCTGAAAAGCCGCCGTTCAGACGGCCTGTGCGGCAAAGGCGGCGATGCGGCGGCGGATTTCGTCCGCGCTCAGGCCGAGGCGTTCGAGCAGGAGCTTGGGGTCGCCGTGGTCGGTTACGGTGTCGGGGATGCCGATGAGGAGGGTGGGTTTCAGACGGCCTGCGGCGGCGAGCAGCTCGAGTACCGCGCTGCCGGCTCCGCCTGCGGCGGCGTTTTCTTCGGCGCAGACGAGGTAATCGTGGCTGTCGGCGAGCTGTAAGACGAGTTCTTCGTCGAGCGGCTTGACGAAGCGCATATCGGCCACGGTGGCATCGAGCGTTTCGGCGGCTTCGAGGGCGGGCTGCACCATGCTGCCGAAGGCGAGGACGGCGGTGCGCCTGCCCTGCCTGCGGATGATGCCTTTGCCGACGGGAACGGTGTCGAGGCTGTCGGACACCGCCGCGCCGCTGCCGCTGCCGCGCGGGTAGCGCACGGCGGACGGGCAGTCGAGCGCGTAGCAGGTGGAAAGCAGCAGGCGGCATTCGTTTTCGTCGGAGGGGGCGGCGATAACCATATTGGGTATGCAGCGCAGAAAGCTCAAATCATATGCTCCCGCGTGGGTGGGGCCGTCCGCGCCGACGATGCCGGCACGGTCTATGGCAAAGAGCACGGGCAGGTTTTGCAGGGCGACATCGTGTACGAGCTGGTCGTAGCCGCGTTGCAGGAAGGTGGAGTAGATGGCGACGACGGGTTTGATGCCTGCGCAGGCGAGGCCGGCGGCAAAGGTTACGGCGTGCTGCTCGGCAATGCCGACATCGAAATAGCGTTCGGGAAAGCGTTGCGCAAATTCGACGAGGCCGCTGCCTTCGCGCATGGCGGGGGTGATGGCGGCGAGGCGGGGGTCGGCGGCGGCGGTGTCGCACAGCCAGCGGCCGAAGATTTCGGTGTAGGTGGGGCGGGCGGCGGGCGGCGGCGCGGAGGGGGCGGGGGTTTTGCCGATGGCGTGGTATTTGACGGGGTCGTTTTCGGCGAGCTTGTAGCCCTGGCCTTTTTTGGTGATGACGTGCAGGAGCTTGGGGCCTTTTTTGTGCCGCAGTTCGGCCAGGGTGTCGGCAAGCTGGATGACGTTGTGGCCGTCGGCCGGGCCGGTGTAGGCAAAGCCGAAGTTTTCAAACAGCGAGAGCGACTGGCGCACCTGCTCGCTTTCGCTGGCGTAGGCTTTGATGGTTTCTTCGGCTTTTTGGGCGATTTCCCGGACGGCGGGGAGCTTGTCGAGGACGAAGGCGGACTGGTGTTTGATGTTGTGCAGCACGCCGCGCATATCGCGCATGACGTTGCGGGCAAGGTATTTGGGCAGCGCGCCGACGTTGGGCGAGATGGACATTTCGTTGTCGTTGAGGATGACGAGCAGGTCGGTGTCGGCCATGTCGCCGGCGCAGTTGAGGGCTTCAAAGGCTTGGCCGGCGGTCATTGCGCCGTCGCCGATGACGGCAACGCTGCGGGTGTCGCGTCCGGCCAGCCGGTCGGCCGCCGCCATGCCCAGAGCCGCACCGATGGAGGTGGAGGAGTGGCCTACGCCGAAATCGTCGTACTCGCTTTCGCTGCGCTTGGGGAAGCCGGCCAGCCCGCCGAACTGGCGCATGGTGTGCATTCTGCCGCGCCGTCCGGTCAGGATTTTGTGCGGGTAGCTCTGGTGGCCGACATCCCACACCAGATGGTCGCGCGGGGTGTCGTAAACATAGTGCAGGGCCACCGCCAGCTCCACCGCGCCGAGATTGCTGGCGAAATGGCCGCCCGTCCGGCCGACCGATTCGAGCAGAAAGGCGCGCAGCTCGGCGCAGAGCTGCGGCAGTTGGGATTTGTCGAGCAGGCGCAGGTCTTGCGGCAGGTTGACGGTGTCCAGCAGGGGCGTTTGGTTCATGGCGGTTCTTTTCTTGGTATGGTGTAATGAGGCCGTCTGAAAACGTATGGCGGAACAAACGCAGCTTTCTATATTGTTCCGCCATATGTTTTCAGACTGCCTGTCCGGCGGCGGGCGGATTATATAGCAAGTGGCGCGGCGGCAGATACGCAAAGGCCGTCTGAAAACGCCGCCGCAGCCCTGCGGCTTGGACGTGCCGCGCCGTGCGGGCTAGAATACGCGCCCCGTTCCCCAGAGAAGGAGCAATGATATGTACACCCTGCACATCGGCAGCAAACACATTTCTTCGTGGTCGCTGCGGCCGTGGCTTCTGATGAAGGTGCTGCGGATTCCCTTTGCCGAAGCCCTCCACCACTTTATCGGCGACAAAACGGAGCAGCGCAGGCAGTGGCGTGCGTTTTCGCCCTCCGCGCAGGTGCCTGCGCTGGCAAACGGTGGCGAAACGGTGTGGGACAGCCTCGCCATTGCCGAATATCTGGCCGAGCGTCATCCGCAGGTGTGGCCGCAGGATGCCGCCGCCCGCGCTTGGGCGCGCTGCGCCGCTGCCGAAATGCACAGCGGCTTTCCCGTGCTGCGCACCGTCTGCAATTTCACCCTCCAAGCCGCCGAGCCGCCCTGCGACACCCCGGGTTTGCAGCGCGAGCTTGCCAGGCTGGACGCATTGTGGAACGAAGGCCTCGAACGCTTCGGCGGCGGCTTTCTCGCGGGCGGGGGCTTTTGTGCGGCGGATGCGTTTTACGCCCCCGTCGTCCTGCGCCTGCGCTGCTACGGTCTTGCAGGCCGTCTGAACGGCGCGGCCGCGCAATACGCCGAACGCATTTCCGCCCTGCCCGAGCTGCAACAATGGATTTCAGACGGCCTGGAAGAAACCCAAAGCGGAAAATCCGACTAATCTGTTTAAAAACAAAGGAAGCAATATGACCGACGAACAAAAAAATGCGCAGCAGCGCACCGAGCCGCAGGGCAGCCTGCTGCTGCGCACCATGACCCGCCCCGCCGACACCAATCCCAACGGCGATATTTTCGGCGGCTGGCTGATGTCGCAGATGGATATTGCCGGCGGCATTCTGGCCTGCGAAACCGCCAAAGGGCGCATCGTTACCGTGGCCGCCGACAAAATCGTTTTCCACCGCCCCGTTGCCGTCGGCGACGTGGTCGGCTGCTACGGCGAAGTGGTGAAAATAGGCAACACCTCGCTGCAAATCCGCATCGAAGTGTGGGTGCACTCCGCTTCCTTCGCCAGCTTTGAGGAACAACGTCTGGTAACCGAAGCCCTGTTTACCTATGTGGCCATCGACGGACAGGGCCGCCCGCGCCCCGTGCGCGGATAAACCTTGTGCCGCATGGTAAAGAGGCCGTCTGAAAACCTGCAAAACGGGTTTTCAGACGGCCTCTGCCCTTTCTTCCGGCCTGGCGGCGGTTTTATATTTTTTCAGACGGCCTGCCGCTTTACCATGCCTGTTTCAGTTCCAGATTCCACGGCAGTTTGTACAGGCTGTTTGGTTTGCCTTTGAGTGCCATATAGACGCGCTGCCGCTGTCCGCAGGTATCTTCCGACCAGTATTCGTAGCCGGCGAAATACGAGGCCATGAAGTTGTCCCACGAGTCGAATTCTTTCTGCACGCGGCGGGCGATGTCCAGCGAGCGGTCGAGGGCTTCTTTTTTGCCGAGGTAGCCGCAGAGGTAGCCGGAGGAGAGCAGCGACAGGGCGCGGCTGTAATCCCAGCCGGCGATGCCGCCCGTTTCGCCGCGTTGGCGGTATTCGGCGCGGTGGCCTTCGTCCATCAGCCACCGCACCATGTCCAGCAGCGAGGCGGTGTCGGTAATGCCCCACCATTGTTTGAGGCTGGCACGCTCTTTTTTGCGCCAACTGCCTTTGGGCGGCGCACCGCCGTAGATTTGGATGTTTTTGTTGTTGATGCACAGTAAAACGCCGTGGGTGGCGTTGAACCAGCGGATGATGTCGTTGTCGGGTTTTCTGAACAGATGGCCGACTGTGAAATACATGATGGCGGCGACGATCAGCAGGCCGACGGCAACGGTGATGAGCGTATTCATGACGAAATATCCTTGCGGAGGGTGGGGAGGGTTTACAGTATAACAAACCGCGCGGCGCATGAGGCCGTCCCCCGCCTGCGCGGGGATGACGTTTCTGAAAACGCGCCCTGATTTTCAGACGGCCTCCGCTTGCGGATGCGGGCCGCTGCATAACGGCTGCCGCGCCATGCCGTTCGAGCGGCGCGAAACAAACGGGCGTAAAAAACCGCACGGCGCGAACCGTGCGGTTTGGATTGCAAAACGTTTGCGCGTCTGCTGCGGTCTGTTCGGACGGCCTCTTACATCATGCCGCCCATGCCGCCCATTCCGCCCATATCGGGCATGGCCGGTTTTTCTTCGGGGATTTCGGCAATCATGCAGTCGGTGGTCAGCATCAGGCCGGCAACGGATGCGGCGTGTTGCAGCGCGGAGCGGGTTACTTTGGCGGGGTCGAGTACGCCCATTTCAATCATGTCGCCATACTCGCCGCTGCCGGCGTTGTAGCCGTAGTTGCCTTTGCCTTCCAGCACTTTGTTCACCACCACGCTCGGCTCGCCGCCTGCGTTGGCCACGATTTGGCGCAGCGGGGACTCGACCGCACGCAATACGATTTGCACGCCTGCGTCTTGGTCGGCATTGCCGGTGTGCAGGTTTTCCAGAGCGGCACGGGCACGCAACAGGGCGACGCCGCCGCCGGCAACCACGCCTTCTTCAACGGCGGCACGGGTGGCGTGCAGCGCGTCGTCCACGCGGTCTTTTTTCTCTTTCATTTCCACTTCGGTGGCTGCGCCGACTTTGATGACGGCCACGCCGCCGGCCAGTTTGGCCACGCGCTCTTGCAGTTTTTCTTTATCGTAATCGCTGGTGGCGGTTTCGATCTGCTGGCGGATTTCGGCTACACGCGCTTCGATTTGGCCGGCATCGCCGAAGCCGTCGATGATGGTGGTGTTTTCTTTGCCGATTTCGATGCGTTTGGCCTGACCCAAGTCTTCCAGCGTGGCTTTTTCCAACGACAGGCCGACTTCTTCGGCAATCACAGTACCGCCGGTGAGGATGGCGATGTCTTGCAGCATGGCTTTGCGGCGGTCGCCGAAGCCCGGGGCTTTCACGGCCACGGTTTTCAAAATGCCGCGAATGTTGTTCACCACCAAAGTAGCCAGGGCTTCGCCTTCCACGTCTTCGGCCACGATCAGCAGCGGGCGGCTGGATTTGGCCACTTGCTCCAACACGGGCAGCAGATCGCGGATGTTGCTGATTTTTTTGTCAAACAGCAATACAAACGGGTTGTCCAGCGCGGCGATTTGTTTTTCGGGGTCGCTGATGAAATAGGGCGACAGGTAGCCGCGGTCAAACTGCATACCTTCGACAACGTCCAGCTCGTTTTCCAGCGATTTGCCGTCTTCTACGGTAATCACGCCTTCTTTGCCGACTTTTTCCATCGCTTCGGCAATAATCGCGCCGACCTGTTCGTCGGAGTTGGCCGAAATCGAGCCGACTTGGGCGATTTCTTTGGAAGTGTCGCAGGGTTTGGCGATGTTTTTCAGCTCTTCCACCAGCGCGGCTACGGCTTTGTCGATGCCGCGTTTCAGATCGGTGGGGTTCATGCCGGCGGTAACGTATTTCATGCCTTCGGCCACGATGGCTTGTGCCAGTACGGTGGCGGTGGTGGTGCCGTCGCCGGCCACGTCGTTGGTTTTGGACGCGACTTCTTTCACCATCTGCGCGCCCATGTTTTCAAATTTGTCTTTCAGCTCGATTTCTTTGGCGACGGTAACGCCGTCTTTGGTGATGTGCGGGCCGCCGAAGGAGCGGTCGAGCACCACGTTGCGGCCTTTGGGGCCGAGGGTTACGCGCACGGCGTTGGCGAGGATGTTTACGCCGTTTACCATTTTCTGGCGGACTTCGTTACCGAACTGTACGTCTTTTGCTGCCATATTTTTTTCTCCAATTTAATTAAACGAATGATGCGGGGCTTGTTCAGGCCGTCTGAAAACGCGTTTGCGGACGGCCGGGCCGGTGTGTTTATTCCACGATGCCGAAGATGTCTTCTTCGCGCATTACCAACAGCTCTTCGCCGTCGGCTTTGACGGTTTGGCCGCTGTATTTGCCGAAAATGATTTTGTCGCCGACTTTTACATCCAGCGGGCGGCGTTGGCCGTCTTTGCCGATTTTGCCCGCGCCTACGGCAATCACTTCGCCCATGTCGGGTTTTTCGGCGGCTGTGCCGGGCAGCACGATGCCGGATGCGGTTTTTTCTTCGGCTTCCAAGCGTTTGACGACAACGCGGTCGTGTAAGGGACGGATGGTCATAAATGCTCCATTGAAATAACAGTCATAAAAAACTGACCTTTGCGGTCAAAACGGCGACCGGACGGCAAGCCGTCCGGCCCGATGGCGGGAAAAATAGGGCTGCGGCAGACGAATTCAAGCCCCCGCATACGGAAAATTTTACGCCGGCGCGGCGTATCGGAAACAGGCCGTCTGAAAACGGTTTTCAGACGGCCTGTATTTATCCGTACAGAATTTGGGCGGTGGCGGCAAGGGCGTAGAGCAGGCTGATTCCTATCCAGCAGAAAACGGTGTAGGAGCGGATTTCTTCGGCACTCATGTCGGTATCGAGCTGGGTAAACCAGAGGATGCGGCGGCCTTCGAGCATCTGTGCGCCGCCGAGGAACACCAGCCAGATGCAGATGAGGCTGTACAGGCAGTAGCCCATGGTGATGCGGGTGAAGTAGTCGCCGGTGTAGTTGTGGAGGCGTTGGAGGATGAAGTTGACGCTGAACAGGGCGGCAATCATGAGGCTTCCTTTGTCGGTTTTCGGGGGCGGGAGGCCGTCTGAAAACGGTAAAACGGATTGGTATTTTGTTGAAACGGTGTTTTCAGACGGCCTGTCGGTTTACGGCGTGCCGTCGAGCCAGCGGCGCAGCTTGTCCGCATCTTCTATATGGAGTAGTGCGGTGTCGGCTTCGGCGGCTTGCAGGATGAGGGTGGTGTGGTGCAGCAGACCGTGGCGGAAATAGTGCAGGCCGAGGGTGTCGCCGGGGCGGGCGACGGCAAGTACGGCGGCAAGGTCGGTGCAGGCGTAGCCGTTTACGGCGATGATTTGGTCGTTCGGGCAGAGGGCGGCGGCTTCCGCGCTGCCGCCGTTGGCAATGTGGGTCAGGAGGGCGTGGCCGGAATGTTGCGTGAAACGTGCGCCGAAGTCGGGTGCGGGCGCGGGCGGGATGCCGTCCGCAAGGGCGAGGCCGCCGCTGTGGCTGCGGGGCAGGGCGGCATATTGCAGGCGTATGCCGGCGGTGTGCAGGCATTCTTCCAGCGGCAGGCTGTCGGTTGTGTATAAGGCCGTCTGAAAAAAGTCTGCCAGGTCGAGGCCGGTGATTTCGCGGCAGCGGGTCTGCCATTGTCCTTCTTCTATGCCTTTGTGTGTTTGCAGCCAGTCGAGGTAGAGCCGGCGCATGACGGTGTCGAGGGAATGTGCGCCCGCACTTTTTTCGCGGATGAGGAGGTCGAGGCAGAGGGCGGCGAGCGAACCTTGCTGGTAATAGCTGACGATGGCGTTGGGGGCGTTTTCGTCGGCTTTGTAGTATTTGTGCCAGGCGGTGTAGGACGATTGGGCGAGGGTTTGTTTCAGACGGCCTTTGCCGCGCCGCACGCGGGTAATGTTTTGCGCCAGCAGGCCGAGGTAGTTTTCGGGGGTGATGGTGCGGCTGCGGGCAAGGAGGAGGTCGTCGTAGTAGGCGGTGATGCCTTCAAACGCCCAAAGCTGCTCGGTGTGGTTTTCGCGGTCGAGGTCGTAGGGGGCGAAGGCGGCGGGTTTGACGGATTTGACGTTCCAGGCATGGAAGTATTCGTGGGAGAAAAGGCCGAGCAGCTCGGTGTAGGCTGCGTTTGCTCCGGCAAGGCCGTGCGGGGGCAGGGTGTGGCGGCCGGCGTGCAGGGCGGTGCTGCTGCGGTGTTCGAGGCCGCCGTAGATTTTGTCGCCGAGGTGGAGCAGGAAGAGATATTCGGCAAACGGGGCAGGCGCGGGGAACATGGCAAGCTGGGTGGCGCAAATGCGTTGTACGTCGCGGCACAGGCGGTCTCGGTCGAAGTCGGGATAGCTGCCGCTGAGGACGATGCGGTGGGGGATGCCGTTTGCTTCGAATGTAATGGTTTCGAGGCGGCCGAGTTCGACGGGGTGGTCGAGGAGTTCGCCGTATGAGGCCGTCTGAAACGTGTTTTCGGCGGCGCGGGGCAGGGTGGTGGCGGTGAGCCAGCCGGCGGGCAGGTGTTCGAGAACGAGGGTTTGCGCTTCGTTCAGACGGCCTTCGATGGCGAAAAAGAGGCACGCGCCGTCGAAAAAACCGCGTTCGGCGGTCAGATAGGCGGCGCGGACGGAAAGATCGTAGGCATATACGGTGTAGCGTATGCGCCATTCGCCCGCCTGTGCGGCGGTATGCCAGGTGTTTTTGGCGGTTTGGATGAGGGCGGCGGGCCGTCCGTCGCATTCGGCGTGGATTTCGACGATGTGGCGGGCAAAGTCGCGGATGGTGTAGCTGCCGGGTACCCAGTTGGCAAGTTTGAGGACGGCGGGAACGTCCTCCTGCTGTGCGAAAGAAAGGGTAATGTGCCAGTAGTGGGCATTGGGTTCGGGGCGCAGGGTGTGGAGTATCATGATGTAATTAATTAAGGCAATAGCGTCAGGCAATGTTAAAAATTAATTGATTGGTGTCAAACCATAAATTAGATAAAATCTATAACCTTGTAAAGCATATGGGAATTTAATGTAAAGAAATCGGTTTTTCTTGACAAGGCGGTTTCTTTTCAGTGCTTGTGCAGGCCATTATGGCGGTATGCCGAGGCTTTGCCAAGCAGATATGTCCCGTGCTGTGTTCGGTAAAACGGCCGCCCGCTGCGGCGGCCTGATGGAAAAAGACCTGCATTGCGGCTCTGCCGCCTGCGGGACATCGGATTTATTTTCCGTGTTTAATGGAGACTTTCATGGAAGCGCAAACTTATAACTACAAAGTGGTGCGGCAGTTCGCCGTCATGACTGTAGTTTGGGGGATTGTGGGTATGCTGGTGGGGGTGATTGCCGCCGCCCAGCTGTTTTGGCCCGCACTCAATTTGTCTGAAATCGGCCCGTGGTTCCACTTCGGCCGTATCCGCCCGCTGCATACCAATGCGGTTATTTTCGCTTTCGGCGGCTGCGGTCTGATCGGTACTTCCTATTATGTCGTGCAGCGCACCTGTAATACGCGGCTGTTCGGCGGCTGGCTGGCCGGATTTACCTTTTGGGGCTGGCAGGCCGTGATTTTGGCTGCGGCAATCAGCTTTCCCCTCGGCTATACGCAAGGCAAGGAATACGCCGAACTGGAATGGCCGATCGACATTTTGATCACGCTGGTGTGGGTGGCCTACGCCATCGTATTCTTCGGTACAATCGCCAAGCGCAAAATCAAACACATTTATGTGGCCAACTGGTTCTATGGCAGCTTCATCCTTGCCGTCGCCCTGCTGCACATCGTCAACAACCTCAGCCTGCCGGTCGGCATCATGAAGTCGTATTCCGTTTACTCCGGCGCGATTGATGCGATGGTGCAGTGGTGGTACGGCCACAATGCCGTGGGCTTTTTCCTGACCGCCGGCTTTTTGGGCATGATGTACTATTTCGTACCCAAGCAGGCAGGCCGCCCCGTTTATTCCTACCGTTTGTCGGTTGTCCACTTTTGGGCGCTGATCTTTACCTATATGTGGGCCGGACCGCACCATCTGCACTACACCGCGCTGCCCGACTGGACGCAGTCTGTCGGCATGGTGCTTTCCCTGATTCTTTTCGCACCTTCCTGGGGCGGCATGATCAACGGCATCATGACCCTCTCCGGTGCATGGCACAAGCTGCGCACCGACCCCATTCTGAAATTCCTCATTGTTTCCCTGTCCTTCTACGGTATGTCCACCTTTGAAGGCCCGATGATGTCGATCAAAACCGTCAATGCCCTGAGCCACTATACCGACTGGACGGTCGGCCACGTTCACGCGGGTGCGCTCGGCTGGGTGGGTTTTGTAACCATCGGTTCGGTTTACTACATGATTCCCCGTCTGTTCGGCCAGAAAGAAATGTACAGCACCAAGCTGATCGACGCGCACTTCTGGATCGCCACCATCGGCGTGGTGCTCTACATTGCTTCGATGTGGATTGCCGGCGTAATGCAGGGCCTGATGTGGGGCGCGATGAATGCCGACGGTACGCTTACCTTCGCATTTGTCGAAGGCGTGAAAGAAAGTATGCGCTTTTACGTTATCCGCTTCTTCGGCGGCGTGCTGTACCTCTCCGGTATGTTCATTATGGCCTACAACGTTTACCGCACCATCATGAACGGCAAACCGGTCGAAGCGGAAATCCCCGCCCTCTCCGAAGCGCAACACCACTAATAAGAAAGACGGGCTACCAAAAATGAAACTGCAACAACTAGTCGAAGAAAAAGTCGGCGTACTGATCGTGTTTACCTTACTGGTGGTCAGTGTCGGCCTGCTTATCGAAATCGTCCCCCTGTTCTTCTCTCCGGCCGTAACCAAGCCGATTGAAGGTGTCAAACCCTACACCGCCTTGCAGGTGGCCGGACGTGACATCTATATACGCGAAGGCTGCTACAACTGCCATTCGCAGATGATCCGTCCCTTCCGTGCCGAAACCGAACGTTACGGCCACTACTCTGTGGCCGGAGAATCGGTATACGACCGTCCGTTCCAATGGGGTTCCAAGCGGACCGGCCCCGACTTGGCACGTGTGGGCGGACGCTATTCCGACGAATGGCACCGCATCCACCTGCTCAACCCGCGCGATGTCGTTCCCGAGTCCAATATGCCCGCCTTCCCGTGGCTGGCGCGCAATAAAGTCGATCCGGCCGAAGTGGTTACCCACATGAAAGGCCTGCAAACTTTGGGCACTCCCTACACCGACGAAGAAATCGCCAAAGCCCCTGAGGAGCTGAAAGACAAATCCGAGCTGGACGCGGTAGTCGCTTATTTGCAGGGTTTGGGTTTGGCCTTGAAAAACGTAAGGTAACGCCATGGATGTCAATTGGGCGCGCCAACTGTTTACCGTACTGGTACTCGTCAGCTTCATCCTGGTGCTTTACATCGTTTCAAACAGACGCAACAAAGCCAACTACGACGAAGCCTCGCGCAGCATCATCGACGACGACGACACCCCGCACGACAACGACAATAACAGACCCGCCCGATGACCCGTGGGCACGGAGCTAAAAACAATGAACACAACTTCACATTTCACCAGTAATTTCTGGAACTACTACATCATCGGCATCATCGTCATCAGCTTTATCGCCCTGATTTGGCTTCTGCTCTCACAGAACAAAGTCAAAGCACCGCCAAAAGGCGAAGACGTGAAAACCACCGGCCACGACTGGGACGGCATCGAAGAGTACAACAACCCCATGCCGCGCTGGTGGTTCTACCTCTACATCCTTACCTGGCTGTTCGGCATCGGCTATCTCGCCCTCTATCCCGGCTTGGGCGATTTCAAAGGCCTGCGCAACTGGACCAGCGTCGGCGAATACCAGGCCGAAGTAGAAGCCGCGCAAAAAGAATACGGGGCGATTTACGCGAAATACGCCAAAATGTCCGTAGAAGACACCGCCAAACAGGCCGAAGCCCGCACCATCGGCAAAAACCTGTTCGACACCTACTGCATCCAGTGCCACGGCTCCGATGCCAAAGGATCGCGCGGCTTCCCCAATCTTACCGACACCGACTGGCTCTACGGCGGCACACCCGACAAAATCCACGAAACGATCACCAAAGGCCGCACCGGCATCATGAAATCGTGGGGACCCGAGCTTGGCGAAGAAGGCGTGAAAGACGTGGCCAACTACGTTCTTTCCCTTTCCAAGCCGGAAGAACAGTACGACCCCCTGCGCGCCGAGCGCGGCAAAGTCCTGTTCAACGGCCCGCCCGCCAACTGCTTTACCTGCCACGGCGATAAAGGCCAGGGCGTGCGCGGACTCGGTCCCAATCTGACCGACAACGTATGGCTGTGGGGCGGCACGCAAAAAGCCATCATCGAAACCATTACCAACGGCCGGCACAACCAAATGCCCGCATGGGAAGGCTTCCTCGACAAAGACAAAATCCACCTGCTGACCGCCTACGTTTGGGGACTGTCGCATCCCGACGGCAAAGCCGCCAAAACCGACACCGAAAACGTATTGGGCGAAAAAGCCGCCAAAGCCGCTGCGGCGGCAGCGGCCGAAGCCGCCGCTGCGAAAAAAGCCGAGCCTGCGCCCGTTTCTGCGGCCGCATCCGCACCGTCCTCTGCTCCGGCCGAAACCCCAGCATCCGGCAGCAAATAGCCAACACCGCAGCAAACAGAAAAGGTATGCGCCTGCCGCATACCTTTTTTCTTTTCCAAATTGTTTCAGACGGCCTCTTTTTCGTCTTACAAACTGCGATGCAAACTCCCAAAACCGCGTGCGTTGCTGCGTGCGCTACCTAGCTTAGCGGCAGAGGCCGTCTGAAAAAGCGGAATGGCGATTTTTCAGACGGCCTTTTGCGGGCATCGGCCGCGGTTACGCCACGCGGTTTTGCGGGCGGCCTGCGGCGAAGGCTTCGATATTGGCGCAGAGGATTTCGCACATTTTGTGCCGTGCGGTGTCGCTGGCCCAGGCGATGTGGGGGGTAAGGATGAGGTGGGGCAGGTTGGCTTTGAGCAGGGGGTTGCCGTGTTGCGGCGGCTCTTCGGCCAGTACGTCCAAGCCCGCGCCGCCGAGTGTGCCGTATTTGAGGGCGGCAAGGAGGGCGGTTTCGTCGATGAGGCCGCCGCGCCCGCAGTTGATAAGCACTGCGCCGGGTTTCATGGCGCGAAGCTCGTCTTCGCCGATGAGGTGGCGGGTGGCTTCCGTGAGCGGGCAGTGCAGGGAAAGCACATCGGCCTGCCGCAGCGCGTGGTCGAAGGAAACATAGCCCGCGCGGGTGGCGGCGGCGTTTTTGCGCTCGGCAAAGACGACGTTCATACCGAAGGCGCGGGCGTAGCGGGCGAGGGTGTCGCCGATGTTGCCGCGTCCGAATATGGCGAGGGTTTTGCCGTTCAGGTCGCGTATCGGTGCGCCGAAATGGCAGAAGAAGGGCGAGTTTTGCCACAGGCCGGCGCGCAGGTCGCGTTGGTAGGCAGGCAGGTTGCGCATGAGGGCCATCATCAGCATGAAGGCATGTTCGGCCACGGCTTCGCTGCCGTAGGCGGGGATATTGCATACGGCAATGCCTGCTGCGCGGGCGGCGGCGGTGTCGATGTGGTCGCAGCCGGTGGCGCAGACGGCGATCATTTCGAGCTGCGGGTTGGCGGCAATGTGTTCGGCGGTGATGCGGACTTTGTTGGTGGCGGCGATGTGTGCGCCGGCCATGCGGGCGGCTGTGTCGGTAGGGGAGGTTTGCGCGTGTTCGGTCAGGACGTGGGGGAAGGAAAAGTCGAATATGCGGTCTGCGGGCAGGGTGGCGCGGTCGAGGAAAACGATGCGGCGGTTCATGTTTGCTCCTTGTAACGGCGGGTTGGCAAAGAAAGGGTGTGCGAGGCCGTCTGAAAAATGTCGGGGACGGATTTTGCGGCAGGAATGTGCAAGGGGGCATCTTCCGCATCGGTTTCTGCGGAGGGGAGTTTTGCAAAACTTCCGCTTGCGGCGGATGCCTGCATCGGACACCGGATGCCTTTATCCGCTAATTTTACAGATTGCTTGCTTTTTGGAATATTTTATTAACACGGCAGTATATTTCTGATTTCCGTTATTTAAATCACCATTAAAATTGCTGTTATTTTCTAAATATGAATCACTGATATAAAAGCAGAATGAAAAATTTTTATCAAAAATATATGAATATTCATATCCGCATATCGCATCTAAATCCTTTAAGTCCTCTGCTATTTCTTCCGACTTTGCCAAAAATAGCGGCAGTAAATTATTTTGGTAATTATAGTGCCTTAAAACATACAATTCCTGCAATGGGAAGACTTCTGTCAAAATGTCAGGAGAGCATGCCACTCCATCAGAGCCGTGGAACGGCCTTTTAAAGGAAAAATAAGTTTTTTCTTTTAGTGTTCCATCAGCCATTATTTTTTTACTATAAATATTTCCTCTGAAAAAATGATATATTAATCGCCGTACTATTTTTTCAGAAGCGTTTTTGCCAATAATATTTTGGTAAGAAAATTCTTTCATAATTATCCTCTTGTTATTTATTAAAGAATATGGCCTTGATTATTCCCTGAATTTGTTTGCTATTTAATATGGGGTGCATCATTCCCGACGGATTTTTCTCCTTTTTCCCAACGTTCTTGTGGCGGAACAAGGCCTGCCAATTCTGTTTTTCCTGGTTTAGGCTTGCAAACCTCATATCCTCTCTCACAATATTGTGCTGTGTACATTTTCCTACGATCCATTGCTAACCCCATATCAAGCATAAGTTTTTGCATCTGCCATACGGGCAATTCCAATATCTCCCTGCCTGTCCGTTTCCCCGACGCGCTGCCGCGCCTTAGTGTTTTTTCGCTGGGAGGCCGTCTGAAAACGGCTGCGTCGGGTCTCGGCGCGGGTAAAGCGGTTTTCGTTATGGTGGGACAATATGGAAAATATCCGCCATGCTGTTTGCACGGCAGGCAGGATGCCGCCCCGAAGTGGTGCACGGTTTCGGAATAGCTGTAAAACAAAAAATGTGTGCGTCGCTTGGGAGGATCACCCTACCTTATCATCTGCTTTTCCGTTGCCGGCTCAGGTGCTTACTTTGTATCTGGTTTCACTATAAAACGGTTGTCGGCGGTGCTGACGGTGTTTTCAGACGGCCTCATCCGTTTTGCCCGCCAGCGCGTAGGCGGCCATGGTGGCGCGGTAGATTTCGTCGTCGCCGCAGAGCTGCAGCACGCGTTCGCGCAGGGCGAGGCTGCAGCGGCGGCGCAGGGCGGGATCGGCGCAGAGTTGTTCCACGGCGGCGGCAAAGGCTGTCTGGTCGCGCACGGGGGTGCAGAAGCCGGTGGTGCCGTTTTCCACCATTTCGCAGATGCCCGCTGCGTCGTAGCTGGCGACGGCGGTGGCGTAGAGGCCGGCTTCGAGGATGTTGTTGCCCACGCCCGCGCCGTGGTCGCCCTGCAAGTCGGGGGTGTTGAGCAGGATGTCGGTGGCGGCGAAATAGGCATCGAGGTCGCGCACCGCGCCGAGGAAGCGGACGCGTTCGGACAGGCCTAAGGCTGCGGCCTGCGCTTCGAGGGCGTTGCGTTCTTCGCCGCTGCCGGCGATGTGCAGGCGCACGTCTAGGCCGCGCCGGCAGAGGAGGGAGAACGCGTCGAGCGTCAGGTGTACGGCGCGGGTTTTGTCCAGCCGCGACAGCGTGCCCAGCGCGATGTGGCTGCGCGGGGTTTTCTGCGGTGCGGCGGGGACGGCGGGCAGGGCGTTGTAGGTGTAGGCGGTGCGTGCGGCGGGGAAGCCGTGGCGGATGAGTTTTTGCTGCTCGTGGCGGCAGTTGGCGATGATGTATACGCCCAGGTGTTTGAACAGGCGGGCGATTTTCGGATAGGTGGCGGCCTGCAAGCCGCGTGCGTGGTAGAAAACGGCGGTGCGGGGGGAGGCGGCTTTGGCGGCAAGGGCGCAGGCGGGGACGATGCGCGCCATCTGGCAGTGGACGAGTGCGGGGCGTTCGCGCCGCAGCAGGCGGGCGAAAGATAAGGCGGCTTTGGCGTAGCCCGCCGCGCCGCCGTAGAAATCGAGCGGCAGCCAGCGCATACCCGCCGCCCGCGCCTGCGCTACCAGCGGGCCGTCGGAGGAAGCCAGCAGCACGTCGTGGCCGCGTGCGGACAAAAGCCGGCCGAGACGCAGACTGGCCGTTTCCGTGCCGCCCAGCCCGCTCATAGATGTGGCGAGGACGATTTTCACGGCGCATCCGCCAATTGTGTGCCGCAACCGGCATGGATTAGGGGCGGCAGGGATTTGTTCATTTGATATTCGAGCCTTCTGTCGGTTTTGATAAAGCCGGAGGAGTGTGCGCGTTCCTGACCGGGAAAAATGGCGGGTATGGTGATTTCTCCATAAGCCGCCTATTTGAAATATTTGGTTTTGGCAGCGGTTGCGCCGTGCGGAAAACCTCTTTCGGGCGGGGATGTGAGGCCGTCTGAAACGGATAAGGCCGCGTTCGGACGGCCTTATCCGTTTCAGTCCGCCCCGTCAGGCGGGATAAATTCGATCACGACATCGCAAATCCTGCCGTCCGCACCATAGCCGAAATACACGGGGTAAACTCCGTCGCCCCGGCCGGAACGGAATACCGGCACGGACAATCCGCTGCCGGGCAGGGTGAAATTCGCCCAATCGCCGTCATCGCTTTGGAGGGCAGGCTGTGCCGCATGGCTTTTTTCCAGCTCTTCTTCCAGCAAATTATCGTAGAGGTTGAAATATTCGTCCTGCGCCAGAGCAGCTTGCTCGAAGGCGGCGTAGGCTTGGAAAGTCTGCATATCCATAATCGTGGCCAGGCCTGTGTCTGTGGCGAAGCCGAAATATCCGTCTGCCTGTATCCCGTCCAAATCTTCCTGCCCCGTCAGTGCGGCGTAGTGGACAACGGGGCGGCTGTCGTCGAATTGCACGCGCACGGCGGCAATGGCGTAATCGTCTCCACCAAAATCCGCCACCATCGCCGTTATGCCGAATGTACCGGTGGGCACGGTTTGGCAATAGGGTTGCAGACGATCGGGGAAGGCCGCCGGGTCGAATGCCGCGATTTTGCCTGTGGGGAAACACACTTCGCCCATATCGATGTAGTGCAGCCTGCGCCCGCAGGCTTCGCTCTGTCCGAACACTTCGCCGTAAGGCACGGCGGGGGTCAGCAGATGTTTGACGTTTTCGTATTGCGCCAGCCATTGCGGCGTGGGGGGCGGTTTGCCCATGGTGTTGCCTCCGTTGGGAAGATGGAAAAGGACTGTTTGCGGGGCGGCGGAGCGCAAAGCGGTTTTCAGACGGCCTCAACCCGTCCGCACGGCTTTCTGCACGCCCGCAATCGATGCGATGGCCAAGACGAATCCCGCCAGCGATTTTGCGTCCACGCCCTGACCGAGAAACAGCAGGCCCAGCACAAACGCGCACACGGGGCTGAGCAGGCCGAGCGAGGAAACCACGGCGGCGGGCAGACGGGTAACGCCCCGGAAAAACAGCGCGTAGCCGAACACCGCGCCGAAGAGGCAGAGATACAGATAGCCGCCGATATTGGCTGCCGTGAACGTGTCGGGCAGGGTTTCCAGCGTGAGTGCGAAGGGTATCAGCAGCAGCCCGCCAAACAGCATCTGCCAGCCGGCAAAAGCCGCAGGCGGCAGCTTGAAATGCCAGTGTTTCGACAGGTACACGCCCAAAGACATCGAAGCCGCACCGGTCAGCGCGGCGGCAATGCCCCAGCCGTCCGTACCCGCCTGCGGCGACAGGGCCAGCAGCGCGATGCCCGCCACGCCCGCCGCCGCCCAAAACCACGCCGCTTTGGGCGGCATGGTTTTGCCGATTACCGCCGTCAGCACCAGAATCATCAGCGTCTGCGTGTAGTTCAGCACCCCCGCCAGGCCGCCCGGCAGACGGTAGGCCGATACAAACAGCATCGCCTGAAACAGCCCGATATTGAGCACGCCGAGCAGAAATATCCTGCCCCACTCGCCGCGTGCGGGCAGGCGGCGGGAACAGGCCAGCAGCAGCAGGCCGGCGGGTACGGCGCGTATCATCGCGGTGGTGAGCGGCCTGTCGGGCGGCAGAAATTCGGTCGTTACCAAATAGGTGCTGCCCCAAATCAGCGGGGCGACAGCGGTAATCAAAAGATCGCGGGTACGGATTTCGGACATATTCGGGATCCCCTGAGGTGTGTTGCGGCGTGCGTTCCCGTTTTCAGACGGCCTCCCGGAACGGCAGAGGCCGTCTGAAAACGGCTTATTCAATCCAGCGGATGACTTCTTCCGCCGGCAGACGGGTTTTGGGACGCGGCTCGGCGGCGCGGTAGCCGAAGGCGGCCATCACGGCAACTTGGCACAATTCCGGATCGATCAGCCCTTTTTCCGCCAGCAGGCGGTTGGCCTCTGCCGCGTTAAACCCTTCCACCGGCGTGGAATCGATACCGATCAGCGCGGCGGCGGTCATCATATTGGCCAGCGCGATGTAGGCCTGTTTGGCCGCCCAGTCGTCAAAGGCGCGCGGGCTTTCGCCGAGCGCGAAATCGTTGCGGGCGAAGTCTGCAAACACGCCCTCGCGTATTTGGACGGCTTCCGGCCCGAAGCCGTGGATGTCCGCCCACATTCTGCGGCGGTAGTCTTCCTGCAAAGCTGCCTGCCTGCGCGAGAGCAGCACGACAAAATGGCTGCAATCCATTTTTTCCGCCGCGCCCCACGCCGCGCCGCTCAAGGCTTCGCGCAGACCGGGATTCTGGACGACCAGGAAGCTCCACGGCTCCAGCCCGAACGAGCTGGGTGACAGGCGTGCGGCCTCCAAAATAAAATCAAAATCCTCGCGGCTGATTTTCTTGGCCGGGTCGTATTTTTTGCAGGCGTGGCGGAAACGGAAAGCATCGAGAACGGTTTGTTTGGCGGCAGACATTTTGGCAGCTCCTGTAAAAGCGGTGTTAAGAAAGGCAAAGCATAATTGCCGGCCGCCTCGCCGTCAAAGCAAACGGCACGCACGGCGGGCGGCAGAGGCCGTCTGAAAATGCCCGAACGGAATTTCGGCCGCGCCCAAACCGCGCTTTCAGACGGCCTCTTTACTTTCTTCCAAACCGCCGCCCAAACCGCCGCAAGCGCGTGCGCCGCTGTGCGGCACAACTGCTTTCATGGCAGAGGCCGTCTGAAAAGTGCCAATGTTTTTCAGACGGCCTGCTGTTTTCCCGCACCGTTCCGCGCAGGTTTTGTTGCCAAAGCGGTTCACGCGCTCTCCGCCCTAAGGCAGGGTGTGTTGCCCCAAAGGCGGCGCACGCGTTTTCAGCCGCCGCGCAGAGGCCGTCTGAAAAAACGGAAACTGCGTTTTCAGACGGCCTGTTACAGGCCGTCGGCGGCTTATTGATTTTGTCCGGCTGTGCCGCCGCCCGCGCTATAATCGGCGCACAGCAAACCACACGAAAGCCACTATGCGATTTTCCACCTTCGGTACCCGCTTTACCCGCCGCAGCGGCATCCTGCAACTGATGGACGACCTCGGCCGTGCCCTGTCCGAAGGCCGGCCGGTCAATATGCTCGGCGGCGGCAACCCCGCACACATCCCCGCCGTCGAACAGGTTTTTGCCGACACCCTGCGCCAAGCCGCCGACAGCGGAGCGGCACTCGAAAGCCTGTCCAACTACTCCACCCCGCAGGGCGACGCGCGCCTGATTGCCGCCCTTGCCGCCTACTTCCGCAGCGAATACGGCTGGGACATCGGCGGACAAAACATCGCCCTGACCAACGGCTCGCAAAACGCATTTTTCTATCTTTTCAACCTGTTCGGCGGCAGATTCGACGACGGCAGCGACAAATCCATCCTCCTGCCCCTCTCGCCCGAATACATCGGCTATGCCGACACCCATGTGGACGCGCCGCACTTCCTGTCCGTCCCGCCCCGCATCGAAGCCGCCGAATACAACGGCCGCAGCGGTTTTTTCAAATACCGCATCGACTTCGCCGCGCTGGAAAGCCTGCCCGCGCTGCACGAAGGAAAAATCGGCGCAATCTGCTGCTCCCGCCCCACCAACCCCAGCGGCAACGTGCTGACCGACGGGGAAATGGCGCGTTTGGACGCACTCGCCCGCACCCACGGCATCCCGCTGATTATCGACAACGCCTACGGCATGCCCTTCCCCGACATCATCCACGTGCCCGCCCGTCTCGACTGGCACGGCAACATCATCCTCTGTTTCAGCCTGTCCAAAACCGGCCTGCCCGGCGTGCGCACCGGCATCGTCGTTGCTGCCCCCGAAGTCGTTGCCGCCATCGGCAGCCTCAACGCCGTTACCAACCTCGCCCCCACCCGCTTCGGCGCGGCCGTTGCCGCCCCGCTGATCGAAAGCGGCACCCTGCAACGGCTCTCCGCCGAAACCATCCGCCCCTTCTACCAAAAGCAGGCCGATCTTGCCGTTTCCCTGCTCGAAAAACACTTTTCAGACGGCCTCGAAGGCCGCCTGAACATCCACCGCCCCGAAGGCGCGATTTTCCTCTGGCTGTGGTTTCCCGGCCTGCCCGTTTCCGCGCAAACCCTGTACGAACGCCTCAAAGCACGCGGCACCCTCGTCATCCCCGGCGAACCCTTCTTCATCGGCTTCGACACGGCAAACTACCCCCACGCCCGCGAATGTATCCGCATCAGCATCGCGCAGGACGGAGAAACATTGGACAAAGGCATCGCCGCCATCGCCGAAGAAGTGCGCAAAGCCTTTGCCGAAGCGGGCTGACAGCGGCAGGCCGTCTGAAAACGGATTTTCAGACGGCCTTTACCGTTATCCGGCACAAACCCGCGTGCGCCGCTGTGCGACACACCCTGCACAAATCCCGCACAGCACGCGCTCCCTGCCTTTTCATACTGAGCCGGCAGCCGTCCCTTTACCTTAACTCCGAAACACAAGGAAACCGTTATGAACAAGAAAACCCTCATCGCCGGCGCAGCCGGCATCGCACTCGCCGGCATGGTCGGCGGCAATATCGCCGCAGACAAAAAGCTGGAAAGCGCGTATCAAAACAGCTTCAACGTGCAAGACAAACGCTTCAAAGCCAACGTATCCGCATTCAATATGGGCGCGATGTCGGGCAGCGCGAAATGGACGGGCGAACTGACCGCCGATTTGTGCAGTCCCGAAACCAAATACAGCTTCCGCAGCGAAGACACCATCAAACGCGGCTTGGGCGGCTACAACGTCGTTTCCAAAATCTACGTCAAAAACCCCGACAGCGGGCAGGAAACCTATCTTTTCGACATCAACAGCCGCACCACATGGGGCGGCAGCATCAACAGCGAAATCGTTGTTCCCGCCAACAGCATCAGCGAAAAACAAAGCACCTTTGCATGGGAGCAGGCCACCGCCGCATTCACGCTCAAAAAAGAGCAAGACGGTATGCACATCAGCGACATCAAAGTCCGAATCCCCGCCATCACACTCAAAGACCCGAAATTTAACCTTGCGTTAAAAAACATCAGCTACCACGCCGATACGATTTCGTTTTCCGGCATAGCCGCAGGCAAAACCGGCGGCAAAGTGGAATCCCTTACCTTTGCCGAAACAAAAAGCAAGCCTTTCGAGATCAGCCTGAACAATCTGGAAAGCGAGGCCGAAGTCGCAGTGAAAGGCGGCAAGCTGCTTTACACCACCAGCAGCAAATTGGACAACGTGAGCTTTCAAGGTAATAAGCTGGAACAAATCCGCTACAACCTGAGCGTTAAAGACGTGGATGCCCAACCCTTTGAAAAGCTGTCAAGCGTATTGAAAGAAGCCGGCCAACGCTGCGTGCCGTACAGTGAAAACGCCAACGCCATGGAAGAATTTGCCAAAGCCCTGATGCAAACAGGCGGCACGATCGAATCCAAAGACAACCAAATCCTGTTCAACGGCAGCAAGGCAAGTGCGCAATGGGAAGCCGTCATCCCGCCCAATGTGCTGCAAGGAAACATGACCGGCGAACAAATCCAAGAGCTGGTCAAACAAGCCAAAAGCCAAGGCGAAGTCCGCATAGACAAGCAGTTTGTCCGCGAAAGCTACAAAGCCCTGGCCGGTGTAACGGGTACGCCCGCAGACGCAGGCAAAATCGAGCAAGGCGTGCAGGAGTTTGAAACAAGCATTTTGAAAATCAACGAGAGCGAATGGAAAGACACGGTGCAGGCCAAGATAGACGGCGGCCAGTGGGTACTGACCCTGAACAAAGAAGCAGGCAAACTGCCCGCCGCTTTGGACAAAGCCGCGCCGTAGCGGAGCGGTTGCGCCGTAGTTATGCACGGCATAGCAAGGCCGTCTGAAAACCGTATTTTCAGACGGCCTCTTTGTTTATAGTGAACCAATCAGTAGCATCCGTCCCGTTACATAAGCAGAATGTACCGCCAAGCGGCGTACACCTTCTTGGCCTAAGGTAGGGTGTGCCGCGTAGCGACGCACGCGTTCCCCGCCGCAGCGCGACAGGCCGTCTGAAAACGGGTTTTAACTTCGTTGAAACTGGTTTTCAGACGGCCTCACGGCTCGAATTTCTTCACCATCTGCTGCACGCGGGCGATTTGGCGGGCGTATTCGCGGCATTGTGGGCAGAGTGCCAGATGCAGGCGCAGGGTGAGCTGTTCGGGGAGGGTGAGGGGGCGGTCGGCCTGTCGTGAAATCAGGGCGGTGGCTTTGCGGCATTTTTTCACGGCTGTTCCTGTTCTTGGTGGTTGAACCATTTGGTTTGCAGACATTGGCGCAGGGCTTCGCGGGCGCGGTGCATGATGGTGTAGTAGTTGGCGGCGGTGATGCCGCAGCAGGCTTGGATTTCGGCGGCTTCCCAGTCCATGACTTCGCGCAGCATGAAGACGCGGGCGGTGTTTTCGGGCAGGTTGTACAGGCAGGCTTGGAACACGGCTTGGAATTGGCGGTTTTCAAGGTCTTGCTCGGGGGTGGCGGGGATGGCGTCGGGCAGCCAGTGGCCGTCGGCTTGGAACTGGCTTTCGTAGAGTTCGTCCAGCGTCAGCTCGGCGGGGGTTTCGGCGAAAAGTGTGTTGTGGCGTTGTTTGCGGCGCAGGTGGTCGGTGATTTTGTTTTTTAAGATGGCAAAGAGCCATGTTTTCAGGCTGGCTTCGCCCGCGTATTGGTCGCGGTGGCGGACGGCGGCGAGCAGGGTTTCCTGTGTCAGGTCTTCGGCGATGGTGTCGTCGCCGGTCTGGATACGGGCGAAGCGCAGCAGGTGGGGGTGCAGTTCGGCTAGGGCGGCATCGTCCCATGCGGCGGTCATGGCTGGCTACCGTTTTGGGGCAGGAGGATGTCTTCGTCTATCCATTGCTGCCAGCGGTCGGTGATTTGGTGCTGCCATTGCTCTGCCGGCGTTTGGGTAACTTCGGCAAGGGTGCGGCAGATTTGCGCTTGCGAAAGGGGGCTTTCGGCGGCGGCTTGCAGCAGGATTTTGTCCACGGCATCAATGGGGCGGCTGTACACGCTGCCGCTGCTGTCCTGCCATACGAGCACGGAAACGGCTTCGCTTTGCGGGTCTGGCTCATCGGCGCATACGTCAAAGGGGTAGTCGCCGAGCTGGGCGGTGTGGGACAGGGCAAAGGGGGTGTCTTCGTCCCATTCGAAGCTGAATGCCAGCGGGGCGGGGGCGGTTTCGGCTAGGAGCTGGCTGTGCTCGAAGCGCATGAGCTGCAAGGTGCTTTCAGGCAGCCTGAAACCTGTATCGGGCTGGTTTGCGCCGCTTTGGCAGAAGTCTAAAAATTCGCCGGGGATGTCTTGGAAATAGGGGGAATGGGCGCGGCCGTGGCGCAGGAAGGCTTCTTTGGCGGCCGCCCATTGTTCTGCTGCCGTGTGGGCGGCGGCTTGGGGGTAGCAGCGTTCGATGAAGCTGTTGATGTTGTTGCGCACGAGGCGGGTGTACACGGCAAGGCGTTCGGGGGGCAGTCCGTCTGCGTGTCCCTGCCGCACGGCGCGGGCCAGTATTTCTTGAAATTCGGCGGTGGGGGTTTCAGGCTGCATAGACTTGTTGCTCCTCGATGGCGGCGGCTTGGATGTCGGCGATGGTTTGTACTTCAGCTTCCAGCTCGGCAAAGGCGGGGAAGTTGAAATCGCGTTCCAGCAGGGTGGGCGGAATGTGTGCCATGCGGCTGTATGCGGCGGCAAGCAGGTCCCATACGTTGTCTTTGACGGGCGCGCCGTGGGTGTCAATCAGGATTTGCGGGTTTTCGTCGTCGTGGCCGGCGATGTGGATGTAGTCCACGCGCGCCATGTCCACGGTGTCCAGAAATTCCATCGGCGGCAGCAGCCCGTGGTTGACGCTGTTCACATAGATGTTGTTGATGTCCAGATGGATGCCGCAGTCTGCTTCGCGGGCAACGGCGTTGAGAAACTGGGCTTCGTTCATTTCTGCCAAGGGCGGATGGAGGTAATAGGAGGTGTTTTCTATGGAGATGCGGCAGCCGAGAAAGTCCTGCACTTGGCGGATGCGTTCGGCGGTGTGGCGGATGCTGTCGGCGGTGAAGGGCAGCGGCAGCAGGTCGTAAAGGTGGCCGCCGAGGTCTTGGCAGTAGCTGAGGTGGTCGGAAAAGAAGGTGCAGCCGTATTGGCGCATCATGCTTTTGATACCGGCGAGCAGTTCCATATCCAGCGGTGCAAGCCCGCCTAGGGAAAGGGACAGCCCGTGCAGCGCGAGCGGCAGGCGTTCCACGGCTTCGTCAAAGCGGCGGCGGGCGGCTCCGCCCATTTTTATCCAGTTTTCGGGCGCGGCTTCGATGAAATCGATGGGGCTTTCGGGGGAAAGGTTGGTGAAGTGGTCGGCCAAATCGCGGCGGTAGCCGAGCCCTGCGCCGTGTAGTGCGTTCATATCGGATTCCTTTGTATTTGTATTGGTATGGTCGGCGTTTTCAGACGGCCTTTTTGTTATACGGGGGCTTGGGGGGTTTCAGGCTGCCCTAACTGCCCCAAACGGCAGAGGCAGCCTGAAAACGGGTTCAGCAGGATGCGTTTAGTGGGAACCGCATTTGCCTTCGCCACATTTGCCTTCGGCAGCTTTGGTTTTGGCCGCTTTGCCGGTGGCACCGCATTTGCCTTCGCCGCATTTGCCTTCGCCGGCTTTGGTTTTGGCTGCTTTGCCGGTGGCGCCGCATTTGCCTTCACCGCATTTGCCTTCGGCAGATTTGGTGTGGGTTTGGGTTTTCACGGTTTTACCGGCAGCCATGTCTTTTTGTGCAGGTGCTGCGCAGGCAGCTTGTGTACCCAATGCCAACAGTGCGCCGGCCAATGCGATTGCAGAAGATTTTTTCATAGTTTTTACTCCATGTAGTAGTTGATTAAAAAGAATACGGAGCCTGAAAAACGCCCGGCTCCGTTAGGGCGTAAAACTTTTATTTGTTGCGATGGCGGCATTGGCTGCGGTGGCGTTGCCACAGGTTGTCCAGCGACAGCGCACCTGCGCCTTGTCCAATCAGCGGCAGCAGCATCACGATATAGATGAGTGCCAGCTTGTAGCCGCCCTGCCCCACGTTGTAGCCGTTGCCCGCGTGGACGGCATACCACGCCACGGCGGTCAGCGCGGTCAGCGCAAGGGCGGAAAAGCGGGTAAACAGCCCCAGCACCAGCAACACGGGAAACACCAGCTCGGAACACATCGCCATATTCCAGTTCAATTCGGGCGGCAGTTGCGAGAAAGGAAAAGGAAATTCGGACTGGATGTCGGCAAACCAGTTGCTGCCGTTGAATTTTTCCCAGCCTGCTTCAAAAAACTCGTAAGCAAGCAGCAGGCGGAGACCGAGCAGCCCGACGGCTTGTCCGATAACGGTGTATTGGTCTGCATTTTTTGTATCAGCGTTTTTTAGAATAGAAGTAGGGTTCATAACTGTCTTTCTTGTGTAATGATTTTCTTCATGCCCCAGTAGACGGATGCCGCCGCATTTTCTTACGCCCGATGGCAAAAAATTTTGTTATCTGTTGTTTTAACTAGAAATTTTCTTTTAATTTTTTTGTTTTACGGTTTTCAGCCTTGCGGGGCGGCTGCCGTTTAATTCAACTGGCAAAGCGGATTTTTCGGCAGACTGCTGCGGCTAGGTCGAATTTATTGCGGAGCGGGACGGGTTTGGCGGAGGGTATTCGGGTTTTCCTATCGCAGAGGCCGTCTGAAAGTGCGCACCACCCCATGCGGGCTGTACTTGTTTTTGCATGGCAACTACATATTTTTATATTTTTCCAGATAGGCGGTATGAAAATTCGACGGGCGGAGTTGTGTGAACATACTTATCGAAAATCTGTAACAATTTCACATTTTTAAGTCCGAATTCATGTACAAGGCAAAACATTTTGTCTAGAATTAACCTTATCGGGTATTTTGGATTGCCCGAATTTGGCCTAAACGTTTTATAGAAAGATAGACAATATGAAAAAACCGATTCTGACAGCCCTAGCTTCCGCCACAATGCTCGCTCTCGCCGCTTGCGGGGGGGGGGGGGGGTAGCGACGACAGCGCTACGCCCTCTGTAAGCCCTACACCGAGCACGCCGAGCAAACCGGCTACGCCTTCTACTCCGTCCAAACCGAGCACGCCGAGCAAACCGGCCACGCCTTCTACTCCGTCCAAACCGACAACGCCGAGCAAACCGGCCACGCCTTCTACTCCGTCCAAACCGACAACGCCGAGCAAACCGGCTACGCCCTCTACTCCGTCCAAACCGAGCACGCCGAGCAAACCCGCTACGCCTTCTACTCCGTCCAAACCGAGCACGCCGAGCAAACCCGCTACGCCTTCTACTCCGTCCAAACCGAGTACGCCGAGCAAACCCGCTACGCCTTCTACTCCGTCCAAACCGACGACGCCGAGCAAACCGGTCACGCCCTCTAAACCCGCTACGCCGTCTGCGTCTGTCGGAGGTACGGCTTATCACGCTACCCAAGACGATATGGCTGCCGCACAGAATGCCAAGATTGGCGGCGATAGAAACTCTGTGATTACCGTGAACGGCCATAAGATTACTGTTGCACGCCCCGGTGTTACCACAGGTTCGTTTTTATCGACCAATAAAGACGGCATGTATACCATCGCCAACGGCGACGGCAGCAATCTGAGTTATGTACGGTTTGGTTCACAAACCGATTTTAATACGGTAAGCGATCACTATGTGTTTGCATTGGGCAGTCTGACACCGACCAGCGGAAGCAATGCCGTACCGGCTTCAGGCAAGGCTACTTACAGCGGCTTGGCTGCTTTCGGATACGATAATCTGACCTTTGGTACAGGTGCTTCGGAGTTTACTGTCGATTTCGGCAAAAAAACCATTAACGGCTCTGTCAGCTCCGGTGGGGGAACATTTACTGTTCCCCTGTCCGGCACAATTAGTGGCAATTCGTTCAGCGGTGTGAAAAACAACGTAAGCATGAAAGGCAATTTCTACGGCCCCAAAGCTGCCGAATTGGCCGGCGTGTATAAAGGCGAAGCGACCCTTAATAATCCTTTAACTCCCGTTATGGGTTCGTTTGGCGCGAAAAAACAGTAAGCCGCGCGTATCTGCCCGTCCGACTTTTGCCGGACGGGCTTTTTGTCCCCGTTTCAAACGACCTTTTCAGGCCAAATCACACCATGCAACGTTATTTTCTTTACTGCCTGTCGGCCTGTGCCGCTTTGGCTGCCGCCTCTCCCGACACCGCCGGCGAAAGCGGCACCGACACCGACCTTACCCGGATACAAAGGCAGCAGGCTGTGCGCGAACCCGCGCAGCCTGTGCCGCCGCACGACACCGGCAATGCACCCGTTTCCATGACGGAAGACGAACTCTTGGCGCAGCCGGAACTGCTGCAAAACGCGCTCGATATTGCAGTTTCCCGACAAGATACCGACAATATCCGCTTTCTGCTCGCGCTCTACCGCAGGCTGCCGGAAAGCAGCCAAGATGCCGTGTTGGCCGATTACGCGCAGGCCGTTTTGTCGGCTGCCGACGGACGCTATGCCGAATCGGAACGGCTTCTGCACGGCATACTGGCGCGAAATCCCGAATATTCGCCCGTGCGTTTGCAGCTTGCGCTGGTGCTCTCGCAAAGCGGGCAGAACCGCGAGGCGCAAGAAGAGCTTGACCGGCTGCGCCAAACACCCGACCTGCCCGCAGATACGGCGGCCTATATCGGCAGTTTCGCGCAATATCTCGAAAACAGCCGCAAATGGCAGCTTGACGGCAGCGCGTATTACATTGCCGACAAAAACGTGGGACGCACGCCGAAAGAGCGCGAATACGGCAACTGGCGTTTCCCTGAACCCAAATCAGCCCACGGTGTAGGCTATGAGGCTTCCGCGCAGAAAACCCTGCCGCTGAAAAAACACTGGTCGGCCAGAGTGCAGGCTTCGCTGTACGGCAAATACTATTGGGACGCACACGATTATAACGACCTGAATCTGCGCTTTGAGACCGGCCCGGTGCGGCACGGCGCGAAAACCGAAATTTCGCTGATGCCGTTTGCCGAAAAAAGATGGTATGCCGCCGAACCCTATTCTCACACCGCAGGCGGCAGCCTGCGCGGCTCGTATATGGTCAGCCCCAAAACCGTGCTTTTCGGCGCGTGGCAGTCGGGTTACAAAACACACAAAGAACGCGATCATCTCGACGGCGCAACGCACGGCGGCGCGTTTTCATTGATGTACCAAACTTCGCCGCAGCAGTATTTCGTGTTCGGCGCAGGCGGCGGCCGCGAAAATGCCCGCGACCGGTCGGAAGCCTACCGCCACGGCAGCATCCGCGCCGGCTGGACGCGGCGCTGGCAGGGCGGGGAAGGATTGGTTACAGCGATTAACGGCAGTGTACAGCGGCGGTTTTACCGGGAATCCGATTTGTTCAACATCCGCCGCCACGACACGGAATACTTCCTGCGAACCTCGGTAGGGCATAAAAAACTCTCGTGGAAAGGTTTCGCTCCGCGCCTGAACTGGACTTGGGGCTATACCGGCAGCAACCATTTTTACTACCGCCGTCATGAAAACAGGGTGTTTTTGGATGTTTCCAAACAGTTTTGAATGTGCAATATGAAAAAGGCCGTCTGAAAGTTTCAGACGGCCTTTTCACTACTTCGCCTCTTTAAACCCGCGCTTCAAATGCACCATCAACAGCGCGACGGCGGCGGGCGTTACGCCGGAAATGCGGCTGGCCTGCCCGAGCGTTTCGGGGCGGTGCTGGTTGAGTTTCTGCTGCACTTCGGCGGAGAGTCCCTTAACTTTGGCGTAATCGATGTTTTCAGGCAGCCTGAGCGTTTCAATATCGCGGCGGTTGTCGATTTCTTCCTGCTGGCGGTCGATATAGCCCTGATACTTCACTTGGATTTCCACCTGCTCCACCACGTTTTCAGGCAGCTTTTCAGACGGCATGGCATCGGGCAGCGTCATCAGATTGGCGTAATCCAGATTGGGGCGGCGCAGCAGGTCGTGCAGGCTGGCTTCGCGGCTCAACTTTTGCCCGAACACGCGCATCTGTTCGCTTTCGGGCAGCTTGGCGGGCGTGTACCAAGTGGTTTTGAGGCGTTGGATTTCGCGCTCGACGGCTTCGCGTTTTTCGTTGAACGCGCGCCATTGTGCTTCGCCGACCAGGCCGATTTTGCGGCCATCTTCGGTGAGGCGCATGTCGGCGTTGTCTTCGCGCAGTTGCAGGCGGTATTCGGCGCGGCTGGTAAACATGCGGTAGGGCTCGTTCACGCCTTTGGTAATCAAATCATCGACCAATACGCCGAGATAGGCTTGTTCGCGGCGCAGCAGCAGCGGCTCTTGATTGCGCACATGCTGCACGGCGTTCGCGCCTGCCAGCAGCCCTTGCGCGGCGGCTTCTTCGTAGCCGGTCGTGCCGTTGATTTGTCCGGCGAAAAACAGTCCGGCTATGGTTTTGGTTTCGAGGCTGGCTTTGAGGTTGCGCGGGTCGAAATAGTCGTACTCAATCGCGTAGCCGGGGCGCAGGATGTGGGCGCGTTCCAAGCCTTTCATCGAGCGCACGAGGGCAAGCTGGATGTCGAACGGCAGGCTGGTGGAGATGCCGTTGGGGTAGTATTCGTGCGTGGTCAGGCCTTCGGGTTCGAGAAAAATCTGATGGCTGTCTTTGTCGGCGAAGCGGTTGATTTTGTCTTCCACCGACGGGCAGTAGCGCGGCCCCGCGCCTTCGATTTTGCCGGTGAACATCGGGCTGCGGTCGAAGCCGCTGCGGATGATGTCGTGGGTGTGCGGATTGGTGTGGGTAATCCAGCACGACACTTGGCGCGGGTGCATCGCCGCGCCGCCGCGCACCGACATCACGGGCACGGGCGTGTCGCCGGGCTGTTCGGCAAGCTGCGAAAAATCAATCGTGCGCCCGTCGATGCGCGGCGGCGTGCCGGTTTTCAGACGGCCTTGCGGCAGGTTCAGCGCTTTCAGGCAGCCTGAAAGCGACTGGGCGGCAGGATCGCCCGCGCGGCCGCCGGCATAGTTTTCCAAACCGATGTGGATTTTGCCCGCCAGAAACGTGCCCGCCGTCAGCACCACGGCACGGGCTTTAAACTCAACGCCCATCTGGGTTTTCACGCCCGATACGCGTTCGCCCTCAAGCGTGATGTCTTCCACCGCCTGCTGGAAAATCTCCAGATTGGGCTGGTTTTCCAGCATTTCGCGGATGGCGGCCTTATAAAGAATGCGGTCAGCCTGCGCGCGGGTGGCACGAACCGCCGCGCCTTTGCTGGCGTTGAGGCGGCGGAACTGGATGCCCGACATATCGGTTGCCAGCGCCATCGCGCCGCCCAGCGCATCGACTTCGCGCACGAGATGGCCTTTGCCGATGCCGCCGATGGAGGGGTTGCACGACATTTGCCCGAGCGTTTCGATATTGTGGGTGATGAGCAGCGTGGCCGCGCCCATACGCGCGGCGGCGAGCGCGGCCTCCGTGCCGGCATGGCCGCCGCCGACCACGATGACGTCGTAGGTTTTGGGGTAAATCATGGTGTTGTCTGTGTGTTTCATGTTTTCAGACGGCCTGCGGGTGTTTGCGGCCGTCTGAAAACGGTCTGTAAAAAAAGAAAAGCGCGGATTGTACGCGCTTTCGCCGCCGCCCGCTGTCGGCGGTTTCAGACGGCCTGTTCCGCCCATGCCGCCAGTTCGGCCATATTCCGCGCGGCGCAGTCGGCAAAGGGCAGGGGGTGGGCGTGTGCGCCGTACCATACGGTGCGCATACCGAGTGTTTTCGCGGCGGCGAGGTTGGCGGCGGAGTCGTCGGCCATGATGCAGCATTCCGGCGGTACATCGAGGGCGGCACAGGCGGCAAGGTAGGCGGCGGGGTCGGGCTTGCAGGCGAAGGCGCAGTCGTCGGTGCCCAGCAGCGCGTCGAAACAGCCGTCCAGGCCGAGCGCGGGGATGAGTGCGCGCACGTAAAACGAGGGCGCGTTGGACAGCACGGCTTTGCGGCCTTTCAGACGGCCTATCGTGTCCGCCGCGCCGGCTTCGCCGCGCAGCAGGGGCAGGACGGCCGCCATCGGGTGCGCGAAACGCAGGAAGTCTGCGGCATCGGCTGCGGGATGGTGCAGGCGCAGGCCGGTGAGGGTGGCACCGTATTCGTGCCACCAGCGGCGGCGCAGGCGGTCGGCTTCGTCTGCGTGCAGGTGCAGATTGGCGGCGAGCCATTCGGTCATGCGGCGGTTGATGAGGCAGAAGATGCCTGCGTCGGCGTGGTGCAGGGTGTTGTCGAGGTCGAAGAGCCAGACGGTGTCGGACATGGCGGGCAGGCGGCGGAAAAAGCGCGATTATAGCGTCAGGCCGTCTGAAAACGGCTGACGGCGGCCGGCGGTTTGCTTTAATATCGCGCGTTTGCCGAAATACTGCACGGAATAAGGAATGGACGCACAACAGCAACTGCAATCGGGCATCGCCGCCATGGGTCTGGACATTGCGCCGCAGCGGCAGGCCATGCTGCTCGGCTACCTCGATCTTTTGGAAAAATGGAATGCCGCCTACAACCTCACCGCCCTGCGCGATAAAGCGCGGATGGTCAGCCACCACCTGCTCGACAGCCTGACGCTGCTGCCTTATCTCGATGGCGCGGCCACGCTGATCGACGTGGGGTCGGGCGGCGGGATGCCCGGCATTCCGGCCGCCGTCTGCCGCCCCGATTTGGGCATCATCCTGTGCGATGCGAACACGAAGAAAACCGCCTTTCTGCGCCAGGCGGCCATCGAGCTGGGTTTGGACAATGTGGAAGTGGCCGCCGTGCGGGTGGAGAAACTGGCCGGCAAAAAGGCCGACATCGTCAGCAGCCGCGCTTTCGCCGAGCTGGCCGACTTTGTTTCCCTCACCCGCAGCCTGCCTGCGGCGGGCGGACGCTGGGCGGCGATGAAAGGGGTGTATCCGCAGGAAGAAATCGCCCGCCTGCCGCCGTGGGTGCGGGTGGCGGCGGCGGATAGTTTGGAAGTGCCGGGGCTGGATGCGGAGCGGCATATGGTGCTGCTGGAAGAAAAAACGGCATGAGCCGCTGCGCAGAGGCCGTCTGAAAATGCAGAAAATGTGTTTTCAGACGGCCTGTTGTTTCCCGTTCCGTCCCGCGTAGGGTGCGTTGCCCAAAGGCAAGGCACGCGCTCCTGCCGTTTCCCGTTTTGCAAGCTGCCGCCGACATCTGCAAACCGCGTGCGCCGCTGCGCGGCACACCCTATCTTACATCCTGCTTGAAACGGCAGAGGCCGTCTGAAAACCCGAAATCCGTGTTTTCAGACGGCCTGTTGTTTCCCGTTCCGTCCCGCGTAGGGTGTATTGCCCAAAGGCAAGGCACGCGCTCCTGCCGTTTCCCGTTTTGCAAACTGCCGCCGGCATCTGCAAACCGTGTGCGCCGCTGTGCGGCACACCCTACTTATTCGCGGTGGTAGGGATGGTTGTTCAGAATCGACAATGCGCGGTAGAGCTGCTCGGTGAGCAGCACGCGTACCATGCCGTGCGGCAGGGTCAGGTCGGACAGGCGCATCAGCAGGCCGGCGCGTTGTTTCAGCGCGTCGGTCATGCCGTCCGCGCCGCCGATGACAAAGCAGACGTGCCGCCCGTCCTGCCGCCATGCGTGCAGATGTTGCGCGAGGGCGGCCGAGGTGGGGGAGGTGCCGCGCTCGTCCAGCGCAACGAGAAACGCGCCCTGCGGCAGGGCTTCGAGTATGCGTTTCTCCTCCGCCGCCATGCCTTGTACCGCGCCTGTGCCCGCGCCGCGTTTTTCGGGCTTGATTTCTTTCAAAACGTAGCGGATGTCGCGGCCGAAGCGTTTGGCGTATTCGTTTACCGCTTCGTCCACCCAGCGCGGCATTTTGGTGCCGACGGCGAGGACGGTGATGTTCACGGGGTTTCCTTTCGGGACTGCGGGACAGGGAGGGCGGCAGTTGCGGCAGACGTGTTTTCAGACGGCCTGCGCGGGAGGCCGTCTGAAAACGGATGCTGCCTGCGGTGCGGCCTTTATTCGGACTGCTGCTTTTGTTCCAGCACGGCGCGTACGGGCTTGAAATCGGCGCGGTGTTCGGGCAGTGCGCCGTACTGTTGCAGCGCGGCAAGGTGTTTCGTCCTGCTGTAACCCTTGTGGCGGTCGAAGCCGTATTGCGGGTAACGCGCCGCCAGTGCGTACATTTCCGCGTCGCGGGCGGTTTTGGCCAGTATCGAGGCGGCGGAAATGGCGGCAATTTTCAAATCGCCGCCGACGATGGCTTCGGCCGGCGCGTTCAGGCCTTCGGGTATGTGCCTGCCGTCGATCAGGATTTTCTGCGGCGGCACGGCCAGCCCTTCGACCGCGCGGCGCATCGCCAGCATGGTGGCGTGCAGGATGTTGAGGCGGGCGATTTCTTCCACGCTCGCCGATGCCACGCTCCACGCCACCGCCTGCTCCTTGATTTGCGCCGCCAGCTCATTGCGTTTCGGCTCTTGGATTCTTTTCGAGTCGGTCAGGCCGATCAAACGGTAACGCTCCGGCAGGATGACGGCGGCGGCAAACACGCTGCCGACCAGCGCGCCGCGTCCCGCTTCGTCCACGCCCGCATACAATATCATTTCCATGTTTTGCCCCTTGCTGAAAACGTGCAAGGATAACGCGCGCTGCGGTGCTGTCAATAGGACGTGCCGCCCGCGCCGCCCGTTTCCCGCGTGCGGATATTTCCCCCGCGCCGCAACGCCCAAGCGCATACTGCTGTTGCAGAGGCCGTCTGAAAAGCCTTTCAGACGGCCTCTGCGCTATAATCGCGCCCTTTTTCTCCCGCCCGCCCGCCATGTTTGCCATCGCCTCCTACACCGTCGATCCCCCGACCGCCCTCGCGCCGATGGCGGGCATTACCGACAAGCCCTTCCGCCAACTGGCGCGGCAATTCGGCGCGGGCTATGCCGTCAGCGAAATGCTCAACAGCGACCCCGCGCTGCGGCAGACGAAAAAAAGCCTGCACCGCAGCGATTTTTCCGGCGAAGAGGGCATACGCGCGGTACAGATTGCGGGCAGCGACCCGCAGAAAATGGCCGAAGCGGCACGTTACAACGCGGAGCAGAGCGCGCAAATCATCGACATCAACATGGGCTGCCCCGTGAAAAAAGTGTGCAATGTTTTGGCGGGCAGCGCATTGCTGCAAAACGAAAAACTGGTGGGCGAAATCCTGCGCGCCGTGGTGGCGGCGGCCGGTGTGCCCGTTACCCTGAAAACCCGCCTCGGCTTTTGCGAAAGCAATAAAAACATTCTTGCCATCGCCAAAACGGCCGAACAGGCCGGCATTGCCGCCATCGCCGTCCACGGCCGCACCCGCGAGCAAATGTACAAAGGCGACGCGTCCTACGGCCTCATCGCCCGGGTCAAACAGGAAATCTCCATCCCCGTATGGGCCAACGGCGACATCACAAGCCCGCAGAAAGCCGCCGACGTATTGCGCCAAACCGGCGCGGACGGCGTGATGATAGGCCGCGCCGCGCAGGGCAGGCCGTGGCTGTTTGCCGAAATCCGCCACTTCCTGCGCCACGGCACGCCGCCCGCACCCATGCCTTTTCAGACGGCCGCCGCCGTCATGCTGCGCCACCTCGAAGCCATCTACGCCTTCTACGGCAGCCATGCCGGTATGCGCATCGCCCGCAAGCATATCGGCTGGTATGCCGCCCCGCTCGCAGGCGGCGAAGCCTTCCGCAAATATGCCAACACCCTCGATTGCGCGGCGGCGCAATACGACGCAACCGCCGCCTTCCTCGAAAACCTCGCCCGCGAAACGCCCCACTGGCCTAACGAAAATTAAACGACGCTTACAAACCGCGCCGTTTCTGTTTACAATGCAGCCTGCATGACGGCTGCAACGGCCGCGCCCGTCCCAGACCCTTTTCCGAGTACCGCACCATGCCGAACCGAACCCACGACATCGCCTACTGCATCGAACAAAACCTCATCCTCTATTTCCGCACCCTCGACGGCCAGCCCGCCGCCAACGTGTACGGCATGGTGCTGCGCCAGGTGGAAAAACCCATGCTCGAAGTCGTGATGGCGCAATGCGGCGGCAATCAGTCCAAAGCCGCCGAAATGCTCGGCATCAACCGCAACACCCTGCGCAAAAAGCTCACCGAACACGGCCTGCTGTAAATGCAAAGCCCGCCCGTTCTGAAAAAATGCCGCAAAAAGGCCGTCTGAAAAAACGCAATCCGCTTTTTCAGACGGCCTTCCGACATACGGCGGCCTCACTTGTGCCGCAGCAGCATCCGAAACACCCCGTCTTCCTCCTCAGACAGCAAAAGCGCATGACCCGTCTGGCGGCAGAACGCCGCAAAATCGTCGGGTGCGCCCGCATCCGTCGCCAACACTTCCAGCTCCTCCCCGCCCGACAACTCCGCCAAAGCCTTTTTCGCCCGCAGAATCGGCAGCGGGCATTTGAGCCCCCGCACATCCAACATATGCACAGCCATCGCCTTCTCCTGAAAAAGCGGCGGATTATACGCCCCAATGCTACAATCCGCCGCGTTTCCCACCCACAGGAGCCAAACCCGTGAACCGCCTCTTGCTTGCCGCCCTGCTGCTCGCCGCCCTGCCCGCCCGCGCCTTCGACGACGAAAAACCCTTCAACAACTACACCGAAACCGAAGCCGACCGCGCCCGCAAAACCTTTACCGAAGCGGAAGAACCCCTCCCGCCCTATCCCGAAGCCGCCGCCAAATGGTTTGACATATACCTTTCCCCCACCGCCAAAACCAAGCTCCTCATCGCCGCCGCCTCCGTCCGCCCCGCCGCCGACGGCACCGTCCGCTACATCGCCAACGTCCGTTCCCCGCAAGGCTTCGACAACATCAGCGCGGAAGCTCTCTACTGCGCCCCCGGATCGTTTGCCGGCGGCCAAAGCAAAAAAAGCGGCTACAAAACCTACGCCTACGGCGATCCCGTCAACCGCCGCTGGATCACGGCACGCAATCCCGGCTGGCAGGAATTCGGCGGCAGCCCCAACAGCGGCGCGGCACTGCGCGGAGCGCTCTACCGCATCTGGTGCATCGACGGCACGCCCGACACCGCCGACGGCCTGATCAAACGCCTCAACGAACGCGGCGGCCTCCATGACGCATCCGGCAGGCAAAGCAGCCGCGAAAGCGACTTCTGACGCAAACGCCCATTAGGCAGGCCGTCTGAAAACCCCGTTTTCAGACGGCCTTTTGTGCAGCTTGGGTTGCAAACCCGACGGTTTTCGGCAATTGGCCGGCAGATTGGCGGGATTGTCGGGTCAGAAGCCAAACTGTGCTTGCTGGTCGAACGTTTTTCAGACGGCCTCCGATATTAAGGCAGGGTGTGCCGCCCAAAGGCGACGCACGCGGTTTTGAAGTTTTCGGGCAGCGTAAAAATTCGCAGCAGGGCGGGGAAGCGTGCGCCGCTTGGGCGGCATCCTGCGGCAGGCTCGGTACGGCGGGCAGTTTTGCAGATTGGATGTGGGAATGCGGCATACGGAAATCGAAAATGCAAAGGCCGTCTGAAAATCAGCTTTCAGACGGCCTGCCTGCCATCTTTTGCGCCCCGTCAAACACCCGCCGCATACGGATGCCGCAAACGCCCGTTTCGGTTATGATGCGCCTTGCAGCTTTTTACAAACACCAACAGGCAAACTAAGGATCAGACATGACAGCGCAAGACGATCTCAAACGCATGGCCGGCGCGAAAGCCGTCGAATTTGTTCCCGAAAACGAATACATCGGCATCGGCACCGGCTCCACCGTCAATTATTTCATCCAGGCACTGGCCGCATCCGGCAAAACCGTCAAAGGCGCGGTCAGCAGCTCGAACGCCACTTCCGCCATGCTGGAAAAATACGGCATTCCCGAAGTAACCCTTTCCGATGTCGTCCGCCTTTCCGCCTACTTCGACGGCGCGGACGAAGTGAACCACTCCCTGCAAATGGTCAAAGGCGGCGGAGGCGCACTCCTGCGCGAAAAAATCGTCGCCAGCGCGTCCGACCTCTTCGTCTGCATGGCCGACGAAAGCAAGTACGTCGCCCGCCTCGGCAAATTCCCCCTGCCTGTCGAAGTCGTCCCCCACGCCCGCTCGCTGGTTGCCCGCCAACTGCTCAAACTCGGCGGACAGCCGCAGCTCCGCGTCGGCTTCACCACCGACAGCGGCAACGAAATCCTCGACGTGGCCGACATGGATCTCTCCCGCCCGCTGACGCTGGAAGACGAACTCAACAAAATCCCCGGCGTAGTCGAAAACGGCCTCTTCGCCCGCCACACCGCCGACATCCTCGTCCTCGCCCGCCCTTCCGGCGTAGAAATCGTCCGCATCGGCGCGTAAGGCCGCCCGGGCAGACAGACCGGTAGGCAGGACAATACGCAAAGGCCGTCTGAAAACCTATTTATATGGTTTTCAGACGGCCTGTTGTTTCCCGTTCCACTCCGCGTAGGGTGTGTTGCCCCAAGGCAACGCACGCGTTCTCTGCCGTTTTCCGTTTGCCAACTGTCATGCAGACATTTGCTAAACGCGTGCGTCGTTTGGGCGGCACACCCTACCTTACACCCTGCTTTAAACGGCAGAGGCCGTCTGAAAATGGGGCAAACTGCGTTTTCAGACGGCCTGTTGATTGCATGGGTCTGCCGAACCCGACGGTTTCGCCAATTTCATGCCTTGCCAGGTCAAACCCCGGGAAAATACCGGTGCCAGCGGCTTTTTACCGTCTGCGGGCGGGTTTGCAGCAGATGCTGATAGAGCTGTGTGAAGCCGCGCAGGAGGGGGATAAAAGTGTAGCGGGTTTGGCCGCCGCCGCTTGCAAACACGATTTCCCACACTTTTTGTTTGTTGATGCCGAGCATGGTTTTTTCCAGCGAAACCAGCGCGTCAAACGGATAATGCGCCTGCAAAACGCGGCGGCGGTACACAAACAGCCCGCTTTGGCCGAAATAAATCCGCTCGCTGCCCAACACCTTGCCCTGGCTGACGCACACCAACGGCTCGCCTTGATGGCTCAGCTTGGGCGCGGGCAGGAGCTGGCGGAGGATGACGGCGAAAATAAGGAGTACGGCGGGGATAAGGAGAATGTCGGCCATGATGGGGGAGAATGTATGGGCTGGCGGCATTATACGATACGGCTTTTTGCTTTGCGGAATTTGGGTTTTCAGGAAGACTTGGCGGGGAAGGGCTGCCTGAAACAATCAGGCCGTCTGAAAGATAGGTTTTCAGACGGCCTTTGATATTGGATATTAAGGTAGGGTGTGTCGCTGCAGCGACGCACGCGGTTTGGGGTTTTCGGGAGATGTAGAAATTCCTTGCAGGGCGGGGAGCGCGTGCGCCGCTGCGGCGACACACCCTACGCACGCAGGCTGCGTTTGCTTTTTGCATGGACTGGCTTGCCAACCCGATGGTTTCAGCAGGAAAAAGTTTGTCGGGACAAGAGCAGGCCTGCGCTTGCTGTGCGCGGTTTAGGCCGGTTTCAGCATCATGCCGAGCCAGTCGTAGCAATTTTCCCACAGCGGGATTTCATCGGCCGGGGCGCGGTCTTCCAGCAGGGCGGTTTCCAGCGCGGCTTGGAATGTGGCGCGGGTGGCGGGATCGTCAAACCATTGCAGCAGCGGTTGGGTAAAACGTTCGGGGCGGATGTGGTGTTCGGCGGGCAGGTAAAAGCGTTCGCGCCATTGGCTGCTGCCGACGGGCATGGCTGTCCACAGTGCTACAAAGGCGGCAAGTGCGGCCGGGTGGTCGGCGTGTTGCGTCCAAACGGCAAGTAATTCGGCGGTGCAGTCCAAGCCTGCGTAGTGGAATGTGAGCAGCGTTGTGTGCGGGTCGGCGGATTGTATGGCTGGCAATGCGGCGTTTTGGCCGTTGAGCAGGCTGGCAAACCATGCGCGGGCGAAGCGGTGCAGGAAGTCCAGTTCGTCGCTTGCCCAGACTTCGGGGAGGCCGCAGCAGAGTTTGTCCAGGCGCATTTCGTCCAGGCTGCGGATGTCTTCGCCGCGTGTAACGGCTTCCAGAATGCGCGGCAGAAAGTGTTTCATGTCGCGGGCGGTGGCGGCCTGGTCGTCCGAGGGGACGCTGGACAGGTAGGCGTAGAGATAATCGGCGGGGATTTGGCGCAAGGGGAAGCGCAGCAGTTCGCGCTGGAAGTCTTGTGGCGAGCAGCACGCGCAATTGCAGACGGCGAGCGGGAAGGTGGCGCGGCAGGGGGCGAACAGGCGGTAGGCTTCGGCGATGAGGGCGGGGAGCGGAGTGGTGGCGGACATGGTTGGTTTGGCTGTGTGGTGTTTGGGGGCTTTAAGCTGCCTTTTTGGGGCGTGCGGACTGAAAAATGCAAGCTGCCGGTAATGGGATGGGAGCGGGCGGCGGGGTGTGGGCCGCAGGCCGGCGCGCGCTGGTTTTTTGGGGGGCTGGGAAACGGTGTGTGCGGCAGAGCCGATCCCTGCGGATAAGGGCTGTGCTGATACTACTATTGTTCCCGCGCAGGCGGGAATTTTTTTGGGATGCGGCGAACGGCTTGGCAAGATTGGTCAAGCGTATTTGCCGACCATATGCCGCAGATTTTCCGCGCCGCCGCACTCGGAGCGGGAAATCTGCGGCGGCAAACTCCGGACAAGATTCCCGCCTGCGCGGGAATGACGGCGCGGGCTGTTTGGGCGGGGCGGGTTTTCAGGTAGCCTTTATAGGGAAAGGCTACCTGAAAACAGTCAGGCCGTCTGAAAGGTGGATTTCAGACGGCCTCCGATATTGGATATTAAGGTAGGGTGTGTCGCCTAAGCGACGCACGCGGTTTGGGGTTTGCGGGAAGCGCGGGGTTCGTTGCAGGGCGGGGAACGCGTGCGTCGCTTAGGCGACACACCCTACGCACGCAGGCTACGCTTGCTGCGCGGGAATGACAGCGGCGGGTTATTTGGGCGGTGTGGGTTTTCAGGCAGCCTTTATAGGGAGAGGCTACCTGAAAAGATAAGGCCGTCTGAAAGGTGGATTTCAGACGGCCTCCGATATTGGATATTAAAGTAAGGTGTGTCGCCCAAGCGGTGCATGCGGTTTTTGGGTTTGCGGGAAGCGCGTGGTTCGTTGCAGGGCGGGGAACGCGTGCGTCGCTGTGCGACACACACTACGCACGCTGGCTACGTTGGCGATGCTTGTTTGCGAATAAATTTATTTTTGAAATAAATTAAAGCACTATTTAATATAAAAACACTTAGTGCAAGAATGAATGAATTTACATCTATATGGTACTTCCCCTCTTTATAGTTCGATGAACTTAATATAATTGCCGGTACGGCTAAGACAACAGTAACAGCTGATAGTAAAGTTAAATGTGTTAATCCTATTTTTTTACCTTCTTTTGGAATCACTAAAAACATTAAGTGCCATGCCTGGATAATTATTTCAAAATAACTAACTATAACTACTGCATTTATTAAAATTGATGCAATGGCATATTTAGTATAAATAATATTCAGATAGCAGGAGAATATATCTAGGTAAGAAAGAGAGTATATAAAAACAGGGACGAAAAGTATCAAAAGATACCAGAGTTGAGCAAAATCATTATCATGAACAGTGAAATTTATTTTAAATACATGTTCGTCAGCATTAAGTTCAATAGGATATTTTCCTTTTGCTTTAAATTTACCTGTGAGATAAAAATTATTTTTTCCATCTTGTTTTAATTCTAAACCAAGATTTGATAGTTCCATATTTGGTATAACAGTACTTACGTTTTCCAAATAGATTGGAGAAATTTCTTCCCCTTTTTCTGCAATAAGTTGCGTACCATCGTTTGGAATATTTATTTTCATGAGTTACTCCTATTTAGCAATAAACAGTTAAGTTTAAATTTCTCTACTCCGCCCCAAACAACAGCCCCTCTTTAATCCCCCGTATCCTATCCCGCAAAACCGCCGCCTCCTCAAACTGCAAATCCCTTGCCGCCTGCTGCATTTGTTTTTCCAAGCGTGCGATTTCTTTGATTGCGTCTTCTTCGGTGTGGATTTCGCCGACTTTCACTTTGTTTTTCAGACGGCCTTTGCCTTTGGGGCTGCCTGAATCTTCGTGGTACACGCCGTCGATGATGTCTTTGACCTGTTTGGTAATCTGCTGCGGCACGATGCCGTGTTCTTGGTTGAATTTAATCTGTTTTTCGCGGCGGCGTTCGGTTTCGCCGATGGCGGCTTTCATGGAGTCGGTGATTTTGTCGGCGTAGAGGATGGCGATGCCGTTTACGTTGCGGGCGGCGCGGCCTATGGTTTGGATCAGGCTGCGGTGGGAGCGCAGGAAGCCTTCTTTGTCGGCATCGAGTATGGCGACGAGGGAGACTTCGGGGATGTCGAGACCTTCGCGCAAAAGGTTGATGCCGACGAGCACGTCAAACAGGCCGAGGCGTAAATCTCTAATGATTTCAACGCGTTCTACGGTGTCGATGTCGCTGTGGAGATAGCGGACTTTGATGCCGAGCTCGCTGTAATAGTCGGTGAGCTGTTCGGCCATGCGTTTGGTGAGGGTGGTTACGAGCACGCGCTCGCCTTTTTGGATGCGGATGTTGATTTCGCTTAGCAAATCATCCACTTGGGTGGCAACGGGGCGGATTTCGATTTGCGGGTCGACGAGGCCTGTGGGGCGGACGACTTGTTCGACAATTTGGCCGGCGTGTTCTTCTTCGTATTTGGCGGGGGTGGCGGAGACGAATATGGTTTGCGGCACGATGCGTTCGAACTCGTGGAATTTGAGCGGGCGGTTGTCGCGGGCGGAGGGCAGCCTGAAACCGTAGTCGACGAGGTTTTGCTTGCGGCTGGCATCGCCTTTGTACATCGCGCCGATTTGACCGATGGTAACGTGGCTTTCGTCGATAAACATGATGGCGTTGTCGGGCAGGTAGTCCATCAGGGTGGGCGGCGGTTCGCCTTCTTTTTTGCCGGAAAAGTGGCGGGAGTAGTTTTCGATGCCTTTGCAGAAGCCCATTTCGTAGAGCATTTCCAGGTCGAAGCGGGTGCGCTGTTCGATGCGCTGGGTTTCGACGGGGCGGTTTTCTTTGGTAAAGAAACCGATGCGTTCGCGCAGTTCTTCTTTAATGGATTCGCAGGCGCGCAAGACGGTGTCGCGCGGGGTAACGTAGTGGCTGGACGGGAATACGGTGTAGCGGCCGACGCGCTGTATCAGGCTGCCTGAAAGCGGGTCGAACAGGTCGAGGCGGTCGATTTCGTCGTCAAACAGCGAAATCCGCAGCGCGTTTTCGGAGCTTTCGGCGGGATATACGTCAATCACGTCGCCGCGCACGCGGAAGCTGCCGCGTTTGAAGTCTACGTCGCCGCGTTCGTACTGCATGGAAACGAGGGTGGAGATGATGTCGCGCTGTTCGATGGTGTCGCCTTCTTTGACCGACAGCACCATCTGCTGGTATTCGGTGGGGTCGCCGATGCCGTAGATGGCGGACACGGTGGCGACGATGACCACGTCGTTGCGCGTCATCAGGTTTTTGGTGGCGGAAAGGCGCATCTGCTCGATGTGTTCGTTGATGGCGCTGTCTTTTTCGATGAACAAATCGCGGCTGGGCACATAGGCTTCGGGCTGGTAATAGTCGTAATACGAAACGAAATATTCGACCGCGTTTTCGGGGAAAAAGCCGCGCATTTCGGCATAAAGCTGCGCCGCCAGCGTTTTGTTGTGCGCCATGATGATGGCGGGGCGGCCGCTTTGGGCAATCACGTTGGCCATGGTGTAGGTTTTGCCCGAGCCGGTTACGCCGAGCAGGGTTTGGAAGGCGAGGCCGTCTGAAAGCCCTTCGAGCAGGCCGGCGATGGCGGCGGGCTGGTCGCCTGCGGGGGGAAAGGGCTGGTGGAGTTTGAAGGGGGAGTTTTCGTATTGGATGACTTGCATGGCGGGGCTGCGCGGAGTGTGTCGGGGGCGGGATTATAGCAAAAGGCCGTCTGAAAACTTTTCAGACGGCCTTTGCATGATGCGGCGGGCTTATTCCGCCGCTGCTTCGCTTTCGTCGGCTTTTTCGTGTTGCAGGCTGACGGCGCGTGCGGGAACGATGGTGGAAATGGCGTGTTTGTACACCATCTGCGTAACCGAGGTGTTGCGCAGCAGTACGACATATTGGTCGAAAGATTCAACTTGGCCTTGCAGTTTGATGCCGTTTACCAGGTAGATGGATACCGGCACGTGTTCTTTGCGCAGTGCGTTCAAAAAAGGATCTTGTAACTGTTGTCCTTTGGCTGTTGTCATTATTTATACTCCGTTTCGGATGGTTTTGATTATTGCGCTGTGAGACGCATTTTTCGGGAATCGGCGGATTGTAACGGTTATCGGCTTTTTTGACTACCTTAGTCAGGGAATCCGCCGCAGCGCGGGCGGGTGTCAGATGTATTCCACCGCGACGATTTCGTATTCGCGCACGCCGCCGGGTGCCTGCACTTCGGCTACGTCGCCTTCTTCTTTGCCGATGAGGGCGCGGGCAATGGGCGAACCGATGGAGATTTTGCCGGATTTGATGTCGGCCTCGTCTTCGCCGACGATTTGGTAGCGGACGTGTTCGCCGCTTTCGAGGTCTTCGAGGTCGAGCGTTGCGCCGAATACGACTTTGCCTTCGGCGTGGATTTCGGCGGGGTTGATAACGTGGGCATGGGAGAGTTTGTGTTCGATTTCGGCAATGCGGCCTTCGATAAAACCCTGACGCTCTTTGGCGGCTTCGTATTCGGCGTTTTCCGACAGGTCGCCGTGCGAGCGGGCTTCGGCGATGGCGGCGATCACTTCGGGACGCGCCACGCTTTTGAGTTGTTGCAGCTCGCTTTTGAGTTTTTCCGCGCCGCGCAGGGTGAGGGGGATTTTTTTCATTCCGGTGTTTTCCTGAATATTTGTCGTTGTTGAAAAATACAAAAAGGCAAGCCGCGCGGTAAACGGCGGCTTGCGGTATCGGGTTGGTGCGGCATTGTACCAAAAATGCGGGCTTTGGCAATCTCTACGGCGCAGGCCGTCTGAAAATGCGTTTCTCCGTTTCAGACGGCCTCTCTGCTGCGTGCGGCTAGCGGAAACAGGCTTCGTAGAGCGGCAGCAGTTCGCGTATGGTTTGCGCAATCCATGCCGCGCTGTCGGTTTTGCCGAGGTCGTCGCGTTCGATGTGGCGGCCGATGCAGAAGAAGTCTTTGTCGTCTGCCAATTCGGCGGGAGCGTCGGCAACTGCGGGGTAGTCTGCGTATTCGCTTTGTGCGCCGTGCCAGAGTTCGAAGGCGGCGTAGCGTTCGCGGTCGAGCGTGTCCAGCCATTGGTTGTATTGGGGCAGGGCGATGGGGGAGATGGCGGCTTTGTAGCAGTGCCAGTCGAGGCTGACGGTAAGGCGGCGGCGGTTGAGGAGGACGGAAAGGATGGCGGCCGCATCGCTGTATTGGGCGTATTTGAAGTAGGCAAAGAAGTGGGCGCGTACCTGCCAGCCGTTGCACCAGCGTTCGATGTGCGGCGGGGCGAAGGGGCTGCCGAGATCGGCGGCCACTTGTTTGATCAGGGTTTGCCAGTCTTGCCAGGCGGCTTTGTAGTCGGCTTTGATTTTCGGGATGGCTTCGGGTTGGTATTTTTTGAGTTGGGCAAACTGGTAAAAGGGAATGTCGAACAGGCGGCTGTGTTGCGGGGTAAGCATGGGCTTGTCGTCGGGTGGTTGGGGAAGGGATGAGGCCGTCTGAAAACCATACTGTGATGTTTCAGACGGCCTGTATGCGGCTAATGCGGTAGCGGCGGCGCGGCAAAGGGTTCTTCTTCGGCGGGGACACGGTAGCTGCCGTCGGCCCACGCGCCTAGGTCTGCGGTTTTGCAACGGTTGCAGCAAAAGGGGCGGTGTGGGTTGCGCGGCGAAAATTCGGCGGGTCGGCCGCAGCGGGGACATTTGACGGTTGGGGCGGGGGCATCCATCGGTTTGCTCGCTTTCCTACCCGACTTCGCGGTTGAAGCTGCTCATCATCATTTTGAACGGGATGTCTTTGTCCACTTGCGGGCCGCGCGGGCGTTCTTCGGAGATGGCGAGAAAGCGGATGTGGGTAAAGTATTTGTTGGCGGATACTTCGGGCATGACACGGTGGTTTTTACCGACTTCGATGCTGAGCAGGTGGATGTTTTGTGCGAGGCTGGCGTGCTGGTAGTTTCCGTGTCTGGCAACGCAGGATACTTCCCATGAGTTTTGCCGCAGGATGCGCAGCAGGACGGAAATCGCGTCGTAGGTGGGTTTCAGGGTGCGTATCCATTTTTGCAGATCCGCGAGGCGTTCTTCGAATGGACGTTGCTGCCAATAATAATAAGAGGGCAGATCGAACGGGCTGGTGCCGCCGGGAACGAGCATTCTTTGTTTGAGTGCCATCAGCCATTCGTTTTCGCGCAGGTGCTGGCCGAATTTCTGCTGAATGCCGAGCAGACCCTGCGCCACTTGTTTCAGGTCTTCCTGCAACATTTGCGCGGATTCCTGTGTACGCGACTGCGCTACCATTTGTTTCTGGCGTTCCAATTCCTGCAAGATGTCGAGTTTTAATTCGGCACGGGCGGCGGATTCCATGATGTCAAACAGGGTGGACAGGGCGAGATGGTGCGCCCATACGGAATGCGGGCAGGATATTTCGTCCTGGAAACGTTTGAAGAGGTATTCGATCCTCAGGAAATTGCGTACGCGCTCGGACAGCGGGTGTTCGAATGTAATCATGGCGTTATGGTGTGGTGTGTTGGAAACGTGCCTGATAGTACGGATGCAGACGGCCTATTTTCTGCCGCAGATCCCGTATGCTGCCGTTATTGAGCAGGATTTCGTCGGCCAAGCGGCGGCGTTGTCTGTCGCCTGCCTGCGCGGCAACAAACTGCCGCACCTGCGTTTCGGTAAGGCCGCTGCGTTCCATGATGCGGGCAATCCGCGTTTTCTCGTTTGCTTCAATCAGTAAGATGCTGCCGACGATTTGTTGGAAATCAGGCTGTTCGGCCAATAACGGGATTTCGATTATACCGTATATGTGTCCGCAGTATTGCTGCCGCCGTTGTACGGCTTCGTCTAAAATTAGCGGCAGCAGGATGTTTTCCAAGCGTTTTTTTTCTTTTTCGCTATCTAAAACCTTTTGCCGCAATGCGGCACGGTTCAGGAGGCCGTCTGAAAATATTTCCCCGCCGAAAGCCTGCCGCAGGAGAGGCAGAGCCTTGCCCTGTGCCGCAGTCAGTTCGCGTCCGATTTGGTCGGTATCCAATACCGGTGTGCCTAAAGACGCAAATTCGGCAGCGGCCTGTGATTTTCCGCTGCCGATTCCGCCTGTCAAACCAATCCAGACTGTCATGAGAAACCCGACATGCGCAGCCACCAGCGGATACCGGCGGAAACTTTGTCGTAACCGATAAATATCAGCCATCCGGCAACAGCCAGACACGGGCCGAATGCAATCGGCTCTTTCTGTCTGACACGCAATATAAGTGCGGAAACAATGCCGAAGATTGCGGCGGCAAGAACGACAACGGGCAATGCGGCAGCCCCCAACCATGCACCGAGCGCGGCCAACAGCTTCCAGTCTCCTCCACCCATGCCGTCAATGCCGCGTACCGCTTTGTGCAATGCGTTCAGCAGCCGCAGGCTCATATAGCCGCACACGGCTCCGATTACGGACTGCTGCAAGCTGATTAGGCCGTTGCCGTTACAGTTGGCCAGCAGCCCCAACCATATCAGCGACAGGGTAAGTTCGTCGGGAAGGTATTGCGTGTCGGCATCGATAAAGGTCAGTGCAATCAGGATGGCGGTAAACACCAAACCGGTAAGGGTCAGCCAAGACCAGCCGTAACGCACGGCTACGATTCCGAACATGCAGGCGGTAAGAATTTCGATAGCAGGGTAGCGTATGCTGATGGGCGTGTGGCAGTGGCCGCATTGCCCTTTGAGCAGCAGATAGCTGATGACGGGAATGTTTTGCCATGGCTTAACCATATTTCCGCATTTCGGGCAACGGGAAGCAGGCTTGGTCAGGCTGAACGGCTGCAGCTCTTCTTTTGTCGGCTCAATGCCGAGATGGCCTTTGGCGAACAAAGTCCATCCCCGCTCCATCATAACGGGCAGGCGGTAAATCACAACATTGAGAAAGCTGCCGACCAGCAGGCCGAAAATCACGGACAAATGGACAACCCATGAGCCGTAATTCTCAGCCATACGCAGATAAAAATCGCCCATAAACGCTTAGCCGACTACGTTGCCCAGGTTGAACAGCGGCAGGTACATGGCTACCAATATGGTACCGATGATACCGCCAAGCACCACCATGATGATGGGCTCCATCAGCGCAGACAGTTGGTTTACCGCCGTATCTACTTCTTCTTCATAAAATTCTGCCGCTTTATTCAGCATATCGTCCAAAGAACCGGATTCCTCTCCGATAGCAGCCATTTGGATAACCATATTGGGGAACAGGCCGGTACTCTGCATACCGGAAGTCAGAGATAAGCCTTGATTGACTTGTGATTTGATATTGAGTGTAGCTTCTTCGTAAAGGATGTTGCCCGATGCGCCCGCTACGGAGTCCAAGGCTTCCACTAAGGGTACGCCGGCTGCAAACAGGCTGGCAGTAGTTCTTGCCCAACGCGCGATAGTGGCTTTGCGGACAATCGCACCGAAAATAGGCATCTTCAAAAGCCAAGCATCCACTTTCTTCTGGAATTTCGGTGATGTTTTATGTATATGGATTAAAGCCACTACTCCACCAATCAAGCCTATAATTATCAGCCAGCCATAGCTGACGAAAAATTCGGATGTAGTCATCATAAACTGGGTCAGAGGAGGAAGTTCTGCCCCCATGTCTTTATAAACTTTACCGAAGGCAGGCAGTACAAACATCATCATTACAATGACCAGCACGATGGCGACTACGATAATGGCAATAGGATAAGTCAATGCTGATTTGACTTTTTTCTTGATTGATTGTGTCTTCTCTTTATAAACGGCGAGTTTGTCTAAAAGGTTTTCCAAAACGCCGCCTGCTTCGCCCGCTGCGACCAAATTACAGTAAAAACGATCAAAGTATTTGGGGTGTTTGGCGAAAGCGGAACCCATGGATTGTCCTTGTTCCACATCACTTTTGACAGACATCAGTAACTGTGTCATCGACGGATTTACGTGTCCGCGCGCTACAATTTCAAAAGCCTGCATCAGCGGCAAACCTGCTTTCATCATGGTAGCAAGTTGGCGGGTAAAGACAGTAATATCTTCCTGCGTAATGCGTTTTCTACGTGTTGCCTTTACTTTGGTAATGCGCATCGGTTTGATGCCTCTGCGCAATAGTTTTCTTTGGGCATCTTCCTCATTGGCCGCAACCACTTCGCCGCGTACTATCTGTTCGCTTTGGGTGTGTTTGCCTTCAAAGGTAAAACGTTTGCCTTTTTCTTTATTTACTCGGTTGTTTTTCATTTTCCCAGTCCGTTTCGATTTCGATTAGTCGTTAGTATTGCCCAGTACTTCTTCAAGAGAGGTAATTCCGTCCATCACTTTCAGTAAACCCGCTCTGCGCAGATCAACCATGCCTTCTTTGTAAGCCATCTGCTGAATGTCCACTTCGGTGCCTCCTTCCATGATGACCCGCTGCATTTCATCGGTAATCGGCATGACTTCGTAAACACCCGCACGTCCTTTATATCCTTTTCCACGACAGCTATCGCAGCCGACAGCCCGGTACATTGTCCAGTCTTTGGCAAGGTCTTCGTCGGTAAAGCCCGTTTTTTTCAAGGCGTGTTCCGGCGGCCTGTCCATGGGTTCCTTACAGTTGGAACACAACCTGCGCAACAGCCTTTGCGCCATAATCAGGCTGACCGAGCTGGCGATATTGAAAGGTGCGACACCCATATTCAGCATACGGGACAAAGTGGCAGGCGCGTTGTTGGTATGCAGGGTGGAAAACACCATATGGCCTGTCTGTGCGGCTTTAATGGCGATATCCGCTGTTTCCAAGTCACGAATCTCACCTACCATGATGATGTCCGGATCCTGACGCAGAAACGATTTTAGTGCTGCGGCAAAAGTCAGGCCTTGTTTGTCGTTTACGTTGACCTGATTGATGCCCGGAAGGTTGATCTCGGCAGGGTCTTCAGCCGTGGAGATGTTCACACCTTCGGTATTCAGGATGTTCAGACAGGTATAAAGCGAGACTGTTTTACCCGAACCGGTCGGGCCGGTTACCAAGACCATGCCGTACGGACGGTGGATGGCTTCAAGCAGCAAATCTTTTTGAAAATCTTCAAACCCGAGTTGGTCGATATTCAGTGATGCGGCATCCGAATTCAAAATACGCATTACCACTTTCTCGCCAAACAAAGTCGGCAGCGTGCTGACACGGAAGTCTGTCGGACGGCCGTGTTTGGAGAAAGCGATTTGGATACGTCCGTCTTGGGGAATGCGTTTTTCGGAGATATCGAGTTTGGCCATCACCTTGATGCGCGAGGCCAACTGGCTGCGTACTGCGACAGGCGGCTGGACGACTTCGCGCAATTGCCCGTCGACACGGAAGCGGACACGCGCCGTATGTTCGTAAAACTCAAAATGTATATCTGATGCACCTGCATTTAATGCATCAGACAGGGTTTTTTGGATAAACCGTGCAATCGGCCCGTCTTCTGCTTCCTGATCATCGATAAACAGTGCCTGCGGCGCGGAGGTGTCGAGCTGTTCTTGGGACATCTCGCGCAAAATAGTGGTGGAACGTTGCCCCAGCCATTCGGTCAGCGTCGTCAATTGGTCGTGCCGGACGACAATCAAATCCACGGAATATCCGCTTATCAGTTTTTGGAATTCCTGAATCCGTGTCGGATCGGATACGGCCAGATAAATCTTCCCGCCCCTTTTGAAAATCGGAACGCAGCCGTTTTTCTGCATCTGCTCTTCGGGCAGAATGTCGGGAACGATACTGCTGCGGGGGTAATAGCCCAAATCCAAAACAGGATAATTGAAGATTCCGGCCAGTAGTTCGGCCAAAGATTTCGGGTCGGTAACGCTGTCGCCGAACAGCATCGGAATAATGTCTTTTCCGGCTCCCAATGCTTTCTGATACCGTCCGACCTGTTCGGCAGACAGTATGCGGTTTTGCGTCAAAACCCTTAATAATCCTACGCTCATGTAATGTTGTTCCCGTTTGCGGCAGATGCTGCCGCACGTTGTGATTCTTTAAAAATTCTGTCCATTATAAATAACTGCACAGCATATGACAAAATTTTCCTATTATCTGTAAATTTCATTAAATATCGGCCGGCGGCAGGCTGTTTCAGCCGAAGGCCGTCCGGAGTATAAAAAAGCAGAGTACCGACAGCAGGGATGCGGCCGGCAGGGTAATGGCCCAAGCCAGGGCGATCGGTTTCATGGCTTTCCAGTTGGCATTGCGGTTTACCAATCCGATACCCAAAACCGCGCCTACAAGAATGTGTGTGCTGGATACAGGCAGGCCGAGCAGAGAAGCGGCCATCACGACCGATGCGGCTGACAGTTCGGCAGCAAAACCCGAAGCAGGGTGCATTTCCGCGAGGCTTGTGCCGACGGTGGTAATGACTTCTTTGCCGATAAACCACAGGCCGACAATCAGGGCAATACCGAAAGTCAGCAAGACGATGGAGGGAACGGGTGCGGATACGCCGATTTGGCCGGTGCGCAGCACATCCATGATTGCGGCGAACGGGCCGATGGCGTTGGCAATGTCGTTTGCGCCGTGGCTGAATGCGAATCCTGCGGCGGTAAATACCTGCATCCATGAAAACAGCAGAAAGGTCGATTTGGCCAAATCCTTGCGTTTCAGGGTTTTGGCGTAAATAAAGGTAGCCAGCCAAATACCCGCACCTATCATCAGGATGGTCAGATAGCTGACCAAGTCGCCCATGCCCAGGTTCAGGTTTTTCAAGCCTTTGAAAATCAGCATCGAGGTAATCATCATGCCGCCGCCCGCCGAAATCAGCGGCACCCACGAGTGCAGTGCTTTGTAGGCATCGATGCTGCTTTTACGCTGTTCGATAACGTACAGCCCTTTGTAATAGGCCGACTCCAATTCTTCCGGGTCGAAATCGGATTCACCGTAAATCTGAGCGTCGCGCGCCATGGCCGAAGCGGCTTCCAAGCGTTCCTGTTCGGGCAGGGCTTCAAAGCGCAGGCGGTGTTCTTCCTTATAGGCTTTGCGTTCGGCCTTTACTTCTTTCAGCCGTTTCACAATTTCGTCGTTGTAGTCGAGAACGTGCTTTTTTATCTGGAAAAACAGAATATAGGAAACCAGCCCGCCCAACATTGGCGACAAAACCCACGATATGGCGATGGAGCCGATTTTGTCCCACTGCACCAGTGCGAATGTGCCGTCCGCATTGCGTGTCAGCAGATAGCCCAGCATCATCGAGCTGCCGACCAGGCCGCCGATAATGGCGTGTGTCGTGGAGACCGGCAGGCCTTTTTTGGTGGCAAACAGCAGCCACAGCGCGGCCGCCAGCAGAGCGGACATCATCACATAAACAAACTGCATCGGTTCCATCGGCAGGGCTTCCATGCGCACGATGCCGTTGCGGATGGTGGCGGTTACCTCACCGCCGGCGATGACTGCGCCGCTCACTTCGAACACGGCTGCCACAATCAGAGCCTGCGGAATGGTCAGCGTGCCGGCTCCCACCGAAGTACCGAACGAGTTGGCTACGTCGTTGCCGCCGATATTGAAGGCCATGAATACGCCGAACAGCGTGGCGAGCAGGAACATTGCGGTGTGGTTGTGGTTGGTGTAGCCCACACCCCAATAAATAAAATAGCCGACCATACCGATAAGCATGGCGGCGAATACAAAATTGGTTTTGTACATGGGACCCGAAGCAGCGTTCGTTTGAGCCATGATTTCACATTCCTTGAAAGATAAAATGAAACAGAGGCGGCGGGTTCGGCTCTGCGGACAGGACGCATTATAGATTCAACGGCATTGGCCTGAAAGGTTTTGAGGCCGGCGGAGTGGGATTTTTCGCCGCCCGCCTGCCCCGCATTGCCTGTCTTTTTTAAATTTCGGCAAGCAAGCATATGTAAATAAAAAGACTATTTGTGAAATATTCCTGCCGCATTGCGTAATGTCTTCGGTGTTGCGTACAACACTTTTCAGACGGTCTGCCGTTTTTTTGCGGAGATTTGCGGCAGTGCGCCCGGGCAGAACGTGGCCGCCACAACCACCGCAATCCCCAGCCACGACAGCGGCGTGATGTGTTCGCCCAACACCAGCACCGCCAGCAGTACGCCGAACACCGGCTCCAACGACAGCAGCACGCCCGTGATATTGGCGGGCATGGAAAGCATTCCTTTGTTCCACAGCAGGTAGGCCAGCCAGCTGCAGCCCGCGCCCAGATACAGCACCGCCGCCGTGCCGCGCAGATTCCAGTCCACCGTGTAGCTTTCCGCCAGCAGCAGCGTGAACGGCAGACAGAGCAGGGCGGAGGCCGCCAGCGACACCGAGGTATAGGCGGGTGCGCCGATTTGGGCGATCAGCCGCTGTGTCGGGCGGGTGATGCTGCAAAACACGATGCCGCCGCAGAAAACCAGCAGACAGCCGAACAGGCTGATGCGGCCTTCCGTGCCGCCGCCCAGTATCAGCAGGGCCACACCCGCGAAAGCGGCCGCGCCGCACAGCCAGTGAAACCACTGTGCTTTGTCGCGAAAGAAAAAATGGCCGATAAACACCATCAGCAGCGGCTCGAGGCCGATAACCGTAACCGCGCTGGAAGCAGAGGTGTATTTCAAACCGATAAACTGCAACATCAGCACGCCGACATAATTGAGAAACGACAGCCACAGCAGCGGCTTCCATTTGTCTTTCGGAATCCTTCCGATATGGCGGCGGCAGGCGGGCAGCACGATCAGCGCGGCAACAATCAGCCGCATCTGTACCGTCATCGCGGGATCGGCCATTGTTTCCGCATATTTGGCAGCGATAAAGGCACTGCTCCACACCAAAAGGGCGAGAATTTGATACAGCATGAAATTTCCTTGCGGGACATTGGAAAGGCCGTCTGAAAACATCAAAAACGCCTTCCGTGTGCGGCGGCATTTTTTCAGACGGCCTCAAAGCGGCGGATTGTAACCGAGGCAGGCCGTCTGAAAAATACCGCGCGGCCTGCATTTCAGACGGCCTCATGCTTTCGTGCCGCCGTGAAAAAAAGTATGATTGCGGGCTGTTTCAAAGCCGCCCGGGCGCAAACCCGTCCCGCCGCAAAACAATAAAAGGAAAAAACAAAACATGATTACACGCTCGCTGTTGTGGCTGGCTGGGGCGGTGTCGCTGGCCTTAGGCATCATCGGCATCGTCCTGCCCGGCCTGCCGACCACGCCGCTGGTGCTGCTGGCCGCGCTGTGCTGGGCAAAGGCTTCGCCGCGTTTTCACGCCTGGCTCTACCACCACCGCTATTTCGGCCCGATGGTGCAAAACTGGGAGGAAAAACGCGCCGTCCCCCGCCGTGCCAAATATTTCGCCTTTGCCATGATGACCTTTTCCTGCATCCTGCTGCTGTGGCGGTTTCCCGAACAATGGTGGGTGGCGGGCGGCGTGGCGGCGGTGTGCCTGCCCAGCGCGGCGTGGATGTGGCGGCTGCCCGATGCCTGAATCCGTGCGGCACGGTTTGCTGTTCAATCCGCGCCGTTTCTTATAGAATGCGGCTCTTTGTTAAAGATATGTAAAGGTGTAAACAATGTCCGGCAATACGGTCTTCCATACCCTGCTGCGCATGAACGTAGTCAAACAAATCGTTATCGGCCTGCTGCTGGGCATTGCGCTGTATGCGGTGTCGCCGCAGGCGGCCATGGCGGTGCAGATACTCGGCAAAATGTTTGTTGGCGCGTTGCAGGCCGTTGCCCCGTTTCTCGTATTTGTGCTGGTAACGGCGGCCATTACCAAGCATCAGAAAGGCAACGAAACCCAAATCAAGCCGGTGCTGCTGCTGTATCTCATCGGCACGCTCGGCGCGGCCTTGGTGGCCGTGGCGGCGGGCTTGGCGTTTCCCACCAAAATCGCGCTGGGCGGCGTGCAGGAAGGCTTCAATCCGCCCCAGGGCATACTCGAAGTGCTGCAAACCCTGATGCTGAAGCTGGTGGACAACCCCGTCAGCGCGCTGGCAGGCGGCAACTACATCGGTATTCTTGCCTGGTCGCTGCTGCTCGGTTTCGCCCTGCGCCACGCCTCGCAGGCCACGCGCACCGTGGTGGCCGATGTGGCCGACGCGGTTTCCGCCATCGTCCGCTGGATTATCCGTTTTGCCCCGCTGGGCATTTTCGGCCTGGTTGCCTCCACGCTGGCGGAAACCGGCTTTGACGCGCTTTTGGGCTATGTGAAGCTGCTTACCGTATTGGTCGGCTGTATGCTGTTTGTCGCGCTGGTGTTCAACCCGCTGATTGTCTGGTGGAAAATCCGTAAAAACCCCTATCCGCTGGTGTTGCTCTGCCTGCGCGAAAGCGGCATCCCCGCCTTTTTCACCCGCTCGTCCGCCGCCAATATCCCTGTCAATATGTCTCTGGCGAAAAAGCTCGGACTGCATGAAGACACCTATTCCATCTCTATCCCGCTGGGTGCGACCATCAATATGGCGGGCGCGGCCATTACCATTACCGTGCTGGCTCTGGCCGCCGCGTACACTAGGGGCATTGTGGTCGATTTCCCCACCGCCCTGCTGCTGAGTCTGGTTGCCACCGTCAGCGCGTGCGGCGCGTCGGGTGTGGCCGGCGGCTCGCTGCTGCTGATTCCGCTGGCGTGCAGCCTGTTCGGCATCGACCACAGCATCGCTATGCAGGTTGTCGGCGTGGGATTCGTTATCGGCGTGATACAGGATTCCTGCGAAACCGCGCTCAACTCCTCCACCGACGTGCTGTTTACCGCTGCCGTCGATCTCGGCAGCCGCCGCGAGAGCTAGGCACGCGATATTTGCAATATATAAATAACAGGCCGTCTGAAAAGCGTTTTCCGTTTTTCAGACGGCCTTTACATAACGAAAGACCATTTGCAAACGGATTCCCGCCGTCGTGTATGGTGTGCTGCCCACAGCGGCGCACGCGTTTTCTGCTACACCACGGGTTGACCCGACAAGCACTATAAACGGCAGAGGCCGTCTGAAAACCTGCGTTACGGTTTTCAGACGGCCTTTGTGCTGCTTGCCGTCGGCGTGGGCGGCATGGTGTCGGAACGGCAGCCGCCCAAACGGTTTGCACATCACGCAACGCGTGCGTCGCTGTGCGACACACCCTGCCGGATGTGGCGGAAATCCTGCGAAAAAAGCCCTCCACTGTCGGCATTCGGCTGTTTTTTTACTGCATGGGCTACGAGTTATCCATCCTGTTGTTATTAACACGTTGTATTTTAATGATATTAATTAATATGGCTTATCACATCCTTGGATAAGAGGTGCTCTAGGGGCAATTCCAAAGCATCGGCAATCCGTCCCATGACATCAATAGAAACCGCCCGGTTGCCGCGCTCGACTTCACAGATGTATGCACGGCTGACTTGCGCTTCAAAAGCGAGAGCTTCTTGAGACATTTCTTTCAGGCGGCGTATCTTTCGCATATTTTGGGCGAAAAGCAGGCGGTACGGATGTACCTCATTGTTTGTATCCATTTGTTCAGTATGGAAAGATACTGAATCTCAAATAATTTTCGATAGACTAAATTTAGCAAACCATAGTTGATATTTTAAAAATTAACATGTGAAATTTTTCAATCAAAAACTGTTTTTAACAAAAAGGGAAATTGAACATGAAATTTTTACCTGTCGCTTTTGCCGCTTTAATGCTTTCCGCCTGCGCGGCAACCGGTACGCAATTTGACAGCTTCAAGCAGCCTTCCGAAGGGCAGTCCATGCTCTATGTTTATCGGCCGAAAGCGTTTGTTGGCGGCGGTGTACATTTCAAAGTTGCGGCGAACGATACAGTCATCGGCCGTTTGCGCAACGGGGGCTATTTGGAAAAAGAACTGCCGCCGGGAGAGTATGATATTTGGGCGCAAACGGAAGCAAAACGCAGCACATTGGTTGAGTTGAAACCGGATGAAACACGCTGTGTCAGAGCGGGGGTAGATATGGGCGTGTGGGTTGGTCGCCCCCGTCTGGAAACCGTTTCGCTGAACGAATGCGAAAAAGGCATTCGGAATTTGAAACAGAGTTTCTAAATCAAGCGGAGATCGGATACGGGTGTCCAATCTGTGAAAGAGGCCGTCTGAAAACTGTTCAGACGGCCTCTACCATATGCTTTATCGTTTTTCAGACGGCCTTTACGTTTCGCTGCCGCCGACGGTCAGTCCTGCGTCGATGCGCAGCGTCGGCTGGCCCACGCCCACTGGCACGCTCTGGCCGTCTTTGCCGCACACGCCCACGCCGCTGTCGAGGTCGGTGTCGCTGCCGATCATGGAAACGTGTTTGAGCACTTCGGGGCCGTTGCCGATGATGGTTGCGCCTTTGACGGGGTATTGCAGTTTGCCGTTTTCCACCCACCAGGCTTCGGAAGTGGAGAAGACGAATTTGCCGCTGGTGATGTCAACCTGGCCGCCGCCGAAATTGACGGCGTAAATGCCTTTGTCGAGCGAGGCGACGATTTCTTCGGGACTGTGCGTGCCGTTTTCCATAAAGGTGTTGGTCATGCGCGGCATCGGGGCGGAGGCGTAGCTTTCGCGGCGGCCGTTGCCGGTGGGCGGCACGCCCATCAGGCGGGCATTGGTTTCGTCCTGCATATAGCCGGTGAGGATGCCGTCTTCGATGAGGACGGTGCGGCGGGTTTCGTTGCCTTCGTCGTCGATGTTGAGCGAGCCGCGCCGGCCGTCGATGTTGCCCTGGTCGACTACGGTTACGCCCGGTGCGGCGACGCGCCGGCCGATTTTGCCGGAGAACGCGCTGGTCTGTTTGCGGTTGAAATCGCCTTCGAGGCCGTGGCCGACGGCTTCGTGCAGCAGCACGCCGGGCCAGCCGCTGCCGAGGACGACGCTCATTGCGCCTGCGGGGGCGGGGCGGGCTTCGAGGTTGGTGAGGGCTTGTCTGACGGCGGTGTCCACATAGCGGCCGACCAGGGCTTCGTCAAAAAAGTCCAAGCCGTAGCGGCCGCCGCCGCCCGCGCTGCCCATTTCGCGCCGTTCGCCCTGTTTGGCAATCACGCTCACGCTCAGGCGCACCAGCGGGCGGATGTCGGCGGCGTGGCGGCCGTCGAGGCGGGTGATGTAGATGAGGTCGTATTCGCAGGTCAGCCCCGCCATGACCTGCACAATGCGCGGATCGGCGGCTTTGGCGAGGGCTTCGACGCGGTGCAGCAGGGCGACTTTGGCAGCGGCATCCATGCTGGGGATGGGGTTGTCCGCTGTGTGTACGCGGCGGACGGCTTTTTCAGACGGCCTGCGGACATGCGCCTCCTGCCCGGCCGCACCGATGGCGCGTACGGCTTGGGCGCAGCGGCGGATGCCGGCTTCATCGAGGCTGTCGGTATAGGCAAACGCCGTTTTTTCGCCCGACACGGCGCGTACGCCCGCGCCCTGGCCGATTTGGAAGCTGCCCGATTTGACCATGCCTTCTTCCAAATGCCAGCTTTCAAAAGCGGTGCGCTGGCAGTAGATGTCGGCGTAATCGACGTGGTGTGCGCCGATGAGGGCGAGGCTGCGGGCAAGGTCTTCGGGGGAGAGGCCGTTGGCGGCGAGGAGGTCTTGGCGGACGGTGTGGGAGAGCGTGTTGTGTGTCATAGCTTGTGCATCGGATAAAATCGGATGGGATTATACGTCATCGCCGTTTTTGCGGCAGGCGGCGCGGCATATAAAAAGCGTGAAATTTCTTTCTTTATAAAACATACTGTTACGACAAATAATCAAAAAAAATAAAAATTACGCTTGGTAATTGTTATCGTTGGCGATATTATGCGCATATCGGCAGCACGCCGATGCCCTTAAACAAAGTTTTCAGTCATTTTTCCCAATCCGATACGGAGGCCTCCTATACGATTCAGTCTTTTTCCTCGATACTCAAAACCGAACCGGCCAAGCCCGCAGCGTATGTTGCGGGCTTGTGCTTTTGTGCCTTGCCTGCACGCCGCCGTGTGGGACGGGACAGGCTTGCTATAATCCGCGCCTCCGCCCGCGTCCGAATCCGCCATGACTCCCGAAACCAAAAAGCAGCTCAAAATCACCGACACCGCCGCCAAGAAGCTGGAAAAACTCAATCTGCACACCGCCTGGGATCTGGTGCTGCATCTGCCGCTGCGCTATGAAGACGAAACCCACATCATGCCGCTGCGAGATGCGCCCGTAGGCGTGCCGTGCCAGGTAGAAGGGGAGGTGCTGCATCAGGAGGTGATGTTCAAACCGCGCAAACAGCTTATCGTGCAAATCGGCGACGGCGCGGGCAGCGTGTTGTTTTTGCGTTTTATCCACTTTTATCCCAGTCATCAGAAGCAAATGGCCGTGGGCAGGCGCATCCGTGCCGTAGGCGAAATCAAACACGGTTTTCACGGCGACGAGATGATTCACCCCAAAATCCGCGATGCCGAAACCGGCGGTCTGGCCGAGAGTCTCACGCCCGTTTACCCCACCGTAAACGGTCTCAACCAGCCCACCCTGCGCCGCATCATTCAGACGGCCTTGGACACCACGCCGCTGCACGACACCCTGCCCGACGCATTGTTAGGCCGTTTGAAACTGCCCCATCTGGCCGAAAGCCTGCGCCTTTTGCATGCTCCGCCGCCCGAATTTACCGCCGCGCAGCTTTCAGACGGCACCTTGCCCGCTTGGCAGCGGCTCAAGTTTGACGAATTGTTGGCGCAGCAGCTTTCCATGCGGCTGGCGCGGCAAAAACGTGTCAGCGGCCAAGCTATGCCGCTGGTCGGCGACGGCTCGCTCAGCCAAACCCTGTGCAACGCTTTGCCCTTCGTTCTTACCGGCGCACAAGAGCGCGCCGTAGCCGAAATCCGTCGGGATATGGCGCAAACTTTCCCCATGCACCGCCTGTTGCAGGGCGACGTAGGCAGCGGCAAGACCATCGTCGCCGCGCTTGCCGCGCTTGCCGCTATCGAAGCCGGTGCGCAAGTGGCTGTGATGGCGCCCACCGAAATCCTGGCCGAACAACATTTCATCAAATTCAAACAATGGTTTGCGCCGCTCGGTCTCGACATCGTATGGCTTTCCGGCAGCCAGCGTAAAAAAGCCAAAGAGCAAGCCAAAGCCCTACTTTCAGACGGCCTCGCCAAAATTGCCGTCGGCACGCACGCCCTGTTTCAAGACGAGGTTGTCTTTCAAAACCTCGGCCTCGTTATCGTTGACGAACAACACCGTTTCGGCGTTGCCCAACGCCTTGCCCTGAAAAACAAAGGCCGCGACGTACATCAGCTCATGATGTCTGCCACCCCCATTCCGCGCACCCTTGCCATGAGCTTTTTTGCCGACCTGGACGTATCCGTCATTGACGAGCTGCCTCCCGGCCGTACCCCCATCCAAACCCGTCTCGTCAACAGCCTGCGCCGGGCCGAAGTCGAAGGCTATCTGTTGGGCATCTGCCGCAAAGGCCAGCAGGCATATTGGGTCTGCCCCCTGATTGAAGAGAGTGAAACCCTCCAGTTACAAACCGCCACCGAAACCCTCGAACAGCTTCAGACGGCCTTGCCCGAACTCAATATCGGCCTCGTACACGGCCGCATGAAAGCCGCCGAAAAAGCCGCTGTGATGGCTGATTTTTCCGCAGGCCGTCTGAACGTACTTGTCGCCACCACCGTAATCGAAGTCGGCGTGGACGTGCCCAACGCCGCCCTGATGGTCATCGAACACGCCGAACGCATGGGGCTGGCGCAGCTCCACCAGCTTCGCGGGCGCGTCGGGCGCGGTGCGGCCAAAAGCGTGTGCGTCTTACTGTTTGCCGAACCCCTGAGCGAATTGTCCAAAGCGCGGCTCAAAGTGATTTACGAACACACCGACGGCTTTGAAATCGCCCGCCAAGACCTCAATATCCGCGGACCCGGCGAATTTCTCGGCGCACGCCAAAGCGGCGTACCCATGCTGCGCTTTGCCAATCTCGAACAAGATTTGCAGCTTTTGGAACGCGCCCGCGAAATCGCCCCGCAACTGATCGAACAAAACCCCGAAATCGTCAAAGCACACTTAGACAGATGGCTCGCCAGCCGCGAAGGCTATTTGGGCGCGTAAACGCAACAGGCCGTCTGAAAAGCGTGTTTTAACGTTTTCAGACGGCCTCAACACCCGCCAAACCAAGCATGAACGAATTTACCCATTATTTTTCAGACGGCAGCCCCGTGCGCATCGTACTGAAACAAACAGCCAAGAAAAACATCATCCTGCGCCCGCTTGCCGCCGATGCGCTGAGCGTCAATGCGCCCAAATGGCTGGGGCGGCGCAGATTGGAGGCGTGGCTGGCGGCAAACGGGGAAACGCTGCGGCAGACGCTGGGGCGTTGGACGGAGAGGCCGTCTGAAAACGGAGCGGACGGCCTGCCCGAGGCGATATGGTTTCGCGGATGCAGGGCGGCGGTGGCGGCGCAGGGCGGCATCTCCCGTGTGTTGCTGGCACCGGAGTGCATCCTGCTGCCCGAAGCCGCGCCGGCCGAACAAAGGCGGCTGCTCAAAACCGCCCTGCGCGAATGTGCCGCGCAAACCCTGCTGCCGCGCCTGCACGGCCACGCAGGCCGTCTGAACCTGCACCCTGCCGCGGCCGCCCTGTCCGATGCGAAGACTTTTTGGGGCGTATGCCGCGCCCGCACGGGGATACGGCTCAACTGGCGGCTGGTACTCGCGCCGGATTTTGTTGCCGACTACGTCTGCGTACACGAACTCTGCCACCTGCCGCATCCGAACCACAGCGCGGCATTTTGGGAGCTGGTCGGCCGCCATACGCCGCACACGCAGGCGGCGAAGGCATGGCTCAAAGCGCACGGGCGGGAGCTGTTTGTACTGGGCTAGGGCGAACGCAGAGGCCGTCTGAAAACACCCGATACGGATTTTCAGACGGCCTATGTCTTTTGTTTCCTTCCGCAAGCCCCGTCGAAACGGCGACAGCCCCCACCCTAACCCTCCCCCGCAGGCGGGGGAGGGAACAAAAGCAGAGGCCGTCTGAAACCGACGAATCCGCCGCAAATCCACTTCTTCCCCCGCAGGCGGGAGAGGGAATAGAGACCGTCTGAAAAGCATCAGCCGCGTGCGTCGCTGGGCGACACACCCTACTTTAACGGCAGAGGCTGTTTGAAACAGATTTTTCAGACGGCCTGTTTTCCGATTGTCGGGAACGCGTGCGTGGCTGCGCCACACACCCTACGGCGGATTCGGCAATGCTGTATCCGGCGCGGGCAATGTTGCCGTTCGGGTAGGGTGTGCCGCCTAAGCGGCGCACGCGTTTTGTGCACAGGGTGGCGTTTGGCGGATAAGGAAAATATGAGGCCGTCTGAAAACGGTAAAACGCTTTTCAGACGGCCTTTTTGTACGGCGGTGCCGCTTAGTGCATCACTTGGGCGAGGAATTGTTTGGCGCGTTCGCTTTGCGGGTTGCGGAAAAACGCTTCGGGCGGTGCGTCTTCGACGATTTGGCCGTGATCGACGAAAATCACGCGGTCGGCCACTTCGCGGGCGAAGCCCATTTCGTGGGTTACGCACATCATGGTCATGCCGCTTTGGGCGAGGTCTTTCATTACTTTGAGCACTTCGCCGACCATTTCGGGATCGAGGGCGGAGGTGGGTTCGTCAAACAGCATCACGGCCGGCTCCATCGCCAGCCCGCGCGCGATGGCCACGCGCTGCTGCTGGCCGCCGGAAAGTTCGCCCGGCAGGGCGGACTGCTTGTGGGCAAGGCCGACGCGTTCGAGCAGGCTGACGGCTTTGGGCACGGCATCTTCGCGTTTCTGCTTTTTGACGCGCACGGGCGAGAGGATGATGTTTTCCAGCACGGTAAGGTGCGGGTAGAGGTTGAAGTGTTGGAAGACGAAGCCGACTTCGGTGCGTATTTTGTTGAGATCGGTTTTCGGGTCGGCAACGTTGATGCCGTCCACCCAAATCTCGCCGCTTTGGATTTTTTCGAGTTGGTTGATGGTGCGGATGAGGGTGGATTTGCCGCTGCCGGAGGGGCCGCAGATGACGACGACTTCGCCCTGTTTTACTTCGAGGCTGACATTGTTGATGACGTGGAGGTCTTTGAAGTATTTGTTGACGTTTTTCAGTTTGATCATGGTGTTTCCAATCGTTGCGGCTTGGCCGGAACCGGTGTTCGGACGGCCTTTTGTATCAAAAGGTTGCTCAGGACGACGTATTTTTCCGGAGCGATGTGTTCGGGGCGCTCCTGCGGGTCTATGCCTGCGGCCTGCAAAGCATTGTCGTGCGCCAGTCCTTTGAGGTTGTTGCGTATGGTTTTGCGCCGCTGGTGGAAGGCGGCTTTCACCAGTTTGGCAAAATGGGCGAAGTTTTCCGCTTTGCCGATGCGGTGTTGCAGCGGAATCATGCGGACAACGGCGGAATCGACTTTCGGCGCGGGCGTGAAGGCTTCGGGCGGTACGTCGATCAGCCGCTCCATTTCGAAAAAGTATTGCAGCATGACGCTGAGGCGGCCGTAGTCGTTGCTTTGCGGGAGGGCGGTCATGCGCTCGACCACTTCTTTTTGCAGCATAAAGTGCATATCGGTTACGTCGCCGGCAATTTCGCTCAGGCGGAACAGCAGCGGCGTGGAAATATTGTAGGGCAGGTTGCCGACGATTTTCTTTTTGCCCGCGATGCTGTTGAAATCAAACTGTAAAACATCGCCTTCGTGGATGACGAGTTTGCCGGCAAAGGGCAGGGTTTTCAGGCGGGATATGATGTCGCGGTCGATTTCGACAACGTGCAGGCGTTGGAGTTTGGCTGCCAGCGGGGCGGTGATGGCGGCGAGGCCGGGGCCGATTTCGATAACGGTGTCGTCGGGCTGTGGGCGCACGGCGTTGACGATGTCGGCGATGATGCGCGTGTCCTGCAAAAAGTTCTGCCCGAAACGCTTTCGGGCTTTGTGTTCTTTCATGGTGTTGCGGTTTGGGGTAAAGTTGCGCATTGTAGCCGAAAAGGCCGTCTGAAAAACGGTTTCGCGCGGCTCGATACGGATTTTTTTACCCGCCAACCGAAAGGAACTGTTATGAAAACGCTGCTGTCCCTCTGCTTCGTCCTCGCGCTCGCCGCCTGTGCTTCCCGCCCTTCTGCGGGAGACAGTGAAATCTACGGCGAAATCAAGACGGGGGTGGAAACTGTGCATACGCGCTGATGAGTCCTGCGCCGTTGCCGCGCCGCTGTGGAAAAAGGCCGTCTGAAAATGTTTTCAGACGGCCTGTGTTTACGGATGAAACGGCGGCAGGATTCAGCGGTGGCGGTGTACCTGGCTGCCGATAACGCCGCCGAGTGCCGCGCCGCCGAGTGTCGAGCCGGTGTCGCCGCCGATGAGGTTGCCGGCCACGCCGCCGATGACTGCGCCGGCAGCGGTGTTGCGCTGGGTTTGGCTGAGGCCGTTGCAGGCGCTCAGGGACAGGACGGCGGCGGCGATGGCGGCTGTTTTCACGAATAACGGTTTCATGCGTACTCCTTGGTTTTGTTGTGGGATAAAAACGCCATTCCGTTTGCTAAAATGGCGGGGCAAGAATACACACGCCCCGTGTTGGCGGGCGTTTGCCGGAGTTAAACTTTCAAAAGGTTTGTTATGTCTGCCTATCCGTGGTTTCACATTGTCCATTTGTTTTGCGCCGTGGCTTTTGTCGGCGGCGTGTTTTTCGAGGGTTTGGTTTTGAGTGTGATGCACACCAAAGCCGTGTCGCGCGGGGCGCGGCAGGAGGTGGAGCGTGCTTTGTCCAAACGTGCGGTGAAGGTGATGCCGTGGATTGTGGCGGGGGTGTTCCTTTCGGGCGCGGGGATGGCGTATTTGCGCTATCTGCCCAATCTGGCGCAGCCTTTTGCTTCGTCGTTCAATACCCAGCTTGCGTTGAAAATCCTGATTGCGTGCGGCATTCTGGTGCATTTTGTGATTGCGGTAACGAAGATGCGGCGCGGTACGCTGACGAAGGGCTGGTCGCGCTATATCCATGCCGCCGTGCTGGTGCATATGGTGCTGATTGTGCTGCTGGCGAAAACGATGTTTTATGCGGTGTGGTAGGCGCGGGGCTGCCGCAAGGCAAGAGGCCGTCTGAAAACACCGGCATCCGCAACCGCGTGCGTGGCAGAGCCACACGCGCTGTTTGAAAGGCAGAGGCCGTCTGAAAAAGATTTTTCAGACGGCCTTTCGTTTTGGTTTTCAAGGTTTATTCTTTGTGTTCTTTGTCTTTCATGCGTACGGCCATCAGGGTGTGCAGGCGGCGGTGGTCGGCGCGGGCAACGGTGAAGAGCAGGGGCGGCAGGGCGATTTTGTCGCCGCGTACGGGCAGGCGGCCGAACTCTTGGATGACGAGGCCGCCGATGGTGTCGGCTTCTTCGCCGGAATAGTTGGTGCCGAAACAGGCGTTGATGTCTTCGATTTCGGTTACGGCGTTGATGCGCCAGCGTTCGGCGGATACGGGGAAGATGTTGTCGGCGGAGTCGTCTTCGTCAAATTCGTCTTCGATGTCGCCGATGATGGCTTCGATGATGTCTTCAAAGGTTACGAGGCCGGAGGTGCCGCCGTATTCGTCTACGACGATGGCCATGTGCAGGCGTTGTTCGCGGAAGGTTTTGAGCAGGGCGTTGAGGGATTTGCCTTCGGGTACGAAGCAGGCGGGGCGCAGGAGGCTTTCGAGGCCGAAGGGTTCGCTGCTGCCGATGTATTTGAGCAGGTCTTTGGCGTGGAGGATGCCGAGGATGGTGTCTTTGTCGCCGTCGATAACGGGGAAGCGGGAATGGGCGGTTTCGATGATGTAGGGGATGATGCGTTCGAGGCTGTCGCCGGCTTTGACGACGCTCATTTGCGAGCGGGTAATCATCACGTCGCGCACTTCGAGATCGGCAAAGTCGAGGACTTTTTCCAAACGCTGCATGGTGTCGGCATCGAAGGCCTGCTGTTCGTGCGCCTGTTGCAGCAGGGCGAGTACGCCTTCGGCGGTGTCGGGGGCGTTGCCGCTGATGCGGTGGATGATGCGTTCGAGGAGGTTGGGTTTCGACGGGCTGCCGTCCATTGTGTTTTTCCTATTTGTACGGGTCGGGGTATGCTAACTGATTCAGCAATGCGGTTTCAAGGGCTTCCATTTCTTCGGCTTCGCTGTCGGCGGCGTGGTCGTAGCCCATGAGGTGCAGTACGCCGTGGATGGTGAGGTGGGCGTAGTGCTGTTCGGGGGTTTTGCCTTGCGTCGCCGCTTCTCGGAGGACGACTTGGGGGCAGATGACGAGATCGCCGTGCAGGCCGTCTGAAAGGGCGGGGGCGATGAGGGTTTGGTCTTCGTCGAGGGCGAAGCTCAATACGTTGGTGGCGTAGTCTTTGCCTCGGTAGTCGCGGTTGCAGGCGCGGGCTTCGTCTTCGTCAAGGAGGACGACGGAGATTTCGGCGCGGCGGTATTGCTGTTTGACGGCCTGCCATATCCAGCGGCGGAATTGGTTTTCCGCCGGCACGGTGTTGTCGGAGGAGCGGTTGTCCAAATGCAGTTCGAGGCGTTGGCGCAGGATTTTGGCGAAGGGGTGGCGTTTGGCGCGTTTCATGGGGCGGTGTGCGGAAAAAGCGGTGATGATACTGGAAAACTGCGGCTTGTGTCGGCAATCGGTGCCGCTGTGCTTTGAGGCCGTCTGAAAACCGTTGGGCGTTTTCAGACGGCCTTGCGGTTGTTAAAGCTGCCAGTCGATCGGGGTTTGGCCGTGCGCGTGCAGGTAGGTGTTGGTTTGGGAGAAGGGGCGGCTGCCGAAAAAGCCTCTATATGCGGAGAGGGGCGAGGGGTGGGGGGCGGTGAGGACGAGGTGGCGGCTGCGGTCGATAAATGCGCCTTTCTTTTGCGCGTGGCCGCCCCATAGGATGAAGACGAGGCCGGTGCGTTCTTCGGCGAGACGGCGGATGACGGTGTCGGTGAAGGTTTCCCAGCCGAGTGCGGCGTGGGAGTGTGCCTGTCCGGCTCGGACGGTGAGGACGGTGTTCAGCAGCAGCACGCCTTGTTCCGCCCAAGGTTGCAGGCAGCCGGTGGCGGGGATTCGGAAGCCGGGGATGTCGTCGGCGAGTTCTTTGTAGATGTTTTGCAGCGAAGGGGGGACGGGGATGCCGGGTCGGACGGAAAAGGCGAGGCCGTGCGCCTGGCCTGCGCCGTGGTAGGGGTCTTGGCCGAGGATGACGGCTTTGACGGCGGCAAATTCCGTGGCTTTGAAAGCGTTGAATACGTCGGCGGCGGGCGGGTAGACGGTTTGGCCGTTTTCGCGTTCGGTGCGGACGGTGTCGAGAATCCGGCGGAAATAGGGTTTTTGTTTTTCGTCGGCGAGGGCTTGGGTCCAGGTGTGCATGGGCGGTGCGTCCGAAGGGATGGGAGGCCGTCTGAAAACGGTTTCAGACGGCCTTTCGGGTTAGGAAAGGTGGAGTATGGCGTGTTTTTCGCCGCCGCGGCCGTCGCTTTCGGTTACGTGCCAGCGGGAGTTGTCGTTGAGGGTGAGCCAGCGGCGTTCTTCGGTGCGGTAAAACCATTCTTTGTCGTTTTGGTAGAAAACCTGGATGTCGCGCGCTTCGAGGATGTTGAGGATTTCGTTGGAGTGGGAATGGGTGTCGTCGAAGTCGGTGATGGCGCGTTGTCCCATTTCGCTGTAGCGGGCGTTGAGGGCGAGCAGCAGGTCGTTGGCGGTTTTGTCGAGTTCGCAGGCGTTGAGGCCGATGCGGCGGGCTTCTTTGGTCAGGATGGGATAGCCGTGCGAGGGGTAGCCGGAGTTGAGGGTTTCGGCGATGTTGCGGACGTGGACGGGATCGGCGATGTGGTAGGAAAGCAGCTCTTCGCACAGCTTGATGGACAGGGATTCGGCTCTGTCCACCGCGCCGATGACGAGGGGATGGACGTAGTCGAACAGGGATTTGTAGGGGTTGGAGCCTGTGTCTTCGGTGTTTTTCTGCCAGAGTTTGACGACGCGGTTGAGCTCGTCGAGGCTGACGGAAACACGGTCGTTGTCGCGGTCGATGGGGGAGAGGTCGTGGGTGAGGGAGGTGTCCACGGAGCTGAGGTAGGCCATCGGCCCCATGTGGATTTCGTCCGCGCCGATGGCCATCATGGTGGCGGCGGAGGCGCATTGCAGGGGGATGAGGCTGACGAGGCGGTTGCAGCGGCTGCGGATGAGGTTGATCATGCGCAGGGCTTCTTTGCCGGAGCCGCCGTCGCTTTTGATGAAGAGATAGATGGTGTCGTGGCGGCCGGTGTGTTCGAGAACGCGGTAGAGGGCGAGTACGTCGTTGCGGTAGATGCTGCCGCCCATGCTGTTCCAGTAGCACAGCAGCGGGGCGTTGAGACAGCTTTCGAGTTCGACGATGATTTTCTGGGTGTCGGCAAACAGGCGCGGCGGCTGTTTGACGGCGGTGTTTTCGTTTTCGTCCACGATATTTCCTTTGTTAACGGTTTTGGAATAAGGCCGTTCCGGTGCTTGCAAAGCCTTTTCAGACGGCCTTTTTTTGTTTGTTTATGTATATTATAACGAAAATTGCGGCTGTAATGTAACGGTGTTCGGATGTGCGCATGGCAGGCGGCAATAAGGCCGTCTGAAATCCGGATCCGACAGCGGGATCCTGTTTTCAGACGGCCTTTGTGAGGACGGGTCAGCGGTGGTAGGGGCGGGAAAGTTCGTGTACCGCGTTTACCAGGATTTCGGCGTGTTCGGGGCTGGTGTGCTGGTTGATGCCGTGGCCGAGGTTGAATACATGGCCGCTGCCGCTGCCGTAGCCGGCCAGAATGCGGGCGGCTTCGGCGCGGATGGCTTCGGGCGTGCCGAAGAGGGCGAAGGGATCGAAATTGCCTTGCAGGGCTACTTTGCCGCCGACGCGGCTGCGGGCTTGGCCGATGTCGCACGTCCAGTCCAAACCCAATGCGTCCGCACCGCTTTCGGCCATTTTTTCCAGCCACAGCCCGCCGCCTTTGGCAAACAGCACCACAGGCACGCGGCGGCCTTCGTTTTCGCGCTTGAGGCCGGCGATAATCTGCTTCATGTAGCGCAGGCTGAATGCTTCAAACGCGGCATCGCTCAACACGCCGCCCCAAGTGTCGAAAATCTGCACTGCCTGCGCCCCTGCGTCGATTTGCGCGTTAAGATAGGCGGTAACGGCTTCGGCATTGACGCTCAGGATTTTGTGCAGCAGGTCGGGGCGCGAATACAGCATGGTTTTGACGGTGCGGAAATCCTTACTGCCGCCGCCCTCGATCATGTAACACGCCAGCGTAAACGGGCTGCCGGAAAATCCGATTAGCGGCACGCGGCCGTTTAAGGCGCGGCGGATAGAGCTTACCGCGTCAAACACATACTGCAAACGCGCCATGTCGGGCGTTTGCAGTTTGGCTATTGCGGCTTCGGTTTGCAGCGGCCGCTCGAATTTTGGTCCCTCGCCTTCGGCAAAATACAGCCCCAAGCCCATCGCGTCCGGCACAGTGAGAATGTCGGAAAACAAAATCGCCGCATCCAAAGCAAAACGCTCGAGCGGCTGGATGGTTACTTCGGTGGCCAATTCGGTGTTTTTGCACAAATCCAAAAAGCTGCCGGCCTGCGCACGGGTGGCCTTGTATTCGGGCAGATAGCGGCCGGCCTGCCGCATCATCCAGATCGGCGTGTATTCGACAGGCTGTTTTAAGAGTGCGCGGAGAAAGGTATCGTTGTTGAGTGGCTGCATGGCGTATATCGTTTGGAAACGGTTGAAAAGCGGGAGATTATAGCCGAAGGCCGTCTGAAAAGCGGGTTTTGCGTATAATGCCGCCTTTGCTTTTTCAAGAATGTATCAGACCTTATGCTTATCCATCCGCAGTTTGATCCCGCCGCCCTGCATCTGGGGCCGCTCGCCATCCGCTGGTATGCCCTCAGCTATATTGTCGGCTTCGCGCTGTTTATGTGGCTCGGCCGCCGCCGCATCAAACAGGGCGGCACGCCGTTTACCGTGGAAATGCTCGACGACTTCCTCACTTGGGGCGTAATCGGCGTGATACTCGGCGGACGGCTCGGTTTCGTCTTGTTTTACCAGCCCGAATACTATCTCTCCCATCCGGCCGACATCGTCAAAGTCTGGAACGGCGGTATGTCTTTCCACGGCGGCTTTCTCGGCGTAGTGGCGGCAAGCTGGCTGTTTGCCCGCAAAAATGGCCTAAAATGGATGCAGGTACTCGACTTTGTCGCCCCGCTCGTGCCGCTCGGCCTCGCTTCGGGACGCATCGGCAATTTTATCAACGGCGAATTGTGGGGACGCATTACCAACCCCTATGCCTTTTGGGCAATGGGTTTTCCGCAGGCTGCGGAGGCAGACGCACATTTGGCGGCGGGTAATCCGCAGTGGGCGCAGTGGCTGGCGCAATACGGCGCACTGCCGCGCCATCCCTCGCAGCTTTACCAGTTTGCGCTCGAAGGCGTATTGCTGTTTGTGCTGGTGTGGCTGTTTTCAAGCAAACCGCGTCCTACGGGGCAGACCGCCATGCTGTTTCTCGCCGGCTACGGCCTGTTCCGCTTCATTGCCGAATACGCCCGCCAGCCTGACGACTATCTCGGCCTGCTGACGCTGGGTTTGTCGATGGGGCAGTGGCTCAGCCTGCCGATGCTGGCGGCCGGTGTGGCCGGCTTCATCTGCTTCGGCCGCCGCAAGCAACAGACGGATTAGTGTTTTTCAGACGGCCTTTTTCTGCTTTGCAGGGTTTTGAGGCCGTCTGAAAACAGTATGTGGCGGGAAAGCAGGCATACAGGGGGCTGAAAACGCAAACCCGCTTGCAAAGCGCGCCGCCGGTCGGTACAATCCGCAGCCTAATTCATACAGGCACGTAGCTCAGTTGGTTAGAGCACCACCTTGACATGGTGGGGGTCGTTGGTTCGAATCCAATCGTGCCTACCAGAATTTTCCAAAACGGCATTCGTGCCGTTATTTTTATAATGTTTCCGGAGTCTTTAATGTTGAACATTACCTTGCCCGATGGTTCCGTCCGCCGGTATGAAGCCCCCGTAACCGTGGCGCAGATTGCCGCCTCTATCGGTGCCGGGCTGGCGAAGGCGACAGTGGCGGGCAGGGTCAACGGCAGGCTGGTTGACGCGTGTGATCCGATTACCGAAGATGCAAGCGTCCAAATCATTACTCCGAAAGACAAAGAAGGCGTGGAAATTATCCGCCATTCCTGCGCCCACTTGGTCGGCCATGCGGTCAAACAGCTCTATCCCGATGCCAAAATGGTCATCGGCCCCGTTATCGAAGACGGCTTCTATTACGATATAGCCACCGAAAAACCATTTACCCCCGAAGATGTTGCCGCTATTGAAGCGCGGATGAAAGAACTGATTAATCAGGATTACGATGTCGTCAAAGTGATGACGCCGCGTGCCGAAACCATCAAAACTTTCCAAGAGCGCGGCGAGGAATACAAGCTGCGCCTGATTGAAGATATGCCGGAAGTAGAGGCGATGGGTCTGTACCATCATCAGGAATACGTGGATATGTGCCGCGGCCCACATGTGCCGAACACCCGTTTTCTGAAAAACTTCAAACTGACCAAGCTGGCCGGTGCGTATTGGCGCGGCGACAGCAACAATGAAATGCTGCAACGCATTTACGGCACGGCATGGGCAAGCAAAGACGAGTTGAAAGACTATATCCGGCGTATCGAAGAAGCGGAAAAGCGCGACCACCGCAAGCTGGGCAGGCAGTTGGATTTGTTCCATTTGCAGGAAGAAGCACCCGGCATGGTGTTTTGGCATCCGCGCGGCTGGGCCTTGTGGCAGGCTATTGAGCAGCATATGCGCAAAGAACTGGATGCGGCAGGCTACCGCGAAGTAAAAACGCCTCAAATCATGGATAAAACTTTTTGGGAGCGTTCCGGCCATTGGGATAATTACCAAGACAATATGTTTGTAACCCAGTCGGAAAAACGTGAATATGCCGTCAAACCGATGAACTGCCCGGGTCATGTTCAAATTTTCAACAACGGCCTGCGCTCGTACCGCGATTTGCCGATGCGTTTGGCAGAATTCGGTTCATGCCACCGCAACGAGCCGAGCGGGGCGTTGCACGGACTGATGCGTGTGCGCGGTTTTGTGCAGGACGATGCCCATATTTTCTGTACCGAAGAGCAAATCGTCGAAGAAGCACGCCGGTTCAACGAATTGCTGGTGCGCATCTACAAACAGTTCGGATTCCATGATGTTTCCGTGAAACTGTCCCTGCGTCCGGAAAAACGGGCGGGCTCCGACGAAATTTGGGACAGAGCCGAGCAAGGCCTGCGCGACGCGCTTACCGCCTGCGGTGTCAAATGGGAAGAATTACCCGGGGAAGGCGCGTTTTACGGGCCGAAAATCGAATACCACGTCAAAGATGCTATCGGCCGTTCGTGGCAGTGCGGCACGCTGCAACTGGATTTCGTTTTGCCGGAACGACTGGACGCGGAATATGTTACCGAAAGTAACGACCGCGCCCGCCCCGTGATGCTGCACCGCGCCATTTTGGGTTCTTTGGAGCGCTTTATCGGCATTCTGATTGAAAACCACGCCGGTTCTTTTCCGTTGTGGCTGGCTCCGGTTCAGATGGTTGTAATGAACATTACCGAGCATCAGGAAGATTACTGCCGCAGGGTCGTGGAAAAACTGCGTGCCAAAGGTTTCCGGGTAGAATTGGATTTGCGCAACGAAAAAATCGGCTACAAAATCCGCGACAACAGCCAATACCGGTTCCCCTATCAAATTGTAGTGGGAGACAAGGAAAAAGAAAGCGGCCAAGTTGCCGTGCGCCGCAAGGCAGAAGATTTGGGTTCTTTAAAGATTGACGATTTTATTGCACGCTTAGAGCAGGAAATTGCCGAATCTTTGGTAAATCATTAACTTTAAAAGGAGTATTACTATCGCACAAGAACGCGAAGCACGAATCAACGGTGAAATTACCGCTAAAGAAGTGCGATTGATCAGTGAGGCAGGCGAGCAGCTTGGTGTTGTATCTGTCCGTGAGGCTTTGTCTATGGCCGAAGAGCAGGATGTCGATTTGGTGGAAATTTCCCCAACCGCCAAACCGCCTGTTTGCAAACTTATGGATTTTGGCAAATATAAATACCAGCAGGCCAAAAAACGCGACGAAGCCAAGAAAAACCAAAAGCAGGTGCAAATTAAGGAAATCAAGTTCCGTCCGGGTACGGATGACGGCGATTACCAGATTAAGATGCGCAATATCGTCCGTTTCCTGACAGACGGCGATAAAGTGAAAGTAACGCTGCGGTTTCGAGGTCGCGAAATGGCGCACCAACAGTTAGGTGCTCAGCTTTTGGAGCGTGTCAAAGAAGATTTGGCAGAGTTGGCACAAATCGAGCAGTTTCCAAAAATGGAAGGCCGTCAGATGGTGATGATGATTGCGCCCAAAAAGAAACAAGGTTAAAATAGCAAACTTGCCTTGCCATACGGAATTGCTATGCTTTCGGCAAGTATCTTGCAAGATAGCTGCAAAAACCAAAAACCGTGGTGTTTGGGTTGTAAGTGTTTGAAGGAAAAATTCAAAACCCCCTGATGCCTTATCCGATAACAAAATGGAGTTTTCCTATGCCTAAAATGAAAACCAAGTCCAGTGCGAAAAAACGCTTTAAAGTACTGGGTAACGGTGGTGTTAAGCGCGCCCATGCGTTCAAACGCCATATCTTGACTAAAAAGACAACGAAAAACAAACGCCAATTGCGTGGTACCTCTATGGTAAATGACCGTGATTTGGCTTCTGTTGCCAAAATGTTACCCTACGCTTAAAAGGAGTTTGAACTATGCCACGCGTAAAACGCGGTGTAACCGCACGTGCCCGTCATAAAAAAGTATTAGCATTGGCCAAAGGCTATCGCGGCCGCCGCAAAAATGTTTACCGTATCGCCAAACAGGCAGTAATGAAGGCTGGTCAATATGCTTACCGCGACCGCCGTCAGCGCAAACGTCAGTTTCGCCAGCTTTGGATTGCTCGTATCAATGCTGGTGCACGCGCAAACGGTTTGTCTTACAGCAAATTTATGAACGGTTTGAAACGTGCTGCGATTGAAATTGACCGCAAAGTATTGGCCGATTTGGCTGTGTTCGACAAAGCCGTGTTCGCCCAGTTAGTTGAAAAGGCAAAAGCAGCATTGTTGGTTTAGAGACCCTTAAACAGGAAACTTCGGTTTCCTTTTTTATATTCTATATATTTGATTTTTTAACAAAACCCCTGTTTTTTGAATCAGCTTTGCGATAAAATACCGCCAATTCATTATCAAACGGATTGGCCGTGATAGATTGCAGAAGGCCGTCTGAATTTTCAGACGGCCTTCTTGTTTGAATCTGTGCCTAATCGTCAACAGACATAAGACTATTATGGAAAATGCAAATATGCAAAACGCCAACCAAATCACCGCAGAGGGCATTGCCGCCCTCGAAGCCGCCGCCGACCAGCAAGCGCTGGAGCTTGTCAAAGCCCGCTACATGGGCAAAGCCGGCGAACTCAACGCACTGCTCAAACAGCTCGGGCAAATGTCGCCCGAAGAGCGCAAAACCGCCGGCGCGCACATCAACGAATGCAAAAACCGCTTTCAGACGGCCTACAACGCCAAACGCGATGCTTTTGCCGCCGCCCAACTGCAACAACGCCTTGCCGCCGAAGCACTCGACATTACCCTGCCCGGACGCAGCGGCGGCAGCGGCGGCCTCCACCCCGTAACCCTTACCCTGCAACGCGTGGTCGAACTCTTTCACGGCATGGGCTTCGAAGTGGCCGACGGCCCCGAAATCGAAGACGACTTCCACAACTTCCAAGCCCTCAACATCCCGCAAAACCACCCCGCCCGCGCCATGCAGGACACTTTTTACGTCGAAAACGGCGACGTATTGCGCACCCACACCTCGCCGATCCAAATCCGCTACATGTTCGACAAAAAAAATCCGCCCATCCGCATCATCGCCCCCGGCCGCGTGTACCGAGTGGACAGCGACGCCACCCACTCGCCCATGTTCCACCAAGCCGAAGGCCTGTGGGTGGAAGAAGGCGTAACCTTTGCCGACCTCAAAGCCGTGTTCACCGAATTTATCCGCCGCTTTTTCGAGCGCGATGATTTGCAGGTGCGCTTCCGCCCCTCGTTCTTCCCCTTTACCGAACCGTCCGCCGAAATCGACATCATGGGCGACAACGGCAAATGGCTCGAAGTCGGCGGCTGCGGCATGGTGCATCCCAACGTCCTGACAAACGTCAACATCGACCCCGAACGCTACACCGGCTTCGCTTTCGGCATCGGCCTCGACCGCTTCGCCATGCTGCGCTACGGCGTAAACGACCTGCGCCTGTTCTTTGACAACGATTTGAATTTCTTGAAACAGTTTGCCAAATAATCCGCCGCAAGCTGCCTGAAAAACGGCATAGATAGGCGGTTTTCAGGCAGCCTGAAACAACAAGAACGATGCGATAACTGCCCTGCATCAATCGGATGATTCGGAAAATATTTCAGACGGCCTCTTTAAAATGGACAGACTGACACCCGAACAGCGCCGAAAATGTATGCAGGCCAATAAAAGCAAAGGCACAAAGCCCGAACTGCTGCTGGCAAAAGCCATGTGGAGGCTCGGCCTGCGTTACCGCAAAAACAGCAAAACCGTTTTCGGCAAGCCGGATTTCAGCTTCAAAAAATACAAAGTCGCCGTATTTGTGGACGGCGAATTTTGGCACGGCAAAGATTGGGAAAAACGCAAGGACGACATCAAAAGCAACCGTGGTTTCTGGCTCGAAAAAATCGAACGCAATATGCGGCGCGATGCCGAAGTAACAGGCCGTCTGAAAGCCGAAGGCTGGACGGTGTTCCGTTTTTGGGGCAGAGATATTGTCAAGAATCCTGATGCTGCGGCCGACCAAATACAGAGAGTAATCCATGAAAAAAGAACATTACCCCGAAATTGAAAGTGCTTCGCCGCAAAAATTGAAAGAAAAAGCCGCGCAATACAGACTGTTTGAACACGAGGACGGATTCCAAAAAACCAAACAGCCTGCGTTTACTTTTATCGACTTGTTTGCAGGAATCGGCGGCTTCCGTATCGCCATGCAGAATTTAGGTGGTGAATGTGTGTTTTCGAGCGAGTGGGACGAAAAGGCGAAACAAACCTACGAAGCCAATTTCGGCGAAGTGCCGTTTGGTGATATTACCAAGGAAGAAACCAAAAAGTTTATTCCGCAAACATTCGATATTTTGTGCGCCGGCTTTCCCTGTCAGGCTTTCTCGATTGCTGGAAGACGCGGAGGGTTTGAAGATACCCGAGGAACACTGTTTTTTGATGTGGCAGAAATTATCAAAAGACACAAACCGAAAGCCTTTTTTTTAGAAAATGTGAAAGGCCTGACCAATCACGACAAAGGCCGTACATTGGCAACTATTTTGAATACGTTACGGGAAGATTTGGGCTATTTCGTTCCCGAACCTGAGATTGTCAATGCCAAAAATTTCGGTGTACCGCAAAACCGTGAGCGGATTTTTATTGTGGGTTTCAGAAAAGATTTGGGCATTGAAAATTTTGAATATCCCAAACCGAACGGCATTCAGGTGGCTTTTAAAGACATCAAAGAAAAATTTCCTGTTCCGACAAAATATTATCTGTCTACACAATATATCGATACCCTGCGCAAGCATAAGCAGCGGCATGAAGACAAAGGTAACGGATTCGGCTATGAAATTATCGCCGACAACGATATTGCCAATGCCATTGTAGTCGGGGGAATGGGGCGCGAACGGAATCTGGTTATCGACCATCGGATTACCGACTTTACACCGACAACAAATATTAAAGGCGAAGTAAACCGTGAAGGTATCCGAAAAATGACCCCGCGCGAGTGGGCAAGACTTCAAGGATTCCCCGAACATTTCAAAATTGTTGTTGCCGATGCTTCGGCTTACAAACAGTTTGGTAATTCGGTAGCCGTACCTGCAATTCAGGCTACGGCAGAAAAAATTTTAAATACGGTTAAAGGTACGTTATGACTGCTACACTTTCAGGCAACAAAGGGGAATGGAGCGAACCTTACGTTTTGTTGAAACTGCTTGCTGATGGAGAAATTTATCTCGGGGACGGCAGAATGAATAAAATAGAAAGTCTCATTCTGCCAATTATTAATATAATCCGAGAAGAACAAAGATATGGTTACAGTGATGACAAACAGAGGATAGTATTTGCTTTAGACAATATATCTCAGACAGTCTCTATTGCAGATTTTAAAAAAAATGCAGAGATTTTATTAGCCGAAATAAAATGCAGAAGCAGGAAAAAAGGCAATGCAACTTTCACCATTCTGGATGTGGAGTCTTTTTTACGACAGATTGGCTGCACACGGCTGAGTACGAAGTCTTCATCTAAAAGCGACATACACATTGTTGTTCGCGATATACGCTCGGGAATATCTCCTACGTTAGGATTCAGCATCAAATCTGAATTAGGCAGCAAGCCGACTTTGCTTAATGCCAGTGGTGCGACAAATTTCGTATATGAAGTTTTGAATTGCAACACGCAGTTAGCAACAATGATAAACAGTCTGATGAATAACAAAGGCCGCAGAGACATTCGTACAAGAATGCAAGCAATTGCCGATGCAGGCTGTACTTTAAAATTCCGAAGTGTAGACAGTCGGATATTTTCTAATAATTTAATCCTGATAGACAGCATGCTGCCTGAAATCTTGGCAGAAATGTTATCCCAATACTACGCTGGTTCGGCTGTTACAACAGAAGATCTGGCCAAACAGGTGTGCGAGTTGAATCCCAACGGATACGATTATTCTGATAAGCATCATTTTTACGAATACAAAATCAAGCGTCTGCTATGCGAAGCGGCCTTGGGAATGCGTCCTGCCGAAGTATGGCATGGTCAATATGATGCAACCGGAGGATATTTGGTGGTCAAACAAGATGGCGAAATTGTCTGCTACCACTTATACAGCCGCAACCAGTTTGAAGATTATCTTTTTATGAATACAAAATTCGATACGCCGAGCTCTTCGCGCCACCACTTTGGCGATATATACGAAAAAGACAACACATTTTTCTTCAAGCTGAATTTACAAATACGTTTTTTATAATTTTAAACGAGCAAAAACCATGCAATTCTCCTACTCCTGGCTGAAAACCCAAGCCGATACCGATCTTACTCCCGAGCAGTTTTCCCATCTGCTCACCATGTCCGGCCTTGAAGTCGAAGAGGCCGAGGCGGCTGCGCCGGTGTTTTCCGGTGTGGTGGTGGCCGAAGTGAAAACGGTGGAAAAACACCCCGATGCCGACCGCCTGAACATCACCCAAGTCGATGCGGGCACGGGCGAGACCATCCAGATTGTCTGCGGTGCGCCGAACGTGCGGCCGGGCATCAAAGTGCCGTGTGCCTTGCCGGGCGCGGTGCTGCCGGGTGATTTCAAAATCAAGCCGACCAAAATGCGCGGGCAGGTTTCCAACGGAATGCTGTGTTCCGCCAAAGAGTTGGGGCTGCCTGAAGACGGCGCAGACGGGCTGCACATCCTGCCCGAAAACGCCCCCGTGGGCGCGAACCTGCGCGAATATCTGGATTTGGACGACACCGTGTTCACGCTGAAAATCACGCCCAACCGTGCCGACTGCCTGAGCATCAAAGGTTTGGCACGCGAAACGGCGGCCTTGACCGGCTGCGTTTTCAGGCAGCCTGAAATTCAGACGGCCTCTGTTACCGGCACGAAAACCCAGCCCGTGCGCATCGACGCGCCCGACGACTGCGGCCGTTTCCTCAGCCGCGTGATTGAAAACGTCAATGCGCAGGCCGCCTCGCCCGACTGGCTGAAACAGCGTCTGGCGCGCAGCGGCATCCGCAGCATTTCCGCGCTGGTGGACATCGGCAACTATGTGATGTTGGAAATCGGCCAGCCCATGCACGTTTTCGATGCCGACAAGATTTCAGGCAGCCTGATTGTGCGCCGCGCCGAAAACGGCGAAACGCTGGAATGCCTGAACGAAAAAACCGTTACCCTGTCCGACAACACGCTGGTGGTGGCCGACGACCAGGGCGCGTTGAGCATGGCGGGGCTGATGGGCGGCGCGGCCAGCGCGGTTTCAGACGGCACGAAAAACATCGTGCTGGAAGCGGCGTGGTTCGCCCCCGAAACCATTGCCGGCAAATCGCGCCAATACGGCTTCGGCTCGGACTCGTCATTCCGCTTCGAGCGCGGCGTGGACTGTGAATTACAGCGCGATGCCGTCGAACGCGCCACCGAACTGGTGTTGCAGATTTGCGGCGGACAGGCGGGCACGATAACCGAAGCACAAGGCCGCCTGCCCGAACGGAAAGCCGTGCCGCTGCGTACCGCACGTGTGGCCAAAGTATTGGGCGTGGCCATAGACGAAGCGCGTATCGAAACCATTTTGTCGGCACTCGGTTTGCAGCCGCAAAAAGTTTCAGACGGCCTTGCCGCCACCGCACCGAGTTTCCGATATGATATTGAAATCGAAGCCGATTTAATCGAAGAAATCGCCCGCGTGTACGGCTATGAAAACATTCCCGGCGAGCAGACTTCAGGCCGTCTGAACATGATGCCGCTGCCCGAAACCCGCCGCAGCCGTTTTACCGTTTACAGCCAACTGGCCGCACGCGGCTATCAGGAAGTGGTGAGCTACGCCTTTGTCAACGAAGCGTGGGAGCAGGATTTCGCCGCCAATGCCGATCCCATCCGCCTGCAAAACCCGCTGGCGGCGCAATACAGCGTGATGCGTTCTACTCTTATCGGCGGGCTGGTCGAAATCCTGCAAAACAACCTCAACCGCAAGCAAAACCGCGTGCGCGTGTTTGAAATCGCCCGCGTGTTCCGCAAAGATTCAGACGGCCGCTTCGTGCAGACCGAGCGCATCGGCGGTTTGGCCTACGGCACGGCCGCACCCGAACAATGGGGCGAAGCCGCCCGCGCGGTGGATTTCTACGACGTAAAAGGCGATGTCGAAGCCCTGCTGGCGGGCAAAAACGCCGAATTTGTCCAAGCGCAACACCCCGCGCTGCACCCCGGCCGCACCGCCGAAATCCGCATCGGCGGCCAAAGCGTCGGCTTTATCGGCGAACTGCATCCGCAATGGCTGCAAAAATACGACCTGCCGCAAGCGCCGCTGGTGTTCGAGCTGGACGTAGATGCCGTGCTGGCGCGCGAAAAAACCGCCTACCGCCCCGTGTCCAAATTCCAAGCCGTGCGCCGCGACTTGGCCTTTGTGCTGCCCGAAAGCGTGTCCCACGCCGACCTGCTGCACGCCCTCGCCGCCGCCGACAGCCCGCTGGTACAGGAAATCAGCGTGTTCGACGTGTATCGCGGCACAGGGCTGCCTGAAAATATGAAAAGCATGGCGGTAAAAGTCGTGCTGCAAAGCAGCGAGGCCACGCTTACCGATGAAGAGGTGGAGCAGGTGGTCGGGCGTTTGGTGGCTGCGGCAGAAAGTGCAGGTGCGCAACTGCGCGGATGAATATTCGCTTGAATTTAAAACTAAAATTGGTAAAATTCCCCCACTTGTTACAACAAAAGGTAAACACATGACTCTCACTAAAGCCGAATTGGCCGATATATTGGTCGACAAAGTCAGCAAAGTAAGCAAAAACGATGCCAAAGAAATCGTCGAACTTTTTTTCGAGGAAATCCGCACCACTCTGGCACGCGGCGAAGAAATCAAAATTTCAGGGTTCGGCAACTTCCAATTGCGCGACAAGCCACAGCGGCCGGGACGCAATCCGAAAACCGGCGAAGAAGTGCCGATTACCGCCCGCCGCGTGGTAACTTTCCATGCCAGCCAAAAACTCAAAGGCATGGTGGAGCATTATTATGACAAGCAGCGGCAACGTTAAACTGCCTGAAATTCCGGCCAAACGCTATTTCAGTCTGGCCGAATTGTGCGAACTGGCGCAGATCAGTGCCGCGCAGTTTGCCCAATGGCAGTACGAACACGGTACGGTGGTCGGTTACGGCGCGGACAAATATACGCGGGCGGATGTGGTGAAAATCAGAAAGCTGAAAGACACCTTCGCTCCGTTTGTCGACGGATTCAACCATAACGGTTTGGATGCCGAGGGGCATCCGGCCGCTACGGCGGAAGAAGTCGGTGCCGCATTGGGCGGATTGTTGGCTAAAATCGAAAAGGCACTTGCCTAATCGGGAACGCTCCAATATAATCCGCTCCTTTCCAAGTCGGAGTGTGGCGCAGTCTGGTAGCGCACTTGCATGGGGTGCAAGGGGTCGAAGGTTCGAATCCTTTCACTCCGACCAAAATACAAAAACAGCCGTTTTCAGACGGCTGTTTTTTTCGTTTGTGTTTCTTTTGAGGCCGTCTGAAAACGCAGCTTTGGCGAAAGCCGGGCAGGGTTTTCAGACGGCCTTTTTCATATTGCGGCTGAAACGGCAGATGCCGTCTGAAACAGTCGGGCGGCTTTTGTCGGGCGTATGCGGATTGACGGTGGTGCGGTGGCGGTAAAACGCCGCCACACCCGCGCCGATGGCGGCAGGCTCTGCCATGAAACAGACGGACGCAGGCTACGGAAGCTCCGGCAGGGGCGCGGCAAAGACGGCGGACGTAAAAAAAAAAACAGCGGCACGCCGCAAAGCCGCTAGACGGACACAGGCGGGATTTCCAGTTTGATTGCGCAAGCATATTCCGTGCTGTGCTGCTGCTCCTGCGTTTGGACGGGTATCTTTTTTCAGTTCCTATCCATTGTTGCGACAATTCCTGCGGAGCATGAGTGCAGACGGCGGCTTTGCAGACGGTAACGGAATCTGGCGGGGTTTTCAGACGGCCTGTTGCCGTATGCGGCCTGTTGCCGTCAGTTGCCGCCGCAAGATTTATTCCGCTCCGTTTTTTGCCGTATTTTGCTTCATTTTTTCCAAACGGTAGTAGAGCTGGCGGGTGGACAGGCCGAGCATTTGCGCGGCTTGGGTTTTGTTGCCCCGGCAGTAGGCCAGGGTCTGTTCGATTTTTTCGGGGGAGTGGGAGTCGGCCTGCAAATAGGGGCGGGGCTGGTTGCCCTGTATGGCGAAGCCGACGGCGCGCGGTTTGTCTGTCGTGTGCAGGGCGGGTGCGGGCGCGGGATTGGCCGGCTGTTGTTTCAGGAGCTGCCAGACGGCGTGTTCGTCGGCCAGATTGCCTTTGCTTTGTACGGTCAGTTTGGTCAGGAAGCGTTCGAGTTCGTATACGTTGCCGGGCCATGAGTAATGTTGCAGCTGCTCGACGGCTTCGGCGGTGAGGTTGAGGTTTTTGCCGGTTTCGCGGTTGATGCGGTGCATAAAGTAGGCTGCCAGCTCGGGAATGTCGCTGCGGCGTTCGCGCAGGGCGGGCAGGCGGATGGGGACGACGTAGAGACGGTAGTAGAGGTCGGCATCAAACCATCCGTTTTCCACTTCATCGGCAAGGTCGCGGGTGGTGGCGGTGATGATGCGGACGTTGGTGTTGCGGGTGGTGCTGCTGTCGGTGCGGCAGACGGTGTTTTCCTGCAATACCTGCAGCAGGCGGGTTTGCTGGTCGGGGGGGAGGGCGGCGATTTCGTCGAAGAAAATGGTACCGCCGTCGGCCTGTTCGAGCAGGCCCGGGGTGTCGCCGCAGCCGAAGATTTCGCGGGCAAGATCTGTGTCCTGTCTGTCTGTACAGCGTACTTTGATAAACGGCTGGCCGACGCGGCGGCCGGCGGTATGCAGGGTGCGGGCGAACATTTCTTTGCCTGTGCCGTTTTCGCCCAAAAGCAGGACGTTGGCATTGCTGTGCGCCACCCGTTCGAGCTCGCTGACGGCGTTGAGCAGGGGGGCGGACGAGCCGATGATGCCGTAGCGGCGGCTGTGCGATTGGAGGGTTTGTCTGAGTTTTTGGTTTTGCGTTTGCAGCTTGCGGCGGTATGCCTCGCTGCTTTCCTGAATGTAGAGGAGCTGGCCGATTAGGACGGACAGGATTTTCAGCAGGGAGAGGTCGTCGTTCAGCGGGCGGGGGCTGTAACGGGTGCGCAGGCAGGCGAGTACGCCGAAGGTGCGGTTGTACGCGGCGACGGGCAGGGCGAGAAACATGGTTTGTTCGGCGGGAAGGTCGGCGAGGCGGACGGTGCGGCCGAGAAACAGCGGATCGGTGCGCACATTGTCGGCGGCAATCATGTGCGAGTGGCGCAATACCGTGCCGGTGATGCCTTCGCCGGGGGCGTAAACGCCGCGCGCGATTTGTTCGGGCGACATGCCGTAGGCGTAACGGATGGAGGCGTTTTCGTCGTCGGTGTGCTGCAAGACGATGCGCCCCTGGTTGAGGCCGAAAAATTCGCTCATCAGTTGCAGCATGATTTTCAGCGCGGTGTGGTGTGCGCCGCCGTCTTTGCCGAGGTTTTGTATGACCTGTTGCAGCAGCAGCATTTCCTGCGCCCGCCAGTCGCTGCGTTCGCTGTGGTGTTTCGGTGTCATCCGTTGTTTCCAAATCATGTAAATATTCCCGCAGTATTGTAAACAAAAGGCAGGCCGTCTGAAAGCAGGCGGGTTGGGCTGCGGCGGTTTTTGCTCCGCTGAAACTCACTGTGTTCGTTTTCAGACGGCCTGCGGGATTGCAGCTGCCGGATGGGAACGGTGCCGGCAGATGCCGGCAATAGGGAAATTTTATGATAAGGCAATGCGCTCTTCCGCCGCTGCGGGGGCAGGACGGGGATTGCGCTGCGAAATGAAACAATAAAGCCGTTTTATCTGCGTGGCGGATGGGCGGGAAAAGGCCGGCCGTCGGCCGAAACGGGCATGGAGGCCGTCTGAAAACCGTTTTTCAGACGGCCTAACCGCATTCTTTATATTCTTTTCAGACGGCCTTATTACACGCGGCTATTTGCCCCGTGCGCTTACAAAACTATACAATGCCGCCTTTTCACGCTTTGTGCGCCGCTTCATGAACTGGACTTATCTTTTCAACGCCGTGCCGAAATTCGCCGAAGCTGCCGTGCTTACTTTGGAGCTTTCGCTTTACGGCATTGTCCTGTCGCTGCTGTTCGGGCTGGCGGTGGCTGTGGTAACGGCCTATAAAATCAGGTTTTTGTATGTGCCTGCACGCGCCTATATCGAGCTTTCGCGCAATACGCCGCTGCTGATCCAGCTTTTTTTCCTGTATTACGGCCTGCCCAAAGCGGGCATCAAATGGGACGGCTTCACCTGCGGCGTCATCGCGCTGACCTTTCTCGGCGCGGGCTACATGGCCGAGGCCATCCGTTCGGGCATACTCGCCGTGCCGCAGGGGCAGGTTGAAGCGGGCAAAGCCGTCGGCTTGAGCCGGATGCAGGTGTTCCGCTATGTCGAGCTGCCGCAGGCATGGGCGGTTGCCCTGCCGGCGGTGGCGGCCAATGTGCTGTTTTTAATTAAGGAAACCTCCGTCATCGGCGCGGTGGGCGTGGCCGAGCTGCTGTTTGTTACCAAAGACATCATCGGCATGGACTACAAAACCAACGAAGCCCTGCTGCTGCTGTTTGCCGCCTATCTGATTATCCTGCTGCCGCTGTCGCTTTTGGCGCGGTGGGCGGAAAACCGCGTGCGGAGTGCGAAATATGGTACTTGACTGGCTTTTCGAAGGGCAGAATATCGCCCGTTTGGGCAAAGGGCTGCTGCTGACGGCGCAGATTTCCCTGATTTCGGTGGCCTTTTCCTGCGTGTTCGGCACGCTGTTCGGCCTGCTGCTGCGCTCGCGCAGCCGCCTCGTCCGCTTTTGCGGCCGCCTGTATCTGGAAACCGTGCGCATCGTGCCGATACTGGTGTGGTTGTTCGGCTTCTATTTCGGGATTTCGACTTGGACGGGCGTGCATATCGACGGGCTGTGGGTGTGCGTGTGGGTGTTTGCGCTGTGGGGTGTGGCCGAAATGGGCGATTTGGTGCGCGGAGCCTTGGAATCGATCGAACAGCACCAAACCGAATCCGCGCTTGCCCTCGGTTTGGACAAATGGCAGGTTTTTCTTTATATCGAGCTGCCGCAGAGCGTGCGCCGCGTGCTGCCCGGCGCGATCAACCTCTTTACCCGCATGATCAAAACCAGCTCGCTGGCCTCGCTCATCGGCGTAATCGAAGTGGTGAAGGTCGGCCAGCAGATTATCGAAAACTCGCTGCTTACCGTGCCCAACGCCTCGCTTTGGGTATACGGCCTGATTTTTATCCTCTACTTCCTCTGCTGCTGGCCGCTGTCGCTGTGGGCGGCGCGGCTGGAAAAACAATGGGAACACTGAAATGGCATTATTGAGCGTGCGCAAGCTGCACAAGCAATACGGCAACGTTACCGCCCTAGAATCGCTGGATCTCGAGCTGCACAAAGGCGAAGTCATCGTCCTGCTCGGCCCCTCCGGCTGCGGCAAATCCACGCTTTTGCGCTGCATCAACGGCCTGGAAGAACACCAGGGCGGCGATATTGTCATGGAAGGTGTCGGCACTTTCGGCAAAGACGTTTCCTGGCAGAATGCACGGCAGAAAGTGGGCATGGTGTTCCAAAGCTACGAACTCTTCGCCCACATGAGCGTTATCGACAACATCCTGCTCGGCCCGCTCAAAGTGCAGAAACGCAGCCGCGCCGAAGCCGAAGCGCAGGCCGGAAAACTCTTGGAGCGCGTCGGGCTGGCCGACCGCAAAAATTCCTACCCGCGCGAACTCTCCGGCGGGCAAAAGCAGCGCATCGCCATCGTCCGCGCCCTCTGCCTCAATCCCGAAGTTATCCTGCTCGACGAAATCACCGCCGCCCTCGATCCCGAAATGGTGCGCGAAGTGCTCGAAGTGGTGCTCGAACTCGCCCGCGAAGGCATGAGTATGCTGATTGTTACCCACGAAATGGCCTTCGCCCGCAAAGTGGCCGACCGCATTGTGTTTATGGACAAGGGCGCAATCATCGAAGAAAACACGCCGGAAAACTTTTTTACCGCGCCGCAAACCGAACGCGCCAAGCAGTTTCTCGCCGGCATGGACTACTAAACCCGTTTTTACAGCAGAGGCCGTCCGAACAGCCTCCAAACACTTTTCAGACGGCCTCCGAACTTTACCCCACCACCATCCGAAGAAAGGAAACACCATGCAGCTCAACAGCAAATTCAAAGCCCTGCTCGCAGGCGCAACCCTCGCCCTCGGCCTGGCCGCCTGCGGCGGCAGCGGCGATACCGCCCAATCCGCAGGCAGCCAGCCGGCCGCCCCTGCCGCCGACAGCGTGGCCGCCATCAAAGAAAAAGGCGTAATCCGCATCGGCGTGTTCGGCGACAAGCCCCCGTTCGGCTATGTGGACAGCGAAGGCAAAAACCAGGGCTTCGATGTGGAAATCGCCAAAGAAATGGCCAAAGACCTGTTCGGCAGCCCCGACAAAGTGGAATTTGTCCTGACCGAAGCGGCCAACCGCGTCGAATACGCGCGTTCCGGCAAAGTCGATCTCGTGCTGGCCAATTTCACCCAAACGCCCGAGCGTGCCGAAGCCGTGGATTTTGCCGCGCCCTATATGAAAGTCGCCCTCGGGGTCGTGTCGCCCGACAAAAAACCGATTACCGATGTGGCCCAGCTTAAAGACCAAATCCTTTTGGTAAACAAAGGCACCACCGCCGATGCGTTTTTCAGCAAAAACCATCCCGAAGTGAAGCTGCTCAAATTCGACCAAAACACCGAAACCTTCGACGCGCTCAAAGACGGACGCGGCGTGGCGCTGGCGCACGACAACGCGCTGCTGTGGGCATGGGCGAAAGAAAACCCCGGCTACGAAGTGGCCATCGGCAACATCGGCCCGGCCGAAGTCATCGCCCCTGCCGTGAAAAAAGGCGACAAAGCCCTGCTCGACTGGGTAAACGGCGAAATCGCGGCCATGAAAAAAGACGGCCGTCTGAAAGCCGCCTATGAAAAAACCCTGCAACCCGTGTACGGCGACAAGGTAAAAGCGGAAGACATCCTCGCCGAATAAGCCGTCCGCCGCATCCGGCAAAACAAAAAGGCCGTCTGAAAAGCGTTTTGCGTTTTTCAGACGGCCTTTTGCCATTGCGGGGCGTATTCCCGCTTTGCCGCCAATCCGCACTTTCGGCGAAACCAAACCGCTTGCGCGGTTGCGCCATACACTCTGCACAACGGCAGAGGCCGTCTGAAAAAACAAAAAACGCTTTTCAGACGGCCTCTCGGCGGGATTTCGGGATTTATAGTGCAACAAATAAACAGCAGGCAATTGCGCCGGCAACGGAAAACGGAATGAGGCAGGGTGTGCCGCCCAAGCGACGCACGCGTTCTTTGCTTTGCAGGGTTTTGCAGGCATTCTGAAACCGTGTGCGGCAACTTGGGGCAATATGCCCTGCCGGCCGTGCAAGCAGCAGGACGGATATTTCCGTGTTGCCGAGCTATCTCGCAGGGCGGCACGAACATAGCCGCAAGCAGGCCGTTTGGGCCGTCAGCCAACCAGAGAGGCCGTCTGAAAAACGTTTTTCAGACGGCCTCCCGTTTTGCTTTTAACGCCACGCTGTGAGAAATTCCTGCCAGTGTTTTTCTCCCGACAAGGTATTCAGATAGTTTTTCAAACGGCGGATTTCCTGCTCGTATTCGTCGGCATCAGCCGCGCCGCTCATCAGACGGAAACGCAGATACATCAGATAAGTGTTGGCCGCGTCGGTTTCGCAGTAGTCGCGGATGTCTTTCAGACGGCCTGCCTGATACGCCTCCCACACTTTGCCGCCGTCCATGCCCAGCTTGCCGGGGAAGCCGCACAGCTTGGCCATGTCGTCCAGCGGCACGGCGGCGCGGGGCTGGTAGAGCGACAATAAGTCCATCAGGTCGCAGTGGCGGCTGTGGTAGCGGCTGATGTAGTTGTTCCATTTGAAGTCGCGGCTGTCGCCGAAATCGCCTTCGCCCGTGTCCCAGTAGCGGGCGGCCTCGATGCCGTGGATCAGGGCGCGGTAGTGCAGCACGGGCAGATCGAAGCCGCCGCCGTTCCAGCTCACCAGCTGCGGCGTGTGGTTTTCCACCAGCTCGAAAAAACGGGCGATAACGGTTTCTTCGTCGTCGCCGATGTCGCCTATCGTGCCGATGTGGATTTTGTCCTGCCCCCAGCGCATACAGCAGGAAACGGCAACGACACGGTGCAGATGGAGGGGCATAAAGTCGCCGCCGGTTTTGGCGCGGCGTTGCTGCTGCGCCCATTCCACTGTTTCCGCGTCGGACAAAGCGGCGGGCAGGTTGTGCAGCAGGCGGATGCCGTGCGCGTCGGGCACGGTTTCGATGTCGAAGGCGAGGATGGGTGTCATGTTGCTCACTCCTTTGCGGGTTGCGGGCGGATTTGCCTTTCCAGCCACTGCGCCCATTCGGGGTGCAGGCGGCGCAGGGTTTCGTGCCAATAGAGGTAGCCGAACAGGATTTCGACCGCCTGCGGGCTTGGCGGCAGCGCGAACAGGGCGCGTATCAGGGCTTCGGCTGCTGCGGGCGGGGTATTGTCGTCCATGCCCGCCCAATCGCCGAAGGTGCGGCAGGTTTCAAGGTGCAGGCCGTCGAGCGAGGCGAAGATTTCCGCCTGCCAAGCCGTCCAGTCCGCCCCGCCGGCAAGCACTTCGTACAGCCAGCATTTGACGTTTTACAAACCGCGCATTTCGTGCGTGTGCAGCAGCAGGCGCAACACGGCTTCATGCGCCGCCCGGCAATCTTCGCCGGCATACAGATCGGGCAGCAGATACAGGGCGCGGTTGCGCCGCTTTTCCGGCAGCGCGGCAAGGATGGCGAGGCATTCTTCGGGCGCGTGCCATTCGGGCAGATTCAGAGCCACAGCGGATTCTCCGTCGGCAAAACGAGCGGATTGTGCCGCAGGCTGCGGCTTTTGTCATGCAAAATGGCAGGCGGCGGCAGCGGTTTTTCGGCATAATGTCGGCCTTTTGCAACCTTGAAAACCAAGAAGATATGAACAGAAAACTCCTGTCCGCCCTTTCTGCCGCCTTTCTGATGCTGGCCGCCTGCGGCGAAAACCAGGCGCAGGTCGCCAAACATCCCGCGCCACCCGCCGCCAAAGGTTCGCCTGCCGCGAAACTCGATCCGTCTGTGGAAAAAACCATCCGTACCAAGCTGGAAAAAGCCTACGCCGAGCAGCAGCTCAAAGTGCAGGCCGTTTATGCCACGCCGCTGGCACACCTTTACGAAGTGGTGTTGAGCGGGAAAACCGTGATTTACACCGACGCGCAGGCCGACTATATGCTGGTGGGCGACTTCATCGACGTGAAAAACCGCAAAAGCCTGACCGAAGAGCGCAATGCCGAATTGAGCGCGGTGGATTTCGACAGCCTGCCGCTCGACAAAGCCATCAAAGAAGTGCGCGGCAACGGCCAGCTGAAAATCGCCGTGTTCTCCGATCCCGACTGCCCCTACTGCAAACGGCTGGAACACGAGTTTGAGAAAATGACCGACATCACGATCTACAACTTCATGATGCCGCTCGTGAGCCTGCATCCCGATGCGGTGCGCAAAGCCGAACAAATCTGGTGTCAGCCCGACCGCACCGCCGCGTGGACGACATGGATGCGCAAAGGCAAGATGCCGCCGAAAGCAGCCGACTGCGACAACCCCGTTGACGAAACCACTTCGCTTGGCGAACAGCTCGGCTTCAACGGCACGCCCGCCCTTGTTTTCCCCAACGGCAGAACCCAAGCCGGATTCAGCCCGCTGCCGCATCTGGAAAAACTCATCAAAGACAATCAGAAATAGTCCGAAATACATCGGAGGCCGTCTGAAAATCCGTTTTCAGACGGCCTCCGATGTCTTTGCAGGCATATAAAAGAAGCCGTTTTCCAAACGCAGGATGGGAAAAATATACCTGCGTACCGTTTTACGCTATCCGAGACGGGGAGACAAAGAGGCCGTCTGAAAGCACGGTTTTCCGCAACCCCGCTTTCAGACGGCCTCTTGCCGCCCCTGTTTAAAACAGATTGTCTTCGCCTTGTACGGCATCGGGTTGCGAAACGGTGCGGCTTTTCGGCATCAGGGTTTGGATGCCGCCGTCTGCGTCCGCATCGATTTCGATTTCGCTGCCCTCGGGCAGAATCTGGTCTTCATCGGGGATGGTGGTTTTGGCGGCTTCTTGGGCTTTGCTCAGCACGCCCGATCCCGAAGTCCAGGCCAGCGATTTGAGCTCGCCGCTGATTTTGCCTTTCGCGCTGCCGCAGGTAATGCAGTTGAGTGCGCCGGTGCGGCTTTTGAGCACCGCATCGATGCGTTTGGCGGCAACGGCTTTGCCGCTGGCTTTGGACCATGCGGCAATGCTTTTGCGCAGGGAGGCGGTGTCGAGGTTTTTCTTATTGTAGGGATCGCGGTAGGCAGCCAGCCAAAGATTGCCTGCGCCGTCTTCGTTGAGCGCGGCCATTTGGTAAATCACGTCGGCAGGCGAGCCTGTGGATACGGCTTTGGCAAATTGCAGCGCGTCGGGCGACTTCATCCGCACACAGCCGTGGCTGCGTACGCCGGGAACGCTGGATGGTGCGTTGGTGCCGTGGATGCCGAGGCCGAGCTTGGGGTGGCCGAGGCGGACAAATACGGGACCGAGCGGGTTTTTCGGGCCGGGCGGCACGCTGGTAACGCCGTTTTTCAGCTCTTTCTGGATGGATTTCGGAATGTGCCAAGTGGGGTTGTAGGCTTTCGCACCGATTTTGTGCGATCCGATGTTGGTCTGCGTCATGGCTTTGCCGACGGCGACCGGGTAAATTTTGCTGAGTTTGCCGTCGGAATAGAGGAACAGACGCTGCTGCGGGATGTTGATAACGACGTGGGTGCCGCTGGCAATAGGCGAAACGTCGGGAACGGAGGTGGCGGCGAAAGCGGAGGATGCCGAAAGCGTGAGTAGTGCGAATCCTAGTTTTTTCATTGTGTTGTATGTTAAGGACGATAAAGGGGGCGGTATAATACCGCAACCGCAGCCGCTTTGTGGGAAAGCGTCATATTTTTTATGGTTTTACTGAACAAGCGTGGCGAAATGGCACTAACAGCGCAGGAAAAGAGGAGTTTCAGGGCGGCGGGTCGGTGGTTGAAACAGAAATTACGGACGTTGTCCGGCATTAAGATGCCGTTTCACAAAGACAGATTTGTTTAATGTGGCAGGGCAGGGTGGTTTGGGCTTGTTAAGGAGCAGACGGAACGGCGGTCGCCTGCGGATGGGTATGCGCATTTCGGCTTGAAAAATTACCGAGGCCGTCTGAAAAGGCTGAAGGAGCTGTATGTTTTGCGCAATCAGCCGATATTGGCAAGAAATTTGGTTTAATTATTCAAAAACGTTATAAATTCAAATTGTTATGCTTAAATATTCTTTTTACTGGAGTCGATCTGATCGAGTCTGTCGGTTGCTTTGCGGGATAAGCGGTGTGTTTAATTTGGTAAAACATTGGGATAAACGTTCGGTTTTTTGTAAGTCATGCTATCATAGCGAGCTAAGGGATTAACAAATCTAAAACAAAAATTTACGCAGGCAGGTTTCAACTGCTGTCTGCCAGTTTGTTTTCGAATATGCCGGATATTGGGAGATATTCTTGGATTACATGCTTATAATCGGGGTTGTTGCAGTTGTCGTACTCGTCGTTGTCCTGCTCAAACAAAAGAGCGGGGGGCGGTCGGGCGGCAATGCTAAATCCGCCAACAAACATACAAATCTCCGTGAACAGATTGAAGCGGAGGATGAACCCGAAGCCGATGAGTGGGAAGCTCAGGCAGAAGCTCCGTCTGAAGGCTTGCAGAGTTGGGAGTGGGAGGGTGACGGGAACGTCGATCTGTCCACTGCTTCCGTTTCTGCTCAAGAAGTCGATCCGCTTACCGAGTATCAGGTCTATAAGCAGTTTGGCTATGAGGATAAGGCCGCTGCTTCTCTGGCTGCCTATCTGAATAATCTGAAAACGAATGCGCCGGAAAAACTGGTAAACGAGCTGGTCGGCCTTTGCCTAAATACAGGCGATGCCGATTTGCTGTCTGCAACGCTTGACCGCCATGCGGCTTTGTTGTCACCGAACAAATTGTCCGAATACATCAAAGCCGGCTTGGGTATCGATCCCAATCATTTGGGTTTGCGCGTTTTGGCCGAATCAAAATTGAATTGGAATATGCAGGAAGTTGCACGCCAGATTGGCGAGCAGACCGGTTTGGAGGGTTCCGATTCCGACAGCAGTTCTTCCGGCTCCTCTGTTGTGGAGGTTACGGTTGATGATGCTGGACGCGAGGTAAAACGGTTCAGTAAACGCAGCCCGCTGATTATCGGTCGTGCGGAAGTCGGAGAGATGACTGAGGAAGAGATGAGTGCGGTTATTGGCTTTGTTAAGCCGGAAAAATCAGCCAAACTGCTGAAAAATCAGGTTGATTATGAAACTGCCCGCCGTCAGTACAATAAAGCCATCCAAAAATCGGCAAAACCTGCGGGCTTGATTATTGATGCACTGAAGCTGGATTATCAGCACTCTGACGTTAATGAGTTTGCTGCACACTTGTGGAGACTTTACTATTCTCTCGGTTCCAATGGCCGTCAAGTTAAAGAACGTATGCTTGGTTGGGGATATAGTCTTGGTCAGCATGAGGTGTTTGATAATTTGGAAAAATCCCTTACAGAGCAGCAGGTGCGCGAAATCGGTTTGCGTCAAGGTTATCTCCAAGGGTCTGCACGTCAGTCGAAAGTCAAATATCGTGAGCTTGTTCACCGCAATGATTCCATTTTGAATGAAAGCACTTCTCCGGCAGAGTTGGCTCTAAAAGAGGTTGAGTCTTTGTTGATGTACGGGCAGTTGGATCAGGCTATCAATACGTTGGAACAGGCTGTTTTGAAATATCCCCAAGAGTCTCAGCTTTACATTATGTTGTTTGATTTGTATGAGCGTTCGGAAGATTGGGTGAGATTAGAGCAGTTCTTGCGTGTTCTACGGGAGAAAGAGGCTAATCTGCCGGAGGAAGTTGTCTTGGCAATCAGTCAGTTACAGCAGCGAATTCATCGCAATTCTAATAAATAAGAGTGCAGGCTAATGGATAATTTGATACCGAAAGTAAAAACAGTACGGGTAATGCTGCAGGAGATGGGTGAGCAACAGAATGCCGTGTTTAAAATGGCATTTAAGATGCACAATACCACAAACTATGAGATTATCGAGCCAGATTCCGGTCATCAGCCCGATATGGTTTTAGTTGACGTAGATGGTGGAAAAGGTATTTTGGCATGGCATGAGGCTAAGAAAAACTATCAGGATATACCTGTCGTGGTATTTTCTGCACATGAGCCTGTTGTTACTGCTCCATATCTGCCTAAGCCTGTCAAATTTGATACCTTGTTTCCCATCTTAAGAAGCCTTGCGCAAGGCGGGAATATTTTTGAGGTTGAGCAAGGCGGCGGCGCAAAACAGTCTGAATTGCCTCCTCCTCATATTGATTCCAAACCTCGAAAAACAACTATTCGCCGTTTCAATCCCCAGAGAGGATTGCTGGGTGCGCTGCGTGCTTCTAGTGAAAGACAGCAGGATACTGCTGTATTGGTAAGAGGAAAACCAGTTCTTATTGTGTTTCCCGGTATACAACGTGTACTGCTGACTGTAAGTGCTGACGAGTTGGAAAAAATGTGTCGTGATGACCATTTGTCCGTAGTGTGCAAATCTGTGCCTGACAATCCGCAGTGGAAGGAAAAAGCCAAAGTAACCATTATGTCGTGTCTGTGGCAAATGGCTATTTGGACTGCGCAAGGAAGATTGATATTCCCAATGACTCCTCAAACGGTTTTTACACTGAAAAGGTGGCCTAATCTGACTAGGTTGGCTTCTGTTCCGGAGTCAATGAGGTTGTCGGCATTTTTAACCAAAACCTCTGTGAATCTGAATATTCTCTATAAGGTTATGCCTTTGGATATGAAAGATATTTTAAATTATCTGGCTGCTACATATGTTACAGGATATTTGGCAACAGATAGTGAGTTCTCTGAGCATAGCGGACATGCGGGTAAAGAGTTGGCATCAGATACGATGAAAGTCAGCACACATGTTCCCGACAATAAAATGTCCAAGGATGCTATGAGCGCGGTTACTCCGTCGCAAACCCAACCTAGAGGTTTACTGCAACGCTTGATGCGCAAATTATCTGGCGGCAAATAAGGAATTAAATATAATGAAAGAGAATAAAATAATTTTTACCGGCCCCGTTGGAGTGGGGAAAACTACTGCCATTTCGGCACTTTCTGATGATCCGCCGGTAAAAACGGATGCCCGAGCTTCTGATATGACCTTAGTGCGTAAGGGGCATACGACTGTAGCGATGGACTACGGTGTTATCCGTTTGGACGAAGATACCAAAGTTCACCTTTATGGTACACCGGGTCAGGAACGTTTTAATTTTATGTGGGAGATTCTTAGCAAAGGCAGTATGGGGTTGATTCTTTTATTGGATAACACAAGAGCCAATCCATTGAAAGATCTGACTTTCTTTTTGGATGCATTTAAAGACCTCCTTAAAACTGCACCTTTGGTAGTCGGTATTACCAAAATGGATGTCCGCTCCCTACCGGGCATTGATGTCTATCAAAAATATTTAGCACAGCATAATTTCAATGTTCCTGTGTTTGAGGTTGATGCTCGGGAAGAGGAAGATGTAAAGCAGTTGGTAAGTGCAATGTTATTTTCAATTGATCCTGGATTAGAGGTATAAAATGGATTCGACACTTTCTTTACAATCAAATTTATATCCACGTGTAACGCCTGCAGGGGCTTATTATGCAGTATCCAGTAATGTGCCGAGTGCCAGCCGTACACTTTTGCATGGCTTGTTGAGAGCCTCCTCTAATGATACAGTTAGTGCCGAGAACCTTCTGTTGTGGGCGGAGACGAATGATGCCGACTCTGCTCTGAATTTGCTCTACCGACTGCAACGGCTTGAATTTCTGTATGGAGATGAGCAGCCTGTGTATCAGGAGTCGGCAATGACGGATGACCAACTTCCTGAATTGTTGGCTCAACTTTCTAGTAGCGGTAAGGCGTTGCTGGCTGATGCCAACGGCCTTTACTTTGCTAATGCAGGATTTCATCATGAAACTGCCGAGGAAGTTGGCCTAATGTCAAGCGAAGTGTCTGCATTGGGTGAAAAACATCAGCTCTTAGTTAAGAATAACTTAAACATCCATCACAATGCATGGGGAATTTGTGACCCTTCAGGGCAGACCGAGTTGACCTTTTTTCCTTTGTATGCGGGAAAAGTAAAATTGGTATTAGTAGTTGCGGGGATACCGGACTTGAATAAAGAAGCATTTGTCTCCTTGATCAAGGTGCTGTGTAACCGCTATGCCTAAGTAGTGCTGTGCAAAATACTGCGGCCGATATATGTATCGGTATAAATATCTTAAATAAATATAAATGAAACTGGGTTATAAAATATGCGCGAACAACTTCTGATTTCCGTATTGAGTGATTTGAATGCAACATCGTCAGATATTACTGCTTCTGCCGTTATTTCGAGCGACGGATTGCCTATTGCTACACTGATTCCTCAGGGTTTGGATGCTGACCGTGTTGGAGCGATGTCGGCTACTTTGCTGGCTTTGGGTAGTCATGCGGCTGCTGAATTGCATTGCGGAGACCTGGATCAGGTTATGGTTAAGGGGAAAAACGGTTATATTCTGCTAAATCAGGCAGGTGCCGATGCGGTCTTGGCTCTTATTGCCAATGAAAGCGGCAAACTGGGTTTGATTTTGTTGGATGCAAAACGTGCTGCCAAACATATTGCAGATATTATTTAAATATAAAGGGGTAGTGGTTCGTCGCTCTGTTGTATGATAATTGTATCAGTATGTGGTTCAGAACTTGAATTTAGTTGGATATTTGTTTAAAATTTAACAGGTTTATCCGGCTAAGGTTTGTTTTACCAAACATTGGCTAAGCACGCACTATGCTTGACAGTATCAAGCATATGCGTGTTTTTTTGCGAAATATTTAGGTGTTATATTAGGATGTTGTAATGATAATTCCCGCTCTTCTTGTTCTTGCTGATGGTAGCGTATTCCATGGTCGTTCTATAGGCTATCAAGGGGTTACCTCTGGTGAAGTTGTTTTTAATACTTCTATGACGGGATACCAAGAAATACTGACTGATCCTTCGTATTGTAAGCAGATTGTTGTCCTAACCTATCCGCATATCGGTAATACAGGTGTTAATTCAGAAGATGTCGAAGGAAAGGCTGTGTATACAGCAGGTTTGATTGTCCGGGATCTTCCTGTAATGCCCAGCAGTTTTCGTGCGGAAGAAGATTTGCAGGAATATTTGATACGCAAGCAAACTGTTGCCATTGCAGATATAGATACCCGCCGTCTTACACGGATTTTGCGGGATAAGGGTGCTCAAGCAGGTGCGATATTGACAGGTGAAGATGCCACTATAGAGAAGGCCAAAGAATTGATTGATGCTTTCGGCAGTATGGTAGGAAAGGATCTGGCAAAAGAGGTAACTTGCAAGCAGCCTTATGAGTGGACTGAAGGGGAATGGGATTTAGGTAAGGCATTTGTTACACCCGATGTGCAGAAATATCATGTAGTTGCATATGATTATGGTGTGAAAACCAATATATTACGGATGCTGGCTTCCCGCGGTTGCCGTGTAACGGTTGTTCCTGCGCAAATGCCAGCAAAAGATGTATTGAGTATGAATCCTGACGGCATCTTTTTATCTAATGGCCCGGGAGACCCAGAAGTATGTGATTATGCTGTTGCCGCAGTTAAAGAACTACTTAACTGCGGAAAGCCTGTGTTTGGGATTTGTTTAGGACATCAACTGATAGGTTTGGCTTTGGGTGGGAAAACCAAAAAAATGCCGTTTGGTCATCATGGAGCCAATCATCCGGTACAGGATTTACAGAACGGCAGAGTAGTCATTACCAGTCAGAATCATGGCTTCGAGGTGGATGCGGACAGCTTGCCTGCGGGTGTAAAAATCACCCATCGTTCGCTGTTTGACGGCTCTTTGCAAGGTATTGAGCTGGCAGACCGCCCAGTATTTAGTTTTCAAGGGCATCCCGAAGCCAGTCCCGGACCACATGATGTGGCATACCTTTTTGACAAATTTATTGCCAATATGGTGGCCGCTGTCAGATAAAAACAGTTTTTGCTAAATTTATAGAATGTTTTCAGACGGCCTAAATTGTTTTTACGCGGTTTGAAAACTGTTGGCTTGGATTATGGCGAATATCGGTCGGTAGAAAAGAAAAAAGCAGCCGTTAAAGGCTGCTTTTTTAATTGGTCGGAATGAGAGGATTTGAACCTCCGACCCCTTCGTCCCGAACGAAGTGCGCTACCAGGCTGCGCTACATTCCGTAATGAAACGTGGATTATAGGTTGGTGTTTGTAGTTTGACAAGCAGTTTAAGCCTGTAAAACAAAAATCGTCGGACGTTTTTTCAGATTTGGCAGGGCTTCCATATTGCGCCATATGGAAACAGACTGGCTGATGATTAACTGGCTTGGCATGCTTAAATCGCAGGCTATGCACAGCCGTGTCTGCGGGTGGAGATGGATGATGGCATCTGCCAAGAGAATATCGTTGCGGTAGGGGGTTTCGATAAACAGCACGGTTTCGCCAGATTGCCGCGAATGTTGCTCTACGGCTTTCAGTGCGGCAATCCGTTCGTTTTTTTCAGACGGCAGGTAGCCTTTGAAAACGAAATTCTGGCCGTTGGCACCCGATGCCATGAGGGCCAGTATAATGCTTGACGGTCCGACCAACGGCCGCACTGTGAAGCTGTTTTGGTGTGCAAGGGCAACTAAGTCTGCTCCCGGGTCGGCTACTGCCGGGCAGCCGGCTTCGCTGAGCAGTCCCATGCTGCGGCCTTCGTGCATCGGTTGCAGTAGTTGAGGCAAGGTGTTGCGGTCGGTGTGATGGTTTAACGTTTGCAGATTCAGTTCGCGTATTGCGGTGCTTATTCCCAAGTGTTTCAGATGAGTGCGGGCGGTTTTTTCTGCTTCTACAACAAAATCGGTCAGTCCGGTAATTAAGATTTGCTCGTGCGGCAGCAGGCACGGGGTATCGGGGGAACCGAGAGGCGTAGGAATCAGATAAAGTGTGGGCTGCATAAGTCTCCTGTATGGATATGGTGGGTAATTTCAGACGGCCTGCCGGGCTGTTACATGCATTATCCGTCAAGTAAGGCGGTTCTTCTGTTGTCTGAAAATTGAATTTATCTCAATTGCTGTCCAAGCAGCTTTGTATCCGGGCAGGCCGTCTGAAAGGAAAGGCCAAAGGGAAAAGCGGGTTAGTGGTCCTTGCTTATGCCGGATAGAAATTTAAATAACAGAAACGCCTTCATTCTGTAAAAAACCGACCAATCGGAATAAGGGCAAGCCGATGAGCGCGTTCGGATCGTTGCTTTTAGCCTTCTCCAACAAAGCGGCGCCCAGCCCTTCGCTTTTGGCTGCTCCTGCGCAGTGAACCGCATCAGGTTCTCGTTCCAAATAACGGCTGATCTGTTCGGAAGAAAGTTGGCGCATAGTTACCAGAGTTGTATCGACGTGGCATTGCAGGCCGTCTGAAAAACTGTTGTACAGGCAGACCGCACTGTAAAATCCAATGCATTGTCCGCTTAATTCTGCCAGCATATGTTGTGCATCTGCGACGTTTCCCGGCTTGCCGAGTTGCCTGCCGCCGCACCATGCCACCTGATCTGCGCCGATAATCAGGGCTTCGGGAAAACGCTTTGCCAAAGAACGGGCTTTGCCGACAGCCAGCCGCAGCGCGGTATCGGCTGCGGCCTCTCCGGGAAGGGGCGTTTCGTCGAAATCAGGAGCGGCCGTCTGAAAGGGCAATCCCAACCGTTCAAGCTGCTGCCTGCGGAAAACGGAACTCGAACCCAAGATAATAGGCAGATTCATGATAATAAAAACATTGACGTTAAGCAGCTTGGATTATATCATGCGCGGTTTATGTTAGAGTCTGATTTAATTAGCCCTCGGGCATTCGCTGCGCAAGGGTGTGTACTGACAGGTAGCCTGTCTCCCGCCGAGATGGACGGGAGGGTAAGATCGCACGAGTATTTGGCTGACCAAACGGAACCTTTACTTGTTTCGTTGTGCGGAGGGACGGACAGGATGCAGCGTCCGTATCTCGATTTATCCGTGCGTGGCAGTTTGATGCTGGTCTGCCAGTGCTGTATGCAGCCGATGGAGTGCCAACTAGACGAATCTACACGCATTGTGTTGTTTGACGACGAGGCTTCATTGGATGCCGCCATGCTTGCAGACGACGGTTTGGACGGTATGGTGTGTGTGGACGAGTTGTCGGTATGCACTTTGGTCGAAGACCAAATTTTGATGGCTTTGCCTTACGCGCCGCGTCATGAAAGCTGCGGGATTTCATCTGAGCTTGCAGATGCGGATTGCGGCAAACCCAATCCGTTTGCGGTATTATCAGGGCTGAAAAGCAACAAATAAATTTTTATCATTTTCCTAGGAGCTTGAAATGGCTGTTCAACAAAACAAAAAATCCCCTTCCAAACGCGGCATGCACCGCTCGCATGATGCGCTGACTGCGCCCGCCCTGTCCGTAGATGGAGCAACCGGCGAAGTACATCGTCCGCACCATATATCGCCAAACGGTATGTACCGAGGCCGTAAGGTTATGAAAGCCAAAGGCGAATAAGCCGGAGGCGGATGTCAAACGGAAATCCGTCTCAGGGTTTCCGTTTTTGTTTTACCGGCACATACCTGTGTTTCCGGTACGGATTTCAGGCAGATGCCAATCGGCGGACAAAACGGTTATGGTTAAAAAAATTTGGTACACCTACGATGATATTCACCGTGTTTTGAAAGAGCTGGCAGGAAAAATACAAGCGGGCGGTGTGGAATACGACGCGATGATCGCTATCGGCGGCGGCGGATTCATTCCCGCACGGATTTTGCGCTGTTTTCTGAACATTCCGATTTATGCGGTCAGCACGGCTTATTACGCCAACGATTTCGGTTATGAAACCAATAACGAAATCAAAAAAATACAGTGGCTTGACCCGATGCCGGAAAATCTGGGCGGCAAAAATGTGCTGGTGGTGGACGAAGTGGACGATTCGCGCGTAACACTAGAATTCGTGCTGAACGAATTGAAAAAAGAGAATTTCGGCGAAATCGGCGTAGCCGTGCTGCATGAAAAAATCAAAGACAAAGCGGGCAAGCTGCCGGAAGGAATCCGCTATTTCAGCGGTATTACCGTCGAAGACTGGTGGATCAATTATCCTTGGGACGCGCAGGACATTGCCGCCCACAATCTTTTGGCGGACGGCAAAGGTATGGCGCAGGCGGAATAAGGCCGTCTGAAAACAGGTTTGAAAGAAGAAGGGAATCTGATGATTACTTTGGCTGTCGATGCGATGGGCGGCGATGCAGGTCTGTCCGTTACCGTACCCGGCGCAGTATCGTTTTTGCGGCGGCAGGCGGAAGTGCGTCTGTTGATGGTGGGCGATGAGGCCGCGCTCGCCAATGCTTTATCGGCGGCAGGCGCACCTATGGACAGGATTGCCGTCGTCCATGCCGCGCAGGTGGTGGAAATGGACGAGCAGCCGCAGTCGGCCTTGAAAAATAAAAAAGATTCGTCCATGCGTGTTGCGGTAAACCAAGTGAAAGACGGTTTGGCGCAGGCAGCCGTATCTGCGGGAAATACCGGTGCGCTGATGGCAACCGCACGCTTCGTATTGAAGACCATTCCCGGCATTGAACGTCCCGCCATCGCAAAATTTATTCCGTCAAAAGGCGGCCGCATGACGCTGGTGCTGGATTTGGGTGCAAACGTCGACTGCACGCCCGAGCAACTGGTTCAGTTTGCCGTGATTGGCAGCGAGCTGGTACACGCGCTCTACCCCGGGGCCGGATCGCCGCGCGTCGGCCTGCTCAATGTCGGCACGGAAGACATCAAAGGCACGGACACAGTCAAACAGGCTTTCAAACTGCTGCAAAGCAGCCGTCTGAATTTTGTCGGCAATGTCGAAGGAGGCAGTATTTTCAGCGGGGAAGCCGACGTGGTGGTAGCAGACGGCTTTGTCGGCAATATCGTGCTGAAAACCATCGAAGGCTCGGTGCGTTTCCTGACCACCGAAATCCGGCAGGAATTTCAGGCCAACCTGCTGACCAAGCTGGGTGCGCTGGCCGCGATGCCTGCTTTGAAAGGCTTTAAAAACAAAATCGATCCGCGCAAATTCAACGGTGCGATTTTTCTCGGTCTGCGCGGTGTGGTAGTCAAAAGCCACGGCGGTACCGACGCAGCCGGCTTTGCCTACGCGCTGGAAGAAGCCTTTCATGAAGCGAAAGCCGACAGCATTGCCCGTATTCAGCAGGGTGTGGCAGAGCAGCTTGCGTTTTTGACGGAGAAAAAAATCGAGGCCGAACAGGCAGCCATCAGCATAGACTGAACAGGCCGTCTGAAAACCTTTCCGCTCTTCGTCGGCATAAGCGCGGCGGATATTTCGAGCCGGCGCAATTCCGGCAAACCCATATTCCCGACAACCCAAAGAGGCCGTCTGAAACCGCAGATGCTTTTCAGACGGCCTCTATTCAAACCAACGGACAACCACATCCCTTCCGAAAGGAACGCACCATGAAATATGCGAAAATCCTCGGCACGGGCAGCTATCTTCCCGAAAAACGCCTGAGCAACAACGACTTGGCTGAATTTGTCGACACCTCCGACGAATGGATTTCCACCCGTACCGGTATCAAATTCCGCCATATCGCCGCAGAACACGAAAAAACCAGCGACCTTGCCGCCGCCGCCGCCCGCCGTGCATTGGCTGATGCCGGCGTATCGGCGGACGAAATCGGCCTGATTGTCGTGGCAACAGCCACGCCGGATATGCAGTTTCCCGCCACCGCCACCATCGTCCAGCACAAACTCGGCATGGCCGGCTGTCCGGCCTTCGACGTGCAGGCCGTTTGTGCCGGATTTATGTACGCGCTTGCCACCGCCAATGCCTACATCCAAAGCGGTATGGCCGAAAAAGTCTTGGTTATCGGCGCGGAAACATTCAGCCGCATTCTCGACTGGAAAGACCGCACCACCTGTGTGCTGTTCGGCGACGGCGCGGGTGCGGTCGTGTTGGGTGCGTCTGACGAGCCTGGCATCATCCGCAGCAGGCTGCAAGCCGACGGTGCTTATCTCGACCTGTTGAAAGTGCCCGCGCAAATGGCCGGCGGCAAAATCTGCGGCAATCCCTATATCGAAATGGACGGCCCGGGCGTATTCAAATTCGCCGTGAAAATGCTGGCGAAAGTGGCCGAAGACGTACTGGCCGAAGCAGGATACACAGCGGATCAGATCGACTGGATTGTGCCGCATCAGGCCAACAAGCGCATTATCGACAGCACCGCCAAACATCTGGGCATCGCCGCCGAAAAAGTCATTTTTACCGTTCAGGATCACGGCAACACCTCCGCCGCATCCATCCCGCTTGCGCTCGACGAAGGCATCCGGCGCGGTCAAATCAAGCGCGGGCAGACACTGCTGCTCGAAGGCATAGGCGGCGGCTTTGCATGGGGCGCGGTTTTGCTGAAATACTGATTTGTTTGCAGCAATATACGCAGATATTCGTGTCGGATGTTTGCGGCATATAAAACACGGACGTGCTTTTCCGATATAGGCGCGTCCGTGTTTTATATAGTGAAACAAAATAAAACTCTGCGGTCTTGCCGCGCCTTATTGCCCATACTGTCTGCGGCTTGCCGCCTTGTATCTTTTCTATTTTTCCCCACGATAACCCTGTTTCCCCGTAATTCTTAACAAAATATAACTTATATACCGTTTAATCGCTATTGCAACCGCTCATCCGAAGCGTATAATGCGCCTCAAGCCAAACGGCAAATTTTAAAGACAAGCGGTATTTGTCATAACAATTCATTATTCAATTACGGGGAATTCAAAATGCAGACAATGCAACATTACGGCATCATCATTTCATGGTTTCAAGACAAACAGCTCGGCGTAGTGCGCGATAAAGACGACACAGGTTCGCGCCTGCTCCTGTTGGCGGCAGACCTGCCCGCAGGCTACCGCGAGCCCAAAGTCGGCGACGAAATTACCTACATCGCCGGCATTGACAGCAAAAACCGTCCCTGCGCCTTGTCTCCGACTTTGGTCGGCAACGGTGCGCGGCAGGTGTCCGAAGCGGGTGCGGTGGTGCGTGAAGGAGACTTGGTGCGCATCAAAGTGGATGCTTGGGACATTAAGAAAAACGGCGGCTTCGGTATGCTTGCCAGCGAACCCGAAATTCCCGTATTCGCACTCGGCCAGCATCTGAACCAGTTTAACGTACCGCAGGTGGGCGACATCCTCACAGGCCGTCTGAAACGCCATGCCAACGGCCAATGGCTGCTTACCGGTATCGACATCGTTTATCCCGAAGTTGAGGCTGAAGCCGAAGCGGAATAAAATTCCAAGCAGGCAGCATTCGTGCCAAATGCTGCCTGTTTTGTTTTCTTTTTAGCACCTAATTGGCACATTTACGTTTATTAACTGATTTAAGGATTGATATATGAAACGCTTGCCGTCTGCCGTCTGCCGTCTGCCGTCTGCCGTCTGCCGTCTGCCGTCTGCCGTCTGCCGTTAGCTAGCCTTGCTGCGGTCTTTCTTGCATCCTGTGCGCACCCTGTTCTGCCTCCTTTAAAATGGGAGACAATAGGCGGAAGCCGTAGTGATGCAACAGTAAAAATGTCATTTCAAAAATACATAAATGACCCTCGGATGCCGGATAATGATGCTGCACAAGAAGCTGCCAAAAAACGATGTCAGGCATGGGGGTATAGCTATGCGGAACCATTTGATAATATAACAGAAACTTGTGTGCAGCAGAGGCAGGGCAAAAAGAGGATATACTGTGCCAAGTGGCGTTTTACCCGAGAATATCAGTGTCAAACCGACAGCCACACTATCAGTCCCATTAGAAGGAACGGCAATGATGGTGTGCAGCACAACACAACTATTCAGTTGCAATTGAAATAATTGAGGTCATCGAAACCCGTTTTCAGACGGCCTTAACGAAAATAGAACACCCACCCCCTTTCTGCTACACTTTGCGCCGTTTGCGGCTTGGCCGCAGGCGGCGTTTTCCTGCCTGCCCCTGCCGCTTTTGTTATTTGGATTTGCAAGCAAAGGAATCACATGTCTTTCGCATTTTTCTTTCCCGGACAAGGCTCGCAGAGCCTGCACATGATGGACGGCTTCGACGGCGTATCCGTGGTCAGAAGCACCTTCGACGAAGCCTCGGCCGCGCTCGGCGAGGATTTGTGGGCGATGATGAACGGTGAAGATGCCGCAATCATCGGCCAAACCGTCAACACCCAGCCGCTGATGCTGGCCGCAGGCGTGGCCACCTACCGGGCCTATCTCGAAGCGGGCGGCAAAGTGCCGCAGGCCGTGGCGGGACACAGCCTGGGCGAGTACAGCGCGCTGGTTGCCGCCGGCGCACTCGGTTTTGCCGACGCGGTGAAACTCGTGCGTCTGCGTGCCGAACTGATGCAGAACGCCGTGCCGCAGGGGGAGGGCGCGATGGCCGCCATCCTCGGGTTGGAAGACGCGCAGATAAAAGATCTCTGTGCCGCCGCCGCACAGGGCGAAGTGGTCGAAGCCGTCAATTTCAATTCGCCCGGCCAGGTGGTGATTGCCGGACACGCCGCAGCGGTGGAACGCGCGATGGCGGCGGCCAAAGAAGCAGGGGCGAAACGCGCCCTGCCGCTGCCCGTGTCCGTTCCCTCGCATTGCAGCCTGATGAAGCCCGCCGCCGAAAAGCTGGCTGCCGCCCTGCAAAACCTTGCCGTGTCCGTGCCGCAAATCCGCGTCGTCCACAATGCCGACGTAGCATCCCACCAAGACCCGGAGAAAATCAAAGACGCGCTGGTACGCCAGCTTTACAGCCCTGTGCGCTGGACGGAAACCGTCGGCCTGCTGGTGGCAGACGGCCTTGCCGAATCGGCCGAATGCGGGCCGGGCAAGGTGCTCGCCGGACTGGCCAAACGCATCGACAAAGCAGCCGTCTGCACCGCGCTGACCGGCAGCAGGCAGATAGAAGACTTTATCGCCGCCCATTAAAGCGTGAGGCCGTCTGAAAACCGGAGCGTGTTTTCAGACGGCCTCACGCTTTCTTTCCGCATCTTTCGGACTGCCGGTATCCTGTATAATGCAGGCCGTCTGAAACCACGGTTCCAACCATTTTCAAAACAAGGAAAACATTTATGTCCAAACAACTGATTCTCGTCCTGAACTGCGGCTCGTCCTCCCTCAAAGGCGCGGTGATCGACAACCAGAGCGGCGATGTCCTGCTCAGCTGCCTCGGCGAAAAACTCACTACCCCCGATGCCTACATCACCTTCAAAAAAGACGGGCAGAAACACAAAGTGGAGCTGTCCGACCGCCACGACCATACAGGTGCGGTGGGTGCGCTTTTGGAAGAACTAAAAAAATACGGTCTTGATGCCGATGTGAAAGCCATCGGCCACCGCGTTGTCCACGGCGGTGAAAAATACAGCGCGTCCGTACTCATCGACGACGCGGTTATCGCCCAGCTCGAAGCCTGCATCCCGCTCGCCCCGCTGCACAATCCCGCCAACCTCACCGGCATCCGCGCCGCCCAAGCCATCTTTGCCGGCCTGCCCAACATCGCCGTGTTCGATACGGCCTTCCACCAAACCATGCCCGAGCAGGCCTATACCTATGCCGTGCCGCGTTCCCTGTATAAAAACTACGGTTTCCGCCGCTACGGTTTCCACGGCACCAGCTTCCGCTTCGTTGCCCCCGAGGCCGCCCGCATCATCGGCAAAGACGTGAAAAACTGCCGCCTCGTCATCGCCCACTTGGGCAACGGCGCGTCCATTTCCGCCGTGAAAAACGGCCTCTCGCAAGATACCAGCATGGGCTTTACCCCGCTCGAAGGCCTTGTGATGGGCACCCGCAGCGGCGACGTGGATGCGGGTTTGTACCCATTTTTGGCCAATAATGCCGGCATGAGCGTCGAAGAAGTAAACGATCTTCTGAACAAAAAATCCGGCCTCTTGGGCATTTCCGAGCTGTCCAACGACTGCCGCGTGGTCGAAGAAGCCGCAGCCGAAGGCCATGAAGGCGCACAGCTGGCAATGGACGTGATGGCCTACCGCCTGGCCAAATACGTTGCCGCAATGGCCGTTGCCGCAGGCGGCATCGACGCGCTGGTGTTCACCGGCGGTATCGGCGAAAATTCCGATGCCGTCCGCGCCAAAACCGTCGCCCACCTCGGCTTCCTCGGCCTGAATATCGACAGCGAGGCCAACCTTGCCGTCCGCTTCGGCAAAGAAGGCATTATCAGCCCCGCAGGCGCAACGCCCGCCGTGGTTGTCGTGCCGACCAACGAAGAGCTGATGATTGCCCACGACACCGCCGCCCTCTCCGGCCTGTAAGCCGCCATGCGTCAGAGGCCGTCTGAACGTGTCCGCCGACACCGCTTTTTCAGACGGCCTTTTCCATACCCGAATCCCAACAAAAGGAATCCCCATGTCCGCATCCCTGCAAAACACCATCGAAACCGCGTTTGAAAACCGCGCCGACATTACCCCCGCCACCGTTTCCGCCGAAGTCAAAGCAGCCGTTTTGGAAACCCTGAACCGTCTGGACAACGGCAGCCTGCGCGTGGCCGAACAGCGCGGCACAGGCGACTGGGTGGTAAACGAATGGGCGAAAAAAGCCGTATTGCTCTCCTTCCGCATCGCCGACAACGAAATCCTGAACGACGGCGTAAACCAATATTTCGACAAAGTGCCGACCAAGTTTGCCGGCTGGACGCAGGCCGATTTTCAGGCAGCCGGTTTCCGTGCCGTGCCCGGCGCGGTGGCGCGTCGCGGCAGCTTTGTCGCCAAAAACGTGGTGCTGATGCCGTCTTATGTCAACATCGGCGCGTATGTGGGCGAAGGCGCGATGGTCGATACTTGGGCAACCGTCGGCTCGTGCGCGCAAATCGGTAAAAACGTGCATTTGAGCGGCGGCGTGGGCATCGGCGGCGTACTCGAACCCTTGCAGGCATCGCCCACGATTATCGAAGACAACTGCTTCATCGGCGCGCGCTCGGAAATTGTCGAAGGCGTGATTGTGGAAGAAGGCAGCGTGATTTCCATGGGCGTGTACATCGGCCAGTCCACCAAAATCTACGACCGCGAAACCGGCGAAATCCACTACGGCCGCGTACCTGCCGGCTCGGTCGTGGTTTCGGGCAGCCTGCCCGCCAAAGACGGCTCGCACAGCCTGTATTGCGCCGTCATCGTGAAAAAAGTGGATGCGCAAACCCGCGCCAAAACCAGCGTGAACGAACTGCTGCGCGGCGTGTAGACCACAGCCTGCAATACAGAAGAGGCCGTCTGAAAACCGTAAAACGGGTTTTTCAGACGGCCTCTACGGTTAAAGTAGGGTGTGTTGCAAAGCGACGCACGCGTTTTCCGATGTGGAAATGCACGGATTGTCTGCCGCAGATGGAATGCGCGTGGCGTTTCGGATACGTCCTGCGGCAGATGCAGCATGGATAAAATAAAACAGGCCGTCTGAAAAACATTTGAACCGAGGCAGAGTGTCGCCCTAAGGCGGCACACGCGCTTGCGGCCGTCGGCATAGCGGTTTGCAAAACCGCAAACGGGATGATCCGCAAGCACGGATTCGGTGCGTCCGAAATTCAATTTCCGTTTTTCAGACGGCCTCTTCTCTGCGTCGGGGGAACGTGTGCGCCGCTACGTGATACATCCCGCCAGTTATGCGGACGGCGGAACGAATGTTTTTATTTGGCAAGCTGCGAAGAGGCCGTCTGAAAACCGCTAAACGGGTTTTCAGACGGCCTTTATTGCGGATGCCTTCGTCTGCCGCATAAACAACTGCCGTCCTTAGCGGCAGCGGTTTTGCAAAACGGGGTCAGAGAATGAACAAATCGCAGCCGCTAATCTGGTCGCGCTGTGTTTTGTATTTCTCCTTCATTTCCTCGTTTTTCTGCCGCCATGCCTGCCAATCCGCGCTGCCCGCACTCGGGCTGGGGTTGGCATCTTTTTCGGCGCGGTATTCTTTTTTCAATGCCTCGCAACGCTGCTGATCCTGTTCGATTTTCTGTTTGAGTTCGCCAAACTCGCCCTCGCTGATTTTGTCGAACGCCCTGCGTTCGGCGCGCAGCGTTTTGCCGTCTTCCGACAAGATTAGCGGGATGCTGCCGAAGCCGGTATCGACAGCCAGCGTGCCGTCGTCTTTTTGCGACAGAACCATGCTTTTTTCACGGATTTCGCCTTTGCGGTTGGGCAGGACGTGTTCTTTGAGCAGATAGGTTTTGCTGTCTTCTTTCACGATGCGTACGACATCCGGCCGTGCCTTGTCGTTGTCCTGCTGCCGTTTCCAATAGCCTTCGTATTGCTCGTAACCGCCGCCGCAGGCCGCCAGCAGCAGCGCGGCGCCAAGCGCAAGGGAGAATTTTTTCATGTCCGATTCCTTTGTTTGTTTTACAAAAAAAGGCGGCGATTATAGCAAACATGACTTTGTGCTGCGCTACAATGGCAGGCCTTGTGCAGGCCGTCTGAAAGCGGGATTGCTGCTGTTTCAGACGGCCTCACATCAAATTTTTATCGGGAAAGGAAAGCCATGCGGGCTGTGATTCAAAAAGTTATCTGTGCCCAAGTCGATGTTGTGGCAGGAGAAGGGCGGGAAACCGTCGGCCGGATTTCAGACGGCCTGATGGTTCTGCTCGGCGTTGGGCTGGACGATGGCGAAAACGATGCCCGCTATATCGCCGACAAAACCGCCGGATTGCGGATTTTCGAGGATGCGGCTGGCAAGCTGAATCTGTCGCTGCAAGATACCGGCGGATCGGTGCTGCTGGTGTCGCAGTTTACGCTGTATGCCGACGCGCGCAGCGGCAGGCGGCCTTCGTTTTCCGCCGCCGCTCGGCCGGAACAGGCGCAGCGGCTGTATCTGGCGGTGGCCGAAATGCTGCGCGGACACGGCATCAGGGTGGAAACGGGGTGTTTCCAAACGCATATGCAGGTGTCGCTGTGCAACGACGGGCCGGTAACGCTGCTGCTGGATTCCAAAAAAACGTTTTGATATAAAGGAGATGAATATGAACAAGCTGTTTTTAACGCTTTTGCTGGCCGCCTTTCCCGCTGCGGCGGATGTGGAGCTGTACGGCAATATCCGCTCGGGTGTCGAGGCGGCACGCACCGTCCGCTCCGGCGGCTCGGAAAATACGGCATCCGTGCGCGATTTCGGGTCTTATGTCGGCATAAAGGGACGGATTCCGCTTGGCGGGCAGACGCGTGCAGGTGTAAGGGAGGTTCGGGAAGGGCAGGGCTTTGGCAGAGGACTGCCGCCATACCGTGCGCAAATATGGCGCGAGGCGGATGCAGCGGGAAGCGGGGAAAATATTACGCAGAATGGGGAAGGGCGGTTTTCAGACGGCCTCAAACCCTGAAATCCGTTTGTATGGAGTGCAAAGCGGTGCGGTATCCGATGCGGAATGCCGCACCGCTTTTGCCTATACTCGGGTCAGGAAAAATGGTCGAAACCGCGTACCGCCAGCGGCACGTTTTGCCCGTGTTCCAATACGGACAGCCCAGCAGTATCGGTAATCCGCCCGATTCGGCTGACCGGCGTATTGCTTTTTTCCGCCGCCCGTTCGATTTCGCTGCGCCGTTCGGGAGCGGCGGTAAACAGCAGTTCGTAATCATCTCCGCCCGCCAAAACGCATTGCCGCCACATTTCCTGTGTCAGATGTTCCTCCAAGCCGGGCAGTACGGGCAGCCGTTCCAGCCAAATCTCGCCGCCGAGAGACGAAGCCTGCAAAATGTGTTCCAAATCCTGTACGAGGCCGTCTGAAACGTCTTGTGCGGCGTGGGCAATATCCAGCAGAGCCTGACCCAGAGCCACGCGGGGTATCGGACGCAGCAGGGCTTGGCGGCAGTCGGCTGCAAGAGCGGGTGGCAAAACCGTCTTGCCCAACTGGTGCTGCAAACCTGCCGCCGCCACGCCGACTTGTCCCGACAGCCAAATATCGTCTCCCACGCGGGCATTGCCGCGCCGCAAACCTTTGCCTTTGGGTACGTCGCCGATAATGGTAATGTTGAATGCCAAGCCGCCTTTGGTAGTATCGCCTCCGATCAGCGATACTCCGTATTCGCGGCAAACGGCAAAGAAACGGCTGCAAAATTCATCCAGCCACTTTTTGTCCAATTCGGGCAGGGCGGCACTAAGCAGCACCCATTTGGGCGCAGCACCCATTGCCGCCATATCGGACAGGTTTACCGCCAGAATTTTGTGCGCCATATCCCGTGGCGCGTCATTTGCAAAAAAATGCCTTCCTGCCAACAGCATATCGCTACTGATGCACAAATCCCTGTCTGCATGAGGGCGGATGATAGCGGCATCGTCGCCTATACCCAGTAAAACGGAGCGATCCTGCTCTGCCACGGCCAGATAAGTCCGGATAAAATCAAATTCGTTCATTGTGTTCCTTTTGGCGGAAGGCATTGCGCCATATGGGATGATGGATGAAAGAGCATATAAAAAAACCCCGCATTTGCGGGGTTTTTCCAAAACGTTCTTACCACATAGTGTAGCCGTGGATGCTGGAACGCTCGCCGGGACGCCAGTGGTTGTCTTCGGCAGGACGCTCGCCCACACCTTCCGCACCGGCAGAAACCTGACGTTGGATAACGCTGCGGATTTTCACATCCACGCGGCGGTCGGGTTCGATACATGCAATCAATTGTGCGCGGCGTTTGGCTTTGGACAGTTTTTTGCCTTTCAGTTGGTCTTCGCAGGACGCAGTCATCTGAGCTTGGGATTCGCCCAAACCGGCTGCGGAAATCTTGCCTGCGGGTACGCCTTGGTTTACCAGGTAGTTTGCCACTACGTTGGCGCGGCGTTCGGACAGAGCCTGGTTGTACTGTTCGGAACCCATGAAGTCGGTATGGCCTTCGACACGGACGGCTTGTACGTTTTCGTTGGACAGGCGGGCTGCCAAATCGTTCAGAGTGGTGATTGCTTTGGGACGCAGATTGTCTTTATCGAAGCCGAACAGGGTGTTGGCAGACAGGGATACGGTTTCATCCGTAAATTCCGGAGCGGCAGGAGCTTGTGCAACTGCATCGCCACATTCGATACGGCCTTGTGTGGCTTTGTCGAAATATGTGTTTCTCCAGCACTCTTCATAGCTGTTGCGAACGATTTCCTGAGATTCGCGGCTGACGGTATAACCGTGTTTGGTATGCGGCTCGCTGGCTGCCAGTGCGTTGGCAGAAGCAAGGGCGGCAACGATTAATGCACCTAATTTAAGCTGTTTGGTCATTATTATTCCCTCATCAAAAGATTGTTAATGCAATGACCTTTGGAAGACCATTACAAAGCACAATATACAGGCCGCAAAGTTACGGCAACCAGAATATCTAGGGATACACTATAAAAATTCGGATGCAAACTGTCAATATCCTGCGGTAGTTTGCTCGAGACCAGCCTGTTTCCTAGTGCCGCATCATGCCGAAAAATCAATTTTCTGTCATTTGTTTACCTGAAAAAGAACTTGCAGGGTCTTTTGAAGTTGCGCAAAAACAACAAGAATGGCGGTGGTGGGCATCTGCCGCCGCCGCCAACCGTGTTCGTTTTTTTTATGTTACATTCCGCTGCTGTTCCGCAAACCATCTGCCTACCGTTTATGAAGTTACAGCAATTGCGCTATGCGCTTGAAGTTTACCGCCACAATCTGAATGTTTCCGAGGCCGCCGAATCTTTGTTTACCTCGCAGCCGGGCGTATCGAAGCAGATCCGCCTGCTGGAAGAGGAGCTGGGTATCCAGATTTTCATCCGCAGCGGCAAGCGGATTGTGTCGGTATCGCAGCCGGGTAAGGCGGTTTTGCAGATGTCGGAGCGGATTTTGCGCGATATTCAGAATATTAAAAACATCGGCAACGAGTTTGCCAAGCAGGAAGACGGGATTCTGACTATTGCCGCCACGCATACGGCGGCGCGTTACATACTGCCGCCCGTGGTGGCTTCTTTTGCTTCCGTTTATCCGAGAGTCAGACTGAATATCAGGCAGGGTACGCCTGAGGCTGTGCGGCAGATGGTTTCAGACGGCCTGGCCGATTTTGCGGTAACGTCGGAGTTGTCGGAAATGCCCGCCGAGCTGCGCGGCATTCCCTGTTTCCGCCATCATTACGCGCTGGTTGTTCCGGACAACCATCCTTTGCTCGATCACCGCGGTGCGCTGACGATTCCGTTGATTGCAGCTTATCCGCTGGTTACTTACGAATTTGCTTTCGACAGACATTCGGGGATTGCCCGTGCTTTTGCCAAGGCGGGTGTCGCCAAGCCGGATGTTGCTTTGTCGGTGGCGGACAGCGATGTGTTGAAAACATATGTCAGGCTGGGCTTGGGTATCGGCATTATGGCCAAGGCGGCTTATGACGCGCAGGCGGATCGGGGTTTGACGCTGGTGGATGTTTCACAGCTTTTCGAACCGTGCGACAGCGGCATTATTATGCGCGGCGACAGTTATCTGCGCGGCTATATTTATGAGTTTGTCGAGATGCTCAATCCGGATTTGACCAAAGTGAGGCTGGATCAGTTGCTTTATTCGCCGGTGGTCGAGGACTTTTCCATCTGAAACGCATCCGAAAAAAGAAACACGGCGCAGACGGAAAATCCGTTTGCGCCGTGTTTTCGCTTTTCAGACGGCATGCATGCCGCCGGATACCATTTGGTTGAGTATTTCCGGTTTCAGCAGCCGGATGTGTTTGTGTTCCACCGAAATCAGTTCTTCCTGATGGAAGCGCGACAGCGTGCGGCTGACCGTTTCCAGCTTTAAGCCCAAATAGCTGCCGATTTCTTCGCGCGACATGCGCAGGATGAAATCGTTTGCGGCAAACCCGCGATAGTGCAGCCGCCGCGACAGGTTGAGCAGAAAAGCGGCAATCCGTTCCTCTGCACGCATATTGCCCAAAAGCAGCATCACGCCCTGATCGCGCACGATTTCGCGGCTCATCAGGCGGAAAAAATGGTTTTGGATACTGGGGATGGTTTTGCCCAATTCTTCAATATGGGCGAACGGCAGTTCGCACACTTCGCTGTCTTCCAAGGCCACGGCATCGCAGCTGTGCGTATGCATGCAGATGCCGTCCATCCCGATCAGTTCGCCCGACATAAAAAAGCCGGTTACCTGATCGCGCCCGTCCTGTGTGGCGACGGTGGTTTTGAAGAAGCCGGTGCGGATGGCAAACAGCGAATGGAAAGTTGCGCCCGCGCGAAACAGAAACTCGCCTTTTTTCAGGCGGTGGCTTTGCTTGATGACGGTATCCAACTGTTCGAACTCTTTGGGGTGCAGGCCGACCGGCAAGCACAGCTCACGCAGCGAGCAGGACGAACACAGTGTTTTCATCGGTTGGTGCAAAGTGTGTGCTGCCATAAGTATCGTCCTTTATCTCTCTGATTTTTAAAGTCTTGGCCGGGTGTGTGCGGTTTGGGATTGACTCATGTCAAGGCGCGGGCGGCAAATTTGTGCGATTCTAGCAAACAAAGATAAATTTGACTAATATCAAATACCGACACATGAAAACCATACGCATAAACAACGCCTCCGCTCCCGAATTCGACCGCGAACTCATTTCAGCCCTTCCGTCCAGCGGCCCGCGCTACACGTCTTATCCCACGGCCGACCGTTTCCATCAGGATTTCGGCGAAGCCGAATATCTTGAAGCCCTTGCCCTGCGCGGTGCGGGTGCTTTGAACAAGCCGCTTTCCCTCTACATCCATATCCCTTTCTGCGACACCATCTGTTATTACTGCGGCTGCAACAAAATCATTACCAAAGACAAAACCCGCGCCGACGAATACTTGGAATACCTCGAACGCGAGATGGCATTGCTGGCCCCGCATCTGAACGGCAGCAGCCCCCTTGCCCAACTCCATTTCGGCGGCGGCACCCCCACCTTTCTTTCAGACGGCCAACTCGACCGTGTGTTTGCCATGATACGCCGGCACTTTACCCTGCTGCCCGACGGCGAATACTCCATCGAGATTGACCCCCGCAAAGTCAGCCGCGACACGGTGCGCCATCTCGGCCGACTCGGTTTCAACCGCATGAGTGTCGGCATACAGGATTTCGACCCCAAAGTGCAGCAGGCCGTCAACCGCATCCAGAGCGTGGAAGAAACCCGCAATGTGATCGAAGCGGCCCGCGAATCGGGTTTCAAATCCGTCAGCGTTGATCTAATCTACGGCCTGCCGCACCAGTCGCTCGAAAGCATCAGGCCCACCATCGACACGGTTCTCTCGCTCGATCCCGACCGACTCGCCCTCTACCATTACGCCCACCTTCCCCACATCTTCAAGCCACAGCGGCGTATCGACACCGCCGCCGTCCCGTCCAGCGAAGAAAAGCTCGACATCCTCCAATATGCCGTCCGCCGGCTCGGCGAAGCGGGTTACGTTTTCATCGGCATGGATCACTTTGCCAAGCCGGATGACGAACTGACCGTTGCCCTGCGCGAAGGCTTCCTGCAACGCAATTTCCAAGGCTATTCCACCTACGCCGACTGCGATCTTGTTGCCATCGGGGTATCCTCCATCGGCAAAATCGGCGGCACATACAGCCAAAACGCACGCAACATCGCCGACTACTACGCCGCTTTGGATGCAGGCCGCCTGCCCATCATGCGCGGCTACCGCCTCAATGCCGACGACCTCCTGCGCCGCAACATCATCCAAGACCTCATGTGCCGTTTCGCCCTCGACTACCGCGACTACGAAAGCACCTTCGGCATCCCCTTTGCCCGCTACTTTTCCGCCGAACTGGCCGATTTGGCGCAAATGGAGCAACTCGGCCTCGTCAGCCTCGGCAGCCGCAGTCTGGCCGTTACCGCCAAAGGCCGCTTCCTTATCCGCAACATCGCCATGGTATTCGACTACCACCTGCGCCACCGCGAAACCACCGCCCGCTACTCGCAAACCGTGTAAACGCACGACAGGCCGTCTGAAAACCGTCTTTCAGACGGCCTCCGAATCTTTACAGGCCGTCTGAAAATTCCGCCGCGCATAAAAAACTTTACTTTTCCCCCGCGCAGGTTTAAAAGGCGCGTTTTCCTTTTTTAACAGACAAACGGAGACACACCATGAAAGTAGGTTTCGTCGGCTGGCGCGGCATGGTCGGTTCGGTATTGATGCAGCGCATGCGCGAAGAAAACGACTTCGCCCACATTCCCGAAGCGTATTTTTTCACCACATCCAACGTCGGCGGCACAGCACCCGATTTCGGCCAAACCGCCAAAACACTGCTCGATGCAGGCAATATTGCCGAACTGGCAAAAATGGACATCATCGTAACCTGCCAGGGCGGCGACTACACCAAATCCGTCTTTGCCCCGCTGCGCGGCTCCGGCTGGAACGGCTACTGGATTGACGCTGCATCCTCGCTGCGCATGAACGAAGATGCCGTTATCGTGCTCGATCCCGTCAACCGCAACGTCATCGATGCCGCCCTGCAAAACGGCGTAAAAAACTACATCGGCGGCAACTGCACCGTATCACTGATGCTGATGGCGCTCGGCGGCCTGTTCCAAAACGACCTTGTCGAATGGGCAACCAGCATGACCTATCAGGCCGCCTCGGGCGCGGGTGCGAAAAACATGCGCGAACTGATTGAAGGCATGGGCGCGATTCACCAAGAAGTAGCCGCCGAAATCGCCGATCCCGCCGGCGCGATTCTCGACATCGACCGCAAAGTGTCCGACTTCCTGCGCAGCAGCAGCTACCCCAAAGCCAATTTCGGCGTACCGCTGGCCGGCAGCCTGATTCCGTGGATTGATGCCGATTTGGGCAACGGCCAGTCGAAAGAAGAATGGAAAGGCGGCATGGAAACCAACAAAATCCTCGGCCGAAGTGCCAACCCTGTGGCGGTTGACGGCCTGTGCGTGCGCGTGGGCGCGATGCGCTGCCACAGCCAGGCACTCACGCTGAAGCTGAAAAAAGACCTGCCCCTTGCCGAAATCGAAAGCATTTTGGCCGCTGCAAACGATTGGGTAAAAGTCATTCCCAACGAAAAAGAAGCCAGCATCAACGAGCTGACCCCCGCCAAAGTTACCGGCACGCTGTCCGTACCCGTCGGCCGCATCCGCAAGCTCGAAATGGGCGGCGACTACATCAGCGCGTTTACCGTCGGCGACCAACTGCTGTGGGGCGCGGCCGAGCCGCTGCGGCGCGTGCTGCGGATTATCTTGGGCAATCTGGACTGATTGCCTGAACCGTACCGGCCGCCGTTGCGGCGCAAAGCTGTCCGAAACCGTTATCCGGCGGATTTCGGACAGCTTTTTTTGTGTTACATTATAAATAATTTAATCAGAATAAAAACTTAGGAGGAACAGACCATGGCGGCAGGAAAAGCACGGGTTTTACCCGATGTGCCGTGGGCGGCGCGCAGCCTGTGGTCGCACGCGCCCAAGCCTTTGGCGGTATTGGTGGCGGCTTTGCTGCTGTGCGGCATCGGCGAAGGAATGCTGGTGCAGGCGGTGCTGGGGTCGTCGCCGTGGACGGTGCTGGCGCAGGGCGTGGCACGCCAGGGCGGCTGGAATCTGGGTTGGGTTACGTTCGGCATCAGCGTGCTGGTCATGCTGCTGTGGCTGCCGCTGCGTATGCGCCCGGGAGCCGGCACGCTGCTGAATATGACGCTGCTGGCGGTGTCGCTGGGCGTGTTCGTGCAGATTGTGCCGCCGCCGCAGGCCTTGTGGGCGCGTGTTTTGCTGTGTGCGGGCGGTGTGGCGGTGATGGGCGCGGCATCGGCGTTGTATTTGTCGTGCCGCTTGGGCGCAGGGCCGCGCGACGGGCTGATGGTCGGCCTGTGCATGAAAACCGGCTGGCGCGTCGGCATCGTCCGCAGCCTGATGGAAATATCGGTGTGCGGCGCAGGCTGGCTGCTCGGCGGCACGGTCGGCATCGGCACGCTTCTGTTCGCGTTCGGCGTGGGCTGGGTGGTGCAGTGGAGTTTGAATTTGATGGAGAGGTGTTTTTCACCCGGCTGAGCGGTTTGGCAAACAGGCAATGTCCATGCGGCAGCAGGATGAAACGGCAGGTCGTGCAGAATGGGCATAGACAGGGTGTTGAGGCCGTCTGAAAACGGTGCGGCGCGTTGCGGTAAAGACGGTAGCAAAGTTGCCATAAAATATGGCGGATGAGGCAGACGTTTTTTAATATGCGGGCGCAAGGCTGTTGCAGCGGCGCAAGCGCAGTTTTTCAGACGGCCTGACAATGCAGAAACACACATAAATAAAGAGAGCAAACCGTGAATCAAGACCAAGAGCTGATATAGGCCGTAGAGACCCTGATTGATGCAGGCTGCCACTACCGCTTGGACGAACTGGCGCAGTGTTACACGCCTGATTTGCAGATTGTTATTTTCCAGCCCGACGGCAGCTTTACCGCCTTTGACTACGCGCAAAACATGGCTTTTTTCCAAAACCTGCGCGACAGCGGCGCGGCCGCACTCAACACTGCCGTAAAGTTTTACTACGCGCAACGGCAGGGCGGCACGGGCTACGTCAGCGCCATGCGCCGCATGGATTTGGGTGCAGGCGAGCAGAACATCCTGTTTACCCTGATGCTGCGGCAGGAAGGCGGCAGATGGCGCGTATTCCGCGAACACGCCCACATTCAGGCAGCCTGAATGCCGCCGTAGCGGCGCAGTAGCCGTTTTAAAACTTATTTCACTATAATCCCGCCTTTTTGCAATTCCGCCCTTTGGCACGACAGGCACAACATGACGCACATTACCCGAACCGCCGCCTGGCAGGCACTCGAACGGCACCGCCGCGACACGGCAGGCCTTACCCTCCGCGCCCGCTTTGCCGCCGAACCCGACCGTTTCGAGCGTATGCACGTCCGGCTGCACGGCCTTTTGGCCGATTACAGCAAAAACCGCATCGGCGAAGACACCCTCGCCCTGCTGTGCGGCCTCGCCGACACCGCCCGCCTGCCGGAAAAAATGCAGGCCGTGCGGCGCGGCGACGCAGTCAATACCAGCGAAGGGCGCGCCGCCCTGCATACCGCCCTGCGCCTGCCGCCCGATGCCCCGCCCCTGTATGTGGCAGGGGAAAACGTCCTGCCTGTGTTGCAGCGCGAACTCGAACGCACGCTCGCCTTTGCCGACCGCCTCATCAGCGGCGGATATGCCAATTCAGACGGCCTGCCGTTTACCGATGTGGTCAATATCGGCATCGGCGGCTCCGATTTGGGCGCGCGCATGGCCGCCGAAGCACTTTCTCCCTACCGCAGCCGGCTGCGCGTGCATTTCGCCGCCAATGCCGACGGGGCGGAACTCTCCGCCGTGCTGGCCGGACTCGATGCCCGCCGCACCCTGTTTGTCATTGCCAGCAAAAGTTTCACCACGCCCGAAACCCTGCTCAACGCCCGCGCCGCCCGCGCCTGGCTGCGGCAGGGCGGCGTGTCCGAAAGCGTGCTGCCGCGCCATTTTGCCGCCGTTTCCGCCAATGCCCGCGCGGTGCGTGAATTTGGCATTCTCGAAGAAAACCGCTTTGCCGTGTTTGATTTCGTGGGCGGGCGTTATTCCGTCTGGTCGCCCGTCGGCCTGCCGCTGATGGCCGCCGTCGGATCGGAACATTTCCGCGCCTTTCTGGCCGGCGCACACGCGATGGACGAACATTTTTTCTCCGCGCCGCTGCGGCACAACCTTCCCGCCATCCTCGGCCTGATCGGTATCTGGTACAACAACTTCCACGGTGCGCAAACCCACGCCGTCGTTCCCTACACCCACCTGCTGCGCCATCTGCCCGCCCATCTGCAACAGCTCGATATGGAAAGCAACGGCAAAAGCGTTACCCTCGGCGGCGAACCCGTCGGCTGCGACACCGGCAGCATTGTGTGGGGCGGCGAGGGCGTAAACAGCCAGCACGCCTTTTTCCAGCTCCTGCACCAGGGCACGCGGCTGGTGCCGGTGGATTTCATCGTTCCCGCCAACACGCCGGAAGCCGCGCCGCACCGCCGCTTCACCGCCGCCAACGCCTTTGCCCAAGCCGAAGCCCTGATGCTCGGCAAACCCGCATCCGGTGCGGCTTCCTACGGCGGATTCTCGGGCAACCGCCCCAGCAACACCCTGCTTATCGACCGCCTCGACCCCTTTACGCTCGGCATGATTACCGCCCTGTACGAACACAGAACCTTCGTCCAGGCCGCCGTTTGGGACATCAATCCTTTCGACCAATGGGGCGTGCAATACGGCAAAACGCTGGCCGAAACCATTTTGGCCGAACTCGACGGCGGCACACCGCAGGCGCACGACAGCTCCACCGCCGCCCTGATTGCCTGTTTCCGCAAACAGGCCGTCTGAAAATACGGTGTGCGGCAATCCAAACCTTGCCGCCGTGCGGTGCGATGGCGGGGCAAAACGGCAAGGCACACAGCCGCCGGCGGTAAGGCCGGTAAGGTAAGGGCGTGGATTTTTATGTTGTCCCGCCCTATTTGCGGGTGCGGCGTGCGCCGTATGCCGACGCGCCGAAGCATTGAGGCCGTCTGAAAACCCCGTTTGCGGTTTTCAGACGGCCTCAATGCCTGATTACAGCCGGAAAAGGCCGCTCAGCCCGAAATGCCCAGCCATGCCTTCAAAGAAGCAGGGTCTATGCCCAGCGCGTTGAGGAAGACCAGCACGATGGCCACCGGAGCGATAAAGCGCAGGGTGTTGAGCCACAAGACGAGGACAATCTGCGGCACGGTGCTGCCTTCGCGCATATGTTCCAGCACCGCCGTGCGGTTTTGCAGCCAGCCGACAAACACCGACACGCTCAACGCGCCCAAAGGCATAATCAGCGCGGTAATCATGAAATCCCACAGGTCAAACAGCGTCTTGCCGAAAAACGTTACGTCTTTCATCACGCCGAACGACAATGCCGACGGGATGCCGACAAGGAAAATCGCCGTACCGATTATCCAAGTGTATCCCGCGCGTTTGCCCTCGTCTTCGCGGATGGCCGCCGCAATCACCGTTTCCAGCATCGAAAACGCCGAAGTCAGCGTGGCGAACACCACCAGCAGCATAAACACCGCAAACAGCACCGCGCCGAAAGGGATTTTCATAAACACCGCCGGCAGCACCACGAAAATCAGCCCCGGCCCCTGGCTGGGTTCGAAGCCGAAAGCGAACACGGCGGGGAAAATCACCAGCCCGGCCAGCAGCGACACAAACAGGTTCATCCACATAATGCTGTTGCCCGAGCGGAACAAATCCTGTTTTTTATCCAGATAGGCCGCGTAGGTAATCATGGTGGACACGCCGATGCTCAACGCGAAAAACGCCTGCCCCAGCGCGGTGAGCATGGTTTCCTGCTGCATATAGGACCAGTCGGGTTTGAGCAGGAAGGATACGCCCTCCATCGCGCCGGGCAGCGTCAGCGAGCGCACCGCCAAAAGCACAAACAAGACAAACAGCGCAGGCATCATGTAGCGGTTGGCCTTTTCGATGCCGTCCGAAATGCCGCTTTTCACCACCCACACCGTCATCAGCATAAACAGCCCCTGATAGGCCACCGATCCTGCGGGGTTGGCGATGGTTGCGCCGAATAGGGCGGCGAAATCCGCGCCCGTGTGGATTTCGCCCGTGAAAGCGTGTACCACATAATTGAGCACCCAGCCGCCGACCACGCTGTAAAACGACAACAGCACAAAGCAGGCGAACACGCCCAGCCGCCCCACCCACGGCCAGGCTCTGCCCTGCGACAGCACCTTGAACGAATCCACCGCGTTTTTGCCGCTTTTGCGGCCGATATAAAACTCGGCAAGCTGCACCGGCAGAGCCACCAGCACGGTAAACAGCAGAAACAGCAGGAAAAACACCGCGCCGCCGTTGGTGCCGGCGGTGTAGGGGAATTTCCAAATCGCCCCCAGCCCGATGGCGGAGCCTGCGGCGGACAAAATAAAGCCGATCTTCGACGACCAGCCGGAAGGGGTTTTCATAATGCGTGCCAACCTGATGTAAAAAAGAAGCGCGCGATTTTAACAAAAAGGCCGTCTGAAAAACCCGCGCCGCCGCCCGTAGCGGTGATTATGCAGCTTTCGTGTGTTCTTTGGCTTGAAATCAGCAGTATCAAGCTGAAAATTGGAATAACAAGACGGATAATTTTGCTTAAATAAGATAAACGGCATTTTATGCCGAAGAGGGCGCGGTTTCGGCGCGGGCAGATTTTGGCTGCGCCGAAGCTGTGCTTTCAGACGGCCTCCGAACGGCGCAAACCGCGTGCGTGGCTTGTGCCACACACCCTACATCGGTTCGACATCGGCCTGTTTCCGTTCGGGTAGGGTGTGCCGCCCCGAGGCGACGCACGCGGTTTATGGGCGGCGGCGTTGGAAAACAGAAAACGGCAGGCCGTCTGAAAACGCAGCTTCTGCCATGAAGGTAGAGTGTGTCGCACAGCGACGCACACGTTCTTTGTTTTACAGGCAGCTTTCCCGAACAATCCGCAAATCCGCGAGCGTTGTTGAGCAGCAAACCATACGCGTGGGCTGGCAGGACAAGCGGCAGAGGCCGTCTGAAAATACTGTTTTGCTGTTTTCAGACGGCCTCTGTGGCGGCGGGCTTACGGCGTTGGCCGCAAAAGCAGGCGGACGAGGGGTTCGTCCTGCGGCAGGGTGAGTTTGAGATTGCGGGCATCGCCTTCTACGAGCAGCGGGCGGATGCCGAGGCGTTCGACGGCGGAGGCTTCGTCGGTTATGCCGTCCAAATCGGGGGCGGACAGGGCGCGTTCGAGTAAGGCCGTCTGGAAAAGCTGCGGGGTTTGCGCCTGCCAGAGGCCGTTGCGGGAAACGGTGGCGGCGATGCGGTTTGTGCCGCCGCTGCGTTTGAGGGTGTCGGCCACGGGCAGGGCGAGGATGCCGCCTGCTTCCGCTTCGCCTGCACAGGCAATCAGGCGGCCAATGGCTTCCCTCGGCAGGCAGCAGCGGGCGGCATCGTGGACAAGGATGTTGTCGCACGGCGCAGCAATGTTTTGTTCCGCCAGAATCCGCAGGCCGTTGCGTACGGTTTCGGCACGGCTTGCGCCGCCGGCGCGGAAGATGCCGAGGCGGCTGTTTGCGGCCGTCTGAAAAATGCGGTCGTCCGCTGCGAGGATGACGGCGGTGTAGTGGATTTGCGGGTGGGAAAGAAAGATGTCCAGCGTGTGTTGCAGGACGGTTTTGCCGTGGATTTCAAGGTATTGTTTGGGCTTGTCCGCACCGAAACGCGTGCCGCTGCCGGCGGCGGGAATCAGGGCGATGTTGCGGCGGCTCATTCGGCTGCTTCCCGCGCTTCGGGCTGCCAGAGGCAGCGGCCGCCGGAGGCTTGGTTGAGTTCGCCGAGGATGGCGGCGTGGGCGGCAAGTTCGTCGGCATCGGCTTGGATGACTTTCAGACGGCCTGTACGCACGGGCGGGGCGGAAGCCTGCACGGTTTGGGTTTGCGTTTCTGCGTCAGTATCACCGCCGCCGACAAGGTCGAACTGTTCGCGGGTCATGGCGAGATAGACTTCGGCCAGCAGTTCGCAGTCGATTAGTGCGCCGTGGTAGACGCGCTTGCTGCGGTCGATGTCGAGGCGGTTGCACAATGCGTCGAGGCTGGCTTTCTGGCCGGGATATTTTTCCCGCGCCATAGCCAGCGTGTCGGTTACTTCGCAGCCGAGTTCTTCAATCGAGGGCAGACCCATGCGGGCAAATTCCATGTCGAGAAAGCCGACATCGAAACGGGCGTTGTGGATGATCAGCTCCGCGCCGCGCAGAAAATCGGCAATTTCCTGTCCGACGGCGGCGAATTTCGGGGCATTTTTTTCGGCCAGCACGTCAAGGGTCAGGCCGTGTACGGCGGCGGCTTCTTCGGGAATGTCGCGGTCGGGGTGGATATAGAGGTGGAGGGTGCGGTCGGTCAGCTGCCGTTTGTTCATTTCGATGCCGGCAAATTCAAGGATTCTGTCGCCACGGTCGGGGTAGAGGCCGGTGGTTTCGGTGTCGAGGATGATTTGGCGTTCGCGTGGCATATATATTCCTTTCCGGATAGGTGCAGCGGCATTTTACGGGACGGTCCGTCCTGCGGCAATGCGGCCGCCCGTGCGCAAACAGGGTGGCGGAAAGGACTTGCAGCTTCGCCGAAATGCTGTTTTCAGACGGCCTCATACCCCGAAATACGGCTCAAAATGCAGCAGACAGCCCATTTGTTGCGAACTTTTTTACCTTTGTATTCAGCATATTGAAAAATTTTAAATTAACAATAACAATTAACGTTTGATTTTGACATCGCAATTGGGTATGATTCGCTCCATTGAGTAAGGCGCAACGCACGAAACAGCACCAACGCCGCCGCAAGGCAGATTCCGGTAGGGAGAAAAAAATGTCAGAAACGATGTTCCAACTCTTTGCCTCAGATATTTTGCAGCTCCATCAACATACGTTTTCGTCTTGGCTGGCTGTTCCACGGGCAGAGGATGACGGCGAACCCGCCGTATTCAGCAGCGTATACGCCCATATCGACGGCCATTATTATTTTGCGGTACCCGAGCAATGTTCCGCTGTCGGTAGGCAGAACGGTATTGTGCTGATTGAAAACGAAGAATCCGATATTCGGCTGAGCTGGGTCGGGCAGACGCGGGAAGTGTCCTGCAAGGAATGCGTTTATCGCGATGCCTGCGCCGTGTTGCAACGCCGCTGCCGCTGCGCGGCCGATATTGAAGAGAACTGCCGCTTGGTTGAATTTTGCCCGGAGCAGGGACATTTGAGCATCGGTGGAAAATACGATTCGTCATTGTCGCCGCAGCTTCTGCAACGCGCCCTGTATCCTGCGGTGCGGCGCAAAGCGGCTGCGGAGTAGTTTGAAAGTTTTTGTTTTAAGTTTTTTTGTAGTTTAAGTTTTTTGGTAGTGGTTTGTGTTCCTTTTGCGCCCCTGTTTTCAGGGGCGGTTTTTTTTGTGCGGCTTTTTTCAGACGGCCTTTTCTGCAACAATGGCCGTCTGAAACCTTATCCGGAAGGAATATATGCAACTTGTCAAATACTTGCAGGCTCAGGGCATAGGCAGCCGCAGGCAGTGTCAGATACTTGCCGATAGCGGCCTCGTTGTCGTCAACGGGGAAACCGTGTCCGACGCGAAGGCCGAAATCGTGCCGGAAACGGTGCGTTCGCTGGACATCGGCGGCAAGCCCGTCTGTGTGATTCCGCTGCCTTGCTTCTATATTCTGCTGAACAAGCCAGCCGGTTACGAAACCTCGCACAAGCCGCGCGACTGGCCGAGTGTGTTTACGCTGTTTCCCGGAAATCTGCGCAATGCCGATATGCAGGCGGTGGGGCGTTTGGACGCGGATACGACGGGCGTGCTGCTGATTACCAACGACGGGCAGTTCAACCACCGCATGACTTCGCCCAAGCACCATGTTGCCAAACTCTACCGTGCCACACTCAAGCACGCGGCAGATGCTGCGTTTTGCGAACGGCTGGAAAGTGGCGTGCTGCTGCACGACGACAATGAAACCGTAGCCGCCGACGCAGCCGAGTTGTCCGACCCGCATACGCTGCTGCTGACCATAGGCGAGGGAAAATACCATCAGGTCAAACGCATGGTGGCGGCAGCAGGCAACCGTGTCGAGAAGCTGCACCGGCTGCGTTTCGGCGCATGGTCGGCAGAGGATTTGCCCGTCGGCGGGTGGCGGTTTGTCTCAATCGGATAAAGCGGTTTGCGCCAACCGTTTGTTCTGTTTCACAGCCGCTTGTGCTTTTTTCAGACGGCCTCTGTTGCAGCGTTTTAATATCCGCCCCGTCTGACAGACGTTTGCCTTCGGGCAAATATGCGAGTAAGACGTTTTCCCCGTAATGTGTTTGGCCATCTATACTTACCCCTTGGTATAGATGGTATTTTTTTGCCCGCACCATAGCAAAATAAAGGAAAGGCCGTCTGAAAATCTTTAACCAAGGTTTTCAGACGGCCTTTTGCCGTGTTTGTGCGCCGCCTTATTTCATGCCGGGAAACACGCCTTTCATATTTTTGGCCAAGCCCATCAGTTTGCGCATATTGTTGCCGCTGAACATTTTCATCATCTGCTGCGACTGCTCGAACTGCTTGAGCATTTTGTTCACCTCCTGCACCGTCGTCCCCGCGCCGGCGGCGATACGGCGTTTGCGTGCGGCTTTGATGATGGCGGGATTGGCACGCTCTTTCGGAGTCATGGAGTTGATGATGGCTTCCACATGCCCCATGGCTTTTTCCGCCGTGCCTTCGGGAATCTGCTTGGAAAGCTGGCCGATTTCGCCGGGCATTTTCGACATCAGGTTTTCCAGGCCGCCCATATTGCGCATCTGCTGGATCTGCATTTTGAAATCGTTGAGATCGAAACTTTTGCCGCGCCGCAGTTTTTTAGCCATTTCGGCGGCGGCGGCTTCGTCTATGCCTTTCTGTACGTCTTCCACCAGCGTCAGCACGTCGCCCATGCCGAGAATGCGCGAGGCGATGCGGTCGGGATGGAAGGCTTCGAGACCGTCGGTTTTTTCGCCGGTACCGATAAACTTAATCGGTTTGCCGGTAATTTTGCGCACCGACAAGGCTGCGCCGCCGCGCGAATCGCCGTCCATTTTGGTGAGGATGACACCGGTAAGCGGCAGGGCTTCGTTAAACGCCTGCGCGGTGTTTACCGCGTCTTGGCCGAGCATGGCATCGACGACAAACAGGGTTTCCACCGGGTTGAGTGCGGCGTGCAGGGCTTTGATTTCGTCCATCATTTCCTGATCGACGGCCAGCCGTCCGGCGGTGTCGACCATCAGCACGTCGTAGAAGCCGCGCTTGGCGTGGCTTAGTGCGGCAAGGGCGATGTCTACCGGTTTTTGCGATGTGTCGGACGGAAAGAAATCCACCTGCACCTGTTCCGCCAGCAGGCGGAGTTGTTCGATGGCGGCAGGACGGTACACGTCGGCGGAAACAAGCAGGATTTTTTTCTTTTTTTCCTGCGTTTTGAGCAGGCGTGCCAGTTTGCCGACGGTGGTGGTTTTGCCCGCGCCCTGCAAACCGGCCATCAGCACGACGGCGGGTGCGGCGGCAGCGAGGTTGAGACGGCTGTTCGCGCCGCCCATCAGTTCGACGAGGGATTGGTTTACGACGGTAATGAACGCCTGTTCCGCCGTGAGGTTTTCGCTGATTTCCCTGCCGAGTGCCTTTTCTTTCACTTCGGCGACGAAATCGCGCACCACGGGCAGGGCGACATCGGCTTCCAAGAGGGCGAGGCGCACTTCGCGCAGGGCGGGTTTGATGTTTTCTTCGGTCAGTGCCGCCGTGCCGCGTATGTTTTTGAAGACGGTATTAAAGCGGCCGGTAAGGTTGTCTAGCATGGGATTCCTTTTGAACGCTGCCACGCGGGCGGTGTTGTTTGATAAAATCGGCGCATTTTACACCAAGCGGCGCGTTTTGACGGATTGTCGCGCCGCCGGAAGAGTGCCATGCCGACTATGCTGATTTGTCTGACGTTTGTTTATGCCGCGCTGGCCGCTTTTGTGTGGTTTTGGCGGCTGAAAAGGGAGGCGGCGGATTATCCGCTGGGGCGGGAGCTGGCTGTGCTGGCCGCCGCGCTGCTGCCGCACGGCATCTCGCTGCTGCTGCCGGTGCTGGCGGGGCGGGTGTTGATACTCGGCTTCGGCTATGCCACGGCGGCGGTGGTGTGGCTGATGCTGATGCTGTATCTGGCGGGCAGTTTTTTCTACCGTTTGCGCGGTTTGCAGCTGCTGCTTTATCCGCTGTCGGCCGCGCTTCTGCTGGCCGCCGTGCTGTTTCCCGGCCATTCGGCGGCCTACCGGCTGGACGATTGGCCTTTTATGCTGCATATCGTGTCGTCGCTGCTGGCGTACAGCCTGTTCGGCATCACCACGCTGATTGCAGTGCTGATTCTGTGGCTCAGCCGCGATCTCCACCGCCACCGCCTTTCGCCGGCGCGTTCTTTTCTGCCGCCGCTGCTGAGTTTGGAAAAAATGATGTTCCAGTCGATGTGGGCGGGTTTCGCGCTGCTGACGGTGTCGGTGGTGAGCGGCACGTTTTTTTCCGAGGCGGTGTTCGGCCGCCCTTTTACTTTTACGCATAAAAACCTGTTCGGCGTGTTGTCGTGGTTTATTTACGCGCTGCTGCTGCTCAAACGCGTCATGATGTCGTGGCGCGGCAAGCGGCCTGCCTTGTGGACCATCGCCGGTTTTGTCTGCCTGATGCTGGCTTATGCGGGCAGCAAATTTGTCTTGGAAGTATTGCTGAACCGCTGAACAGGAGCCGCCCGTGTGGTGCGGGCGGCGTGTGTATGTGCATAAAGAAACAGGCCGTTTTTTGCAAAACGGCCTGTTTCTTTATGCTGTGTGGGCAGAGCCCGGTTTCTCTATTCTATTTTGATTCCTTTGCCAACTTGGCTTGGGATTTGTGCTGTGTACCAGCGTGTAGTGCAATATAGTTTAAATCATAACGGTTGGCAAGCGCGCAATCGTTGTTATCTTAACAAAAGCAGCAAATTGCGCAAACAATGTCTTTTCTGATGTTTTTTGCCGAAAAAATGCAGAATTTTAAGCGTGGTGTGCGGCGGATTTGTTGAGAAAAGGCAAAATTTTCCGACAAACGGGAAAATGAGGCCGTCTGAAATCAGATGTTGTCGTAAAAATTCCGTGCAGGCTATATAAAAAACTGTTTTATATCAATATGTTGCTAATTTAATGAGCGGTTGCGGAACAATCTCCCGCACCATGCGGCGGAAAATACGCTGCAAAAGCAGGGTGCCGGCACGCTTTGGGGCAGTTTTCCATTAGAATGCCGCCTTTTTTCTTTCTGCATAACCCGCCCATCATGCGCCTCACCCATATCAAACTCTCCGGCTTCAAATCCTTTACCGACCCGACCACCATCCATGTGCCCGGCCAACTGGTGGCCGTAATCGGCCCCAACGGCTGCGGCAAATCCAATGTGATTGACGCAGTGCGCTGGGTGTTGGGCGAAGCATCGGCCAAGCAGCTGCGCGGCGAGAGCATGCAGGACGTGATTTTCAACGGTGCCGCCACCCGCCGCCCCGCGCCTAGGGCTTCGGTGGAGCTGGTGTTCGACAACGCCGACCACTCTTTGCAGGGCGCGTGGGGGCAGTATGCCGAGGTAAGCATCAAACGCCAGCTCACGCGTCAGGGCGAATCGACTTACTTCATCAACAACCAAGTCGTGCGCCGCCGCGACATCACCGACCTGTTTTTAGGTACGGGCGTAGGTGCGCGCGGTTATGCCGTTATCGAACAAGGCATGATTTCGCGCATTATCGAAGCACGCCCCGAAGAATTGCGCGCCTATATCGAAGAGGCGGCCGGCGTATCCAAATACAAAGAGCGTCGGCGCGAAACCGAAGGCCGTCTGAAAGACACACGCGAGCATTTGGCGCGGCTGGGCGATTTGCAAAACGAATTGGCGCGGCAGGTGGAAAAGCTGGAAAAACAAGCCGAAACCGCCGAACGCTACCGCTTCCTCACCGAGCAGCTCAACCGCCAGCAGGATTTGCTCGACTACAGCCAATGGCGCCAGTCGCTGGCCGCCGCCGACAAAGCCACCGCGCAGCATCAGGCCTTGCAGGCGCAGCAGGACGAGGCCGCCGCCGAAATCCAAACGCTTTCAGACGGCATCCGCACCTTGCAGCAAACCGAACAGGCGCAGCAGCAAAACGCACACGACCTGGCCAACCGGCGCGGCGTGTTGCGCGAACAGATTGCCCGCCTCGAAGAACAAATCCGCCACAGGCAAAACCTGCACCAGCGCATCGAACGCGACAAACAGGCGGCACAGGCACAAATGCAGCGCATCCGCCAGGAAGAGCAGCAAATCCGCGCCTTGCAGGAAGAAAACGACATCGCATTTGAAGAGCGGCAAACCGAGTTGGCCGAACTGGCAATGCAGGTGGCCGAACACGAAGAGAGCCTGCCCGGACACGAAGAAGTCCAAGCCGCGCTCAACGCCGCCTACCAGTCGCAACACGACGAAGCCGCCCGTCTCAAACGCGAACTGGCACTCAAACAACAGCAGCTCTCCCACGCGCAACAAACCCTGCGCCGCCACGAAGAGCGCAAAGGCCGTCTGAACGCCGAAAACCAAGCCCTCAACCTGCCCGATGCGGCCGACACCGCCGCCGCACAAGAAGCCGCCGCACTGTTGCAAGAGCAGCAAGAACATTACGAAGAACAGATGACTGCCGCCGAACAGCGATTGGCCGACACACGCCAAAATCTTCAGACGGCCTTAACCCGTTTCCAAACCCTGCAACAACAGTCCATCACACTGCAAGCGCAGCAGCAGGCCATCGCACAGCTATTGGCACAGCACGAAACCGCCGACTTCTGGCCGCATACCGGACACACCGCCGCACCGCAGCTTTGGCAGCACATCCAAGCCCCGACCGAATGGCAGCACGCACTGGGCGCAGTGTTGGCCGAACGCCTGCACGCGCGCGCCGTACCCGATACCTTCGCCCCCCCGTCGCCACTGCCGAAATCCCAAGCCGCATGGCTTTCAGACAGCCTTACCGGCGGCGTAAAAAAATCCCTGCCCGCACAGGCCCTGCTCAACCAAATCCAAGCGCAACCGCCGTTTCAAACCGCCCTGCACCACTGGCTCGACGGCGTATTGTGCGCCCCCGACCTCGCTTACGCCCTCGCACACCAACACGATTTGAGCGGCAGCCAAATCTGGCTCACCCCCGAAGGCCACCAAATCGACAAAGTCAGCGTATTGCTTTACGCCCAAAATACACAGGAAAACCTGATAGCACAAAAAGCCCGCCTGGACGAAATCGCCGCATCCCTGGAAACCCTCACACCCGAATTGGAACACGCCCGCGCCGCGCAAACCCAAGCCCAAACCCAAGCCCAAGAAGCCGAATCGCACCACAGAACACTGATTCAGCAGCAGCAACAGCACAGCCGCGAACACAGCCGCGCCCAACAACACGCCGCCGAGCTGCTCGCCCGCACCAACCAAGGCCAACTCCGCCGCGAACACATCGAACGCGAACTCACCCAAATCGAAGAAGAAGCCACCATATTGGCACACAGTTCGGACGGCCTCGAAGACGACATCGCCACACTTGCCGAAGCCGCCGCCGAACTCGAAACCCGTCAGCAACACGCCGCCGCCGAACGGCAGGCGCAGCAAGGCCGTCTGAAACAGGCGCAGCTTGCCCTTTACGAAGCCAACCGCCGCTACGGCCTGGCCGAAGTCGCCGTCCACAAACTCCTGCAGCAAAAGCAAAACCACCAAGCCCAAATCCTACGCCTGCAAGAGCAGGCCGAAGAATGGCAGGAGCGCCAGCAGGAGCTTGCCCTTGCCTGCGAAACCGAAATGCAGGACGACGAGCAGCACATCCGGCTCGAACACCTGGGCGAAGCCGTCAACACACTCGACGAAGAATACGCCGGACTGCAAAGCACCTTGTCCGACACACAGGCGCAAGGGCGCGAACAATACGCACGCCTGCAAGATTGGCAAACCAAACTGCCGCAGCTGCAAGCCGCCACCCAAACCGCCCTTCTGCAACAGCAGGAAGCCCTGCTCAACGCCAAACGTTTCCACCAAAACCTTACCGGACGCGGCGCGGATTTGGACGCACTCGAAGCCGCCGCCCGAGAAGCAGGCCGTCTGAACATCCAAAACAGCCAAATCGCCGACACCGCCCGCCAAATCGAAGCCCTGGGCGCAGTCAACCTCGCCGCCCTGCAAGAACTCGAAGACGCACGCGAACGAGACGGCTACTACCGCAGCCAAAGCGAAGACGTACAGTCCGCCATCGCCCTTCTCGAAGAAGCCATCGCCCAAATCGACGGCAAAACCAAAGAACGCTTCAAAGCCACCTTCGACGCAGTAAACGAAAAAGTGCAAACCTTCTTCCCCACCCTCTTCGGCGGCGGCGAAGCCGCACTGCACATGATAGGCGACGACCTGCTCACCGCCGGCGTATCCATCATGGCGCGCCCGCCCGGCAAGAAAAACTCCACCATCCACTTATTGAGCGGCGGCGAAAAAGCCCTCACCGCCATGAGCCTCGTATTCGCCCTGTTCAGCCTCAACCCCGCCCCCTTCTGCCTGCTCGACGAAGTGGACGCACCGCTGGACGATGCCAACACAAGCCGCTTTTGCAAGCTGGTCAAAGAAATGAGCACGCAAACCCAGTTCCTCTACATCTCGCACAACCGCCTCACCATGGAAATGGCCGAACAGCTCGTCGGCGTTACCATGCAGGAAAAAGGCGTGTCGCGCATCGTCTCCGTGGATATTCAGGAAGCCATGAAAATGGCCGCAAACGCAGAGGCCGTCTGAAAACCCGTCGCACGGATTTTCAGACGGCCTCTGCGTTTTGTATTTACGGCAAACCAAATAAAAAGCATCCGCCCGCCGCCTGCATCGCGTAGGGTGTGCCGCCCCAAGGCGACGCACGCGTCCGCCGCAGCGCAAAGCCGTCCCGCCTGCGCGGCGGGGATGATGTTTCCGAAAAGCGCAGACAGAATTTCGGACGCACCGAATCCGTTTTTTCAGACGGCATCTGTGTTTTGTATTTACGGCACACCAAATAAAAAGCATCCGCCCGCCGCTTGCATCGCGTAGGGTGTGCCGCCCCAAGGCGACGCACGCGTCCGCCGCAGCGCAAAGCCGTCCCGCCTGCGCGGCGGGGATGATGTTTCCGAAAAGCGCAGACAGAATTTCGGACGCACCGAATCCGTTTTTTTCAGACGGCCTCTGTGTTTTGTATTTACGGCACACCAAATAAAAAGCATCCGCCCGCTGCCTGCATCGCGTAGGGTGTGTCGCCCCAAGGCGACGCACGCGTTTCCGCCGCCGCGCAAAGGCCGTCTGAAAAATCCTTTTCAGACGGCCTCCCGTTTTGCTGGCGACTGCGGCAGCGGGTTTTATCTTGCGCCAATATTTTTTACGCAGACGCGCCGCCGCATACGCGGCAGCCCGGGTCTTTCGGGATGGCAAACGTATGCCATTGCCCGCTGAGCGCGTTGTAGGTTTGCAAAACCCCGTGCGCCGCCTTCCCCGTGTCCAGCAGGATGTTTAGCGCGGCGGCGGCCTGCATGGTGCCGATGATGCCGACCAGCGGGGCGAATACGCCGAACAGGGCGCACGCGCCGTCGTCGGCCGTTTCGCCGTCGAACAGACAGGCGTAGCAGGGCGAACCGGGCAGGTCGGCGCGGTAGGCGGCAAGCTGGCCGTCGAAACGCACCGCCGCTCCTGAAACCAGCGGCTTGCGCAGGCGCACGCAGACGCGGTTGACGGCCTGGCGGGTGGCGAAATTGTCGCTGCAATCCAGCACGATGTCGGCCTGTGCGGCCTGCTCCACCAGAGCGTCTTCATCGAGAAAACGGGGCAGGGCGGTGGTTTGGCAGCGGCTGTTGCCGCTTTTCAGACGGCCTGCCAGCGTCTGCGCCTTGTTGCGGCCGATGTCGGCTTCGCCGAAGGCGGTTTGGCGTTGCAGATTGGTATCGTCCACCGCATCGCCGTCGGCAAGAACGATGTGTCCGATACCGGCGGCGGCAAGATAGGGCAGGGCGGCTGCGCCGAGGCCGCCGCAGCCGACGGCGAAAACGGTGGCGGACAACAGTTTTTCCTGTCCTTCGATACCGATTTCGTCCAGCAGGATGTGGCGGCTGTAACGCAGCAGATCGCGGTCGTCCATAATGGTGTTCCTGTGTGCAGGCCGTCTGAAAATGCTTGTTTTGACGGCCTTTGCCGTGGGGCGGGGCGTTTCAGGCGGCCGGTTTTCCGTCGTGCAGTTCGGCAGCGTGCAGGGTGTTTTCCATCAGGGTGGCGATGGTCATCGGCCCGACCCCGCCGGGAACGGGCGTAATCATCGCGGCACGCTCCGCCGCTGCGGCAAATTCCACATCGCCGCACAGCGAGCCGTCGTCCAAGCGGTTGATGCCCACATCGATTACGACCGCACCGGGCTTGATCCACGCGCCTTTGACAAAGTTCGGAATGCCCACCCCGGCCACGACAATGTCCGCCGCGCCCACTTCGGCGGCCAGGTTTTGCGTTTTGCTGTGGCAGATGGTTACTGTGGCGCGGGCCAGCAGCAGCTCCAGCATCTGCGGCCTGCCGACAATGTTCGACGCGCCGACCACCACCGCTTTTTTACCCTCGGGATTGATGCCGCAGTGCGCCAAAAGCGTCATCACGCCTTTGGGCGTACAGGGGCGCATCAGCGGCATTTTGACCACCAGCCGGCCGACGTTGTAGGGATGGAAGCCGTCCACATCTTTGTGCGGCAAAATACGTTCCAGCACCGCCTGGCCGTCGATATGCGGCGGCAGCGGAAGCTGGACGAGAATGCCGTCCACGCCGTTATCGGCATTGAGCTTGTCCACCAGCGACAAAAGTTCCTCCTGCGGCGTTTCGGCGGGCAGCTCGTACGAGCGCGACTCGAAGCCCACTTTGGCGCAGGCGGTTTTCTTGTTGCGCACATAAACCTGGCTGGCAGGATCGGAGCCGACCAGCACCACCGCCAAACAGGGCGCGCGCAGCCCTTTGTTTTTGCGTTCGGCAACCTTCTGTGCCAGCTCGGCCAAAATCTGCTGCGAAACCTCTTTGCCGTTGATCAGTCGGGCGGACATACGCTTCCTTTCTGTAAAAATTCTGTAAAAAGTGGAAAGCCGGCCTGCAAACCGGCAAAACGAAAAATGCCGCCATTATGGCATTTCCCATCCCGTTTTTCATCCGCCCGCGCACGGCAGGCCGTCTGAAAACACGCTTTGTGAAAAATATACTGTAAAAATAAAGCCGAACGGATGCCGTCTGAAAAATGCGCGGCGCAATGCTTGACGCTGTTTCAGACGGCCTGTATAGTCCGCGTCTTCTCGTCGGGGCGTAGCGCAGCCCGGTTAGCGCATCTGCTTTGGGAGCAGAGGGTCGTGAGTTCGAATCCCACCGCCCCGACCAACTTCACAACGGCAGAAAGCACGCAAAAGGTTGATGCGCCCGTAGCTCAACCGGATAGAGCACCCGCCTTCTAAGCGGGCGGTTACAGGTTCGATTCCTGTCGGGCGTGCCAAAAGGCAGTTTGATTTTAAAGTTTTTTTGTGGTGGCTGTAGCTCAGTTGGTAGAGCCCCGGATTGTGATTCCGGTTGTCGTGGGTTCGAGCCCCATCAGCCACCCCAGTATGCAAACCCGCTTCTCTTTTTAAGAAGCGGGTTTTCTTTTATTGGTTTTCAGGCCGTCTGAAAACATTTGCGCCCCGTGTTTCCGCCGCCCGCGTTGCCGTAAAGTTATGTTTTCGGTATGATTTGGCCTTTTCGTTTTTTAACCGAGTAAAACCTATGCAAACATGGCCGCTGCCCGATTTCGAGCAGAAAATCTGCCCGCCCGAAGAGCTGGCGCAGCGCGTTGCCGCCCTGCCGCGCCCGCTGGTGTTTACCAACGGCTGTTTCGACATCCTGCACAGAGGCCATGTTACCTATCTGGCGCAGGCACGTTCGGCAGGCGCGGCCTTGGTACTGGCATTGAATACCGACGCGTCCGTGCGCAGGCTGGGCAAAGGAGCCGACCGCCCCGTCAACCCGCTGGCCGACCGTGCGGCGGTGGCGGCGGCTTTGGCCTGTGTGGACTTGGTTACCTGGTTTGGGGAAGACACGCCGGCGGAGCTGATTGAAACCGTCCGTCCCGACATCTTGATCAAAGGCGGCGACTGGCCGCCGGAAAAAATCGTTGGTGCGGCGCAAACGCTGGCACGCGGCGGCAAAGTGTTTTCCATACCTTTTCTGCATCAGACTTCCACCACCAAAACGCTGGAAAAAATCCGCGCTTCGGAGCGGGGATAATGCAGCAGGCGCACTGGCGGCTGCTTGCCGCCCTTTCAGACGGCCTGCCGCAGCATATCGCCGTACTGGCGCGGGCGGCCGGCATCAGGCCGCAGCAGCTCAACAGCCTGTGGCTGAAAATGCCCGTCCACATCAGGGGGCTGCTGCGCCAGCACGACGGCTATTGGCGTTTGGTGCGCCCGCTGGCGGTGTTTTCCGGCGAAACGCTGGCCGCTGCCGCGCAGGGCTTTTTGCCGGAGCTGCGCCACAGCCATCCGTCCAGCAACGACATCATCCTTGCCGCCGCCAGGGAACACATCCTGTCCGCCCACCGCCGCCTCTGCCTCGTCCACGAACAAACCGGCGGGCGCGGCAGGCAGGGCAAAAAATGGCACAGCCGCATCGGCGAATGCCTGACGTTCAGCTTCGGCTGGGTTTTCGACAAACCGCAGGCCGAAATGGGCGCGCTGCCCCTGGTTGTCGGACTGGCCTGCCGCAATGCTCTGAGCGGTTTGGATGTACCCGTGCAGGTCAAATGGCCGAACGATTTGGTATCTGCAAGCGGCAAGCTCGGCGGCATTCTGATTGAAACCGTGCGCGGAGCGGGCAAAACCGCCGCCGTGGTCGGCATCGGCATCAATTATGTATTGCCCAAGGAAGTGGAGCAGGCCGCGTCGGTTCAGGCCGTCTGCAAAACCCCGCCCCCGTCCGCCCCGCAGCTTTTGCAGGCCGTGCTGCACGAACTCGGCGTATCGCTGCCCGTATTTGCCGAACAGGGTTTTGCCCCATTTTCCGCCGCTTACGCACAGGCCAACCGCGATCTCGGACAAGCCGTACGGCTGCTGCACCACGGACAAATTATAGAAGAAGGCACCGTTGCCGGTTTTACCGAGGCAGGCGCGTTGCTGCTGCGCACGCAGGCTGGCGAAAAACAAATCGTCATCGGAGAAATCAGCCTGCGGCAGACACCCCCTCCGCAGCCGCAGCCGGGCAGCGGTACACATCTGCTGCTCGACTGCGGCAACAGCCGTGTAAAATGGGCATGGCTGGAAAACGGCAGGCCGGGCACGGTATCCGGCACGCCCTACCGCAATTTGCAGCCGCTGGCCGACGACTGGCGGCGGCATGGCGGCGCGGATACGGCGGTAACCGGCTGCGCCGTGTGCGGCGCGGAGAAAAAACGCCAAGTGGCCGCGCAAATCCCCGTACCGATAGACTGGCTGCCGTCCATGCCGCACGCGCTGGGCATCCGCAACCACTACCGCAACCCCGCCGAACACGGGGCAGACCGCTGGTTCAACGTACTCGGCAGCCGCAGTTTCAGCAATAACGCCTGCGTCATCGTCAGTTGCGGCACGGCCGTTACCATTGACGCGCTCACCGACGGCAACCAATACCTGGGCGGCAGCATCATGCCCGGCTTTCATCTGATGAAAGAATCGATGGCCGCCAAAACCGCCAACCTCAACCGCCCGGCCGGCAAGGCATACCCCTTTGCCACCACCACCGCCAACGCCATGGCAGGCGGCATGATGGATGCCGTCTGCGGCGCAGTCGTGCTGATGCACGGCCGTTTGAAAGAAAGAGTGGGGCGGGAAAAGCCCGTTGATGTCATTATCACCGGCGGCGGCGCGGTCAAAGTAGGCCAGGCATTGCCGCGCAGCCTGATTTCGGACGACAATATCAAAATCGTAGACAACCTGGTCGTTTACGGCCTTGCAAACTGGGTAGGACAAAATTAATGAAATGGCTGTTTTTCGCACTCGTCGCACTCAACCTGATTGTATTTGGCGGCACAACGCTGAGCAAAATCATCGCCGCGCAGGAAGCCGATTTGCTTGCCCGCCGCAAAGAAGCCGGAGCGCAGCTTGCCCGCACCTCTTCCGAATTGGCCGAGCCTATGGTCAAACCCAAAAACGGCGGCAGGGTCGAAGCCTCTGCCGCTTCAGCCCCGTCTCCCGCGCGGCAGACGGGAGACTGGATTAACGACAACGGCGGCGCACAGGAAGTCTTTGTCGAGCCGGCCGATACCGAAGAAGAAGCCGCCAAACGCATCGCCGAGCGCGAAAAGTGGGCGCAGGACGAAAAATCCCGCCAGCTTGCGCGCCATCAGGAAGCCGAACGCCGCAGACGCGCGGGCGGCGGCGCGGGCTACGACAGCTACGGTACGGACGCAGAAGCGGCAGGCGGCCGCAGCGGCAGACAGTGTACCGCCACTGCCGGCGTAACCATCCCCGAAGACGACTACCACCGCATCAAAGGACTGTTGGCCAGATGGCCGCACGCCGCCAGCCGCACCGTAGAGCAACGCCGCGACGCGCAAAAAGGCAAAACCACCTATGCCGTGTGGACACCCATCAATATCGACGCAGGCAGCCAAATGCAGGCCTTGCAGGAAAAAGGCTTCAATACCGTCTTGATGGAAGGCGGCATCAGCGTCGGCATCCGCGCCGACAGAGGACAGGCACAGGCACTCCTCTCCCGTTTGCAGGGCGCGGGCTTCAGCGGACAACTGCGCGAAATCAACTCGGCGGGCGGCGGCGGCGGACAAAGCGTCGCCAAAATGCAGGTAACATTTATGACCGTAAGCGACAGCGATGCCAAAGCCATCCAAAACATCGTCGGACAATACGGCAGGCTGACACGCAACAGATGCCGCTAATCCCGATGGTCGGCGCGAGCCGGCCGCGCCACTCCAACCCATCCTTTTTTCAGACGGCCTTTACTATCTGCGCAGGGTGTGTCGAGCAGAGAGGCGCGCGCTCCCCGCAACAGAGCAGAGGCCGTCTGAAAACCTGAAATTTCTGATTTTCAGACGGCCTCCCCGTATTTTTTATTTACAGCCAGCCAGGTAAAAAGCATCCGCCCGTTGCTTGCATCGCGTAGGGTGTGTCGCCCAAAGGCGACGCACGCGTTCCTGCCGCAGCGCAGAGGCCGCCCCGCCTGCGCAGGGATGACGTTTCTGAAAAAGCGCAGACAGAATTTCGGACGCACCGCATCCGTTTTTTCAGACGGCCTCTGCCATCCGCGTAGGGTGTGTCGCCCAAAGGCGACGCACACGCTCCACGTTTCATCTTGACGAACGGATAACTGAAAGCACACGATAGTTTGGATGGCTTACACTATTATAGATAGACGGCAGAATGCACAGATGGGAAAAGCAGCAGCCAGCAAACAGGCCGTCTGAAAAACACCCTTCCAGGCCACCTCTGCCACCTGCGTAGGGTGTGTCGCCCGAAGGCGACGCACGCGTTCTGTGCCGTAACAAGCCGTCTGAAAAACCGATCCATCTGTCTGCAAACGAAATGCCTCCCTGCACCTTGCGCTCGGCATCCGACAGGCCGCGCAAGTGTGGAAACGCAACAAATCCCGCAACAGCCGCCTTCATCCGCAGCACAAAAAGGCAACCTGAATAACAGCATGAAAATAAAAAAACAAATCCGATTGTGTTGGATAAATCCCACACTTTTTCCGCCGCCGGAAGCGCAAAAACGCCGATAAAGTTTGTTTTTTTGCAGTGAAACATTTATATTTACACCCATGCAATCGCCCGCATAGGGCGGACAACGCAACAGCTTAATCGGAGTTATCCGGTTTCGCCTGATTTTCTTAAACGTTAAAAGGAATACAGCAATGAAAAAAACCCTGATTGCTCTGTCTCTGTTTGGTTTGTCCTCTGCTGCAATGGCAGACGTAACTCTGTACGGCCAAGTTAAAGCCGGTGTCGAAGTCAGCCAGACTAAAGTACGCGAAAACGGTCGTACTACTAAAAACCACACTATTACCCAGCTTGCCGACTTCGGTTCGCGCATCGGCTTCAAAGGCCACGAAAACTTGGGTAACGGCCTGAACGTGATTTGGAAAGTGGAATCCAGAACTTCCGTAGCCGGCAACAGCACCGGTTGGGGTAACCGTCAGGCTTATATCGGTTTGGAAACTACTGCCGGTACCATCCGTGCTGGTAAAATGTCCACCCAGCTTGACGATATGGAAGATTCGACCGGCAAATGGGAAAACAACAACCACGCCCTTGATCTGGAAACTCTGAAACGTACCAGCCAGAAAGTTCTGTCCGTACGTTACGACAGCCCTGTATTTGCCGGCTTCAGCGCAAACGTCCAGTTCACTCCGCGTGATAACGCTGTAAATACTATTCGCGGTGTAGGTGCGACAAGTGGTCGTGAAGATGCTGCCAAAGAGAATGCTGCTTACTATGCTGGTTTGAACTACGAAAACTCTGGTTTCTTCGCCCAGTATGGTTTCGGTTATAGAAAAGCTGCTTACGTTACCAGCAACAATGCTTCCAAGGCAGGTCAGGTTCACCGTGTAGCTGCTGGTTACAACGCCAACAATCTGTTCGTAAGCGGTACTTACCAGTACACTAACGGCTGGGATAGTATCAGAAGCTACCGTAGTGCCTTGGCAGGTGATGAGTACACTACAGCAATGGCAACAGCCGACCGTTCTGTTGGTGTGAAAACCCATGAGGTGGCTGTAAGCGCAGCTTACACTATGGGCAACATCACTCCCAAAGCCTCTTACGGCCACGGCTTCAAGGCAAAAGGCAAAGGTCTGACCAATGCCGAGAAAAATGCTACCGAGTACAACCAAGTAGTTGTCGGTGCTGATTACGACTTCTCCAAACGTACTACCGCATTTGCCCAAGCCGGTTGGCTGAAAGCCGGCAAAAAAGACGACAAAGCGGAAACTACTGCCGGTTTGGTTGGTCTGCGCCACAAATTCTAATCTCAGGATTGGATAATGCTTAGAAAAGAGCCTGCGAAAGCAGGCTCTTTTATTATTCAGGCCGTCTGAAAACCTTTGTTTGCGTGGGAAGAGATGTTGCACAGCAGCGTGCGCGTTCCCTGTCTCGTCCCGCATATGGTTTTTCAGACGGCCTTCTCACTTATAATCGGCCTCTGTTTCCGCTACAATGCGGCCGTTATTTTTATTTTCAGACGGCCTTCCGATTAAGGCTGTTTTTCCATTTCAGACAAAAGCCGGAATACAACATGACTGACTACCGCAACACCGTAAACCTATTGGATACCCCGTTTCCCATGCGTGGCGACCTGGCAAAGCGCGAGCCGCAATGGCTGAAAAGCTGGTATGGGCAGAAACGCTACCGGAAGCTGCGAGAAATCAGCAAAGGCCGCCCGAAATTTATCCTGCACGACGGCCCTCCGTATGCCAACGGCGACATCCATATCGGTCATGCCGTCAATAAAATTCTGAAAGACATCATTCTCCGCAGCAAAACGCTGGCAGGCTTCGATGCACCCTATGTTCCCGGCTGGGACTGCCACGGCCTGCCCATCGAAGTGATGGTGGAAAAGCTGCACGGGCGCGATATGCCGAAAGCCAAATTCCGCGAACTCTGCCGCAGCTATGCCGCCGAACAGATTGCACGCCAGAAAAAAGACTTTATCCGCTTGGGTGTGTTGGGAGACTGGGATCGCCCCTACCTGACTATGGACTATAAAACCGAAGCCGACACCGTGCGTACTTTGGGCGAAATCTACAAGGCGGGCTATCTTTATCGCGGGGCGAAGCCGGTTCAGTTCTGTCTCGATTGCGGCTCATCCCTTGCGGAAGCCGAAGTGGAATACAAAGACAAAGTCTCTTCCGCCATTGATGCGGCTTATCCGTTTAAAGATACCGCCGCTTTGGCTGAGGCTTTCGGGGTGGACAAAATCGACGGCGAAGCATACGCGGTTATTTGGACTACCACGCCGTGGACGCTGCCGGCCAGCCAGGCCGTTTCTGCGGGTGCGGAAATCGTCTATTTGCTAATCGATACACCAAAGGGAAAATTGGTGCTGGCAAAAGACTTGGCAGAAGAGGCGTTAAAACGCTATGGCTTTTCAGACGGCCTCAAAGTGTTGGCGGAAACCACGGGCAGCAGATTGGAAAACCTGCATCTGAACCATCCGTTTTTGGAGCGCGACATCCTGCTGCTGAACGGCGATCATGTTACCACCGAGGCCGGTACGGGCTTGGTGCATACCGCGCCTGCGCACGGTTTGGAAGACTATTTCGTCTGCATCAAATACGGCATCGAGCTGGTCAATCCCGTAAACGCGCAGGGACGCTATATTGCAGGCACGCCCCGTGTGGAAGGCATGACGGTTTGGGAAGCCAATCCGCTGATTATCGACTGGCTGGCCGAAAACGGCCGCCTGTTGGCCAACGGGAAAATCGAACACAGCTACGCGCACTGCTGGCGGCACAAAACCCCCCTGATTTACCGCGCTACCGGCCAATGGTTTGTCGGTATGGACAAAAACGGCTCGGACGGTGCAACCCTGCGCAATAAGGCCTTGCAGGCAGTGGACGATACCGAATTTTTCCCCGCATGGGGCAGGGCGCGTTTGCAGGCAATGATTGAAGGCCGCCCCGACTGGGTAGTTTCCCGCCAACGGTTTTGGGGAACGCCGATGACTTTCTTCGTCCACAAGGAAACAGGCGAACTGCATCCCGATTCTGCCGACCTGCTGGAAAAAATCGCGCAGCGTATTGAGGAAAAAGGCATCGAAGCATGGTTTGCATTGGATAAAAGCGAGTTGCTGGGCGCGGAGGACTGCGCATCTTACGACAAGCTGTCGGACACTATGGACGTATGGTTCGATTCCGGCTCGACGCATTATTCCGTTTTGAAGCAGCGTGAAGAGCTGGCATGGCCTGCCGACCTGTATCTCGAAGGCAGCGACCAGCATCGCGGCTGGTTTCAGTCTTCCATGCTGACCGGCTGCGCCACTTTGGGGCGCGCACCCTACAAACAGCTTCTGACCCACGGCTTCGTTGTCGATCAGGATGGGCGGAAAATGTCCAAATCGCTCGGCAATGTTGTTGCGCCGCAAGAAGTGTATAACGAATTTGGCGCAGACATCCTGCGCCTGTGGACGGCGGCCACGGATTATAGCGGAGAACTGGCGATTTCCAAGGAAATCCTCAAACGCGTTACCGAGAGCTACCGCCGCCTGCGCAATACGCTGCGCTTTCTGCTGGCCAATCTGAGCGATTTCCATCCGATAGAAGATGCCGTGCCGCAGGCAGATATGGTGGAAATAGACCGCTACGCATTGGTAATGGCGCGGAAGTTGCAGGAAAAACTGGCAGGGGATTACTACCCGCGCTATGCTTTCCATCTTGCCGTGCAGGACATTGTCGCATTCTGTTCCGAAGATTTGGGCGCGTTCTACCTCGATATTCTGAAAGACCGCCTCTATACCACACCCGCCGGCAGCCATGCCCGCCGCAGTGCGCAAACCGCGCTCTACCACATTACCCGCAGCCTTGTGCTGCTGATTTCGCCGATTTTGTGTTTTACAGCCGAAGAAGCATGGGAAATTATCGGCGGCGGCGAAGAAGACAGCGTGCTGTTCCACACATGGCACGATTTTCCGCAAATGCTGTCTGAAAGCGAAGACGCGCTGTTCAAAAAATGGGAGGCCGTGCGCGAAGTCCGCAATGCGGTAACGGCAGCTATCGAGCCGCTGCGGGCAGACAAATCCGTCGGCTCTTCATTGCAGGCCGAGGTGGCGATTACCGCTCCTGCGGATTTGGCGGCTGCTCTGGCTGCTTTGGGCGGGGAATTGCGCTTTGCCCTGTTGGTGTCCCAAGCGCAAGTGAAAGAAGGAAGCGGGCTGTCGGTGGAAGTGAAAGTCAGCGGAGGGAAAAAATGCGAACGCTGCTGGCATTACACCGCCGATATAGGCACGGTTGCCGGACATGAAACCATCTGCGCCCGTTGTGCGGAGAATGTCGAAGGAAGGGCGGAAAGCCGCAATTACGTTTGATTCCGCCCGATTTGAAGATAGAAAAGGCCGTCTGAAAAACGCATGTTTTCAGACGGCCTTTACGGACAGACAGGCAGGAAAATCAGTCGTAAAAATGCGTTAATCAAAAAAAACGACCGCTTGTTTTTAAAAATAACCGATAAAACCGGCCTGTATAAGTAAAAAACTGTCTGTAATATAATCATCAGGTTATTGTTACACGACTTGACCTGTTTGCCTTGAAGGAGTGCAAATGCAGCTGCTGTATGTTACCCCGCAGGAAATTTTGGATTTTTGGTTTGATAAAGACACCCGGCGGCATTGGTTTACCGAAAGCCAGTATTTAGACTTGAAAATACGCACCACCTACGAACGTGTTTTCCGCAATGCCGTCAATTGCGAACTTTCCGACTGGCGGGAGAGCGTGCAAGGCCGTTTGGCGGAAATCATTATTTTGGATCAGTTTTCCCGAGCTATTTTTCGGGGCAAACCACATGCCTATACACAAGACCGCATGGCTTTGCTGCTTGCGCAGGAAGCAGTACGCCACCAGTCTTTCCCGTTTATGGAGGCGCGTCAGCGGCAGTTTATCCTGATGCCTTTCCTCCACAGCGAAAACCGCAACATCCATACAACGGCTATGGGTTTGTTCCAGCGTTTCGGTACGGCCAAGTCCGTGCGCTTGGAGACAAAGCACAAATCGGTTATCGACCGTTTCGGACGCTATCCGCACCGCAATGCGATATTGCGGCGGCAGAGTACGCCCGAAGAAGCCGCATTTCTGAAAATGTTCCCCAGCGGATTCGAGCCTGATGAAGATGAAGACGAAGATGATTGACAGATGATTGCCGGGTTTTCCCGGCAGTTTTTATGATGGCGTTCCAACTTGAAGAGGCTGGCTAACCGTAATGCCGTATCCAAATCAGCAGGCCGTCTGAAAATCAAAAACAGATTTTCAGACGGCCTGCTCTATATATTTCAATTTATCGAATTATAGTATTTGTATGCTTCTTCCATATTGTTAAAACTATACATACGGCCGCTTTCCAAAACCAGAGCGTTATCGCAGTATTGCTTTACCGCACTGTCGCTGTGGGAAACCAAGATAATCGAACGGTCTTTCCGTTTTTCAAAAAGCTCGTATTTGCATTTGTTGGTAAAGCGGGAATCGCCTACGGCAATCACTTCGTCAATCAGATAACAATCAAATTCCACTGCAAGAGAAAGGGCAAAGGCCAAGCGCGCTTTCATACCGGAAGAATAGCGTTTGACCGGCTCGTAGAGATAGCGGCCAAGTTCGGAAAATTCTTCGGTAAAATCACGGACGTAATCCATATCGACATTATAAATGCGGCATATAAAACGCAGATTATCCATGCCGGTCAGGCTGCCTTGGAATGCGCCGGAAAAGGCCAGCGGCCAGGAAATACTCATCGTGCGCCTGATTTCTCCTTTTGTTGGAGGTTCTACGCCGCTAATCAGGCGGATCAGGGTGGATTTTCCTGCGCCGTTTCTCCCGAGAATACCAACCTTCTCGCCTTTTTTTAATGTGAAATTAATGTCATTTAGGACCGTGCGTTTTCCCTGGCGTGTCCGGTATTGTTTGTAAACATGCTCGACTGAAATCATTGCGGCTCAACCCCTTTGCTGAAGCGGTCTACCATAGCCAAACCGATTAGCAGCAAAACCAAATTACATATCAGGATAAACCACGGATTCTGATAAGTTATCTGGCTATTGCCGAAATAACCCGCACGGAACATTTCCGTGCCGTGAACCATGGGAATCATCAAAGCATAATGCTGTATCTGCTGGGGCAGGTTGTGTACGAAGAAAAACACACCGGAAATCGGCATCATGACAAAACTGAGTGTGCTCCATATTTTGGCAAAAGGTTCGATATGAAATGAAATCGAACAGATAACCAAGCCCAAGCCGACGGCAAACATTGCCATCAGCAGCCAAGCAAGCAGCATATAGAATATATCGGCAGGCGGACTGATCCAGCCAATAGCGATAAAAACGGACGTGATGACGATTTGGGCGATGGTTGCACCTGAAATCTCCAACAGCATTCGGGAAAAAATCGTATCCAAAACGCGCACATTGCGGTGATAAAGCAGGCTGGCATTGGCATTAATCGCGCCTATGGCGCGGTTGGATGCGTTGCGCCACATCATCATCATCGGGTAGCCGGTAATGATGAAAGCAACGATGTTTAGGGACGATACTTCATGGGCTTTAACGAATTTCCACATTAATACGATGATTAAGGTCATCAGCAGCGGCTCGACAAACAGCCATAAAAAGCCAATGTTGGCCCGGCCGTAGCGTGTGATGATCTCACGCATCAGCAATGCGCCGATAACCCGTTTTTGAATCGCAAGGGATTCGCGGAACGAAGTTTTGTGGAGTTCTTTCATCAGTTTTTATGCTCGCGGATGCTGGCAACAAGAAGGCTGGCAATACCGTAAACGATTAGTCCGATAATAAAAGTGGCAACGATGTTGTAGATCCGTGTCGGCTTTTGCGCCAAATCCGGCCTGCTCGGTTGCGAAACAATTTCCAAATAAAGCTGTTGGCGGTCGGCCTCGGCTTTCGCAGCTTCCAGCGAGGTAATGGCAGCGGCCAGTTGTTTCTCGGCCAGCTCGTTCTCCAAATAGACACGCTGGTATTCGGCAGCCTGGTTGGACAGAGAGCGGTCGTTTCCGCCCGAAATAGCGCGGATCTGCTGGGAAATTTCTTTCCTCAGGCTTTTTTCCCGAGCCAGCAGCCCCGGAATCTGCGGATTTTCGGGGGTAACGGCTTTTACCTGATCCAATTGCGTTTGGATAACGATTAATTCGTCTTGCAGTTTGGATACCAAGCCGAGCTGCACTTCCGATTGTGCTTTCAAGTCAAAAACGCCGTTTTTGACACGGAATTTGGTCAGTTGGACAGAAGCGTCTTTTACTTTTTCTTCCGCCGCAGAAACCACGCTTTCCGCATAGCGGATGGTATCCTGCCTGGCGCGCTCGTTCAGTTGGTTAATCAGAACTTCCCCCTGCTGCAACAGGGCTTCATTGATTTTTTGCGACTCTGCCGCATCAAATGAGGTTACATACAAATTGGAAATGCCCGAAACGGAGTCGAAATTGATGCTGATTTTTTCACGATAGTATTGATAAAAGGCTTCCTGCTCCCCTTGCAGGCCGAATCCGTTGAAACGGCTGAAAATATCGCCTTTGCTTTCATAAAATTGGCGCACAGGCATCTTTTTAGTCAATGCTTCGAGTGAAGAGCGGGAGCGCATATATTCCTGCACGGTGTAAATATCGTCTTGCGAGCGCGAAAACCCCGTTCCCTGCAAAATCGCACCCAAACTGTTGAGAGATGACTGGCTTTTCGGAGAACGGACGACAAAACTGGATTGTGAAGCAAACTGATCGGAAGCAATCAGCCCGAAGTATATTGTCGAACAGAGGGTAGGAATAATGACGGTAACCCACAGCAGCGGCTTGAGTTTCCGGAAAAACTTCTTTTTCTTTTTCTTTGCCGCCGCCTTTGGTTCGGTCGGCACAGAATCGACCGTATTGGCCGACACGGCTGGTTGTTCGGACATCGTAAAGCCTTTTTGGGTAATTAATTGGTCAGATTGTTGATACTGTTTACACCGCTGACCACGGGAGAAAACACAAACGACAAGAATTTCTGAACTTCAGACAGGGGCGCGTTCGATACATAGACCACATCTTTATCTTTTATCGGAAAACGCTGCATCCAAAACATAGAATTGGCATCGGTCAGATTCAGACGGTATACAACGGGGATAGCGGAAGTTTCACTGTAGCCCTGAGCTGTCCATTTACCTCTGTTTTCAGATGGCAGCTCTGACAAAGGAGCATAGCGGAAAACAAACACGCCGCGCGCATCGGCACGCCGGTCTTGCAGACCGCCCATGCGCCCGACTGCTTCGGCCAGCGACAAACCTTTTACCGAAAAACCGATTTGCTGTGTTCTTCCAACCGCACCCATAGAAGTAAAGCTGCTCGGATTGGTAATCATCGTAACAATATCGCCGCGCCGCAGCATGATGTTTTGGCGCGGATTGGCAACCAAATCTTCCAGCGCAACGGTTTTTACCTGATTGCCGCGCGTCAGTTGGACGTTGGTATCCTGAACGTTTGCCGTCGACCCGCCCACCGCCGCCACCGCGTCCAGCACGCGCTCGCCTGCGGTAGTCAGCGGCATCCGCACACTGTTGCCCGCGCGGATAACGGATACCGTTGCCGCATTGTTTTGTACAATTCTAACAATGGCCTGCGGCTGGTTAGCCATTTTTTTCAGACGACCGGTAATCATATCCTGAACCTGTTCAGGCGTTTTCCCTGCTACGGCAATATTGCCGATAAACGGAACGGATACCGTCCCCCTGCTGCCGACCATCTGGTCGGGCAGCTTGGTCTGCTGCGCGTTTCCGGATCCGACAGAGGAAAGCGAACCGCCGAACAGTACGGCCGGAGGAGCCTCCCAAATGGTAATGTCCAGCGTATCTCCCGTGTGGATAATGCCGCCGGAAGCCGTGCCGTCTCCGAATTGTGCAAAGGACTGGTTGTCTTGGGCATGATAGAGGGATTGTGCGACCGCGTTGTCTACATCTATCAGTTCGACAGAGGGTATCTGCGTTTCACTACCTTGTTTACCGAGAGCAACGACTTTCCCGGTTTGTGGGCCGGAGGAAGGGACGAGAGAGCAGGAGGAGAGAGCCAAAAAAGCTAAATAAACAATTTTTTTCATATTCAATTTAATAATTAGGTATATCCTATATTTAAGAAATTTATACCATTAACTCAATGATTTTTTAATTTGGCAAGCTCCTGTATACAGGATTCTATATCGTCAAAAGGAAGGTTTCTTAATTTTTCCAAATCATGATCCCACCATTTTAATTGAAGCAGCTTATCAATAATTTCATTACTAAAACGCATACGGATTATTTTTGCCGGCATACCGCCGACAATGGCATACGGAGGAACGTCTTTTGTAACGATGCTTCCTGCTGCAATGATAGCCCCATCACCAATACTGACACCGCTTAATACATTTGCTTTCGCTCCTATCCATACATCATTGCCAATTGTTGTCGATGGATGGAATTGCCAAGGTTTTCTTTTTATTTCTGCATAGCCCGGGAATCTTGTAAACAAAGAATTTGCACATACGAAAGGATGGGTACTCAGGTAGTTGATGGGATGCTGTGCAAGACCAATTTCGGCAGAACGCCCTATTGAGCAAAATTTACCAATAGATACATTGGAATAAATAACGCTGGTAACATTTATATAAGTGAATTGACCAATAGATACGTTACCATATATTACCACATTGTCCGCAATGTCGATGGGATAAACAAATTTGGCAGAAGGATGTACATAGGCTGTACTTGCTAACCGCCCGCCTTGCTGAAATATTTTTTCCCGAGACGTATTCCGCATAGTTATGAAAGTCATTGATTTTATCTTTCGTTATATTTGGTGTTTAAAGAAAATACGCAGACTTCTTAGAATTGGATTTTTAGAATCCGCAAAAAATTGTCTTGGGTTATTTTTTAGTTTTAATAGTTTACGATTTTTTTGTGTGTTATTTGGAGTAACGATGACAGGAGGAGAAGCCTTTTTCTCATTTTTGGTATCTATTATCGATTCCGCAGGTTGGGTATTCTCTTTAACCTCGATATTGGCGGAGACTGATGTCTGTGTATTCTGCTTCGCTACGGGAGCCGGAGACATCAGATTAATTACATTTGGCAATGCAAAGATTTTCTGCAAATTTGTTACTCCTGAATCATGAACAGATACAACATGTTTTTGTAGTAGGATAGTTAGGAATTTTTCAAAGTTGTCGAATTCGGACAGAGACATGGTATTTTCTATCCTCATATTTCTAATATCATCAATAAATTTATCTATTTGCCCGATATGGTAGTCATGTGTAAATCCTTTCGAACCATAAAAAGCATTACCGAATTGAACCGGTTTAAAGCCTGCAAATGCAGCTTCTATTAATCCTTGCGAGTTAAGTCCCAGTATCCATTTGCTTTGATCAAATAGTTTTGTGATTGAGTAATGATCAACCAAGCGAATACGTCCTTGTAAGTCTTCCGGCAAGGCATTAATAAACTCTTCTAATATATTTTTTGTTAGAGAGTCTTTAATATTATTTTTCTTCTCTTCCCACGGATGTGTTTTCATAACGACATTAAAACCAGCCTCTGCTAATTTGACAATTGCATTCTTATAGAAATGTATGGTGGATAGTCCTGTGTTGTGATATTCGATAACTGAAAAATCGTTAACTACTTGTCCGATTATACTGACACATGGGGCATCTTTATCCAAAAAGTCTAAGTCAGGGGAATGTTCCGGCTGTTCTACGTTTTTATTTTTAGTTGCAATTACCTTATTGATTGCTTTGGTTCTTTCTCTGTCATATTCATTTCCGGTTTCCAAATTATTCAGATAGTGTTGATAGACTGCAAAATGTTTTATATCGCTATTATTGGCAATAGCAGAATATCTTTCTTCGCAATAATATTCGTTACCTGTAAACAAACCTTCCATTACCATGACTTTGGTGGGTGTGTATTTTAAAAGCTCAATTAGTGCCTTTTGATATATCAGGCCACCTGAAAAAATGCAGCAATGCGTAAACGATCCTAGATCCATAAGCCGTCTTTTCCAAAAATCCAGCCAATACCAAGCTGCAGCCATGTTTTGAAGTAGAATATTCTTATTATTTATAAATAATTTATCAAAAATTTCTATTTGGCTTTCAGGGCATGGGTTGTCATACCATAATGGTAACGTGCCTGTTAGTGTCATGATTTCCGAGCGACAAACAGGAAACAATTTAATATCATATATTTTAAAATCAAATAAATCTTCATAGCCTAATTTGGAGAGAATATCAATTTTATCATATAATTTATCTAGTTTTTTATCATATACGCCATATAGTGAAAGCCAATCTTTGTGGCTATCTTCAAAATGAATAGTTTTTGGTTTTGCTTTTTCAATAAATTTAAAGAAAGATGCAAAGTTTCTTTTGTTGATATGAAAGGAGTCCGCAACCAATATAGATATAGACATATTATCTTCCTAGGAATTTTGATTTTAAGATAGGGAAAGAATTTTTTTATATACTGCGATATTGTTCAGTATGCTGTCTTCCCAAGTAATGGCCAATCTTGAAGTGTTACGTGCATTACGTATCATTTCATGTAGTTTATGCCTGTTTTGGACACAAATATCTAGTATGTTTTCTGCATCTTTATCGGGATCCAAACTAAGAAACAAACCGTTAATTCGATCTGAAATAACATCTTTTGGAATGCCTATTTTAGAGGAAAACATCGGAGTACCTGTCGCCAGTGCTTCGGGGGTATTTGCCGGTCCTCCCTCATGACTGCTGCACATCATTAATATATCTATTTCATTATAGAAACTTTGAAATATCCGATACGGTATGCGTTCGTATGCGATAGCTTCATAACCCAGATCTCGCATTGCTATGGTACTTAATGTTCTGCTTTGTCCGACAAAGATGAAGCGGAAGTGTTCAGGAGAAAGACGTTTTGCAAGCTCCAGAAGGTATGCCTCCCCTTTAACCCGCCTACCATAACGGCGTGAGGCCATGCCTATGGTAATTTTTTTGTCTGTATCGGGAAGGGAGAGCTGCTTCAAATGAAGATAGCCGTCATGATAGCCGTGAGGGATAACATAAAGTTTTTCATGAGGAATCCCTTGATTTGCCAATATTTCTTTTTGCGTATTATTTAGGCAAACAATAGCCGAGGCTTCCATATATCTGGGGATGAAGCGGAACTTGGCATGCCATGGATCAGGATCGTCCAAATCATGGTGTACCGTACAAACAGAGTTAGGCAGCAGTTTTTCTTCCAAATGGGGGCGGTGGTAGTGGTAAATATCTGCTTCAGGGAGAGGTAATATGCTGACTATATGCTCAAATTCGGTACTGCCGAAGCGTTTAAAGTAATCTAAAATAGAAGTGAATATGCCACTAGGTATATCACGGGTCATTACATGATTTACAATGGGCTTCTGGGGAAGAGAGAGGAGGGAGTCTTGCTCTTCTAGCTCTTCATTTGTTTCGTTCTCGTGGGTGTTTCCCAAATCATCATTTGTTTCTAGTTGTTCGCTTTGGGTGCTATTTGGCAAAGACGGTGAGTTTGTAAACATCAGGCGGCCTTTCAGTTGGTTGTTACTTTTACCGTATATGAATATTTTAGCGCATGATTATAATATAGCTGTTTTTTTTATGGAATTGATTTTAGAAATATAATGCCATATGGGTTAAGTTGATTGGTTTTACTGATGCAGCGAGCGGCAGAATTGTCTGAATTTTTCCATTTTTTTGCTCCAAAAGCTCCTGCGCAGGCGTGCGGGTTCTTTTTGTAACTCTTTCTGTTTTTTTAAAATTTCCACTGCGGTGGCGGCATCGATGAGGCGGCGGGTTTCGGGGTGGACGTAGTTTGGGTAGTAAACCAGCGTGCCGGCGACGAGCTGCCACAGTTCCAGCCGGCGGCTGCGGCGGCTGATGGGAAGCAAGTCTTGGGTCAGTCCCCAGCCGGCGTAAAACGGGAGGCCGTAGCAGCAGACTTTTTTGCCGCGCAGCAGGGCTTCAAAGCCGGTCAGCGAGGTCATGGTGTGTACTTCGTCTGCGTGTTGCAGGCAGGTCAGAATATCGGCTTCGGGTGCGGTTTGGTCGGCGTAGCGGGCGGTGTCTTCTGCGGAAATGCGGCCGATACGGTTGCCGCTGACGACATCGGGATGGGGCTTGTAGATGATGTAGGCATCGGGGTTGCGTCCGCGTACGGTTTTGAGCAGTTCGAGGTTGCTGCGGATTTGCGGCGATCCGTGACGGACGGAGGCATCGTCTTCGACTTGTCCGGGGACGAGGATAACGGTTTTGTCTGTTTGCGGTACGTTGAATTGTGTGCTGCCGACGTTGTATTTGCTGATTTGGTTGGCGGCGAGTGTCTGTTGCAGCATGGAGGCCGTCTGAAAATCGTGGTTGTCGAAGCGGCGGTGTTGCAGGATGTGTTCGAGGCGGGACGGCGTTTCGGGGTTGAAATAAATGCCCATGTCGTCGGTAACGAGCGACAGGGGCGGGACGAGGTTGGAGCCGAGTCCGACCGAGCGGATGAAGCCGTCTTCCATGCGCAGCAGCGGGATTCGGTGTTGCTCGGCAAAGCGGATGATTTCGTGTTTGCCGCTGCCCCATGCCAGCAGGCGCGCGTCGGGCGGCAGGGGTTTGCCGGCGAGTTTGGCTGTTGATTTGACGAATTTCAGACGGCACGAGGGTACGTTGAAAAAGGGTTTGACGACGGAGCGTTTCCACAGCGACATGCCCACGCAGTATAAATGGCCGCGCAGTTTTTCGTTGAGCCTCCGCGCTGCGGCCAGATAGGCGATCACGTCGGCGAGTGTGCCTGCCTTGCCGGTGTTGGGGTTGATGTAGCGGCTGTATTGCAGGTAGGCGGCGGCAAAGAGCTGCGGCAGGGTGCGCGGTGCGCGCCGCTGTTGTTGCGCGAGTGCGGCGGCAGCGGGATGGCGGTCGTCGCTCACGCCCCAGCCGGCATACCAGGGCAGGCCGAATGTTACCGGCGTTTTGCCGCACAGCATGGCTTCAAAACCCATTTGCGAGGTAACGCAATAGACTTTGTTTGCAGCCTGCAACAGGGAAATCGGATTGATGTCTTCGGCCAGCAGGCGTACGCGGTTTTGCTGTGCCAGGCCGGTCAGGTAGCCTTGTTTTTTGCCGCTCAAAACGTCGGGATGGGTTTTGATCCAGATTTCCGCCTGTGGGTTTTCCGCTATGGCCGTCTGAAACATTTGCTGAAATGTGGCTGCGTCTGCGCCGCCGTATTGCAGAGCCATGTCGCCGAACGTTTGGTCGATCAGCAGTACGCTGTCCCGCTGACGCATTTCTTCCGCCAGGCCGTCTGAAAGGTCGGGGGCGTGGTTGTATTTGGACAGGCGGTGTTCCAGAATCAGGCCGATTGCGCGGCGGGCTTCGTCCAGCATTTCGGGCGGCATGGTGTCGGCGGCCAGAATCAGTTGTTCGAGGCGCGAGGGGCGGGTGGTGTCGTAATAGATGCCGATGTCGTCGAAAACCAGTGAAAACGGCTGGCAGCCTGCCACGCCGAGTCCGAGCGATCGCAGGAAGCCGTCTTCCAATGCGGCATACGGCAGCCCCTGTGCGGCGGCCGCCGCTCGGGCTTTTTGCGCGGACGGGCGCAGCCCCCAGCCGATGACGAGATCTGCGCCGGCCGGTTTTGGCAGAATATGGAATTCCGGGAGAAAGTCGGCAAGGTTGGCGATTTTGCGGATGCCGTGGGAAGGGATGTAGGCGTTTTTCACGGTGCGGGTTTCGGGATGGATGTTTGTTTTTCAGACGGCCTTTACGGTGTTTGGAGGCCGTCTGAAAACATATGGCGGGGCAACACAGGAAAGCCGCAGATTGTTGTTTTGCCGCGCTATAAAGCCGTATTTTTCAAAGACGTATTTTCAGACGGCCGGCACGTGTTTTAAAACGTTGCGGCTTGTGCCAGCGGCTTGCCCGCCCGGTCTTTGGGCGAGAGGACGGGGCCGTCTTGCAGCGGCCATTCGATGCCGACGGCGGGGTCGTTCCAAATCAGCGCGTGTTCGGCCGACGGGTTGTAGTAGTCGGTGCATTTGTATACCAGCTCGGCTTCTTCTCCCAGCACGTAAAAGCCGTGTGCGAAGCCTTCCGGCACCCAAAGCTGGCGTTTGTTTTCGGCGGAGAGGATTGCGCCGGCCCATTTGCCGAAAGTCGGCGAGCTTTTGCGCATATCGACGGCGGCATCGAATACCGCGCCCGAGACGACGCGCACGAGTTTGCCTTGCGTGTTGGCGGTTTGGTAGTGCAGGCCGCGTAATACGCCTCTGCCTGATTTGGAGTGGTTTTCCTGCACGAAGGTGCGGCTGCATACATTGGCTTTGAACCAGTCGTCGCGGAAGGTTTCCATAAAGAAGCCGCGATCGTCGCCGAAAACCTGCGGCTCTAAGAGTTTCACTTCGGGGATGGCGGTATCGGTGATTTTCATGGTGCGGTTTTCCGTTTGCGGATTGAGGCCGTCTGAAAACTTTTTCAGACGGCCTTTTGGCAGGGTTAGGACAGGTGCGGATAGCGGATGTTTTCCGCCGCATCGACGGTAATGCTGCCGTTTTCCGCCAGCGCGGCAAACAGCGTTTCCGCATTTTCTGCGCCGCCGTGGCGGCGGGCGAGCAGCTCGAGCAGGGCAGCTTTCTTTTTCGGGCGGTTTTTCCGTAGCAGGCGTAAAACGGGCTGCAAATCTGCCGGTTGGTGTGTTGCGCCGGCGGGAGAAAGAGTGTCGCCGGTGTTGCTGTGTGCGGCGGTTTCGGTGTCGTCTGCCGCTGCGTCCGAATCGGCAGCCTGTGTTTCTCCGTCTGCTCCGCCGGTTTGTGCGGCGGCGGGCGGATTGTCGTTTTCGGGAGGCGTGCCGCCGCCGTTTTCAGACGGCCTTTCGGGCTGCCTGGTGTTTTCAAAAGGTGTTTCGTTTTCAGACGGCCTGCCGTTTTCACGAGGGATAACGGCAAAAGCCTGCTCCTGCGCGAGAAAGGCACGGGTTTTTTTGCCCAGCCTGCCGCTGTAAAAAATCTGTGCGTCGGGATGTTTTGCTTGCAGCGCGTCCAGCTTGCGGCGCAGCCTGCCGCGCGGGCTGACGACGGCAATACGCGCCTGCGGGTCGGCGGCAAGGAGGTCGCGTGCGGTGTCGAGTATGGCTGCCCGCACGGCTTTTTTGCGCAACACGGCCAAGCGTAGCGGCGCGGATGCCGTGTTGTCCCAATCTGCCGGCAGCAGTCGGCGGAAAGGTTTGGCCGAGCGTTTGTCGGCAAACAGGCAGACGGTGTGGCGGGAGGCGGGCAGGAATTTGCCCGCAATGTCGGTTTTGACGGTATCGATCAGCAGGTGTGCCATGTTTTCTCCTTGGTCGGCAGGCAGCAACACATCAGTTTGAGGCGGCGGCGAAGGCTTCGATAATCGGCTGCAGCAGGGTGTGTTTCACTTTCAGCGCGGCTTTGTTTACCACCAGCCGGCTGGAAATGTCGGCAATGTGTTCGACGGCTTCGAGTCCGTTGGCTTTCAGCGTGTTGCCGGTGGAAACGAGATCGACGATTGCGTCGGACAGCCCGACAAGCGGAGCGAGCTCCATCGAGCCGTAAAGTTTGATGATGTCCACATGCACGCCTTTGGCGGCGAAGTGGGCGGCGGCAATGTCGGGATATTTGGTGGCGATGCGCAGGCGGCAGCCGGGCTGCGAGGCGGCGGCGTAGTCGAAACCCTGCGGCACGGCCACCATCATGCGGCATTTGGCAATCTGCAAATCCAGCGGCTGGTACAGGCCTTCGCCGCCGTCTTCGATCAGTACATCGCGTCCGGCGATGCCGAAATCGGCCGCACCGTAGCGGACATAGGTGGGCACGTCGCCCGCACGGACGATGACGAGGCGGATGCCTTCGCGGTTGGTGCCGATAATCAGCTTGCGCGACTGCTCGGGATCTTCGGCGGGGACGATGCCCGCCGCCGCAAGCAGCGGCAGGGTTTCTTCAAAAATACGCCCTTTCGAGAGCGCGATGGTCAAATGGTTGGCTGACATACGGTTTTCCTGAAAGAGGCCGTCTGAAAAACAGCTTGCGGGGTTTTCAGACGGCCTCTGTGGCGGGCTTACGATTCAAGCAGGCGTTGCACGTCGGCGGCGATTTCGCTTGAAGTGCGGCCGTAGTTTTCCATCAGTACGGTGTTGCCGTTTTTGTCCAAAACGTATGTGCCGGCGGTGTGGTCGATCAGGTAGACATCGGCAGACTGTTCCTGCGATTTGGCCGAAACGACGCGGTATTGCTGCTTCACGACGGGAATGCTCTGGTCGCCGGTGGCGGTGAGGCCGATGAAGTCGGGATTGAATGTTTTGGCGAACTTGTCCGCCACTTCGGGGGTGTCGCGCTCGGGATCGACGCTGACGAACACGACGGCCACGTCTTTGGCCTTGTCGCCGAGCAGGCCGGTTACTTCGCTGTATGTCAGCAGGCTGGTGGGGCATACGTCGGGGCAGTTGGTATAGCCGAAAGTCAGCAGCACGACTTTGCCTTTGAGGCTGCTGAGGGCAAAGGGTTTGCCCGAGCCGTCGGTAAGCGTGAAGTCGCCGCCGATGTCGTCTTTGCTTACGTCCGTGCCGAAGAAGCCGCCGTTTTTCGGCGGCGCGGCAGGCGCGTTTGCGGCGGGTGCGGAGGCTGCGGCGGAAGAGGCCGCGGGCGTGGCGGCATCGGGCGCGGATTCCTGTTGCGAACAGGCGCAGAGTGCGGCGGCGGCAAGCAGGGCAAGGTAACGGTATTTCATGGTAAACCCCTCACGGTTACAGACGGAATCGGCGCAATCTTACCGCGTTTCGCCCGCTTTGTGGGATGAAGCGGGCGGGGAAAGCGGGGAAAATTGATATAGGGAAAGTTTTCCGGCGGCGGGTAAATTTTTTTATGATTCATCCGATTGTGCGGCAGGCGGGGGAAATTTGCCGATAGGGCTTTACAAAAGGCGTTTTGCCGCTATAATGCGCACTTTCCTACCCGCCCGGGTGGTGAAATTGGTAGACACAGGAGACTCAAAATCTCCCGCCGAAAGGTGTGTCGGTTCGAGTCCGACCCCGGGCACCAATAGCCGCTTTGAAGCGGTTATTTTTTTGCCCGCCGTTTTTGTCTTCCTTAGGCAGGCCTTTTGGGATTGGATTGCCCTGCCTGGCCGTAAGCGATGCCGTCTGAAAAACAGGTTTCAGACAGCATGGGCATTTCAAAGCAGCCGGAAAGTAGGGAAATGGGGGTTCAGGCTGTTTTGAACCGCGTGCGTGGCAAACCACACACCCTACGTTATACGGGCTATGTTTGCTATCCCTACTATCTTCCTAAGTGTTATATTATTCAGATTTCATTTAAATTTTGCTGCATACTAACCAGTCTCCCAGATCGGTTATTAAATTCTTAGCTTTTCCAGAAATAAAAATTCCCCTTCTATCTCCGCTGCCATAATAAAAGTCAGATTCATCTTGATAGTTAAATTCCCAAAAGTCATTGGATATTTTTTTGAAATTTAATGGATAATTGGGTTTTATCAGCCATAAATCAGGCATTTTATTGGCTGCTTCAGGACTATGCTTTCCTTTGGAAATTACGTCAGATAGTGAAAAATATTTATTGAAGAAATCTTGTTTAAGATTTTGCCAATCCGCATTAATGATTTTCTTTTTGTTGGCATTAACTGCTGTAAATCCTGTTAGTTTCTTACTAAATATATCTTTTATTTCTTGTGCTACTATTAAATTTTTCATGTGTAGATATATTGATGGCACTGATGGGCCAAATCTCATAATATTTACCGTTCCTGATGCTGCATGTTTCATTTCACCATTCCACAATATACTTGCAAAATCTCCTGATATGCCAGTCTTGTTTTCAAAGAAAGAGTAATTACTTTTTTCCACTTTATATAGCATCATAGCATCACCTAAATAAAAATTAATTAAATTATGATAAATTATAGCTTGCTAACAATTTCTTGATGACAAATCAAGTTTTTCCCCGTGAATTTCATAGAATTTTTTGTCTATAAACTCATCAAAACCAATATAAGGGGCATTTTCTTTGTTAAACAATTCGGGTTTTTTCGCTATCAAAAATCCCAAAATATGGTAATGCGAATTTGGTTTTTCGTCCAAGCAGCGGTTTTCCCTAATCCGCTGCACGGCCTCCTGATTTTTTATCGGCACGGTGATGGAAAAATCGGCGTTGTGTCCGATTTCCATCAAAGGATTGATGGATGTGATTTCGTTAAAATCAAAAAAAGCAATATCGGGGTCTTGCGCGATAATCCGCCAGTCCGAGTGCAGCTTGGATACCAACAGGGTGTAGCAGTCCAAAATACAGCCGAATAAAACCGGACCGGCTTTCAGCGCATCGATGTCTTCGGTTTGCAAATTTTCAGGCGGGCGAGAAGTGAATTTATCAAAGAAAAGGGCATATGCCCCCCATTTGTTTTTGGCAATGATTCTGCCGTAACCAAAGAGTTTTTCGGCAATCCGGTAGCAGAACAAGTCTCCGCCTTTGATGTATCTGTATTGGTGGACTTTGGGTTTGTCCCAATTAAAAATTTTGTTTTTTGCTTTCATGCTGTGCCTCCACAGGTTCAGGGACGGGATGTTTGCCGCAACCGGACGGTTTCCCCGCTTGCAATGCTTTGTCTGATAAAAATACGTTTGAGGCCGTCTGAAAACGGGTTTTGCGCGTTTGGGGGTATTCAGTATTTGTCGGCGTGCTGCGCGGCTTTGCGGGCGGCGGGCGCGGAGGGGTAGAGGCGTATCAGTTTACGCCAGGTGTCGCGGGCGACATCGCGCTGCTGCATATCCCATTGGCACTGGCCGACGGTGAACAGGGTGTCGGCTGCTTCGGGGCTGTTACGGAAGCGGGAGACGTAGCGGCTGCCGATTTGGATGACGGATTCGCAGTTGCCGAGTTTGCGGTGGCTTTGCAGCAGCAGGAGCATGGCGCGGCGGTCGGTATCGCTGCCGCTGCCGCCGGCGGCGGCGGATTTCAGGCTGCGGACGACGGCGGCGTAGCTGCCTTCGGCATATTGGCGGCGGGCGGTTTCGAGCGGATCGGCTGCGGATGCGCCTGCTGCGGGGCGGGGTGTGTATGCGGGACGCTGCGGGGTGCGGGCGGGGTGGGTTTGTTCGAGGCGTTTGACACGTTCTTGCAGTTCTTCTATCTGCCGGTGCAGGCGTGCGGTTTCCACGCCCATGTCGTCGATTTGGCTTTGCAGGTCGGGAGCGGGATAGGGGATGTCGGATTCCGTCGGGCGGGTGCTTTGCGTGTCGGCAACCGGAGCGGGAGCGGGTGCGGCGGTGCAGGCGCAGAGGAGGAGCAGGGCGGCGGTGCGGGCGGTGTGTTTCATGGTGTGGTGGTGTCGGGGTGGGTGTGTATCGGTAGAGGCCGTCTGAAAAGGTTTGTTTCAGACGGCCTTTATTGTCTGATCAGCAGGGTCAGGCCGTCGCCGAGCGGCAGGGTAAGGGGGATGACGCGGCTGTCGTGCGCCAGTGCGGCGTTGAAGGTGCGCATCACGGCCACGGCGGGCGGATCGGCTGCTTCGGGCGGACGCAGGACGCGGCCGTGCAGCAGCACGTTGTCGATGGCGATGATGCCGCCGGGGCGGACGAGTTGCAGGCAGCGTTCGTAGTATTGCGGGGTGGGCGGTTTGTCTGCGTCGATAAAGGCAAGGTCGTAGCTTTGGGCGCGGCCTTCGGCGATGAGGCTGTCGAGGGTAATCAGGGCCGGTTGCAGGTGCAGGGTGATTTTGTGTGCCACGCCGGCATCACGCCAGGCCTGTTGCGCCGCGCTGGTGTAGGTGGCGTTGAGGTCGCAGGCGGTGATGCGGCCGTGTTCGGGCAGGGCGAGGGCGAGGGCGGTGCTGCTGTATCCGGTGAATACGCCGATTTCGAGACAGCGTTCGGCGTGCGTCAGGCGGACGAGCCAGGCCAGCAGGGCGGCCTGTTCGGGCGCGACGGCCATTTTTCCCATGCGGTGCGTGGCGTTGTTTGCGCGGATGCGGGCAAGCACGGGGTGTTCGGCCGTGCCCGTTTGGCGCAGGTAGGCGGACAGCCCGTGTATGTCGGCGGCGGGGCGGGTGCTCATGCGGAAAGGACGGCGGCCGTCAGTCGTAGGAATAATAGGTGTAGGGCTTTTTGGCGACGGCGGCGGCGGCGAAATCTGCCTGTTCTTCGGGCTTGAGTTCGACATCCCACAGCAGGCGGCGGTTTTGCAGGCGGCGTTCCGCTTCTTCGGGGTGTTTCTCGATGTAGTCGTTGAGGAATTTGGTGGCTTCGGACTGGTAGTCGTACATGGTTTTTTCTCCTGTGGCAAAGCACGCATTATAGCGGATACGGGCAGGGTGTGAGGCCGTCTGAAAAAGACAAAGCGGGCAAATGGTGCTATGCTTGCCGCCCTTGCAAGTTCCGATTTTGTGTGCGTTATGAAGAAAAAAACGATTGCGGGATTGTCCGCCGCCGCCCTCGCCGCCGCCCTGTCCGGCGGCATGCCTTATTATTTCGGCGGCAAGGCGGAAAAAGTGCTGGACGGCCAATACCGCCTGTTACAGGAAAACAGCATTGTCCATGTCGAGTCGCGCAGCTACGAGCGCGGCTGGTTTTCTTCGACCGAAACGCTGGTGGTGCGGGTCAAGCCTTCGCTGCTGAACAATGCGGCAAACTATCTTCCCGACAATCTGAAAACCGTGCTGTCAGAGCCGGTTACCGTGGTAAACAGCATCCGGCACGGCCCGTTTGCCGGAGGCTTTGCCGCCGCACGCGTGCAGAGCGAATTCCGTTACGCGCCCGAGTCGGAAAAAGTGCTCAAACGCTTTTTCGGCGACCGCGTGCCGATCACGCTGACCAACACCATCGGTTTCGACGGCGCGGGCCGTTTGAATTTGGACATTCCCGCCTTCGATTACGAAGAGCTCTCGGGCATCGCGCTCAACTGGAAAGGCCTGTCGGGGCAGACCGACTATGCCGCCGGCTGGAAAAGTTTCAAAAGCGGCTACACCGCGCCGTTTCTGCACGTCAAGCTCGCCGACAAGGGCGACATCGTGTTGGAGGATTTGCAAATCGGCAGCGACACGCACGAAGGAGCGGGCGCGCTCGCCCTGGGCAGCAGCAACTTCAAACTCGGCCGCCTCTCGCTGCAATGGCAGCAGGGCATCGACTACAACATCAGGCTCAACGAGCTGGCCAATCTCGTAACCGATTTGCAAATCGGCGCGTTCATCAATCCCACCGGCACCATCCCTCCTTCCAAAATCACGGTTGAAAAACTCAGCTTCGACACGCGCATGAACGAAGAAAACGGCTGGGCCAACAGCGAAGGCCGCTTCCGTTTCGACAAACTCGCCTACGGCGACGACAACTACGGCCCGCTGGACATCAGCGTGGCCGCCGAACACCTCCACACCGAATCGCTGCTGGCGTTTAAAAACAAGCTGGCCGAGCTGGCCGCGAAAAACATGAGCGAGGAGGAAATCCGTGCCGCGCTGCTGGACACCGCCCGCAACGAAGCCTCCGGCCTGTTTACGGGCAATCCGCAGATCAAGCTCCGTGCTTTCGATTTCACCCTGCCGCAGGGCAAAATCCATGCCGACGGCGAAATCGTCTTCAACGGCCTGACCCGCAGCGATTTGGACGACATCGCCTCCATACTGAAAAAAACGCAGGCCGACTTCAAATTCAGCATCCCCGAGCCGCTGCTTGAAAGTATTGCCGTCAGCCGCGCGCGCAGCCTGTTTACCGTCAATCCCGAAGACGAGGCCGAGGGCACTGCCGACATCGAAGACATCCACGAAACCCTGCGTGCCATGGTGCGCAGCACCGTCAATTCGATGGCGGCCGACGGCTATCTGAAACTCGACGACGACGACATTTCCACCCGGATACAGTTGGCAGGCGGCAAGCTGACCATGAACGGAAAAGTCCTTGAAAGCGAACCGGATTTTTATGACGAAGAAGCCTATGGCGAAGAAACAGGGGAAGCAGATGCCGAAGCTCAGCCCGCAGAAACGGCAGATGCGGCAGAGGCAGAGCAGGCCGCGCCGCAGAGCCGCTAGGCGTGCGCGTACCGAGAAGCCGTATTCCCGCAGCAGGCCGCAAGGCCTGCTTTTTTATCGTGAGGCCGTCTGAAAACAGGATTTTCAGACGGCAATTTTTGGCAGGCCGCCAATGCCCGCCATCCCCGTTCCCGCACAGGCGGGAATCTTTTTTGATATTTTGAAATTTTTTGTCAAAACAATCCGCAGTCTGACTGCAACGAAAATTCCCGCCTGCGCGGGCAGGACGGCGGGGGCGGGTTTTACCGTGATTTCAGACGGCCTCTTTACGTTTTTGCAGGCGCGGATGCGGTTTCAGTCTGCAGCGGCGAGGGAGAACAGGGCGGCAAGGGCGGCGATGCGCAGCACGTCGCGCCCCCATTTCGAGTTGGTCAGGCAGTGCATCCAGGCAACGGGGCGGGCGGTTTGGACGACGAGGCGGCGGACGGCTTCGGGTTCGGTTGAAAGTTTGTCGTGCCACAGGGCAGCGGCGCGTTCGAGCAGGCCGTGGCGTTTGAGCAGCAGGGCGGTGGAGTGCAGGTAGCAGAGCCAGTCGCGGCTTTGGCATTCTTCGAGGGTCAGGATTTCGGACGGGTCGTCTTCAAAATCGAGAAAACCGATTCTGCCGTGGTCGGTCATGATGTTGCGGGCGAAAGCCTGGCTGAGGAACTGGCCTTTGGCGTGGACTTCGCCGATTGCGTCCAGTCCGGCCTCCCATGCGGCGAGGCGGCCGTCTTTGGCTTCCTGCCCGATACGTTCTTCCAGCGAGATACCGGGGAGGCTGCCCAGCAGCAGTGCGTCGGGCTGCTGTGCCAGCAGTTCGGGTACGCGGATGCCGGCGGCGGCGAGTCGGCGCAGGCGGTTTGCTTCGGTGGCGACGGCTTTTTCGCCGCCGAGGTTGGGCACGGGTTTCAACACGCCCAAACGCAGCGGGCGGGTAACCATGCCCATCAGGGTGTAACGCCATGCGGGATTGCGCGCGCCGGCTTTGCGCACCCAGACGGTGAGGCCGTCTGAAAGGGTGTGCGGGGCGATGCCGGATTTCTGTTGTGCGGCCAGGCGGGCGAGGACGGCGGGAAAGTCGTGGGCGGCTTTGGGTGTTTCGGAGTCTGCATTCATGGGCTTGTGTTCCGTATTGTCGGGAAAAAGGCAGGGTGCAAAGCTGGGGCTGTTTGTTGTTGTCATGCCGTAAAAAAGGGAAACCCAATATCGGATTTCCCTGTGCTGCTTTAAGCGAGTGTGCTGCGGATGATTTCTTTCACGGCTTCGGCATCGTTCGGCACGGTTTGCACGCGCTGCGGCAGGTCTTCCAAGCCTTCGAGTCCGGCGGGACGGGGGATGGCGACGCTGCCTGCGGCTTCGCGGATGGTGTCGGCAAACTTGGCCGCCAGCGCGGTTTCGAGGCAGACGACGGTTTCGCCGTCTTCGCGCAGGCTGCGGGCGACTTTCACGCCGTCGGCGGTGTGCGGGTCGATGAGTTCGCCTTCCTGTCCGTACACTTGTCTGATGGTGGCGAGGCGGTCGGCGTGGGTGGATTTGCCCGAGGCAAAGCCGTATTGTTCCCGCGCTTTTGCCAGCAGGGGACTCAGGTCGAAGCCTTCTCCGGCGGCAACTTTCGCCCACAGGGCGCGGACTTTTTCGGGATCGCGGCCGGTCAGGTCGAAAACGAAACGCTCGAAATTGGAGGCTTTGGAAATGTCCATCGAGGGGCTGGAAGTAACGTGTGTCTGCGCTGCGCTGCGCGGCAGGTAGCGGCCGGTTTGGAAAAATTCGTCCAACACGTCGTTTTCGTTGGTGGCAACGATCAGGCGGCGGACGGGCAGCCCCATCTGTTTGGCGATGTGTCCGGCGCAGATGTTGCCGAAGTTGCCGCTGGGCACGCAGAAGCTGACGGTTTCGCTGTTGCTCTGCGTGGCTTTGAAATAGCCGGCAAAGTAATAGACGATTTGCGCCATCACGCGGCCCCAGTTGATCGAATTGACTGTGCCGATGTGGTATTTTTCTTTAAACGCCGCGTCGTTTTGGATGGCTTTGACGATGTCCTGGCAGTCGTCGAACATGCCTTCCACGGCGATGTTGAGGATGTTTTCGTCTTGCAGGCTGTACATCTGCGCACGCTGGAACGCGCTCATTCTGCCTGCGGGCGACATCATAAACACGTGCACGCCTTGTTTGCCGCGCAGGGCGTATTCCGCCGCCGATCCGGTGTCGCCGCTGGTGGCGCCGACGATGTTCAGCGTGGTGCCGGCCTTTGCCAGCACATACTCGAAGGCGTTGCCGAGAAACTGCATCGCCATGTCTTTAAAAGCCAGCGTCGGGCCGTTGGAGAGGGCTTGGATTTTGAGGCCGTCTGAAAGCGTGCGTACGGGCGTGATTTCTTTCGTGCCGAACGCCGCTTCGGTGTAGGTGCCGGCAATGATGCGGCGCAGGTCGTCTGCCGGAATGTCGGTGGCAAACAGGCTCATGATTTCAAATGCCAGGTCGGGATAGGAAAGGCCGCGCCATTTTTCCAGCGCGGCAGCGTCGATCTGCGGATAGCGTTCGGGCAGCATCAGCCCGCCGTCGGGGGCGAGTCCCATGAGCAGGACTTCGCTGAATGTTTTGGGCGCGGTGTTGCCGCGTGTGCTGATGTAGTTCATGTTCCGGCCTTTGTTCCGTTGCACAAGCGTGCAAGGGTTTGCAGGTTTTCAGACGGCCCCCGTGCGGATATGGAGGCCGTCTGAAAAAGGTTTAGCGGTAGAGGCGTTTGAAGCAGGCGGTAACCGTTTTCGCGGTAACGTTGGCCACGGTTTGCGAAACGGCATCGCGGTTGGCCGCCAGGCTCATCAGATCGTTGGCCGAAAGCTGGTTGGGGGCTTCCTCGCTGGCGCAGCCGCAGATTTTGTTTTCCCATTCGGCCTGCTTGTCGGCACTCATCGCCAGCGCGATAACGCGCCATTCGTTGCGTTTTTGCAGTTCGCTGACGCATTGGTTGTTGATCACGCTTTTCACCAGCGTGCCGCCCATGCCGCCCATCAGGCCGCCCGCAGACGACTGCTGCTGCGAACCGCCGCCCATCAGGCTGCCCAGCGACATACCGCCGCTGCCGCCGTCCGAGCCCGCACATCCGGCCAGTAAGGCCGCCAAAGCCGCTGCTGCAAAAATCTTTTTCATCTCTGTATTCCTTGTGTCAAGGGTTGTAAAAACGCGCATTCTACCGCAAACCGCCCGACGGTATAATAGCCGCCGTTTTCAGACGGCCTCCGTATCCGCACAGAGGCCGTCTGAAAAAACCGTTTCCGTCAGAAAGCCCCGCCATGTCCGATCTCTTTGCCCGCCAACCCGACGCACCCCTGGCCGAAAGGCTGCGCCCGCACACGCTCGACGATGTCATCGGCCAGCAGCACCTAATCGGCGAAGGCAAGCCGCTGCGCGTGGCGGTGGAGGGCGGCAAGCCGCACTCCATGCTGCTTTGGGGGCCGCCGGGCGTGGGCAAAACCACGCTGGCGCGGATTCTGGCGCAGAGTTTCAATGCCCAGTTTCTGCCCGTGTCGGCGGTGTTTTCCGGCGTGAAAGACATCCGCGAAGCCATCGACAAGGCCGAAATCGCCCTGCAACAGGGGCGCGCGACGATTTTGTTTGTCGATGAGGTACACCGCTTCAACAAAGCGCAGCAGGATGCGTTTCTGCCGCACGTCGAAAGCGGCCTGCTTACCTTTATCGGCGCGACCACCGAAAACCCGTCTTTCGAAGTCAATCCCGCCCTGCTCAGCCGCGCACAGGTGTATGTGTTGCAGCCCTTGTCCGCCGACGATTTGGCCAAACTCACCGCCAAAGTGCTCGCCCTGCCCGAATACCGGGGCTTTGCCATCGCAGCCGACGCGCAGGAGATGTTAATCAACACCGCCGACGGCGACGCACGCAGATTATTGAATTTACTGGAACAACTCTTACGCGCCGCCGCCACACGCCGTCTGGACACACTCGATGCCGCCTTTCTCGCCGACAGCCTCGGTGCGCAAATCCGCCGCTTCGACAAAGGCGGCGAAAGTTTCTACAACCAAATCTCCGCCCTGCACAAATCCGTGCGCGGCTCGCATCCGAATGCCGCACTGTATTGGTTTTGCCGCATGCTCGACGGCGGCACCGACCCGCGCTACCTCGCCCGCCGCATCGTGCGCATGGCTTGGGAAGACATCGGCCTGGCCGACCCGCGCGCCATGCAGATTGCCAACGAAGCCGCCGCCACCTACGAGCGGCTCGGCTCGCCCGAAGGCGAACTCGCGCTGGCGCAGGCCGTGCTGTATCTGGCCGCCGCCGCCAAATCCAACGCGGGCTATTCGGCCTACAACCAAATGCGCCGTTTCGTCAGGGAAAACGCCAGCGACGAAGTGCCCGTACACCTGCGCAACGCGCCCACCAAGCTGATGAAAGAACTCGGCTACGGCCGCGAATACCGTTACGCCCACGACGAGCCAAACGCCTACGCCGCCGGCGAAAGCTATATGCCCGACGGCCTGGCCGAACCCGATTTCTACCGCCCCGTACCGCGCGGGCTGGAAATCAAAATCGGCGAAAAACTCGCCTGGCTTAAATCGCTGGACGATGCGGCAGCGGAGCAGGACAAATAAAGCAAAGGCCGTCTGAAAACAAAATCTGGCTTTTCAGACGGCCTGTCCGTTTTTCCTCGCGCCAAACCCGCGTAGGGTGTGTCGCCCCAAGCGACGCACGCGGTTTTTGCAGTGAAGAGGCCGTCTGAAACCACACAATACGGATTTTCAGACGGCCTCTGTTCCCTCTCCCGCCTGCGGGGGAGGGTTAGGGTGGGGGCTTTGCCGTTTCGGCTGCGTTTGCGGGCGGGAAAACGGTTTTGCAAACCGCCACCCCCTCCCCAGCCCTCCCCCGCGCGGGCGCAGGGGAGGGAGTTTGGTCGGGCGTTGGATTGGCGTTTGCAGCCGCATCCTGCATCTTTCCGAAATATTGGGAACGCGTGCGTGGCTGCGCCACACACCCTACCTTAGCGGCAAAGGCCGTCTGAAAACAAAATCCGCTTTTCAGACGGCCTGTCCGTTTTCCCGCGCCGCACCGTGTAGGGTGTGTCGCCCGAAGCGACGCACGCGTTTTTTGCTGTGTAGGAGGCCGTCTGAAACCACATAAAACGGATTTTCAGACGGCCTCTGTTCCCTCTCCCGCCTGCGGGGGAGGGTTAGGGTGGGGGGGCTTTGCCGCTCCGGCTGCGTTTGCGGGCGGGAAAGCGGTTTTGCAAACCGCCACCCCCTCCCCAGCCCTCCCCCGCGCGGGCGCAGGGGAGGGAGTTTGGTCGGGCGTTGGATTGGTGTTTGCAGCCGCATCCTGCATCTTTCCGAAATATTGGGAACGCGTGCGTGGCTGCGTCACACACCCTACCTTAGCGGCAAAGGCCGTCTGAAAAAGCACAATCCGCTTTTCAGACGGCCTGTCCGTTTTTCCACGCCGCACCGCGTAGGGTGTGTCGCTCCAAGCGACGCACGCGGTTTTTGTGTGTAAGAGGCTGTCTGAAACCACGCAATACGGATTTTCAGACGGCCTCTGTTTCCTCCTCCGCCTGCGGGGGAGGGAGTTGGATGGGTGTCGGACGAACCGTTTGCAGCCGCAGTCTGCATCTTTCCGAAATATTGGGAACGCGTGCGTGGCTGCGCCACACATCCTACCTTAGCGGCAGAGGCCGTCTGAAAACAAAATCTGGTTTTTCAGACGGCCTGTCCGTTTTTCCGCGCCGCCCCGTGTAGGGTGTGTCGCCCCAAGCGACGCACGCGGTTTTTGTAGTGAAGAGGCCGTCTGAAAATATGGTTTTCAGACGGCCTCTGCTTTGTTTGTTCACACCCACTCGGGTTCGCTTTCCAGCCGCACGCCGAAGCGGGCGGCCACGGTGTCCCGCACCAGCGCGGCGAGTTCGGCGACATCGGCGGCGGTGGCCTGGCCGGTATTGACCAGCACCAGAGCCTGTCTGTCGTGTACCGCCGCGCCGCCGATGCGGCGGCCTTTGAGGCCGCATTGGTCGATCAGCCAGCCGGCGGCGAGTTTGACCGTGCCGTCGGGCTGGGGGTAGCGCGGCAGGGCGGGGTGTGCGGCGGCGAGTGCGGCGGCTTCTGCCGCAGATACGGCGGGGTTTTTGAAAAAGCTGCCGGCGTTGCCGAGCAGGGCGGGGTCGGGCAACTTGGATTGGCGGATGCGGCAAACGGCTTCGGATACGTCGGCGGCGGTAGCGGGGCGGCCGGAGCAGCTTGCGGCGAGAACGGCGGCCAGGTCGCCGTAGCCGGTTTGCGGCACGAAGCGTCGGGAGAGTTTGAACACTACGGAGGTGATGACGTAGCGGCCGCGCCCTTCGCGTTTGAACAGGCTGTCGCGGTAGGCGAAGCGGCAGTCGGCGGCAGGCAGGTCGGCGAAGCGGCCGTGGTCGAGGTCGTAGCAGCGCACCGTGTCGATGAGGTCTTTGGCTTCTACGCCGTATGCGCCGATGTTTTGCACGGGCGACGCGCCGACGGTGCCGGGAATGAGGCTGAGGTTTTCGAGGCCGCTCAAGCCCTGCGCGAGGGTGTGGCGGACGAAGCCGTGCCAGTTTTCGCCGGCCTGCGCTTCGAGCCAGACGTGGCTGCCGGAGCGGCGGACTTCGCGTATGCCTCGGTTGGCGATGCGCACGACGGTGCCGGAGTGGTCGCCGCGCAGGACGATGTTGCTGCCGCCGCCGAGCCAGAGCACGTTGGCACGGTCGAAAAAGGGCAGGGCGCAAAGTTGCGGAAGCTGCGCGGCTTCGGCCACTACGGCGAGGCGGCGGGCGCGGGCGGGCAGGCCGAAAGTATTGAAGGGGCGCAGGTCGGCGTGTTCGGTAATGTTCATTGGCGGCAATCCTTAGTCGGACAGGGCGGCTTTGCTGTGGCGTTCCAGCAGCCATAAAAGCAGGACGGCGGCGGCGGCCAGCGAGAAGACGAGCGCGGTCCAGAAGCCGAAGATGTTCAGCGCGGCAAAGTTGGCCAGCAGCCAGCCGGGCAGCAGCCCCAGGCCCCAAAAGGCCGCGCCGTGTACCAGCATCGGGGCTTTGGTGATTTTGTAGCCGCGCAGGGCGTAGGAGGCGATGCACTGGGTAAAGTCGAAAAGCTGGAACAGCGCGGCAAACAGCAGCACCTGCGCCGCCAGTGCCAGCACCGCCGCATCGGAAGTGTACATGGCCGCCAGCGGCCGGCGCAGCAGCAGTATCAGCAGCATGGTGCAGACGGCCAAAACCAGCCCGGAAGCCACGCCCACGCCGGAAATATAGCGCGCCCGCCGCTTCTGCCGCCGCCCCAGCGCGAAGCCGACGCGCACGGTAACGGCCGCGCCCAGAGCCTGCGGAATCATGTAGATAATGCCGGTCAGGCTGATGACCACCTGCTGCGCGGCCACATAATCTTCGCCGAATTTGGCAATCAGAAACATGATGGAGGTAAACAGGCTCGCTTCGAGGAAATACGAGAAACCCGACGGCCAGCCGAGCCGCCAGAGCTGGCCGAGCATGGCGGCATCGGGTTTGGAAAAGCCGCCCGCCAGGCCGAAGCGGCGGAAAAACGCCGCGCGTTTCACATACAGCCACAGCACGGCGGCTTCAAACCAGCACACCAGCAGGGTGGCCAGCCCGCAGCCCGCCCCGCCCAGCGCGGGCATACCGAGTTTGCCGTAGACAAACACATAATTGAGCGGAACGTTCAGCAGCAGCCCCGCCCAGCTTACCCACATCACCGCTTTGGTGCGGCCGAGGCTGGTGGTGTAGGCGTGCAGGGCGCGGTAGAGCATCAGCGCAGGCATGGCGGGCGCGGTAAACCAAAGATACTGCGCCAGCATGGCTTCCACCCGCTGCGGCAGATCGAGATACCACAAAAAGGGCGGCACCGCCGCCAACAGCAGCAGCATTCCCGCCACGCCCAGCAGCAGGCCGAACCACAAGCCCTGCCGCCCCGCTTCGCCCGTTTCGCGCGTTTTGCCCGCACCGTGAAGCTGCGCCACCACCGGATTGAGCGCGGCCATGATGCCGATCCAAGTGATGAACACCGTGGCGAAGGCCGCGCTGCCGAGTGCCACCGCCGCCAAATCCGCTTTGCCCGCCCCGCCGGCCATGACCGTATCGACAAAGCCCAGCCCCACCGCCGCAATCTGCGCCAGCATCATCGGCCAGGCCAGCACGGCGATTTTTTTCGCCTCGCCGGCGAACACGGCGGGAGAATAGCGGGTGAGGTCGAGCAGCATGAAAATTCCCTGTTCCAAACGTTTTCAGACGGCCTCCCGCAGCCTGCGGCCGTCTGAAAAACGCTGCGGCGGGCGGGGGAAAAACAAGCTGCCGGAGGCATCCGGCAGAGGGCGCATTTTAGCAAACAAAGCGGCCGCCCGCGTTTTTGGCCGCGCAGAGGCCGTCTGAAACCACGCAAAACGGATTTTCAGACGGCCTCTATTATTCCCTCTCCCGCCTGCGGGGGAGGGTTAGGGTGGGGGCTTTGCCGCTTCGGCTGCGTTTGCGGGCGGGAAAGCGGTTTTGCAAACCGCCACCCCCTCCCCAGCCCTCCCCCGCGCGGGCGCAGGGGAGGGAGTTGGGTGGGTGTCGGACGAACCGTTTTCAGCCGCAGTCTGCATCTTTCCGAAATATTGGGAGCGCGTGCGTGGCTGCGCCACACACCCTATCTTGGCGGCAGAGGCCGTCTGAAAACAAAATCTGGCTTTTCAGACGGCCTGTCCGTTTTCCTGCGCCGTGTAGGGTGTGTCGCCCGAAGCGACGCACGCGGTTTGTGTTGTGTAAAAGGCCGTCTGAAAGTTATCGGACGGCAGGGAACGAGTGCGTGGCTGCGCCACACACCCTACCTTAGCGGCAGAGGTCGTCTGAAAACAAAAAGAGGCTGTTCAGACGGCCTGTTCCGCCAAATCCGCGAGCCGTTCGCGGAAAGCCTGCGGCAGGCGGCGGACGCGTCCTGCGGAGTAGTCGAAGGCCGCCATGCGGCAGCGGACGGCGGCAACGGCAACATTGTCGGAGGTGCGCACGAGGAGCGTGGCTGCGGTGAAGCCGGCGGCGGAGAGTTCCGCAATGCCCGTGTCGGCGCGCAATGTGTCGCCGTGGAAGGCTTGGGCGCGGTATTGCACGGCGGCGGCGGTCATGATGAGGCCGCAGCCGCCGATATCCGTCTCGCTGAACCCGAGCGCGGCCAGCCAGCGCAGGCGGGATTCGTGGACGAGTTTCAGCACGGCATCGTTGGCGAGGTGGCCGCCGTAGTTGAGATCGTCCACGCGCACGGCGAGCGTGGTTTGGAAACAGACGGCGGCGGGCGGGGAAACTTCGGTTTTGGACATGGAAAAATCCTGTGGTTCGGAATCCCGTGCTTTGGGGCCGTCTGAAAGCGGCAAAACGGGATTCGGATGTTTTCAGACGGCCTCATCATAGCAGACGGCATATTTTGCCGCTCCGCCACGCACGCGGCTGGTGTTTTCAGACGGCCTCTGTTCCCTCTCCCGCCTGCGGGGGAGGGTTAGGGTGGGGGCTTTGCCGCTTCGGCTGCGTTTGCGGGCGGGAAAGCGGTTTTGCAAACCGCCACCCCCTCCCCAGCCCTCCCCCGCTCGGGCGCAGGGGAGGGAGTTTGGTCGGGCGTTGGATTGGCGTTTGCAGCCGTAGTCTGCATCTTTCCGAAATATTGGGAACGCGTGCGTGGCTGTGCCACACACCCTACCTTGGCGGCAGAGGCCGTCTGAAAACAAAATCCGCTTTTCAGACGGCCTGTCCGTTTTTCCGTGCCGCACCGCGTAGGGTGTGTCGCCCAAAGGCGACGCACGCGGTTTTTGCCGTGTAGGAGGCCGTCTGAAAATATCATCGGGCGGCACAAAACGCGTGCGTGGCTGCGCCACACACCCTACCTTAACGGCAAAGGCCGCTGTGCCGGTGTGTGTAAGCGGATTCGGGGTTTTGCCCAAGTGCCCGCCCGCCTTTTTGCTACAATGCCGCCTTTCCCGTTTCCACACCGTATTCCGTCTTATGCCTGCTTCCCGCCCCCGTTCCGCCGCCGTTTATCTCGATCCGCGCGTGCTGTCGCTGCTGCTGCTCGGCTTTTCCGCCGGCCTGCCGCTGATGCTGGTGTTTTCCAGCCTGTCGCTGTGGCTGCGCGAGGCGGGCGTGGCGCGGGAGACGGTTACGATGTTCAGCTGGGCGGCTCTGGCCTATTCGTTCAAATTCGTCTGGTCGCCGCTGGCCGATTCGCTGCGACTGCCGCTGCTGGGGCGTTTGGGCAAACGCCGTTCGTGGCTGCTGCTGTCGCAGGCGGGCATGATTGCGGCGGCGGTGTGGATGGCTTCGGTCAACCCCGCCGCTGCGGACGCGCTGCCGTATATGGCGGCGGCGGCGGTGCTGCTCGGCTTTTCCTCGGCCACGCAGGATATTGTTATCGATGCCTACCGCATCGAGATTGCGGGCGGCGACACGGGGCTGCTGACGGCGGCTTCGGCCACTTATAACGCGGGCTACCGCGTCGGCATGATTGTGTCGGGCGCGGGTGCGCTGTTTCTGGCGGCAAAGCTGGGCTCTTCGGCGGAACATTATTCCTATGCGGCCTGGCGGCAGACTTATCTGGCGATGGCGGCGGTGATGGGCGCGGGCGTGCTGACAACGCTGTTTGTCCGCGAGCCGCAGACGGGTGTGCGGGCGGCTTCGGGCCGGGCGGCGGACAATCTGCGCCTGCTGCTGCTGTTTGCCGTGTCGGCGGCGGCGTTTGCGGCGGCGTTTTCCTATGGCGGCGGCGTGCTGCCGCAGGCGGACGACGCGCTGGCGAAGCTGTTTTGGGAAACGCTGCGTCTGGCCGCCGCCGCGCTGGCGGCGTTTGCGGCAGCGCGGCTGCTGACGGCGGCCAAAGCCGTGCCCGCGCGGCTGGTGCGCGACACCTGGGTGTCGCCCGTGGCCGATTTCTTCCACCGCTACGGCCGCGCCGCGCTGCTGCTGCTCGCGCTGATCGGGATGTACCGCATTTCCGACATCGTGGCCGGCGTGGTGGCCAATGTGTTTTATCAGGACATGGGCTTTGCCAAAGAGGAAATCGCGGCGGCGGTAAAGACTTTCGGCGTGGTGATGGCTGTGGCCGGCGGCTTTCTCGGCGGCCTGCTGTCGCAGCGGGTGCCGCTGATGAAGATGATGACGGCGGGCGCGGTGCTCGCTTCGGCTACCAATCTGCTGTTTGCCGCGCTGGCCTATCGCGGCCACGACGTTTTGTTCCTCTATCTGGCCGTGGGCTGCGACAACCTCGCCTCCGGCCTGGCGGGTGCGGTGTTCGTGGCTTTTCTTTCCTCGCTCACCAGCATCCGCTTTACCGCCGTGCAGTATGCCGTGCTCAGCTCGCTGATGACCCTGCTGCCGAAAACGCTGGGCGGCTACTCCGGCGCGATGGTGCAGAACATCGGCTATCCCGGCTTCTTCCTCTTCACCGCCCTGCTGGGGCTGCCCGTGCTGCTGCTGCTGCACCTGACCGCAAAATACGTTTACAGGCCGTCTGAAAACACGCAACACAAGGAACACCCATGAACGACACCCCGCTTTACGCCGTGTTCGGCAATCCGATAGCCCACAGCAAATCGCCGCAGATCCACCAAATGTTTGCCGCACAGGAGGGCGTGTCGGTGCGTTACGAACGCCGCCTGTCGCAGCCGGATGCCTTTGCGCGGGACATTGCCGCGTTTTTCGCCGGAGGCGGCGCAGGTGCGAACGTTACCCTGCCTTTCAAAATCCAAGCCGCAGAGCTGGCGCACGAAACATCCCCCCGCGCCCGCGCGGCAGGGGCGGCCAACACCCTGATCCGCCTTTCAGACGGCCTCATCCTGGCCGACAACACCGACGGCATCGGGCTGGTGTCCGACATCACGCAAAACCTCGGCTTTCCCCTTGCCGGCAAACGCATCCTCATCCTCGGCGCGGGCGGCGCGGTGCGCGGCGTATTGCAGCCCCTGCTGGACGAAAACCCCGCAGAAATCGTTATCGCCAACCGCACCCACGAAAAAGCGCAAGCCCTCGCGCGGCAGTTCGGCATTGCCGCCGAGCAGACAGACCGTCTGAAAAACGGCTTCGACCTCATCGTCAACGGCACTTCCGGCAGCCTCGGCGGACAAGTCCCCGCCGTCCCCGCCGCCGTTTACGCAGGCTGCGCCCTCGCCTACGACATGGCCTACGGCGACACCGCCACCGCCTTCCAGACGGCCGCCGCATTGGCGGGCGCGGCGCACACCGCCGGCGGACTCGGAATGCTGGTCTGCCAGGCTGCCGCATCCTACCGCCTCTGGCGCGGCTTCGCCCCCGACACCGCCCCCGTGGTTGCCGCATTGGGAAAGGCCGTCTGAAATGCTCAAATGGATACTTTCCCTGCCCCTTGCCCTTTTCATCCTGTTTAACGCCTACGTTTACGGCGGCATCATCACCTACCGCGCCGTCGCCCCCCACCGCAGCGCGTTTATGACCGCCCGCATGGCCGAATTCCGCAGCGAAGGCCGCGACATCCGCCTCGACTACCGCTGGCGCGGCTATGCCGACATTTCCGACCATCTCAAAAAAGCCCTCATCGCCTCCGAAGACGCATCCTTCGCCGAACACAGCGGCTTCGACTGGAACGGCATCCGCAACGCCGTCAGACGCAACAGCCAAAGCGGCAAAATCAAAGGCGGCGGCTCCACCATCAGCCAGCAGCTTGCCAAAAACCTCTTTTTGAGCGAATGGCAGAGCTACATCCGCAAAGGCGAAGAAGCCGCCATCACCGCCATGCTCGAAGCCACCACCGACAAAGACCGCATCTTCGAGCTCTACCTCAACGTCATCGAATGGGACTACGGCGTATACGGCGCGGAAGCCGCCGCGCAGCGTTTCTACGGCAAACCCGCCGCCGCCCTCACCGCCCGCCAGGCCGCCGCCCTGGCCGCCCGCGTTCCCGCCCCCCTCTTTTACGCCGACAACCCCCAAAGCCGCCGCCTGCGCGCCAAAACCGACATCATCCGCCGCCGCATGGGCTCGGCCGAGCTGCCCGAAGAATAGGGGCATCGCACCCGCGCAGGGCGTGCCGCCCCAAGCGGCACGCGCCCGATTCCCCGCCGTAGGGTGTGTCGCCGAAGCGACGCACGCGTTTTACGCCATATCAAGCGCAGAGGCCGTCTGAAAAAGCACAATACGCTTTTCAGACGGCCTGTCTGTTTTTCCGCGACGCACGCGGTTTTTGCCGTGTAGGAGGCCGTCTGAAACCACGCAATACGGATTTTCAGACGGCCTCTGTTCCCTCCTCCGCCTGCGGGGGAGGGTTAGGGTGGGGGCTTTGCCGCTTCGGTTGCGTTTGCGGGCGGGAAAGCGGTTTTGCAAACCGCCATCCCCTCCCCAGCCCCCCCCCCCCGCGTAAACGCATGTACAGACCGGAGACATAGGTAACACATGTGCGGGGACATGGGTAACAGTTGCAGCATAACAAAATCGGTACCCGGCTCAACAGTCATCCAAGTCAATTTCGCCCAGCCGGTGATGACAAAAATACAGCACAAGCCGCCCGTCAACCCCGTCTTCGGCACGCAAAGCCACCCGTTGGCCGACCAAGGCTTTGCCGACCCGTATCTCGCGGCCTTTCAGGCTTAACCAGCCGCCTTGCTGTACTTTGAGTACGATGTCGCCCTCCAGGTATTCAATCTCCGGTAGAACCGACGGCATGGTTCTGGCACTAACACGGTAGCGCTGCGCCGGACTGTCCATGTTCAGCGCCTCGTGCGGCCGTTGGTGGTTGTAGATATGCCGCCAGTGCTCAAAATGGCTTTGCACATGCGCCAAATCGGCAAAGGTATGCGTCTGCAGGACTTCTGCTTTCAAAGTGCGGTGAAAGTGCTCGTCTTTGCCGTTGGTCTGCGGATGTGCCGGGCGGCTGTATGTCAAACGTATCCCCAGCCGTATCAGCCAGACCGCCAACGCGGTCAAACCGCCTTGCCCGCCCCACGGCGCACCGTTATCGACGTTGATGCGCTCCGGCAGGCCGTAGCGGCAAAAGGCTGCGTGCAAGACGCTTTGCACCGTGGCGCGCCGCTCGTTGTCCAAGGCTTGCAGCACGATGTTGTAGCGCGAATGGTCGTCCAACACGGTCAAGGGATGGCAACGCCCCTGCATCAGCGCAAAATGGCCTTTGAAATCCATCTGCCACAGGGCGTTGGGATAGGCGTGTTCGAAGCGCAGCCAAGGGGTGGCGGCGGCGCCGGCCTGCGGTGTAATGCGTTGATGGCGGTGGAGGATGGCGGTGATGGTGCTGGGTGCCAAAGCAATCCCCTGCTCGCGCTGCAAGAGGTGGGCGATTTTGCGCCCGCCCCAGGCGGGATGGCGGTCGCGCAGCGCCAACACTTGCGTTTCCAAGAGCAGCGGTGTGCGCTTGGGGCTGTGGTGCGGGCGGCGGGAAAGGTCGTGCATATCGTCGCGGGGCAGCCATTTGTAGGCGGTTTTGCGACTGATGGCGAAGCGGCGGCAAAGTTCGCTGATGTTGGCATCGTCTTTGCGGGCGAGGGTAACGAATTCGTGTCGTTGTTCGGGCATGGTAGTGGTTCTCCAAGGTATAGGTTTCTCCGTCTGTGGGACGGGTAAGAGTGTTACCTATGTCTCCGCACAGGTGTTACCTATGTCTCCGGTCTGTACACGGGCGCAGGGGAGGGAGTTTGGTCGGGCGTTGGATTGGCGTTTGCAGCCGCATCCTGCATCTTTCCGAAATATTGGGAACGCGTGCGTGGCTGCGCCACACACCCTACCTTAGCGGCAGAGGCCGTCTGAAAACAAAATCTGGCTTTTCAGACGGCCTATCTGTTTTTCCGCGCCGCACCGTGTAGGGTGTGTCGCCCAAAGGCGACGCACGCGGTTTTTGCCGTGTAGGAGGCCGTCTGAAAATGCCATCGGACGGCATGGAACGCGTGCGTGGCCGGCCTACACCCTGCCTTGGCGGAATTTGTCTGTGTTCACACCGCCGATACGGCTTCCAAATCCTTTTGCAGGGCGAGCTGGCGGTTGGGGTCGGACAGGGCGGGGGCGTAGAGGAGGAAGCTGTCTTCGGCGCGTTCGTCGGAGGTGTTGATTTTGGCGTAGCGCAGGGCGGCTCCGTGGCGGTTGAGGACTTCGGCGGTGTCGGCCAGCAGGCCGGTGCGGTTGACGGCAATCAGGGTGAGGGTGTGCCAGCCGGGACGGTCTTCTTCGGCACGGACGGCGATGACGGGGGCGATGGGCAGGCTGCGGGCGCGGCGGCTGGGAATGCGGGTGCGGCCGGGCGGCGGCGGCGGCGCGCCGTGCAGAAATTGTTCCAAATCGTGCATCAGGGCTGCTTCGATGCGGCGGCGGTCGGCTCCGGTGCTGCCTTCGGGCAGGCGGGCGGCGAAGGTGTCGAGGACGTAGTCGTGCTCGGTAACGAAGGCGCGGGCGGCGGCGATGTCGAGGCTGTGGCGGGCGAGGATGCGGCACAGGCCGACGAAGATGCCGGAGGCGTTGGGCAGGTAGGCGGCGATTTGCAGCACGCTGGGATCGACGGGGTGGGGGCGGATGTGCGCCTGCGCTTTGTCGCTTTGGCCGGCAAGAAAGGCGGTGTGCCAGAGGATTTCGCTTTGGCGGTGGCGGACGAAGTAGGCCGGCCCCAATGCCTGCCACAGGCTGCGCCGCTGTTTTTCGCTGTAGCCGGCGGCGGCCAGGGCTTGTTCGGCGGCACTTTGGCGGCGGCCGGTTACGGCGGCGCGGCTGTCGCTTTGGCCGGCAAGACGGCGGGAGGCCGTCTGAAAAAGGGTTTGCAGCAGGCTGTCTTTCCAGGAGTTCCACAGCTTGGGGTTGGTGCCGCGTATGTCGGCCACGGTGAGCAGATAGAGGGCGGACAGGCGTTCGGGAGTGCGGACGCGGCGGCAGAAGCGTTCGATGACGGCGGGATCCTGGATGTCTTCTTTTTGCGCGGTGAGCGACATGAGGAGGTGGTCTTCCACCAGCCAGCAGAGCAGCTCGGCATCTTCTGCGGGCATGAAGTGGTCGGCGGCGAAGCTCCGTGCGTCGGCTATGCCCTGTACGGCGTGGTCGCCGCCGCGCCCTTTGGCGATGTCGTGGAAGAAGGCGGCGAGGTAGAGGATGTAGGGGCGGGGGAAGGCGTGCATGAGGGCGGAGGCGAAGGGCAGTTCGTGGACGTGCTGCTCCATGGCCAGCCGCCGCATATTGCGCAGGACGGTGAGGATGTGTTCGTCTACGGGGTAGATGTGGAACAGGTCGTGCTGCAGCAGGCCGGTAATGCGTTCCCATGCGGGCAGGTAGCGGCCGAGTACGCCGTAGAGGTTTAAAAAGCGCATGGTGCGGGCAAGGCCGCTGCCGTGGCGGAAGAAGCCGATGAAGCGGCGGCGGTTGGCTTCGTCGGCGTAAAAACGGCTGCCGATGCCGCGTGCGGCCGCCCACCAGGCGCGCAGGGTGGCGGGGTCGGGGGCGGTGAGGCCGTTGTTGCGTTGCAGGATTTCCGCCATTTTGAAGATGTGCTGCGGCTGTTTTTGAAACAGCAGCGGGTCGCGGGCGCACAGGAGGGTGCCGCTTTGGCAGTAGTCGCCGTCCAGGCTGCGGGCGGCCTGCGGCGGCGGCGCGGTGCGGCTTTGCAGCGCGGGCGGGATGATGCCGCCGAGTTGCTTTACCGCTTTGGCGGCGCGGTAAAACAGTTCCATCAGCCGCTCGCTTTTCAGACGGCCTGTTTCGTCGGCAAAACCCATGTCGGCGGCCAGGCGGCTTTGCAGGTCGAAAACCAGCCGGTCTTCTTCGCGCCCCGCCGCCAGATGCAGGCCGATGCGGATGGCGGCCAGCGTGCGGTGGCTGCGTGCGAGCAGGAGGGCTTCGGCGCGGGTCAGGATGTGTTGCGCCATCAGGGCGCGGATGCCGCCGGGCAGTCCCTGCGCTTTTGCCAGCCACAGCATGGTGTGGATGTCGCGCAGGCCGCCGGGACAGGTTTTCACGTTGGGTTCGAGCAGCGCACCCGCGCCCTGCTGTTTGTCGTGGCGCAGGCGCATTTCGAGCAGCTTGCCGGCGGCGAAGGCGGCGGGGTCGCGTTCCGCATCGGCGGCCTGCATGAAATGTGCCGCCAAATCCGCATCGCCGCAAAGGAAGCGGGCTTCGAGAAAGGCGGTGTCGGCGGTCAGATCCTGTGCCGCACCGGCTATCAGCTCGTCCGCCGTGCCGGTTTTCAACGCGGGGGCAAGGCCGGCATCCCACATGGCCTGCACCATCGCGGCGGTCTGTTCCTGTCGGGTGTGGGAGGGCGGTTCGGCGCAGACCAGCACGAGATCGGTGTCGGAATGCGGGTATACTTCGCCGCGCCCGTAGCCGCCCGCCGCCAGCAGGCAGAAGCCCGCGTCGGGAAAAAAATGCGGCCACAGGGCGCGGACGGCTGCGTCGGCGGCGCGGCGGACGGCACGGAAATAGCGGTTGGGGCGGCGGTGTATCAGGTAATCGGCGGCGGCCTGTTGTTTTCGGGCATTCAGGTTTCGGGCGGCGGCGGCAAGGTCGGATGTCATGGCGGCTCGGCAGGGAAGGGAAAATGCGATTGTGCCGCCCGGCACGGGCGGCGGCAAGGACGGAGGCCGTCTGAAAACCGTATTTGGCGTTTTCAGACGGCCTCTTGTCTTTTGTTCCTTTCCCGCTTGCGGTGCGGGGTGGGGCAGGATGAGTGTTTGCAGCCGCAACCCGCATTTTTCCAAAAGTCAGAAAAGACGTGCGCCGCCTCAGGGTGGCACGCCCTACGCCGGATTTGTGTAGGGTGTGTGGCACAGCCACGCACGCGGCTTATGTTTTTTCAGACGGCCTTTGTTCCCTCTGCTGCGCGGATGCAGGGGGAGGGAGTTTCATTGGTGTTGGGTTAAAGTTTGCAAACCACAGCTTGTATTTTTCCGGAAGCCGTGGAATGCGTGCCCCCGCACCATGCGGCAAGGATTTTCTGTCGGAAATCTGTTATGCCTGCGCAGGCGGGAGTCTTTTCTGACATTCGGAAATCCTTGTAAAAGCAGCCTGCCGTTTGACCGCAACGGAGATTCCCGCCTATGAGGGAAGGACGGTAGGGGTTTGCCGAGGTTTTTCAGATGATAAAGGCCGTCTGAAAACCGTTTCGGCGGGTTTGGAATCCGTATTTTCGATTTTCAGACGGCCTGTTTGGCTGAAAGGAGGGTTTGGGCATGGAAGGGATGGCGAAAAAAACACCCTGCAATGTTGCAGGGTGTTGGAATATTGGCACGCCCACGGGGAATCGAACCCCGGTTACCGCCGTGAAAGGGCGATGTCCTAACCGCTAGACGATGGGCGCGGCGATATAAATTGTTTGGCGCACCCGGAGCGATTCGAACGCCCGACCCTCTGGTTCGTAGCCAGATACTCTATCCAACTGAGCTACGGGTGCGAGAAAGACGCGCATTATAGGCAGGGGGTGGCGGGCTGTCCAGTATTTTTTGCCGCTGCGGCGGCCGGCCGGTTTAGTTGTTTGGCGGGCAAGGAAATTTATTTTTCAGACGGCCTTGCTGTTGCGGCGTGCGCTGCGGCGGCCGTCTGAAAAGCGGCTTGGGGCTAAATCATGCCGATGCCGGAGAGTTCGCGCGCCATTTTGGCGGCGGCGTTGTCGGTCATGCCGCCGACGAAATCGAGGATTTTCATGTAGGCGGTGTAGAGGCTGTCGTCGCGGGTAACGGGGTGGGCGTTGTTGAGCAGTTCGAGGGCGAGGGACTGGCGCACTCCGACGCGGCCTTCGGTAAGGTATTGGCAGGCGGCGGGAACGAGCAGGCCGAGGATGGAGCCGAGGCAGGGGAAGGAGGCGATTTCGGTCATCAGCTTGCTTTGGTGGCGGAAGATGCGGTTGCGGGCGAGTTCTTTGGCGTTTTCGAGGGTGTTCTGCACTTCGGGGCTGCACAGGGCGAGCAGGTCGCGGCCTTTGAAGCTGCCGTCGAGCAGGTCGGACTGGTGCATGATGAAGGTTTGCGCCACGTCGTCGATGGCGCGGCCGATGGCGATGCCGCGCAGCATGGCGCAGCGTTGGCGGCCGGATTGGGCGTGCCAGGTGGGTTCGATAAAGGTGAGGCCGGAGAGGACGGTTTCGACTTCGGTGTCGGTGAGCAGCTCCAAATCGACTGCGTCTTCGAGATCGAGCAGGGCGTAGCAGATGTCGTCGGCGGCTTCCATCAGGTAGGAGAGCGGATGCCGCGCCCAGTGGTCTTGTCCGAGGCTGACGAGGCCGAGGGTGTCGGCAACGCGGCGGATGTAGGGCAGCTCGGTTTGGTAGATGTTGAATTTTTTTGCGCCGTCGGGGTGCTGCGTGGTCCAGGGGTATTTGAGCAGCGCGCCTATGGTGGCGGCGGTAAGGCGCATACCGCCTTTGCCGGGATACATTTCGAGGCCGGCGAGGATGCGCAGGCTGTGGGCGTTGCCTTCGTAGGTTTGCACGTCGGCGCGCTCGGCGGGGCTGAGCGGTTGCAGGTAGCGGGCGTTTTCGGGGCTGCGGAACCAGTCGCGCAGCGCGTCTTCGCCGGTGTGGCCGAAAGGGGGGTTGCCGAGGTCGTGGGCTAGGCAGGCGACTTGGACGACCGCGCCGATGTCGCTCGGGGTGTTGCCTGCGGGGAGGAAGCCGCCGGCCTGCATCATCACTCCGACTCTGTTGCCGATGCTGCGGCCGACGCTGGCGACTTCGACGCTGTGGGTCAGGCGGTTGTGGGTGAGGTCGTGTTCGGCGAAGGGGTGGACTTGGGTTTTGCGGCCGAGGCGGCGGAATGCGCCGGAGAAGACGACGCGGTCGTAATCGATATGGAAGTCGGTGCGCAGCGCGTCCGCGCCTTCCTGGGTGGATGGGGTTACGGTGGGGACGATGTCGCCGTCTTTGGGGCGGAAGCGTTGCGTGCTGAGGAGCTGCGGCCAGTTCATGCGGGTGTTCATGGCGGGCTTTCGTGCGTGGTGTTGCGGAAAAGAGGCCGTCTGAAAACCTTGTAATACAGCGGAACAAAATAAAGAATCTGCGGCCCGGTATCTTTTCTGTTGTGTCCCGTTGCAAGCGTGTGGTTTTCAGACGGCCTGTCCGGTTTCTGCGGAACCCTATGCCGTTTGCCGCTGCGCGAGGGCTTCGGCGACGTTTTTCTGCCAGTTGCCTGGGGTAAAGCCGAGGCTGCGGGCTTTGGTGCAGTTGAGCACGGAATAGAGCGGGGCGTTGCGGTGTTTGTGCAGCTCGGCGGAGGACACGGGGATGAGTTCGGGCATTTTGAAGGCGGGGTTGCGTTCGGCTTCGAGTTGCAGCACGGCTTGGGCGAAGGCGTATTCGCTGAATGCCTGTCCGCCGCAGTAGTGCAGCAGCCCCTGCGGGAAACGGGGCAGACCCAGCAGGCCGATGAGGGTGCCGGCCAAATCCGGGGCGTAGGTGGGGCAGCCGGCATTGTCGGCGGCGAGACGGATTGCGCCGCCTTGCGCCGCTTTTTCGAGCAGGGCGGTAACGAAGTTGCCGTCGTGTGCGCTGTATATCCACGAAGTGCGTACGACGACGGTGTCGGGTTCGGAGGCGAGGGCGAGCAGCTCGCCGGCGAGTTTGGACTGTCCGTAAACGCATTGCGGATTGGGCGGGTCGGTTTCGGCGTAGGGCAGGCGGCTTTTGCCGTCGAAAACATAGTCGGTGGAAAGGTGGACGAATTTCGCGCCGACGGCAAAGGCGGCCTGTGCCAGATTGCGCGCGCCTTCGGCATTCACGGCGAAGAGGCGGGATGCCTGCTCCGCTGCGGCGGCTGTGCCGGCAAAGGCGGCGGTATTGACGACTGCGTCGGGCTGGAAGTTTTCCAGCATATTGGCGACGGCTTCGCGGTCGGTAATATCGAGCGTTTTCGAGTCGGTGGCGATGAGTTCCCAGTCGTCGGGCAGGCGGTGGCGGACGGCACGGCCGAGCTGGCCTTTCGCCCCGGTCAGCAGAATGCGCATGGTGGTGTTCCTTTGGGGATGGATTGCAGGTATCGGGATGAAGCAAAACGGCTGTGAGTTTACCCCGCCTGCGGTGTGTTTGGAAAGACGCAGCGCCGTTTGGGAAAAAGGGGCGGCGGCGGATGCGCCGTGCCGCAGATGGTTAAAATTTGTGTGTCGGCACCTGTGCGGTTTGTTATAATGGCCGCAAACCCGATGGAACGGGTTGTTTCCCGTCAATTACCGATAAAGAGGACGAATTATGTTTCCCGAATACCGCGATCTGATTTCCAAACTGAAACAGGAAGACACCCATTTTGCCCGTGTTTTTGACGAGCACAACGAGCTGGACGACAAAATCTCCGGCCTGGAAAACGACCCCGTATCCAGCGTTTCCGCGCAGGACGAGATTGATGCGTTGAAAATCAAAAAACTGGCTCTGAAAGACCAGCTTTTCGATCTGCTGAAAAAAGCGGAAGCCGCAGGAAAATAAGCCGCCGCACCAGGTTTTGAGGCCGTCTGAAAATATTTTCAGACGGCCTTTTGTGCTAAACTCGCCGGGTTTTTACTTTAATAAGCATTATCGCAATCCGCCCGCAGCCTGCGCGGCGTGTTTCGGGAATATTCCGTTATGGCCGTTTTGAAATTTACCAAAATGCACGGTTTGGGCAACGATTTTGTTGTGATCGACGGCATTTCTCAGCCTTTCGACCCGGCTGCCGCGCCCATCGCGGCATGGGCCGACCGCCACACCGGCATCGGTTTTGACCAGCTTTTGCTGGTGGAAAAACCTTCGTCGCCCGAGGCCGACTTCCGCTACCGTATTTTCAACGCCGACGGCGGCGAGGTGGAGCAGTGCGGCAACGGTGCGCGCTGCTTTGCCCGCTTCGTGTCCGACAAGGGATTGACCGACAAGCGGGAAATCGTGGTGGAAACCGCACGCGGCATGATTGTGCCGAGGCTAGAAGAGGGCGGTTTGGTTGCGGTAAACATGGGCAGGCCGCGTTTCAGGCCGTCTGAAATTCCCTTTCTGCATGCAGACGGTGCGGATTTGCAGTACGAAATTACCGCCGGCGGCGCAAACGTGTCCGCCGGGCTGGTCAATATGGGCAACCCCCATGCGGTGCTGACGGTGGAAAATGCCGACACCGCACCTGTGGCCGAATTGGGTGCGGTTTTGGAGACGCACCCGCTGTTTCCCGAAAAAGCCAATATCGGCTTTATGCAGGTCATTGATCCGCACCATATCCGATTGCGCGTGTTCGAGCGCGGCGTGGGCGAAACTCAGGCCTGCGGTACGGGCGCGTGCGCGGCGGCGGTACACGGTATCCGTCTCGGTCTTTTGGCGGCGGGCGAAGCCGTGGAAGTGTCGCTTCCGGGCGGCAGCCTCTTTATCCGCTGGCAGGAAGGCGGCGACGTGCTGATGACCGGCCCGGCGCAAACCGTGTTTGAAGGCAGTCTGTCCTACCAAGAAAGCAGCCGATGAGCATCCGTCCCGATCTGTTCTGTGCCGCCGCCTATACGGCCTTGTTTCTTGCCGCCGTCGTGCAGAGCCGCCGTTATTCGTGGCTGTTGGCGGCGGTGTTTTGCTGGCTGCTGGCAGGTTCTGCGGGCGCATGGCTGCTGCCGGGGTTTTTATCGCCGTTTTCCGTTTTTTTCCTTTATATGCCGCAGGTTTACATTGCGCCTGCCTGCCTGCTGTTTCTGTTGCTTTACGGCCGCAGCACGGCAGGCGGCGCGTATTGCGAAACCGCTGTCCGCCCGCTGCCCGTACTGTTCGCTTCCTCGTGCGTGGCTATGGCCTTGTCGCACGCTTTGGTGTTGTTTCTGGCGTGGCAGGCATGGCCGACCGGCCTTGCGCCGCGCCTTTTGCCGGCACTGGGCGGACTTTCTTTGCTGCATCCGGCCTACTGGCTGTCGATGCAGATACTGCTGATGGCGGTTTCCGCCCTGCATGGAAAATTCAACGGACAGCCGGGCAGTGCGTTTTCCATACACAGGATACAGGCCGGCCTGCTGCTGGCTCTGGTGGCGCAGGCGGCCTATATCGCCACCGTCATTTTCCCGCGCCTGACCTTATAACTTTTAGTTTGCCGTTCCGGGCCAAGAAATTATTTTGTTTTCAGACGGCCTTCTCTTACCATGCGGCCATTGACCCATCCGCCTTTTTCAAACGCAAGGAAACATTATGAATATCGCAAAAAGCATTACCGACCTCATCGGCAACACCCCGCTGGTCGAACTGTCCCGCCTGTCCGAAGGCCTGCCCGGCCGCGTCGCCGCCAAGCTGGAATTTTTCAATCCGGGCAGCAGCGTGAAAGACCGCATTGCCGAAGCCATGATCGAAGCGGCTGAAAAAGAAGGAAAAATCAACAAAAACACTACCATCGTCGAAGCCACCAGCGGCAACACCGGTATCGGCTTGGCGATGGTTTGCGCCGCACGCGGTTACAAGCTCGTCATCACTATGCCCGAAAGCATGAGTAAAGAACGCAAAATGCTGCTGCGCGCCTTTGGTGCCGAGCTCATCCTTACGCCCGCCGCCGAAGGCATGAACGGCGCAATCGGCCGCGCCAAAGCACTGGTGGAAGAAAACCCCGACACCTACTTTATGCCCCGCCAGTTCGACAATCCTGCCAATGTGGAAGTACACCGCAAAACCACCGCCGAAGAAATCTGGCGCGACACCGACGGCCAAATCGATATTTTCGTGGCCGGTGTCGGCACGGGCGGTACGGTTACCGGCGTGGGCGAAGTGCTCAAATCGCGCAAACCCGGCGTGAAGATTGTTGCCGTCGAGCCCGATGCCTCGCCCGTGTTGAGCGGCGGAGAAAAAGGCCCGCACCCGATTCAGGGCTTGGGCGCAGGCTTTGTTCCCAGCATTCTGAATACAGAAATCTACGACGAAGTCATCCGCGTAACCGGCGAAGACGCATTCGCCACCGCCCGTGCCGCTGCCGAAAAAGAAGGCATCCTCGTCGGTATCTCCTCGGGTGCGGCCATTTGGAGCGCGTTGCGCCTTGCCGCCAAAGAAGAAAACCGGGGCAAACTCATCGTTGTGTTGATTCCTTCTTACGGCGAACGCTATCTGTCCACCCCGCTCTTTGCCGACCTGGCATAAGCAGCCCGTCCAAGCGCAGGCAGCCGGATGCATCCGGCTGCCTGCGTCTGTTTGATAAAACTTGTAAATTCATGCCGCGATATGGTATTTTGCACGGTCTGCGCAGCCGGAATCGGGTACCACGCCGCCCCGCTGCAAATATTCTGCAACAGAGAGTCGAGAACGCCATGAAAAAATATCTTCCCATCCTACTTGCCTGCGCCGCACTTGCCGGTTGCGGAACCACCGTGATTCCCGGAATGGGCAAACGGCCCGCGCCCGCCCGCATCCAGCCCCAAACAGGTGCCTACCGTCTTGCTGCAAACCACTGGGGGGATGTGGCCAGAATACGCGACGAAGCCACCCGCCTCAGCGATCAGGTAGGGCAGGGAAAGATTACCAAAGTCCAAGCCGCGCAGCAGCTCAACCGCTTCCGCCTGCGCCTTGTCGGCGGCAATCCCGTGGACGACAGCGTTTACGAAGTTTACCTGCGCTCCGCTGTAGACAGCCAGCGCGGCGCAATCACCAGCAGCCAGTCCAAACAGTATATCGGCAACACCCTCAAAGGCTGGCAGGCCCGCTGGCCGCATATGCAGAACAAACCGGCCAACCCCGCCTTTGCCAACTTCCTCAACGAGCTGATGGGGCTGCCGCCGCTGAACTGACTGTCCGTATGAAACAGGCCGTCTGAAAACCGTTTTCCGGGTTTTCAGACGGCCTGTTTGCTTTATAGCGTGCCTGATTTGTGTTGCAATAAAAACATATGAATAAAAAAACAACCGCCGAAAGGCGGTTGCGGGCAGGCGGCAGATAGCGGCGGACACAAAAAAACAGCCATCAAAATGAGGCTGTTTCTGTATCTTGGTGCCCAGGAGAAGACTCGAACTTCCACACCCGTGAGGATACCAGCACCTGAAGCTGGCGCGTCTACCAATTCCGCCACCTGGGCAATCTGAAATTTTTCCTTAAAGCAAAGTGTTGGTGCCCGGGAGAAGACTCGAACTTCCACACCCGTGAGGATACCAGCACCTGAAGCTGGCGCGTCTACCAATTCCGCCACCCGGGCTTTGCTTTAAGAACCGTCTTGCGTTAAAGTAACGCCCGACCGAAGCAGCGCATTATATATTCCGCCGAAAGAATGTCAATGAAAAAAACCAAGAAAAAAGATAACGCCTTAAACCTGCGCGAAAAAGACCCGTTTCTTGCAAGGGAGCGGCAGCGTTACGAATTTCCCCTGCCCAGCAGGGAGTGGATTATCGAAATTATCGAGAAGGAGGGCGTGCCGCTGGGTATGCCGGCACTGGCGGAACGGCTTTCCATCAAAGAAGACGAATTTGTTTTTTTCGAACGCCGTCTGAAAGCGATGGCGCGCGACGGACAGGTTCTGATTAACCGGCGCGGCGCGGTGTGTGCGGCGCAGAAACTGGAGCTGGTGAAATGCCGCGTCGAGGCGCACAAAGACGGCTTCGGTTTTGCCGTGCCGCTGGACAAGCAGCCCAAGCAGGCCGATTTTGTGCTGTACGAACGCGAAATGCGCGATCTGATGCATGGCGACATCATTACCGTACGTCCCGCAGGCATCGACCGGCGCGGCCGCCGCGAAGGGCAGGTGCTCGACATTATCGAGAGGGCGCAAAGCGAAGTGGTCGGCCGTTTCTATATCGAGCGCGGCGTGGCGATTATGGAGCCGGAGGACAAACGTCTGAGCCAGTCCGTTGTCTTGGAACCCGATTCCGTAGCCGCGCTCAAGCCGCAGTCCGGGCAGGTGGTTGCCGCTAAAATCGAAAGCTACCCGCACAACCACCAGCCCGCCGTTGCCAGGCTGTTGGAAGTGTTGGGCGACTATGCGGACAGCGGCATGGAAATCGAAATCGCCGTACGCAAGCACCGCCTGCCGCACGAATTTTCCGCAGCCTGCGCCAAAGCGGCGGCCAAAATCCCCGACAAAGTGCGCCCGTCCGATCGCAAGGGGCGCGAAGATTTGCGTACTTTGCCGCTCATCACGATAGACGGCGAAACCGCCCGCGATTTCGATGATGCGGTATACGCTGAAAAACAGGGCCGCAACTACCGCCTCGTTGTCGCCATTGCCGATGTCAGCCACTATGTCCGTCCCGGCGGAGACATAGACCGGGACGCATACGAACGCGCCACCAGCGTCTATTTTCCCCGCCGCGTCATCCCCATGCTGCCGGAAAACCTTTCCAACGGCATCTGCTCGCTCAATCCCGATGTCGAACGCCTGTGCATGGTATGCGACATGACCGTAACCTACGCCGGCAACATCAAAGACTACCGCTTCTACCCCGCCGTGATGCGTTCCCATGCCCGCCTCACTTACAAGCAGGTCTGGCAAAACATCGAAGCGGGCGGCGACTATCCGCACAAAGAGCAAATCGAAACTTTATACAAGCTCTTCCAATTACTGCACAAAAAACGCCGCCAGCGCGGCGCGATGGAATTTGAAACCATTGAAACGCAGATGCTGTTTGACGATAACGGCAAAATCGAGCGCATCATCCCCGTGGAGCGCAACGACGCGCACAAACTCATCGAAGAATGTATGCTTGCCGCCAACGTCTGTGCCGCCGATTTTCTGCTGAAACACAAACGGCACGGCCTGTTCCGCAACCATCTCGGCCCCACCCCCGAAAAACTTGCCGCCCTGCGCGAACAGCTCGGCCTGCTCGGCCTCTCGCTCGGCGGTGGCGACAAGCCCACGCCGAAAGACTACGCCGGGCTGTCCGAGCAAATTGCAGGCCGTTCCGACCGCAGCCTTATCCAAACCATGCTGTTGCGATCCATGCAGCAGGCCGTTTACGAAGCGCACAACGAAGGCCATTTCGGCCTGGCCTACGAACACTACGTCCACTTCACTTCCCCCATCCGCCGCTATCCCGACCTCATGGTACACCGCGCCATCCGTGCGGCACTCGAAGGCGGCGAATATGCGCCGCCCTCTTGGAACGAAGCCGGCGTACACACCTCCGCCTGCGAACGCCGTGCCGACGAAGCCAGCCGCGACGTGGAAAGCTGGCTCAAAACCTACTATATGCGCGACAAAGTCGGCGAAGTGTTTGAAGGCCGCATCACCGGCATGGCAAACTTCGGCCTCTTCGTTACCCTCGACGGCATCCACACCGAGGGCATGGTACACATCAGCGATTTGGGCGAAGACTATTTCCACTACCGCCCCGAAGTCATGCGTATCGAAGGCGAGCGCAGCGGCATCCGCTTTGAAATGGGCGGACAAGTAACCGTCCGCGTCGCCCGCGCCGACCTCGATACCAGCAAAATCGACCTGACCCTGGTCGGCGGCGGCGAAGCCAAACGCGGCAAAAACAAAGCCGCCGCAGAGCCGCAGAGGTCGTCTGAAAACAACAAAAAAGCAGGCAAAGGCAAAACTGCCGCGCACAGCACGGAAAACACACCGCACAGGCCGTCTGAAAAAGCCCGGGCCGCAGCCGGCAAAAACGGCAAAAGCCAAACCGCCTCCCCGCGCGGCAAAGCAAACGCCAAAGCCGACACCCCGCAGCCGGAAAGCAGGCTTGTTCCAGAGGGCGGCTTAGGAGAACAAAAAACAGCGGCAGCCAAGCCGCCGCGCAGCAGCACCAAAAAAGCCAAAACCGCCCCGCCGCCCGCCGCAGAAGCGCAAAGGCCGTCTGAAAAAACGTCCGACGCGAAAGCCCGGGCCGGGCAAACGGCCGCCGCCGTCCCGCCCGCAGCGAAGACAGGCCGCGTACTGGCTACGGTAAACGGCAAAATCACATTGGTGTCGGGCAAAGCCGCCGTCCCGCCGCAGACGGCCCGTCCCGCCGCAGACAGCCCGGCAGACGGCGCAAAACCGGCCGCAGAAAAGCGCAAAAACGCCGCAGGCAAAAGCCGCAGCGGCGGTAAAACGGCAGGCGGCAAAAAACGCTGAATTTGCCGCTTCGTTCCGGCGGCCGCGTGTGCCGCTCCGAAGCGGCAAATACAGAGCAGGCGCGCCGCCGCCGTGTTTTAACTTCGTTGAAGCTGCACTTTCAGACGGCCTCCACCACGCAAACCAGGACAAGCGATATGAACCTCACCGAAACCCAAATCAGCAGCGAGCCGATTTACGACGGCACATTCGTTACCATCGCCCGCGACAAAGTGCGCCTGCCCAACGGCAACGAAGGACAGCGCGTCGTCATCCGCCATCCCGGTGCGGCCTGCATCCTCGCCGAAACCGACGACGGCAGAATCGTTTTCGTGCGCCAATGGCGTTACGCCCTCGGGCAGCCCCTGCTCGAACTGCCCGCAGGCAAACTCGATGCAGGCGAAGACCCGGCCGCCTGCGCCCTGCGCGAACTGTCGGAAGAAACCCCCTATGCCGCCGAAGGCGCGGAGCTGGTGGCCACTTTCTTTACCGCACCGGGTTTCTGCGATGAAAAAATGTATCTCTACCGTGCGGTCAATGTCAGCAAAACCAGCACATTGCAGCCGGATCAGGACGAATTTGTCGAAACCGTGCTGCTCACCCGCGAAGAAGCCGCCGCCGCCGTGCGCAACAACGAAATCCAAGACGGCAAAACCCTTATCGGCCTGCAACACTGGCTTTTGTCGCAGGCCGTCTGAACGCGGCGCGGCACGGCAAAAGGCCGTCTGAAAACAGATGCGGCGCAGTCCGCCCCGTTTTCAGACGGCCTTTTCTGTAAAAACCGCCGCACAGCCTTTATAATCCGCGCCGTTTCCCGCTTATAAAAAACACACCGGAGTACAAACATGGACTTTGCCAAAGCACGATTCAATATGGTCGAACAACAAATCCGCCCGTGGGAGGTGCTCAACTTCGACCTCCTCGACGCGCTGCAAGAAATCCCGCGCGAAGCCTTTGTCGGCGAAAGCCAAAAAAGCTACGCCTATGCCGACATCAGCCTGCCGCTGCCCAACGGCTGCGTGATGCTCGAACCGAAAACCGTCGCCCGCCTCGTGCAGGGCCTTGCCCTGAAAAAAACCGACAAAGTGCTGGAAATCGGCACGGGATCGGGATACGCCACCGCCGTTCTCGCCAAACTCGCGGGCGAAGTCGTAACCGTAGACATCGACCCGGAACAACAGGCGCACGCCAAAGCCGTGTTGGACGGGCTGGGCTTCGACAACATCGCCTACGCGCAAGGCGACGGCCTCGCCACCAAAAACGCCGCCGCCCCTTTCGACGCGGTGTATGTCGGCGGCGCGGTAAAAGAAATTCCCGAAATACTCAAACAGCAGCTCGAAGAAGGCGGGCGGCTTGTTGCCGTGGCCGGCGGACACCCCGTACAACGCGCCCTCCTGCTCACCCTGCGGGACGGCAAATTTGCGGAAAAAACCCTGTTCGACACGCTGATTCCCTATCTCGACGGCAAAACCGCCGATCCGTTTCAAGGCTTCGATTTTTAAAACCAAGCCGTTTTCAGACGGCCGCAAAGGCCGTCTGAAAACACAGCCCGCATGGTGCGCGGCCTTGGCGGCGTGCAATTCCGTGCAGAGCAAAGCACGGCAAATCCGCCCATACCGACGGGTTTGCGCCCGAATATACCCAAGTATGCCCGGCATACCGCTTTGAGAGGCCGTCTGAAAAAACATGACCGACATTATCCGCATCACGGCGCACGAGCTGGAAAACCTGCTTGCGCAACAGCCCGACACCCTGCTGTTGGACGTGCGCGAACCCGAAGAAACCGCCCTCTGCGCCCTGCCGGGAAGCGTCAGCATCCCGATGGGCGAACTGGCGGCGCGGCACAACGAGCTGCCCGACGGCTGCCCCATCGTTGTGTATTGCGCCCACGGCATCCGCAGCCAATACTGCGCCCTTTTCCTTGCCGATGCGGGCTTTTCGCCGCTCTATAACCTCACGGGCGGCATCGACGCATGGATGCGGGACACGGGTACAGTGCCGCGCGCTTGAAGCTGCGAACACTGCAGAGGCCGTCTGAAAACACTTTTTCAGACGGCCTCTGTGTCTGTTTTGCCCGCGCCTGTCTGATACGGCGGGCAAAAAACTGCGGTTTTGCCGCTCCTTCGCCCGAAGGGGCGGATTTTCCCGGGCATCAAAACCCATACCGGAAAAATCCGTCCGTATTGCCCGCGCAGCCTGCGTGCCGGTATCTTTTCTGTTTTGTTCCGCTATACAATCGCCCTTTCTCCGACCACCCCGACCGTGCCGACATGGAACCGCCGCTGCAACCGAAAAAAAACGTCTACCGCCTCTACAAGCCCCATGCCCGGCCGTTCTGGCAGGCCGACAAACCCTATCTGCACGACTGCGGGATTACCGACGGCCGCTTCCGCGCCCTCGGCTACATCATGTCTTTTCTGGCCGGAGCCATCAACGCCGGCGGCTTCTTTGCCGTACAACGCTACACCTCGCACGTTACCGGCGCGATGTCGGGCGCGGCCGACGCACTCTTTCTCGGCGACTGGGAAGGCGCACTCGTCCCCGTTGCCGTCGTTACCGCCTTCCTGCTCGGCGCGGCGCATTCCAACTGGACGATACTGTGGGCCAAACGCCACCGTTTCCGCAGCGGCTACGGCCTGTCCATGTGGCTCGAAAGCCTCTACCTGCTGGTGTTCGGCCTCCTCGGCGTGGCACTTTCCCACTACGGAAAAATCCTCGTTCCGCCCACCGTCCTGCTGCTCTGTTTCATCATGGGAATGCACAACACCGTGCTGACCGTCCTCTCCGGCAGCGTCATCCGCTCCACCCACATGACCGGCACCGTAACCGATCTGGGCATCGAGCTGTCCAAAGTCCTCTACTACCGCCGCAGCGACAACCCGCGCCTGCCCGACGTAAGCGTCAACAAGCCCAAAATGCGCCTGCTGCTTACCCTGCTGGCCTCCTTTTCCTGCGGCGGCCTCGTCGGCGCATGGGGCTACCACCGCCTCGGCTACCACTTCACCCTGCCGGTTTCCGCCCTGCTGTTCCTATTCGGCATCGGATCGGTCGGCTACGATGTCCGGCTGCGCTGGCGCATCTACTGGCGGCACAAAAAACAGCTAAGCGGCAAAGGCGGCGTAATATCAAGTTAAGGCATTCCGCAAAGCCGCCGAGTCCGCTATATTTTGCGGCTTTCCCAACACATCCGCGAAAGGATTACCCATGAAACGTTCCAACACCCTCACCGCCGCCGCCGTCTCCTGCGCCCTTGCCCTCAGCGGCTGCATCACCTACGCCGACGGCACCCAGAAAGCCAGCAAAACCGCCATGTACGGACTCGGCGGCGCGGCAGCCTGCGGCATCATCGGCGCATTGAGCCACGGCAGCAAAGGCGCGCGCAACTCCGCCCTCGCCTGCGGCGCAATCGGCGCGGGCATCGGCGGCTACATGGACTACCAAGAGAAAAAACTGCGTGAAAACCTCGCCAACACCGGCGTGGACGTACAGCGCAGCGGCGACCAAATCAAACTCGTCATGCCCGAAAACGTAACCTTCCCCACCAACAGCGCCACCCTCAGCACCAATGCGCAAAACGCCCTTGCCGCCGCCGCGCAAACCCTGACCCAATACCCCGACACCACCCTCACCATCAACGGCCACACCGACAACACCGGCTCCGATGCGATTAACGATCCCCTGTCGCAACGCCGCGCCCAGTCCGTCGCCTCCTACCTGCAATCGAGGGGCGTAAACGGCAGCCGCCTGGCCATCTACGGCCACGGCTCGCGCCAGCCCGTTGCCAGCAATGCCACCGCCGAAGGCCGCGCGCAAAACCGCCGCGTCGAAATCCTGATCAATCCCGACCAGAACGCCGTCCGCGCCGCCCAGCAGCAGCTGCGTTAAGCCGTACGGAAGATAAAAAAGAGAGGCCGTCTGAAAACCTGTTTTAAGGTTTTCAGACGGCCTCTTGCCGTTACGCGGCAAAGACCGCGTGCGTGGCCGAGCCGCACCCTGCCTGAACGGTAAAGGTTGTCTGAAAAAACGGATTGCAAATTTTCAGACGGCTTTTTCTGTTTATCCTGCCGAATCCCGCGTAGGGTGTGTCGCCCCGAGGCGACGCACGCGCTCCCCCGCCGCAGTAAAAGGCTGTGAAATCTCCGCAACCGCGTGCGTGGCAGAGCCACACACCCTACCTTAGAGGCCGTCTGAAAACGGCAAACGGGATTGCGAGCAGCCGAATCCGTGTTTTAACTTCGTTGAAGCTGCGCTTTCAGACGGCCTGAACTCCCTCTCCCGCCTGCGGGGTAGGGAGCGGGTTTGCGGCGGATTTATCGGTTTCCAAACGTCCTTTCCGTTTTCCACGCCGAATCCCGTGTAGGGTGTGTCGATCAGCGACGCACGCGGTCTTTGCGGATTGACGGTTTCGCGGATTGGTCGGAAAGCTGCCTGTGAAATAAAAAACGCGTGCGTCGCCTCAGGGCGACACACGCTATTGTTGTCAGAGGCCGTCTGAAAAGCGGAATCTGTTTTCAGACGGCCTCTCTTTGTTACCTGCCGCTTTTTTCCGGCTGTTTTGTGCTGAGGCTTTTGGCGGTTTCCACCAGCTCGGCAAATTCTGCCAGCAGGCCGTAGGGGTCTTTGGCGCGGGTGCCGGCGGCCATTTTGCCGATGGCGTTCCAATCCAGGCTGCCGTTGTATTCGCCGCCGCGAAGCTGTTGGGCGTAGGAGGCGGCGGCCAGGGCGAGGCGGGTGTCGGCATCGGCCTGCGCCAGGGGGATGCTGTGCGCGGCTACGGGCTGCTCGATCAGCTTGCTTTGGCTTTGGCCGGGGAGTTTGTAGCGGATTTTGACGTAGGCGTATTCGTTTTTGCCGCCTGCGGGGGAGGGGGTTTTGTTGTAGCGTGAGTCGGCCAGCCAGCCTTTTGTGCCTTGCGGGATGATTTCGTAAAGGGCGGTTACGCTGTGGCCGGAGCCGATGTCGCCTGCGTCTACTTTGTCGTTGGCGAAGTCTTCGTTGCGCAGGGTGCGGTTGGTATAGCCGACGAGGCGGTATTCTTTGACGGCGGCGGGGTTGAATTCGACTTGGATTTTGACATCTTGGGCAACGGTGGCAAGGGTGGAGCTGAGCTGGCGGTCGAGGACTTTTTGGGCTTCTTTTTCGGTGTCGATGTAGCTGTAGTTGCCGTCGCCCGCATCGGCGATTTGTTCCATCATGGCTTCGTTGTAGTTGCCGGTGCCGTAGCCGAAGGTGCTGAGGGAAATGCCGCTTTTGCGTTTTTCGGCCACGAGGGATTTGAGGGCTTCGGTGTCGCTGATGCCGACGTTGAAATCGCCGTCGGTGGCCAGCAGGATGCGGTTGATGCCGTTTTTGACATAGGCTTTTTCCGCCTGTTCGTAGGCTGTGCGGATGGCGCGTTCGCCCGAGGTGGAGCCGCCGGCTTCAAGGGCGTTGACGGCGCGCAGGATGGTGTCTTTGTCTTTGCCGGAGGTGGGCGGCAGGACGGTTTTTTCGCCGGCGGCATAGGTGATGAGGCTTACTTTGTCCTGCGCTCGGAGCTGCTTGGTGAGGATGCGCAGGGTTTTTTTGACGAGGGGGAGTTTGTCGGGCGCGTTCATGCTGCCGGAAACATCGACGAGGAAGACAAGGTTGGCGGGGGGCAGGTCTTTTTTCGCCAAATCTTGCGCCTGAATGCCGATTTTGATGAGTTTGGCTCCGTTCTGCCACGGGGAATCGACGGCTTGGGTGTGGACGGCGAAGGGGCGGCCGTCTTGCGGCAGGGGGTAGGAATAGGGGAAGTAATTGACGATTTCTTCGATGCGCACGGCATCTTTGGGCGGCAGGCGGCCGTTGTTCAAAAAGCGGCGCACGTTGGCATAGCTGCCGGTGTCCACGTCAATGGAGAAGGTGGAGACGGGGTCTTGGGCAACGGCTTTGACGGGGTTTTCCGGCTGTTTCTGGTAGCGTTCGGTGTCGGCATTCGGGAGGCGGGCTTCGGCAGCGTATGCTATGGAGGGGGCGGCGGCATACAAAACGGCCCGGTTGGCAGCGGGGCGGATTTTGGCGGAGGATTGCAGGTCGAGGAGGTCTTTGGTGCCGATGTTGTGCATGGCGCGGCTGTCGGGACGGGCGGGGGTGCCGCAGGCGGCAAGGGCGGCGAGGACGGCGAGGCCCAGGGCGTTGGCGGCAAGGGTGCGGACGGTCATTGCGGGATTCCTTGTTGGTTGTGAAAAGCGGATATGGTAGGACAAAATAAAAAAGATGCAAGGCCGCAGAGGGTTCGGGCAGTATGGTAAGGCCGCAGTTTTGATCTTGTTCCGCTATAAAACGGCGTGGAAAACGGAAAAGGCCGTCTGAAAAAGTTTTCAGACGGCCTTTTCCGTTTGTCTTGCCGAATCCTGCGTAGCGTGTGCCGCGCAGCGAAGCAAGCGGATTTTTGGCTTCACGGATTGGTCGGAAAGGTTGCCTGTAAAACAAAGAACGCGTGCGTGGCTTACGCCACACACCCTACACAAATCCTGCGCAGGGTGTGTCTCCTCAGGCGGCGCACGCGTTCCATACATCAGGGCCGAGGCCGTCTGAAAAGGTTTTCAGACGGCCTCTTTATTGTTCAGCCCTGCTTTTGCAGGAGTGCGTTCAGGGCTTTGAGGGCGGCGGTTTCGCTGTCTTTCTGCGCCAGCAGCTGATCTTTGGCGGCCAGCATTTCCTGCGCGTGTTGCAGGGAGAGCTTCAGCTTCTCGATTTCCGCCGTCATGCTTTCCGCATTGGCGAGTAGTTGGTGTGGTTGCCGCTGTTTGTCCCGATTAGCAGCACCATGCCCCGGTCTTCCCGTGTAACCAGTTCCGCCACGTCGATTTTGAAGATGGCCGCCAGCTTTTCCAGCTTGGCCAGATCCAGTTTGCTTTCGTCCCGTTCCAGCCGCGAATAGCTGCTTTTGGAAATGTTCATCCGCTCGGCCATCTCTTCCTGCGACCAGTTGTTCAGCTCGCGCAGGGCGCGGATTTTGTCGTTGACGGCCATTTTTCCTCCTTGTTGCACGGCGCGGGACTGTTGTTCGGAATTCGGTTGGAAAAACCGTTTTTTGAAATTGAAAACGGAATTTGCCGCAGATAGTATTCCGCTTTCGTTTTCTTAGCAAATACCTTGCTTTTATTTACATTTACGGAGGCAGACAATGAATCTGAAACAATGCGCCGCCGTGCTGGCGGCCGCCGCGCTCATGGCGGCAAACGCTGCGCAGGCAGCACCGACGGTGGGGGAGAAAAAACAGGCGGCAATGGCGGCGGTGAAAGCGGCGAAAAGGCAAGCCTGCGATGCCGGATTTGAAAAAATCATGGTGCAGTCAGAATCGCCGCAGCCGGTGTATCTGGTGCTGTGGTATACGGAATCCCCCAGTTATGACAAAGATCCCGATACCGGAGAAACCAGATGTTCGGGCGGTTCGGGATCGAGTTATTTCGGTCTGGCCAGAGTGGTGCAGACGGGCGGCCGCTTTACCGTTACCGACACAGACCTGTTTGACAAAATGCCCAAGGCGAACGGATTTAGTCCGTACCAAACTGTTGCAGACCAGCCCAAGGCATTGAACAACCGCTTCATCCAATCCATACAAGTTATCGGCGGCAACCGCATCAGGGTGGTAGCGGACAAACACGCTCCCGAGCGGGAAAATGATTTTCAGGGTAACAATTTTCCCACCCGCCGCTGGCAGCATGAAATCAGCGTGCCCGATATGAGGGTGCTGGATGCGAAGCTGGTGTGCAAGCTGGAATACGGCGACAGAGGTACCGTTTGCAAAAGATAGCCCTTTGGGGCCGTTTGAAAAGCCTGCGTATCCGTTTTCAGACGGCCTCTTTACCAATCCAAACACATTAAAAAGCGAGTTAACCATGAAAAACAACACATTGATTTCCCTTGCCGCCGCCTTGCTGCTGCTGGCGGGCTGCCCTTTGCAGAAAGGCGAAGACGAAACGAAAAAGGAGCTGGCCGCGCTGAAAGAGCAGCTGGCGCAGCAGCAGAAGCAGGAGGCCGAACGCGCCGAAAAGGCCAAGCAGGAAGAGCAGGCCGTCAAACAGCAGCAGCGCGAGGACGAAATCTACCGACGCGCACAGGAGGATATGGAGCTGCGGCGGGCGTTTGAAGAGGAAGAAGAGAAGCTGGCGAAGGAAGAGCAGGCCAAGCGGGAAGCGGAAAAAGCCAAGCAGGAGGCGGCTAAGAAAAAAAGCATCGAGAAGCTGACGCGCTATCAGGCGGTGGTGATCAGCGAATCGGGCTACGGCGCATTAAACCTGCGCGGCTCGCCTTCGACGCAGTCGGTGGTGGTTACCGAATTGCAGGACGGCACGGAGGTGCAGGTTATCGCCGAAACCGATGTCTGCCACAAAATCCGCTCGCACTACGGCTGCTGGGTAAAAGTGAAAACCCGCGAAGGCCTGACGGGCTATCTGATGAACGCCTATCTGCAAAAAACCAACGCGGCGGGATTCAGCCGCAGGCCGGAGAAAACGGCACCTGAAGAGGAACCCGTCGAGTTTTGACCGCCCGCGCGGTATGCGGCAGAGGCCGTCTGAAAAGCGTAAAAAACGGCTTTCAGACGGCCTCTGCCGTTTTCCAGCCGTTGTGCAAACTGTTGCTGCAACATCCCAAACCGCAAGCGTGGCCGCATCTCATACCCTGCTTAACAATCCCGCGTAGGGCGTGTCGCATCAGGCGACGCACGCGTTCCATACATCAAGGAAGAGGCCGTCTGAAAACATATCCTGTGTTTTCAGACGGCCTCTGTCGGTGTACGGGCTTAGCCGCGCCGCCAGCTTGTGCCGCCTGCGCCGTCTTCCAAAATGATTTTGTGTTCGTTGAGCAGGTCGCGGATGCGGTCGGACTCCGCCCAGTTTTTATCCGCACGGGCTTGCTTGCGTTGGGCGATGAGTGCTTCGACTTCTTCATTGGTGAGGCCGTCTGAAACCGTGCCGCCCTGCAAAAATCCGGTCGGTTCGCGTTGCAGCAGGCCGATGATGCCGCCGAGGGCTTTGAGGCAGCCGGCCAGTTCGGCGGATTGGGTTTTGTTCACTTCGCCTGCCAGCTCGAACAATACGGCCACGGCTTCGACCGTGCCGAAGTCGTCGTTCATCGCAGCGTAGAAGCGGCGGGTGTAGCCGTTGGCGTTTTCGTTTAAGGTAAACCCGGCCGGCGGCGTGTTTTTCAGCGCGGTATAAAGGCGGGTGAGTGCGCCTTTTGCGTCGTCAAGATGCGCGTCGGAATAGTTCAGCGGGCTGCGGTAGTGGGCGCGCAGGATGAAAAAGCGCACGACTTCGGGATCGTATTGTTTCAACACGTCGCGGATGGTGAAAAAGTTGCCCAGCGATTTGGACATTTTTTCGCCGTCCACACGGATAAAGCCGTTGTGCAGCCAGTATTTCACATGGCTGGCAACCGGTTTGCCGTGGTGGGTTTCCGCGTGGCCGTGGCCGCAGGTGTGTCCGCTTGCGCCGACGCTTTGGGCGATTTCGTTTTCGTGGTGGGGAAACTGCAAATCCGCGCCGCCGCCGTGGATGTCGAAGGTGTCGCCGAACAGTTTTCCGCTCATCGCCGAGCATTCGATATGCCAGCCGGGGCGGCCTTGCCCCCACGGGCTGCTCCACGCCGGTTCGCCCGCTTTGGCGGCTTTCCACAGCACGAAATCGAGCGGATCGCGTTTGAAGCCGTCCACTTCCACGCGCTCGCCCGCGCGCAAATCATCCGGCGATTTGCCCGAAAGCTGGCCGTAGGCGGCAAATTCGCGCACGGCGTAATATACGTCGCCGTTGGCGGCCGGATAGGCTTTGCCGCGTGCAATCAGGCTTTCAATCATCGCAATCATCCCGGCGATGTTTTCGGTGGCCTTGGGTTCGAAATCGGGGCGCAACACGCCCAGTGCGTCGGCATCTTCGTGCATGGCGGCAATGAAGCGGGTGGTGAGTTCGCCTATGGTTTCGCCGTTTTCGGCGGCGCGGGCGATGATTTTGTCGTCGATGTCGGTGATGTTGCGCACATAGGTGAGCGGATAGCCGCACTCGCGCAGCCAGCGGGCAATCATGTCGAACACCACCATCACGCGGGCATGTCCGAGATGACAGTAGTCGTAAACCGTCATGCCGCAAACATACATGCGTACGTTTTCGGGGTCGATGGGGGAAAAGGCTTCTTTTTGGCGGGTAAGGGTGTTGTAGAGGTTTAGCATGGGTTTTGTATTAATCGTGTAGTTGTCGCGTTGATTTGACGGGTAAAACCAATAATGTATCGTTTTGTATGTCGAAAATCCGATATTTGCCGCATATCGGAAACGGCTTGCGGATGTTTTGAATCAGGCAGGGTTTGCCCATATGCGGATTGTCGGTGCAATGCCGTACAGCCTGTCAAACCCGCCCAAATATTTTGCGGCACTCTGTCTGCTTGAAAACTCGGCGATTTGGCCTTAACACAGCCGCCAAATGGCCGGGATTGAGTTCCATCTGTGCAAGCATGGCTTTCTCTTTGGTTTCGGCAAAGGCCGTCTGAATGCGGCCGCCGTTTCAGACGGCCTTTGCCATTCACTCAGCCTTCAACACCGAAGTATCCGTTTGCGGCTGCGCGGCGGCGATGGCGGCTTGCGCTTTTTCGGCCGCTTCGGCCTCGGCGGCGAGGCGTTTTTTCTCGATGAGGTACTGGCCGATTTGGTGTACCAGGTTTTGCGTGCCCTGGTGGGTTAACGCGCTGATTTTGAAGAGGCGCGGGGTGGCCATGTCGAAACCGAAACGGTCGTCGGGCGCGGGGTAGTCCCAGCCGATGGCGTTGAGAAACGCGGCGGCGCGGGTTTGGGCTTCTTCTTCGCTCAACATGTCGAGTTTGTTGAGTACCAGCCAGCGCGGTTTGTCGAACAGCTCTTCATCGTATTTGCGCAATTCGTGGATGATGGCGAGGGCTTCGGCGGCGGGGTCGGTTTCTTCGTCAAAGGGGGCGAGATCGACCACGTGCAGCAAAAGGCCGGTGCGCGACAAATGTTTGAGAAAGCGGTGTCCCAAGCCTGCGCCTTCGGCCGCACCTTCAATCAGGCCGGGGATGTCGGCCATCACGAAGCTGTGGTTTTCGTCGATGCGTACTACGCCGAGATTGGGGTGCAGCGTGGTAAAGGGGTAGTCGGCGATTTTGGGACGCGCGGCGGATACGGCGGCAATCAGGGTGGATTTGCCGGCGTTGGGCATACCCAAGAGGCCGACATCGGCCAGGACTTTGAGTTCGAGCATCAGCGAGCGGACTTCGCCTTCTTCGCCGGGTGTGGACTGCTTGGGGGCGCGGTTGACCGAGGATTTGAAGTGGATGTTGCCCAAGCCGCCTTTGCCGCCTCGGGCGAGACAGACGCGCTGGCCGTGGTGGGTGAGGTCGGCAACAACGTCGTTGGTGTCGAGGTCGCGGATAAGCGTGCCTACGGGCATTTTGAGCACGATGTCGTCTGCACCTGCGCCGTAGCGGTCGGAGCCGTGGCCTTTTTCGCCGTTTTTGGCCTGATAGCGTTTGACGAAGCGGTATTCGACGAGGGTGTTGGTGTTTTCGTCGGCTTCGGCGTAAACGCTGCCGCCGCGTCCGCCGTCGCCGCCGTCGGGGCCGCCGCGCGGTACGAATTTTTCGCGGCGGAAACTGGTTGCGCCGTTGCCGCCGCGCCCTGCGGCCACTTCGATTTTTGCTTCGTCGATGAATTTCATGTTTCGGTTTGCCTATGTGTGTTTCAGACGGCCTTTTATGTTGCGGAGGCCGTCTGAAAAGGGTGGTTTTGCTTTGGCAGGCCGTCTGAAAGCTGTGTTGCGGCTTTTCAGACGGCCTCTCGGCGCATTCAGCGGTTGAGTGCTTTGGCGGCGATGTCTTTGCGGTATTGCATTCCGTCAAAGCGGATTTTTTCTACGGCGCGGTAGGCATTCTGCTGCGCCTGCTCCACGCTGTCGCCGAGGCCGACGACGCAGAGGACGCGCCCGCCGTTGGTAACGGTGCCGCTGCCGGAGAGGGCGGTGCCGGCGTGGAAGACTTTGGCGGTTTCGTTTGCTTCGTCTATGCCTTCGATAATATCGCGTTTGCGCGGGCTGTCGGGGTAGCCCGCAGCGGCGAGAACGACTCCGACAGCGGTTTGCGGATTCCACTGTGCTTCGGCTTCGTTCAGACGGCCTTCGATGGCTGCCTGCACGAGTGCGGCAAAGTCGCTGTCGAGACGGCTCATCACGGGCTGGGTTTCGGGATCGCCGAAGCGGCAGTTGAACTCGATGGTAAAGGGTGCGCCGTGTTCGTCTATCATCAGGCCGGCGTAGAGAAAGCCGGTAAACGGAATGCCGTCGGCCTTCATGCCGCGCACGGTGGGCAGAATGATTTCGTCCATCACGCGCTGATGGACGGCGGGCGTTACCACGGGTGCGGGGCTGTATGCGCCCATGCCGCCGGTGTTGGGGCCGGCATCGCCGTCGAGCAGGCGTTTGTGGTCTTGGCTGGTGGCCATTGCCAACACGTTTTCGCCGTCGGACATCACGATAAAGCTGGCTTCTTCGCCTTGCAGAAAGTCTTCAACCACCACGCGTGCGCCTGCTTCGCCCATTTTGTTGCCCACGAGCATATCGTCAATTGCGGCGTGGGCTTCGTCTTCGTTCATGGCGACAATCACGCCTTTGCCGGCGGCCAGCCCGTCGGCCTTAATCACGATGGGTACGCCTTTTTCTTTGATATAGGCATGGGCTTCTTCTGCGTTTTCAAAGGTGCGGTATTCTGCGGTGGGGATGCCGTGCCGCTTCATAAAGGCTTTGGCGAAGTCTTTCGAGCTTTCGAGCTGTGCGGCGGCGCGGGTCGGGCCGAATATCGGCAGGCCGGCGGCGCGGAAGTCGTCCACAATGCCTGCCGCCAGCGGTGCTTCGGGGCCGACCAGCGTGAAGGCGATTTTCTCGGCGCGGCAGAACGCAATCAGCCCGGTGTGGGCCGATAGCGGCAGGTTGCGCAGCTTGGGTTCGACGGCCGTTCCCGCATTGCCGGGCGCGACGAAAACGGTTTCTACCTCGGGAGACTGCGCCAGCTTCCATGCCAGCGCGTGTTCGCGGCCGCCGCCGCCGATAACGAGCAGTTTCATGTTGCAACATCCTTGAAAACGGGAGGAGCGGATGATTATAGCCCATTTGGGCGAGGCCGTCTGAAAAGCCGCCGCAGGTTTTCAGACGGCCTGAAAACACAGTACAATAAAGACATATCGATAAAAAACGTACCGAATATGCCAGCAAACGCCAGCCGCCTGATTGCGCGGAACCTGCAAAAATCCTTCAAAAAAAGACAAGTCGTCAAAGATTTTTCCCTCGACATCGAAAGTGGCGAAGTCGTCGGCCTGCTCGGCCCGAACGGTGCAGGCAAAACCACCAGCTTTTATATGATAGTCGGCCTGATTGCCGCCGACGCGGGCAGCATTACCCTTGACGGGCGGGAGCTGCGCCACCTGCCGATACACGAACGGGCGCGGCTGGGCGTGGGCTACCTGCCGCAGGAAGCCTCGATTTTCCGCAAAATGACCGTGGAACAGAACATCCGCGCCATCCTCGAAATCGGTATGAAAGACAAAAGCCGCATCGACGCGGAACTCGAACGCCTGCTTGCCGACCTCAATATCGGCCACCTGCGCCGCAGTCCCGCTCCCGCGCTATCCGGCGGCGAGCGGCGGCGTGTCGAAATCGCCCGCGTGCTGGCGATGCAGCCGCGCTTCATCCTTTTGGACGAACCCTTTGCCGGCGTGGATCCGATTGCCGTGATCGACATCCAGAAAATCATCGGTTTTCTGAAAGAGCGCGGCATCGGCGTGCTGATTACCGACCACAACGTACGCGAAACCCTGCGCATCTGCGACCGGGCATTCATCATCAGCGACGGAGCGGTGCTGGCCACCGGCCGCCCCGAAGAGCTTGTTGGAAACGAACAGGTACGCGCCGTTTATCTCGGCGAAAACTTCAACTATTAAAAACACTCAAAACATAAAAACACATTATGAGCGGACAATCCTTCCATCTCAAACTCAAACAAACGCAGCAGCTAAACCAGGGCTTGCAGCAGTCGCTGCGCGTTTTGCAGATGTCCGGCATCGAGCTGGAACGCGAAGTGGACGACTGGTTGCAGGACAACCCGCTGCTCGAGCGGCGCGAGCCTGCCGACGACGGCGTACTCGAACCCGCCCGTCTTTCCGCCGCCGTGTCCTCGCGTAACCAAATCGGCGGCGACGAAGCCGAAGACGTATGGGCCACCATCGCCGAAGAAGAAGATTTCAACCGCTATCTGCACAACCAAGTCTGCGAACACCCCCTCAGCGACGAAGAAGCCGCCCGCATCCACATCCTGATTGATTTCCTCGACGACCAGGGCTACCTGACCGACAGCATGGAGGAAATCATCGACCACACACCGCTCGAATGGATGCTGGACGAAGACGATATGCACGACGCGCTGGAAAAGCTGCAAAGTTTCGATCCCCCGGGTGTAGGCGCGGCCGACCTGCGCGAATCCCTCCTCATCCAGCTCCAACGCCTGCCGGCAAGCGCCGAACGCCGCTGCGCCGGCAAAATCGTCAACCGCTTTCTCGACGAACTCAACCGCAGCAGCAGGCGCAACATCGCCAAATTCAAAAAAGAGCTGCCCGACTATCCCTCCGACACCATCGAAGCCGCCCTCGACCTCATCACCACCCTCAATCCCTATCCCGCCTACGGCTTCGCCTCTGCCGAACCCACATCCTTTGTCCAGCCCGACGTATTCGTACGCGAAGGCGAACACGGCTGGGAAGTGTCCGGCAACGAACACGCCTGGCCCAGCCTCGTCCTCAACTCCGAGCTGGCCGACGCACTCAAAGAAGACGGCATCGACGAGGTGTGGCGCGAAAAAATCCAGGAAGCCCGCCAGAAAATCGACAGCCTCGAACTGCGCAAAAACACCGTTTCCCGCCTGGCCGAATACATTGTCGCCAAACAGGAAGACTTTTTCGATTTCGGCGAAATCGGCCTGACCCCCATGCTGATGAAAGATGCCGCCGCCGCCCTCGGGCTGGCCGAAAGCACCGTTTCCCGCGCCGCCGGCAACAAATACCTCGCTTGCCCGCGCGGCCTGTTTCCGCTACGCTATTTCTTCACCCAAGCCGTCAACAGCGGCGAAGGGCAGGAAGGCAACAGCCAAACCGCCGTCAAAGCCGTGCTGGCCCAACTGATCGAAAACGAAGACAAAGCCGCCCCGCATTCCGATGAAGCCCTTGCCGCCCTGCTCAAGCTGCAAGGCATAGACATTGCCCGCCGCACCGTCGCCAAATACCGCGAAGCCCTCGGCCTGCCGCCGGCCCATCAGCGCAAAATATAGTTTTCATGCCGTCTGAAAACGGTTTTCAGACGGCCAACCCACCGAAGGAGTAAAACTATGAATCTGAAAATCACCGGTTTGAATTTTGATGTAACCGAAGCCGTCAGGGAACACGTCGCCCTCAAACTCGAGCGCATCAGCCGCCACGCGGGCAACCTGATTTCCGTAACCGTTACCCTTTCGCTGGACAAACCCGAGCACAAGGCCGAAGCCGATGCCCACCTGTCGGGCAAAAACGTGCATGTCGAAGCCGTTGAAAGCGAAAATATGTATGCCGCAATCGACGTGATGATGGACAAGCTCGACCGCGCCCTGATCAAACACAAAGAGAAAAGCAACAATGTGCGCGGCGCGGGCAAACCCGCCGTTGCGGAAGCGGAAGCGGAAGGCGGAGATGAAGATGCCGGAGCATAAAGCCGCCGCGTTTCCGCAGTCTTAAAACACAGCCAACAGGCCGTCTGAAAACAGTTTTTCAGACGGCCTGTTGGCATTTTCAAGTTTGGACTTTTGCAACTCTTGGAAGAATTGGCTCGAAATCCGTTATTTCCGCGCAGGTGGGAATAGCGGCGGATAAATCATCTGTTTCGTGGGTTTGGTAACTCAACTTGCTTGGTTATTAATTTTAATGATAAGAATAAGAAAAACAAAAAAATAAAAGGTAGCAACAACAAAAATAAGCAAACAAAAATAGTATACGTTTTTTCTTCCCTGGTAAGAAGATTTGATATTTTCATATGAATTTTGAAATATAACATTATCCCCTATTACTATTTTACTAATAATCCCCCTTTGCGGATCAGGCGGATCTTTTTTAATTAACGCAATAAACTCAACATTAACATTACTTGAGAATCTAGAAACTTGGTTGGCTTCACAAAAGTGCGTAAGCCCCAGACAACTAGATTGAAATTGCGGAGATTTTATATTATCAACGTAGATAAATAAATTCCTTCCAGATTTCTTTGATCCCGTATATGTAGATTCGAGTTTCGTTACCCCAACAACCTTAATTACCTCCGGATGAATAACTTCTTCCGTTTTCATTGCATAAAAAGATAACAACATTGAAATTATTGAAATAATTAAAAGAAGTATCAGATCCTCAAGATCCTGACCACCCCATATCTGATCAATCTTTCTATATACATACTTAATTAACATTACTATCTCCAGCAAGCGCAGTCTGTGTGTAGGGTGTGTGGCACAGCCACGCACGCGTTTTTCATTTTTACTGAAAATTTTAACCGCCGCGTGCGTGCCGTTTGGCACACACCCTGCTGTTTTTTGTTCAGGCCGTCTGAATTTTCGGCAAGCGTTGATGCCGTCTGAAACGTTGTTTGTATGCGTCCCGCCGCTTTTTTGACTAGCTGTTTTCCGTCATTCCCGCGCAGGCGGGAATTTTGTTTGGTTTTCGGCAGCGGTATTTTATCCCGCCATCCGATATGTTTCCGCCAAGATTTCCGCCTGCGCGGGAATGGCGGCGTTTAAGCAGGCACAGCTTGGAGCCTGCTCCAACAAAACCGTTAAACCATCTGCTTGGTGTCGGGTTTGCAAGCCGAGCCGCCGCACGGGCTTGGCAGCGGGCTAAGTCCGTCTGAAAAGGTGCGGACATCAATCTCCGCTCACGTTTAACACAGGCGAGGCGTTTTCTTCGGAGAGCAGCACCGTCATCATGCTGGTAACGAGCCTGGCTTTTTCGGGTTCGGTCATATTGACAATGCCGCGCCGTTCCAACTCTTCTACCGTGCCGGCCGCCATGCCAATCGCGCCGCGTACCAGCGTTTGCCGCGCCAAAATAACCGCTTCGGCCTGTTGGCGGCGCAACATGGCTTGGGCGATTTCGGGTGCGTAAGCCAAATGTGTAAAGCGTGTTTCATCAATGCTGATGCCTGCGATTTCCACCCTTTCCTGCACCATGCGGCGGAATTGTTCCAAAATTCTATCCGAATGCCCCGTCAGGCTCTCTGCCGCGCCATCGTTGGTATAAGGGTGGTGGGTTGCCAATACCCGCAGCGCGCCTTCGCTTTGCACCTGCAAAAAGTTGTGTGCGTTTTCCACATCCAGCACCGCAGCAGCGGGGTTGTCGATGTGGTACACAATGGCCGCCGCAATTTCAATGGGCGTGCCGGAGGCATCGTTTACTTTCAGCGTGGCGGTAACGTAGTTGCCTGTTTTGAGCGACACGCTGATCGTGTTGTAAAACGGAAGCAGCCAAAAAAAGCCCGATTGGGACAAAATCCCTGCGTATTGCCCGAACCGTGTGCCCACCAAAGCCGTATTCGGCTGCACCACGCGAAAGCGCGTAAAGCCATACAACACCAGGGGCAGCAGCAAAAAGCCCAATACTTTGCCGATGTTGCTGCCAAATACCAGTACTGTTGCAAACAAAAACAGCACCACCAAAATCACGGCGGCAGTAAAGCCGTTCAGGTGCGGCATTGTGTATTTGTGGCTGTTGGATTGCCCCATTGTGTTTTACTCCTTCAAAGTGCTTGGAAACAGGCTTGATTATTCCGTAGAAAATAATCGGTTTTTATAGAAAACACAGCTTGGATTCCGACCCGGCAAAACCGTTAAACCATCTGCTTCTGTCGGACTTGCCATCCAGGCTGCTGTGTGGTTGTCGGCAACAGTAGAGGCCGTCTGAAAACGGCAGCTTTGGTTTCAGTCCGACAAAACCGCTGCTGTTTTCAGACGGCCTGCATCTGTTTTTTTTTATTTGCCCTTACCCAGTTGCGGCAATACCGAGCCTTCGCCCAGCGACAATAATCCGCTTTGCGCATAGATGCCGAGTTTGGCTCGGGTGTCGGTGATGTCGAGGTTGCGCATGGTGAGCTGGCCGATGCGGTCGAGCGGGGTGAAGGCGGCATCTTCCACTTTTTCCATGCTCAGGCGTTCGGGCCGGTAGGTGAGGTTGGGCGATTCGGTGTTGAGAATCGAGTAGTCGTTGCCGCGCCGCAACTCCAGCGTTACTTCGCCGGTGATGGCGCGGGCAACCCAGCGTTGGGCGGTTTCGCGCAGCATCAGGGCTTGGCTGTCGAACCAGCGGCCTTGGTAGAGCAGGCGGCCGAGGCGCAGGCCGTTGATGCGGTATTGTTCGATGGTGTCTTCGTTGTGGATGCCGGTTACGAGGCGTTCGTAGGCGGTGTGCAGCAGTGCCATGCCGGGGGCTTCGTAGATGCCGCGCGATTTGGCTTCGATGATGCGGTTTTCGATTTGGTCGCTCATGCCGAGGCCGTGGCGGCCGCCGATGCGGTTGGCTTCGAGAAACAGGGCGACGGGGTCGGCAAATTCTTGGCCGTTGAGGGCGACGGGCACGCCTTCTTCAAAGCGAACGGACACGGTTTCGGCTTTGATTTCAACGCTTTCGTCCCAAAACGCCGCGCCCATGATGGGTTTGACGATTTTGACGCTGCTGTTTAAAAATTCCAAATCTTTGGCTTCGTGGGTGGCGCCGAGCATGTTGGAATCGGTGGAATAGGCTTTTTCTGCCGACATTTTGTAGTCGAAGCCGTTGGCAATCAGAAATTCGCTCATTTCTTGGCGGCCGCCGAGTTCGTCGATAAAGGTTTGGTCGAGCCAGGGTTTGTAGATTTTGAGGGCGGGGTTGGTGATGAGGCCGTAGCGGTAGAAGCGTTCGATGTCGTTGCCTTTGTAGGTGCTGCCGTCGCCCCAGATGTTCACGTCGTCTTCTTTCATGGCGGAAACGAGCATGGTGCCGGTTACGGCGCGGCCGAGCGGGGTGGTGTTGAAATAGGGCATGCCGCCGGTGGCAACGTGGAATGCGCCGCATTGGATGGCGGCGATGCCTTCGTGGGCAAGCTGGGCGCGGCAGTCGATCAGGCGGGCTTCGATGGCGCCGTATTCTTTGGCTTTTTTGGGAATGGCGTTGTAGTCGTCTTCGTCGGGCTGGCCGAGGTTGGCGGTGTAGGCATAGGGCAGCGCGCCTTTGAGTTTCATCCACAAAAGGGCGGCGGAGGTGTCGAGGCCGCCCGAAAAGGCGATGCCGACTTTCTGACCGGCGGGGAGGGATTGGAGGATGGTGGCGGTGGTCATGGGGAATCCTTACGGTTGTTGGGAAAAAGGCGGATTGTACCGCAGGAGGCCGTCTGAAAACGGATTTTCAGACGGCCTCGGATATTGCTGTGGGAATCGCGGATGCGGATGAACAAGGGGGGAAACGCACAGCCGCATGGCGGGCTGCGTACGGCAGGCGGCAAAAAAGGCTTGGTTTGAAAAACCAAGCCTTTCAGTATCTGGTGGAGGTAAGCGGGATCGAACCGCTGACCTCTTGCATGCCATGCAAGCGCTCTACCAACTGAGCTATACCCCCGAATTTTTGGTGGCGAATCAGGGACTCGAACCCCGGACACAAGGATTATGATTCCTCTGCTCTAACCGACTGAGCTAATTCGCCGTGAAGTGAAGCCGCAATTATACGGTTTTTGCGAAACAGGGCAAACGGTTTTTCAGGAGTTTTGTTTTTCCGTTTGATTTTAATCGTGAAAAAGTTGCGGGAAGACGTGTTCAAAGTTTGTGGCAGATGTCGCCGTGTGCAAAACCCTGCCAGTCGGTGCCGATGTTGCGGCCGAATGCAATCACTTTGAACAACTCGCCCATTTCGTGCGGCATCAATAGCTTGTGCAGGGCTGAGGCCGTCTGAATATAGGCAGGGGAGTCGTGGGACAGGCCGCTGTCGGCCAGATCGGTAATGCCTAGATTGAGCAGGAAGTCGGCTTGTGTGGCGTAGCCGATCAAATCCAATCCTTCGTCGGTGCCGGCTTGGGCGATGTCGGTGAAATTGACGTGCGCGGTAAGGTCGGTCAGGCCGACGCGGAAAAAGGGGTCGTGGACGGTGTGGTGGCGGTGGTGGCCGATGAGCGTGCCCATGTGCCGTTGCGGGTGGTAGTACTGGGCGGCATCGAAGCCGTAATCGATCAGGATGACTGCGCCGCGTTGCAGCCGTTCGGCAAGGGTGCGGACGAAAGCATATTGCGCGGGATGCAGCTCGCTGGTGTAGGGCTGCGCATCGGGGAAATATTCGCAGGCAAGGTGCAGCAGGTGCGGGTCGGCCAGCGGGACGGCGATTTGGACGAATTGCCCGTTTTCTATGCCGACGCAGATACGCAGGAATTGTCCGTTTTCACGCCTTATCAGTTCGCAAGGCATGGCATCGAGTACTTCGTTCCCGATCATGATGCCGTCGAACGAATCGGGCAGGGCGGTGAGATGGCGGACTTTTTGCACCATATCGGGAACGAGTGCCGCGATGCGGGCGAGTTGGCGTTCGGCCAGCTCGGGGGAAACTTCGATAATAAAGTAGTTGTCCAATGCCGTATCGCGCAGGCTGTCGAGCAGGCCGGCGGCAAGTTCGCCCGTACCTGCGCCGAATTCGCAGATGTTGCCGGCGGTTTGCGGCAGGAGTTCGCGTATTTGGCGGGCAACGGTTTGTCCGAAAAGCGGAGTGAGGGCGGGCGCGGTAACGAAGTCGCCGGCTTTGCCGATTTTGTGTGCGCCGCCGGTGTAGTAGCCGTATTGCGGCGTGTAGAGGGCGAGTTCCATAAAGCGCGAAAAAGGCAGTGGAGCGGGTGAGGCTTTGATTTCTTTTTGGATTATTTGCTCTAATTCTTGCGATGCGCAAAGGGCTTGCGTATCGGCTTTGGGGAGATGGCTGCTGTTCATGGTTAATATTTGTAAAAATAAAATGCCAATAGGGGCTATTGCGGGAGGGAAAGTACGGCGCGTGAGTATCACGCCTGTTTATGCCGGAATGTTAAGTCCGTGTATTTTATATGAGACGGGCGGCAAGATGGTGGGGTGCGGCGTGGCCGTATATGCAAGTGTTTGTTATTTGCCCGGATAAGTGGCTGTTACGCCGTTTGTTTTGCCTATGCCGTCGTTTGACCCTGCCGGTAAATTTTTTTATAGTTCGTCTCTGGTGGGGCGAAGTGGCGCAAAGTGTGTCAAATCTCCCGAAAATGAAATTTCAGGCGTGTTTTTTATGTTCGGCGGCATTCATGATTTAAATATCGACAGCAAAGGGCGGTTGGCGGTTCCTGCCAAATTCCGCGATCTGCTGCTGCGCAAATACACGCCTGCGCTGGTGGCAACACTGGAAAGCCGCGAACGTTTGCTGCTGTATCCCGAAAGCGTTTGGGAGCAGGAGGCGCAAAGGCTGATGGCGGCGAATGTGGCAGGCAATGCCAAATTGTCGGCGTGGCGCGATTTGCTGCTGAATAATGCCGAAGTGATGGAAATGGATGCGGCAGGCAGGATTCTGCTTCCTGTCGGACTCAGGCGCAAGGTTATGTTGGATAAGGAAGTTTCCCTCACAGGCAGGGTAAACCGCCTCGAATTGTGGGACAGGGAGAAATTCCATGCCAAAGACGATGCCGCTTTGGATATTGCTCCCGAAGAGTTGGATTTCGAACTCGGCCAGATAGGTTTCCAATTATGAGTAGTGCGGAATTTTCCCATGTAACCGTGCTGCTGGATGAAGCCGTAGATGCGCTGGATGTTGTTCCGAACGGTGTTTATATAGACGGAACGTTCGGGCGCGGCGGCCATTCCCGCCTGATTCTGTCCCGTCTTGGTGCGGAAGGCCGTTTGGTGGTGTTTGACAAAGACCCGCAGGCGGTGGCGGCGGCGCGGGAATTGGCGCGGCAGGACGGCAGGGTGTCTGTGGTTCATGACGGGTTTTCGTCTTTTCAGACGGCCTTGGATGCTTTGGAAATCGGCGAAATAGACGGTGCGTTGTTTGATTTGGGTATTTCTTCGCCGCAGATAGACGACGGATCACGCGGATTCAGCTTCCGTTTTGATGCGCCGCTGGACATGCGGATGGATACGACGCGCGGCATGTCTGCCGCCGAATGGTTGGCGCAGGCGGATGAAGACGAAATTTGCGAGGTAATCAGAAATTATGGTGAAGAGCGGTTTGCCCGCCAGATTGCGCGCGCCATTGTCGCGCAGCGCGGCACGAATTCCATCGATACAACCGGCAAGCTGGCGGAAATCGCAGCGAAAAACGTCCGTACTCGCGAGCGCGGCCAAGATCCGGCGACGCGGACGTTTCAGGCCGTTCGGATTTTCATCAACCGCGAGCTTGAAGAAATAGAAGCCGTGCTGCCGCAGGTTGCAGGCCGTCTGAAAACCGGCGGCAGGCTGGCGGTTATCGCCTTTCATTCTTTGGAAGACCGTATCGTCAAACAGTTTTTCAGACGGCATTCCACGCCCGAGCCGCTGCCCAGATGGGCGGTGGTGCGCGAAGCAGAGCGGCCGCAGCCGCCTTTGGAGATTGTAGGCCGGGCGGTCAAGGCATCGGCAGCGGAAGTGGCTGCCAATCCCCGCGCCCGTTCGGCGGTGTTGCGGGTGGCGCGGAGGACGGGCGGAGCGTTTGTGCCGGATAAAAAGGCCGTCTGAAAACCACAGAACAAACCTCAGCCGCCTATCGGCGGGGCGGAAATTTATTAAAGAAGCAGATGAACTATATCAATATCGTATTGCTGGTGCTGGCACTGGGATCGGGTTTTGCCGTGGTAACGCAGCAGAATCAGGCGCGGCAGCAGCACATCGAGCTGACGGAAGCGGAAAAGCGGCAGAGGGAGCTGGAACAGGAATATTCGCGTCTGCAACTGAAACAGGCCGAATTGTCCAACCACCAACTGATTAAAAAAGCCGCAGAAAAAGGCAGACTGGCTCCGCCGGATGCAGCCGATACACGGCTGGTGGAAGCGGAACCAAACGGCATAAAATGATAAAATGATAAAATGACAAAGCACCATAAAATGACAAGATGTATTTGGAAGTAGCAGCATGTTGATTAAAAACGAATACAAGCCGAAGATGCTCCCACGGCAGGCTAAGGCGAAAAAACCGGTTACCAGCAACGGACGCATCATCTTCGTGCTGGCCGCATTGGGTGCGGGTTTTCTCGCGCTGCTCGGCCGCAGCCTATATTTGCAAACTTCCCATCATGATTTCCTTACCGACGAAGGCAACAAACGCTTCGTACGTACCGTGAAGCTGCCGGCCTCGCGCGGGGTTATCAGCGACCGCAACGGTGCGACGCTGGCATTGAGTGCGCCTGCCGAATCCCTGTATGCCGTTCCCTCCTCTGCCAATCTTTCAGACGGCCAAATCGAAGAACTGGCCGCGCTTTTGGACATATCCCCCGACACCATCCGCGACCGTCTCGACCGGAAAAGCAGCATTTCCTACCTTGCCCGCCGGCTTGATGAGGATACTGTGGCTGCCGTTCAGGCCATAAATATCGACGGACTGTATTTCCGCGACGAAACCGAAGCCGGCAAGCCCACCGGCAGACAGGCTCTGTATGTCAAACCGAACGAGCTGGCGGTACTGCCCGACGACGGCAAGCTGCAACAGCTCGCCGACGTGCTCAATCCCGCCATCCAATCGAAACTCGACAAAAAAAGCGTGGAAACGCTCAAATCCGACATGGGCAAAAAAATCGACTTCGTTTATCTGAAACGGCAGTTGAAGCCCGAGCTGGCAGAGCGGATTGCCGCCATGCACATCCCCGGCCTCGCCTTCCAGAAAGAGCCGCAGCGGCACTACCCGACGGGCAGCCTGTTTGCCCAAACCATCGGCTTTACCAACATTGACGGACAGGGGCAGGAAGGTTTGGAGCGTTCGCGCGAAGCCGAGCTGCACGGCCGCTACGGCGAAAAAACCGTGCTGCGCGACAACAAAGGCCAGATTGTAGACAGTGCGGATTCCGGCGGCAGGGAATCGCAAAACGGCCGCGACATCGTGTTGGCTATGGATCAGCGCATCCAAACGCTGGCCGCCGACGAGCTTGCCAAAGCCGTGGACTACCACAACGCCCAATCCGGCAGCGCGGTGGTGCTTGACGCGCGTACCGGCGAAATCCTTGCCCTGGTAAACGGCCCGTCTTACGACCCGAACGAGCCGGGCAGCGTCGATGCAGACCAACGCCGCAACCGCGCCATTACCGATATTTTCGAATTCGGCTCGGTAATGAAACCGTTTCCGATTGCCAAAGCACTCGACGACGGCAAAATCAGCCCCCGCTCTTCGTTCGACACCCGTCCGTACAGCGTCGGCGGCCATCCCGTGCGCGACACCCACGTTTATCCCGCACTCGACGTGCGCGGCATTGTGCAGAAATCGTCCAACGTCGGCACCAGCAAAATTTCCCTGATGTACCGCCCCGAAGAAATGTACGGCTACTACCGCAGCCTCGGCTTCGGCAGCAAAGCCGGAGTCGGCTTCCCGGGCGAAGCGGGCGGCACGCTGCGCAACTGGAAAAATTGGGGCAAATTCGACCAGGCCACCATGTCGTTCGGTTACGGAATGCAGATGAGCCTGCTGCAACTGGCGCGCGCCTACACCGTGCTCACGACCGACGGCCGCCTGATTCCCGTGTCGCTGGAAAAACTCGAATCGGCTCCTGCGGGCGAGCGCATTTTGAAACCGGAAACCGCCAAAGAGATGCGCAAAATCATGGTGTCCGTTACCGAGCAGGGCGGTACCGGCCGCAGCGGCGCGGTGGAAGGCTTTGCCGTAGCGGCCAAAACCGGCACGGCGCAGAAAGTGGTCGGACGCGGCTATGCCCGCGACAAACACATCGGCACCTTTGTCGGTTTTGCGCCGGCGGAAAATCCGCGCGTGATTGTGGCCGTAACCATAGACGAACCCCGCGCCAACGGCTATTACGGCGGCGTGGTGGCCGGTCCCGTGTTCAAAAACATCATGGCGGGCAGCCTCAACATCCTCGGTGTCCGCCCGACCCGCTCCCCTGCCGGCAGCCAAGTCGCGGCCGTAAAAAAATAACGGGAGAAATATGTACAGCCTGCTTGCCCCGCCGCTTACCGACAGCTTTCCGCCTCTGCTGTGTGCAAACGCAGCGGGGCGTTTGCTGCATTCGGACAGCCGCCAAATCCGGCGCGGCGATATTTTTGTTGCCTGCCAGGGCGAGTATTCGGACGGCCGCAGCTACATTCCGGCCGCGATTGAGGCCGGTGCGGCCTTTGTGTTTTGGGACGACGACGGCGCGTTTCAATGGAATCCCGCATGGAGCGTGCCCAACCAGGGCATCAAGGATTTGAAACACCGTGCGGGCATGCTCGCCGCACAGGTGTATGGCAAGCTTTCAGACGGCCTCAAAGTCTGGGGCGTAACCGGTACCAACGGTAAAACCTCGATTAGCCAATGGCTTGCGCAGGCGGCGGATTTGCTCGGCGAAAAAACCGCAATTATCGGTACGGTGGGCAACGGTTTTTGGGGCGCACTCGAAGACACTACCCACACCACGCCCGCGCCGGTGGAAGTGCAGACTTTGCTGCACCGCTTCCGCAAACAGGGCGCAAGCGCCGCCGCGATGGAAGTGTCCAGCCACGGCCTCGACCAATCCCGCGTCAACGGCACGGTCTTTCAGACGGCCGTGTTCACTAATCTCACGCGCGACCATCTCGATTACCACGGCACAATGGAAGCCTACGGCGCAATCAAGGCGCGCCTGTTTTACTGGCGCGGCCTGCAACACGCCGTGATTAATTCAGACGACCCCTACGGTGCACGGCTGATAGGCCGTCTGAAAACCGACCGGCCCGGTTTGGCCATGTACGGATACGGTTTCGGCGATGAGGCCGACATCCGCATCACAGAGTTTGCCGCCGCTTCAGACGGCATGGAAGTCGCGCTTGATACGCCGTGGGGCAAAGGCAGTGTGAAAACGCGCCTGCTGGGACGGTTTAACGCGCAAAACCTCGCTGCCTGCGTGGGCGTATTGTGCGCAGGCGGTTATCCGCTCGATAAAGTCTTGGCCGCGCTCGCGCAAATCCGCCCTGCTACCGGCCGCATGGACTGTATCATCGCAAGCGGCAAACCGTTGGTCGTCGTCGATTACGCCCACACGCCCGACGCGCTGGAAAAAGCCCTGTCCACTTTGCAGGAAATCAAACCGCAGGGCGCATCTTTGTGGTGCGTGTTCGGCTGCGGAGGCAACCGCGACAAAGGCAAACGCTCCCTGATGGGCGCGGCGGCGGCCAAAGGCGCGGACAAAGTTGTGGTAACCAGCGACAACCCGCGCATGGAAAACCCCGACGACATCATCGCCGACATCCTGCCCGCCGTACCCGCGCCCGAGTGCGTCGAAGCCGACCGCCGCGCCGCCATTGAGTTTGCCGTGGAAAATGCGGCGGCCAACGACATTGTCCTGATTGCCGGCAAAGGCCACGAAACCTATCAGGACATCGCGGGCGTGAAACACCGCTTTTCCGATTTTGAGGTTGCCCAAGCGGCGCTGGCTGCGCGTTGAGCGGCAAAAGGCCGTCTGAAAGCGCATTGCGGCAAAGTTTGATGAAGCAATACGGCAAACACGCGGGGCGGCAGTTTTGGCTTCCATATAAAACATAAAACGTTTCAGACGGCCTCAAAGCCGTTACAATGCAGCCGCTGCGTTTTGCGGCGGTATCAAACAACAATCACAAGCGGCAGCCGCACCGCCGCACGTTTTCACCACATTGCGGCACGTCGGTTTTTATCCCCCTTCAGACGGCCTTTGCAACAGGCCTCTCAAACCAAGCGGTAAAACTACGATGCCTGACACCCGAAAAATCCTATTGGCTGCCGCAGCCGCCATACTTTTGTGGGGCTGCGCCAAACCTCAGCGTCCCACAGCCGAAATTGCCGCCTTGCGTGCCTTTCCGCCGCCTGCGGCGCAAAGCCTGCCCAACCCTGTCAAAGGCGTGAAGTTTGCCGACACATGGGGTGCGGCGCGCAGCAGCGGGCGCCGACACGAAGGCGCGGACATTTTCGCCAAGAAAAATACCCCCGTGCACAGCACCACCGCAGGCATCGTTACCAAAATCGGCACAAACCGCCTCGGCGGCAAGGTCGTCGGCATACAAGGGCCGGGCGCGTGGCACTACTACGCCCACCTCAACAAATACGCCGGACTGCGTCTGTACCAGCGTGTACGCGAGGGCGAGGTCATCGGTTATGTCGGCCAAACCGGCAACGCCAAAAACACCCCGCCGCACCTGCACTACGGCATCTATCTGCCAAGCGGTGCGGTGAATCCGTACCCGCTGGTAAACCAAGACAGATAGGCCGTCTGAAAAGCAGTTTTGCTTTAATCCTAACTTCAAAACGGTATTCAAAGGAGTATGTTTGCCCAAAAATCAGCCGGATTGTTGGCCGCTGCCGCCACCGCTCTGTTGTCGGCTGCATGTTCTGGGAGTGCGTCCACGCCTGAAAAAGCGGCAACGGCTTTTGTTGAAAAAAACTATGCCGGTGATGCCGATGCGGTGTTGGCGGTGGCGTACATTCCTGAAAAAGACCGCAGGCAAGAGGGCTTGGGAGACATGTTGCGCGGCAAGATAAAAGAAGGTGTGGCAGGCAAAAAGAAAAAGCCGAAAAACACGGCGGCCCCGACAGCGTTACCGTTCAGGGTAAAGAAGATATGAGCGGTGATGCAGAAGGGTACAAACGCGTCATGGTTAAAGTGGAAGTCAAGTTTAACGACAACGAAACCCGTCAAGATACGGTGAAAACAATTGAAGCCGGCGACGGCTGGAAAATCTGGCTGTAACGCGCAAACGTGAGCCGTTTGAAACTGTTTGTCTGTGTGGCGGTTTGGCTGTGCTTGGGAGTATGCCTGAGTTCGTTTGCGCCATACCGGCAGCCCATACCGCTGCCCGACAGCGCATTATTACAGCGCGGCGGCTGGATTTTGCGCGGGCGGTACCGGCTCCGACAGCCGCTTTATCCGCCATCCCGGCCGCAGCGCGTATCCGCATATCGGCATGATTGCGCAAACCGTACCGCACGTTATGGTGGCGCATGTAACAACCGATGACGATGCCGCGCGCCCCCAATCAGGTATTGCTGACCCCTTTGCCTGAATTTTTCGCGTCCGATAAGGCAGAAAATGTCTTGATACCGCACCCGCGTTTTTTAAATGCCGCCCAACGCCGCTCCAGCGCCGATTACGCGCAAAAACAGCTAGGGCGTGCATTTAATCTGACCGCACGCACTGCAACCCCGTTTTACTGTACGACGCTGATTGCCGAAGCGCTAAACAAGCAGGGCGCGGCATTCGAGCCGCAACGGCAGTATCTCGATGTAGCCGTATTTCGCGGTGGGTATTTGTTTCCGCAGGTTTTTTTAAGCGCGGACACACAGCAGGTTTACCGATATGAAGCCCGATAGGGCAGAGTGTTCAGACGGCCTTTTGAACCGGAGGCCGTCTGAAACCGACCATCCAAACAAAATCCAAACCGATCATGAAACCACTAGACCTGAACTTTATCTGCCAAGCCCTCAATCTGCCGGTGCCGTCTGAAAACCGAGCCGTGTCGCGCGTGCTTACCGACAGCCGCGACATTCAAGACGGCGATGTGTTTTTCGCACTGGACGGAGAACGTTTCGACGGCCATGATTTTGTAGAAGACGTATTGTCAAAAGGCGCGGCGGCGGTGGTATCGCGTGAAGACTGCGTCGGTTTGCGCGGTGCGTTGGCGGTGGATGACACGCTGGCAGCCTTGCAGACGCTGGCGCACGCATGGCGCAAAAGCGTGAATCCGTTTGTGTTCGGCATCACCGGCTCGGGCGGAAAAACCACGGTCAAAGAAATGCTGGCCGCCGTGTTGCGCCGCCGCTTCGGCGACGAGGCCGTGCTGGCGACGGCGGGCAATTTCAACAACCATATCGGCCTGCCGCTCACGCTGTTGAAATTAAACGAAAAACACCGTTACGCCGTGATTGAAATGGGCATGAACCATTTCGGCGAGCTGGCTGTGCTGACGCAAATCGCGCAGCCCGATGCCGCGCTGGCCAACAACGCGTTGCGCGCCCATGTCGGATGCGGCTTCGACGGTACGGCCGACATCGCCCGTGCCAAAAGCGAGATTTATCAGGGTTTGGGCGCAGACGGTTTGGCTCTAATCCCCTGCGAAGATGCCAATGCAGCGGTTTTTCAGACGGCCGCCGCCGCGCACAAGCATCAGACGTTCGGCGTAGAGAGCGGCGATGTGCACGCGCAAAACATCGTGCTGCATCCGCTTTCCTGCGAATTTGATTTGGTGTGCGGCAACGAAACCGCCGCTGTGTCGCTGCCCGTGCCCGGCCGCCACAACGTCCACAACGCCGCCGCCGCCGCCGCGCTGGCGCTGGCCGCCGGTTTGACCCTGAACGAGGTTTCAGACGGCCTCAAAGATTTCAGCAACATCAAAGGCCGTCTGAAAGTCAAACGCGGTATCAAAGGCGCAACGCTTATCGACGACACTTACAACGCCAACCCCGACAGCATGAAAGCCGCCATCGACGTATTGGCCGCGCTGCCCGCGCCGCGCGTGTTTGTGATGGGCGACATGGGCGAGTTGGGCGAAGACGAAGCCTCCGCCATGCATGCCGAAGTGGGCGCATACGCCCGCGACAAGGGCATCGAAGCGGCTTATTTTGTGGGCGACGAAAGCGTGGAAGCGGCCGAAACCTTCGGTGCGGCAGGCTTGTGGTTTGCCGCCAAAGACCCTTTAATCCAGGTGCTCTCCCACGATTTGCCCGAAGGCGCGAGCGTGTTAATCAAAGGCTCGCGCTTTATGGCGATGGAAGAAGTGGCCGATGCGCTGGAAGACAAAGAGGCCGTCTGAAAACGGAAAAGCGATGAGAAAACCCCTGCTGTTGAAATTTATCGTTGCGGTCATCGCCGCCACCGCCGTGCTGTGGCCGGCGAACACGCTGCTTTACCTGTGGAACGAACGCGCGGATTTGAACGGCAAAACGATAGAAGGCACCATCGGCGCAGGCTGGTTTGCCGTGTCCGTGGCCGAGCCGCTGCTGTTTTCGCTGATGATGGGCGCGGTGGCTTTCGGCTTGTGGCGCGGCAGCAACCGGGCGCGTTGGGCGGGTCTGGCCGGCGGGCTGCTCTATATCGGCGAAAACACTTTGCGCCACTGGCTGCACCCGTGGCAGCCGTGGATGTCGTGGCTCGACCTGGCGGCCTTTGCTTCGGTGATGGTGTGCCTGTTTTTCCTGATGCCCGACAATTATTTCAAATAGGCCGTCTGAAAAGCGGCAGCACAAGGGCGCAGGCCGTCCGAACCCGAACAATGCAATATAAGGAAGCCCCATGTTTGTCTGGCTCTACCATTTCAGCGGCTCGCTCTCCGCGCTGAATATTTTCCAATACACCACCTTCCGCGCCGTGATGGCCGCGCTTACCGCGCTGGCGTTTTCGCTGCTGTTGGGCCCGTGGACCATCCGCAGGCTGGCCGCGCTCAAAGTGGGGCAGGCGGTGCGTACCGACGGGCCGCAGACCCATCTGATTAAAAACGGCACGCCCACCATGGGCGGCTCGCTGATTCTGACCGCCATCGCCGTGTCCGTCATCCTGTGGGGCAGGTGGGAAAACCCCTATGTGTGGATACTGCTGGGCGTGCTGCTGGCCACGGGCGCGCTCGGCTTTTACGACGACTGGCGCAAAGTCGTCTACAAAGACCCTAACGGCGTTTCCGCCAAATTCAAAATCGTCTGGCAGAGTGCCGTATCCCTCGCGGCGGGCGGCCTGCTGCTGTGGTCGCTCGACACGCATCTGTACGGCAGCCTGCTGGTTCCGTTTGTCAAAAACTACTACATCCCCATCGGCGGCATCGGTTTCGTCATCCTGACCTACCTGGTCATCGTCGGCACTTCCAACGCCGTCAACCTGACCGACGGCCTCGACGGCCTGGCCGCCTTTCCCGTCGTCCTCGTGGCCGGCGGGCTGGCCGTATTCGCCTATATTTCCGGCCACTACGGCTTTGCCGGCTACCTCAATATGCCCTTTGTCAAAGGCGCGGGCGAAGTGGCCGTATTCTGTGCGGCGATGTGCGGCGCGTGCCTCGGCTTCCTGTGGTTCAACGCCTATCCGGCGCAGGTCTTTATGGGCGACGTGGGCGCACTCGCGCTCGGCGCGGCACTCGGCACGGCCGCCGTCATCGTGCGGCAGGAAATCGTGCTGTTCATCATGGGCGGCCTGTTTGTGGTGGAGGCCGTGTCGGTCATGTTGCAGGTGGGCTGGTACAAACGCACCAAAAAACGCATCTTCCTGATGGCGCCCATCCATCACCACTACGAACAAAAAGGCTGGAAGGAAACGCAGGTTGTCGTGCGCTTTTGGATTATTACCATCGTGCTGGTACTGATCGGATTGAGCAGCCTGAAAATCCGTTAAACCGTTTTTCAGACGGCCTCCGATACGGAAAAATGCAAAAAGGCCGTCTGAAAAAGCGCAACGCCTTCCCCGCCAACCCGCCAAAGCACGTTAAGGCCGTCTGAAAGCCCGCTATGCAGCTTACCGAAACCCTTGCCCTTGCCGATCTGACCGCCGTGATTTCCGTCGGCATCGCCGCCATCGTTGCCGTTACCGGCTACCAAAACACCCGCCATTCCGCGCGGCAGACCTTCGACAACTTCACCCTGCGCTTTATCGAAACCGAAAACGCCGACCCCCACCTTTACGCCGGCCGGCAATGGCTGGTTGAAAATTCCGCCGACCCGCAGCGCGATTTCGCCCTTTATGCCGACATCGGCCGCTTTTTCGCGCAGCACGGACAGGCAGAGGGCATCACGCTGACGCGCGGCGCGGACGGCCTGGTCGCAAGCTATACGGTGGCGGACGACCCTGCGGCACAGCAAACGCTGCAAAGCTGGCTCAAAGGCCGCGAGCACATCCGTGCCGTCGTCGAATCGCGCAATACCGCCGCCGAAGCCGTGTTAAACGGGCTGCTGGAAGAAAACGCCTACCGCCTCGTGCGCCGCCGCGCCGTCCTCGCCGATTTCCGTATGCTGGCAGACTACACCGCTGCCCGGCGGGCCGGCGACGCAGGCTACGCGGAAGCGTTTGTCCGGCTGGCGCAGCGGTGGGAAAAAGAATAGATTTGTTGCTGTAACACAGTTTTCAGACGGCCTCCCGTGCCGTCTGCAAGCCCCGAACGAAAGAAGCGGAAAATGAATTGGCAAAACCAGAAAATCCTAGTTGCGGGCATGGGCGGCAGCGGGCTTTCCATGCTTTCCTACCTGCACGCGCAGGGCGCGGCCGTGGCGGCTTATGACGAAAAATTCCCCGACGGGCGCACGGCGGAGCTGCAACGGCAGTTTGCCGGAACCGAATGCCACACAGGCTCCCTGCAAGACGCTTTGGACAAAGGCTTCGATATTTTGGCTTTAAGCCCGGGCATCAGCGAACGCCGCGCCGACATCGCCGCGTTCAAACAACGGGGCGGCCGCGTATTGGGCGACATCGAAATTCTGGCCGGCATCGTGGAAGAGCGCGGCGACAAAGTCATCGCCATCACCGGCAGCAACGGCAAAACCACCGTAACCAGCCTGGTCGGACACCTCTGCCGCCAATGCGGGCTGGACACCGTGGTTGCGGGCAATATCGGCACCCCCGTTTTAGAGGCCGAAATGCAGCGCGGCGGGCGGCGGGCGGACGTGTGGGTGTTGGAGCTTTCCAGCTTCCAGCTTGAAAACACCGAAAGCCTGCGTCCGGATGCGGCGGCGGTATTGAATATTTCCGAAGACCATCTCGACCGCTACGACGACCTGCTCGATTACGCGCACACCAAAGACAAAATCTTCCGCGGCAGCGGCGTGCAGGTGCTGAATGCCGACGACCCGCTCTGCCGCGCCATGAAAAGGGCGGGGCGCGGGGTGAAATGGTTTTCGCTCGAAAGCGGAGCCGATTATTGGCTGGATAGCGCGGCAGGCCGTCTGAAAGCCGGCGCGGACGACCTTGCCGCCGCTGCGGATATTCCCTTGCAGGGACGGCACAACGCCGCCAACGTGCTGGCCGCCGTGGCACTCTGCGAAGCCGTGGGACTGCCGCGCACAGAGCTGTTGCAACACGTCCGCACCTTCAAAGGCCTGCCGCACCGCGTGGAAAAAATCGGCGAGAAAAACGGCGTGGTTTTTATCGACGACTCCAAAGGCACCAATGTCGGCGCGACCGCCGCCGCCATCGGCGGCCTGCAAAGCCCGCTGTTTGCGATACTCGGCGGACTGGGCAAAGGGCAGGACTTTACGCCGCTGGCCGCCGTATTGCGCGGCAAGGCCAAAGCCGTGCTGCTCATCGGCCGCGACGCGCCGCAAATCCGCCGCGATTTGTCGGGCGCGGGCGTGGAGCTGATCGACTGCGCAACGCTGCAAGAGGCCGTGCGGGCCGCCTATGCGCGGGCGCAAAGCGGCGACATCGTGCTGCTCAGCCCCGCCTGCGCCAGCTTTGATATGTTTGACGGCTACGCCCACCGTTCGGCGGTGTTTGCCGAAGCGTTTGCAGCCTTGTGAGGCCGTCTGAAAACGCAGTCAAAAGACGCAAACCCATTTTTCAGACGGCCTCCAAGCTGCCGAGAGGCCGTCTGAAAGCACGGGGGAAATGATGATGATGACGCTGCCCCTGTTCCTCTTTGTCGGCGCGGCTTGCGGCCTGCTGGCCGCGTGGCTGTGCCTGCCGCTGCGGCTGCATTGGTTTTTACTGTGGACGGCATTGGCAAGCCTGTTTTTCCCGTGGCTGCTCTACACCGCGCAAACCGCCGGCTTCGACGCGCACGAAGCCCTTATATGGCTGCCGCTGGCCGTTGTCCCCGCCGCCGCGTGCGGTTTTGCCGCCGCCCTGTTTCTGCGCCTGATGGCTTGGCTGGCGCGGCCGTACAGGTCGTCTGAAAAAGCCCGGCGTACGGAAACCGCAAGCAAACAAAGTTTGAAACACGAAAAACATGATTAGCGAATCCAAATTACTCGACCGCCAAATCCTCAAAAACGGCGACAAATTCGACCAGTCGCTGCTGTGGATGCTGGTGCTGCTGCTCTCTTTCGGCCTGCTGATGGTTTATTCCGCTTCGATTGTGTGGGCGGGCTACGACGGCAATCCGTGGAAAGTGGTGGAAAAACAGGCGCAGTTTGCCGCTTTCGGCTGTGTGCTGGCCTTTGCCCTTTTCTGGGTGAAAATGTCGTTTTGGCGCAAGGCTTCCGTGTGGCTTCTGATCGGCAACACGCTGGTGCTGCTGGCGGTGTTGGCCGTCGGCGAAGAAATCAACGGAGCGAAACGCTGGATCAGGCTGGGCTTTTTCAACTACCAGCCCAGCGAAACCTACAAACTGGCGGTCATCCTTTATCTCGCGGCCTTTTTCAACCGACGCGCCGAAGTGCTCAAGCAGCTCAAAAGCCTGATTTTCCCGGGAATTTTGGTCGGTGCCGGACTCGGCCTGATTTTCAGCGAGCCCGATTTGGGTGCGATGGTGGTTACCACGCTGATTGCGCTGGGTATGCTGTTTCTCGCCGACTTGCCGAAAAAATGGTTTTCCTTCGCCGTGGGAGCCGGCGTATGCGGGCTGGTGTTGGCCGTGCTGGCCGCACCCTACCGCATGGCACGTGTTTCGGCCTTTCTCAACCCGTTCAACGACCCCTTGGGCACGGGCTACCAGCTCACCCACTCACTGATCGCCAACGCACGCGGGCAATGGTTCGGCACGGGCTTGGGTGCCAGTCTGGACAAACGTTTTTATCTGACCGAATCGGAAGCCCACACCGACTTTATCTTTGCCGTGATCAGCGAAGAATGGGGCTTTTTCGGCCTGTGTATGCTGGTGTTCTGCTACGGCTGGCTGGTATGGCGCGCTTTTTCCATCGGCAAGCAGGCGCGTGATTTGGAGCTTTTTTTCAGCTCCTTCACCGCCTACGGCATCGCCATCTGGCTGGGCGTGCAGAGTTTTTTCCACATCGGCGTGAACATCGGCCTGCTGCCCACCAAAGGCCTGCCGCTGCCGCTGGTGTCCTACGGCGGCTCGGCGGCGGTGGTGATGATTGTGAGCATGGGGCTGCTGCTGCGGGCAGATTACGAAAACCGCCGCAAAATGCGCGGCTACAAAGTAGAGGCTTGAAAAATGGGCAAAACATTCCTGCTGATGGCCGGCGGCACCGGCGGCCACATCTTCCCCGCGCTGGCCGTGGCGCAGTCGCTCCAAGCGCGCGGCCACAGCGTCGTCTGGCTGGGCAGCGTGCAGTCGATGGAAGAGCGCATCGTGCCGCAGCACGGCATCCCGCTGGAAACCCTCGCCATCAAAGGCGTGCGCGGCAGCGGCCTCAAACGCAAGCTGCTGCTTCCCTTTACGCTGCTCCAAACCGTACGCGCCGCCCGTGCCGTCATCAAAAAGCACAAGGTTTCCTGCGTCATCGGCTTCGGCGGCTTCGTAACCTTTCCCGGCGGCGTGGCGGCCAAGCTCTGCGGCGTGCCCGTCGTCATCCACGAACAAAACGCCGTTGCCGGCCTGTCCAACCGCCTGCTCGCCAAAACCGCCAAGCGCGTGCTGTATGCCTTTCCAGATGCGTTTGATGCGCCCGACGGCCTCGTCGGCAACCCCGTCCGCGCGGACATCGCCGCCCTTCCCGCGCCCGAAACGCGGTTTGCAGAACGGACAGGCCGTCTGAAAATACTGGTGGTCGGCGGCAGCCTCGGTGCGCAGATACTGAACGAAACCGTTCCCGCCGCCCTTGCCGCCCTGCCGCCGGAAAGCCGTCCGCAGGTGTTGCACCAGTCGGGGCGCGGCAAACTCGAAGCCTTGCAGGCCGCCTACCGGAATGCGGGCGTGGAGGCCGAGTGCTGCGAATTTATCGACGACATGGTGTCCGCCTACCGCGCGGCCGATTTGGCCGTGTGCCGCGCCGGCGCACTTACCGTGGCCGAACTGGCCGCCGCCGGCCTCGGCGCACTGCTCGTTCCCTATCCCTACGCCGTGGACGACCACCAAACCGCCAACGCCCGCTTCATGGCGCAGGCCGGTGCCGCCGTGCTGCTGCCGCAACCCGAACTGACCGTTGCCCGCCTTGCGCAAATCCTCGGCGGCCTCACGCGGGAACAATGCCTGCAACAGGCGCAAAACGCCCGCCGCCTCGCCAATCCCGACAGCGCGGAAAAAGTAGCCGCAGCGGCAATCGCGGCGGCGGGTGCGTAAACCCTTTTCAATTTTCAAACAGGCACAGGAGTAGGAGAATGGGCTTTTTCGACAAACTGTTTGGCAAAAAAAGCAAACCCGAACCCGTTTCCTTCGCCCGCGAAGACGACGAAGATATGCACCGCGCCTCCGTGCAGGCGCGGGATACCTTCAAATACTTCTGGCGCGAGTATTACTGGGAGCAGCGGCGTATTGTCAAAGGGCTGAGCCACGCTGCGGTAAAAGCCCCGTTTTGGCAGGAAATCGACGGCAGCGTGGAAACCGAACATATGTGGCTGGAAGACCTCGCCTTCGACGGCGAAAACATCAGCGGCACCCTGATCAACAGCCCCAACATCCTCACCAACATACAGGCCGGAGAAAGAATCAACGGCCTGCCCTGCCGCGAAATTACCGACTGGCTGATGGCCGACGGCAAAAAAGTCTGCGGCGGCTTTACCGTGCAGGCTTTGCGCCGGCAAATGGGCGATGAAGAACGTGCCGCCCACGACCGGGCTTGGGGCTTGGATTTCGGCGACGGCCAAACCGTGCTGCTGGCAATCGGTCAGGAAGAGCATCCCGAATACCTCGATCAGCACCCCGCCGACACCAATATGTCGTCCGGCCTGCGCGATCATCTGCGCAAACATCCCGAAGATGCCGCCGCTGCCGACGAAAACGGCCAAACCATGCTGCACCACGCCGCCATCGCCGGCAATGCCGAGAGCGTGCGCGTCCTGCTGGCGATGGGCGCGGTGCCGCAGCAGCGCGACGCACGCGGCAAAACCGCCGCCGACTACGCCCGAGAAATCGGCTGGCCGCAGCTTCTGCCGCTGCTCTTGTAAACCTGTTTTCCAGACGGCCTTTCCCGTTTGCGGCAAAACGGAGCGGGCAGGGCGGCAGAGGCCGTCTGAAAACAAACACGGAGCGGCTTTTCAGACGGCTTCAAAGCACACGGATACACCGGCAGGCCGTCCGAACGGTACGCAGGCGGCAGAGCCGCAATCCGTCCCAACCCTTTTTTACCCCGTGCGGCATGACACAGGCACGGCATAGGCTTTACAATCCGCCCCTTTTTTGCGGCTTCACTTTCAGACGGCCTCCCGCCGCCGCAGAGGCCGTCTGAAAAAGCATAGGGACACCATCATGAAAAACAGAGTCAGACACATCCATTTCGTCGGCATCGGCGGCTCGGGCATGTGCGGCATTGCCGAAGTGCTGCACAACCAAGGCTACACCGTTTCCGGCTCCGACCAGGCACAGAGCGCGGTAACGCGGCATTTGGCCGGCTTGGGCGTGCGCGTCTATCCCGGCCACACCGCCGAACACGTCAGCGGCGCGGATGTGGTCGTGATTTCCACCGCCGTCAAAAAGGACAATCCCGAAGTGCTGGCCGCCCATGCGCAGCAGATACCCGTTATCCCCCGCGCCCTGATGCTGGCCGAACTGATGCGTTTCAAAGACGGCATAGCCGTTGCCGGCACACACGGCAAAACCACCACCACCAGCCTCACCGCCTCCGTACTCGCCGCCGCCGGCCTCGATCCCACCTTCGTCATCGGCGGCAAACTCACCGCCGTCGGCACCAACGCCCGTTTGGGCAAAGGCAGCTATATCGTCGCCGAAGCCGACGAATCCGACGCATCCTTCCTCCACCTCACACCGGTCATGTCCGTTGTTACCAACATCGACGAAGACCATATGGAAACCTACGGCCACAGCGTTGAAAAACTGCACCAGGCCTTTATCGACTTTATCCACCGTATGCCGTTTTACGGCAAAGCCTTTCTGTGCGCCGACAGCGAACACGTCCGCGCCATCCTGCCCAAAGTCAGCAAACCCTACGCCACTTACGGCTTCGGCGAAGATGCCGACATCCGCGCCGGAAACATCGAAAGCGACGGCGCACGGATGCGGTTTGACGTATGCGTGCGCATGAAAGGCCACGACCCGCTCGATTTTCCCGTAACCCTCAACCTGCCCGGCCGCCACAACGTCCTCAACGCGCTTGCCGCCATAGGTGTAGCGCTCGAATGCGGCGCAGGCACAGAAGCCGTGCGGCAGGGGCTGGAAAACTTCGGCGGAGTGGGCCGCCGCTTCCAAAGCTACGGCGAAATCCCCTTGAAAAACGGCGGCAGCGCACTGGTTGTCGACGACTACGGCCACCACCCCACAGAAATGGCCGCCACCATCGCCGCCGCACGCGGCGCATATCCCGACCGCCGCCTGGTGCTGGCTTTCCAGCCGCACCGCTACACCCGCACCCGCGACCTGTTCGACGACTTCGCCAAAGTGCTCAACACCGTGGACACGCTGGTGCTGACCGACGTATATGCCGCCGGCGAAGAGCCGCTGGCCGAAGACAGCCGAGCCCTTGCCCGCAACGTCCGTGCCTACGGCAAAGTCGAGCCGCTCTACTGCGCCGACGTAAACGAGCTGCCCGCCATGCTGCTGGACACCGTGCTGCGCGACGGCGACATCCTGCTCAACATGGGCGCGGGCAGTATCAACAAAGTACCCGCCGAACTGGTGCGGCGGGCGCAAGAGGCCGTCTGAAAACGCAAATCCGGCCGCAAAACCTTTTTCAGACGGCCTCAAACAGCAACACAGGCAGCAATAAAGAAAGAAATACAGTATGCAGAACTTCGGCAAAGTCGCCGTATTGATGGGCGGATTTTCCAGCGAGCGTGAAGTATCGCTCGACAGCGGACGTGCGGTGCTCGCAGCCTTGCGCGAAAAGGGCGTGGATGCCCATGCGTTCGACCCGAAAGAAACGCCGCTGGGCGAATTGGCGGCGCAGGGTTTCGACTGCGCGTTTAATATCCTGCACGGCATATTCGGCGAAGACGGCACGGTGCAGGGCGCATTGGAGGCACTCGGCATCCGCTATACCGGCTGCGGCGTGCTGGCCTCAGCCGTCGGCATGGACAAATACCGCTGCAAACTCTTATGGAAAGGCCTCGGCCTGCCCGTACCCGATTACGAAGTGCTGGGCGAAGACAGCGATTTCGACGAAGTGGAGCGCAAACTCGGCCTGCCGCTGTTCGTCAAACCGGCCAACGAAGGCAGCAGCGTCGGCGTAGTGAAAGTGAAAGAGGCAGGCCGTCTGAAAGAGGTATACCGCAGTCTCAAACGCTTCAAAGGCGAAATCATCGCCGAAAAATTCATCGGCGGCGGCGAATATACCTGCGCCGTCCTCGGCGGCGAGGCATTGCCCACCGTGCGCATCATCCCCGCCACCGAGTTTTACGACCAAGAAGCAAAATACGGCCGCGACGACACCGTTTATCTTTGTCCGTCCGATCTTGCGGATGCGGACGAAAAACTGATGCGCACGCTGGCCGTACGCGCTTTCGCCGCCATCGGCGGACGCGGCTGGGGCAGAATCGATTTTCTGAAAGACGAAAACGGCCGCCTCCACCTGTTGGAAGCCAACACCCTGCCCGGCATGACCTCGCACAGCCTTGTGCCCAAAGCAGCGGCAGAGGCCGGCATCGGCTTTGCCGAGCTCTGCCTGAGGATTTTACAGACGGCCTATGTGGAATAATGCCCAAACCCTGAGCCGCGTTTCGGGCTGGCTGTATGCCGCAGTCGCGGTTCTGCTGCTTTGTTCGGCAGCGGTATGGCTCTACCGTTCGCCCCATTTTCCCGTCAAGCAGGTCAATATCAACGGCCGGCTGCGCTACTCCGACAGCGGACAATTGCAGCAGGTGGCGCAGCAGTACATACGCGGCAATATATTCAGAGCCGATTTGAACGGCGCACAGGCCGCATTTGCCAGGCTGCCGTGGATTGCCAAAGCCGAAGTGCGCCGCCGCCTGCCCGATGCGGTAGACATCAGCCTTACCGAACGCATCCCCGTGGCGCATTGGGACGAAGGCCGCCTGCTCGACAGCGAAGGCAATCCGTTCGCCGCAACATGGGAGGGCGACGGCGAACTGCCCGAATTCAAAGGGCAGGAAGGTTCGGGCAAAATCATGGCCGAACATTTGGACATTTTCCGCCGCGAACTGGCGAAACAAAAACTCGCCGTTGCCGTGCTGTCCCGCACCCCCCGCTCCGCTTGGGAAATCGTTTTGGATAACGGCATACGCATCCGTTTGGGGCGCGAAAACGAAACCGAAAGGCTTGCCCGTTTTGTCGAAGCGTGGCCGAAGCTGCTGCGGCCGCAGGCCGACAGACTGGAATACGTCGATATGCGGTATAGGGACGGCTTTGCCGTCAGACTGAAAGAACACGGAATACAGCCGGCCGGCAACGGCATGGAAATGCCGTCTGAAAGCGATTAGGATTTGGAAATCAAGACTGGAACATCATGGTTAGAAAACACTATATCAGTGCCCTCGATATCGGCACATCGAAAGTCATCGCCCTGATAGGCGAAGTACAGGAAGACAACGGCATCCACATCATCGGCATCGGCCAAGCGGCGTCGCGCGGGCTGAAAGCCGGGATGGTAACCAACATCGACGCAACGGCGCAGGCCATCAAACAGGCCGTAGGCGAAGCCGAACTGATGGCGGACTGCAAGGTCGGCAGCGTTACCACCGGCATCGCGGGCAACCATATCCGCAGCCTGAATTCGCAAGGCGTGGTCAAAATCAAAGACGGCGAAGTTACCCAGGCCGACATCGACCGCGCCATCGAAACCGCCAAAGCGGTAAACATCCCGCCCGACCACAGTATCCTGCACACCGTCGTGCAGGAATACATCATCGACAACCAGCCGGGCGTGCGCGAACCCATCGGCATGAGCGGCGTGCGTCTCGATACCCGCGTCCATATCATTACCGGTGCGGTAACCGCCCTGCAAAACATCCAAAAATGCATTACCCGCTGCAATCTGCACATGGATCAAATCATGTTGCAACCCCTTGCCAGCGGACAGGCCGTGCTGACGGAAGACGAAAAAGAACTCGGCGTGTGCGTTATCGACATCGGCGGCGGCACCACCGACATTGCCGTGTACACCAACGGCGCAATCCGCCATACCGCCGTCATTCCGGTAGCAGGCGACCTGATTACCAGCGATTTGGCGCAGGCATTGCGTACTCCGTACAGTGCCGCCGAATACATCAAAGTCCACCACGGCGCGGCACATGCCGATTTGGCGGGCGAGGATATGGACGAAATGGTGGAAGTGCCCAGCGTCGGCGACCGCCAGCCGCGGCAAATCGCCCGCCGCAGCCTGTCCACCGTGATCGGGCCGCGCGTCGAAGAAATCCTCGAGCTGGTGCAGCACGAACTGCACCGCAGCGGCTTTTACGAAGATATGCTTACCTCAGGCATCGTTCTGACCGGGGGCGCATCCATGCTGGCAGGAATTGTCGATTTGGCCGAAGATATTTTCGGCCTGCCTGCCCGTGTCGGCGTGCCGCCGGAAATGCCCGGCGTGTCCGAGCGCATCCGCAATCCGCGCAATGCCACCGTTATCGGCTTGCTGTACGCCGCACGCGGAGATGTTGAAAACGGGGGCGAAAGCGGTACAACCGCAGTTCATCACGAGCATGGGGAAAGTATTTTCGGAAAAATCAAAGAGTGGCTGCGCAATAATTTCTAATCCGAAGTCATAATTCCGTATCGGAACGTTTTTTGTAAGATTGTGCGGCTTCTTATATAATCCGCAATATTTGTCAAAGTCATATCGTCCTGTGCAGGGCGCGAAGGAGTAGTTTTAATGGATTTGGTTTACGATGTAGTAGATTCCGCCGCGAGCCCTGCGGTCATCAAAGTCATCGGTATCGGCGGCGGCGGTTGCAACGCCATTAACAACATGATTAAAAACACTATTCAAGGTGTCGAGTTCATTAGTGCCAATACTGACGCGCAGGCTCTGGGCAAAAGCAACGCACCCAAGCGCATCCAGTTGGGCAGCAATCTGACCAAGGGCTTGGGGGCAGGTGCCGATCCCGAAATCGGACGGGAAGCCGCTTTGGAAGAGCGCGAGGCCATCACGGAAGCCGTTCGCGGCGCAAATATGCTGTTTATTACTACCGGCATGGGAGGCGGAACGGGTACGGGTGCTTCTCCCGTTGTAGCGGAAATTGCCAAAGAAATGGGTATTCTTACCGTGGCGGTCGTTACCCGGCCGTTTGAGCACGAAGGTAAGCGCATCCATATCGCCCAGCAGGGTATCGAGTATCTGAAAAGCCAGGTTGATTCGCTGATTGTCATTCCGAACGACAAACTTATGACCGCGCTGGGCGACGATGTAACCGTGCGCGAGGCGTTTCAGGCGGCTGACAATGTGCTGCATGCGGCTGTTGCCGGTATTTCCGAAGTCGTTACCCGCCCGGGTTTCATCAATCTCGACTTTGCCGATGTGAAAAACGTGATGGGCATTACCGGTATGGCAATGATGGGTTCGGGTGCGGCTCAGGGAGTGGACAGGGCGAAACTGGCTACCGAACAAGCCATTTCCAGCCCCCTGCTCGACGATGTCAGCCTTGACGGCGCACGCGGCGTGCTGGTCAATATTACGACCGCACCGGGCTGCCTGAAAATGTCCGAGTATAAGGAAATTATGCGGGTAATCGATGATTACGCCCATCCCGATTCCGAGCGCAAATACGGCACGGCAGAAGACGAAAGTATGGCGGAAGACGCTATCCGGGTAACCATCATTGCTACCGGATTGAAAGAAAACAACCACAATACTGTACCGGGCCGTCAGCATACGCAGTATGGCAGTAATTCCCGCCAGTCCGTTCGCGGACGCTATCAGTCTGTGCGGGACGGTGTCGAGTCTGCGTCGCAGCATGACGAAGACGGCGGTTTTTCCAATATAGCAGGTGTGTTGATGTCGGGCAGGGAAGCGCGCAACGCCAATTTGTCCGGTCCCGATTTCTCCGACCAGCGCGTGCTTGAAGATTTGGAGATTCCCGCCGTGGTGCGCCGGCAAGGCGGAGTGTTTGATAAATCATAAGCCTTGTTTTACATACGGCAGGCCGTCTGAAAACAGTTTTCAGACGGACCTTGATTCGTTCCTTTTTGCTTTTCAGAATGTGGCACAGGGCGGGGTCGTGTGTGCTTTAAAAAGCCTTTTCTTGACTGTATATTTAAATCTTTACTATAATCCGCTGCTTGTCGGCAGAGTGCCGGCAAATATTTTTATTTCAACAGGACAAATAAAGTATGCCAACTATCAACCAATTGGTACGCAAAGGCCGTCAAAAGCCCGTGTACGTAAACAAAGTGCCCGCACTGGAAGCCTGCCCGCAAAAACGCGGCGTATGCACCCGTGTGTACACCACAACTCCGAAAAAACCGAACTCAGCCTTGCGTAAAGTGTGCAAAGTGCGCCTGACCAACGGCTTTGAAGTGATTTCATACATCGGCGGCGAAGGCCACAACCTGCAAGAGCACAGTGTGGTGCTGATTCGCGGCGGCCGTGTAAAAGACTTGCCGGGTGTGCGCTACCACACCGTGCGCGGCTCTTTGGATACCGCCGGCGTGAAAGACCGCAAACAGGCGCGCTCCAAATACGGTGCCAAACGCCCCAAGTAATCTGATTTTATTTAACTGGCACGTCGGTAGGCCGTCTGAAAAACGGACGCTGCCGAGTAAGTGAGTGCTTGATATAGGCATTCATGGGGTTGCCCCAACTGAATAGATATTGAAGGAATTAAAATGCCAAGACGTAGAGAAGTCCCCAAACGCGACGTATTACCCGATCCGAAATTCGGTAGCGTCGAGCTGACCAAATTTATGAATGTGCTAATGGTTGACGGTAAAAAATCCGTTGCCGAGCGTATTGTTTACGGTGCTTTAGAGCAGATTGCCAAAAAAGTACAAGGCAAAGAAGCCATCGAAGTGTTTAATGAAGCCATTTCCAATGCAAAGCCCGTTGTGGAAGTAAAAAGCCGTCGTGTCGGTGGTGCGAACTACCAAGTTCCTGTTGAAGTACGCCCCTCCCGCCGTTTGGCACTGGCTATGCGCTGGGTTCGCGATGCGGCGCGCAAACGCGGAGAAAAATCCATGGATCTGCGTCTGGCCGGCGAATTGATTGATGCGGCCGAAGGCCGTGGCGGTGCGATGAAAAAACGTGAAGAAGTACACCGTATGGCCGAAGCCAACAAAGCCTTCTCCCATTTCCGTTTCTAATTTTGAAAGGCTGAACAAATGGCTCGTAAAACACCTATTAACCTGTACCGCAATATCGGTATTTCCGCGCATATTGATGCAGGTAAAACCACTACTACCGAACGTATTTTGTTCTACACCGGTTTGACCCACAAACTCGGAGAAGTACATGACGGCGCGGCTACAACGGACTATATGGAGCAGGAGCAGGAGCGTGGTATTACCATTACTTCTGCTGCCGTAACTTCTTATTGGTCGGGTATGGCCAAGCAGTTTCCCGAACACCGTTTCAACATCATCGATACCCCGGGACACGTTGACTTTACCGTGGAAGTAGAGCGTTCCATGCGCGTATTGGACGGCGCGGTAATGGTTTACTGCGCGGTCGGCGGTGTCCAGCCCCAGTCTGAAACCGTATGGAGACAGGCCAACAAATACAAAGTGCCGCGCATTGCCTTTGTTAATAAAATGGATCGCCAGGGAGCAAACTTTTTCCGCGTGGTAGAGCAGATGAAAACCCGTCTGCGCGCCAATCCTGTGCCTATCGTTATTCCGGTTGGTGCGGAAGATGCGTTTGAAGGTGTGGTTGATTTGCTGAAAATGAAAGCCATCATTTGGAATGAGGCCGATAAAGGCGTTACTTTCGAATACGGCGATATTCCTGCCGACTTGGTGGCAACCGCCGAAGAGTGGCGGCAGAATATGATTGAAGCTGCGGCTGAAGCCAACGAAGAGCTGATGGATAAGTATTTGGGCGGCGAAGAGCTGACCGAGGAAGAGATCGTCGGAGCTTTGCGCCAGCGCACCCTCTCAGGCGAAATCCAACCGATGCTGTGTGGTTCTGCATTTAAAAACAAAGGTGTACAGCGTATGCTGGATGCTGTTGTCGAATTGTTGCCCGCGCCGACCGATATTCCTCCTGTTCAGGGCGTGAATCCGTCTACCGATCAGCCTGACAGCCGCAAGGCAGCTGACGAAGAGAAATTTTCGGCATTGGCATTTAAAATGCTGAATGACAAATATGTCGGCCAATTGACTTTTATCCGCGTATATTCGGGCGTGGTCAAATCCGGCGACAACGTTTTGAACTCGGTTAAAGGCACGCGCGAGCGTATCGGCCGTTTGGTGCAGATGACTGCTGCCGACCGTACCGAAATCGAAGAAGTGCGGGCGGGTGATATTGCCGCCGCTATCGGCTTGAAAGACGTTACGACCGGTGAGACCCTGTGTGCCGAAGATGCTCCGATTATTTTGGAACGTATGGAGTTCCCCGAGCCGGTCATCCATATTGCCGTCGAGCCGAAAACCAAAGCCGACCAAGAGAAAATGGGTATTGCCCTGAACCGCTTGGCTAAGGAAGATCCGTCTTTCCGCGTGCGTACCGATGAAGAATCGGGGCAGACCATTATTTCCGGTATGGGCGAACTGCACTTGGAAATTATTGTTGACCGTATGAAGCGCGAATTCGGCGTGGAAGCGAACATTGGTGCGCCTCAGGTTGCGTATCGTGAAACCATCCGCAAGGAAGTCGAATCCGAGGCCAAGCACGTCAAACAATCCGGCGGTAAAGGCCAATATGGTCATGTTGTGATCAAAATGGAGCCGATGGAGCCGGGTGGCGCAGGCTACGAGTTTATCGACGAAATCAAGGGCGGTGTTATTCCCCGCGAATTTATTCCGTCCTGCGATAAAGGTATCCGCGATACACTGCCCAACGGTATTGTTGCCGGTTATCCTGTTGTCGATGTACGCATCCGTTTGATTTTCGGTTCCTACCATGATGTGGACTCCTCGCAAATTGCCTTTGAATTGGCAGCATCCATGGCCTTTAAGGAAGGTATGAAAAAAGCTTCCCCGGTATTGCTTGAGCCGATTATGGCGGTTGAAGTGGAAACTCCGGAAGACTACATGGGTGATGTAATGGGCGATTTGAACCGTCGTCGCGGTATCGTTTTGGGTATGGATGATGACGGTATCGGCGGTAAGAAGGTTCGTGCCGAAGTGCCGTTGGCGGAAATGTTCGGTTATTCCACCGATCTGCGTTCTGCCACACAAGGCCGCGCCACCTATTCGATGGAGTTTAAAAAGTATTCGGAAGCACCCGCACATGTGGCTGCTGCCGTAACCGAAGCCCGCAAAGGCTAAATTCGGTATCCGTCAGGCCGTCTGAAAACGCTGGAATATAATTTTCAGACGGCCTATTTGTTCTTTTTAATGATCTTTAAATTTGTAAAGGAATTAGCTCATGGCTAAGGAAAAATTCGAACGCAGCAAACCGCACGTAAACGTCGGCACCATCGGTCACGTAGACCATGGTAAGACCACCCTTACTGCTGCACTGACTACTATTTTGGCTAAGAAATTCGGCGGTGCCGCAAAAGCCTACGACCAAATCGACAATGCCCCCGAAGAAAAAGCGCGCGGCATTACCATCAACACTTCGCACGTCGAATACGAAACCGAAGGCCGCCACTACGCACACGTAGACTGCCCGGGACACGCCGACTACGTTAAAAACATGATTACCGGTGCCGCCCAGATGGACGGTGCGATTTTGGTGTGTTCCGCAGCCGACGGCCCCATGCCCCAAACCCGCGAACACATCCTGCTTGCCCGTCAGGTAGGTGTACCCTACATTATCGTATTCATGAACAAATGCGACATGGTGGACGACGAAGAGCTGCTTGAGTTGGTTGAGATGGAAATCCGCGACCTGCTGAACAGCTACGAATTCCCGGGCGACGACGTACCGATTATTAAAGGTTCCGCCCTTAAAGCACTCGAAGGCGACACTTCCGACATCGGCGAAACCGCCATCTTCGCTTTGGCTGATGCTTTGGACAGCTACATCCCCACGCCCGAGCGTGCCGTAGACAAACCCTTCCTGCTGCCGATTGAAGACGTATTCTCCATTTCCGGCCGCGGTACCGTGGTAACCGGACGCGTAGAGCGCGGTATCATCCACGTAGGCGACGAGATTGAAATCGTCGGTTTGAAAGAAACCCAAAAAACTACCTGTACCGGTGTCGAAATGTTCCGCAAACTGCTGGACGAAGGCCAGGCAGGCGACAACGTCGGCGTACTGCTGCGCGGTACCAAACGCGAAGAAGTGGAACGCGGTCAGGTTTTGGCCAAACCCGGCACCATTACCCCGCACACCAAATTCAAAGCCGAGGTATACGTACTGAGCAAAGAAGAAGGCGGCCGCCATACACCGTTCTTCGCCAACTACCGTCCCCAGTTCTACTTCCGTACGACTGACGTAACCGGTGCGGTAACTTTGGAAGACGGAGTGGAAATGGTGATGCCCGGTGAGAACGTAACCATTACCGTAGAACTGATTGCTCCGATCGCCATGGAAGATGGTCTGCGTTTCGCCATTCGCGAAGGCGGCCGTACTGTGGGTGCCGGCGTGGTTTCTGCCGTAATCGCTTAACCAAAGGATACCGAATCAATGGCAAACCAAAAAATCCGTATCCGTCTGAAAGCCTACGATTACAGCCTGATCGATCGTTCGGCGCAGGAAATTGTCGAAACCGCCAAACGTACCGGTGCCGTTGTCAAAGGCCCGATTCCGCTGCCGACCAAAATCGAGCGTTTCAATATTTTGCGTTCTCCGCACGTGAACAAAACCTCACGCGAACAGTTGGAAATCCGTACCCATTTGCGCCTGATGGACATCGTCGATTGGACGGACAAAACTACTGACGCGCTGATGAAGTTGGATCTGCCGGCAGGCGTTGATGTGGAAATCAAAGTGCAGTAATTTCTGATTATCTGCTTTTGAAAAAATCCGAACGGTTTACCGTTCGGATTTTTTTATTGGGCATAACGTATAGTGGAACAAAATAGAAAAGATATTAGGCGGGGTGGTACGGTAAGGCGCAGCAATGCCGTAGATTTTTATTCTGTTCCACTATATTTGATTGGTTCGTCAAACCGTATTTTCAGACGGCCTCCGTTCAGTTATTGAACAGATCGTTTTTCAAGTCGTTTACTTTGTCTTCAACTTTGTCCCAAAATGATTTTTTGCGCGGAGTTTGGCTGCGGTCGAGGCCGGTGGAGATTTTTTCAAACTCTTCCAACAGCTCTTTCTGGCGGTCGGTAAGATTGACCGGGGTTTCGACGAGAACGTGGCAGTAGAGATCGCCTGTCGCGCTGGAACGCAGGGATTTGATGCCCTTGCCTTTGACGCGCATTCTGCGGCCGGTCTGCGTTTCTTTCGGGATGGTGAGTTTGACTTTGCCTTCGAGCGTAGGGACTTCCACTTCACCGCCGAGTGCGGCGGTGGTAAAGCTGACGGGAAGTTCGCAGTGCAGATCCAAGCCGTTGCGTTCGAAGATTTTGTGCGCTTTGACATGGACGACGACGTACAGATCGCCCGAGGGTGCGCCGTTGCGGCCGGGCTCGCCTTCGCCTGAGAGGCGGATGCGCTGGCCGTCGTCGATGCCGGCCGGAATGTTCACTTCCACGGTTTTGGCTGTTTTGACACGGCCTTCGCCACGGCATTTGATGCAGGGATCGCGGATTTCTTTGCCGCTGCCGTGGCAGGACGGGCAGGTTTGCTGCATTTGGAAGATGGCCTGGCGGATGTGGACGGTGCCCGAGCCGTGGCAGGTGGAGCAGGTGGAGGCGGAGGTGCCGGGCTTTGCGCCGCTGCCGTGGCATACGCCGCATTCTTCGTAAGTGGGGATGTTGAGGCGTTGCCGGGTGCCTTTGGCGGCTTCTTCGAGGGTGATTTCCACGGCATACTGCAAATCCGCGCCCTGATAGCTTTGCTGGCGCGCCCCGCCGCCCCCGCCGAACATTTGGCTGAATATGTCGCTGAAATCGAAACCTTGCGCTCCGCCGAATCCGCCGCCGAATCCGCCTGCCCCCTGTTCGAAGGCGGCATGGCCGTATTGGTCGTACATGGCGCGTTTTTCTTTGTCGGAGAGCGTGTCGTAGGCTTTTTGCACGTCTTTGAATTTTTCTTCGGCTTCTTTGTTGCCGGGGTTGCGGTCGGGATGGTATTTCATTGCCAGTTTGCGGTAGGCTTTTTTGATTTCGTCGTCGTTTGCGCTGCGGGATACGCCGAGTGTCTGGTAGTAGTCTTGATTGCTCATGATCGGGTGTTTTGTGTGTTTTGTGGAAAACGCCGCCGCAGATATGGGCGGCGGCTGGAAAATTAAAGCAGGCCGTCTGAAATTTGTTTTTCAGACGGCCTTTGCCGCTAATCTTTGCTGCGGTCTTCGATAAAACGGTTTGCCGGTTTTTCAGACGGTCTGCTGCCGTCTACCGTGCGGAAGTCGCCCTCAATAATGTCGTCGTCTCCATTTGGACGTGCCTGTGCGAAACCGCCAAACTGCGCCGCGCCGCCGTGTACTGTTTGGCTTGCGCGGCCGCCTTTGAGCGGCAGCATCAGTAAAACGGCCAGCAGGGTGGAGAAGAAACCCGGGCTGATGAGGAGCAGGGCGGCCACGGCGTAGCGTACCGGCCACAGGAGCTGGTAGGCGGAAACCTGTCCGCCGCTGCGCACGGCCGCCCCTGCAAGCAATATGCCGGAGAGGCCGAAGCGGCGCAGCATAAACAATCCGGCCATTGCGCTGAGGATGATGAGGGCGAGTGTGCCGAATGCGCCGATGCGCGATGCGGCTTGGATGAGGGAGAAGATTTCCAGCAGGATGAAAACGAGAAAACCGATGCCGAAATAACGCATACGCGGGTATCCTTGTCTTGATGGTTTACAAACGGGCGGACGGCGCAAGATACAGACGGAGCGGGATAATTTCAACGAGGAACGTGTCGTGCGGAGCGGTAAAAAAAAGTAAAAGGAAGCGGCGGCGGCGTGCGGCGCAGGGCTTGGAGGCCGTCTGAAAAAGGCGCGGCAGGGGGCGGGGCGGCGTTTTGTCGGCGGCGGCGGCTTCTGTTATCCTTAAAAACATGAATACACGTTTTCCCTTTTTCCCGTTTGCCTCCTGCGCCGCCGCCCTCGTGCTGGCTGCGTGCGCTTCGTCTGCCCCGTCCGGCGGCTATTACCGCGTGCAGCGCGGCGATACGCTCAACCGCATTGCCGCCCGTTTCGGCCAAAGCCCCGCCACGCTGGCGAAATGGAACAATTTGAGCGACCCGTCGAAAATCGCCGTCGGCCAGCGTTTGCGCGTGGGCAGGAGCGCAAATGCCGTCGAAGCGCGCAAACCCGCCGCCGAATCCGCCGCCAAACAAGGCGGTACGGTTGCGCCCACCAACAAACTGCATTTTTCGCCGCCTTCGCCCAACCCCGTCATCGCCCGTTTCGGCGGTGGGAACAAGGGCATTGATTTTGCCGGACAGGCGGGTGATCCCGTCCGCGCAGCCGGGGCGGGGTGGGTGGCCTATGTCGGCAACGGCGTGCGCGGCTACGGCAATCTGGTGCTGATTACCCACGGCAACGGTGTGATTACAGCCTATGCCCACAACGAACGCATTTTGGTGAAAAAAGGCCAAACCGTCCGCGCGGGCGAAACCGTCGCCGTGATGGGCAGCAGCGATGCCGAGCGCGTGAAACTGCATTTTGAAGTACGCATCGGCGGCAAGGCAGTCAATCCCGAGCAGTATCTGCCGCCGCTGCCTTCCGCGCCGCCCGTACCGTTTCCCACCCCCGCGCCTGCTTCCGTATCGTCCGCCCCTGCCGGCTCCGTTGCGGCAAACCCGCCGCCGGCCGCACCGCCATCCGCACCTTCTGCCGTATCCGCGCCAACCTCGCCGGTTACCGAAGAGGCAGCCTCTGCCGCCCCTCCGTCCGCGCAATAGTCCGCAGCCGGCGGCATACAGGCCGTCTGAAAACCGCCAAACGGCTTTTTCAGACGGCCTCTTCCTTTTGCGCCGCCCGCCGCTGTCTTTCCCCGCGCCAATCGGCTAAAATACCGTTTTTCAAAAAGGAAAAACCATGCGTTACCTGCTCCCCCTCATCGCTCTTGCCGCCCTTTCCGCCTGCTCGTGGGAAACCTACAAAAACGCCGACGGCCGCACATCGCTGCGCCAGAAATACCCCAACGGCACCGCCATTTCCTATCAGGACGGCACCTATTCCCGCAATATGCGCAACAACCAATACCGTCCCGAACAGCACGCCGTCGTGCCCGAAGGCGGCACAAAATCCAACGAAGAGGAAGTACGCGGCACGCACTGGCAGAAAATCACGCCGCAATAAGCCCGCAGCGGCGCAGAGGCCGTCTGAAAACACCGTTTCAAGCATGAAGAAACCGTTTTCAGACGGCCTCTGGCCCATTTCCCATCCTCCGAACGAAAGCATCCGCCATGAATCCCCATCTTTCCATCGTCATCCTCGCTGCCGGCAAAGGCACGCGCATGTATTCCAAAATGCCCAAAGTGCTGCACGAAATCGGCGGCCAGCCCATGCTGGCACGCGTTATCGACACCGCCGCCGCGCTCCATCCCGCACAAATCTGCGTCGTGGTCGGCCACGGCAAAGAGCAGGTTTTGGACACGGTAAAACGCGATGTCGTATGGGTGGAGCAGGCCGAACAGCTCGGCACCGGCCACGCCGTCAAGACCGCGCTGCCGCATCTGCCGCAAGACGGGCGCATCCTGGTGCTTTACGGCGACGTGCCGCTCACCGACACCGCCACCCTGCAAACCCTGCTCGATGCCGCCGGCAGCGGCGTAGGCCTCCTGACTGACGTATTGGACAAGCCCGCAGGCTACGGCCGCATCATCCGCGACGAAGCGGGCAAAGTCGTGGCCATTGTCGAAGAAAAAGATGCCGACGCAAGGCAGAAAGCCGTTAAAGAAACCAACACCGGCATCCTCGTCCTGCCTTGCGCCAAGTTGGCAGACTGGCTCGGCCGCCTGTCCGCCGACAACGCGCAGGGCGAATACTATCTGACCGACCTCATCGCGCTGGCCGTTGCCGACGGCGTGGCCGTTACCCCCGTGCAGGTACGCGCCCCGCACCTTGCGGCGGGCGTGAACAACAAAGTCCAGCTTGCCGAACTCGAACGCATTTTCCAAGCAGGGCAGGCACAAGAGCTGCTTCAAGCAGGCCTGACCCTGCGCGACCCCGCCCGTTTTGATTTGAGAGGCCGTCTGAAACACGGCCAAGATGTCGTGATTGATGCCAACGTGCTGCTCGAAGGCGAAGTCGAACTGGCCGACGGCGTGGAAATCGGCCCCAACTGCGTCATTAAAAACGCCAAAATCGGCGCGGGCAGCAAAATTGCCGCCTTCTCCCACCTCGAAAACTGCGAAATCGGCGCAGATGCCCGCATCGGCCCCTACGCCCGCCTGCGTCCCGACACCTGCCTTGCCGACGGCGTACACATCGGCAATTTCGTCGAAGTCAAAAATTCCTCCGTCGGACAAGGCAGCAAAGCCAACCACCTCGCCTACATCGGCGATGCCGCCGTCGGCAGCCGCACCAACATCGGCGCGGGCACCATCGTCGCCAACTACGACGGAGTCAGCAAACACCGCACCGTTATCGGCGACGAAGTGCGCATCGGCTCGAACAGCGTACTCGTCGCCCCCGTAAAAATCGGCAGCCGCGCCACCACCGGCGCGGGCAGCGCGATCACCAAAGACTGCCCCGAAGGCAAACTCGTCTTGGCACGCGCCCGCCAAACCGTTGTCGAAGGCTGGATCAGGCCGGAAAAAGAAAACAAAAAATAAGGGGCTTGCGGCTGCGCGGAAACTGCGTTTTCAGACGGCCTCAGCGGGTAAGCAGGCCGTCTGAAAACGCAGTTTTGCGGAAGCAGGCACACCGTCAAAACCCATTTCATCCCGCAGCGTCTGAAAGTCAGGCGGGCGGATTATTTCAACCATTTGATACTAAGGAACTTATATGTGCGGTATCGTTGGCGCCATCCGCGCCGGACACAATGTTGTCGATTTTTTAACCGACGGTTTGAAACGTTTGGAATACAGGGGCTACGACTCGTCGGGCATCGCCGTGCAGGTTGACGGCAAAATCAAGCGCGTGCGCCGTGTCGGCCGCGTACAGCTTATGGAAGACGCAGCCAAAGAAAAAGGGCTGTTCAGCCACATCGGCATCGGCCACACCCGCTGGGCCACCCACGGCGGCGTAACCGAACCCAACGCCCACCCCCATATTTCGGGCGGCCTGATTGCCGTGGTGCACAACGGCATCATCGAAAACTTCGAAGCCGAACGCGAACACCTTCAGGGCTTGGGCTACGAATTCGAATCGCAAACCGACACCGAAGTCATCGCCCACAGCGTCAAACACGAATACACCCGCAACGGCGGCGACCTGTTTGAAGCCGTCCGCGCCGCCACGCGCAATTTCCACGGCGCATACGCGATTGCCGTCATCGCCCAGGACAACCCCGGCCAGATGGCCGTGGCACGCATGGGCTGCCCGCTGCTGGTGGCTTTCGGCGACAACGAAACCTTTACCGCATCCGACGTATCGGCCGTGATTGCCTTTACCCGCAACATCGCCTATCTCGAAGACGGCGACATCGCCCTGCTCCGTGCCGGCGGCATTGAAAAACTCATCGACAAAACCGGCAAAGCGGCCGAACGCAAAGTGAAAGTGTCCGAACTGTCGCTGGCTTCGCTGGAACTCGGCCCCTACAGCCACTTTATGCAGAAAGAAATCCACGAACAGCCCCGCGCCATCGCCGACACCGCCGAAGTCTTTCTCGACGGCGGCTTCGAGCCGGAAAACTTCGGCACAAATGCCCGCAGCGTGTTTGAAAACATCCGCAGCATCAAAATACTGGCCTGCGGCACATCGTATTATTCCGCCCTCACGGCCAAATACTGGCTCGAGAGCATCGCCAAAATGCCCGCCGACGTCGAAATCGCCAGCGAATACCGCTACCGCGACGTAATCGCCGACCCCGCCCAACTGATTATCACCATTTCCCAGTCGGGCGAAACCCTCGACACGATGGAAGCCCTGAAATACGCCCAATCACAAGGGCACAAACACAGCCTTTCCATCTGCAACGTGATGGAATCCGCCCTGCCGCGCGAAAGCTCGCTGGTGCTGTACACCCGCGCCGGAGCGGAAATCGGCGTAGCATCCACCAAAGCCTTTACCACACAGCTTGTCGTATTGTTCGGACTGGCGGTAACGCTGGGCAAAATGCGCAATCTGGTCAGCACCGAAAAAGCACATGCCTATCTCGAAGAACTGCGCCAACTGCCCGGCAGCATCCAGCACGCCCTCAACCTCGAACCGCAGATTGCCGCTTGGGCACAGAAATTCGCCAAGAAAAACAGCGCACTCTTCTTAGGGCGCGGCATCCACTATCCGATTGCCCTCGAAGGCGCACTCAAGCTCAAAGAAATCACCTACATCCACGCCGAAGCCTATCCGGCGGGCGAACTCAAACACGGCCCCTTGGCGCTGGTTGACGAAAATATGCCCGTAGTGGTCATCGCGCCCAACGACGTGCTTTTGGACAAAGTCAAAGCCAACATGCAGGAAGTCGGCGCGCGCGGCGGCGAACTCTTTGTGTTTACCGATCTCGACAGCCGTTTCAACGAAGCCGAAGGCGTGCACGTTATCCGCACCCCGCGCCATGCGGGCGTACTTTCCCCCGTGGTTCACACCATTCCCGTGCAGCTTCTGGCCTACCATGCCGCATTGGCACGCGGCACCGATGTCGACAAACCCCGCAACCTGGCCAAATCGGTAACGGTCGAATAAACACGGCGAAACCGCCGCAGAGGCCGTCTGAAAACCCGTTTTCAGACGGCCTCTGCGTCCCCGTTTGAGAAAACCCGCCCGAAATGCCATAATGCCGCCCGTTTGCAACAGCCGTTTCGCAAGGGATAAACAGCCATGAATATCACCGTTATCGGCGCAGGCGCGTGGGGCAGTGCGCTGGCCATCCACTTCGCCCTGCACGGCAACCGCGTTTCCCTGTTGGCGCGCAGCCCAAAACAAGCCGCCGCCATGCAGGCCGAACGCGAAAACAAACACTACTTCCCCGGTTTTCCGTTTCCCGACGCACTTACCGTCTGCGCCGATCCCGCCCAAGCCCTGCACGGCAGCAGCCTCATCATAGTTGCCACCCCCGTTGCCGGACTGCGCGGCGCGGCGGAGCAAATCAAACAGACAGGATGCGGACACCTGCCCGTCCTCGCCGCCTGCAAAGGCTTCGAACGCCCCGGCGGCCTGCTGCCCCATCAGGTACTGCACGAAATCCTGCCCGAAAACAACCAAACCGGCCTGCTTTCCGGCCCCAGCTTCGCACAAGAACTCGCACGCGGCCTGCCCTGCGCCGTCGTGCTCGCCTCAAAAAACGAAAGCTGGGTATCCGGCCTCGCCCGCGAACTCAACACCGCCGTTCTGCGCCTTTATGCCAACACCGACACCACAGGCGTAGCCGTCGGCGGCGCGGTCAAAAACGTCATGGCCATCGCCACCGGCCTTTCAGACGGCCTCGGCTACGGCCTCAATGCCCGCGCCGCCCTCATCACACGCGGCCTTGCCGAAATGACCCGCCTGGCAGCCGCCCTCGGTGCGGAACAAAAAACCATGATGGGGCTGGCCGGTATGGGCGACCTCATCCTGACCTGCACCGGCGCACTCTCGCGCAACCGGCAAGTCGGCCTCGGCCTTGCCTCCGGCAAACCGTTGGACGAAGTGTTGGGCGAACTCGGCCATGTTGCCGAAGGCGTGCCCGCCGCCGGCGAAGTCCTTGCCACCGCCAGACGGCTGCACACCGAAATGCCCATTACCCAAACCCTGGTCGAACTCATACGCGGCGAACTCGACGCGCATCACGTTGCCGAACGCCTGATGCTGCGTGCCACCAAAGCAGAATAAACCCAACAGGCCGTCTGAAAACCCCGCTTTTGCAAAGCAGAAACCCGTTTTCAGACGGCCTACGGAGCCATCATGAACGAAAACCTCGAACAACTTGAAGCCCGCGTCTACCAACTGGCGCAGAAATTCGACACGCTGCTGGGCGAAAACCGCAGACAACAGCTTGAAAACGTCCGCCTCAAAGCCGAACAGAAACGCCGCGACGACCAACACCAGGCCGCCGTAGACGAACTGAGCGAAGCCCTGCTCGTCCAAGTAGACAAACTCAAACAAAACCTGCAAAACAAAATCGACAAACTCGAAGCCGAAAACCGCACCTACCGCGCCCTGCTCGAACAGTCTGCCGCAGAAATACGCCGCGTCCTCGCCCGACTGCCGCAGCAGAAGCCGTCCGAACACGCCGCCGACACAAAAGGAACAAGCGAATGAACGACATCCGGCAAGTCCCCGTTTCCGTCATGGGGCGCACATTCAGCATCGGCACCCCTGAAAGCGAGCAAGAAATACTCCTGCAAGCCGTTGCCCTGCTGAACAAAAAAACCGAAGCCGTCCAAAACGGCGGACGCATCGTCGAAACCGACAAAATCCTCATCGTTGCCGCCCTCAATGCCATACACGACCTTCTGAAAATATCCATACAGGACGGTTTGGCAATCGGAGATTTTGAGCGTAGAATAGGCGACATGGTTCAAGCGTGTGACAAAGCCCTTGCAAAAGTGGCCTAAATGCCGGAACCGAACAGTTTTTCCCTGCGGCGTGCGCCAAGGCATACATTCCTTTGAACCAATAAGTTCGCTTAAGGTCGTCGGGAGTGCAGCAGGAGCGAGCGTTCCTTTGGAACCGCACCCGAAGCTGCCCGAGGCGGCCGCCTTGTTTGACAAGGTTCAAGCGGATTGAGCCGAAACGCCGCCTGCGGGGAATCCCTTAAAAAAGCACCGCGACAAAGCGGTGCTTTTCCTTTCGCACCGAACACTATGCCGATTGACAGCAGGGCGGCGACACACTAAAATCCGCAGCTTTCTATATCTCTATTGGATTAACCCTATGAAAACCTTTTCAGCCAAACCGCATGAGGTGAAGCGCGAATGGTTTGTTATCGACGCGCAAGACAAAGTCTTGGGCAGGGTAGCAGCCGAAGTCGCCAGCCGCCTGCGCGGCAAGCACAAGCCCGAATACACCCCCCACGTCGATACCGGCGATTACATCATTGTCATCAATGCCGACAAACTGCGTGTAACCGGCGACAAATTCGAAGGCAAAAAATACTACCGCCACTCCGGTTTCCCCGGCGGCATCTACGAGCGCACTTTCCGCCAGATGCAGGAAAAATTCCCCGGCCGCGCATTGGAAAAAGCTGTTAAAGGCATGCTGCCCAAAGGCCCTTTGGGTTACGCCATGATTAAAAAACTCAAAGTGTATGCAGGTGCGGAACACGCACATGCGGCACAACAGCCCAAAGTTTTGGAATTGAAATAAGGACGCAACATGAACGGTAAATATTACTACGGCACAGGCCGCCGCAAAAGTTCGGTTGCCCGCGTATTCCTGCAAAAAGGCAACGGCCAAATCATCGTAAACGGCCGCCCCGTCGACGAGTTTTTCGCCCGCGAAACCAGCCGCATGGTGGTGCGCCAGCCTTTGGTTCTGACTGAAAACGCCGAATCGTTCGACATTAAAGTAAACGTTATCGGCGGCGGCGAAACCGGCCAGTCCGGTGCTATCCGCCACGGCATTACCCGCGCTCTGATCGATTACGATGCCGCCTTGAAACCCGCGTTGTCCCAAGCCGGTTTCGTTACCCGCGATGCGCGCGAAGTGGAACGTAAAAAGCCCGGTCTGCGCAAAGCACGCCGCGCGAAACAGTTCTCCAAACGCTGATTCGGATATTTTTTGCAACCCTGCTGTTTACGGCAGGGTTTTTTGTATCGGCACAAAATAGAAGAGATGCAAGGCGGTAAGCTGCATAAAGTATAGGCGTATGGAATGGCGAGGTATGACACGGCACGGCCGTAGATTTTTTATTTTGTTCCATTGCAACGTCGGGAGACGGAGTTTCGTTTACGGTTTGCCGCTTGGCATGAAAGGCCGCTTTGTACGGCTTGGCTGCCGAATCATTCGCTTGCAGCACCTGTGTTTTGTTGCCGATATTTTGAGCCAAATACGACAGGCCGTCTGAAAATAGGATTTCCCGTTTTCAGACGGCCTGTTTTACTGCCCGGGCTTTACGCGGAAATCATGGTGCCGATGCCTTCGTCGGTCAGGGTTTCCAGCAACAGGGCGTTGGGAGTGCGGCCGTCGATGATGTGGACGGCTTTCACGCCTTTGGCTGCGGCTTCCAGCGCGGATTGGATTTTCGGCAGCATTCCGCCGGAGAGTGTGCCGTCGGCAGTCAGTTCGGCAATGCGTTGCGTATTGAGACTGGACAGCAGCTTGCCGTTTTTGTCCATGACTCCGCCGGTGTTGGTCATCATCAGCAGTTTTTCCGCACCGATTTCCTCGGCCAATCTGCCGGCCACCAGATCGGCATTGATGTTGAAGGCTTCGCCGTTGTCCCCTTCGCCGATGGGGGCGATGACGGGAATGCCGCCGTGGCCGATGATGTAGCGGACGAGTGAGGTGTCGATGGCGGAGACGGTGCCGACTTGGCCGATGTCCGCGCTTTTTTGCCCGGGTATGTCGAGCAGCAGCTTGCGTGCGCGGATGAAGCGGTTGTCGCGGCCGGTAATGCCGACGGCGTTGCCGCCGCAGCGGTTCAGCAGGGAGACGATTTCTTTATTGACCGAGCCGCCGAGTACCATTTCGACGATGCTCATGGTTTCCGCATCGGTTACGCGCATTCCCTGGACAAATTCGCCTTTTTTGCCGATTTTCTCCAGCATTTCGTTAATCTGCGGCCCGCCTCCGTGGACGACGACGGGATGGATGCCGATCATTTTCAACAGAACGACATCTCGGGCGAAGCCTTCTTTGAGGCTTTGCTCGGTCATGGCGTTGCCGCCGTATTTGATGACGAAGATGCTGCCGGCAAAGCGGCGGATGTAGGGCAGGGCTGTGGAGAGCACTTGTGCTTTAAGCGCGGCGGGAACGGAGTGGGGGAGGGAAGTCATTCGGGTTCTCCTTTGTTTGTTGCGGATGCCGGCGGATTGTACAGCAGGGCGGTAATGATGGGCAGGTGCGGCAAAGGCCGTCTGAAAACGTGTGTGCGGGTTTTCAGACGGCCTTTTTTGATACTGCCGAATTTGCCGGTGCGGTGTCTTTGCAGCGGGGAAAATAGCATGAAATGAAAACGGGGATAAAAGTTTCTCGGGTTGCTTTTGAGCGGGTGTGTGCGGAGCCATACGCCCACGTTATGCATGGCTGCGGTTTGTTAATCTTCATCATGGGGAAATAAATTATATTTGGCAGAAATAAGCAAACAAATTAAAGAAATAAAAGCAGCAGTCAAAAATATAATAAAAATAACCTTACCAAAATAAACATTGAATTTATCTTTTTTTAACCTGGTGATAAAAAAATCTTCATTTTTAATAAAGCGATATATAACATATTTGTCTTTTTCTATAAAGTCCCCGCTGATTAGTATCCCTCTAACATCCCGTTTGGAATATGTGGCAGTCTCAAAAATTTTAACATTTCTTCCAATTAACGTCTTGTTATAGAAATTTTTATTACACGGGGCATTAATACTCACATTTTCCGTCTCTTCCGATGCACATGATGCCGAATAGTTTATTCCGTTAAAATTAAATGACAATCTGTCAGTAACATAACGGCCGCCTTCTTCAACTACATATTCTATATTATCTGGTACTGCCCATTCTTTAAGTAATAAATTTCTTTCCCTACTAAGAAAATAAAATACCATAGAATGGAAGAAAAACACAACAAAAACAAATCCAAAAAGAATAAACTCGGTATTTCTAATAGAATGAATAAGATTTTTGTAGGATTTATAGAACATTTTATTTTAACCTAAATCAAAAATAAAATTATTGAATTTCTTTTATGTTTCCAGATTATTTTTTATTAAAATATTGTGTCGGATAAGCCCGCAATCAGTCAGACTGGCTTTGCCCCGCTTGTCCGTGGCTGCCTCTGATTTTTTCCATGAAGGCGGCTCTCTTTTGCTGCCGCGCTGGTGTGTTTTGCGGAGCAGGCCGTCTGAAAGTGTGGCGGGCTGTGTTTTCAGACGGCCTCTTCCTGTCCGTTAAGCTGTTTGAGCAGTTTGTCGGCTTTGTCGGGGTCTTCGTTACGCAGGATGCGCAGGATGTCTTGTTCGAGGCGGTCGATGCTGCTGTGGATGACGATGTCTTTGACGGCGAGGATGTTGTTGGTGTTCATGGAGAAGCTGCGCAGCCCCATGCCGAGCAGCAGGCGGGTGTAGAGGGTGTCGCCGGCCATTTCGCCGCAGAGGGAGACGGGTTTGTTCATGCGGTGGGCGGTGCGCAGGATGTGGGCGAGCAGGCGCAGGACGGCGGGATGGGCCGGCTGGTAGAGGTAGCTGACGGCATCGTCGCCTCGGTCGACGGAGAGGGTGTATTGGATGAGGTCGTTGGTGCCGATGGAGATGAAGTCGGTGTGTTTGAGCAGGCTGGATACGGTCAGGGCGGCGGAGGGGATTTCGATCATGCAGCCGGTCTGCACCGTGCCGGCGGTTTCGTCGCGTTCGGCAAGCTGGCGGCGGGCGGTGTCGAGGTGGACGCGGCATTGTTTGAGTTCGTCTACGGAGGTAATCATCGGCCACATGATTTTGACGGGGCCGTGGGCGGCGGCGCGGAGGATGGCGCGCATCTGGGTGCGGAACATGACGGGTTCGGCCAGGCACAGGCGGATGCCGGTGAGGCCGAGGGCGGGGTTGAGGCTGCCGTTGGGGCTGCCGTTTTGGCCGAACCAGCGGGGATTTTTGTCTACGCCGAGGTCTACGGTGCGGATGGTGAGGGGCTTGCCTTTGAGTTTGCGGACGAGGGCGGAGTAGACGGCGTATTGTTCTTCTTCGTCGGGCAGGGTGTCGCGGTTGAGGTAGAGGTATTCGCTGCGGAACAGGCCGACTCCGTCGCCGCCGAGGGCGTGCAGGGCTTTGATGTCGTCGGCTGTTTCGATGTTGGCGGAGAGTTCGATTTGGATGCCGTCGGCTGTGGTGGCGGCGGTGTTTTTGAGTTTGCCCAGTTCGCGCTGTTTGCTTTTGTAGGCGCGCAGGCGGCGGCGGTATTCGGCGGTTACGACATCGTCGGGGTTGATGATGAGGATGCCGTTGATGCCGTCGACGATGACCCATTCGTGTTCGCTGATGAGGCGGCGGGCGTTGGAGAGGCCGATAACGGAGGGGATGTCGAGGCTGCGGCCGAGGATGGCGGTGTGGCTGGTGGGGCCGCCCGCGTCGGTTACGAAGGCGGTTACGCGCTGTTCTTTGAATTGGACGGTGTCGGCGGGGGAGAGGTCGTTGGCGATGAGGATGGTGTCGTCCAGGAGGTTGGCATCGAGGTTGAGCTCGTTGCCGGTGCCGATGAGGTTGTTGTGGATGCGTTCGGCCACTTGCAGCATGTCTTGTTTGCGCTGGCGCAGGTATTCGTCTTCCATTGCGTCAAACTGTGCGCCGAGGCGGTCGGTTTGGATTTTCAACGCCCATTCGGCGTTAATCTGCTGCTCTGCGATGATGTCGGCCGGTTCGCGCGACAGGGTTACGTCGGAGAGCAGCATCAGGTGCAGGGAGATGAACGCGCCCAGTTCGGTGGGGGCGTTTTCGGGGATCGCGCTGCGGATTTGTTCGAGCTGGCGGCGGGTGGTTTTCACGGCACTGTCGAAACGGGCGGTTTCGGCGGCCACTTCGTTGTCTGATAAGGCGTATTGCGGCACTTCTTCGCGTCCGCGTACGACCAGGTGGGCGCGGCCGATGGCGATGCCTTTGCCTGCGGCCACTCCGTGCAGCACGATACCCATTTTATTCTCCTTCGCCGAAACGGTTGCCGATGAGTGCCGCGAGTGCCTGCATGGCTGCGGCTTCGTCTTCGCCTTCGGTTTCGAGGGTAACGGTGCTGCCTTTGGCGGCGGCGAGCATCATCAGCCCCATGATGCTTTTGCCGTTGACGCGCTGGCCGTTGCGCGTTACCCATACTTCGCTTTTGAAGGGGGAGGCCGTCTGAACGAATTTGCTGGACGCGCGGGCGTGCAGGCCGAGTTTGTTGATGATTTCGATGTCTTGTTTCTGCATGGTTTCAGCTTTCTGCTTCGGGCGGGCGGGTGATGGCGATGATGCCGTTGAGGGCGGCAAGGCGCACCGACTCGGTGAATTGCTCCAGATTGTCGGCAGAGCCGCAGTATTGCACGGCTTTAATCAGCATCGGCGCGTTCAGGCCGGTGAGCATGGCCACTTGCTGCGGCACGACGAGTTTGCGGGCGGCGTTGCACGGCGTTGCTCCGAAAATGTCGGTCAGCACCAGCACGCCGTGCGGTGCGCCGAGGCTGCCGATCATTTGGCAGGTGCGGCGGATGATGCTTTCGTGGTCTTCCGTACGCTCCACGCCGAGAATGCGCACGCATTCGGGAATTTCGGAAAAAAAATGGTCTGCCAGCTGCGCATAGGCTTTGCCGAGGGTTTCGTGGGTAACGATGATGATGCCGATCATAGTGTGTTCCTGCTGCCGTTTTTTGTTTTCAGACGGCCTTTTGATGTTGTGGGAGGCGGCATTATATGTGAAACGCGGCAGGGCGGCACATCCCGCCTTGATGCCCGCCGCCGCAGAAAAAACCGGCAAACGCTGTGCCGCGTGCGGGGGCGGGCTGCGGAAGAGACAGGCCGTCTGAAAAGCCGTCGGCCCGCGTGCGGCCTTATAGCCTGCGGCAATGGCGGTTTTTGCCAAAAGCCGTTACTTTGTGTAAACTGCGCCGCATTCTTGTCGGAGTGTCCTGCAAAAGGGCTGAGACCGCAAACGCGGAATCCGTTGAACCTGTCGGGGTCATGCCTGCGTAGGGATCAAGTGTCAAACACCTTCTGCGGCACTTCTCCGTTTTCCTTCCGTCTTTCCCGCCCCGTTCCCCAAAGCAATCTGCAAAGGATTTTTTCATGTCGGGCAAACCCCTTTCCGCTTCTTCCGCCGCGCTGATCTGGTTCGGCGCGTCGGTATCCGTTACCGAAATCGCCGCCGGCACCCTGTTCGCCCCTTTGGGTTGGGAGCGCGGGATGCTGGCGCAGATTCTCGGCCACCTGATCGGCGGCGTGCTGTTTTTCGCGGCGGCGTATATCGGCGCGGTTACGGGCAAAAGCTCGATGGAGAGCGTGCGCCTGTCGTTCGGGCGGCGCGGCTCGGTCTTGTTTTCGGCGGCCAACGTCTTGCAGCTTATCGGCTGGACGGCGGTAATGGTGTACTACGGCGCAACGGTCAGCGCGGCTTTGGGCCGGGAGCTGTTGCAGGCGGATTCGTATCTGCTTTGGGCTTTGGCGATTGGTGCGCTGATTGTGGTGTGGCTGCTGTCGGGCGCGCGGGAAACAGGCCGTCTGAAAGTGGCGGTGGTGTCGGCGATGCTGCTGGTGATGCTGTGGCTGAGCTGGAAAGTGTTCGGCGCAACGCCTGCCGCCGCCGCCGCGCCTGCCGGAGAAATGAGCTTCGGCACGGCGGTGGAACTGTCGGCGGCGATGCCGCTGTCGTGGCTGCCGCTGGCGGCGGACTACACGCGCAATTCGCAACGCCCTGTGGCCGCTTCGGCCGCTTCGGCGGTGTCGTACACGCTGACAAGCTGCTGGATGTACGCGCTCGGTCTGGCGGCCGCGCTGTTTACCGGCCAGAGCGACGCGGCGGCGATTCTGCTCGGCGCGGGGCTGGTAACGGCGGGCGTGTTTGTGGTGGTGGTGTCCACCGTTACCACCGCGTTTCTCGACACCTATTCCGCCGGCGTGAGCGCGAACAACATCTGGCGCGGCTTTGCCGAAATTCCCGTGGCCGTGGCCGTTACGCTGCTGGGTACGGCTTTGGCGGTGTTCCTCACCATGAGCGAATACGAAGGCTTTCTGCTGCTGATTGCGTCGGTGTTCGCGCCGATGGCGGCGGTGCTGATTACCGACTTTTTCGTGATGAAACGCCGCGACACCAGCCTCGATTTCGACTGGGCGGGGCTGGCGGTGTGGCTGGCCGGCTTCGTGCTGTACCGCTACCTGCTGGCCGCAGAATGGGAAAGCGGCATCGGCCTGACCGCGCCCGTGATGGCGGCGGTGGCGGCTCTGACCGTGGCCGTACGCCTGCTGACCCGCCGCCAAACGCAGTAAGCCGAACAATCACGCGGAGCGGGTTCGCAATCCGCGCTTCGGGCAGCCGCAGGCCGTCTGAAAACGCCTGCAACGCCCGCCGTATTCCCTCCAACCCACCCCAAGAAAGCCAATCATGACGCAAAACATCGCCATCGTCGGCGGCGGGCTGTCCGGCCGCCTCACCGCCATGCAGCTTGCCGAACGCGGCTGCGCCGTTACCCTGTTTGAAAAAGGCGCGCGCGACGGCGCGGATTCCGCCGCCTATGTCGCCGCCGCCATGCTCGCGCCCGCCGCCGAAGCCGCCGATGCCACGCCCGAAGCCGTGTTGCTCGGCGAAAAAAGCATCGCGCTTTGGCGCGGCATCGCGTCCCGCCTGGACACCCCCGTCATGATGCAGGAAAACGGCAGCCTGATTGTGTGGCACACGCAGGACAAGCCCCTGGCCGTACAGTTCGGGCAGCGGCTCGAACGCGCGGGCGCGCAAAGCGTGCATTGGCACGCCGCCGACATCGCCGCACACGAACCGCAGCTTGCGGGGCGTTTTTCAGACGGCCTCTACCTGCCCGCCGAAGGCCAGCTCGACAACCGACAGATGTTGAACGCCCTTGCCGGCCGGCTCGACACCCTCGGCGTGCAAACCCTGTGGCACACCGAAGCCGATCCCGCACACCTCGCGGGGAAATACGGCTGGGTAATCGACTGCCGGGGCTACGGCGCAAAAGACGCTTGGAACAAAAGGCCGTCGGCAAACTCCGAAAATCAGGGCAGCCGCCTGCGCGGCGTGCGCGGCGAAGTCGTGCGCGTGTATGCCCCCGAAGTGGAGCTGCGCCGCCCCGTGCGCCTGCTGCACCCGCGCTACCCGCTCTACATCGCCCCGAAAGAAAACCACCTGTTTGTCATCGGCGCGACCCAAATCGAAAGCGAAAGCCAAGCCCCCGTGAGCGTGCGCAGCGGCTTGGAACTGCTGTCGGCACTCTATGCCGTACACCCCGCCTTCGGCGAAGCACAGGTATTGGAAACCGCCACCGGCCTGCGCCCCGCGCTCAACCACCACAACCCCGAAATCCGCTACGACCCGTCCGCGCGGCTGATCGAAATCAACGGCCTGTTCCGCCACGGCTTCATGATTGCCCCCGCCGTAACCGCCGCCGCCGTCCGCCTGGCAGAGCATCTGGCCGGCGGCGGCAGCGTACCCGATGCCGACGAAGAGAGCGGATTGGCGTATATTCGCGTATAAACCTTTCAGACGGCCTGCTTCCCGTTTCAGGCCGTCTGAAAACCGTCCGACAAACAAATAAAGGAGCAAACACCATGAAAACCGTTTGGCAAACCGCCGCCCTGCTCGCCCTTGCCGCCTGCACCGCCGGCCAAAACCCGCAAGCCGGCCAAACGCCTGCGGGGCAGAGCCGCGCCCAAGATGCCGCCGCCCCGTCTCTGGAAGGCGGATGGCGCATTGCCGAAATCGGCGGCGCAGCCCTGCCCGCCGATGCAAACGCCCGCCTTTCTTTCGATGCGGCGCGTTCCGCATTCGGCGGCAGCGCGGGCTGCAACAAGCTGTCCGGCAGCTACGAAGCAGGCGCGTCCGGCCTCAAATTCGCCGCGCCCGCCTCCACCCTGATGGCCTGCGAACCCGCCCTGATGAAGCGCGAACAGGCTTTGGCCGCCGCGCTGGAACAAACCGCCGCCTACGCGTTCGACAAAGGCAGCCTGCTGCTGAAAGACAAGCAGGGCAACACGCTGCTCAAAGCGGTGAAATAGCCTTATTCCGAAGTTTTCAGACGGCCTCCGATTGCGGCAGGCCGTCTGAAAACCACACAAGCCAAAGGAACAACATGACCTTCCCCCCCCTGCGCGCCCCGCTCAAATTCTACGCCGTCGTCCCCACCGCCGAATGGGTGAAACGCATGGCCGAAGCAGGCGCGGACACCGTCCAGCTCCGCTGCAAAACGCTCTCGGGCGACGCGCTGCGCCGCGAAATCGCCGAATGCGTTGCCGCCTGCGCGGGCGGCAAAACCCAGCTTTTCATCAACGACCACTGGCGCGAAGCCATAGAGGCGGGCGCATACGGCGTACATTTGGGGCAGGAAGACATGGACACCGCCGACCTGGCCGCCATCGCCGCCGCAGGGCTGCGCCTCGGTTTGAGCACGCACTCGGTAAACGAACTCGCCCGCGCCCTGTCGGTGCATCCCAGCTACGTTGCCAGCGGCGCGATTTTCCCGACCACCACCAAGCAAATGCCCACCGCGCCGCAGGGCTTGGACAAGCTGCGCGAATATGTGAAACAGGCGGGAAACACGCCCGTCGTGGCCATCGGCGGCATCGGTTTGGACAATGCGGAGGAAGTGTTGCAGACCGGCGTATCGTCGCTGGCGGCCGTCCGCGCCGTAACCGAAGCCGAAAACCCCGAAGCCGTCGTGAAAGCGTTTCAGGCCTTATGGGATTAGCCCGCGCCAACCCGTCTTTTCAGACGGCCTTTCGGGCGGTAGAGGCCGTCTGAAAACCGAAATCCGAGCAGGGTGTGTCGTGCGGCGGCACACGCGGCCTTGTTTGAGCCGCAGAGGCCGTCTGAAAAACAGCAAGCCGTGTTGCGGAATACCGCCCGAGCCGCATACTCTGTCCGCCCCGCCGCCCGCCCCGCACCTGTTTCAGGAGAACATCCGATGCACATCATCCTCAACGGCGAACCCGCCGAACTGCACGGCGCAACCCTGGCCGATCTGATCGCCCAAGCCGCGCCGCAAAAGCCCTTTGCCGTGGCGGTGAACACCGAGTTTGTCGCCAAATCCGCCTACGCGCAGACCCGCCTGCACGAAAACGACAAAATCGACATCGTGCGCCCCGTCGTCGGCGGCTAGGCCGTCCGCACACCAAAAAAGGAACCCGCCATGCTCACCCTGTACCGGCACACTTTCCCCTCCCGCCTGCTTTTGGGCACGGCCGCCTATCCCAGCCCCGACATCCTCAGAATGTCGGTGGAGGCGGCGCATCCGGCGATGATTACCGTGGCGCTGCGCCGCGCCCAAAGCGCGGGCGAAACCCACGGGCAGGGCTTTTGGGAGCTTTTGCAGCAGACCGGCATCCCCGTGCTGCCCAACACCGCAGGCTGCCAGAGCGTGCAGGAAGCGGTAACCACCGCGCAAATGGCGCGCGAAGTGTTTGAAACCGATTGGATTAAACTGGAACTCATCGGCGACGACGACACCTTGCAGCCCGATGTGTTCCAACTGGTCGAAGCCGCCGGAATCCTGATTGCCGACGGCTTCAAAGTGCTGCCCTACTGCACCGAAGACCTCATCGCCTGCCGCCGCCTGCTCGATGCGGGCTGCGAAGCCCTGATGCCCTGGGCCGCCCCCATCGGCACCGGCTTGGGCGTGGTGCACGGCTACGCGCTGCGCGTGCTGCGCGAACGCCTGCCGGATACGCCGCTGATTATCGACGCGGGCTTGGGGCTGCCCTCGCAGGCGGCGCAGGTGATGGAATGGGGCTACGACGGCGTGCTGCTCAACACCGCCGTGTCCCGCGCGGGCGACCCCGTCAAAATGGCGCGCGCGTTTGCGCAGGCCGTGGAAGCGGGACGTGCCGCCCGCGAAGCCGACCCCGTGGAGGCACGGGCGCAGGCGCAGGCCTCCACACCCACCGTCGGCCTGCCGTTTTGGCATTCGGCGCAATACTGACCGCCCGCACAGGCACAGAGGCCGTCTGAAAACCGGTTTTCAGACGGCCTCTGTGCTTTCAGGCAGTCCGTCGGGGCAAATCCATGACGGCGTAAAAAACGCGTGCGCCGCTAGGGCGGCATACCCTGCTGGCGGCATCTGCGGTATAAAAACAGTAGGCCGTCTGAAAAACCGGAAAACGGATTTTCAGACGGCCTTTTGGCCGTTTGCCCTTTTCAGACGGCCTGTGCCGAAGCGTGTACAATCCGCCGCCATGCAAAACGAAGAGACCTGTTTCCATTGCGGCCTGGCCGTGCCGCCCGGCACGCATCTGCCCGTGGTATATGAAGAATGCGAACATCCGACCTGCTGCGCCGGCTGTCAGGCGGTGGCGCAGAGCATTATCGGTGCGGGTTTGGGCAGCTATTACAAACAGCGCACCGCCCGTGCGGAGCAGGCCGCGCTGCCGCCGCCCGAGCTGCTGGCGCAGTTGAAACTTTACGATCTGCCCGAAGTGCAGCAGGATTTTGTCGCAGCGGCCGACGGCGGCGGGCGCGAGGCGGTGCTGATGCTCGACGGCGTTACCTGCGCCGCCTGCGTGTGGCTGATCGAGCAGCGGCTGCAGCGGCTGAACGGCGTGTTGTCGGCGGAACTCAATTACAGCACGCTCAAAGCCCGCGTGCACTGGGACGAGAGCCGCATCCTGCTGTCCGACATCCTGCTGGCGGTGAAGCAGACCGGTTATTCCGCCCTGCCGTATGACGCGCACCAAGCCGAAGAAGCCGCGCAGAAGGCACGCAAAAAAGCCATCGTGCGGCTGGCGGTGGCGGGTATGTGCATGATGCAGACCATGATGTTTGCCCTGCCCACCTATCTTTACAGCGACATCGAGCCGCAGTTTCTCACCATCCTGCATTGGGGCGGCTTCCTGATGGTGCTGCCCGTGGTCTGCTATGCCGCCCTGCCGTTTTACCAAGGCTGCCTGCGCGACTGGAAAAACCGCCGCGCGGGCATGGACACCCCCATCGCCCTGTCCATCTGGCTGGCTTTCGGCACGGGCGTGTACGCGCTGGTTTCCAATGCGGGGCAGGGGATGTATTTCGAGGGGCTGGCGATGCTGGTGTTTTTGCTGTCGCTGGGGCGGTTTATGGAGCAGAGCGCGAGGCGCAAGGCGGGCGACGCGGCCGAGAGGCTGGTCAAACTCGTTCCCGCCTTCTGCCACCTGCTGCCCGATTATCCGCAAAGCACGCGGAGCGAAGAAGCGGCGGCGGTGCGGCTCAAAGCGGGCGATACGCTGCTGGTGAAAGCGGGCGAAACCTTCCCCGCCGACGGCATCGTGCTCGAAGGCGAAAGCGAAAGCGACGAAGCCATGCTCACGGGCGAGAGCCTGCCCGTCCCCAAGTGCGCGGGCGACACGGTAACGGCCGGCACGCTCAACACCGCCGCCCCGCTGGTTGTCCGCGCCGAACGCACCGGCGCGGACACCCGCCTGTCGCACATCGCCCGCCTGCTCGACAAAACCCTGTCGCAAAAGCCACGCGCCGCGCTGGCCGCCGACCGCTACGCCTCGCGCTTCGTGTCCTCCATGATTGTGTTTTCCCTGCCCGTATTCTTCGGCTGGTGGTGGTATGCCGGCATCCATCAGGCCTTGTGGGTAACCGTGTCCCTGCTCGTGATTACCTGCCCCTGCGCCCTGTCGCTGGCCACGCCTGCCGCGCTGGCCGCCGCCACAGGCTCTTTGGCCGCGCGGGGCATACTCGTAGCGGGCGGCAGCGCGCTGGAAACGCTGGCCGCCGCCACCGATGCCGTGTTCGACAAAACCGGCACGCTCACCGCAGGCCGTCTGAAAATCGAACAAACCATCCTCACCGGCAGCCTGAACGAAGATCAAGCCCTGCGCATCGCCCAAGTGCTGGAAGAACAGTCCGAACACCCCGCCGCCCGCGCCTTTGCCGCCGCCGGCAGCTTTTCAGACGGCTCCGGCATTACGGTGCATTCGCGCAGCAACCGCACCGGCGGCGGCGTGGGCGCAAGCCTTACCGTCGGCGGGCAAAGCGGCGAATGGCGGCTCGGCAAGCCTGCCTTTGTGGCCGAAACCGCCGGAGAGATTCCGCCGCAGGCCGCGCAATACAATGGCGGCGGCACCATCGCCGCGCTCGGCAGCGGCAGCGGCTTCCAAGCCCTGTTTGTCCTGTCCGACGAAACCAAGTCAGGCACGGCGCAAATGATCGCAGAGCTCAAACGCGGCGGCCTCGCGCCCCACATCCTCAGCGGCGACCGCCAAAGCACCGTCGCCGCCCTGGCCGCAGAGCTGGGCACAGACAGCTTCCGCGCCGAAGCCTCGCCCGAAGACAAGCCCGCCTACATCCAAGCCTTGCAGGCGCAGGGGCGCACCGTCATGATGGCGGGCGACGGCATCAACGACGCACCCGCGCTGGCGGCGGCGGACGTATCCGTTGCCGTGGCCGGCGGAGCGGACATCGCCCGCTCGGGCGCGGACATCATCCTGCTGGAAGACGACCCCGCCGCCATTCCCGCCGCCGTCCGTCAGGCAAGGCGCACCGCCGCCGTCATCCGCCAAAACCTCTGGTGGGCGGCCGCCTACAATCTGGCCGCCGTCCCGCTTGCCGCCGCCGGCTTCGTTACCCCCTGGCTGGCCGCCCTCGGCATGAGCTGCAGCTCACTGCTGGTGATGGCCAACGCCCTGCGCCTGCGCAAGGCCGTCTGAAAACGGACAACAGGCGCACACGTTTCCCTTTGCGGCAGCCTTGCCGCCCCCGTTTTGCAGAAGGAGAAATATGAACGACTTTGCACGCATCTACCGCGACTGGCACGAATACGCCAAGCAGCGCGACACCGCCCGCCTCATCACCCTATATGCCGACGATGCCGTACTCGAAAGCCCGCTTGTCCCCGTCATCATGAAACGCGCAAGCGGCATCCTGCGCGGCAAAGCCGAAATCCTCGCCTTCCTCGAAGAAGGCACCCGCCGCCGCCCCAACGAACTCGTGCGCTGGCACCGCGAAGAAGGCCGCTACCTCGCGGCGGGCGACACGCTGGTGTGGGAATACCCGCGCCAAACGCCCGCAGGCGAGCAAATCGACATCCTCGAACTGATGCGTCTTTCAGACGGCCTCATCGCACAGCACCGCATCTACTGGGGCTGGTTCGGCACGCAGATGCTGATTGCCGACGCCGCCCAAAAGGCCGTCTGAAAACACAACCCAAAAGACACACCATGAACAAAACCCTCCCGCTCCTGCTCCTCGCCGCCGCCGCACCCGCCGCCGCCATCAGCCCGCCGGCGCAAACCCAAATTACCTGCCCCGTCGGCGGCGAAGAATTTTGGGCAACCATGCACGACAGCGCGCCCGAATACCAAATCTGCCCCGGCAACAAACTGGTGTTCAAAACCGCCAAATACGGCAAATTTACCCCCGACGAGCTGGCGCGCTACCAAAAAATCATCATCAGCAAAGCCTACCGCAGCCTGCCCGCAAACGCCGGACTGGAAGACTACCTGCCCGTGTTCGCCGAACAATCCGGCCAATACAGCCCCGCCGCCGTCGGCTGGCTCTACTTCCTCGCCGCCAACGGCAACCGCGACATGAACGCCGCCGCCCGCAAACGCCTGCACGCCAAAGCGTTCTCCTTCCTAAACAAGGCCGTGCGCGACAACAACACCAACCCGCGCGATTTGCATTCCGCCCGATACGCCCTGGCCGGCATGTACCGCATCAGCGGCGACTTTGCCCGCGCCGAAACCCTGCTGCGCCAACTCTTGCAGCAAAACCTCGACCCCGCCGACCGCACCGCCGCCCAATACGTTTTAGACTCCGTGCGCCTGCGCGACCGCGGCCACATCCTGCCGCAGTTCCACCGCCCGCAAATGCCCTGACGCAAAAGGGAAAACCATGCCCGACACCCCAAAAATCACCCACCTCCCCGACCGCCGCCGTCCCAACGAACCCGTGCGCCGGCACCGCGAAGAAGGCCGCTACCTCGCGGCGGGCGACACGCTGGTGTGGGAATACCCGCGCCAAACGCCCGCAGGCGGGCAAATCGACATCCTCGAACCGATGCGTCTTTCAGACGGCCTCACCGCACAGCACCGCATCTACCGGGGCTGGTTCGGCACGCAGATGCCGATTGCCGACGCCGCCCAAAAGGCCGTCTGAAAACACGCCCCTGCCGCCGACAAAATCAGGAGGCTGAAAATGGATTATTTCCACCCGGACTACCTTGCCCGCCTGCGCCAATATCCCGTCGAACGCATTTTGCTGGGTTCGGGCGAAGGCAGCGATCAGATTCTGCTGCGCATCGGCACGCCCGATACCGCCCTGCCGCTGCCCTGCTGCGCCGATTTTCCCGCAGACGACGGCGCAGCGTGGCTCAAATGCGCATTCGGCATCGCCAATGCGGCAATCGACCATTCCGCCTTTCACGGCACCTGGCTGGTTGTCAGCGTATTTTATTGATTGTTTAAATGTTTTCATTTTATCCGCGCTTGAGCCGCAGAAAGAAACCATATGGAACAAGCCCCGCAAGCCGTCCACCTTCCCGCACAATGCCGCTTCCGAATCGAAATCGGCGGCCGCGAAGCCGGCTACATCGCCTACGAAGAGCAAAACGGCGCATGGAATGTCGTCCACACCGAAGTTTCCCCCGACTTTCGCGGGCGCGGCATCGCCGCCATGCTGGTCGGCGCGCTGACGGAACACGCCGCCGCCCGCAACATCCCGCTCACCGCCGAATGCTGCTACGCCGCGCGTTTTATTGCCCAAAAGCAAACTTTTCCGCGATAAACGGCGGGAGAACTTGAAAAATAAAGGCATATTTGTTTAAATACCGCCCGATTCCCACCGCAGACAAGAGGCCGTGCCAGCCGCGCATCTTTCTATGAAAACCATCCCTTCCAATTTGGAAAAACTCGCCCGCAAGCGGCGTGTTTTGCTTTTGCAAGGCCCGATAGGGCCGTTTTTCCGCAACTTTGCCCACTGGCTGGAACAAGGGCAGAGCCAGGTTTTCAAATTCAACTTCAACGGCGGCGACCGCAGCTACTACCCGCCCGACGGCAGCGGCCGCGTACACGACTATTGCGGCACGCTCGAAGATTTCTCCGCCTTTCTCGCCGGCTTTCTCAAAAAACACAAAATCGATGCCGTCGTCTGCTTCGGCGACAACCGCCCCTACCATCTGGCCGCCAAACAAGTATGCGCCCGCAGCAAAACCGGCTTTTGGGTGTTTGAGGAGGGTTATTTCCGTCCCCACTTCGTTACCCTCGAACAAAGCGGTGTCAATGCCTACTCCCCCCTGCCGCGCGAAGGCGGCTTCTTCCTGAAAAGCTACCCCAAGCTCGCGCGGCAGCAATATGCCGCCCCCGCCGCCGTGCCCGACGGCTTCTGGCCGCGTGCCAAACGCGCCATGTGGTATTACGCCGCCGCCAACTTCGCCCGCCGCCGCTACCCCGCCTACCGCCACCACCGCAATATGGGCATCGGCCACTACATCGGCCTGTGGCTGCGCAGCGGCATCAAACGCGCCGGCTACGCCTTTGCCGACCGCCGTTTCGCGCAGCAGGTACGCGCCGGCCGCTTCGGCCGCTTCTTTATTGTTCCCCTGCAAGTGTTCAACGACAGCCAGGTATGCGTCCACAGCGATTTCGACGGCGTGCGCGCCTTTTTGCTGCACGTGCTCGCGTCCTTCGCCGCCCACGCCCCGGCCGACACCACCCTCATCGTCAAACATCATCCGATGGACAGGGGCTTCACCGACTACCACCACGACATCGGCACTTTTCTGGCCGCCCATCCCCATCTTGCCGGCCGCGTTTTCTACGTCCGCGACGTGCCGCTGCCCGTCTTTTTGCGCCACGGCGCGGGCATGGTAACGCTCAACAGCACCAGCGGCCTTTCCGCCCTCATCCACAATATGCCCGTCAAGCTCCTCGGCCGCGCCCACTACAACATCCCTGGCCTGACCTCGCAGCAGGATTTGGCCGATTTCTGGCACAAGCCCGACAAGCCCGACAGCACGCTGTTCCACGCCTACCGCATGTACCACATCAACACCACCCAGATAAACGGCAGCTTTTACAGCCGCGTCAATTTACCCCCCCCCCCCGAAAAAAAGCGCGGCGCAGGCCGTGAAAAAAAGCATTGAGGCCGTCTGAAAAACCGTTTTCAAGGTTTTCAGACGGCCTGCCGAATCCGACAACCCGACAGAGAAATCCGCAGCATGATACAAATCCGCAACGTCAGCCACAGCATAGGCGGGCAAACCATACTTGACGACATCAGCCTCGATCTGCCCGAAGGCGGCATCACCGCCCTCATCGGCCCCAACGGCGCAGGCAAATCCACCCTGCTGTCCTTCGCCGCCCGTTTGCAGCCGCTCAAGCACGGCAGCATCAGCGTCGGCGGCCACGACGTAACCGCCACCCCCTCGGCCGAGCTGGCCAAAGTCCTCTCCATCCTCACACAAGACAACAGCATCGTCAGCCGCATCAGCGTGCGCGACCTGCTCATGTTCGGCCGCTATCCCTACCATCAGGGCAGGCCGTCTGAAAACGACAAAGCCATCGTCGAAGACGCGCTCGACACCTTCGAGCTGCGCCCCTATGCCGGCCGCTACCTGACCGAACTCTCCGGCGGCCAACGCCAGCGGGGCATGATAGCCATGGTGTTCTGCCAGCAGACCGGCTACGTCCTGCTCGACGAGCCGCTCAACAATCTCGATATGTACCACGCCCGCGCCCTGATGCGCCTGCTGCGCCGCCTTACCGACGAACACCGCCGCACCACCGTCGTCGTCCTGCACGACATCAACCAGGCCGCCGCCTACGCCGACCACATCGTCGCCATGAAAAAAGGCCGCGTCTTCCTCAGCGGCCCGCCCGAACAGGTTTTCACTGCCGACAACATCCAGGCACTGTTCGATATGGATACCGACGTGCTGGATTACAAAGGCAAGAAACTCGTCGTCCACCACATCTGAACGCGGCGGAAAAGGAAACAGGCCGTCTGAAAACCGTTTTGCAGCGTTCAGACGGCCTTATCTGCCGCAACAAGGAAACCACCATGCTCAAACATTTTCCACGCAACCGCTTTGCCGGTTTGGATTTGGACAAGCTGATGCGCGATGCCCGCTTTCAGGCTGCCGATGAAAACGGCATGATAGGCTTTGATTACGACAAACAAAAAAATTTGGACTTTTCCGTCAGCAAAATCTGCCCGAAACTGTGCGCGGTGTGTTGGCGCATTTGAACGGGCTGGATAACGCCATGCAGGCATTTTTGCAAGGGCGGGCGATACGGCCGGCAGGGGATTACCGCAGCTTTTTGTTTACGCTGGGCGTGATTTGGTTTGAGCGCAACGGCATGATTATTTTGGATTGCCGGGCGGATGCGGCCAATTCGCAACGGGTCCTGTATCTGAAAAAACGGATGGATGCCGGCAGATTTGCCAAGATGAATCCTGCACCGCACGGCCAGGCGGATAATGCGCAGAGGCCGTCTGAAAACACTTTTCAGACGGCCTCTCGGCTTGGCGGCGGGCTTGAAGTTTAAAACGGAATATCGTCGTCGATGTCTTCCACCGGTGCGGCGGGCGCGGCACTCTGGCGGCGGGCGGGCGCGGCGGGCGGCTCGCTGCTGTACTGCGGCGGGGCTTCCTGACGGTATTGCTGCTGTTGCGGCGCAGCCTGCGGGTAGCCGCCTTCCTGATAGGGCGCGCCGCCGCCGCTCTGGCGGGAATCGAGCATTTTCATTTCGTTGGCGATGATTTCGTAGGCGGTGCGCTCATTGCCGTCACGGTCCTGGTATTTGCGGCTTTGGATGCGGCCTTCGATATAGATCTGGCTGCCTTTTTTCAGATACTGGCCGGAGATTTCGGCCAGGCGGCGGTACATGGTGATGTTGTGCCACTCGGTGCGCTCCTGCCGTTGGCCGCTCTGGCGGTCGTTCCAGGTTTCGCTGGTGGCCATCGTGAAGTTGCAGACGGGGTCGCCGTTGGGCATATAGCGCACTTCGGGATCGCGGCCGAGACGGCCGATGAGGATGACTTTATTGACGCTCATGGTTTTACTCTCCTGAGATGATGGTTTTCGCTGCGGCTTCGTCAAAGCCTTTCTGCAACGCTTTGATGTAGACGGTTTCGCCGTCGCCGCTGAAACTGATCTGTTCGATGCCGGCCACGCCGCCCAGGGCGTAACGCAGGGCTTCCTGCCGCCCGAGCCAGGTTTTGCCTATGCGCAGGGCGATGTTTTTCACCGGCTTGGGCGCGGGGCTGGCGGCGGCGGCGGCCAGCCAGACAAGGGTAAGCGCGGCCACGAAGGCGAGAACGGCATACATGCCGTAGTGCTGGTAGAGCCAGCCGCCGATCCAAAAGCCGCTCATCAGGCCGACGGATTGCAGGGTGTTGTACACGCCCATCGCCGTGCCTTTCAGATCGGCGGGGGCGATTTTGGACACCATCGAGGGCTGGCTGGCTTCGAGAATGTTGAAGCCGACGAAATAAACGGTGAGGCAGGCGGTGATGAGCCACAGCGATTCGAGTGAGAACAGCAGCAGCAGGACGGCGGCGGCGGTCAGGGCGATACCGGCCACAAACACTTGTTTCAGACGGCCTCTGGTTTCGCCGACGATGATGGCGGGTATCATCAGGATGAGGCCGGTGAGGGTGGCGGGGAAGTAGACTTTCCAATGGCCGGTTTTGTCCAGGCCGATGTTTTCCATCACAAAAGGCAGGCTGGCGAAGATGGCCATCATGCCGCAGTGCAGGGCGAAGATGCCGAAATTGAGGGTCATCAGGCGGCGGTTTGCGAACACTTCCGCCAGCCGCGATGGCTGCGCCTGCGCGTCTTCGTGCAGCTTGGAAACCTGCGGGTCGGGCGTGAGGAAGGCCACGACGAGGATGCTGGCCAGCGTCAGGATGCCGGTCAGCAGAAACAGGCCTTTCACGCCGATAAGGCCGGTCAGCATGGGCGAGAGCACCAGGCTGGCGGAGAAAGTGATGCCTATGCTCAGACCGATCATCGCCATCGAGCGGGTGCGCACTTCGTCGCGGGTCAGGTCGGCCAAGAGCGCGGTAACCGCCGCGCTTACCGCGCCCGCACCTTGCAGGGCGCGTCCGAGCGCGAGCATGGCCCAAGTGTCGGCGGCGGCGGCGGTGAAGCTGCCGGCGGCAAACAGAATCAGGCCGAAATAAATGGTTTTCTTGCGGCCGAAACGGTCGGAAGCCATGCCCAGCGGAAGCTGCATCAGAGCCTGCGTCAGCCCGTATATTCCGGCGGCAAAGCCGGCCAGCGCGGCGTTGTGCTGCGCGCCCGGCAGTCCGGCGGCGTAAAGCGAGAGCACGGGCAAAACCAGAAACATCCCCAGCATCCGCAGGGCGTAAACGCCCGACAGCGAGGTGCTGGCGCGCCATTCTTCGGGGGACATTTGGGTTTGTTCTGCTCTTGCCATGCTGCTGCCTCTGCGTCCTGGTTGCGGGTGTGGGCGGGGTGTGTGGCCGTCCGTACGGAAAAGCTGCGGATTATACAGCATGAAGCCCGCCGCCGAACGGGAAGCGGGAAAAGTCTGCTAAAATCCGCGCCCTGCCTTTTCAGACGGCCTGCCGTTGCGAAGAGGCCGTCTGAAACCGCACAACAAGGCAAACGAGCATGAACAGAAAACGCGTCCTCACCGGCGTTACCACCACCGGCATTCCCCATCTGGGCAACTACGTCGGCGCGATCCGCCCCGCCATCCGCGCCGCGCAAAGCCCCGACACCGAATCTTTCCTGTTTCTTGCCGACTACCACGGCATCATCAAATGCCACGAACCCGGGCGCATCCACGAATCCACACAAGCCGTAGCCGCCACCTGGCTTGCCTGCGGCCTCGACCCCGAACGCACCACCTTCTACCGCCAAAGCGACATCCCCGAAGTGATGGAGCTCAACTGGATACTCACCTGCATCACCGCCAAAGGCCTGATGAACCGCGCCCACGCCTACAAGGCCGCCGTACAGGCCAACACCGAAGAGCATCAGGAAGACCCCGATCACGGCGTGGAAATGGGCTTGTACAGCTACCCGATTCTGATGAGTGCCGACATCCTGATGTTTAACGCGCAGGAAGTGCCCGTCGGCCGCGACCAAATCCAACACGTCGAAATGGCGCGCGACATCGCAGGCCGCTTCAACCACCGCTTCGGCGAACTCTTCACCCTGCCCGAAGTAAAAATCGACGAACAGGTCGAGCTGCTGGCCGGCCTTGACGGGCGCAAGATGAGCAAAAGCTACGGCAACACCATCCCCTTGTTTGACACTGAGAAAAAGCTGCAAAAATCGGTCAACAAAATCCTCACCAATCTGAAAGAGCCGGGCGAAGCCAAGCAGCCCGACGAAAGCCCGCTGTTTGAAATCTACAAAGCCTTCGCCACGCCGGACGAAAACGCAGCGTTCGTACAAATGCTGGCCGACGGCCTCGCCTGGGGCGAAGCGAAGAAACTCTTGGCCGCCAAAATCAACGCCGAGCTGGCGGACAAGCGCGAACGCTACAACGAACTCACCGCCCGCCCCGCGCAAATCGAAGAGATTTTGCAGGCAGGTGCGCAAAAAGCCCGCCGCGAAGCACGCGGACTTTTAGACAAAGTGCGCGACGCAGTCGGCATCCGCGCCCTGAAATAGGCAGTCGGGCAGAGAGGCCGTCTGAAAATACGTTTTCAGACGGCCTCCAACACAGCAAAACAAGGAAAACAGCCATGACCGGCATCCCACCCGTACGCAAACTCGTCCTCATCGGCACCGGCCTGATCGGCGGATCCTTCGCCCTCGACCTCAAACGCCTCGGCCTTGCGGAACACATCGCCGGCATCGACACCGACGGCGGCAACCTCGAACGCGCCCTGGCCGGCGGCATCATCGACAGCGCGCACGCCGAAATCTGCGCCCGCAGCGTATCCGGCGCGGATTTCGTCCTCATCGCCACCCCCGTTTCCGCCCTGCCTGCCGTCTGCCGCGCCCTCGCCCCCCATCTTGCCGCCGGAGCCGTCGTCTGCGACACGGGCAGCACCAAGCAGTCTTCCCTTGCCGCCTTTGCCGCCTGCCTGCCGCAGCACCTGCCCGACTGCGTTGCCGCCCACCCCGCCGCAGGCTCGGAACGCCACGGCGCATCAGCCGCGCGGCACGGGCTGTTTGCGGGCAACAGGCTCGTCATCTGCCCGCATCCGGCGCAAAACCCGCAGGCGGAAATCCGCGCCGCCGCCCTGTGGCAGGCCGTCGGCGCACAGGTCTGCCGCATGGATGCCGCCGTCCACGACACCGTATTCGCCGCCGTGTCCCACCTGCCGCACCTGCTGGCTTTCTCCTATGTTGCCCAAATCCTTGCCCGCCCCGATGCCGAAGCCTGTTTCGCCAACGCCGCCAGCGGCTTCCGCGACTTCACCCGCCTCGCATCCAGCTCCCCCGCCCTCTGGCGCGACATCTGTCTCGACAACCGCGCCGCGCTGGCCGGACTGGTGCGCGGCCAGATCGAACAGCTCGAACACATCGAAGCCCTGCTGCACAACAACGATGGCGAAGGCCTCTACCGCTGCTTCGAGCAGGCCAAACGCGCCCGCGACCAATGGCTGGAAGGACGCGAAAAGGCCGTCTGAAAAGTGTTCAGACGGCCTCGGGCATAAAATACGCAGCTTGGGTTTGACAGCCCGGGCTGCTTTATTTTTGCCTCAGTTCGGGCAAGGCGGCGGGCAGTCCGCCGGCGCGTGCGCCGCTTTGGCGGCATATCATGCTTGAATGCCATACGGCAGGCTGCGCCTGCTTGTTTGCTTAAGACAAGTGCTTGAGCCACTCCAGATAGTCGGCGGCACTTTGGTCGATGAGGGCGCGTGCCGCATCGTCGTAGGCGGCGTTGCTGTCGATGGTGTGGAAGGTAAAGGGCGGGCGGTAGTCGGCGTTGCAGTAGCGCATGGTCAGCTCGAAGGGGCGCAGCACTTCTGTCAGCGGACAGCCGATTTTGCCCTCCGCGCGGTAATCGGCGGCGGGTGCGCCCAGCGATACGGCGAGTGCCACGGTTTTGTCTTGCAACGCTTTGCCTTGGCTGCCGTATGCCCAGCCGTAAGTGAGCACATCGTCAAACCATTGTTTCAGCAGCGGCGGGCAACTGAACCAATAGACGGGAAATTGCAGCACCAGGCGGTCGTGCGCCTCCACCAGGCATTGTTCGGCGGCGGTGTCGATTTTGCCGTCGGGGTAGGCGGGGTAGAGTTGGTGCACGGTGTATCCGCTGTGTTTGTCCAGCTCGGCAAGCCAGCGGCGGTTGACGACGGAGGCGGCGAGATTGGGATGGGCGGCGAGAATCAGGGTTTTTTGCACGGGGGTTCTCCTTGTCGGTGCGTTTTTTGCAGGATGGGCGGCGCGGTCTGCGGCTTGCCGAACGGGAAACAGGCGTTTCAGACGGCCTTGCCGCATCAGTCTTCCGCGCTGAATGTGGGTGCTTCAAACACTTTGGCGATGACCGCAGACGGGTTGGCGAGAAAGTCTTTCATGCTGCCCAGTTCGCGGAATTCCTGGTGTTCCCAGTCCAGCGAGGCCAGGCATTTGCCTTTGGGATACCACATCAGGAAGCCTTCCGCGCTGTAATTGTCCACGCCGGAAAGCAAATCCAGCAGTTTGTAGCCGTGCCATTTGACTTCGCTCGTGGCGGTAATGTGGGTGAACTGTATCCAGCGCGGATCGGGCAGGCCGGGCAATGCAAAGCGGCGTTCGGCTTCGGGGCGGCGCAGGATTTCTATCAGTGCGGCGGGCAGTTTGTAGCTTTTGAGTTCCAGCAGGCGTTGTTCTTCGCTGTGCCACTCTTCGGGTTCCAATTCTTTGAGAAACTGCGCCATTTCTGTGTTTTTCTTGGCAACGGCGTGGTTGTAGGCGCGTTTGCCCTTTTTGTCTTTGTGGCACACGTCGGCACCGTGGGCGACGAGTTTTTGCACGGCGGGAAAGTCGTTTACCCATGCGGCAACGGTGAGCGGGCTTTCGTTGTCGGAAAAAGCCGTGCTGAGACCGATGCGGTTGGGGTCTGCGCCGTGGGCAAGCAGGAAATCTATGGCGCGGTGGTCTTTATCGAATACGGCTTCGCGCAGGGTGGTGTCGTCGGCGGCGATGTCGTAGCCAAGCTCCAGCAGCACGGGCAGCAGGGCATAGTGTTTGCCGTATATGGCAATATCCAGGGCGTTTACACCCAGAGGGGTTCGGGCGTTGATGTCTGCGCCGTGGGCAAGCAGCAGACGCAGGCCTGCTTCGTCGCCGTAGCGGGCGGCATCGATGAGCGTGGGGCAGTTGGGGTTGGTGTCTATGCCGCCGTGGGCAATAAGCCAGGCGAGGGTGTTGATTTTGCGGTATTTGACGGCGAGAGTGGAGGGTAATTCGTATGAGCCGTTTGTGTCTTTGAGTACGTAATTGACCCGCCAGCCGTCGGCAAGCAGGGTGTCCATCGCGGCGGTGTCTTCGTTCATCAATACGGGGAATAGGGTTTCGCGGTCGGGTTGGGGCATGGCGGTTTCCTTATGGTGTAACGGCAGGCCGTCTGAAAATGAAAACGGATTGTACTGTGTTTCAGAGCCGCCTGTTTGATGCGGAAGCCTGCGGCAGGGTAGGGCGGCCGAAACCTTGTCGGGCGGATGTTCAGACGGCCTGACAGGCTGCACGAAAGCAGACAGGCCGTCTGAAAACCCACACCGCGTGTGTCCGATAATCCCCCGTAGGGTGTGTCGCCCCGGCGATGCACGCGTTTCCCGCAACGGAAGCCCCGTTTTAAAAACAAAACCCGCGTGCGCGGCTTGTGCACACACCCTGCACAGGCTACGGCAAAAGGCCGTCTGAAAACTGTCCGGACGGCCTGTGGTATTCAGAGGCCGTGCATCGGACACCGCCGCTGCGGAAAAGCCCGCTCTCGGGCAGAGCGGGCTTTTTTGCGTGCGGTTGGCGGCGGCGGTGCGTTTCAGCGGCCTGCCGCCTGCTCCAGCCCGGCGGCGAATTTCGACAAATCCACGCCCGCGCGGGCGGCGGCGGCAAGTGCGTCGGCAACGCTTGTGCCGTTTGCCACCGCGCCGTAGGCCCACAGCAGCGCGCTGCGCGTGCCGGAGCGGCAGTAGGCCAGCACGGGCTGGTCGGAGGCGGCGGCCAGCAGGCGGAAAGCCTGTCCGTCCCGTAGCGTGATGGTGGGCGCGGTTACGGGCTGCCAAGCGGTTTCGGTGATGCCGGCGGCGGCAAGCCAGCTTTTTACCTGTTCGTAGTCGGGCTGGTGTGTCTCTTCGCCGTTGGGGCGGTTGCAGATGACGCTTCTGATGCCCAGCCGCGCCGCTTCGGCGGCATCGGCTTCGCCAAGCTGCGGGGCGATGTAGAGGTTTTCTGCCAGTTGCATGATGGCCATGTGTTTTCCTTTCAAAGGGTTCGGACGGTTGCCGCTGCTTTTTCAGACGGCCTCTGCGGCTGCGCGGAGGCCGTCTGAAAACCAAGACGGCGGCAGGCGGACTATATCAGACAAGCCGCCTGTAAGCAGGCAGCCGCTCCGCAGGCGCGTTTTCAGACGGCCTATACGCTTTCGTCGATGTCTTCTTCGCCGTTGAGCATGGCCTGCACGGCCTCTTTGGTGCGCTCGTCCTGGCGGCGGGCTTCTTCGAGCATGGCACGGTTGGTAAAGGATTCCAGCCCGGGTTCGTACAGCACGGCCATTTTGCCCATGCCCTTTCTGTCCATGCGGAAGAAGATGTTGCCCGCTTTTTCTGCGGTGTCGTGCGGCATACCGAGGGCTTCGAGGGCGCGTTTGCCGGCGCGCACGCCCGAATCGAAGGTTTCGCGCACGATTTCGTCGGAGCCGGCGCGGTATTGTTCGTAGGTTTGTACGCGGTCGTAGGCGCGGGAGACGATTTGGATGGTGGGGTTGCTTTCGCGGGCGGTGCGGATGATTTGCAAGGCCTGTTCTTTGTTGTCGATGGCGACGACGAGTACCGAGGCGGTGTCGATGCCGGCGGCGTGCAGCAGCTCGGGGCGGGAGGCATCGCCGAAATAGGTTTTGATGCCGTATTTGTTCATGCCGGCCACGTTTTTTTCGTCTTTGTCGATGATGGTCGTCGGGTAGCCGGCGGCGTTGAGGATGTAATAGACAATCTGGCCGAAGCGGCCGAAGCCGACAAGCAGCACGGTGTGCTGTTCGTCGATGGTGTCGGCTCCGCGTTCTGCGGCGGCTTTCTTCGGCATTTTTTCCCGCACAATCAGCAGCAGCGGCGTGAGTACCATCGACAGCACGACCACCGCCGTCATGTTGGCGTTTTCCGCCTCGCTGATCACGCCCTGCGACGAGGCGGCGGCAAACAGCACGAAGGCAAATTCGCCGCCCTGCGCCATCAGCACCGCGCGGTCTATGGCTTCGTCGCGGCAGCTTCCGGCCATCCGCGCCACGATATAGATGCAGACGGCCTTCACCGACATCAGCGCGAGTACGCTCGAAACAATCAGCGGCAGGTTTTGCGCGACGACTTTCAAATCCAGCGACATGCCCACGGCCAGGAAAAACAGCCCCAGGAGCAGGCCGCGGAAGGGTTCGACATCGGCTTCGAGCTGGTGGCGGAAATCGGATTCGGACAGCATCACGCCGGCCAGAAACGCGCCCATCGCCATCGACAGGCCGCCTTTTTCCATCAGCACGCCCGCTCCGAGCACCACCAGCAGTGCGGCGGCGGTCATCACTTCGCGCGCCTTGCTGCGGGCGAGGGCGCGGAAAACGGGGTTGAGCAGCCAGCGTCCCGCCGCCACCACCGCCGCCACGCAGGCGAGCGCGGTGCCGATCTGCTGCCACATCGGCGTGCCGCTGCCGGTGTGGGTGGGCGACAGAAACGTTACCACCGCCAGCAGCGGCACAATCAGCAGGTCTTCAAACAGCAGCACCGACACGATTTTCTGCCCCGACGGCGTAGTCAGCCCGTTGCGCTCGCCCAATACCGACATCACAATCGCGGTGGAAGTCAGCACGAAGCCGGCCGCGCCGACAAACGACACCTGCCACGAAAAGCCGAAAGCCATGCCGACCGGAGTCAGCAGCGCGGCCGCGCCCACCACCTGCATACTGCCCAGCCCGAAAATCTGTTTGCGCAGATGCCACAGGTGTGAGGGCTTCATTTCCAGCCCGATGACAAACAGGAAAATCACCACGCCCAATTCGGCAACGTGCAAAATCGTGCTGCCGTCTGAAAACAGCCCCAGCCCGAAAGGGCCGACGGCCAGGCCCGCCGTCAGATAGCCCAGCACCGAGCCCAGCCCCAGCCGTTTGAACAAAGGCACCGCCACCACCGCCGCCGCCAACAGCGCGACTACGTGGGGGATGTCCATACCGTGTTGTGCAGCCATCAATCCCTTTTCCCTGCGTTGGTGCCATGCCGCCCCGTAAACGCACGGCAGACACATGAATAAAAAGGGCGCGATTATACAAGGATATGCCCCGTGCGGCGCACGCATTGCGCCTGGTATGCAAGAGGAGGGGCCGTCTGAAATCCGCAACGCGCGTTCAGACGGCCTCTGCCGTTATAATGCCGCCTTTTCCGCACCATGCCCGCCGCCATGAATCCCGCCGCCAAAACCCGCCGCGCCCTGACCATCGCCTACGACGGCAGCCGTTTTTTCGGCTGGCAGAAACAGGCCGGCGGCGTGCCCACCGTGCAGGAAGCCTTGGAAGAAGCGTTAAGCGGCATTGCGGGCGAGCGCGTTGCCGCCACCGCCGCCGGCCGCACCGACACCGGCGTGCACGCCGCCGCCCAAGTCGTCCACTTCGACACCGCCGCCGTCCGCCCCGAACAGGCCTGGGTGCGCGGCACCAACAGCCTGCTGCCTGCGGGCATTGCCGTGCTGCGGGTGCAGACCGTCGCGCCGCACTTCCACGCCCGTTTCGATGCCTGCGGCCGCCGCTACCGCTATGTCTTGCAGTCCGCCCCCGTCCGCTCCCCGCTTTTGGCGGGCAGGGCAGGGTGGACGCACACGCCGCTCGATCTTGCACCCATGCGCGAAGCCGCCGCCCTGTTGGCGGGAACACACGATTTTTCCAGCTTCCGCGCCGCCGGATGCCAGGCCAAGTCCCCCGTGAAAACCCTGTATTCCGTGCGCCTCTCCGGCACGCCGCAGTTTATGGCGCTCGATCTGCACGGCAACGCCTTCCTGCACCACATGGTGCGCAACATCGTCGGCGCGTTGGTATACGTCGGCAGCGGGCGGCTCACGCCGCAAGGCTTCGCCGCGCTTTTGGCCGCCAAAAGCCGCCTCAAAGCACCGCCCACCTTCATGCCCGACGGCCTCTACCTCACCGGCGCGGACTACCCGCCCGAATGCGGCCTCGCCGCACCGCCGCTGCCCGACTGGCTGTGGCCGCAGCTTTGAGGCTGCCTCTGCGGGCGGCGCGGCGCAGGCGGCCGAACGTTTTTTTCAGACGGCCTGCGGGCGGCGCGGGCCGCCCTTTTTATGTTTATGCCAATGCGAAAGGCAAACCATGACACACAAAATCCGCAGCAAAATCTGCGGCATCACCCGTCCCGAAGATGCCGCCGCAGCCGCCGCGCTGGGCGTTGATGCCATCGGGCTGGTGTTTTACGGACAAAGCAAACGCGCGGTCGGGCCGGCGCAGGCGGCACAAATCGTGGCCGCGCTGCCGCCTTTCGTCTCCGCCGCCGCCCTGTTTGTCAACGAGCGCGCGGAAACCGTGCGCGACATCCTGCGGCAGGTGCCGGCCGACATCATCCAGTTTCACGGCGACGAAGACGACGCATTCTGCCGCAGCTTCGGCCGCCCCTATCTCAAAGCCGTGCGCGTACGCGGCGAAGCCGACATCCGCACGGCCTCGGCGCGTTTTCCCAATGCCCGCGCCCTGCTGTTTGATGCCTACCATCCGCAGGCATACGGCGGCACGGGGCAGAGCTTCGACTGGACGCTGCTGCGCGGCTACACGGACAAACCGTGGGTGCTGGCAGGCGGGCTGACTCCCGACAACGTGGCGGCGGCGGTACGCGAATCGGGTGCGGCGGCGGTGGACGTGTCCGGCGGCGTGGAAAGCGCGGCAGGCGTGAAAGACGCGGCGAAAATGGCGGCGTTTCTGCGGGCGGCGGCGGCCGTCTGAAAACCCAAACCGCGTGCCCGATAATGCCGTAGGGTGTGCCGCCACAGCGACGCACGCGTCTCTGCCTGCAACAAATCCACGTTTTTTCCGAAAGACGGAATCCGCGTGCGCCGTAAAACGGCACACGCTGCATCGGCGATACAGGTAAAGGCCGTCTGAAAAACCATTTTCAGACGGCCTTTACTCCCTCCCCCGCCTGCGGGGGAGGGTTGGGGTGGGGGCTGTTGCCGCTTCGGCTGCGCTGGCGGGCGGGAAAGCGGTTTTGCAAACCGCCACCCCCTCCCCAGCCCTCCCCGCGCGGGCGCAGGAGAGGGAGCGGGTTTTGCGGCGGGTTTTTCGGGTTTCAGACGGCCTTTTCTGTTTGTCCTGCCGCATCCAGCATAATCCCGCGTAGGGTGTGTCGCCCTGGCGACGCACGCGTTCCCTGCCGCAGCGCAAAAGCCGTGCAATCTCCGCAGCCGCGTGCGTGGCTGCGCCACACACCCTACCTAAACGGCAGAGGCCGTCTGAAAATGGTTTTTCAGACGGCCTGCCGTTGTTTGCGGGGCGGAATGCGGTTGCCCGCGCTCTTTATTTCACGCCGTAGTTGGGCTGGACGAGGGCGCATTTGACGCGCTCGCCGCGCCGGCGGCGGCGGCCTTCGATGCGGGGGCATTCGTCGGGGGCTTCGCGGCGGCGGGTTTCGGCCGCGCCTGCGCCGTTGCGGCTTTTGTCGGGGCGGCTGCGGCTGTCGCGGCGGTTTTCAGACGGCCTCTGCACGACCGGCTGCGGTGTGCCGCCGTCCCACCATTGCGGCTCGAAGCCTTCGATGCGTTCGACGGGGATGTTGTTGCCGGTGAGTGCGCACACGGCTTCAAACATTTTCTGTTCGCTCTCGTCCATCAGCGAGATGGCCACGCCGTCGGCTCCGGCACGGCCGGTGCGGCCGATGCGGTGGACGTAGTCTTCGGGCTGGGTGGGCAGCTCGTAGTTGATGACGAAGGGCAGCTCGGCGATGTCCAGCCCGCGGGCGGCCACGTCGGTGGCAACGAGTACGCGCAGGCTGCCTTCTTTGAATTGGGCGAGGGTGTCGAGGCGGGTTTGCTGCGATTTGTCGCCGTGGATGGATTTGGCGGCGATTTCGCGCCGCTGCAAATCGCGCGTTACCTGGTCGACGCTTTGCTTGGTTTTGCAGAAAACAATGACTTGCCTGATGTCCAAATCGACAATCAGGCGTTCGAGCAGGGGGCGTTTTTTGAAGGTGTCCACGGCGATGACGTGCTGTTCGACATTGGCGTTGGCGGTGTTTTGCGCGGCCACTTCGACGGTTTCCGGCGCGTTCATGAAGTCTTGCGCGAGCCTGCGGATGGGATCGGAGAAGGTGGCGGAGAAGAGCAGGGTCTGACGTTCGGCGGGCAGCATCCGCATAATGGCGCGGATGTCGTCGATAAAGCCCATATCGAGCATTCTGTCGGCTTCGTCGAGAACGACGGTTTCGATTTTGGCGAAATTGATGTTTTTCTGTTTGACGTGGTCGAGCAGGCGGCCGACGGTGGCGACGACGATTTCGCAGCCGCCGCGCAAATCGGCGGTTTGTTTGTCCATGTTTACGCCGCCGAACAGGACGGTGTGGCGCAGCGGCAGGTTTTTGATGTAGGCCTGCACGTTGCGGTCGATTTGGTCGGCCAGCTCGCGGGTGGGGGTCAGCACCAGCATCCGCACGGGGTGCATGGCGGGGGAGGCGGAGGTGTTGGCGTAGCGTTTGAGGCGTTCGAGCGCGGGCAGCATAAAGGCGGCGGTTTTGCCGGTGCCGGTTTGCGCGGCGGCCAGCAGGTCGTGTCCGGCCAGCACTTTGGGAATGGCGGCGGCTTGGATGGGGGTGGGGGTTTCGTAACCCTGTTCGGTCAGGGCGGCAACGATTTCCGCGCCCAGACCCAGTGTGGAAAAGGCGTTCATGGGGGTGCTTTCTGTGTTTTTTCAGACGGCCTCTGCGGCTGTCGGTGGGGAAGCTGCGGCGCGGAGGGAAAGCGCGGCGGCGCAAAAAAGATTCCGTGCGGCGTGCTGCGGGAGGCTCCGTCCCTTCGGGATTGCGGACGGGACGGCCCGCGCCGTGTGCGGGGCAGGATGCGGCAGACGGAAAGGCCGCCATTATGCCACAAAAGGCCGCCCGCTTTGTGCCTCCGGACGCATGGCGCGGCAAGGCAAAAGCGGCTGCGCCGCAAGGGGAAACGGGTGTTTTGAGGCCGTCTGAAAACACGGCCTCGGCGCGGGTGCGGCTCCGTTTTCAGACGGCCTTTCCCTTTCGGCAGCGGAGCCGATTCTATATAATGCGGCCTTTCTTCAACCGCGCGGATTCTGCCGCGCACCATACACGGAGCCGCCTCATGTACACCGATTTTTCCACGGCCGACCTGATCGATGCCGCCCCCGACACGCCCTCCTGCAATGTCCAGTTCCGCAGCTTCGGCCGCCGCGCCCGTTTCTGCGGCCGCATCCGCACCGTCCGCTGTTTCCGCGACAACGGCTTGGTCAAAACATTGCTCAATTCCCATTCCGATGGCGAAGTGCTGGTGGTGGACGGCGGCGGCTCTTTGGACAGCGCGCTGATCGGCGATCTGATTGCCACGGCGGGCGCGGCCAACGGCTGGGCGGGCGCGGTGGTGTACGGCGCGGTGCGCGACAGCGAAGCCCTCAACGAAATCGATTTCGGCATCAAGGCTTTGGGCACCAATCCGCGCAAAAGCGACAAGGCGGGTGCGGGCGAAACCGATGCCGTGCTTTCTTTCGGCGGCACCGAGTTTGTTCCCGGCCATTTCCTGTACAGCGACGCAGACGGCATTTTGGTATCGCCGCAGCCGGTCCGTGCCGGATAAGCGGGGGCGGCGATGAAGATAAGCAGCAAGCGTTTGGACAATCTGTGTTTCGTCGGCAGCACCGAAGCGGGACACAGCGTGGTGATGGAAGGCTCGGATACGGAAGGCGGCGTGCGGCGCGGCCCGTCGCCGATGGAAATGCTGCTGCTGGGCTTGGCCGGCTGCGCCAGCATCGATGTGGTGATGATTGCGCAGAAGCAGCGGCAGAACGTTACCGACTGCCAAGCCGAAGTCAGCGCGGAGCGTGCGGCGGATGCCCCGCGCGTGTTCACCGCCATCCACATTCATTTCAAAGTAGTCGGGCACGGCCTGAAAGAAGCCGCCGTTGCCAAGGCTGTGGATTTGTCGGCGGAAAAATACTGCTCGGCTTCGGTGATGCTGGGCAAAACCGCAAAAATCACCCACAGCTTCGAGCTTGCCGAAGCGCAAACCCAATCATAACGAGAGGCCGTCTGAAAACCCGTTTTCAGACGGCCGCAGTCTTTTAGCAAACGATACGGTGTGTATCACAGTCCATTGAAAGGAATAAAAATGGCCAACATCCTGATTTTCCCCGTCTGCGCCCACGCAGACACCGCGCAGGCCGCCGCCAACCTTGCCGCGCAGCTTCCCGATGCGGCGGTGTTCGACGTAGGCGGATACGCAGACGAAGGCGTGCGCCTTGCCGCCGCCGGCAAAGCCGACGACTGGTTTGACCTGCTGGTCGGCCGCGCCGCCGCCCTCGGCAAACAAAACCTCGTCATACGCGGCATCACGCCCAACGACGAATACCTCTTTTTGAGCAGGCTGAACAACGAGCTGGCCGATGCGTTCAACGCCCGCGTCGTATTTGCCGCCGGCAGCGGCCACGCCTCCGCCGAGCGCGTGCTGACGGCCAAAGCCTCGTTTGCCGGACGCGCCGTGGAATTCGGCGGCCTCGTCGGCGCACCAGCCGCCGTGGCCGAAGCCGCCGCGCTGCCCTTTCTCGGCAGCATCGAAAAGCCGGAAAACACCGCCGCGCTGGCCGCGCCGCAGCCCGTACGCCTGTCGCCCGCGCAGTTCCGCTTCAATATGATGGAAGCCGCCCGCAAAGCCGGCAAACGCATCGTCCTGCCCGAAGGCGCGGAGCCGCGCACGGTGCAGGCCGCCGCCATCTGCCACGAAAAAGGCCTCGCCCGCTGCGTGCTGCTCGCGCCGCGCGAAGAAGTGGAAGCCGTGGCCGCGGGTTTGGGCATTACCCTGCCTGAATCGGTGGAAATCCTCAATCCCGCCGATCTGGTCGAACAATACGTTGCGCCGATGTGCGAATTGCGCAAATCCAAAGGCCTCACGCCCGAAGACGCGCGTAAGCAGCTTCAAGACACCGTTGTCCTCGGCACGATGATGATGGCGCAAAACGATGTGGACGGCCTGGTGTCCGGCGCGGTGCACACCACGGCCAACACCATCCGCCCCGCCTTGCAGCTTATCAAAACCGCCCCGGGCGCGAGCATTGTGTCCAGCGTGTTCTTTATGCTGCTGCCCGGGCAGACCGTGGTGTATGGCGACTGCGCGGTCAATCCTAACCCGAACGCCGAACAACTGGCCGAAATCGCCATCCAGTCGGCCGATTCCGCCCAAGCCTTCGGCATCGAGCCGCGCGTGGCGATGATTTCCTATTCCACCATCAATTCCGGCAGCGGCCCCGATGTGGACACCGTGGTCGAAGCCACGAAGCTGGTTAGGGAAAAACGCCCCGATCTGGCCGTGGACGGCCCGCTGCAATACGACGCGGCCGTGGTGGAAAGCGTGGCCAAGTCCAAAGCCCCGGGCAGCCCTGTGGCCGGCAAAGCCACCGTGTTCGTCTTCCCCGACCTGAACACCGGCAACTGCACCTACAAAGCCGTGCAGCGCAATGCCAACGTATTGAGCGTCGGCCCCATGCTGCAAGGCCTGCGCAAGCCGGTAAACGACCTCTCGCGCGGCGCATTGGTGGAAGACATTGTTTACACCATCGCGCTGACCGCCATCCAGGCGGTGCAAACCGCGAAATAAGCGGCTTGCAGACGGACAAACGCAAACAGGCATCCGCAACGGATGCCTGTTTTTTGCCGCTTTTTTGCGCCGCAGAACAGCCCGGGCGGCGGCCTGCGCGGTTTGCCGGAAGGCAAAGCGGGCAAGATAGCGGAACAACGCGGAAATATCCGTCATGCCGTTTGCACGGCGCACCCTGCCCCGTCATCCGCTTTTCCGCCGCCGGCGCAATTGCCTGCTTTCTGCGGGCGGGGTGTTCCCCGCTTTGCGGCGCAGAGCTTGAGGCCGTCTGAAAACGGCGTGGCGGGTTGGCGCACGGGTTTTCAGACGGCCTCGGAAGCGGCAGCGGCTTTTTACGCCAGCAGTTCCAGCAGTTGGGCGAATGCTTCGTCAAACTGTTGCAGGCCGTCGTTTTGCAGCCGCGCGGCCAAAGCCTCCAAATCTATGCCCAGGCGGGACACCTCGTCCAGTTGCGCGAAGGCGGCGGCGGTGTTTTCCGCCAGCGTGGCTCGGGCGGTGCCGTGGTCGGCAAAGGCGGCCAGCGTGGCATCGGGTACGGTATTGACCGTGTCCCTGCCGATTAGGCTGTCCACATACAGCGTGTCCGGATAGGCGGGGTTTTTCACGCCGGTGGAGGCCCAGAGCAGGCGCACGGGATGTGCGCCCTGCCGTGCCAATCCGGCAAAACCGTCTGCGGCGAAAAACGCGCGGCAGTCGGCATAGGCGGCTTTGGCCAGCGCGACGGCGGTTTGGCCGCGCAGCGGCGCGGGCAGGGTGTCGTCCAGCGCGCTGTCGATACGGGAGATGAAGAAGCTGGCCACCACGCGCACGGAGGATACGGACTTGCCCGCGTCCAGCCGCGCACGGATGCCGCGCACATAGGCTTCGTAGGCTTTGACGGTTTGGCGGCGGGAAAACAGCAGGGTGAGATTGACATTGAGGCCGTCTGAAACCAGCGTTTCCAGCGCACAAAGGCCTGCGTCGGTGGCCGGCACTTTGACCATCAGGTTTTCGCAGCCCACCATTTCGTACAGCCGTTTCGCTTCGGACACCGTACCCGCCGCGTCGTGCGCCAGCTCCGGCGACACTTCCCAGCTCACGAAGCCGCCCTCTCCGCCGCCGGCGCGGTATTCCTCCATGCAGACGGCGCAGGCGGCGCGCACGTCTTCGGCGGCCAGCGTTTCGTAACGCTGTTTGGCGGTCAGGTTTTGCCGTTTCAGCGCGGCAATCTGCTCCGCATACAGCGGGTCGGCGGCAAACGCTTTGCGGAAGATGGCGGGATTGGACGTTACGCCGCACACGCCCTGCCGCAGCATCTGCGCCAGCGTGCCGCTGTCCACCAGCGAGCGCGAGAGGTTGTCGAGCCAGATTTGTTGGCCTAAGTTTTTCACATCCGATAAAATAGCCGTTTTTTTCATTTCTTAATAATCTCCGACACGGGGACGGCACATCCTAGCGCGAAACCCCGTTTTTGAACAGGAAAACGATTATGCAGACCAACAATAATGCCGCCCGGTATGTCGAATGGGCGCAAGAAGTGTTGCGCACCGAAGCCGACGGCCTGCGCGAAATTTCAGACGGCCTCGACGGCGAATTTTCCGCCGCCGTGGATGCCGTACTCAACTGCACCGGCCGCCTCGTCGTTACCGGCATCGGCAAATCCGGCCACGTCGGCCACAAAATCGCCGCCACGCTCGCCTCCACCGGCACACCCGCCTTTTTCGTCCACCCCGCCGAAGCGGCACACGGCGACTTGGGCATGATAGTAGACGGCGATGCGGTGCTGGCGATTTCCAATTCCGGCGAGAGCGACGAAATCAATGCCATCCTGCCCGCGCTCAAACGCAAAAACATCACCCTCATCTGCATCACCGCCCATCCCGAATCCACCATGGCGCGCCATGCCGACATCCACCTCACCGCCGCCGTGTCCCAGGAAGCCTGCCCGCTCGGCCTCGCCCCCACGTCCAGCACCACCGCCGTGATGGCATTGGGCGACGCGCTGGCCGTTTCCCTGCTGCGCGCCCGCTCGTTCACCCGCGAAGACTTCGCCCTCAGCCACCCCGCCGGCCGGCTGGGCAAACGCCTGCTGCTGCGCGTGGCCGACCTGATGCACGCGGGGAAGGATTCGCCCGCCGTGGCCGAACACACGCCGCTCAGAGACGCGATCGTCATCATGAGCGAAAAAGGCATGGGGATGCTGGCGGTAACCGACGGCACAGGCCGTCTGAAAGGCGTGATGACCGACGGCGACCTGCGCCGCCTGTTCCAGAAAAGCGAAACCTTCGCCGGACTGACGGTAAACGACGTGATGTACGCCGAGCCGAAAACCATCCTGCCCGACAAGCTCGCCACCGAAGCCCTGAAAGCAATGCAGCAGAACAATATCGGCGGCCTGCTGGTGGCCGATGCGGAGGGCAGGCTGCTCGGCGCGTTGAACATGAACGATTTGTTGCAGGCGCGTATCGTATAAGGTGCGCAAAGAGGCCGTCTGAAACCGCAAAACGGGTTTTCAGACGGCCTTTTGTTGTGGTGGGGAGCGCGTGCGCCGCTTAGGCGACACACCCTACCTTACGTCCCGCGCGGATTCGCCGACACATATTTTTCAGACGGCCTGTACCGCTCGGTAGGGTGTGTCGCGCAGCGACGCACGCGTTTTTGCTGCTTGGGAAAAGTCTGCTTTGCTGCAACACAGAGAACGCGTGCGCCGCTTGGCGGTACGTCCTATCTGTTGCGGGCAGGGCGGATGTTTCGCTATTTATACGGAGGCCGTCTGAAAACCGAACTTTTGGGTTTTCAGACGGCCTTTTGTTGTAGGGGACGCGTGCGTCGCTTAGGCGACACACCCTACCTTGCGTCCTGCGCGGGTTGTGCGGATTCGCCGATACATACTTTTCAGACGGCCTGTGCGGTTTCCGCCTATTGCGCTTGGGCGGCGGACTCTTCGGGGATTTGGAAAATCTGGCGCAGGTAGGCGAGGAAGGTGTTGTTGTCGGACATGGTTTTGCCTGGGCTGTCGGAGAGCTTGGCGACGGATTGGCCGTTGCATTCGACCAGTTTCAAAACGATGTTCAGCGGGGTGTGGCCGAGGTCGTTGGTGAGGTTGGTGCCGATGCCGAAGCTGGTTTTGAAACGGTCTTTGAAATAGCCGTGCAGGGCGAAGGCTTTTTCGAGGTTGAGGCCGTCTGAAAAGGTCAGCATTTTGCTGCGGCTGTCGATTTTGAGCTTTTTGTAGTGGGCGTAGGCTTTGTCGCCCCAGATGTAGGGGTCGCCGCTGTCGTGGCGCAGGCCGTCGAACAGTTTGGCGAAATAGAGGTCGAAGTCGCGCAAAAACGCGTCCATGCCCACCACGTCGGTGAGGGCGATGCCCAAGTCGCCACGGTATTCGTGCACCCAGGCTTCGAGGGCGGCTTTTTGGAAATCGCGCAGACGCACGTCGAGTGCCTGAAAGGCCTGTAAAAATTCGTGCGCCATGGTGCCGATGGGGGTGAGGCCGAGCTTTTTGGCCAGATAGACGTTGCTGGTGCCGCGGAAGGATTCGGGCGCGGCGCGGTGCAGGGTGCGCACGACGTGTTCCTGCCAGGCCAGGGTGTAGCGGCGGCGCGTGCCGAAGTCGGAAACGAGAAAGGGCGGGTCGGCGGGGTTTTGCGCGGCGGCGAACACTTTGAGCCGCCCGGCTTTTTCTTGCAGGCGGCGTTCGCCTTCTTCGAGGACGGCGGGGGTTTCGAGGCGGCGGAAGTAGAGTTCGTTTACGATGGAGAGAATGTAGATTTCAAAGAACATGGCCTGCAACAGCGGGCCTTCGACGCGGATGTGCAGGCGGCCGCCGCTGTCGGCGGACACGGTTACGAAGCGGCGTTTGAGCTGGAAGAGTTCGAGATAATCGACAAAATCGCTTTTGATAAAGCGCAGGCCGCGCAGGTAGTCCAATTCGTCCTGCGTGAGTTTCAGGCGGCACAGCTCGTCCAGCTCGCGTTCCAAATCTTCGCGGATTTCGGCCAGCGGGTAGACCGTGTCTTCGTTGTTGCGGCAGCGGAATTCGTATACGCCGTGCGCCTGCGGGAATTGGTGCAGCACAACCTGCAACATGGTGAATTTGTAAAGGTCGGTATCGAGCAGCGAGCGGATGACGGGGGACATGGCGGCCTGCCTTTGGCGGGAGTTGGAAAAGAAAAGCCATTAGAGCATATTTGCAAAAGGGCGGCAAACAGGCCGTCTGAACGGCGTATTTGCAAAGTTATGCAAGCAATCGTTATAATCGTTCGGCAAAAGCAAACACGCGCAGCAGCAGCCGGCATCCGTGCTGCTTTTCTTTCATCTGTATCTTTTCCAAGGAGAAACCTATGAGCACCCGCACCGAACACGACACCATGGGCGACGTACAAGTTCCGTCCGAAGCCTATTGGGGCGCACAAACCCAGCGCAGCCGCGAAAATTTCAAAATCGGCGGCGAAACCCTGCCGCTGCCGCTGGTTCACGCGATGGCGCTGGTGAAAAAAGCCGCCGCCCGCACCAATGCCGCCCTCGGCCGCATCAAGCAAGAGCAGGCCGATTTGATTGTGCAGGCGGCAGACGACGTACTTTCAGGCAGCCTGAACGCGCAATTCCCGCTGGTGGTGTGGCAGACCGGCTCGGGCACGCAGTCGAATATGAATATGAACGAAGTGATCGCCAACCGCGCCAACGAAATCGCCGGCACCGGCCTGGCCGCCTACCGGCCCGTCCACCCCAACGATCATGTCAACCACGCCCAGTCCACCAACGACAGCTTCCCCACCGCCATCCACGTGGCCGCCGCGATCGAAATCAACCGCCTCTTGATTCCCGCCGTAAAAGCCCTGCGCGACACGCTGGACAAAAAAGCCAAAGAATTTTCCTCTATTGTCAAAATCGGCCGCACCCACCTGCAAGATGCCACCCCGCTGACTTTGGGGCAGGAATTTTCCGGCTACGTTTCCCAGCTCGACCACGGCCTTGACCGCCTGCAAGACGCACTCAAAGGCCTGTACGAACTGCCCCTTGGCGGCACCGCAGTCGGCACCGGCCTGAACAGCCACCCCGAATATGCCGTCAAAGCCGCCGCCCAACTGGCCGAACTCTCCGGCCTGCCCTTCGTTACCGCGCCCAACAAATTCGAAGCCTTAGCCGGCCGCGATGCCGCCGTGTACGCCTCGGGCGCGCTCAAAACCCTCGCCGCCAGCCTCAACAAAATCGCCAACGACGTGCGCTGGCTCGCCTCCGGCCCTCGCTGCGGCCTGGGCGAAATCAAAATCCCCGAAAACGAACCCGGCTCGTCCATCATGCCCGGCAAAGTCAATCCGACCCAATGCGAAGCCATGACCATGGTGTGCTGCCAGGTATTCGGCAACGACGTCGCCATCGGCATGGCCGGCGCATCGGGCAACTTCGAGCTCAACGTTTACATGCCGATGATTGCCTACAACCTTCTGCAATCCGTGCGCCTCTTGGGCGACGCGTGCAACAGCTTCAACGAACACTGCGCCGCCGGCATCGAACCCGTGCCGGAAAAAATCGACTACTTCCTGCACCACTCGCTGATGCTCGTTACCGCGCTCAACCGCAAAATCGGCTACGAAAACGCCGCCAAAGTCGCCAAAACCGCCTACAAAAACGACAAATCCCTGCGCGAAACCGCCATCGAACTGGGCTTGCTCTCCGGCGAAGAATTTGACGAACTGGTCGTACCCGCCGATATGGTCGCCCCGCGCTAAACCGCCTGCGGCTTGAAGCAGAAAAGGCCGTCTGAAAACCCTGCAAAGGATTTTCAGACGGCCTTTGCCGTTTGGTAGGGTGTGTCGCGCCGCGACGCACGCGTTTTTGCTACTCGGGAACAGTTTGATTTGCTGCAACACAGGGAACGCGTGCGTCGCTTTATGGCGACACACCCTACCTTGTGTCCCGCGCAGGCTGTGCGGATTCGCCGCGCACACGGTTTTGCCGATACCTACTTTTCAGACGGCCTCTGCCGTTCGGTAGGGCGGCACACCATACAAACGCCATAATGCCAACGATGACTGGTTGGGAACGCGTGCGCCGCCGGTGCGGCACGGACGGATTGTCCGTTACCAATACAGAGGCCGTCTGAAAACCACAAAACGGGGTTTTCAGACGGCCTTTGCCGTGTTAGCCGGTTCGGACGGTATCAGTACCATCCCCGCAGCTTCATGGCTTTTTCCAGACGGCGGATGCTCATCATGTAGGACGCGGTGCGCAGGTCTATGTCGAATTCCCGTGCCAGATTCCAGATGTCGTTGAAGGCGCGGCGCAGGACGACGGTTTGTTTTTCCTGCACTTCGTCAAATTCCCAGTAGTAGCCTTGCAGGTTTTGCACCCATTCGAAGTAGGACACGACCACGCCGCCGCAGTTGGCGAGGATGTCGGGTACGACCAGTACGCCGTTTTGGCGCAGGACGGCATCGGCTTCGGGGGTGGTGGGGCCGTTTGCGCCTTCGGAGATGATTTTGGCGCGTACGCTGCCGGCGTTTTCGGAGGTGAGCTGGTTTTCGAGGGCGCAGGGGGCGAGTACGTCCACGTCCAGTGCGAGCAGTTCGGCATTGCTGATTTCTTTGCCGTAGCCCGCTTGGTTGGTGATGAAGCCGTTGGCACGGTATTCTTTGAACAGCGCGTCCATGTCGAGGCCGTTTTCGTTGTAGATGGCGACATCGACGGTGGATACGGCAACGATTTTCGCGCCGGCCTGATGGGCGTACAGCGCGGTGTGGAAGCCGACGTTGCCGAAGCCCTGGATGGCGTAGGTCGCGCCTTTGACGGGTTTGTCGAGCTTCTCCAATGCCTGCATGGCGGCGAGGTTTACGCCGTAGCCGGTGGCTTCGTTGCGGGCGAGCGAGCCGCCGAATTCGACGGGTTTGCCGGTGAACACGCCGGGGGCGGATTTTTTGACGATGCTTTCGTATTCGTCCACCATCCACGACATGATTTTGCCGTTGGTGTTTACGTCGGGCGCGGGGATGTCAATCTTTTCGCCGATCAGCGGCTCGATGGCGTTGGCGTAGCCGCGTGCGATGCGTTCGAGCTCGGCTTCGGAATATTGTTTGGGGTCGATGGTTACGCCGCCTTTGCCGCCGCCGTAGGGTACGCCGGCCACGCAGCATTTGATGGTCATCCAGATGGAGAGGGCTTTGACTTCGTCAAAATTGACATTGGGGTGGAAGCGCACGCCGCCTTTGTAGGGCCCGACGGCGTTGTTGTGCTGGGCGCGGTAGCCGGTGAAGGTGCGGACGGTGCCGTCGTCGAGCTTCACGGGGAAACTTACTTCCAGCGCGCGCATGGGGTTTTTGAGGATTTCGTACACTGCGGGATCGGCGTTGAGGCGGTCGCAGGCGGTTTTGACCTGTTTGCGGGCGATTTCAAAGGGGTTGAGGGTTTCTTTTGCGGAGGCAGACATGTTTTTCCTTGGTTTGTTGATCGGATAGGGTACGCCAAACCGTTACGATATACAAAATCGGGTAAAAATGTAATAGTGCCAAGCCATAAATTTCACAATTTCTTTACATTGTATACATTCTTACGCTGCTTTACGCGGAAAATGCGGGAAATATTGCGGGAAAAGGGCAAACGGCAGCAGGAAAAGGCCGTCTGAACATTTGATTTTTTGTTTTCAGACGGCCTTTGCGTTGCGGTCGGGAATGCGTGCGTCGCTTTTGGGACACACTACGCGGGATTCGGCACAGAAAAAGCAGCAGGCCGTCTGAAAAGATGGTTCGGACGGCCTCTGTTGCCAAAGTAGGGTGCGCCGCCAAAGCGACGCACGCGGTTGCAGATGTGTGCATCATTGCTTTTCACGCTTGTTTGCAAGACGGGAAAGGCTGTTTGAACGTACGGGTTTGGCGCATCCGATATTCCGTTTGCGTTTTCAGACGGCCTTTGCCGTTCGGGTGGGTGTTCCGCCCGAAGGCAGTACACGCGTTCTTTGTGTTACAGGCAGAGTCTCCGGCCAAACCGTAAAACGTAAAACCGCGTGCGTCGCTTTGGCGATACGCCCTGCGCGGGATTGGATACGGAAAACCGAAAGGCCGTCTGAAAAAACGGTTTTCAGACGGCCTTTCGGTTTTCTGCCGGTTTATTTTTCTGCGGGTGGCAGCTCCATTGCCAGCACGGTTTGTTTCTGGCTTTCGCGGAAGGCGGCGAGTTTTTCTGCCAGTTCGGGGCTGTGCAGGGCGAGCAGGGATACGGCAAACAGGGCGGCGTTGGCCGCTCCCGCTTCGCCGATGGCGAAGGTGGCGACGGGGATGCCTTTGGGCATCTGCACGATGGAGAGCAGGGAGTCTTCGCCGCGCAGGTATTGGCTGGGGACGGGTACGCCGAGGACGGGGAGGGTGGTTTTGGCGGCGACCATGCCGGGCAGGTGTGCCGCGCCGCCCGCGCCGGCGATGATGGCCTGCAAGCCGCGTTCGCGGGCGGTTTCGGCGTATTGGAACATTAAATCGGGGGTGCGGTGGGCGGAGACGACGCGGGCTTCGTAGGATACGCCGAACTGTTCGAGAAATTCGGCGGCGCGGCGCATGACGGGCCAGTCGCTGTTGCTGCCCATGATGATGCCGATTTGGGGCATGGTTTTTCCTTTCTGCGGGATGGCGGCCGGTAGGGGTGCGGCTGCGCCCGGGCTGTGTTTTCGGAAGGCCGGGCCTGCGGCCGGCGGCGGGAGCGGCATTATAGCGGCACGGCTTGGAAAAGGCCTACCGCGTTGCCGCACCGGAGCGGGATTTTGCAAGTGCCGCCGGTATCGCTGCCGGCGGAAAAGGCAGGGAGGCGGTGCTTTGTGTGCGGTGTTCGCTTTGTTTCGGTATCATCCGCACTTGTTTGCACGCAGGCCGTCTGAAAACTGTGGAAACAGGGTGTGCAGGCTTTTTCAGACGGCCTCGGTTTGATTTTTTTTTGAGGAATGCCGATGACTCCGCTCTCCGTCCCGCCCGCCGCGCCGCTCAAACGCCGCTTTGCCGCGCTGGTTTACGAAATGCTGCTTGCCGGCGCGGTTACTTGTGCGGCCTTTGTGCCCGCAGGCGTGCTGGCTATGCTGCTCAATGCCGTTTCGCCGCCTGCGGCGAGCTTTGCCGTGTCGCTGGTGCTGCTGTATGCGTGGTGGCTGTATTTCAAAACGGCGTGGCGCAGGAAGGGGCAGACGCTGGCGATGCAGGTGTGGCGTATCGGTTTGTCCGCCGCTGCGGGCGGGGAGCCGCCGCTGCGGCTTTTGCGGCTGCGCTTTATTTGGGCTTGTGTGTTTTTGGTGTTTGTGCCGATGCTGGCCTATGCCGCGCTGAACCGCGGCATGGGCGTGCCGCCGGGGGCGGCTTTCGGCGCATCGCTTTTCTGGTGGATTCTGCCGTGGGGGTTTGCGCTGTTCAATGCGGACCGGCAGTTTCTTTACGATGTGCTGGCGGGTACGCGGCTGACGGATTTGAAGGCCGTCTGAAAATGTTTTCCGCAATGTTTTCAGACGGCCGCAGCAGTAGTTTTGGAAAAGGATAGGGATATGGCGCAACCCCAGTCGCGCTGGCTGCCGATATTGCTGGCGGTGTGTATTTTTATGCAGATGCTCGATGCCACGGTGCTGAACACCGCGCTGCCGCAGATGGCGGCGGATCTGCACCAGAGTGCGCTGAATATGCAGTCGGCGGTGATTTCCTACGCGCTGACGCTGGCTCTGTTTATGCCTTTGAGCGGCTATCTGACCGACCGCTACGGCACGAAAAAAGTGTTTTCGGTGTCGATGGCTTTGTTTGTGTTCGGCTCGCTGATGTGTGCCGCCGCGCCGAACCTGCCGATGCTGGTGGTGGCGCGGGTGGTGCAGGGTTTGGGCGGGGCGATGATGGTGCCCGTGCCGCGCCTGATTGTGCTGCGCGCATACGACAAGGACGAGCTGCTGGAACGGCTGAACTTTATCGTGATGCCCGCGCTGTTGGGGCCGGTGGTCGGGCCGCTGGTGGGCGGCTATCTGGTGGAATACGCAAGCTGGCACTGGGTGTTTCTGATTAACGTACCCGTCGGGCTGGCGGGCATTGCGCTGGCGGTGAAAATCATGCCTGATTTTTACGCGGCCGACGGGGAAAAACCGCATTTCGACCTGATCGGTTTCCTGCTGTTCGGCGGCGCGGCGGTCGGGCTGAGTTTGTCTGTGGAAATGCTGACGCATCCGTCGGCGCGGCTTTTTTCCGCCGTTTGCGGCGCGGGCGGTTTTGCCGCATTGTGGCTCTACTGGCGGCATGCGCGCCACGACGGCGACCACGCGCTCTATCCGCCGCGCCTGCGGCTGGTGCGCACTTTCCGCCTGGGCATTCTGGGCAACCTGATCAGCCGTTTGGGCATGGGCGCGATGCCCTTTCTCATGCCGCTGCTGTTGCAGGTGGTGTTTGCCCGCAGCGCGAGTACGGCAGGCTGGACGCTGGCTCCCGTCGCCCTTGCCGCCCTGCTGGTGAAACCTTTGGTCAAGCCCGTAATCGGCCGCTTCGGCTACCGCAGCGTGCTGGTGTGGAACACGCGCATCATCGGTCTGCTGATTATGTCGATGGCACTCGTTACCGCCGCCACGCCGCTGTGGCTGCTTGTGCCCGCCCTGTTCTGCATGGGCATGTGCAATTCGCTGCAATATTCGTCGATGAACACGCTCACGCTGGCCGACCTGCGCCCGCAGATGGAGGGCAGCGGCAACAGCCTGATGGCGGTAAACCAGCAGCTTGCCATCAGCCTGGGCATCGGCTTGGGCGCGATGCTGCTCAACGTTTTCGGCAGCGCCGATCCGCGCACCGCCGACGTACACCGCGCCTTCCGCCTGACCTTCGTCTCCATCGGCGCAATCACCTTCTGCGCCGGCTGGATTTTTACCTTTCTGCACCCCAAAGACGGCGGCAACCTCGTGGGACACGGCACGGGCAAGGCCGTCTGAAAAAAGGCCGTCTGAAAATATGTTAGTATGCCGCCCGTTTGTTTGAACAGGAGAAACCGATGAACCGTCTGACCGCACTGCTTGCCGGCACATGGCTGGGGATGCAGATAACGGCCGCCTACGCCGCCGGCATACTGTTTGAGCGCATCGGCCGCCAGGAAGCCGGCGACATTGCCGGCCTGCTGTTTGCCACCGCCAACTATTTCGGCCTCGCCGTCTGGCTGCTGGCCTGGTTTGCCGCAAAAAGCCGCAGGCCGCACGGCTTCGGCCGCAACGAACGCAGCATTGCCCCCAAATTCATTGCCGTCCTGCTGCTGCTGCTGGCTGCCAACCAATTTCTGCTTGCCCCCGTAATCGCCGCCCACAAAGCCGGCACTTCCAACTGGCTGCTGTCGCTGGCCGGCGGCTCTTTCGGCATCTGGCACGGCACATCCAGCATGATTTACCTTGTCTGCGGCCTGATCGGTGCAGGGCTGCTGCTGCGCTATCTGAGCTTCAACCGCTGAATACATACCGCAGCAGACACAACAGGCCGTCTGAAAAGCACGTCCAAACCGCGCTTTCAGACGGCCTTATAACTTTCCGTTTGCCAATCCGCAAAAAACGTTCTTTCACGGAGGCCGCATCCTCCGCTATCATCCGCCGGTTTGCAAATACATCAAATAAGGAAACCACCATGGCACGCCTCCCCATCCACACCGTCGAAACCGCACCCGAAAAAGCCAAGCCCCGCGTCGAAGCCGCGCTCAAAGCCAACGGCTTCCTGCCCAACCTCATCGGCGTGCTGGCCAATTCGCCCGAAGCCCTCGCTTTCTATCAGGAAGTGGGCAAACTCAACGGCGAAACCTCCCTCACCGCCGGCGAGCGCGAAGTCGTCCAGATTCTGGCCGCAAAAACCAACCAATGCGGCTTCTGCGTGGCCGGACACACCAAGCTGGCAACGCTGAAAAAGCTGCTGAAAGAAGACGAAATCGCCGCCGTCCGCGCCATCGGCAAAATCAACGATGCCAAACTGAACGCGCTGTCGGATTTCACGCAGCAGGTCATGGCGCAAAAAGGCAATGTGTCAGACGACGAATTGCAGGCATTTTTTGCCGCAGGATACAACGGGCAGCAGGCTGTGGAAGTCGTACTCGGCATCGCCCTCGCCACCCTGTGCAACTACACCAACAATCTGGCGCGTACCGAAATCAACCCCGAATTGCAGGCATACGCATAAACCGCATTTGAGGCCGTCTGAAAACGTCTTTTCAGACGGCCTTTCAAACAAATCCCGTCCCGAAACCGCTATTTTTGGAGAATCCGATGAACCGCGAAACCCTGTTGTCCCGCGTTGCCGAACTGGTGCAAACCGATTTGAAGCCTTTGGTGGAAGACATCGACCGCAAAGGGCTGTATCCCGAAGATTTCCTGCGCAAACTCGGCGGCATCGGCGGTTTTGCCGCCGTCGGCACGGCAGAAGAAGGCGGCAGCGGATTGGGATTGGCCGTGCAGATCGAAGTGCTGCGCGAAGTGGGCAAAGCCTGCGGCGCCACCGCCTTTTCCGCCTGGTGCCAGGCCGCCTGCGCGTGGTATCTGCACCAAACGCCGAATGCTGAAACAAAACGCCGCTACCTGTCCGACGTATTAAACGGCAAAGTGCTGGCGGGTACCGGTATGTCCAACACCGTCAAACACTTGGCCGGCATAGAAAAACACCAGTTGCAGGCAGAAAAGGCCGAAGGCGGCTACACCGTAAACGGCATCCTGCCCTGGGTTTCCAACCTCGGCGAAGACCACATTTGGGCAAACACCGCGCAAATCGGCGACAAATATGTCATGTTCGTTACCGGCGGGCGGCGCGAAGGCGTATCGCTGATTCCCTGTCCCGAATTTTGCGCCCTCGAAGGCACGCGCACCTTTGCCATCAAATTTGAAAATGTTTTTGTGCCGCACGAAGACGTAATTGCCGAACCCGAACAGTTTGAAAACTATATCCCCACCATCAAATCCGGCTTCGTGCTGCTGCAAATCGGCATCGGCGCAGGCATCATCGACGGCTGTCTTGCCGAAATCGCCGCTGCCGACGCAGGCAGCGAAACCAACGACTTTCTCGACAACGGCAGAAGCGAGCTGGAAAAACGTTTTCAGACGGCCTTGAAACACACCGCAGAACTGGCCGGTGCGGCTTGGCGCAACGAGCCGGAGCTGCTCGAAACCCTGCGCCTGCGCGAAGCCGCCGCCTGGTTGTGCCTCGATGCCGCCCAATCCGCCGCCCTGCATACCGGCGCGGCAGGCTACCTGATGAACAGCCCCGTACAGCGGCGCATACGCGAAGCGATGTTTGTCGCCATCGTAACGCCGGCCATCAAACACTTGCGCAAGGAAATCAGCGAGCTGGAATTTATGGGCGGAAACGAGTTTTCTATTTAAATCCCACATCCGTACGCAAACTATCGGTAAAATAACGATAGAAAGGACAGGCCGTTTTTTCAGACGGCCTGTTTGGCTTTGAATATCAGACAACGACAAGGAAAACGAAAATGGCCCAATATGTCTGCGTATTGTGCGAATGGATTTACGACGAAGAACTCGGCGACCCCAAGCGCGGCATCGCACCCGGCACCAAGTTTGAAGACCTGCCCGAAGATTGGGAATGTCCCGAATGCTTTGCCGGAAAAGACGAATTCCAACTGCTGGAATTTTCTTCTTAAACAAATACATTACAGACGTTTTTCATACGGATGAGGCCGTCTGGAAAAACATACGGGCGACATCATGAACGATTACCCAGCCGACAATTATCCCGAACACGAAGAAAGCGGTTCCGCACCCGGCCTGCCGCTGCCGCCGCACTCCGTCGAAGCCGAACAGTCGGTATTAGGCGGCCTGCTGCTGGAAAACAGCGCGTGGGACAGAATTGCGGACGTAGTGGCGGGAGAAGACTTTTACCGTCATGAACACCGCATAATTTTCCGCACAATTACGGCACTAATTAACGAAAGCCGTCCTGCCGATGTCATAACCGTGCAGGAGTTTCTGGAACGCAGCGACGAACTGGAAGCGGTAGGCGGATTCAACTATCTGATTAATTTGGCACAAAATACGCCTTCTGCCGCAAATATCCGCCGATATGCCGAAATCGTCAGGGAACGCTCCATTATGCGCCGCTTGGCGGAAGTAGGCACGGAAATTGCTAGGAATGCCTATAACCCCGAAGGCCGAGATGCCGCACAACTGCTGGACGAGGCCGAAAACAAAGTCTTTCAAATTGCCGAAAGTACGGCAAAATCCAAACAGGGCTTCCTGCAACTTCCCGACTTGCTGCAAGAAGTAGTGGAGCGTATCGATATGCTGTACGCCCGCGATAATCCCGACGAAGTAACCGGTATCGCCACGGGTTTTACCGATTTGGACAAAAAAACTTCCGGCTTGCAGCCGGGCGACCTGATTATTGTTGCCGGTCGTCCGTCTATGGGAAAAACCGCCTTTTCCCTCAATATCGCCGAACACGTTGCCATAGAAGGAAAACTGCCCGTTGCTGTGTTTTCCATGGAAATGGGCGGAGCACAGTTGGTTATGCGTATGCTCGGCTCGGTCGGCAGGCTGGATCAGCATGTTTTGAAAACCGGCAAATTGCAGGACGAACATTGGGGCCGATTGAACGAAGCGGTCATTAAGTTGTCAGATGCCTCGATGTTCATTGACGAAACTGCCGGCCTGACCGCACTCGAACTCCGCGCCCGTGCCCGCAGGCTGGCCAGGCAGTTTAACGGCAAACTCGGGCTGATTATTATTGATTATCTGCAGTTGATGGAAAGTTCTGGCCGTAACGATAACCGAGCTGCTGCACTGGGCGAAATTTCCCGTTCGCTCAAATCGCTAGCCAAAGAATTACAAGTTCCGATTATTGCTCTGTCGCAGTTGAGCCGATCGGTAGAGCAGCGCACTGATAAACGTCCGATGATGTCCGATTTGCGCGAATCCGGCGCAATTGAGCAGGATGCCGATCTAATTATGTTTATGTACCGTGACGAGTACTACAATCCCGAATCACCGATGAAGGGGCTGGCCGAATGTATCATCGGTAAGCATAGAAACGGTCCCGTCGGCAAAATCCACCTAACTTGGATGGGGCAGTTTACCAAGTTTGACAACGCGGCTTATGTACCGGATATGGTAACAATTGAGGAGTAAGGTGAAGAAAAAACAGGGATTGGTTAAATTTTGCTGGAATATATGCTGTGTTATCGCTTAAAATGACAAAATAATTCTTTTCGAGAGAAATACCCTTTGCGCAAACGGGTTAGATTAGGAATAACTTCATGAAAAATATACAAAAGGGTTTTACATTAATTGAACTGATGGTTACGATAGCCATCATGGCTATTATGATGGCCATTGCGATACCCAACCTCTCGGAGTGGGTGGCTAAAAGGCGGGTTGCGGCTGCTGCTGAAAAAGTGGCCAATATGATTCGCTTTGGACGTTCCGAAGCGGCCAGGCTTAACAGGCCTGTTTATCTCTGTCCTGTACAAATCAGGAAAGACGGAAATCCGAACGGATATTGTAAGGCGGAAAATGAGGGTTCAGGGTTGGCCTTGTGGGCTGATGCTGAATCGAATGATAAAAAATATCAGAGAAATACAGACCAACCTTTGCGCGCTATTATTTTAAATAAGGCTGGGGATGTGCGGATTCGTAGTCAAATATTGAATGTGAATTATTCTGGTGGTTCTATAAGCGCGAGCAATGGAGTAAATACAAAAGTATTGGCTTTTTTGCCTGACGGCTCTATCCGCCGTTACGGTTTGGATAGTAATGGAATAACTGGGACAGGATATCCGATCAGCGGCTATGTCAAGTATGAATTTACCGACGGACAGGCAAGGGAGGTGGAAATTTTAAAAAGAAGGTCAGCAATTCTTCTTGTATCTGGAAGTCAAGTTAGTTTTTGTGACTCTTCAAATACCAGTGCGGTATGTGAATATACGGATTTTGATATAACGAAGTGTAATGCTTATGGAGGGTGTTCAAAATGATAATGAAGAAATATGCCCAAAGCGGGTTTGCATTAATTGAGGTGTTGGTATCGGTTGTTGTGCTTGTGCTCGGTATTTTGGCACTTTTGGCCACGCAATTGCGTTCGGTAAGCAGCGTCCGCAATGCGGAAACTCAAACTATTGCGGCACAAGCTGCACAGAACCTGATTGAGGGGATGCTGGCTAATCCCCAATTGCAATTTGATGCAAAAAAAATTACCGAGAGAAGATATGACCATTATGAAACCAGAACTATGGGTAATGTTACTTCTAATCCTGCGCCGGGCAGCGATGGTTATGATTTAGATACATTAGCCAGGAAGCAGGTTTATGATTTCAAAATGGAGTTAAATAACCGTTTGGGTGATATGAATGTCCGATCAGTAATTTGTAAGGATAGCGATTTGGAAGCACACAAACCTATTATTGACAATAATGGTAATTTTTATGATAACTGCGATAATATGGGCGATGTGGCCATTAAGATAGCTTGGTTGGTTCAAGGTGATACAGATAATCCCCAATCGGTTAGTTTCCAGACTTATGTAAGGAATAAATGATGGAACTTAGAGAGAATCTTCTTAACTCATACAATAATAGAATGAAAGGTTTTACCCTTATTGAGTTATTGGTTGCAGCAGCATTGAGCATGATTGTTTTGATTGCAGCTGGATCTGGTTTTTTTACTACACAGCGGTTGAGTAAAATTGCTAATGACCGTTTGCAAGTTCAACAAGATTTGCGCAATGCGGCAAATATGATAGTTCGTGATGCACGAATGGCAGGAGCATTTGGTTGCTTCAACTTGGCTAAACAGGCATCTGGTTCGGAGGCTAATGATCATGATGGTGGCAATTTAAAATCTATAAATTTTAGAGATCAAAATCAAGGGGTGAAGTTTATCAATAGTACGGATGCTTCTAGTTCCCTTAATAATTTTGCCATATCAAATGGTAAGGTCTTAGTTTTTACTTACGGATTGGGATCCTCAAGCGGCTATAAGTCTAGTAGTGCGAATGCATTTTCAGTAAATGCGGGTAGTGATGATGAATTGAAAGAATTGGGTGGGCATCTTCAGGCTCCTATTGTTGTGAGCAGTTGTTCCTTATTGGATCGGTTTGTAGGAGCGCAAAAACAGAATGATAACGGTGTACTAAAAGTAACATCATTGCCTAATGCGTTGTCAGCAAATCATGATAGTAGTTCATCTGATTTTAAAGGAGAAACATCGGTTTTCAGGCAGGCTGTAAATGTTTATGCCATTGGAACTCCAACCGGAGGGGAAAAAGGGCTTTATTTGTTTCAATTGAATGCAGATGGGGAATTTAGTGATCCTCAGTTGTTGTTGGCTGGGGTTGATAATTGGAATGTCCAATTTGGGTATTCAAGCGGCTGTACGGCATTACGGAATGATGCAAAAATTAAATTTGAATCTGATATCCGTACAGGTAATGATGCGATTGCACCTACTTTATTAAAAATCCAATTGACCGGTGTCGGCGGTGGAGATGTTAAAGCCGGAAGAGTGGGGAGTAGTTACGAGTCCGATGTGCAAACCTATTATATTGATGCGACTGTACGCGGGGGTAACTCATGTGCAGAACGCAGTTACGATCAACCGGCTTGATGGAGGATAACATGAATAAACAGCAAGGTTTTTCTTTACCTATTGTTATGGTAATGATGTTGGTTTTGGCTGTAATGGTTTTGGCTGCAACACAGTCGTTTAATACGGAAAGCCGTATCAGTAGTAATGATGCAGATAAGAAAATGGCAATGCAGGTGGCTGAAGATACTCTTAGGTATGCAGAAAATCAAATTTCCACTAGGGGATTAAATTCACTTGATAAAAAAGGTGAATTTACTGATCAGTGTGGTGGAGGCTTGTGTTCTTTGGATAAGAATTCAAGTGATCCAGCTGTTTGGGAGCAAGAGTGTGGCAAGGGTAAACCCTGTTTGGACAAAGATGGTGCTGTCTATTCTATAAACGCAAAAGTTCCTGTTTCTCAAAATCCTCGCTTTTTGATCGAATGGGTGTCCGATGATGATAAGAGGATTACCTTTCGTGTTACGGCTCGGGCATGGGGTGAGAAAGATAATACTGTTGTAACAGTTCAATCCTATGTCATATCTGATTTGTAATGAACGGGTAAACTAAATTATGATGAATAAAAAAAACATAAAAGGTATAACGCTCATTGAATTGATGATAGTTGTAATTATTATAGGAATTCTTGCGACAATAGCATTTCCATCGTATCAAAGGCATGTTGAGAAAACTAATTTGACACATGCCAGAACCGATATGGTAAGAGCCATTGCCTTTATTAAGGGGGAAATTGTCAAACGACCTGATTATTTGGAGACAGTCATTCAAAATCAATCTGCACTGGAAGGAAAATTTAAAGGATTAATCAGTTCGGAAATAAACGAGAAATACAACTTCAAAACAGAATTTATCCAACGTCCAGGGACAAATTACAAGGTAGGTTTCCGTGTTTATGTAGAGCCAAAAATGTCGGGTTATCAGTATGCAGCATGGGGAGATACTGCGGGGTCGGATTATTCCTGTATTGAAGGCAACAGGGCAGCCAATATAGCAGCAGCTAAGGCATTTCGAACTACTGCGCCGTGTACAAAGAAATAGCACGGTACCTGCACATACTTCTCTCTTCGACCCGTAAGCCGGATGTGGTTTGCGGGTTAATTGTTTGTATGTGTGAATCACATTACAATCGCCGCTTACTTTTACCGATAGAGCCGCAAATCGATGCAGCCTTTAGAATATTGCCGTGAAAAAGCGTTATCCAGCCGTTCCAGTTTTTTATCCGGTTTCCGTTTCCTTAGAGGAGACAGACATAATGCATTGCTTGTTTTGTATGCGTTCTGCCGTGAATTGGATGATGTTGTAGACGGTTGTTCGGATAAAAATATAGCCGAAATAAGTTTGCGGTGGTGGCAGGAGGATTTGGCAAAAGTATTTTCAGACGGCTGTCCGGCGCATCCTGTAAATCAGGCTTTAAAACAGATTGTTGGGAAGTTCGATATGCCGCATGAGGAATTAGTGGAAGTTATCGAAGGTATGCGCATGGATTTGCGACAGAGCCGTTATGCGGATTTTTCTTCCCTTTCTCTGTATTGTTATCGGGTTGCGGGAGTAGTCGGACGGCTGATTGCGCGTATTTTGGGGTTTGAAAACCGGCAAACTTTGGAATATGCGCAAAAGCAGGGTTTGGCCTTGCAATTGACCAATATTATTCGCGATGTCGGCGAAGATGCGTGTATGGGGCGGATTTATCTGCCGCAAGACGAATGTCGCCGTTTCAACGTAACGGAAAACATGATTCTCCAATGTCGTCCGACGGAAGAATTTGTTGCGCTGATGGATTTTCAAGCCGATAGGGCATTGCAGGTTTATCGCGATGCGAAGGAATTGCTTCCGCCGCAAGACAGCAAAAAACAAAAGGCAGGCTTGGTTATGGCAGCGGTTTATCACGCGCTGTTGCTGGAAATCCGCCGTGACGGAGTGGGCAATGTGCTGAAATACAAAACCGGTATCCCCACACCGCGTAAAACGCGCATTGCATTGAAAACCTGGTTGTTCGGATTCAAGCCATGAGTACAAATATGAAACGCAAAATTGCAGTCATTGGAGCAGGGTGGAGCGGATTGTCTGCCGCCGTACGGTTGTCGGATTGTGCCGATATTGTTCTGTTTGAGGCGGGAAAAAGTGCAGGCGGGCGGGCGCGGACATTGGCCGGGGACAATGCCGGCTTTTCGTTTTTGGACAACGGCCAGCACATCATGCTTTATGCCTACCGCAGCGTACGGCATTTGATGGACAAAATCGGTGTCGATTACCGTCGAAACTGTGCAAAGCTGCCGTTGCAATGGTATTTGGCTGACGGACTGCGTTTTCAGACGGCATCCCTTCCTGCGCCGCTGCATCTGATTTGGGGCATTCTGCGGGCAGAGGGTATAGCGCAAAGAGAGAAAACCGCCTTATTCGGACAAATGTGGCAACTGAAAAAGCGCAGTGGTGCGGATACGTCTGTCGGGCAATGGCTGCGCGAACAGGCTTGCCCGCCGAAACTGCTGCGGGATTTCTGGCGGCCTTTGGTATTGGGTGCGCTGAATACGCCGCTTGAAACCGCCAGCCTGAACATTCTGCAAAACGTATTGCGCGACGGCATTTGGGCAGAAAAAGATGCTGCCGCCTATCTGTTGCCGAAAACCGATTTGGGCAGCCTGCTGGCCGTACCTGCCGTAGATTTTCTGCGCGGGCGCGGTGCGGAAATCCGTTTTGGCGAAAGGGTGGGGCGGTTGGAAATTCTGCCCGACGGACGCATAAAGGCCAACGGTAAAATCTTCGATGCCGCCGTATTGGCGGTGGCTCCGTATCATGCCGCCGCGCTGCTGCCGGCTGAAACACCGCCTGTTGTTCAGACGGCCTTTTCGCAAATCCGCCATCATGCCATCACAACGGTTTATCTGCGTTACGCCGAAGCCGTCCGATTGCCTGCGCCGATGTGCGGGCTGGCCGACGGTAACGTACAATGGTTTTTCCAGCGCAGCCTGTTGGGCGGCAGCAGCCGCGAAGTATCGGCGGTTGTCAGCGCATCCGACCAGGCAGGCAAAAAGGATGCGGAAGAATGGATACGTCGCGCCGATGCCGATTTACGCCGGATTTGTCCCGACTCGGGAGCTTTGCTTGCCGCCAAAGCCGTTACCGAAAAACGCGCTACTGCCGCATCTGAGGCAGGCAGACAGCTTCCCGACTGCCGCTGGCTGCAACAGCACAACATCTATCCCGCAGGCGACTATCTCCATCCGCGCTATCCGGCCACCCTAGAAGCGGCGGTGCAAAGCGGAAATCTGGCAGCAGAAATGCTTTTAAACCAATTATAAACAAAGCCTTGTATGCCGTCTGAAAACACGGCAACATACAGCAGGAATCCGTTTTTCAGACGGCCTCATTCTTTTTTGGAGCAGCATACCGTGAACATCCTCATCTGCAACGACGACGGCTATCTCGCACAAGGCATCTCCGTCCTTGCCCGCGTGGCCGCCGAATTTGCCAACGTACGCGTCGTCGCCCCCGAACGCAACCGCAGCGGAGTCAGCAACTCGCTCACACTCGACCGCCCCCTGCAACTCAAACAGGCCGAAAACGGTTTCTATTATGTCAGCGGCACCCCCACCGACTGCATCCATCTCGCCCTGCACGCGCTGCCCGATTTCAAACCCGATTTGGTCTTGTCCGGTATCAACCACGGCGCAAACATGGGCGACGACACCCTCTATTCAGGTACTGTGGCTGCCGCCACCGAAGCCTATCTGCTCGGTTTCCCAGCCGTTGCCTTCTCCCTCGACAGCCATGACGACCGCCATTGGCCTACTGCCGAAAAGGCCGCATGGAAGCTGCTCGAACGCCTGACCGCCGAGCCGCCTTCCCGGCCCGTGTTGTGGAACATCAATATTCCCGCCGCCGCGCCCGAAGACCTGCGCGGCTGCAAAATTACCCGCCTCGGCCGCCGCCATCACGAACAAAGCATCGTTCCCGCCCGCAATCCGCGCGGCGAGCAAGTCTATTGGATAGGCGCGGCAGGCCAGGCTGCCGACCGCGAAGAAGGTACGGATTTTGCCGAATGCGCCGCAGGTTTCATTACCATTACCCCGCTGCAAATCGACCTTACCGCCTACAACCGCCAACAGGAAACCGCGCAATACTGGCGCGGTACAGACTCGTTCTAAATCAAACGGCTGAGTGATGGTTTTCACGACAAAGCCGAAACCGAGCCACTTTTATGCAAAATGTTTCCGGCGTGCGGGATAAAGCGGCAGGCAAACCTTTGCGGCATCCTCTGCCGTCTGTTGTGCCATAACGCGATTTTACAATCCGTATCCCGCTGAAACTGCCGCCCCGTCCCGCACGGGGTTGAGAAGGGCGCGGGGTTTTATTATGATAGCGTCCGCTTAAACGACCAACCCAAGAAGGTAAGAGACACATGTTGAAAAAAACGGCACTCCAAACCGCCACGCTGGCGGCTGTTTTCATGCTCGGCGCATGTTCGTGGATGCAGCAGCCCGCCGCTCCGGTTATCGAAGGGGGCAACACCGGAATACCGTCGGCAAACACTTATGCCGCAGGCAGCGACAACCCGTACGGCGCGGCACCCTACACCCCGCCTGCCGCCGAAAGCGTCAGCACGCCCTACACCCCGCCGCCAGCCGCCCGTCCGGCCGCCGCGCCGCATACAGCCGCACCGTCCGCCCCCTACGTACCTTCTTACGCACCAGTAGACATCAATGCCGCCACCCACACCGTCGTGCGCGGCGACACCGTATACAACATCTCCAAACGCTACCACATCAGCCAGGACAACCTGCGCCTGTGGAACAACCTTTCCGCCGACAACACCATCAGCGTCGGCCAAACCCTGCGCGTCAAGCCCTCCGGCTATGCCTCGGCCTCCACGGTTGCCGCCACCCCCGCAGTACCCGTCCGCAGCGAACCCGCCTATACCCCGCCGCCTGCGGCAGCCGTGCCGGCGCAGCCTGCCGCCTCTGCCGCGCAGTCTTCTTCTTCGTCTTCCTCTTCGGGCGGCAGCCGCAGCGTGGCCGGCATCACTTGGCAACGCCCCACCGCAGGCAGCGTCATCTCCGCCTACGGCGCGAACAACAAAGGCGTGGACATCGCGGGTACGGCCGGGCAAGTCGTTGTCGCTGCCGCCGACGGCAAAGTCGTTTATGCCGGCAACGGCCTGCGCGGCTACGGCAACCTCGTTATCGTCCAACACAACTCCACCTACCTCACCGCCTACGGCCACAACCAAGCCTTGCTGGTCAAAGACGGCGACACCGTCAAACGCGGCCAAACCATCGCCCGCATGGGCAACACCGATTCCGACCGCGTGAAGCTGCATTTTGAAGTGCGCAAAGACGGCAAAACCGTCAATCCCGCCGGCTACGTCCCGCTCTGACGCAGCAGCGGTACACGACATAGAGGCCGCCTGAAAACCTGTTTTATGGTTTTCAGACGGCCTCATGTTTTCCTACTCTGCCAAACACCGCACCCGCAGGAAACGCGTGCGCCGCTCGGGCGGCACACCCTGCCGCCTGTCGCGCCAACTTGATGCACCAACGTAGGGTGTGCCGCTTGCGGCGCACGCGCTCCCTGCCGATACGGAGGCCGTCTGAAAACACCAACCCCGCCGTAAAACCCGCTCCCTCTCCTGCGCCTGTGCGGGGAAGGGGAGGGGCGGTGCGGTGCGCAGAAACCGCTTTTTCCGCCGCGCCAAACATACAGGACAGGCGGCGAAAGCCCCCACTCTAATCCTCCCCGCAAGCCGGGGAGGGGATAAAGCCAAGAGGCCGTCTGAAAATCCGTTTTAGATTTTCAGACGGCCTCTTGGTTTTCAGACGGCCTCACGCTTTTTCGATCAGCACGCTCAATCCGCCTCCGGTGCGGTTTTCCAGCCGTACGCTCAGGCCGTGCAGTGCGGCAATCTGTTCGACGATGGACAGACCCAGTCCGCTGCCTTGCGCGTTTTGGCCGGGGGGGCGGTAGAAGCGTTCTTTGATGCGGGCGAGGTGTTCGGGCGCGATGCCTGCGCCGTGGTCGCGGATTTCGATGAGGCCGTCTGAAAAGCGCAGCAGCACTTCGCTGTTTTCGGGCGAATAGCGGATGGCGTTGTCGATGAGGTTGCGCAGCATCAGTTGCAGCAGGGTGTTGTCGCCCGCCAGCGGCAGCGGGTTTGCGCCGAGTTCGCGTTTGAGGCGGATGCGTTTTTCGCGGGCGGCGAGGTTGCATTGTTGCAGCACTTGGCTGCTGAGGGTGTCCCAGTTGATGTCGGTGCGCTGTTTCAAGCCCTGTTCGGGGTCGAGGCGGGCGAGGGTGAGGAGCTGGTTGGTGAGGTGTTCGGCGCGGCCTATGCCGGCGCGGATTTGGTGCAGATGGTGCGGCTGTTCTTCGGGGCTGCTCATTTCCAACACTTCGGCCTGCACTTTGAGGGCGGCCAGCGGGCTGCGCAGCTCGTGGGCGGCATCGGCGGTGAAGCGTTTTTCGCGTTCGGAGGCTGTTTGTACGCGGCCGAACAGGCGGTTGAGCGCGTCGATGAGGGGCTGCGTTTCGCGGGGAACGGCGCGGCTGACGGGGGAAAGGTTGTCGGCGCGGCGTTGGGAAAGCTCGTCTGCCAGCATGTCGAGCGGGCGGATGCTGCGTTTCACGGCAATGTGCAGCAGCAGGGCGAGCACGGGCAAAACGAGCAGGGAGGCGGCAAGCTGCACCCATACGATGTGCCACAGCATTTCAAAGCGTTCGTGCCAGCGTTGCGATACGGCGGCGGTGAGGCCGGTGTCGGGATTGCGGTAGTACACGACGCGGAAGCTGTCGTCGTCCCACACGGGGGCGGTGTTGGCGAAGCCGTTGGTGCTGCTGTACGGAATCAGCATCCCTTTGCTGTCGGCCAGCAGCAGCTCGCCTTTTTCGTTCCAAATGGCGATGCCGTTGTGCTTGTCTTTGGCAAAACCGTCGCGCTCGTCGCCGAGGCTTTCTTCCACACCGGGCAGCAGCACGAGTTCGTCGGATTCGATATAGGGCAGGGCGCGGGCGAGTTCGCTCATCTGGCTGTCGGCCGATTCGTTGAGTTCGCGCAGGGCGGGAACGAGGGAGACGGCGTTGGCTGTCAGCCAAACGATGACCAGCCCGCTGCCGAGATAGTAAAACAGGCGGGTGCGGATGGCGGTGTCGGGCGGCAGGGTTTTAAACAGGGGCATAGGCGGGTGTGTATCGGGGAAAACGGAAACAGGCCGTCTGAAAAGCCTGCGGGCGTGTGCCGTGCATTATGTTGCGGCGGCCTTTTGCCGCTTGAAAGCATAACAAAGCGCGCTGCCGTAAAACGCGGCCTGCGCCAGATTAAACGTGGCCGAACCGATTGCGGCGGCAAGCGGCGACTGCGGAAACAGGCTGCACGCGAAGCCGACCGCCAGCCCGACGGGAATCGGGTTGCACCATGCCGCACGGCGCGGCAGGCGGGTGCGTCCGCCCAGGGTCAGTCCCAACACCAGCAGCCATGCCGCCGCCGATATGCCGACCGAGGCAAACCAATGCACGGCCAGCATTTTGTGGAACGCGGCAAACAGTGCCACCAGCGGCGCGTGCGCGTCCGGCGGCACGGCGGCCAGCGTTTTTGCGGCCATGCCCACATAGTAAAAACCCGCGTGTCCCAGAGGCGAGAGCGCGTAACCGGCCAGCAGCAGGGCAAGGCAGGCTTTGGCGGCTCTGCCCGCCGCAATCAGGCGGTACGCGCCGACGGCGGCGGCAAGATACAGCACCATGCTGAACGTGGCCGGCAAAACGCCCCAAAACAAACGCTGCTCCGAACCCGCAAGCATCAGCACGGCAATATCCACATCATCGCCCAGCAGCGGCGCGAGCGTTTGGGAAAACAGCGGATAACGTTCGGGGTCAACGGCAAAGCCCACCAGCAGCATATCGGCCGCGCTCCAACAAAGTGCGGCCGCCAGCCCCGCGCCCAGAAGAAGGCGTGTGCGTGGCTCGGGAAACGGTTTGCGGCTGGAAAAATCGGGATTCATGATAAGGCTCCTGTCGGGGTGCGGCGGTGCGGCCGGGCCGTCTGAAAAAGTATTTTGTTTGGTTTTGAAGCAAACGGCATCCGGCGCGGGCGGCGGCACGGCGGCCTGCGTTTTCAGACGGCCCGTATCGGGGAAACGGGCGATTATACGGCGGTTTGGTTTACAAGAATAATGTTACACCGTATCATGCGCACTTTTCGCCCGAACGGGCGGCAGGCCGTCTGAAAAGGCGGCGCGACAAGAACGGCGCAGGTGTTTATGAATATATTATTGTGCGGCCTGCTCCAACGGCTGCTTCTGGCGGCATCGGCTTTGGCCGTGGTGTGGGGCGTTTATTTCTGGGCGGCTTTGTGATGATTGCGGTGGAAAACCTGACGGTGAGCTACCGGCAGAAGCCGGCGGTGCACCATGTGGACATCTGTTTTGAAGCAGGCTCGATGTGGGCGGTGTTCGGCCCCAACGGCGCGGGCAAGTCCACCCTGCTCAAAGCGGTGATGCGCCTGCTCGAATGCTCCACAGGCAAAGTGTCGTGGCACGGCATGAGCCGCCGCGACATTGCCTATCTGCCGCAGCAGGCCGACATCGACCGCAGCCAGCCGATGACGGTGTTCGAGCTGGCTGCGATGGGGCTGTGGTATGAAATCGGCTTTTTCGGCCGGGTCAGTGCGGCGCAGAAAGAGCGCGTGATGCACGCGCTGCGGCGGGTGGAGATGGACGGGGCGGCCGACCGGCAGATTGCCCATTTGTCCAACGGCCAGTTCCAGCGCGTGCTGTTTGCGCGGATGCTGGCGCAGGATGCCAAATTCCTGCTGCTCGACGAGCCTTTCAACGCGGTGGACGCGCAAACGACCTACGCGCTTTTGGACGTGCTGCGCCGCTGCAACGGCGACAAACAGGCCGTTATCGCCGTGCTGCACGACTACGAACAGGTGCGCGCCTATTTTCCCAACACGCTGCTGATTGCGCGGGAAAAAATCATGGCGGGCAAAACGGAGGAAGTGCTGACCGAAAGCTGCCTGCAACAGGCCGCCGCCGCCATGCAGAAGCACGATTATCCGCAATGGTGTGCCGCATAAACATTTCAGGCCGTCTGAAAACGGTTTCAGACGGCCTTCTTCCCGCTGCAAAGTGTCCATGCGGAGTGTTGTCCGCCCTCCCCGATAAAAAGGAAAGCATCATGAAAAAATCCGTCCTTCTGTTTGCCGCATTCTTTGCCTGTGCCGCCGCCCATGCCGACGGCGGGAAAAGCAGCGCGCAAGCCGCTGAAAAAAACGTTTCCGGGCAGCATGGGGCAGCCAGTGCAGTTTCGCAGGCGCAGGATGCCGTCCGCCGATACCAAAAGAGCGAAGGCGCAGGCTCACGCGAAATCCTCTCCGAGGAGGCCAAGCTCGCCCCGAGGGAGAGAATCACCGGCATCGTGCGTTTCACGGCGGGCAGAACCTACAACATCGCCGGCCGCTGCGGCTCGGGCTGCGGCAATATGTCTCTCAAACTGTACGACAGCGGCGTATATCTCGACCTGATCGACGAAGACAGCATCAACGGCCTGCTGGTCAAGCAAGACCCGCGCACGACCAAAGAACCGGAATTGTCCTGGAAGGCGGAAAAAAACGGCCGCTACACCGCCGTGCTGACGATGAAGGAATGCGCCGCCGCTTCCTGTGCCGCCGCCCTGCAAATCTTTGAAGGCACAAAAGCCTTGTACAAGTAGGCATCCGTATTCGGTAACCGCGTTTTCAGACGGCCTCAAACCGCAGCCGAGGCCGTCTGAAAACGTTTGCGGCAGCCCGTCCGCCGCCCCGCTCTTTATTCCCGCAAACGGAAGCACAGGCGGCCGCGCATCCAAAGGCCGTCTGAAAACAAAAAAGCACAAGCAAATATGACTATCTCTTTATACGAATGGCTGATTGAGCCGTTTGCCGAGTTTGACTTCATGCGCTACGCGCTGGCTTCGGTGGTGTTCCTTGCCCTGAGTGCCGCGCCGGTGGGCGTGTTTCTCGTGATGCGGCGCATGAGCCTGGTGGGCGACGCGCTGGGACACGCCGTGCTGCCCGGAGCGGCGGTGGGCTATATGCTCGGCGGCCTGAGCCTGCCGGCGATGAGCGCGGGCGGTTTTGCCGCCGGCATGGTGATGGCATTGCTGGCCGGGCTGGTGAGCCGTTTTACCGACTTGAAGGAAGACGCGAATTTCGCCGCCTTCTACCTGAGCAGCCTTGCCGTCGGCGTGCTGCTGGTGAGCATGGGCGGCAGCAACATCGACCTGCTGCACCTTTTGTTCGGCTCGATACTCGCCGTGGATCTGCCCGCGCTGACGCTGGTGGCCGCCGTTGCCAGCATCACGATTGTTACGCTGGCGGTTATCTACCGTCCGCTGCTGCTGGAAAGCATAGACCCGCTGTTTTTAAAGGCGGTAAACGGCAAAGGCGGGCTGTGGCACCTGATTTTCCTCGTACTGGTGGTGATGAACCTGGTGTCCGGTTTTCAGGCCTTGGGTACGCTGATGGCCGTCGGCCTGATGATGATACCGGCCATCACCGCCCGGCTGTGGGTGCGCGGCATGGGCGGGCAGATACTGCTTGCCGTGCTGTTTGCCCTCCTGTGCGGGCTGTTCGGACTGCTGTTTTCCTATCATGTGGAAATCCCCTCCGGCCCCTCGATTATTCTTTTTTGCGGCGGCTGGTACGCCTTTTCGGTGCTGTTCGGCAGCGAAGGCGGCCTGCTGGCCAAATGGCTGCGCGGCAGCCGCCACAAAACATTCTAACCAACCGCGGCGGCTTTTTTACTGCCGCATTTTTCCAGCAAAGCAGAAAGGACAAACTATGAAACATTGGAAACCCGCCTTCGCCGCCCTGATTTTGGCCGGCGTGGTACAGGCCGAGCCTTTAAACGTCGTCAGCAGCTTCAGCATACTCGGCGACGTGGCCAAACAGGTCGGCGGCGACAAAGTGGCCGTAACCAGCCTGATTGGCGCGGATCAGGATCTGCACGTTTACCGCCTCAACAGCGGCGACATCAAAAAAATCCGCTCCGCCAAACTCGTGCTGCTCAACGGCCTCGGTTTGGAATCCGGCGAACTGACCCGCGCCGTCAAGCAGAGCAAAATCCCCTATGCCGAAGCTGCCGCCGGCATCAAAGCCATCGAAGCCGACCACGATCACGATCACGACCACCACGAACACGGCCATGACCACGATCACGGCCACGAACACCACCACCACCACGGAAAATACGACCCGCACGTATGGAGCGATCCCTCGCTGATGCAGAAATATGCCGCCAATGTTGCCGAAGCCTTCATCAAAGCCGATCCGCAAAACAAAGCCTATTACAGCCAGCGTCTGCAAAGCTACGGCAAAGAGCTGCAACAGCTCGACACCTATGCCAAAGGCCGCTTTGATGCCGTGCCCGCCGCCCGCCGCAAAGTGCTGACCGGTCACGAAGCCTTCGGCTATATGGGCCGCCGCTACAACATCAAATTCTACGCGCCGCAGGGCATCAGCACCGAAGCCGAGCCCTCCGCCAAACAGGTTGCCGCCCTTATCCGCCAGGTAAAACAGGAAGGCATCAAAGCCGTGTTTGCCGAAAACATCAAAGACTCGCGGATGATCGAACGCATCGCCAAAGAATCCGGCAGCAAAGTCGGCGGCAAGCTCTACTCCGACGCACTGAGCAAAACCCCGCCCGCCGACACCTATACCGGCATGATGCGCCACAATATCGACTCGCTGGCCAACGCCATGAAATAAAGCCCGCGCGCCATCGGCAGAGGCCGTCTGAAAACGCGCAATCCGTGTTTTCAGACGGCCTCTGCCGCCCGGGTGCGGCGCAACGCCCGCGCACACGGCTCCGGCGTTTGACATTTTCCACCGCTTGCCGTTTAATCGCGCCCGCAAACCACACCGCCCGCTGTGCCGCACATCGGGCTTTGTTTTTTAGACAAACCGCATCATGATCATCCTCGACCAAGTCTCCAAACACTATCAAAACCGCGACAAAACATCGTTTGCCGCCGTTCATCCCACCAGCCTCGAAATCCGCGAAGGCGAAATTTTCGGCCTGATGGGCTATTCCGGCGCGGGAAAATCCACCCTGCTGCGCCTGATCAACCTGCTGGAACGCCCCGATACCGGCCGGGTACTGGTCGGCGGGCAGGAACTGACCGCCATGAGTGCCGACGAATTGAGAAAAGCCCGCCAAAACATCGGCATGGTATTCCAACAGTTCAACCTGCTCGCCAACCGCACCGTGGCCGGCAACGTCGCCTTCCCGCTGGAAATTGCCGGATGGCCGTCTGAAAAAACCGCCGAACGGGTATACCAATGCCTTGAAATCGTCGGCCTTGCCGACCGCGCCGGCCACTATCCCGCCCAACTTTCCGGCGGGCAGAAACAGCGCGTCGGCATCGCCCGCGCCCTCGCGCCGAACCCGAAAGTCATCCTCGCAGACGAACCCACCTCCGCCCTCGATCCCTCCACCACCCGCAGCGTGCTCGAATGCCTCGAAGACATCAACCGCCGCTTCAACGTAACCATCGTCATCGTAACCCACGAAATGAGCGTCATCCGCCGCCTGTGCCGCCGCGCCGCCCTGCTCGACCAAGGCCGCCTGCTGGAAGTGGCCTGCGTGGAAAACCGCCAAATACACGCCGAAACCGCCATCGGCCGCGAACTCGTCTCGGAGGAACTGTGAACGCCAACGCCCTGGAAAACCTGCAACGCCTGCTGCCCGAATTTTACAAAGCCATCGGGCAGACCCTGATTATGGTCGGCGTATCAGCCGCTGTTGCCATCGTAATCGGCGGCGCACTCGGCATCTGGCTGTTTGCCTCCGCCCCCGGCCAGGTGTTCGCCCGCCCAGGCCTCAACCGCACGGTAAGCTGGCTGGTGAGCTTTATGCGCGCCTTCCCCTTCGTCATCCTGATGATTGTGCTGATGCCGCTCACCCGCGCCATCGTCGGCACCTCCTTCGGCCCCCTGGCCGCCTCCGTATCGCTTTCCATCGCCGCCTCCTTCTACTTCGCCCGCCTGGTCGAACAAAACCTCAACGAAGTGCCCAAAGGCGTAATCGAAGCCGCGCAGGCCATGGGGGCGAAGCCGCTGACCATCGTCTTCAAAGTATTGGTGAACGAAGCCCGCGCCGGCCTGATTCTGAGCATCACCATCCTGCTGATCGCCATCCTCGGCGAAAGCGCGGCCGCCGGCCTGATCGGCGGCGGCGGCATCGGCGACTTGGGCATCCGCTACGGCCACCAGCGTTATATGCCCGACGTAATGGCCGAAGTCGTCGCCCTGCTCAGCCTGATCGTCATCGTCATCCAAAGCGCGGGCAACTATCTTTCCGCCAAAGCAGACAAACGCTAGGCAGCCCACGCGTTCCATTCCTTTCTACGCAGTCGGGGGAGGGGATACAAAAACATGAGGCCGTCTGAAAACCGCAATACGTTTTTCAGACGGCCTCATGTTTTCCTAATCAGCCAAAGCCGCCGTCCGCAGAGAACGCGTGCGCCGCTCGGGCGGCACACCCTACCCGAACTGCCGAACTGCCGTGCGGAATCCTCCGTAGGGTGTGTGGCGCAGCCACGCACGCGTTCCCGCGATACAGAGGCCGTCTGAAAACCGCAAAAGCAGCCGCAAACCCGCGCTCCCTCCCCTGCGCCCGCGCGGGGGAGGGCCGGGGAGGGCGGCGGTGCGCAGAGCCGCTTTGCCCGCTGCGCCGCAAATGCCGGACAAGCAGCCAAAGCCCCACCCTAACCTTCCCCCGCAGGCGGTGGAGGGGATAAAACCCAAACAGGCCGTCTGAAAACCCATATTCGGATTTTCAGACGGCCTGTTTGGGTTTTCAGACGTTAAATATCGACTGCGGCAGTACCGCCTTCGTGTTCCATCCAGGCGCGGCGGGCGGCGGCTTCGCCTTTGCCCATGAGTTTGACGAAAATATCGTAGGTTTCTTCGCCTGCGCCTTCCGGGATTCCAACGCGCAGCAGGCGGCGGGTGTCGGGGTGCATGGTGGTGTCTTTGAGTTGGTCGGGATTCATTTCGCCCAAGCCTTTGAAGCGGCTGATGGCGTATTTGCCCTCGGGTACGCCTTCTTTTTGCAGACGCTCCAAAATGCCGTCCAGCTCGTTTTGGTCGAGTGCGTAAAATTTGCGCGCGGGTTTGCTTTTGCCTTGTGCGGCTACGTCCACGCGAAACAGCGGCGGTTGGGCAACGTAGATATGGCCGTCTGAAACGAGTTTGGGGAAATGGCGGTAAAACAGGGTGAGCAGCAAGACTTGGATATGCGAGCCGTCCACGTCGGCATCGGAGAGAATGGCGATTTTGCCGTAGCGCAGGCCGGAGAGGTCGGCTTCTTGGCCGGGCATGTGCGGGTCAACGCCGATGGCGACGGAAATGTCGTGGATTTCGGCGTTGCCGAAAAGTTGGTCGGGGTGGATTTCAAAGCTGTTGAGCACTTTGCCGCGCAGGGGCAGGATGGCTTGGGTGGCTTTGTCGCGGGCGAGCTTGGCCGAGCCGCCGGCCGAATCGCCCTCCACCAGAAACAGCTCGTTTTCGCGGATGTCTTCGCTTTCGCAGTCGGTGAGTTTGCCGGGCAATACGGCCACGCCGCTGCCTTTTTTCTTTTCGATTTTTTTCACCGAGCGCATCCGCGCCTGTGCTTGGCGGATGGCCAGTTCGGCGATTTTTTTGCCGTATTCGACGTTTTGGTTGAGCCACAGTTCGAGCGGGTCGCCCGATACGGCGGCCACGAGTTTGAGTGCGTCGCGGTTGGTGAGTTTGTCTTTGGTTTGTCCTTGGAACTGCGGGTCGAGCACGCGGGCCGAGAGGACGAAGGCTACTTTGCCGAACACGTCGTCGCTCTGCACTTTCACGCCGCGCGGCAGGAGGTTGTGCAGGTTGATGAAGTTGTTTACTGCTTGGAATACGGCCTGTTTCAAACCTGCTTCGTGGGTGCCGCCCAAGGGGGTGGGAATCAGGTTGACATAGCTTTCGCCGGTACACGCGCCCTCTTCGAGCCAGGTGAGCGCAAAGGCCGTGCCCTCGCCGGCGGCAAAATCGCCGCTTTGGCCGTCTGAAAGGTAGTTGGCGCAGGAAAACAGCGGCACAGCCTCCTGCGCCTCGCTGATGAGGTCGGTGAGGTAGCTTTTGAGGCCGTCGGGATAGTGCCAGCTTTGCGTTTGCGGCGCGTCTGCGCCTTTTGCCGGACGCGTGAGCGATACGGTTACGCCCGGCAGCAACACGGCTTTGGCGCGTAACAGGCGTTCGAGTTCGGCGATGCTGTAATGGGGGCTTTCAAAATATCTGCCGTCCGGCCATACGCGCACTTCGGTGCCGCTGTCTTTGGCGGCGCATTTGCCGGTTTCGTGCAGCGGCTCGATGACCTCGCCGCCGGAAAACGCGATGCGGTGGATTTTGCCCTCTCGTCTGACCGTTACTTCCAAGCGGGTGGAGAGTGCGTTGGTTACGGATACGCCCACGCCGTGCAGGCCGCCGGAAAAGGAATACGCGCCTTCGCCGCTTTTTTTGTTGAACTTGCCGCCCGCGTGCAGCTGTGTGAACACGAGTTCGATTACGGGCAGCCCTTCGGCGGGGTGGATGCCGGTGGGGATGCCGCGCCCGTTGTCGCGCACCGAGAGCGAGCCGTCGGCGTGGATTTCTACGTCGATGCGGTCGGCAAAGCCGCCGAGTGCTTCGTCGGCGGCGTTGTCGATGACTTCCTGGCAGATGTGCGTGGGGCTGTCGGTGCGGGTGTACATGCCCGGACGTTCTTTAACCGGCTCCAAGCCTTTGAGTACGGTGATGCTGGATTCGCTGTATCGGGTGTTGCTCATGGCGTATTCGTGTGTGCGGGACAAAAGGGGGCGCATTTTAGCATGAAGGCCGCGCCTGCCCGCACAGGCGGGAGGGCGGCCCGGATGAGGCCGTCTGAAAAGGGACGGACGGCTTTGGGGAACGGGTGCGGATGTCGGGTGTTTACTGCGGCGGCTGTTTGACGGTTTTGTAGGGAATCAGGCTGCTGCGCGAGAGCAGCAGCAGGCAGCCGAGCACCATCATGCCGAAGGCGGTAAGCGGGGAAAGGGCGGTCTGATATTCGCTGTGCAGATAGACCGCCGCGCCGCAGTAGATCAGGAGGGGGCCGGCCACGACGGACTGTTTGTTGATGCCGTCGGTCAGCGGCACGAGGATGCCGAATGCGGCGAGGCCGATGGCAATCATGGTGGAAGTGGCGGGCAGGATGTCGGTGGTTTTGAGAAACCAGGCCGCGCCGACGGTAATCAGCAGCAGGGGAAAAAACAGCGAGGATTGGCGCATGGCGGCTTCCTTTCTGAAAACGGCATTCGGAAAACGGGTTCGGGCGGGCCGTGTGCAGCGGGGAATGCGGCCGCTGCCGCAGCGGCGTGTGCCGCCCGCTTTTCAGACGGCCTGTCTTTGACGATACGGCGCGCTTATTTGGCGAGTGCGGCTTTGACGGCTTTGTTCACTTCGCCCATGTCGGCTTTGCCGGCGAGGCGGGTTTTCAGCAGCCCCATCAGTTTGCCCATGTCGGCGGGCGAGGATGCGCCGGTTTCGGCTACGGCGGCGGCCACTTCGGCGGCCACGGCTTCGGCGGAAAGCATTTCGGGCAGGTAGCGGTTGAGCACTTTGATTTCGGCGTTTTCTTTGTCGGCCAGATCCTGCCTGCCCGCTTCGGTGTAGATTTTCGCGCTGTCTTTGCGCTGCTTGATCATTTTGCCGAGGATGGCGGTGATTTTTGCATCGTCGGCTTCGGCGCGTTCGTCCACTTCGTATTGCTTGATGGCGGCGTTGATAAGGCGGATGGTGCCTAATGCAAGCTGGTCTTTGGCGCGCATGGCGGTTTTCATGTCTTCGTTGATTTGCTGTTTCAGGCTCATTTTCGTTTCCTTGCGGAGGTGGGGAAAGGGCGGATTATAAACGCAAAAACCGCGCCGTTTGCGGCGGCGCGGTGGGAAAGCGGCAATTGCAGGCCGGGCTTAGTACAGTTTCGGGGGAAGCTGCTGGCTGCGCAGGCGTTTTTGCAGGCGTTTGGCGGCGGCGGCTTTTTTGCGTTTGCGTTCGGTGGTGGGTTTTTCGTAGGCTTCGCGGGCGCGCAGCTCGGTCAGCAGGCCGGTTTTCTCGATGGCGCGTTTGAAACGGCGCATGGCAACTTCGAAGGGTTCGTTTTCTTTTACTTTGATTACGGGCATTTTGTTTCCTTAAAAAATTGAAATTTGTGCGGCTGCCCGAAAAAGGGCGGCGGCGCACGGGATGGGTGTCGTGTAACGCTTTTTGCCGTGTGGGGCAGGGCGGGTTACGCGCCGCAGGGGGCAACATCACCTCCTAACAGGGCCGCGCTCGGCGGCGGATTCGGTTTGGCCCGCTCTTGCGGACGAAAGCGGCGGATTATCCGTGTTTTGCGGGTGCGGGTCAATGTTTGCGAAGGAGGGAAGAGGCCGTCTGAAAACAATTCTTTTGTTTTCAGACGGCCTCTGCACCGGCGAACGCGTGCGTGGCTGTGCCACACGCCCTGCGGAGTGTTCGGCGAGAGGGGGCAATGTTGCCGTTCGGTAGGGTGTGTCGCCAAAGCGGCGCACGCGTTTTCTGCGGGCTGTAGTGTTTGGCGGAATAGAAAAAACATAAGGCCGTCTGAAAAACGTATTGCGGTTTTCAGACGGCCTCTTCTTCGGGGACGAGGACGATGAACCGGCGCAGGCTGTAAAAGTGGCTGCGCTCGGGCCAGTCGAGGCGGGCGAGGGCTTGTTCGGCGGCGGGGTGGCTTTGGTTGTCGAGCAGAAATTCGGTGCAGTCGGTTTGGTTTGCGCTCTGGCTGTAGTAGAAACGGACGAAGTGGATTTGCTTTTCGGGGCGGATGCGGTGCAGGGCTTCGCGTATGGCGGTGTGCAGCGCGTCGGCGGGCAGGGCGGGTTTTTCGCCGGCGTATTTGAGGAGGGCGGGGCCGGCGTGGGCATGGAAGGGGATGCCGCCCAGTGTCCAGCGTTCGGCGGTGCCGTGTTTGCCGTCGAGGGCGTTGAGGAGGGTGTGGAACGCGCTTTCCTGGAAGTTTTCCCAGTTGCCGCTGAGGGCTTCTTCGACGGTTGCGCCGATGTCGCCGTAGGCTTCGTAGAGGCTGCGGCCGTCGGGGAGGGTGGTTTCTACGTCGAGGCGGGTGATGACGGCGTTCGGACGGCGGCCGGTAATGTGGGCGAGGGTGTCGAAGGCGGCGGGGATTTTGAGATCGGGGATGAGTTTGCCGTGTTCTTCGCGTACGCGGCAGCCGTGGGCGGTGAAGGCGGCGTGGAGGATTTGGTTGAGGGTGTAGTCGGTTTCTTCGTTCACGGTGTTGCCTTTGGGGTGGGCCGGTTGGCGGTTTTCAGACGGCCTGTATGTCGAAACGGATGCCTGCTTTGGCCCATTGCTGGCTTTCTTCGGCCAGTGTGCCGGCGGTGAGGGGGTTGTCGGCAAGCCATTTGCCGCTGATGCGCAGGATGTAGGTTTTGGCATCCGGACTGCGCAGTTGGGTAAATTGGGGCAGGGTCAGCGGGAGGCGGGCGCGGTGGAGGAGGACGGCGAGGCGCAGGGCGAAAAGGGCGTGCGCCATCATGGGGCTGGCGGCGATGGTGTCGGCAACTTTGCGCAGGTCGCCGCGCTGGCCGAGGGCGAGGGCGGAGAGGATTTGCTGCTCCTTGCGGGAAAAGCCGGGCATGTCGGCCTGGTCGAGGATGTAGGCGGTGTGTTTGTGGTAGGCGGTGTAGGCGATGTCGATGCCGATTTCGTGGAGTTTGGCCGCCCAGCGCAGGTATTGCCGCCAGTGGGTGAGTTCTTGCACGGAGGTGTTTTGCGACAGGCTTTCGAGGAGGATTGCGGCGGTGCGGGCAACGCGCTCGGCCTGGCTTTGGGAAACGTGGTAGCGTTTTTGGAAGAGGGCGACGGTTTGTTCGCGCATGTCTTCGTTGAGGCTGCGGCCGATGAGGTCGTAGAACACGCCGTCGCGCAGGGCGGCATCGGTTACGTTCATGGTTTGCACGCCGAGTTCTTCAAATACGGCGGCCATGACGGCGAGGCCGCCGGCGAAGACTTCGATGCGTTCGGGCTTGAGGCCTTCGAGTTTGGCTTTTCTGACGCTGCCGGCGGCGGCAATGCGGCGGATGAGGTTTTTCATGCCGGCGTGGGTAATGGTTTCGGCGGTGTTGCCGGCGGCGGCGGCCAGTACGTCGCGGATGGATTTGGCGGAGCCGGAGGTGCCGACGGCGAAGTCCCAGCCGGTGCGCTTGTATGTTTGGGCGATGCGCTGGATTTCGGCGCGGGCGGCGGTAATGGCCGTCTGAAATTCTTTTTCGCCGCTTTTGTTTTTGAAAAAGCGCATGGTGTAGGTAACGCAGCCCAGGGGCAGGCTTTCGGTGAGGGCGGGCTGTGCTTCGGAGCCGATGACGAATTCGGTGGAGCCGCCGCCGATGTCCACCACCAGCATTCTGTCGCCGTTCGGGGGCAGGGTGTGGATCACGCCGGTGTAGATGAGGCGGGCTTCTTCGCGTCCGGCGATGACTTCGATGGGAAAGCCGAGGGCGGCTTCGGCTTTGGGGATGAACGCGCCGATGTTTTTGGCAACGCGGAAGGTGTTGGTGGCGACGGCGCGGACTTGTTCGGGGGCAAAGCCGCGCAGGCGTTCGCCGAATTTGGACAGGCAGGAGAGGGCGCGCTGCTGCGAGGCTTCGTCGAGGTTTTTCTGTTCGTCCAGTCCGGCGGCAAAGCGCACCATTTCTTTGATGGAATCGACCGCTTGGAGCTGGCCGCCGTGGTTTTGGCAGATTTGCAGGCGGAAGCTGTTGGAACCCAAATCGACGGAGGCGAGCATTTGCGGGGTGTCTGGTGTGTTGTGCATAAGGCGGGGCGGGAGAGGGAAAACGGAGGCGGCATTGTAAACAGGCCGTCTGAAAACCGCAATTTCAGACGGCCTCATGGGTTTTCGGGGCGGGAGGCCGTCTGAAATTGCTTAAATCATGAGAAACGGCAATTGTGTCATGGCTTGTTTCGGAGGGCTTGCGGGCGGTGTGTCTGCGTTATGCGGGCTGAGCCGTGGCGGCTTGAACTATCCCGCATTTCCGGCTGCGCCCGTACGGAATGGGTTTTGTTCTAAGGAAAAGCCGGCAGCAGGGCATCTCGGCTTTGCTGTGGGATTTTCTTCGCCAGACAGGGCGTGCCGCCCAAAGCGACACACGCGTTCTTTACCATTCAGGCCGTCTGAAACCGCGTGCGCCGCTTGGGCGGATCACGCTGCTGAACGGTCAAACTGCAGCGTGGAAGGCTCCGTAGGGTGTGTGGCGCAGCCACGCACGCGTTTTCTGCCGATGCAGAGGCCGTCTGAAAATGAATGTTGGTCTTACGGTAAATCTGCTCCTTTCCTGCGTCAGCACGGGGAGGAAACAAAAAGTACAAGGCCGTCTGAAAACGATCAATACGTCCAATACGTTTTTCAGACGGCCTTATGCTCCCTACGTCGTCAAATGCCGCTGCCCGTAGAAACCGCGTGCGCCGCTTGGGCTGCACACCCTGCTTCATGCCGCATCGGTGTTGTCGGCCAAATGCCTGCTTTTGTGTTGTTCCGCTATATTTATTCGAATGGGATGAGGCTTGTTTTGCAGCAGGGAAGGCCGTCTGAAAACGGGTTTGCAAGACTTTGCAGCGCAGATTCCGCAGCGCAAGGGGCGGGATTTGGTTAAAATGCGTCAATCATTTTTACGCTTGCGGCCGCCCCGATACCGGCGGCTGTTTTATCCGAACCGTACACAGGGAGATTTGCCATTATGAACCAATACGATCCTTCTTCTTTCCAATCCGCGCCGCCGGCCGCGCCCGTGCCGCCTGTGAAGCAGCCGCCGCGCCTGCTGGCCGAGCCGCGCAAGGTGGCGTGGGGCGAGGGCGTGTCTTGGATCAGGCGGTCGTGGCGGATATTCAAAATGCGCCCGATGGTTTGGATGGGGATGGTGTTTGTCATGCTGCTCATCCAGATGGTTTTGTCGCTGATTCCCTTTGTCAGCATTGTGTCCAATCTGCTGCCCTTGTTTTTCGTCGGCGGCTTTATGCTGTCTTGCGACGCGCTGGAAGAGGGCGGCGAGCTGGAATTTTCTTATCTTTTTGCCGGCTTCAAATACAAATTCAACGAGTTGGCGATTCTGACGCTGCTGTATATCCTGTTTTTGGTTGCGGCAGCGATCGTGGTTGGGATTTTGTTTGCCCTGTTTGCCGTGGGCATGGATTGGAACGAGTTTGCCGCCGCGCTCAACAGCGGCTCGCCCGATCCGTCTACCGCGCTGCTGATTATATTGTTTGTGCTGATTATGATTATGCTCGTCATCCCTTTTGTTATGATGGTGTGGTTCGCGCCCGCGCTGATTACGCTGCATGATGTGCCGCCGTTTCAGGCGATGAAAATGAGCTTCAAAGCCTGTTTGCGCAACTTGGGTGCGTTTCTTATTAATGCGCTGGTGTGGTTCGGCATCAGCCTGGCGGTGTTTGCCTTGTTGGTGCTGGTTATCTTTGTTTTTGCAGGCGGGTTTTCCTCGCTGGGCGGCAATGCGGACAGCTCGGCAGTCTTCTTGATTACCGGAGTGATGTTTTTGCTGCTGATTCCCTTCTGGCTGATGTTTACCTCCCTGATGCAGATCGGCTACTACACAGCCTACCGCAGCATTTGGACAGACCCGCCGCAACACGACTGATTCCGCAGCCGTCTATTCGCGCCGCACCCGATTCAGGCCGTCTGAAAATCCGTTTTCAGACGGCCTGAATAGACAAAAAGTCCAAAAATATTAGAAATAATGATTGGCAACACGAAAAACTGAAATTTTTAGACATTTTGCTTGCGAAGCAGGCCGTTCGCAGCTAATATGGCCGCCGTTTTTCCCTTAGATACCAAGTACAAAAACATGAACACCCCGCAAACCCTTTACGACAAACTTTGGAACAGCCACGTCGTCCGCGAAGAAGAAGACGGCACGGTTTTGCTCTACATCGACCGCCATCTGGTACACGAAGTAACCAGCCCGCAAGCCTTTGAGGGCTTGAAAATGGCCGGACGCAAGCTGTGGCGCATCGACAGCGTGGTTTCCACCGCCGACCACAACACCCCCACCGGCGATTGGGACAAAGGCATCCAAGATCCTATTGCCAAGCTGCAAGTGGACACTTTGGACAAAAACATCAAAGAATTCGGTGCGCTGGCCTATTTCCCGTTTATGGACAAAGGGCAGGGCATCGTGCATGTGATGGGGCCGGAACAGGGCGCGACGCTGCCCGGCATGACTGTGGTCTGCGGCGACTCGCACACCAGCACCCACGGCGCGTTCGGCGCACTGGCGCACGGCATCGGCACTTCCGAGGTCGAACACACGATGGCCACGCAGTGCATCACCGCCAAAAAGTCCAAATCCATGCTGATAGACGTGCAAGGCCGTCTGAAAGCCAACGTAACCGCCAAAGACGTGGCACTCTACATCATCGGCCAAATCGGCACCGCAGGCGGCACGGGCTACGCCATCGAGTTTGGCGGCGAAGCCATCCGCAGCCTGAGCATGGAAGGCCGCATGACCTTGTGCAATATGGCGATTGAAGCGGGCGCGCGCTCGGGCATGGTGGCGGTGGATCAAACCACCATCGATTATGTGCAGGGCAAACCCTTCGCCCCCAAAGGCGAAATGTGGGACAAAGCCGTCGCATACTGGCGCACGCTGGTGTCCGACGAAGGGGCGCGGTTTGACAAGGTGTACACCTTCCGTGCCGAAGACATCGAGCCGCAGGTAACCTGGGGTACGTCCCCCGAAATGGTGCTCGACATCGGCGGCAAAGTGCCGAATCCCGCCGACGAGGCCGACCCCGTCAAACGCAGCGGTATGGAACGCGCCCTCGAATATATGGGCTTGGAAGCAGGTACGCCGCTTGCCGAAATCCCCGTGGACATTGTGTTTATCGGCTCGTGCACCAACAGCCGCATCGAAGACTTGCGCGAAGCCGCCGCCGTAGCCAAAGGGCGGAAAAAAGCCGACAACGTCTCGCGCGTATTGATCGTACCCGGCTCCGGTTTGGTCAAACAGCAGGCCGAAGAGGAGGGTTTGGACAAAATCTTTACCGATGCCGGCTTCGAATGGCGCGAACCGGGCTGCTCGATGTGCCTGGCGATGAACGCCGACCGCCTGACTTCCGGCCAACGCTGCGCCTCCACATCCAACCGCAATTTCGAAGGCCGCCAGGGCAACGGCGGACGCACCCACCTCGTCAGCCCCGCTATGGCGGCAGCGGCGGCGGTGAGCGGACATTTTGTCGATGTGCGGGCGATGGTGTAGGCAAAATACCCCGCCGCAAACGGATTGGAAAAGGCAAGTACAGGTAACGGCAGCCGCCGCCCTGAACATTGCCGGCAGATTCCGCCAAACGACAGCCCCGCAAGGGGCTTTTCCCATAGCATAAAGGCCGTCTGAAAAACTTGTGCACTTTTCAGACGGCCTTTGCCGTTAAAGCAGGGTGTGGCTCCGCCATGCACGCGGTTGCGGATAGTACACGGCGGTTTGCAGACGGTCTTTTCTCTGCGGAGGGTAGCGCGTGCGTGGCGGACAATTTTGCCGTTCGGGTAGGGTGTGCCACCCGAGCGGCGTACGCGTTTCCTGCGGACATTTGCAGGACGGGTCAAGCGGTTCTGCAAATCGCTATCTTCCCAACAACCCACTTGAAAAACGTATTACGTATTCAGACGGCTTCTGCTTTTTGCTCCCTTCCCGCCTGCGCGGAGGGTTAGGGTGGGCGTTTGCCGTTTGGGCAACATTTGCGGGGTAGCAGACAAAGCGGTTCTACGTACAGCCCCTTCCTAACCCTCCACGCGGGTGCAGGTGAGGGAGCTGGTTTGCTGCGGGACTGTGTTTTCAGACGGCCTCTACATCGGTGGGATCGCGTGCGTGGCTGTGCTACACACCCTACATTGCTTTGACGCGGTGCGGAAATGTTGCGGTTCGGGTAGGATGTGCCGCCCACGTGGCGCACGCGTTCCATGCGGACGGCGGGGCTTGGAGGTGGGGAAACATGAGGCCGTCTGAAAAACGTATTGCAGTTTTCAGACGGCCTTTTTAACTGATTGGTGGGAATGCGTACATGGCTGCGCCGCACACCCTACGATAGGTTCAGCGCGGCGGTTTGGCCTTTCGGTTGTTGTGCAAAGGTGTTTTTAAAGATACGGATTGTGCAGTTTTTCATAGCCCACGGTGGTGGTGCGGCCGTGGCCGGTGATGATTTCGGTGTCGTCGGGCAGGGTAAAGATTTTTTCGCGGATGTTTTTGATCAGGTCGTCGTGGCTGCTGCGCTCGAAATCGGTGCGGCCTATGCTTTCGTAGAAAATCACGTCGCCCGCCACCAAAAGCCCGGCTTCGGCGCAGTAGAACACGATGTGGCCGGGGGTGTGGCCGGGAATGTGCAGCACTTTGAATCCGTATTTGCCGACGTTGAGCGTGTCTCCCTCTTCCAGCCAGCGGGTGGGGATGAAGGGCTTGGAGGGAGGGAAGTTGTATTGTTTGGTGATTTCGGTGAGGTTGGCGAGCAGGAAGCGGTCGTTTTCGTGCGGGCCGAGTACTTCCAACGAGGGGTTGAGGGCGGTCAGTTCGGCCACGCCGCTGACATGGTCGAGGTGGCCGTGGGTCAGCCACACGGCTTTGACGTTCAGGCCGCGTTTGGCGGCTTCTTCCATCAGTTGCGGCACTTTGCCGCCGACATCGGTGAAAACGGCTTCGTTGGTTTCGTCGTCCCACATCAGGGTGCAGTTTTGGCGGAACAGGGTAACCGGGATGATTTCGACATGTAGCGACATTGTTTTCCTTGGAGTTTTGTTTTTCGTGCCGGTGCGCGTTATGCAATCTGCTGAATTATATGTGATAATCCAGTAAAAACCAATGACTTGGAGGCCTTTGTGATGAAAAACCTTATTTTTTGCGGGCTTTTCCCCATCGTGTCTGCCGCATACGCCGCACCCGCACTGATGCTGGCGGAAGAATACAAAGGCCAAAGCGTGGCAGGATGGGTGGCGAGCGAGAAGTTGGACGGGGTGCGCGCCTATTGGGACGGCAGGAAACTCATCAGCAGGCAGGGTTATGCGTTCAGCCCGCCGCCCGGGTTTGTCAAAAATTTTCCGCCCTATCCGCTGGATGGCGAGCTGTATTCTTCGCGCGGGCAGTTTGAGCGGATTTCCGCCGCCGTGCGTTCGGCGGCGGGCGACTGGCAGGGCATAAGGCTGCACGTTTTCGATGTGCCGCAGGCGCAGGGCAATCTCTACCGCCGGCTGGCGGTGATCGAAGGCCGTCTGAAAACCCATCCGGCCAATATCGTGGTTATCAAACAAACGCCGGTGGCAGACATTGCCCAAGCGCGGGCGATGATGGACGAAATCGTGGCGGCGGGCGGCGAGGGCGTGGTGCTGCGCGATCCGCAGGCATCTTACCGGGCGGGACGCAGCGGGGCGTATCTGAAATTGAAGCCGCAGCAGGATGCGGAATGCACGGTAACGAAACATTATGAAGGCAAAGGAAAATACGCCGGCAAACTCGGATCGTTGGGCTGCCGCAGCGCGGCGGGCGAGTTTAAAATCGGCAGCGGCTTTAAGGATGCCGACCGCGCCAATCCGCCGCCCGTCGGCGCGGTGGTTACCTACCGCCATCGCGGCTTCACGCAGAAAGGCCTGCCGCGTTTTGCCACCTTTGTGCGGGTACGCAGGGAGTGATGGGGGTGCATTCGGAGGCCGTCTGAAAAAACAGATTCCGTTTTTTCAGACGGCCTTTCCCTTATAATTCCGCCGTTTTTCCGAAAGAAGCCGACATGAATCCGATTGAATACGCCCGCCGTTTTTCCCCGTTTCTCGCCCGCCTGCTCGACGGGGGCGGCTTGGATACGGACATTTTGCAGCCCATGCTGGACAAGGTGTTGCACGAAACGGATTTTCAAAACTTTGCCGGCTGGGCAGATATTCTGGCGCGGCGGGACGAGGCGGAGCTGGCGCGGCAGCTGCGCGTGTTGCGCCGTTATGTGGTGGCGCAGATTATGGTGCGCGATTTGAACCGTATCAGCGGTTTGGACGAAGTTACCCGTACGATTACGCTGTTTGCCGATTTTGCCGTCAATACCGCGCTGGATTTTGCCTATGCCCATTATTGGGACTTGTACGGCACGCCCGTCGGCCGCCATACGGGCGAAGCGCAGCATTTGAGCGTGGTGGCGATGGGCAAGGCGGGCGGCTACGAATTGAACGTGTCGTCCGACATCGATTTGATCTTCGTCTATCCCGAAGCGGGCGAAACCGACGGGCGGCGGTCGCGCGACAATCAGGAATTTTTTACCAAAGTCGGGCAAAAGCTGATTGCGCTGTTAAACGACCTCACCGCCGACGGGCAGGTGTTCCGCGTCGATATGCGCCTGCGTCCCGACGGGGATTCGGGCGCGCTGGTGTGCAGCGAAACCGCGCTGGAACAGTATCTGACCGCGCACGGGCGCGAATGGGAACGCTATGCGTGGTGCAAAGGCCGCGTGCTGACCCCGTATCCGAACGGCATCAAAGCCCTGGTGCGCCCGTTTGTATTCCGCAAATATCTGGACTACGGCGCGTATGGCGCGATGCGCGCCCTGCACCGCCAAATCCGCGCCGAAGTCGGCCGCAAAGGCATGGAAGACAACATCAAACTCGGCGCGGGCGGCATACGCGAAATCGAATTTGTCGCACAGATTTTCCAAATGATACGCGGCGGCCAGATGCGCGCGCTGCAACTGAAAGGCACGCAGGAAACGCTGCGGATGCTGGCGCAGCTTGGCGTGATGCCGTCTGAAAACACGGCCAGGCTGCTCGAAGCCTACCGCTTTTTGCGCGATGTCGAACACCGCCTGCAATACTGGGACGACCGCCAAACCCAAACCCTGCCGCAAAATCCCGAACAGCGTCAGCTTCTGGCCGAAAGCATGGGCTTTGCCGACTATGCCGCCTTTTCAGACGGCCTCGATGCCATCCGCGCCGCCGTGTCCGCCGAATTTGACAACATCCTGTCCGATCCCGAAGAAACGCCGCCCGCCCGCTTTGCCGGCATCTGGCCGCTGCCGCAGGACGGCTTTTCCCAAGACACCGGAACACGGCTGGCACAAGCCGGCTTCGACCCGCAGGCCGTGGCGGAGCGTTTGGCCGCACTGGGGCGGAGCAGCCGCTACCGCAGCCTTTCCCCGCACAGCCAGCCCCGCTTCGACGCACTGCTGCCCCGACTGGCCGAAGCCGCCGCAGAATGCCCGCATCCCGGCGACACCCTGTTCCGCCTGATCGATTTCATCGAAGCCGTCAGCCGCCGCCCCTCCTATCTCGCCTTTCTGATCGAATACCCCAACGAACTCTCCCGCGTTGCCCGCCTGATGGGGCAGAGCACATGGATGGCCGACTACCTGCGCAACCATCCCGCCCTGCTCGACGAAATGCTCAGCGACCAGCTCACCGAAACCCGTCCCGACTGGCCGCAGCAGGCCGCCCTGCTGGCCGCCGAACTCGAAGCCTGCGACGGCACCGAAGCCAAAACCGACACCCTGCGCCGTTTCCGCCATGCCCACGTCTTCCGCCTGGCTGTGCAGGACTTGGCGGGAAAGTGGACGGTGGAAAGCCTTTCCGACCAGCTTTCCGCCCTGGCCGACATCATCCTCGATGCCGCCCTCACCCACGCCTGGCGCGAAATGCCGAAAACACACCGCGACACCCCCGAATTTGCCGTGATCGGTTACGGCAAACTCGGCGGCAAAGAACTCGGCTACACCTCCGATCTCGACCTGGTCTACCTCTACGACGACCCCCACCCCGACGCGCTGCAAATTTACAGCCGCCTTGCCAACCGCCTGACCAACTGGCTCAACGCCGCCACCGGAGCCGGCACGCTCTATCAGACCGACCTGCGCCTGCGTCCCAACGGCGACAGCGGCTTCCCCGCCCATTCCGTGCAGGCATTTGAAAAATACCAGCGCGAAAACGCCTGGATTTGGGAACACCAGGCACTGACGCGCGCCCGTTTCGTCTGCGGCAGCGCAAGCATCCGCAAGAGCTTCGACCGCATCCGCGGCGAAATCCTCACCCGCGAACGCGATCCCGCCGCCCTGCGTCGGGAAATCTCCGCCATGCGCGAAAAAATCGCCGCCTCCCACCCCCCGTGCGACACCGATGTCAAATACGCGCACGGCGGCATAGTCGATGTCGAATTTGCCGTGCAGTACCTCATCCTCGCCCATGCCCGCCGCTGCCCCGCGCTGCTCGACAACTACGGCAACATCGCCCTGCTGGCGACAGCCGCCGCCGAAGGCCTGATCGATTCCGCCGCCGCCGGAGCCGCCCGCGCCGCCTACCGCTATCTGCGCGCCCTGCAACACGCCGCCACCCTGCACGAAGACGGCGCGGCGCAAACCGACAGCGTGCGCGACGGCCACTACCGCGCCGTGCGCACCCTGTGGCGGCAGATATTCTGCGAAAGCGAAACCCAAGAGGCCGTCTGAAAACCTGCCAAACGGGTTTTCAGACGGCCTCAAACGTATTTTTATCAGACAAAGCATTGCAACCAATGCCGATTTTTCCATCACCGTCCCCATCAAAAACCAAGTGGCAATAGAAAAAATCAGGGAAAACCGCTGCTTGGATGAAACACCAAATTCGCATTACCATATTTTGGGATTTTTGATAGCGAAAAAACCCGAATTGTTTACCCGAGAAAATGCCCCTTATGTCGGGTTCGATAAATTTATAGAAGAAAAGTTTTACGAAATTCACGGGAAAAAACTCGGCTTGCCGTCAGACAACGGTTAGCGGAATGGCCCACAGCCAAGCCCGCATAAAGCAGGGGGTGCGGCACAGCCGCGCACGCGCTCCGTGCCGTCCGATAAGGTTTTCAGACGGCCTCTTACGCAGCAAAAACCGCGTGCGCCGCTTCGGCGGTACACCCTGCGCAGTACAGTATGGAAAACAGACAGGCCGTCTGAACAGCGGGTTTCGCTTTTTCAGACGGCCTCTGCCGTTGGGTAGGGTGTGCGGCTTGCCACGCACGCGGTCTGCCGTTTCCCCATCCGAGGCCGCGTGCGCACCTGCGGTACACACCCCGCGCTTGTTTTGAATATAAAGGCCGTCTGAAACCCGTTTTCAGACGGCCTTTTCTACCTTGAAGCCCTCCGCCCGCAGGCGTACCATCCGCGCTTTGCCCGAGGCCGAAACCATGACCGCAGACCTTTCCGATTCCGCCGCCGAACGCCGACGCGGCCTGCGCTACGCGCTGGGCTGCTATGCCGTGTGGGGGCTGTTTCCGCTTTATTGGTATCCGCTCAAAGGCGCGGTGCCGGCGGGGCAGATGCTGGCGCAGCGGGTGGTGTGGTCGGCATTGTTCGCGCTGCTGCTGCTGTTGTGGTACAGGCAGGGCGGGGCGGTGCTGGCGGTGCTGCGCCGTCCGCGCCTGCTGGCGGCCTTTGCCGCTTCGTCGCTGTTTATCGGTGCAAACTGGCTGGTGTATCTGTGGGCGATTACCAACGGCCATGTGCTCGATGCCAGCCTGGGCTATTTTGCCAACCCGCTGTTTAATGTGTTTCTCGGCTTTGTGGTGCTCAAAGAGCGGCTCGACCGCACCCGTTGGGCGGCGGTTGCGCTCGCTTTGGCAGGCATTTTGTGGCTGGCGGTGCCGGCCGGGCAGGTGCCGTGGATTGCGCTGCTGCTGGCGGGCAGTTTCGGCAGCTACGCGCTGATCCGCAAACTCGCACCGATGGACGCGCTGCCGGGGCTGGCTTTGGAAACCTTTCTGCTGCTGCCTTTTGCCGCCGCCTATCTGGCCTGGTGCGTACGCAACGGGACGTTTGTCGCCGCAGGCAGCCTGAGCGTGCTGCAAAACGCGGTGCTGCTGGGATCGGGGGCGGCCACGACGCTGCCGCTTTTGATGTTTGCGGCGGGGGCGAAGCGCATTTCCCTGTCGCTGCTGGGCATCCTGCAATATTTCTCGCCCACCATCCAGCTTCTGCTGGGGCTGGTCTTGTTCGGCGAAACGCTTGACGGCAGCCGTCTGGCGGGCTATGCGCTGGTGTGGCTGGGTGTGGCGGTGTTTTTGTCCGGCGTGTGGCGGGAGGGGCGGCGGGCGGCCGTAAAGGCCGTCTGAAAACGCCAGCCCCGCAGCAAACCCGCTCCCGCCCCTGCGCACGCGCGGGGGAGGGTTGGGGAGGGGGTGGCGGTATGCAGAACCGCTTTGCCCGCCGTCCTGCACATCTCTGCCGGGCGGCAAAAGCCTCCACCACGACCCTCCACCCAAAGCGGGAGAGGGCACAAAAGGCAGAGGCCGTCTGAAAAAGGCAATGCGTTTTTCAGACGGCCTCTGCCGTTAGGGTAGGGTGTGTGGCTCGCCACGCACGCGTTCTTCTGCGCCATCGGCCGTGTTTCCGACATTCCGTATTGTTCAAACCGCCGTTTGCCAAACAGCAAGATGCAGAACGTGCGGACACTTCGGGGCAGAAAAACCGCGTGCGCCGCTTGGGCGGCACACCCTGCGCGGATTCGGCGCGGGAAAACAGACAGGCCGTCTGAAACCGCGCCGCCGCTTGCTTCGTGGCGCGGTTTGTTTTACAAACCGTATCCGTCCGTCCAACCCTAGAAAAGGAAATGCCATGACTGCAAAACAATCTAAGCTGTCCGCCTTCTGGCTGTCCGCCGTATTCGGCCTCGCCGCCTGCGGCAATCAGGATACGGCATCCGTAAGCACGCCGCCGGAGCCTGTCGAAACAGCCGCTTCCGCTGCTTCCTCCCCCGCATCCGCCCCCCAGCAGGCCGAAAACCCGTCCGCCGCATGGGAAACGGTTGCCGCCTCCGATACGGCCGCCGCAGCGCAAACCGAAGCCTCCGCCGCCCAAACGCCCGCCGCTTTCTTGGGCGATGCCGCCGCGCTGCAAGCCGCCGAAGACGCGTTCAAAGCCCTGCCGCAGTTTGGCGGCAAGCCGGTAAACGTGTTCCAAACCATCCATTTTTACGGCGGCAGCGATCCGCGCATCTCTGTGGAAGTGCAGGATCCGAACAAGCCGGAAAACGTCGACCATTACGAATACGAAAACGGCAAATGGAACGGCCCGCAGCCGGTGCAGCTTTCCGGCAGCGGGCGCATGAAAGACAATGTGGTGCCGCTGAACAAGATTCCGTTTGCCGCCGTGGCGAAAATCCATCGGGCATGGTCGGAAAAAGCCAAAGAAGTCGGCGGGCGCGAAGCCGAGCCCGACCACATCTATTTCTCGCTGTTTGTCCCCACCGGCAGGAGCAAATGGTATGTCGGCGACATCGAAACCGACCGTGCGCGATACGATTTCGAATTCCACAACGACGGTTCGGTCAAGAGCTTTAAAAAACAGTAAGCCCGCAGCGGCGCAATAAGCAGCAGGCCGTCTGAAAACCCGTTTTCAGACGGCCTCTTTCGTGCGCCGCGCTTCCGCACTCATCCGATAAAGCAGCCCCGCCCGCTTACGGCCAGATTGCCCCATTCGGTCAGCGCGGCCAGAAAGCTGCGGCGGCAGGGCTGGCGGCATTATTGGACAGGCTGGACGACGGCAGCCGCTCTGCCAAAGCCGGAGCAGCCTGAAAAAGCCTGCTGGCTGCATCCGATTTTGTCCGAAAGGCCGTCTGAAAACCGAAAAATCCGCCGCAAACCTGCACTCTCCCCTGCGCCCGCGCGGGGGAGGGGCGGGGAGGGGCGGTTTGCCAAACCGCTTTCCCGCCCGCCAACACAGCCGAAGCGGCAACAGCCCCCACCCTAACCCTCCCCCGCAGGCAGGAGAGGGAACAGAGGCCGTCTGAAAAACATTTGTGCTTTTCAGACGGCCTATGCTGTTCGGTAGGGTGTGTGGATCTGCCACGCACGCAGTTGCGGAGACTGCACGGTCTTTCGTTGCGGCAGGGAACACGTGCGTCGCCTCGGGGCGACACACCCTACGCGGAGTCGGCAGATAAAACAGAAAAGGCCGTCTGAAAATCGAAAATATGGTTTTCAGACGGCCTTTTGCCCTTTGTTCCCCCTCCCGTTTGCGTGGCGGGATGGGGCGGGGGCTTTTGCGGCTTGGCGGGAACGCGTGTGTGGCTGGCCGCACACCCTGCTGCGGGTTCGGCAAGGCTGTGTTCGGTATGGGAAGTATTGCCGTTCGGGTAGGGTGTGCCGCCCAAGCGGCGCACGTGTTTTCTTGTTGGACGGAATAGGAAACATCAGGCCGTCTGAAAAACGCATTGCGGTTTTCAGACGGCCTCTGCCTTTTGTTCCTTCTCCCGCTTGCGGGATAGGGCGGGGGCTTTGCTGCTCGGCAAGAGCGCGTGCGCCGCTGGGCGGCACATTCTACCTGCGCGGCAGCGGCCGTCTGAATCGTTAGAAGCCACGCCCCCTACGTTGGCTCGGTACGGCGGTGGCGGCTAGGGGGCGAGCCGTTCTTTTATCCACAGGCCGTCTGAAAGGCGGTAGCGGATGCGGTCGTGCAGGCGGCTGGGGCGGCCCTGCCAGAATTCGATTTGGTCGGGGATGACGAGGTAGCCGCCCCAGTGCGGAGGGCGGGGGACGTGCAGGGGGTGTTTGAGGCCGGCGGCGGCGGCTCGTTTGACGAGGATGTTTTTGTCGGCAATGACGCTGCTTTGTTCGCTCGCCCATGCGCCGAGGCGGCTGGCGTAGGGGCGGGAGGCAAAGTATTGGTCGGAGGCGGCGGCGGGCAGCTTTTCGACGCGGCCTTCGATGCGTACCTGTCTTTCGAGTTCGGGCCAGAAGAAGGTGAGGGCGGCATAGGGGCGGGCGGCAAGGGCAAGGCCTTTGCGGCTGTGGTAGTTGGTAAAGAAAACAAAGCCTTGCGGGCTGACTTCTTTGAGCAGCACCATGCGGCTTTGCGGGCGGCCGTCTTCGCCGACGGTGGCGACGTTGACGGCGGTGGGTTCGTTTGCCTGTGCGTTGACGGCTTCGGCCAGCCATTGCTCGAATTGGGTAAGGGGGTTGTCGGCGCAGTCGTGTTCGGAGAGGCGGCGTTGGCTGTAATCTTCGCGGATGTCGTGCAGGTTCACCGTTTTTCCTTTCGTGGCCGGTGCTTGCGGCATGGTTGCGGTGTGCGGTAAAAATGGCGGCACGGCTGTGCCAGCCGTGCATTTTTGCGTTAAGGCGGGGCTGTGGCGCAACAGGCCGTCTGAAAGCTGTTCAGACGGCCTGTTTTGTGTCGGGTTGACTATTTCCAGTAACGCCACCAGGGTGCGTCGTTGTCTTTCCACGAGCGGGTAAGGTAGGGGCTTTGCGGGAAGTTTTGCTGCAAGATGCGGCGGGTGTCCTCTGCAAGCTGCGGCCTGTTCATTTTCTGGTAGGAAAGCTCCATAATCGCCAGGGCTTCTTCGACATAGCGGGTGTTTTGGAAGCCGGTTACGATGTTTTGCGCACGGTTGGCGGCGGCCAGGTACGCTCCGCGTTTGGCGTAGTAGCGGGCGACGGCCATTTCGTTGCCGGCAAGCGCGTCCACGAGTTTGGTCATGCGTTTGGTCGCGTCTTCCACATATTTGCTCTGCGGATAGTTGCGCACCAGCTCGGAAAAGGCCTGATAGGCTTCGCGGTTGGCTTTCGGGTCGCGGTCGGACCAGTCTTGCGAGGCCAGCTTGTTGAGGAAGGACGGGTCTTCGTTAAACAGAATCAGCCCTTTGAGGTAGAGGGCGTAGTCCATGCTCGGATGCTGCGGGTGCAGCTTTTGGAAGCGTTCCACCGCCGCGAGGGCTTTCTCGCGTTCCTCGTCCTTATAATAGGCGTAGGCCGTATCGAGCTGCGCCTGCTGCGCGTAGCGGCCTTGCGGGAAACGGGATTCCAAAAGTTCGTATAACTTGACAGCCCGCGTATAATTGTTGCTGTTCAACTCGTCTTGCGCTTCGGCGTAGAGCTTTTCCACCGACCAATCCTGAGTGATTTGCGCGTCTTTGTCGCTGGTGCCTTTGCTGGCGCATCCGGCAAGAGCCGCGCCCAATGCCGCTACTAAAAGAAATTTTTTCATGCAGAACTCTTCATTAGAAAACGCCGCAGATTATAGCGATGATTTTGATTTTGGGGCAGCCCCCGCAGACGAAACCTGTCTTGACCTGACTGTGCCGCTCGATATGGCGGGTCTGCGGCTGGATGCCGCGCTGGCGAAGCTGCTGCCCGATTATTCCCGTTCGCGCCTGTCCGAATGGATAAAGGACGGCGCGGTGTCGGTAAACGGCAAACCGGCCAGGCCGAAAGACAAGCTCATCGGCGGCGAAAAGCTGGCGGTGCAGGTGAGGGAGAGTAACGAAACGCTGGCGTTTGCGCCCGAACCTATGGATTTGGACATTGTGTACGAAGACGACAGCGTGATTGTTTTAAACAAGCCTGCGGGGCTGGTGGTGCATCCCGCAGCGGGCAATTGGTCGGGTACGCTGCTCAACGGCCTGCTCGCCCACTGCCCCGCACTGCAAAACGTTCCGCGTGCCGGCATTGTCCACCGTCTCGACAAAGACACCAGCGGCCTGATGGTTGTGGCCAAAACGCTTGCCGCGCAAACCCATCTGGTCAGGCAGATGCAGGAGCGCAGCGTCAAGCGCATCTACCGCGCCGTGGCAAACGGCATCGTTCCTTTCGACGGCAAAATCGACACCCTCATCGGCCGCGACCCGCACAACCGCACCAAAATGGCCGTGGTCAAATTCGGCGGCAAAGAAGCCGTAACCCATGTCCGCGTGCTCGAACGCTATCAGTCGCACAGCTATATCGAATGCGCTCTGGAAACCGGCCGCACCCACCAGATCCGCGTCCATATGCGCGAGGCCAACCATCCTCTGGCGGGCGACCCCGTGTACGGCAGTCCGCGCCATACCGCCTCCGATGAGGTGAAAAACGCCGTACGCGGGCTGGGCAGGCAGGCTTTGCACGCCTACCGCCTCAGCTTCGTCCATCCGCAAAGCGGCGAAACCCTGCACTTTGAAGCCCCGCTGCCGCAGGACATCTACCACCTGCTCTCCGTCCTGCGGCTGGAAAGCGGCTTCGATTCCCCGTTAAGCCGCGAAGAGGAGTGGCAGGCGCATTCGGACGCGGACGAAGACGACGGCTGGGACGAAGACGATTACGATGTGGAAACCGTTTACGTGCGCGATTAGGGCGTGCTGCCCCGTTTCGGGCACGGCCTGCGGTTTTCAGACGGCCTCCAGGCAGCCGCCGCCGCGCAGGCCGTCTGAAAATGCGGCATACGGGCTTTTGTATTACAATCCGCGCTTTTTCGCCGCCGGGCAAAGGGAGGCCGTCTGAAAGGCTTCCTTATCCGTTCGGCATCATGGAGAACGATATGTCCGACTGTATTTTCTGCAAAATCGCCGACGGGAAAATCCCCGCCGCTGCGGTGTATGAAGACGGCGAAATGCTGTGTTTCAAAGACATCAATCCCGCCGCGCCCGTGCATCTGCTGCTGATTCCGAAAACGCATTTCGACTCGCTCGCACACGCCGCGCCCGAACACGAAGGCCTGCTGGGCAGGATGCTGCTCAAAGTGCCGCAGATTGCCGAACAGCACGGCTTGGCCGGCGGCTTCAAAACCCAAATCAACACCGGCAAAGGCGGCGGGCAGGAAGTCTTCCACCTCCACATCCACATCCTCGGCACGCCGGCACAGGCCGTCTGAAAACACCGTTTGCAAGATTAATCTGAACAAGGAAGTGAAAATATGGGTATGAGCAGCATTTGGCACTGGCTGGTGGTTTTGGCGATTGTGGTGCTGTTGTTCGGCACGAAAAAACTGCGCAATGTCGGCAAAGATCTGGGCGGAGCGGTACACGACTTCAAAAAAGGCCTGGAAGAGGGCAGCGAGGGCGGCAAAGACGAAACCGCCGCCGCGCAGAAGTCCGAATCCGAAGACAGCGGCGGCAAAAGCTAGGCCATGTTCGAACTCGGTTTCAGCGAACTGCTGCTGACCGGCATTGTTGCCCTTGTTGTGCTCGGGCCGGAGCGGCTGCCGAAAGTGGCGCGTACCGCCGGGATGTGGCTGGGCAAAGTCCGACGCTTCGCCTCCGGTATGAAAGACGAGTTGGAACGCCAAATCGAAGCCGCCGATTTGCAGGAAGCGAAAGAAGGATTCGAGTCTGCCGTGCGCGGCGTAAAAGACAGCCTGCCCGATATACAGGATGTACGGATGCCTGCGTGGGAACGCCTGCCGCCGCAGCGTACTCCGGCCGATTTCGGCATAGACGAAGCCGCAGCAGGGCAGGGCGGGGCGGCTTACGACCGTACGGCTCCCGTCCATCTGTTTACCCTGCGCCGCCGCGCCATGAACCGCCGCCGCAGCCTGCGCCCGCGTCCCCATGCCCGCCCGAAGCTGCGCGTGCGCCGTGCAGGCCGTCTGAAACCTTAGCGGGGCGATATGAACGAAGAAACCCAAACCCTGATCGAGCATCTGATCGAGCTGCGCCGCCGCCTGATGTGGGTGATGCTGGTCATGCTGGCCGCTTTCGCAGCGGCCATGCCTTTTGCGAAGCAGCTTTACACGTTTGTCGCCCATCCGCTGATGGCGACGCTGCCGCAGGGGGCGCAGATGATTGCCACCGACGTGATCGCGCCGTTTTTCGTGCCGGTAAAGGTAACGCTGATGACGGCGTTTCTGCTGACTCTGCCGCACACGCTGTACCAGATTTGGGCGTTTGTCGCCCCCGCGCTCTATCAGAACGAAAAGCGGCTGGTACTGCCGCTGGTGTTGTCCAGCCTGATTCTGTTTGCCTGCGGCATGGCTTTTGCCTATTTCGCCGTTTTTCCCGTTGTGTTCAAATTCCTTGCCGGAGTAACGCCGCAGGGCGTGAGCATGGCCACCGACATCGACAAATACCTGTCTTTCGTGCTGGGGATGTTTGTTGCCTTCGGCGCGGCATTTGAAGTGCCGATTGTCGTTGTTCTGCTGTACCGCATGGGCGCAGTGTCGATTGCGCAGCTCAAAAGCGCGCGTCCGTATGTGGTTGTCGGCGCATTCGTCTTGGCTGCCGTCATTACTCCGCCCGACGTGCTTTCGCAGGTGCTGATGGCTGTGCCGCTGGTGATTCTGTACGAACTCGGCCTGCTCGCCGCCCGCCTGTTCCGTCCGGTGCGGGCGAAGGACGAAGACGGGATACAAGACTAAACAGCTTGTTTTATAGTGAAACAACACGAAAATATCCGCTATGCTGTTTGCACGGCAGCCAGGGTGTGTCGCTACAAGGCGGCGCACGCGGTTTCAGAATATTTGTAAAACAAAGAACGCGTGCGTCGCTTGGGCGACACACCCTGCTTCATCATCCGCTTTTCCGTTGTCGGTGCAGGTGTCTTTTTTCACCATATAAGATTCAGGCCGTCTGAAAATGGTTTCAGACGGCCTGTTGCGTGCGCGGACGATTAGGGCAGCGGGCGGGTTTCGATCAGCTCGGGATGGTCGGCATGATCAATCAGAATGGCTCGGGTACGCCCCTGCCACAGTTCGCGGAACAGGCGCATCTCGTCGGGCGTGGCGGTGCCGGAAACGGCTTTGGGCATGACATCGGCCATTGCGGGCGCAAAGGGAACGAGTGCCGCATGGTAAAACGCTTCCACGGCCGCGCCGGTATCGCGGCGGCGCAGGGCGAGCGATCCTTCGATGCCGCCGTCGAAAGACAGCAGGTCGCGGCGGGCGAAGCGGCGTTGCATACCGATACCGCCGAAGCCCTGCTCCGCCGCCGCGCCGGTCAGCAGAGTGGCGACGGCGGCGACAACGCCCACCGTACCTTCGTCTTTTGCGCCGCGCATTTGCACTTCGATGCCGCCGCGTTCGGGAATATCACTGCCGTACAGGGCTTTGAGGGCGCGGTATACCATCAGGTACGCGCCGGCAACGGTGGGGCAGGAGTGGCCTGCGAGTTTGACCGCATCGAGGTAGCGGTAGGTAATCAGGCCTTGTTCGGACGCGCCGAGAAAGGCGGCCAGCGGGTCGCGCAGGGTAACGGCGGGAGCTTGGTCGAAGTATGCGGGGAAACCGTTGCTGTTGAAATCAAGGTTCATTGGTTTGTTCCTTTCGGTGGGGTGGAAACGGGTCGGCACGGGCGCGGCTGCCTGTTTTCAGACGGCCTTTGTTTTGCATATGTTTGTTGATACGGCGTTTCAGGCCGTCTGAAAACGGGGGTTTCATCGTTCCGCCGCCCTTTCAGACGGCCTCAGCCGCGCAGTTTTTCCAAAAACGGGTTGAACGCGATTTCCCACAAAAAGCCGTCGGGGTCGGCGATGTAGCCGCTGTATCCGCCCCAAAACACTTTCTGCGGCGTTTTCACTGTTTTTGCTCCGGCGGCGGCAAGCTGCCCGAACAGCGCGTTCACCTCGGCTTCGCTGCCGACATTGTGCGCCAGCGAAAAGCGGGGGAAACCGCTGCTTTCAGACGGCATCTGCGCGTCGGCGGCCAAGGCTTCTTTGCCGAACAGGGCAAACAGCAAACCGCGCCCCGCCTGAAAAAAGCGATGTTTTCATTGCTGCCGTCCGTTTCCCGCCAGCCGAACGCTTCGCGGTAAAAGCGGCGCGACACGGCCAAATCGGCCACGCCCAAAGTGATGAAGTTGATGTGCTGTTCCATCATCGTCTCCGGTTTCGGGTTTCAGGCAGCCTGAGGTTTTTTTCAGACGGCCTGTTAAAAATCGGCCATCTTGCGCAAGGTGTTGCCGTTGCGCGTGGTCAGGCGGAGGCCGAGCTGCTTTTCCAGAAACGCATTGCCCAATTTGCTGCGGGAAGCGTCCTGCGGAATATACGAATAGGCGGCACACGGGCGGATATGCAGTTTCTCCGCACCGAAATCCTGCCCGCCCAAACCGGCGGTGTCGGCCAGCGGCGTGTTGCACAAAGTGTAAAACACGCGCTTGGGGTCGTATGCGCTGCCTGCAAACGGGTTGCCGTCCAATATTTCGCGCAACTGCTCGGGCGTTTTGACGACAACCACCAAATTCGCATTCAGATTCCCGTGCAGCAGCCCGTGTATCCGCGCGGCGGTTTCGTCCGCTGCCCACGGGCTTTCCAGCGCGATGTTGCCGCTCTGTATCCATGTCCGCACGTTGCCAAAACCGCCGCCGCCCAATACGGTGCGGATGTCTGCCATTCTGACGGCGTTTTTGCCGCGTGGCATCACACCGCGCAGGAAGGCAATCAGGGTCGGGCTGCTCATGGCTTAATCCTTGCAAATATTGTTCAGGCCGTCTGAAAACACCAAATCTACCTGCCATCGCGCTTCGGCCGATGTGATGCTGTGATAGAAATCGTGTTGGTCGGGGCAGGGGAGGGCGGGTAAGCCGTTGTGCGGTTTGCCAGCAGGTATAGGTTAGCGGGTTTCTTTCGGTTTTGCGGCGGATCGGGCTGTTCGGACGGCCTGCCGCCCTACTGCGCCGCGCCGATAAAGGCCAGAAACTCCTGCTCGGTCATTTTCGGCGTATCGTCGGCCAGCGTGTAATACGGTGCTTTGCAGTCGATAAACATCTGCATCTCCAGCTTGAAGGCGGCGTTGTCGGCAAACAGTCCGGCGTTTACATAATAATCATCACCCACCTGCACAAACAGGTCTGTGCCGCACTGTTTGCAAAACGCCCGCTGCGCCCATTCGGTCGACCGGTAACGGCTGATATTTCCGCCGCCGCTGATTTCGGGCGGCTCGGACGCGGTGAGGGCAAACGCCGCGCCGCCGCTTCTGCTGCGGCATCTGCCGCAATGGCAGGCGTGCACTTGGCCGTTGTGCGCCACTTTGAGCGATACCGCGCCGCACAGGCAGCGGGCGTTGGTTTCGGTGTGTGCGGTGTTTGTATCTGTCATCGTATTGTTCCTGATTCTGTTTCGGTGAATAAGGTTGGGAAACGTGCGGATGCCCTATATCGGCAAAACAGCGGCAGGCCGTCTGAAAACGGCTGCCGCTGTTTTTACTGCCGTTCCGTCAGTCGCGGCGGGTTTCGATTTGCACCATTTCTGCTGCGGCAACGGCTGCTGTTTCGCGGCGCGGCAGATCGGAGCGGTGCGGACGCTTGGGCAGATCGGGTTCGGGCGCGGGTGCGGACAAGGCTTCAGGACGGGTCTGCACCAGTATCATGCCCGCAGGGGCGGCAGGCAGTTCGACCGGCTGTTCGTCGGCAGCCGCCGTTTGGCGGGCGGATTTGCCGCGTTTGTCGGCGTTTTCAGACGGCCTTTGCGCAGCTTCGGCGTTTGTTTCCGTCTGTGCTCCGCTGTCGGCCTGCGTCATCACGCGGGCGACGGCGGCCAGCACTTTTTCGCTGCTTTCGCTGACAAGGGCGGCATCGGCGGCCGGCGGTACGGCAGGGGTGTCTTCCTGCGGCGCGGGGATGGTAATGACCAGCGGGGCGTTGTTGTCGTGCTGCGGCAGTACGGCGGCGGGCGCGGGCGCGGTTGCTCCGAAAACGTGGGCGACGGCGGCGCGTACCTTTTCCGCTGCTTCGTCTATCATCAGATACTGCTCGATTTTGGCGGCGGAGGGGACGTTGCGCTTTTTGTCGTAGCGGCGGTTGCTGCCGTTGTTGCGGCCGCCGCGTTCCTGACGGCCGCCGTCGCGGCTGCCGCTGCGGACGGGTTTTTGTTCCTGCCGTGTTTCGGGGTTTTCAGACGGCCTCTCCTGTACGGGCTGCGCTGCCGCTCCGGACAGAGCCGCAGGCGCGGAGGCGGTGTCGCCGCGTTTGCCGTTGCGGCTGCGGTTGTTATTGCGGCCGTTGCGTTTTTCGTTTTGTGCTTCCTGCTGCGCTTCTTTCTGCACTTCTTTGGCAGGAGGCGGCGCGGCGGTTACGGCTGCGGTCTCTTCCGTTTGCGGCGGGGGAACGGCGCGGCGGCGGTTTTGCTGGCCGTTGTTGCGGGCGCGGCTGCCGCCGTCGGTGTTGTCGTCCTGCGGCGGTGTGCCGCCGCTCGGGCGGGCATTGTTGCGGCGGTTGTTGCCGTTGCGGCGGTTTTGCGGGTTGCGCCGTGTGCCGCCGGTGTTTCTGGCCGGCTCGGGCTGCGGTTCGGCCTGTACCGTGCTGCCGAACAGGCCTTTAAACCATGCTTTGAACCTGTCCCACCAGCTTTCCGGCTGCGGCTCGGCCGAGACGGGGGCGGGCTGGGTGTGCTTCACGCCTTTGACGGCGGGCTCGGGGCGGGCCGCTTTGGCGCGTTCGCTGCCGAAGGGTTTGGCGGTGTCGTCGGTTTCGGGTACGGCAACCTGTTTGTAGCTGGGGGCGGCGGCCTCTTCGATGTCGTCGGTGCGGATGCGGCTGATTTCGTAGTGGGGGTTTTCCAGGTGGATGTTGGGAATCAGCAGGACGTTCACGTCCAAACGCTCTTCCATGGCGAAAAGCTCGGCGCGTTTTTCGTTGAGCAGGAAGGTGGCGACATCGACGGGCACTTGGGCGTGCACTTCGCCGGTGTTGTCCTTCATCGCTTCTTCCTGAATGATGCGCAGCACGTGCAGGGCGGTGGATTCTATGCCGCGTATCACGCCGGTGCCGGCACAGCGCGGGCAGGCGGCGTGGCTGGATTCGCCGAGGGCTGGTTTGAGACGCTGGCGCGAGAGTTCCAGCAGGCCGAAGCGGGAGAGCTTGGCCGTCTGCACGCGGGCGCGGTCTTTTTTCAGCGCGTCGCGCAGGGTGTTTTCGACTTCGCGCTGGTGTTTGGGGTTTTCCATGTCGATGAAGTCGATGACGATCAGGCCGCCCAAGTCGCGCAGGCGCATTTGGCGCGCCACTTCTTCGGCCGCTTCCATATTGGTTTTGAAGGCGGTTTCTTCGATGTCTGCGCCGCGTGTGGCACGGGCGGAGTTTACGTCTACGGAAACAAGGGCTTCGGTGTGGTCGATGACGATCGCGCCGCCGGAGGGCAGGCTGACGCTGCGCGAGAACGCGCTTTCGATCTGATGCTCGATTTGGAAGCGGGAGAAGAGGGGGGTGTGGTCTTGGTAGAGTTTCAGACGGCCTGTGTTGGCCGGCATGACGTAGGACATGAATTCGGAAATTTCCGCATGTACTTCGGCATTGTCTACGAGGATTTCGCCGATGTCGGGGCGGAAATAGTCGCGGATGGCGCGGATGAGCAGCGAGCTTTCCATAAAGAGCAGATAGGGATCGGGATGGGCGTTGCCCGCCTCTTCGATGGCCTGCCACAGTTTGAGCAGGTAGTCGAAATCCCATTGCAGTTCTTCGACGCTGCGGCCGATGCCGGCGGTGCGGGCGATGAGGCTCATGCCGCGCGGCACGTCGAGTTCGGCCATCGCGTCTTTCAGCTCCTGCCGCTCTTCGCCTTCGATGCGGCGCGATACGCCGCCGCCGCGCGGGTTGTTGGGCATCAGCACCAGATAGCGTCCGGCCAGGGAAATAAATGTGGTGAGTGCCGCGCCTTTGTTGCCGCGCTCGTCTTTTTCCACTTGGACGATGACCTGCATACCTTCTTTGAGTACGTCCTGAATGCGGGCCCTGCCGCCTTCGTAGTCTTGGAAATAGGCGCGGGAAACTTCTTTAAAGGGGAGGAAACCGTGGCGGTCGGTGCCGTAATCGACGAAGCAGGCTTCGAGCGAGGGTTCGATGCGGGTAATGACACCCTTGTAGATATTGCCTTTGCGCTGTTCTTTGCCCAGCGTTTCGATGTCGAGATCGAGCAGGGTCTGCCCGTCTACGATGGCCACGCGCAGCTCTTCGGCCTGCGTGGCGTTAAACAACATTCGTTTCATGATGACTCCCGGCGGGCGCGTTTTTTTCAGACGGCCTGCCCGTTTGTACCCACGAAGCGTGTAACCTGTTTCCGGCTGTTGCGCCGCAATAGTCCATGCCGTTCGGAAAACGGCCATGTGCGGCTGTGAAGCGGATTCGTAAAGAAGGGATTAAAGAACGCCGCCGGAGTAAACCGGCGCAGCCTGCGCTTCCTTTTGGGAAGCGGCAGGATTGGAATGAAACTGCCGACATCTTCTTATTATCGTTCGCCTGTTTGCGCCGCGCGGGAAACTGCCGCGTCTTAGTTTTGCGTAAATGGCCAGGCACATACGGACTTCGGTTACTGCCCGCCGCCCGTTTGGCTGCGGGCGGCGCGGAAATGCTTTGCGGGATACGTTTTTAATATAAAATCGCTTTTTTCAATATGTTTTGCGCCGCGCAAGGCGGCTGCAAAACGCCGCAGATTATAGAGAAAATGCTCCCGACAAGCAAAGTTTCCGCCCGCCTTGCCGCCGTTGGCGAACACGAGGCAGGGCAACGCCTTGATAACTATCTGATAAAAATCCTCAAAGGCGTACCCAAGAGCCATATCCAGCGGATTATCCGCGCGGGCGAGGTGCGGCTGAACAAAAAACGCTGCAAGAGCGACAGCCGCATTGCGGCGGGCGATATTGTCCGCATTCCTCCGGTGCGTACCGCAGAGCGGCAGAGGCCGTCTGAAAAAGCTGCCGCGCCCGCGCGGGAGTTTGACATTGTGTACGAAGACGACGCGCTTTTGGTCATCGACAAGCCGTCTGGCGTGGCGGTGCACGGAGGCAGCGGCATCAGTTTCGGCGTGATCGAGCAAATCCGCCGCGCCCGCCCGGAAGCCCGCTATCTCGAGTTGGTACACCGTTTGGACAAGGACACCAGCGGCCTTCTGATGATTGCGAAAAAACGCGGCGCGCTGGTAAAGCTGCACGAGGCCATCCGCAGCGGCCGCCCGGAAAAAAGCTATCTCGCGCTGGGAGTCGGCAAGCTGCCGGACGAACGTTTCCATGTGAAGCTGCCGCTGTTCAAATATACCGGCGCGGCGGGCGAGAAAATGGTGCGGGTGAGTGGGGAAGGGCAGAGCGCGCACACTGTTTTCAAGGTGCTGAACCGTTTTTCAGACGGCCTGCCGCACAGCGTCGGCCTTTCGCATTTGACGCTGGTCGAAGCCGCTTTGAAAACCGGCCGCACCCACCAAATCCGCGTCCACATGCAGGCGCAGGGCTGTCCGATTGCGGGCGACGAACGTTACGGCGATTTCCAGGCCAACCGCCGTTTGCAGAAACTCGGCCTGAAACGGATGTTTCTGCACGCCGCCAGGCTGCGTTTGGAACATCCGCTCACGGGTGCGGAGCTGGTGTTGGAAGCCCCGCTGCCGCAGGAGCTGGCGCGGTTTCTTGCTGCTTTGGAACACGGCGGCGCGGCGCGGGCGGAATGAATGGATGCAGGCCGTCTGAAAACCGTTTTCAGACGGCCTTTTGCCGCCGCAGCGGCGCAGGCCGCTACGGGAAAGGAGAGGGCAATGCAGGAATGGCGGGAAGGACGCTGGCAGGGGGCGCGGCAGGCGTTTTCGCCCAACTGCGGGCCGCGTCCCGAAGGGGAAAGGGTTACGCTGGCAGTTATCCACAATATTTCGCTGCCGCCGTTCGAGTACGGCACGGGCGCGGTGGAGAAGCTGTTTGCCAACCGCATCAACGGGGCGGAACATCCGTTTTTCAGCGTGATTGAAAATTTGCGCGTGTCCAGCCATTTCTTTATCGCACGCACGGGCGAAACGGTGCAGTTTGTTTCCTGCGGCGATGCCGCCTACCATGCGGGTGTGTCGTCGTTTCGCGGGCGGGCGGGGTGCAACGCTTTTTCGGTGGGCATCGAAATGGAGGGATGCGACTTCGAGCCGTTTGCAGAGGCGCAGTATGCCGCCCTGCGCCGCCTGCTCGACGCGCTGTTGGCGCAATATCCGATTGAGGCGGTAACGGGACACGAACACATCGCTCCGGGGCGCAAAACCGACCCCGGGCATTTTTTCGACTGGGAGCGGGTGGCGGAGTGGGGTTTTCAGACGGCCGTTTAGGCCCGTTAAGTGATGGCGGCGGCGGTTTCCGCTATAATCGCCGCTATTTTTGATTCGACAAGCGACAGACAAAGCACTATGGACGGAAAAATGTGGATGGCAGCAGCCGTCGGCCTGCTGGTGATTCTGGGTGTAACCGCCTACAACATGTATCAGGAAAACAAATACCGCCGCAAAGTGCGCGAGCAGTTCGGCCATTCCGACAAAGACGCGCTGCTCGAAGGGCAGCAGGATTCCGTGCGCGACGGACGTACCGGCACGGGCATGGCCGGCTGGCAGAACAAAGAAGGAGTGCAGGGCAAGCCGCTGGTGGTGGTGCGCGAGGCCGATGTTTCCAAACTTTCCGAAGAAGACCGAGCCGCCGCCCGCGCCGCCGACCTGTTTGCCGGCGTGCAGGAAGGGCCGTCTGAAAAAGATGCGGCGCAAGCGGCCATACTGCCGGGCAAATCCGGCCCCGGCGTGCTGGCGATGGAAGAGTTTGACGGCGGCGGTGCCGCTGTGGAAGTGGAAGAAGACGAAATCATCATGTTGGAAGAGCCGGACTCCGAAACCGGCAAATTTGCGTTTGCCTCCGTACCTTCGCCCGAGCGCGAACGGGAAAAAACCGGCCGCCGCGAACGGCTGCTGATGGATTTGGACGACATGGTCAAGCAGGAGCTGCCGTGGTTTGAGCCGCGTTTCGACTACATGGCCTACATTTCCCTGCGCGAACCGCAGGAATTCCGCACCCTGCCGCGCTTTTCCGGCCGCCACCGTTTCTTTGTTGCCGGCTGCACGATGGACGGCCTGTGGCAGGAAGTCGAGCCCGTACCCAATGTGTATTACCAGGGCTTCATCGTTGCCTTGCAGGCCATCTCGCGCAAAGGGCTGGCCACCGTGCAGGAGCTGGAAGACTTCGGCGCACAGATTGACGCGTTTGCCGCCAAACTCGACGCGGGCATCAAGCTGATGGACATTTCCGCCTTTCTCGACACCGCCCGCCCGCTGGACGAATTGTGCGAGCGCGTAGACCAAACCATCGCCATGCACCTCGTTTCCCGCAGCACCGTCAGCGGCAGCGAGCTGCGCGCCGCTTTGGAGCGTGCCGGCTTCGCGCTCGCGCACGACGGCGCGTTCCACCTCGAAGAAGACGGCCGCGTGCTGTTCAGCGTGATTACCATGGACAACAGCGCGTTTACCGCCGCCCTGCTGGCATCGCAGCCCTATAAAGGCTTCAGCATTTTGTTTGATATTCCCCACGTTCCCGCAGGCAGCCGCAATTTCGACCGCTTTATGGACTTGACCGTACGTTTTTCCAGCGAGCTGGGCTTGGATTTGGTCAACGACAAACTCGAAGAGCTGTCGATGGAATGGCTCAAAGACGTAGGCCGCTATGTTGCCGCGCGGCAGAAAGAAATGCAGAAAGTCGGCATCGAACCCGGCGGCGCGCTGGCACAGCGGCTGTTTTCCTGAACAGGCCGTCTGAAAAAAAGCAAAAGGCCGTCTGAAAACGCTTTTCAGACGGCCTCAAACATTCCCTTTTCCCCTCCCGAAGCCTCCCACGACACCGCCATGAACGACACCGCCGCAAAAATCCGCGAACTGACCGATCTCCTCAACCGCTACGGCTACGAATATTACACACTCGACGCGCCCAGCGTGCCGGATGCCGAATACGACCGTCTGTTCCACGAACTCGAAGCCCTCGAAGCCGCCCATCCCGCCCTGAAACTGCCCGACAGCCCCACCCTGCGTGTCGGCGGCGCACCGTTGTCCGCCTTTGCCCAAGTGCGCCACGAAGTGCCTATGCTCTCGCTCAGCAACGCTTTTTCGCCGCAGGATGAAAGCGGGGCATTCGACCATGCGGAAATGACGGCGTTTGACGAGCGCGTGCGCGGCGGATTGGGCGGGAAGCCGCCGCAATACGTTATCGAACCCAAATTCGACGGCCTCGCCGTGAGCCTGCTCTACCGCGACGGCGTACTGGTGCAGGCCGCCACGCGCGGCGACGGCAGCAGCGGGGAAGACGTTACGCAAAACATCCGCACCGTATCCGACATTCCCTTGCGGCTGCGCGGCGGCGACACACCCGCGCTGATTGAAATACGCGGCGAAGTGCTGATGTTCAAAGCCGATTTTGCCGCGCTGAATCTCCGTCAGGAAGAAAACGGCCGCAAACCGTTTGCCAATCCGCGCAACGCGGCGGCGGGCAGCCTGCGCCAGCTCGACCCGCGCATCACGGCGCAGCGCAAACTGCATTTTTTCCCTTACAGCATCGCGCGGCAGGAGGGCGGCTTTTCCGCCGGAACGCATATGCAGGAGCTGGACTATTGCGGCAGGCTCGGTTTTGCCCTGCCCGAAGGGAACTGCGGCTGTTTCGGCAGCATGGCCGAAATTTTGGCGTTTTACGAACAAATGCGGCAAAAACGCCCCGCCCTGCCTTATGAAATCGACGGCATGGTTGTGAAGGTAAACAGTCTGGCGCAGCAGCACGAACTGGGCTTTATCTCGCGTGCGCCGCGCTGGGCGGTCGCCCACAAATTCCCCGCCGAAGAAGCCTTGACCGTGGTTGAAGCCATCGATGTGCAAATCGGCCGCACCGGCGCGGCTACGCCCGTTGCCCGTTTGAAACCCGTGTTTGTCGGCGGCGTTACCGTTACCAATGCCACGCTGCACAATCAGGACGAAGTGTCGCGCAAGGATGTGCGCGTGGGCGATACCGTGGTCGTGCGCCGCGCGGGCGACGTGATTCCCGAAGTGGTGCGCGTGGTGGCGGAACGCCGCCCGACGGCGGCGGCAGGCATTGCCGATACCGGCGCAAACGGTGATTTGTTTGTCCAAAGGCCGTCTGAAAAACAACAACCCGCCTATCCGCCCTACGTTTTGCCTGCCGAATGTCCCATCTGCCGCAGCCCCATCGAACGCGAAGAAGGCGAAGCCGTAGCGCGTTGCAGCGGCGGAATGCTGTGCCAAGCCCAACGCGCACAAGGCTTGATTCATTTCGCCTCGCGTAAGGCAATGGACATCGACGGACTGGGGCAGAAACAAATCGAGCAGCTTGTCGCACAAGACATCGTGCGTCATTTCGCCGACCTCTACCGCCTGAACGTGCCCGCCCTGCAAAAAATGAAAGAAACGGCGGAACAGGCCGAAAGGCCGTCTGAAAACGACAGCAAAGGGTTTTCAGACGGCCTCACGGAAACGCCCGCCGCCAAAACCAAAAAACAGCCGACCAAGTGGGCGGAAAACATCATCGACGGCATTGCCGCCAGCAAAACCCCCGATTTGGCGCGTTTTCTGTTCGCACTCGGCATCCGCCATGTCGGCGAGCGCACCGCCAAAACGCTGGCGCAGGCTTTCGGCACGCTCGACACCGTGCGCCGTGCGCCCGAACCCGTACTCGCCTGTCTGCCCGACATCGGCGGAGTCGTCGCCCGCTCCGTTGCCCACTTTTTCGGCCAGGCCGCGCAGCAGGCGATGATAGACGAGCTGCTGGCCGAAGGTGTCGTCCCGAAAATACAGGCCGTTACCCTGCCTGTTTCCGATTACGCAGCACCGCAATGCTGGCTCTCCCGCCTGCCCGGTTTCAAAACCAGCGAAAACAAAGCGCAGGCTTTGTGGGATTTGGCGGGACGGAACACAGACGCACTCTTAAACGACAAAGCCCTGCCCGCCGACTGGCAGGCTTGGCGCAGCGTGCCGCAAAACGGAAAACTGCTGCGGCAAACCATCGCGTTTCTCGCGGAAACGGCGCACAGGCCGTCTGAAAACACCGCAGGCGCAAGCGTTTCAGACGGCCTCAATGAAGCCGTGGCAGGCAAAACCTTTGTCTTAACCGGCACGTTGCCCACCCTCAAACGCGATCAGGCACAAGCCATGATTGAAGCGGCAGGCGGCAAAGTGTCGGGCAGCGTGTCGAAAAAAACCGATTACCTCGTTGCGGGCGAAGCCGCCGGCAGCAAGCTGGAAAAAGCCCTTACGCTGAATGTTGCCGTTTTAAACGAAGCAGAGCTGCTGGCCATGCTCGGTCAAGATGCAAACACACAGCAGGCCGTCTGAAAACATAAAAGGAAAAAACCATGAGCCACCAGCCCCAAGCCGTCAGAAAAGCCGTTTTCCCCGTTGCCGGCATGGGTACGCGCTTTCTGCCCGCTACCAAGGCCAGCCCCAAAGAAATGCTGCCCATCGTCGACAAACCCTTGATCCAATACGCCGTAGAGGAAGCCGTGGAAGCCGGCTGCACCGAAATGGTGTTTGTAACGGGGCGCAACAAGCGCAGCATCGAAGACCATTTCGACAAAGCCTACGAATTGGAAAGCGAGCTCGAGCTGCGCCATAAAGACAGGCTGCTCGAACACGTCCGCAACATCCTGCCCAAAGGCATTACCTGTCTCTACATCCGCCAGGCAGAGGCACTCGGGCTGGGACACGCCGTCCTCTGCGCCCGCGCCGCCGTCGGCAATGCGCCGTTTGCCGTCATTCTGGCAGACGATCTGATCGACGCGCCGCAAGGCGCATTGCGGCAGATGATTGAAATCTACGGGCAGAGCGGCAGCAGCGTCTTGGGCGTGGAAACCGTGTCCCCCGAGCAGACCGGCTCGTACGGCATCGTGGAAACGGCCGCCGCCGGCAGCCTGCGGCGCATTACCAATATCGTTGAAAAACCCAAGCCCGAAGAAGCACCATCCAATCTGGCCGTGGTCGGACGCTACATCCTGACACCCCGCATTTTCGACCTGCTGACCAACCTGCCGCGCGGCGCGGGCGGCGAAATCCAGCTTACCGACGGCATCGCCCGCCTGCTGGATCACGAAACCGTCCTCGCCCATGCCTTTGCAGGCAAACGCTACGACTGCGGCAGCAAACTCGGCTATCTCGAAGCCACCGTCGCCTACGGCCTCAAACACCCCGAAACGGGCGCGGCCTTCGCCGGTATTTTGGCGCAATATGCGGCAGAGCCGCGCTGAAACGGCCGGCGGTGCCGCGCGCCTTCCGCCTTTGTTTGAAAAAATTAAGGGCAGATTCCGATTCTGCCCTTAATTTTATAAAGTTGTCTTTTGCACTTCTTCCGTCAAATCCGACGCAAATTTTTCTACATTTTTATAGATATATCTGCGTCCGTCGTCATATTTTTGTTCGTAAAGCGTCATTTTGGGCAACTGCGCCTGCAAAACGGCATTCATATAAGCCATTTTCGGCGGGTAAAAATAAAATATCCGGCCTTTCGGATAGCCGTTTTCCCGCTGCCAATGCTCAAATTCCCGAAAAAAGCAGTCGTGGACGGGCATGGTTATTTTTTCAAACAAATCCGCGTCAACCGTCCTTGCCAAACGGTACAGGCCGTGGATTTCCTGGGCAAACAGTTTGTCTGTCTTCTCGCGCGGAAAACCCAGTTTTTGGTATGCCGCGCAGAGTTCCTGCAAACACTCCGATGCTTTTTCGGCATTTTTTTCCATTAAAGCCAGCAAATACAGCACACACAGCCGCTCCCACGCCGTTTTTTTCTTCTGCAAAAATTTTTCCGCTTTGCGCAAGGCTTCTTCTTTCAGGTCTTCCTGCCCGAAATAAAGGATTTTCAGCAGGTTTACTGCATTCTCGGTGTAATACCTGCCCGCACCGGAAGGCAGCTCTGCGGGAAAAAGGCTTTCTATCACTTCGAAATCATTGCAGGCAAAGGCAGACAGACTTTCAAAAAAGGCATGGCAATGGTCTGTGCCGCTGGGAAAAATGCAGGTTTTCAACAGCTCTTCTCTGGATGTTTGAAACAGGGCATTGTTTAATTTTTCAAAATCCAAATCCTTAAAAACGCTGTAAAACGCAAAGTCTTTCAAATTGTCAAACAGGCTGATATATATTTTCGTTGTCAGAATACTGTCATCGTCTGAACATTTTGAAAAATTCTGATCGAAAGTGCTTTCGTTCCAGCGTTCGAATTCTTCCCAGGAAGCGGGCGGATAGTAGCATCCCTGCGTTTGAAAGCTGCTTTCTCTTTTTTCGAGATGTAATTTCAGATATTTCTTTATGTTTTTCATCATGGCGGCGGCGTGTTTTTCAAATGTGGTAACGGGATGGGGAATATGGCAAATGAGGCCGTCTGAAAACCGTTTTGCGGTTTCAGACGGCCTCTAAGGTTTGTCGGCCGCGCTTTGATCCGTGCAGCCCGGCGGCCTGTATCCGCAGCTTGTTGCGAAACGGTTTCAGCGCACGATGCCGCGTGTGGAGGCGGCGAAAAAGTCTTTGAACACCGCCAGCTCGGGGCGGGTTTCGGCGCGGGTAAGGATGTCGGCTTTGGCTTCTTCGTAGGGGATGTTGCGCAGGTAGATGGTTTTGTATGCTTCTTTTACGGCGGAGATTTGTTCGGCGGTAAAGCCGTTGCGGCGCATACCTTCGCTGTTGATGCCTGCCGGTTCGGCGCGGTAGCCTGCGGCCATGAAGTAGGGCGGTACGTCTTTGTGTACGCCGGCGGCGAAGGCGGTCATGGCGTAGTCGCCGATATGGCAGAACTGGAATACCAGCGTGTAGCCGCCCAAGACGACGTAGTCGCCAATGGTAACGTGTCCCGCCAGCGAGGCATTGTTGGCAAATACGGTGTGGTTGCCGATGACGCAGTCGTGGGCGAGGTGGCAGTAGGCCATAATCCAGTTGCCGTTGCCGATGCGGGTTTCGCCGATGCCGGTTACGGTGCCGAGGTTGAAAGTGGTGAATTCGCGGATGGTGTTGTTGTCGCCGATGACGAGGCGGGTGGGTTCGCCCGCGTATTTTTTGTCCTGCGGGATTTCGCCGAGGCTGGCAAACTGGAAGATGCGGTTGTTTTCGCCTATGGTGGTGTGGCCGTTGATGACGGCGTGCGGGCCGATTTCGGTGTTTGCGCCGATTTGCACGTTTGCGCCGATGACGGTGTATGCGCCGACTTTAACGCCGGAATCCAGCTCGGCTTTGGGGTCGATAACGGCAGTCGGATGGATGAGGGTCATGGCTTTCCTTTCGTGATGGCGCAAATCGGGCGTTGTGTCCGGCGGGCGAACCGGCCCGCCGTATTGCTGCCTGATGTCTTTATGGCTGCGGATGCGTATCGGCGCGATGCCCGTACGGAGTCCGTACAGGCCGTCTGAAAACGGTGCTCAGCCTTTTTCGACAATCCGCTGGACACACATGATGGTGGCTTCGCAGGCCAGTTCGCCGTTTACTTTGGCGGTGGCGTTGAATTTGCCGATGCCGCGCCGGTGTGCCAGCAGCTCCACTTCGAAATCGAGGCGGTCGCCGGGAATGACCTGCCGTTTGAAGCGGACGTTGTCCAAGCCGGCAAACAGGGTGATTTCCCCTTCGCGGCGTTTGGTGCTGCCCTGGCTCAACACGGCCAATACGCCGCAGGCCTGCGCCATCGCTTCCACTATCAATACCCCCGGCATCACGGGCGATTCGGGAAAATGGCCTTGGAAAAACTGTTCGTTAAACGTTACGTTTTTGATGGCGTTCAGCGATTTGCCCGGTTCGGCGGCGGTAATGCGGTCGAGCAGGAGGAAGGGGAAGCGGTGTGGCAGGAGTTCTTGGATTTCGCGTGCTTCGATAGGGAGTTGGATGTCCATTGCGTTGTGGTCCTGTTTTGTTGTCGGGAGGCCGTCTGAAAAGGAAGTGCGCTTTTCAGACGGCCTGTTTCATTTGCCGCTTTTTAGTTCGGCCAGTTGCTGTTCGAGTTGTTTGATCCGTTTGGAGGTGTCGCTCAGCCGTGAGATGTGGACGGCGTTGCGCGCCCATTCCTTATGGGACGACATCGGAAAAATGCCGGCAATGTGCTGCCCGCTTGCGGTGATGCTGTGGGTAACGGAAGTGCCGCCGCCGATGGTGGTTTTGTCGGCGATTTCGATGTGGCCGACCGTGCCGACCCCGCCGCCGATGATGCAGTAGCTGCCGACGGTAACGCTGCCGGAAATGCCGGTTTTGGCGGCGATGACGGTATGGCTGCCGATTTTGCAGTTGTGGCCGATTTGCACCTGGTTGTCGATTTTGGTGCCGCAGCCGACGGTGGTGTCGCTCATCGCGCCACGGTCGATATTGGTGTTCGAGCCGATTTCCACGTCGTCGCCCAGCGTTACCGCGCCGGTTTGCGGGATTTTAAACCACGAGCCGCCGTCGAACGCCAGCCCGAAGCCGTCTGCGCCGATGACCGCGCCGCTGTGGATTTCTACGCGCTTGCCCAGTGCGCAGCCGTAATAAATCACGGCGTTGGGGCGGACGACGACTTCGTCGCCCAGCGTGCAGTCATGTTCGACTACCGCGCCTGCGAGTATGCGGCAGCCTTCGCCGAGTACGGTGTTTGCGCCTATGTAGGTGTGCGCGCCGATTTCGCAGCTTGCGGGTACTTTTGCAGTCGGCTCGATAACGGCTGTGGGATGGATGCCGCCGCGCGCTTTGGCCACAGGCGAAAACAGCCTGGCCACTTTGGCAAAATAGAGATACGGGTCGGCGGCGACAATCAGGCTGCGGCCTTCCAGTCCGGCAGCGGCCGCTTCCGACACAATCACCGCGCCGGCGCGGCTGGCGTGCATGTCGTGTTTGTATTTGGGATTGGCAAGAAAGCTGATGTCTGCGGCTTCGGCCTCATCCAGCGGCCGCACGGCACGGACGGCGATGTCTTCGCCGCGCACTTGGCCGCCGAGTTTGGCCGTGATTTGGGAAAGGGTGTAGGTTTGGCTCATATGCGTTTCGAACGGATTGGCAACGGCCCGTTTTATGTTTTCAGACGGCCTCAAATACGGAGGAGGCCGTCTGAAAAACGGGGAAACAGGCAGGCGGTCAGCGGTTCATTTCGCGGATTACCTTGTCGGTAATGTCGAATTTGGCGTTTATAAAGATGACATCGTGGACAATCAGGTCGTAGCCTTCTTTTTTTGCCAGGTCGATCATTACCTTGTCGGCATTGCGTTGCAGCGCGGCAAACTCTTCGTTGCGGCGCAGGTCGTAGTCTTCGGCCAGCTTGGACTGTTCGCTGCGGAGGGTTTGGTTGTGCCGCTGCAGTTCGGCAAGCAGGCCGTCGCGGGCTTTGCCGGCTTTGGTGGCGGCGGCTTTGCGTTCCAATTCCGCCGCATCCCGCTGCATTTGTTCCAGCCGTTTCTGTCTCGGCGAAAATTCTTCGTCGAGCTTGGCCTGTATGTTCTGTGCCTGCTTCGATTCGCGGTATACCCGATCCACGTCGATAAAACCGAGTTTGCGCAGACCCTCTGCCGCAGCGGGAGCGGCCAAGCAGGCCGCAGCGGCCAGTATGGCAGCCCACCGCTTTATCTGTGGTTTCCGTTTTATCATGCGGTTTCCGTTTCAAACAGTTTTAGAAGGTGGTGCCCAACTGGAATTGGAAGCGTTGGATTTCGTCGGTGGTTTTTTTCTTAATCGGGTAGGCGTAGCTGAACTTCATCGGCCCCAGCGGCGAAAGCCAGGTAACGGCCGCACCGGCGGAGTAGCGCAGCTCTTCCTTGAAAGTGGAATGGTGGCTGGTGCCTACGCCGTACACGTTTTGTACCGTTCTGCCGCCCAGCGGGTCGCTGCTGGCATCGTTGTAGGTTTTGCCGTCCCACACGCTGCCCGCATCGGCGAACAGGCTCAGGCGGACGCTGCGGCTGTCTTTGATGCCGGGGAAGGGGAACAGCAGTTCGGCGGTGCCGGAGAGCATTTTGTTGCCGCCGTAGCTGATTTTGTCGCCGTCCACGTCGTAAACTTTCGGGCCGAGTGTGCCGCTTTCGTAGCCGCGTACCGAACCCAAGCCGCCGCCGTAGAAGTTTTGGAAGAAGGGAAGCTCTTTGGTTTTACCGTAGCCGTCGGCCGTGCCGACCGAGCCGCCGAGCATCAGGGTGAAGTTTTTGCTCAACGGGAAGAACCATTTTTGGTTGTGGGTCAGGCTGTAATACAGCAGGTCGCCGCCGGGCAGGCCGCCTTCGAGGTTGGCATCGACGACGTAGCCCCTTGTCGGCCACAGTGCGCTGTCGGTTTTGTTGCGCCCCCAGCCGATGCTGCCTTTGATGGTCCAGCCTTTGTATTTGCCGATGCCGTTGGTTTGGTTACTGGCGTGTTTTTCGATAAATTCGCGGTAGCGTTTCGGCGCACCCGAGAAGGTTTCCACCTGCATATGTTCCGCACCGAGGCCGAAGTTTACGCGGTCGTATTCGGTTACCGGCACGCCCATGCGGATGCCTGCGCCGAGGGTGGAGGTTTTGTAGCGGCTGTTGCTGGTGGTGGAGGAAGAGGATTTGCGCGGATCGTAGGTTTTGCCGTAGAGGTCGTAGCCCAAGCTCACGCCGTCGGGTGTGAAATAGGGGTCGGTAAACGACAGCGAGGCGTTGTTGGTGGTTTTGCTGCGGGAGATGCGGGCGGAAACGGATTTGCCTGTACCGAACAGATTGTCCTGCGCCACACCGAACGCCATAACCAGGCCGGTATCCTGCACCCAGCCCGCGCTTACATCGAGCGAACCGGTGGCGCGTTCGTTGATGCTCATGTCGACATCTACCTGGTCGGGCGTGCCTTCAACCGGACGCGCTTCGAATTTCACATCGTCGAAATAGCCTAAAAGTTCGACGCGCTCTTTCGAGCGTTGCAGTTTGGACACGTCGTAAGGCGCGGCTTCCATCTGGCGCAGCTCGCGGCGCACGACTTCGTCCCGGGTTTTGTTGTTGCCGGAGATGTTGATTTTGTTTACATATACTTTGCGGTTTGGTTCGACCTGCAAAACGAAATCCACCACGCCGGTTTCGCGGTTGGGCTGGGGAATGACGTTTACTTCGCTGAACGCGTAGCCCGCCGTACCCATGCTCTGCTGTATTTTTTCCAGGCTTTCCAGCATCTGCGCACGTTCGTATTTGCGCCCTTCCTTCATTTTCAGGTGCTTGTAGAGTTCTTCTTTCGGCACTTCGCGGGTATCGCCGTCGATGCTGACCTTGCCCCAGCGGTAAGGCTGTCCTTCGGATACGGTGATCTTCATGGTTTGGTGCTTCTGATCCGCACTCATCTGTACGTCGGTATTGACGATACGGAAGTCAAAATAGCCGTTGTTTTGGTAGAAGTCGGTAATGCGTTCCAAGTCTTGCGAGAATTTGTCGGAATTGAAGCGGTTGGATTTGGTAATCCAAGTAAACAAACCGCCTTCGCTCAAAGACATCTGGCGGCGCAGGCGGCGGTCGGAATAGCGTTGGTTGCCTTCAAATTCGATGTCGTTGATGGTGGTGGTTTTGCCCTCGTCGATTTTTAGCTGTACCGCCACGCGGTTGCGTGCCAGACGGGTAACTTCGGGGGTGATTTCCACCGCGTATTTGCCCTGCTTTTTATATTCTTCCTTCAAACCGGCCACGGCTTCGTTCAGACGGCCTTGGTTGAACGGGCGGGACTGCCCCAGGCCGAAAGCATCGAGGTTTTTCTTGATGGCATCGTTTTGAATCAGCTTGCCGCCGCTGACTTCGAAGCTGCCGATGACGGGGCGTTCGACCACGGTCAGCAGGAGCTGGTCGCCCATGCTTTCCACGCGCACGTCGTCAAAAAGACCGGTGGCGTAGAGATTGCTGATGATTTCTTCGCTTTGTCCGTCGCGGAATGTTTCGCCGACTTTGACGGGCAGATAGGTAAATACGGTGGCCGGCTCGGTGTGCTGCAAACCTTCCACACGGATGTCGCGGACGGTAAAGTCGGCGGCGGCAGGCAGGGACAGGCCCAACATCATCAAAGCGAGGGTGAGTTTTTTCATTTTCATAAAGTTATCCAAACAAACGGGTAATGTCGTTAAAAAAAGCCAAAACCATCAGCATCAGCATCAGTGCCAGCCCGATGCGCAGCCCGGCAGACTGTATGCTTTCGGAAAGCGGTTTGCCGCGCAGCCATTCGATGCTGTAAAACACCAAATGGCCGCCGTCGAGTACGGGAACGGGCAGCAGGTTCATTACGCCGAGGCTGATGCTGACCAGGGCAAGGAATTCGATATAGGGCTGCCAGCCCATGGCGGCGGTTTTGCCGGCCACGTCGGCAATCGTCAGCGGGCCGGAAACGTGTTGCAGCGAGGCTTGTCCGCCGAGCAGGCGGCCGAAGAAACGGACGGTAAGGCTGATGTAGCCTGTGGTTTTCTTCCAGCCCAGTGCCACCGATTCGCCAAGGGAGGGATGATAGCGGAAGCGGACTTCTTTGTCCCACACTTTATCGGTTTGCGCTGCCAGGCCGACGCGGCCGACCAGCTCGCCGCCTATCCGTTCGGCTTCGGGGCGCACGGCGGTGTGCATGGTTTGGCCGCCGCGCAGGTAGGCGATGTCGATTTTGCGCCCCGCGCTTTGGCGCACCAAGTCCGTCCACGAGAGCCAGTCGGCAATCGGTTTGCCGTCGGCGGACAATAAGGTGTCGCCTTCTTTCAGGCCTGCACGGGCGGCGGGGCTGTCGGGCATGACTTTGGCGATGGTTTGGGTCATGCGGTATGGGGCAAGGCCGATGTAGCCGCTGTTTTTCGCCACATCGTCCGCAGCCTGCGTGCCGGCGATGTTGATGGTGCGCACGGCCGCCCTGCCTGCTTCGTCGGTAACGGCCACTTCGACTTTGCCGGCTTCCAAATCCAGCACGATGGCGGTTTGCGCGTCGCCCCAGTTTGTTACGGGTTCGCCGTTTACCGCGCTGATGCGGTCGCCAGAGCGAAAGCCGGCTTGGGCTGCGATGCTGTACGGCTCGACTGTGCCGACATAGGGTTTGGTTTCGTTGATGCCGAAAGAGAAGCTGAAGCTGTATAACAGGAAGGCGAGTATCAGGTTGGTCAGCGGGCCGGCAGCGACGACGGCGATTTTTTTTGCCGGATGCTGTTTGTCAAAGGCAAAGGGCAGGTCGGTTTCGGCTACTTTGCCTTCGCGGGTATCGACCATTCTGACGTAGCCGCCCAAGGGTATCGGCGCAAGGCACCATTCGATATTGCGCCAGCGTTTGGTAACAAACGGTTTGCCGAAGCCGACGGAAAAGCGCAGCACTTTGATGCCGCACCAGCGGGCGACAAGCAGGTGGCCGAGTTCGTGCAGGCTGACCAGCACGAGGATGGCGACAATGAAAGATGCGGCGGTGGATAAGGCGTTAAGCAGAAAGGACGGCAATGTTTTCCCCGGTTAATGTTTTGTTGCTGTGTTTTCAGACGGCCTCTGTATGGTTTGAGGCCGTCTGAAAATATGGTTTTGCGTTCGGACGCTCTGAAAACGCCTGTGCCTGTCTGCGCGTTTGCGCATCGAGATCGAGCAGGCTTTCCAGGCTTCCTGTGTCGTTTGGGAAGCTGCCGTTCAGGCAGTGTGCCACGGTGCGTGCGATGTCGGTAAAGCGGATTTTTCCGTCGAGAAAGGCGGCGACGGCCACTTCGTTTGCCGCATTCAATACGCACGGGGCGGCACCGCCGGCGTTCATGGCTTCGTAGGCCAGCTGCAGACATGGGAAGCGGGCAGAGTCCGGTTGTCTGAAAGTCAGGGCGGACAAGGTTTCGAAGTCTAGTGCTTGCGCTCCGGATTCGATGCGCTGCGGCAGGCCGAGGCAGTAGGCAATCGGCGTACGCATATCGGGATTGCCAAGCTGCGCCAGTACCGATCCGTCGAGATAGCGCACCATGCTGTGTACCACCGATTGCGGGTGGATAACCACTTCCAGCCGTGCCGGAGGACAGTCAAACAGCCAGTGCGCTTCAATCAGTTCCAAGCCTTTGTTCATCATGGTGGCGGAATCGACGGAAATTTTCCTGCCCATACGCCAATTCGGGTGTTTTACCGCTTGGGCGGGCGTGATGTGTTCCAGTTCGGCCGGGTCGGTATCGAGAAAGGGGCCGCCCGACGCGGTAAGGATGATGGAGCGGATGCCGTGTTCGTCCAAACGGCCTGCGCAGCCGCGCGGCAATACTTGGAATACGGCATTGTGTTCGCTGTCAACCGGCAGCACTTGCGCACCGTTGGCGCGGGCGGTTTCCATAAACAGCGCACCGGACATGACCAGTGTTTCTTTGTTGGCCAGATAGATGGTTTTGCCTGCTTTGGCTGCGGCCAGCGCGGAAGGCAGACCCGCCGCACCGACGATGGCGCACATTACTCCGTCTACGCAGTCTGCGGCGGCGATGTCGGCCAGAGCTTGCGCTCCGTATAGCACTTGGGTTTGGCAGCTTTGGTCGCGCAGCAGTTTTTCCAGTGCGGCGGCGTGTCCGGCATCGGCGGTTACGGCGTATTCCGGTGCAAACCGTACACATTGTGCCGCCAGCTTTTCCACCTGTCTGTGTCCTGCCAGCGCGAAGATGCGGAATCTGTCGGGATGGCGCGATACTACGTCCAGCGTGTTTTCGCCGATGCTGCCGGTACTGCCGAGTATGGTAAGGGTTTGGGGCATATTTTTATTCTGTTCAGGCCGTCTGAAAACGGCGGCATGTCTGTTATTGCTTGCTACGGATGTGTTTTTGACGGACGGCAGGTTTTCAGACGGCCTTTTGCGGCTTGGAGGCAGGCTGAAAACGGGTTTAGTCGATGGCGTATTCTATCGTTACCACCAGCCTTACCTGTTTGCCGACGGTGGTTTTGTCGTAGGTGCCGCCGTAGTCTTCGTCTTCGCTGCTGCCTTTGTCGGAATAGATGTTGAACGAGCCCTGCGAGGCGGAGCGCATCGCGCCGACTTTGCCGCCGCCGGTTTTGGCAAATTCGGCGGCGCGTTTTTGCGCGTCTTCGGTGGCTTGGGTAATCAGGTCGCGTTTGATGGTTTCGAGATTGCCGAGCAGGTATTGCGGGGCATCGAAGTCGATGAAGTCGTTTTTCGCCCGCAGGCTGCGGATGGCGGTTTGCGCGGCTTGGATTTTATCGAGTTTTTTGGTGTTGACGGTGATGTGCAGCGTGCCGTCGTAGCCGTTCGGGCTGCGGCCGACGATTTCGCCCTGTTCGTTACGGATGTCTTTGTAGACACGCTCTACCTGCGGCAGGCCGGTCTGTATTTCCGCGTTGTCAAAACCCTGCTTTTTTAGGAAAGCGGCCAGTTTCTTGCTTTCGCTGCCGAGCCCGTCCAGCACGGCTTGATAGCTGTCGCCGTGCAGGGCGACGCCGCTGCGCCAGGTTGCGCTGTCGGACTGGAAGTTCTTTTCCGCCAAGCCTTTGACGGTGATCGTGCCGGGTTGGCGGAAATTTTTAAATTGTACGCCGAGGATGAAGGCCGCCGCCATCAGTCCGGCGGCAAGCAGTACGCCCAAAACGGGCAGGGAGGATTTTTGGTTTTGCTCCGGCATGATCCGCTCCTTTGCGGTTTAAAGTAGAAAGTAACAGGCGGCAAAAACGCTTACGGCGGCAATCAGGCCGTCCACACGGTCGAATACGCCGCCGTGTCCGGGCAGCAGGCTGCTGCTGTCTTTGATGCCTGCGGCGCGTTTGAGCCAGCTTTCGAGCAGGTCGCCGCAAACGCTGGCGGCGGTCAGCACGATACCGGCAATGATTGTGGTGGCATTAAATCCAAACCAGCAGACAAGGTATACCAGCACCGCCGCGAGGCCGCCGGCCACGCCTTCCCAGCTTTTTCCCGGGCTGATGGAAGGGGCGAGTTTGCGTCTGCCGAATGCCTTTCCGGAAAAATAGGCGGCGGTGTCGGCAACCCACACTACGCCCATAATGCCCAAGAGCGGCAGTGCGCCGATGTCGGCGCGCAGGACGGTAAGGGCAAACCAGAAAGGCAGTACCAGCATCCATCCGGCGGCATAGGCGCGCCAGCCGCCTTGCAGCTTCCATTTGTTTTTCAGCCACAAGGGCATAACGGCCAGCCAAAATGCGAGTACGGCCAACCAGCCGACGGCAGGCAGCATCCAGTTTCCGGCTGCGGCAAACAGCATGAAAACCGCCGTACCGGCAAGATACGGCGTACGTTCGCGCTGGGAAATGCCGGTCATGCGGGCGTATTCCCATAAGGCCGTCAGGGCAATCAGGGCGCAGAAAGCCGCCCACAGGGTGTCGGAAGCCCAAAACAGCATACCCAGCATGACGGGCAGCAGAATCAGGGCGGTGATGATGCGTTGTTTCAACATGGGTTCAGTTTCTCTGCTGTTCCTGCGGCAGCTGTTCGGAGGTGCGGCCGAAGCGGCGTTCGCGTTTTTGGAAGGAAGCGATTGCGTCCGTGAAGGCTTTTTTGTCGAAGTCCGGCCACAGGGTGTCGGTAAAGTAGAGTTCGGCGTAGGCCATCTGCCAGAGCAGGAAATTGCTGATGCGTTTTTCGCCGCCGGTGCGGATGAAGAGATCGGGTTCGGGGGCGTTGCCGAGCATCAGGCAGGCGTTCAAATCGCTTTCGGTAATTTCGCTTCTGCCTTCGGCAAGCAGCCTGTTGGCGGCTTGCAGGATGTCCCAGCGGCCGCCGTAGTCGGCGGCGATGGTCAGGGTGAGGCCGCTGTTGGCTGCGGTAAGTTTTTCGGCAGCTTCGATACCGGCGGTGATTTGGGCATTGAAGCGGCTGCGGTCGCCGATGACTTTCAGGCGCATATTGTGTTCGTGCATCCGCCGAACCTGTTTTTGCAGTGCCTGTAAAAACAGGTTCATCAGAAAGCCGACTTCGTCCGGCGGCCTGCGCCAGTTTTCGGTGGAAAAAGCGAAAACGGTCAGGTATTCCACGCCTGCGGCCGAGCATTCGGCACACAGGTTTTCCAATGCGTCCAAGCCTTTTTTGTGTCCCATGACGCGCGGCAGGAAACGTTTTTTCGCCCAGCGTCCGTTGCCGTCCATGATGACGGCAATGTGGCGGGGGATGCTGTGGTGTTCGGGAACGGCCTGGGTGCTGCTTTTCACGGAAAGTCCTTGTGGTAAAGGGCGTTTTTTCAGACGGCCTTTACACCGCCATCAGATCCTCTTCTTTCGCGGCGAGGATTTTGTCGGCTTCGGCGGTGTATTTGTCGGTGAGCTTTTGTACGGCTTCTTCGCCGCGGCGGGCTTCGTCTTCGGATACTTCTTTGTCTTTCAGCAATCTTTTGATGTGGTCGTTGGCATCGCGGCGTACGTTGCGGATGGAGACGCGCCCTTCTTCGGCTTCGCCGCGTACGACTTTGATCAGGTCTTTGCGGCGTTCTTCGGTCAGCATGGGCATGGGGACGCGGATGAGGTCGCCGACGGAAGCGGGGTTGAGGCCGAGGTTGGAATCGCGGATGGCTTTTTCGATTTTGGCGGCCATATTGCTTTCAAAGGGTTTCACGCCGATGGTGCGGGCATCGAGCAGGGTTACGCTGCCTACCTGGCTGACGGGTACCATGCTGCCCCAGTATTCCACTTCCACTTGGTCGAGCAGGCCGGTGTGGGCGCGGCCGGTGCGCACTTTGGCGAGGTTTTCTTTCAATACTTCCAAGGAACGCTGCATTTTGCTTTCGGCGGTTTTCTGAATGTCGCTGATCATTTGTGTCTCTGTTGAATTTATGTGGCTGGAAAATCAAAGGCGGGATACTACCTTGCTTTCGGATGGCGGGCAAGCCGACGGGCGGCGGGCGGATTGGCAGGAGAAGGCCGTCTGAAAACCCCGAAACGCCGGTTATGGGTTTTCAGACGGCCTTTATGATGCCGTTTAGGCCGAATCAGTGCGCATGGCCGTGTTCGTGGCCGTGGTCCGGCTTCATACCGCCTTTGGCGGCGGCGTTGTTGGCGCGTACTTCAATCTGTACGGTTTGGTCTTTCGCGTCTTTGAATTTGAGGGTAACGGGGAATTTGTCGCCCGGTTTGAGCGGTTTTTTCAAGCCCATCAGCATGATGTGGTAGCTGCCCGGTTTGAGGGAAACGGTTTCGCCTTTGGCGACTTTCAGGCCGCCGGGTACGGGCTGCATTTTCATGCCCATGGCTTTCTGGCCGGTTTTCGGGTCGGTGATTTCGGCATGGACGTGTTCGTGCACTTCCACGCTTTTGGCTGCGGGGCTGCTGCCGCCGACCAGTATGATGTCTTTGGGGGTGTCGTTTTGCAAGTCGAAGAATACGCCGCCGTTTTTCATGCCGCCGACGGTTTCGCGCGCCCATGAGTTCTGTACGGACACGCCTTCGGCAAAAGCGGCCTGACACATGGCAACCATTGCTGCTGCTGCGAACAATTTTTTCATACTGTTTTCCTTTTCAAAACACGGTTTAAAAAAATGCCGGCAACGGCCTTGCGTTTGCGGGAGGCTGTGCTGACGGGAAAACTATATGTGTTATATGGTATCGGCGCAAGGGAAAACTTTGACCGAACTCAAAAAAAGGCAAAGCCGTATTCGCGCCAGAGGGCGGTGAGCCACAGTAGGGCGAGCAGGGCGAGGGCTAGGGTTTGCGCGGCCGAGCATACGTCTTTGGCGCGTTTGGCCAAGGGGTGTTTTTCCAGCGAGGTGTGGTCGACGGCGGCTTCTACGCCGGTGTTGAACAGTTCGACAATCAGGCAGAGGAAGGAGGCGGCGATCAGGATCATCTGGGACGCGGTGCCGAAAGGCAGGAAAAAAGTCAGGACAATCAGCGGAATATTGAGCCACAGAAGCTGGCGGAAGCCTTGTTCTTCGCAGGCGGCTTTGAAGCCGTCGCGCGAGTAGCCGCAGGCGTTGATGATGCGGCGCAGGCCGGTTTTGCCTTTGATTTGTCCGGCGTAGCTGTCGGGTGTGGGTTTTTGCATAAAATGTTCTCTTTAAAAAAGCAGGAAACAGGAGCAGGCCGTCCGAACAGCCGTTTTTGCGTTTTCAGACGGCCTCAAAGCCTTTTCAGACGGCCTGTGCGTCTTTGTCTTCTTTGCCGTTCCGGTTTTCCTCTTCTTCGAGGTATTCGCCGATGAGGCCGTCCAGCGTGCCCGCGCAGCCGTATTCTTGCGCGAGGGGCAGGATTTCGCCGCTGTCGTGGGCGAAGAGGAACAGTTCGTTGCTGTCCGCGCCCAGCAGGATTTTGTCGCCGCTGCCGTTGTCGGCGATGGCGAGGAAGTGTTCGTAGCCGGACAAACCCGCGTCTTGCGCGGCTTGGCGGAACCATTGGGTTTGGATGATGACACCGTCGTCCGGGCGGTGGCGGGCGTAGAGTTCCAAGCCGAGGTAGCATGGGCCGAATTCGGAAATAATTTTTTGATACAGTGGGTTGGGGCGCAGGTTCAGCATTTGTCCGATGTCGGCGACGTCCTGCGGCGTGTCGGGCGTGCCGGCGGTTTCTCCAATTTCGTTTTCGGCGAAAAAGCGGCGGATGCGTTCGATTAAGTCCATGTTGCGTTTCCCGAAGATGTCGCAGGAAAGGGCAGAGGCCGTCTGAAAAAACGGGAAACGGTTTTTCAGACGGCCTCAAAGCCTGTTCAAACCGCCGCTTCTACTGCGTCGGTGAAGAGGGCGGCCACGTCGCAGTCTTTTTGCTGCGTGATTTCTTGGAAACCGGTCGGGCTGGTTACGTTTACTTCGGTGAGGTGTTCGCCGATGATGTCCAAACCGGCCAGCAGGATGCCGCGCCGTTTCAGTTCGGGGGCGAGGGTTTCGGCGATTTCGCGGTCGCGTGCCGACAGGTTCTGCGCCACGCCGCGTCCGCCGGCCGCCAGGTTGCCGCGCGTTTCGCCATGCTGCGGTATCCGTGCCAGCGCGTAGGGAACCACTTCGCCGCCGATGACCAATATCCGTTTGTCGCCGTGCACGATTTCGGGGATGTAACGCTGCGCCATGATGGTGCGGGTTTCCATCCGCATCAGGGTTTCCAAAATGCTGCCGGTATTCGGGTCGTGTCCGGTGAGGCGGAAAATGCCCATGCCGCCCATGCCGTCGAGCGGCTTGACGATGATGTCGCCGTGTTCGGCGAGGAAATGGCGCACGTCGGCGGCGCGGGTGGTAACGATGGTGGAGGGGGAAAACTGCGGGAAATCCAGTACGGCCAGCTTTTCGTTGAAATCGCGCATGGCCTGTCCGCTGTTGAATACTTTTGCGCCGTGGTTTTCGGCCAGCGTCAGGAGCTGTGTGGCGTAGAGATACTGCATATCGAAGGGCGGGTCGGTGCGCATAATCACTGCGTCAAATTCCGTCAGGGCCGTTTGAACGCTGCTTCCTGCGCGGAACCAGGCGTGGTCGTGGTTGTTTTTCGCACCGAGAAAATCGAAAGGCGCGGCCTGTGCGGATACCGTGCCGCCGTTTGCCGACAATTCGCCCGAGAGGGTGTGGAACAGCTTGTGGCCGCGCCGCGCCGCTTCGCGCATCATCGAATAGGTGGTGTCTTTGTAGGTTTTGAAACCGGCCATCGGGTCGGCGATAAAGAGGATGTCCATCGGCCTTGCTCCTGAATGAAAAACGGCTGTCATGATAGCAAGAAACGGCTGTGCGCGTCAGCGTGCCTGCTATACTGCGCCGTCTGTCCAAAAGGCCGTCTGAAAACATGGAAAACCAAGCCTGCCCCTGCCAATCCGCGCTGTCGTACGCCGAATGCTGCCGCCCGCTCCATGCGGGTGCGCCCGCCGCCGACGCGCTTGCGCTGATGCGTTCGCGCTATGCCGCCTATGTTTTGCAACTGGCCGGCTACATCGTGCAAACCACCGTACCTGCCCAGCAAGGCCTGCTCGACACCGCCGCCATTGCCGCATGGAGCCGCGAAACGCGGTGGCTCGGCTTGGAAATACGCGGTTTTCGCAACGTCGGCACACGTCATGCGCAAGTGGAGTTTGCCGCTTTTTACGCCGGCGCGGACGGCACGCGGCAGGCGCATCACGAGCTTTCGGCCTTTGTGCGCACGGGCGGCTGCTGGTATTTCATCGACCCCACCGTGTCCCTGCCCGCCGCGCAAAGTCCGTGTTTCTGCGGCTCGGGCAGAAAGTTTAAAGTGTGCTGCGGGCGGTTTTTCCGTGCCTGATGCGGCCAAACGGTTTCGAGGCCGTCTGAAAACGGTTTCAGACGGCCTGTTTTTATTTTTTCTCCATACACATTGGCAATAGCGGAAAGGGAAAACATGAGCATCAAAGACTGGCCCGAAGGCGAGCGGCCGCGCGAGAAGCTCTCCGCCTTCGGCGCGGCGGCGTTGAGCGATGCCGAGCTTTTGGCGGTGCTGCTGCGCACGGGTATCAAAGGCATGAGCGCGGTGGATTTGGCGCGTTACCTGCTCAACGAATTCGGCAGCCTCGGCCGCCTGATGAGCGCGCCCGAGCGCGAGCTGGTGCGGCATAAGGGCATGGGGCGGGCGGGCTTTACCCAGTTTGCCGTGGTGCGCGAAATCGGCCGCCGCGTGCTGGCCGAAGAGCTGCGCGAGGGCGAGCCGATGTCCGATCCGCAGACTGCCGCAGGCTTTTTGCGCCTGCAACTGGGACACGAGCGGGTGGAAGTGTCGCTGGCCCTGCTGCTCAACAGCCGCAACCGCCTGATCGACTGCGTGGAGCTCTCGCGCGGCACGGTGGCGGAAAACGCGGTGTATGTGCGCGAAATCGTCAAACTCGCCCTCGACCGCTACGCCTCCGCCCTCATTCTCGCCCACAACCATCCCGGCGGTTCGCCCGAACCCTCCGCCGCCGACATTGCCTTTACCGGCCGTCTGAAACAGGCTTTGGAGCTGGTGGACGTGCGCCTGCTCGACCATTTTATTATTACCGCACAGCGGGCGGTGTCTTTCTCCGAACGCGGGCTGGTGTAGGCAGCTATGCTGCGGCAGGCCGTCTGAAAGCTGCAATACGGTTTTCAGACGGCCTGTCGTTTTCCGCCGCCGTTTCCATTCCTATTCTTTCAACTGCTTGCGTTCGTACACGGCCTGTGCCAGCGTGCCGGCATCGATGTATTCGAGTTCCGCGCCCAGCGGCATACCGCGTGCGAGGCGGCTGATTTTGCAGGGCAGGGTTTTGAGAAGTTCGGCAAGGACGTAGGCGGTGGCATCGCCTTCGGCGGTAAAGGCGGTGGCGATGATGATTTCTTCGACTTCGCTGTCGGCAAGCCGCGCGATGAGTTTGTCGAGGGCGATGTGGTCGAGATCCATGCCCTGCGCGGGGCTAATCTGCCCCATCAGCACGAAATACAGGCCGTCGTGGCAGTGTGCTGCTTCCATGCCGGCCACGTCGGCGGGCATATGGACAATCATCAGCCGCCGCCCGTCGCGCGCGGGATCGGCGCAGACGGCGCACAGCTCTTCTTCGCAGAGGGTGTTGCAGCGGGCGCAGTGGCGGACCTGGCGCAGGGCGTGTTGCAGGGCTTCAGCCAGCTCGGCCGCGCCGTCGCGGTTGTGCTGCAACAGGTGGAAGGCGATGCGCTGGGCGGATTTGGGGCCGACGTTGGGCAGGGCTTTGAGCGCGTCGGTGAGGCGGGAGAGCGCGTCTTGCGGTTTGGGCATAGGGATTCCGTTGGTGTGTCGGGATATGGTTTGAGGCCGTCTGAAAAGCCGTAAAACGGGTTTTGCAGGATTTCAGGCTGTCTGATGGAACACGGCTGCCACTTCGCGCGCAAATTTTTCCGCATACGGCATTCGTATGGCTTGGAAATAGGGCAGTAAATCATCGGGGCGGTGTTTGAGCAGGTAATACAGAATCAAATGATGCAGCAGCGTGTTGGGGCATTGTCCTAAATCTATTGTTTCGCTGTCATCGTCATCATCGGGATCGGGCGTTTCGCCTGCGGGGTATTCTTGTTCGTCTGGTGCATCGCGGAATGTTGCGTAATAGCGCGTGGCGAAATCCAGCAGCGGCGCGGCATCGGTTGCCAGCAGGCGCATCACATCGTCTTCGCTTAAACGGGCACGCGCCAGGCATTGGCTGTCGCGGTGTGCCAGCGTGGTTTCGTATTCGGGATACATTTTCATGCCTGTGCGCTGTTGTAATTGTGCCAATAGTTGTTGATAGAGGGAAGATGCAATGATTTTTCTGGCGATAAACATGGAGTTGTGCTCCGTGAAATGGCAAAAAAGCAGCCTGAAAGTGGAAAACCGCTTTCAGACTGCCTATGGTTTACGCTGCCCTGTTACGCGCCGTAAACGGGGTTTTTGGCGCACAGGGCTTGGGCTTTTGCCGCCACCGCTGCCAAATTGGCTTCGTCGTTGGGATTGTCGAGCACGTCGGCCACCAGATTGGCCAGTTCGCGCGCGTCTGCTTCGCTGAAGCCGCGTGTGGTAATGGCGGCCGCGCCGACGCGGATGCCGCTGGTTACGAAGGGTTTTTCCGGATCGTTGGGGATGGCGTTTTTGTTGATGGTGATGTGGGCTTTGCCGAGTGCTTCTTCGGCGGTTTTGCCGGTGATGTTTTTCGGGCGGAGGTCCACGAGGAATACGTGGCTTTCGGTGCGGCCGGACACAATCCGCAGGCCGCGTTTGACCAATTCTTCCGCCATCGCTTTGGCATTGGTTTTCACCTGTTTGGCGTATTCCTTAAATTCCGGCTGCAAGGCTTCTTTGAAGCAGACGGCTTTGGCGGCGATGACGTGCATCAGCGGGCCGCCTTGCAGGCTGGGGAAAATCGCCGAGTTCAAGGCTTTTTCATGCGTGTTGTCGCGGCAGAGAATCACGCCGCCGCGCGGGCCGCGCAGGGTTTTGTGGGTGGTGGTGGTAACGAAGTCGGCAAAGGGCACGGGGTTGGGATATTCGCCGCCTGCCACCAGTCCGGCGTAGTGCGCCATATCGACAAACAGATACGCGCCCACTTTGTCGGCAATCTCGCGGAATTTCGCCCAGTCGATTTCCAGCGCGTAGGCCGATGCGCCGGCCACAATCATTTTCGGCTTGTGTTCGAGGGCGAGGCGTTCGACTTCGGCATAGTCCAATACTTCGTTTTCGTCCAAACCGTAAGTGATGGCGTTGTAGAGTTTGCCCGAAATATTGACGCTTGCGCCGTGGGTGAGGTGGCCGCCGTGGGCGAGGCTCATGCCCAAAATGGTGTCGCCGGGTTTGAGTACGGAAGTGTAAACGGCTTGGTTGGCCTGCGAGCCGGAATGCGGCTGTACGTTGGCATATTCCGCGCCGAACAGTTTTTTCACGCGGTCGATGGCAAGCTGTTCGGCCACATCGACGTGTTCGCAGCCGCCGTAATAGCGTTTGCCGGGATAGCCTTCGGCGTATTTGTTGGTAAGCTGGCTGCCCTGCGCTTCCATCACGGCGCAGCTGACATAGTTTTCCGAGGCAATCAGCTCGATGTGGTCCTGCTGGCGTTGGTCTTCGGCGGCGATGGCTGCGGCCAGCTCGGGGTCGAATTTGGCGATGGTGAGGCTTTTCGAGAACATGGGGTTTCCTTTGGAATGGGTTTCAGACGGCCTGATGCGGCGGGCGGCCATTGTAGCAGCAGTTGGCGGCTTTGAAACAGTTTGCGGCCGTCTGAAAACGCCGTTTTGCTGCCGCCCGAGGCGGTTTTCAGACGGCCTTTTTGCTATTTCTGCCTGCGCTTTTGCGGCGTTTTCGCCGGCGGACGGTGCGCGGCGAGCCATTCGAGGGCGGTGCGGGCGGCTTCCTGCTCGGCGGCGCGGCGGCCGGAGGCTTGGGCGGTGCTGACGAAGCCGAGTTCGCCCAAGTCGCAGGATACGGTAAACCACGCGTTTTCGCCTTCGCCTTCCTGTTTGTCGATGCGGTATTTGGGCAGGGCGAGGCGTTGCGCCTGCAAGGCTTCCTGCAAACGGGTTTTTGCGTCTTTGGCTTCTTTTTCGCCGCAGTCGATATTCTGCACGCGGCTGTGGAAGAGGCGGCGGACGACGGCTTCGGCGGCGGCGAAATCCGCATCGAGGCAGACGGCGGCAAATACGGCCTCCATCGCGTCGGCAAGGATGGAAGGCCGTCTGAAACCGCCGCTTTTGAGTTCGCCCGGGCCCAAAAGCAGCGCGTCGCCCAGATTGAGCGAGGCGGCGGTTTCGGCCAGCACGGTCTGGTTGACGAGGTTGGCGCGCAGGCGCGAAAGGCGGCCTTCGGGCAGGTCGGGATAAGTGTCGAACAGCATACGGGCAACGGTGTAGTTGAGCACCGCGTCGCCGACAAATTCGAAGCGTTCGTTGTGCCGCGACGAGAAGCTGCGGTGGGTGAGGGCGCACTCGAGCAGGGCGGGATTGGCGAAAGTGTGGCCGAGGGCGGCTTGCAGGCGGCGCACGGCGGCATCGTGCAGGGTTTTGTTCATGGCTTTCCTCCGGGCGGGTCGGGACGGCGGCAGCGGTTTTCAGACGGCCTGAAAACGGCGGCGCGGCATTGTAGCCGATACGGCGGCTTTGTGCCGCGCCGCTTTCGGCGGAGGCGGCGCGGCTTCTTATTGTTATTATATAATCGTGCCTTTCAACCACGGCGGCGGAGGGCGCGATGGGCGCGACACTTTGGCAGGCGGGGCGGTTTGAACTGGATTTGGCCGCGCCGAAAATCATGGGCATCGTCAATCTCACGCCCGATTCGTTTTCCGACGGCGGCACGTATTCGGCCAACGTGAAAAGCACGCTGGCGCACGCGGAAAAGCTGTTGCGCGAGGGCGCGGACATTTTGGATGCCGGCGGCGAATCGACGCGGCCGGGTGCGGACTTTGTGCCGCTTGAAGAAGAATGGCGGCGGCTCTCGGCCGTATTGCCGGAAATGGCGCGCTGGGGCGTGCCGGTCAGCACGGACACGCGGCGCACGGAAATCATGCGCCGCCTGCTCGACAAAGGCTGGACGGACATCATCAACGACGTGCAGGCTCTGGAAGACGCGGGCGCGGCGGAGCTGCTGGCGCGGGAAGGCTGCGCCGGCGTGTGCCTGATGCACATGAAAGGCCTGCCGCAAACCATGCAGGACAACCCTTGTTACGGCGATGTGGCGGCCGAAGTGGCGGCCTATCTTCGCCAAAGGGCGCAGGCGTGCGAAGCGGCGGGCATCGCGCGGCGGCGGCTGGTACTCGACCCGGGCTTCGGTTTCGGCAAAACGCTGGCGCACAACACCGCCCTGATGCACGGCCTGCGCACCCTGTCCGCCGAATGCGGCCTGCCGCTTTTGACCGGCGTGTCGCGCAAACGGATGATCGGCGAATTGAGCGGCGAGCAGAGGCCGTCTGAAAGGGCGGCGGGCAGCGTGGCGGCGGCTTTGGCGGCGGCGGCGCGCGGCGCGAAAATCCTGCGCGTACACGATGTGAAGGAAACCGCCGACGCGCTGAAAGTGTGGGCGGCCTTGGGCGGGGATTTGGCCTGATTCGGACAGGAGGCCGCCCCTGCCTGCGCGGGATGGCGTTTCCGAAAAGCCTGCCTGCCGTTTTCAGACGGCCTCACCAAGGCAGAAGCAGTCGGGCAAACCAAGCCGCGCTGGCCGGCGCACGGGCGGAATGTGCCGGATACGGCGGTTTGCTGCGCGCCCAATCTTCCGCAAGCGGTTGTTTTGGATTTAATTTATTGTTCTGTCAAACAAAGGAGCGGCTTATGGCCAAAAAATATTTCGGCACCGACGGCGTGCGCGGCGAAGTGGGGCAGTTTCCGATTACCCCCGATTTTGTTTTGAAACTCGGCTACGCGGCGGGCAGGGTGCTGGTGCAGCACGACGGCAAAGGCCGTCCGACGGTGATTATCGGCAAAGACACCCGTATTTCCGGCTATATGCTCGAAGCCGCATTGGTGGCCGGCTTTACCGCCGCCGGCGCAAACGTCATCCAAACCGGCCCGCTGCCCACGCCCGGCATCGCCTACCTCACCCGCGCCCTGCGGCTTGCCGCCGGCGTGATGATTTCCGCCTCGCACAACGGCTATGCCGACAACGGCATCAAATTTTTTGCCGAAGGCGGCGTGAAGCTCTCCGACAAAATCGAGCTGGAAATCGAAGCCGAACTCGAAAAAGCGGTGCAGACCGAACACTCCGACCACCTCGGCCGCGCCCGCCGCATCAGCGGCGCGGACGACCGCTACATCGAGTTCTGCAAATCCGCCTTCCCCAACCATCTCGACCTCTACGGCCTGAAAATCGTCGTCGATACCGCCAACGGCGCGGGCTACAACGTCGCCCCCAAAGTGTTTCACGAACTGGGCGCGGAAGTGGTGAGCATTGCCGACGCGCCGAACGGCTACAACATCAACGACAAATGCGGTGCCACCCATCCGAAAACCCTGCAAGCGGCCGTGCTGCAAAACGAAGCCGACTACGGCGTGGCACTCGACGGCGACGGCGACCGCCTGCTGATGGTGGACAGAAACGGCAAAGTCTACGACGGCGACAAACTGATTTACATCGTTGCCAAAGCCCGCGCACAGGAAGGCAGGCTGGCGGGCGGCGTGGTCGGCACGGTGATGACCAATATGGCGATGGAGCTTGCCCTGGCCGAAAAAAACATCCCGTTTGCCCGCGCCAAAGTCGGCGACCGCTATGTGCTCGAACAGCTCCAACAGCGCGGCTGGCAGGTGGGCGGCGAAGCCTCCGGCCACATCCTGTGCATGGACAAACACAACACCGGCGACGGCATCATCTCCGCCTTGCAGGTGTTCGCCGCCCTCAAAACGCTGGGGCAGGATTTGGAAGCGGCGGTAGACTGGAAAGCCTTCCCGCAAACCATGATCAATGTGCGCATTGCCAAAGGACAGGACTGGCAGAGCGCGGCCGCACCCGTGCTGGCCGAAGTGGAAAAAGAGCTGGCCGGCGAAGGCCGCGTCGTCCTGCGCGCCTCGGGCACCGAACCCGTCGTGCGCGTGATGGCGGAAGCACGCCGCGAAGATGCCGCCCGCGAGGGTGCGGAACGCATTGCCCAAGCCATCCGGCAGGCTGCGCAAAAATAGGATAAGGCCGTCTGAAAAACGGGCGTTACGGTATAATCCGCGCTTTTCAGACGGCCTTGCGCTGCGGATTTCCCGCTTTATGCCGCACGGCGGGTGCAGCACGAAACATTCGAGGAAACAGGATTTATGGCAGCTTTTTTAGAAAACTTCTTCCTCCAATACGGATACGCCGCCGTGTTTTCCGTATTGCTTGCCTGCGGTTTCGGCGTGCCGATACCCGAAGACATTACTCTGGTAACCGGCGGGATCATCTCCGGGCTGGGCTATACCGACCCGCACATCATGGTGGCCGTGGGCATTGCCGGCGTACTGGCGGGAGACGGCCTCGTGTTCGCCGCCGGCCGCCTGTGGGGCGACAACATCATGCGCTTCCGCTTCATCGCCCGCGTGATGACCCCGCAACGCTATGCCCAGGTTGAAGAAAAATTCGAGAAATACGGCAACTGGGTGCTGTTTGTCGCCCGGTTCCTGCCCGGCCTGCGCACCCCCATCTACATGACCGCCGGCATCAGCGGCAAAGTGTCCGTGCTGCGCTTTATCATGATGGACGGCCTTGCCGCCCTCGTGTCCGTGCCGATTTGGGTGTATCTGGGCGACTACGGCGCGACCAACCGCGAATGGCTGATGAAAACCGTCCACCAGGTGCAGCACGGCTTGTTTGCCGCCATTGCCGTCGGCGCGGCACTGCTGGGCTGGTTTTGGTGGCGGACCCGCAGCCGCCGCCGCTTCTACCGCGAAAAATTCGCCGAATCCCGCGCCAGACGCAAAGCGGCCAAAGCGGAGCAGAAACAAAAAGCGGCGGAGCAAAGCGCAGACCATCAGGCATAAGCGCGCAAAAGGTTTTCAGACGGCCTCTGAAAACCTTTTTTTTCATCCGCCAAACCCGCAATCCCCCGCCTGCAAAGGCGGCGGCAGACCTTGCGGCATTTTGCAAAGGTGCCGCCGCGTATTTTTCGGTTAAAATAAGTTGCCATGAACACAGCGAAAAACAACATCTTCCTCATCGGCCTGATGGGCGCGGGCAAAACCACCCTCGGCCGCCGCCTTGCCGCGCAGCTCGGGCGCACGTTTTACGACAGCGACCAAACCATCTGCGAACGCACCGGCGTGTCCGTGCCCACCATCTTTGAAATGGAAGGCGAAGAAGGCTTCCGCGTCCGCGAAGCCGCCGTTATCGACGAAATTACCGCCCGCTCCGGCATCGTGCTGGCTACCGGCGGCGGCGCGGTGCTGCGCGAAGAAAACCGCCTGCGCCTGCGCGCGCGCGGCACCGTCGTCTACCTGCACGCCGCGCCCGAAATCCTGCTCGAGCGCACCCGCAGCGACAGAAACCGCCCGCTGCTGCAAGTGGCCGACCCGCTGGACAAGCTGCGCAGCCTCTACCAAACCCGCGACCCAATCTACCGCGCCGCCGCCGATTTCGTCGTCGAAGCCGGAAAAAGCGACTGCCGCAAAACCCTTGCCCGCATTCTGCAATGCTTACAGGACTGAACCATGCTCACACTCACCGTTGCCGCCCCCTCCCACAGCTATCCCATCTTCATCGGTTCCGGCCTTCTTGCCGGCCTCGCGCAACACCTCGCCCCCTATGTCGGCAAAAAAGCCGCCGTCATTACCAACGACACCGTCGCCCCCCTCTATCTCCAATCCGTTCAGACGGCCTTGGATGCATTAAACGTCGAACACTTCTCCGTGATCCTGCCCGACGGCGAAGCCTATAAAAACATCGAATCGCTCAACCATATCTACGACGAACTCCTGCGCCGCCATGCCGAGCGCGGCACCACCGTTATCGCGCTGGGCGGCGGCGTAATCGGCGACACCGCAGGCTTTGCCGCCGCCACCTACCAGCGCGGCGCACCCTTCGTCCAAATCCCCACCACCCTGCTGAGCCAGGTCGATTCCTCCGTCGGCGGCAAAACCGCCGTCAATCATCCCCTGGGCAAAAACATGATCGGAGCGTTTTACCAGCCCCAGGCCGTCATTGCCGACCTTGCCGCCCTGTCCACGCTCCCGCCGCGCGAATTTTCCGCCGGCATGGCCGAAGTCATCAAATACGCCCTGTTGGGCGACGCGGATTTTCTCGACTGGCTGGAAAACAACATTGCCGCCGTGATGGCGCAGGAGAGCGAAGCCCTCACGCAAACCGTTTACCGCTGCTGCCAAATGAAAGCCGCCATCGTTGCCGCCGACGAAACCGAACGCGGCATCCGCGCCCACCTCAATCTCGGCCACACCTTCGGCCACGCCATCGAAGCCGAAATGGGCTACGGCAACTGGCTGCACGGCGAAGCCGTGGCCGCAGGCATGGTGCTGGCCTGCCGCCTGTCCGAACAGACCGGACACCTTACCCCCGCCGACACCGGACGCGCCGCCGCCCTGATCCGCCGTGCCGGCCTGCCCGACGCGCCGCCCCGTTTCCCGTTTGAAAAATGGCTCGCACATATGCGCCACGACAAAAAAGTCAGCGGCGGCACCATGCGCTTCGTCGGCCTCGAACGCATCGGACAGGCCAATATCACCACCGTCGAAGACACCGGAATCCTGCGCCGCACCCTTGCCCCCTACCTGTAAATCCGTTTTCAGACGGCCTCTGCCGCATTACGCAGCATATTTTTCACCGTGCCGCCCCGCCTGCGCGGGGATAAGGTTGCACAAAACGCCACACATACCCGAAAGCCATAACTGCCGACCTGCGCGCCCGATTGCGCCGCCGCCGCAGCGTTTTGCAGCGGCGGCACCGGCGTGGGCGGCATCGGCTTTTTCGCCTTCAACGCCGCATACCGTCCGAACATCACCGAAGAAACCCTGCGCCTGCGCCGCGATGCAGGCCTGCCGCACCATTATGTTTTTTCTGGCCGAATTTGCCGAAAGCGTGGTTTTTCTCGACACCCGTACAGGCGGAGTTTCATGGTTTGCTGCCGCCGGATACGGCACTTTCGTCCGTGCCCCGCAAGAGCTTGACGGTTGCGACACCCGACCCGGCTTCGCCGCATGTCTGGCCGGCTGCCTCGCCGAAGAGGAAGCGCAATGCAGCGGCGATGAGGCCTGAACCGTTTTCAGACGGCCTCTGCACAAAAAACCGCGTGCGCTGCGGCAAGCGCAGGATATGCGGCCGCCGCGCACGCAGTCGGTTTCCGCATGGTGCGGGGCAGCCTGAAACCTTTTTTGCAGAAGTCCGTAAACCTGTTTTCAGACGGCCTTATGCTTTGAGGCCGTCTGAAAACGCCAACCGGACACACCAAACCGACCCGAAAGCCGCTTCTGCCGCAAGCATTGTTTTTTTCCAAATATGCGCACATCCGCAGCCGCACGGTTTGCTGCCGCTGCTTTTCCGGCGTAGAACGGCAGCGAGCCATACCGCCCGAACTGTTTTTCAGACGGCCTCGAAACGCATAAAGGCCGTCTGAAAACATGAAAACGGATGCCGCCGCATCAGGCAGGCATACCGTTGCCGCCGCACATTTGCCCGCTGCCGTACTGCCTCCGAACGATTGCCGCCGTTGTTTTCAGACGGCCTACCACAGTTTGGAGGCCGTCTGAAACCCGTCCGCCAAACAGGAAACCCGCCATGACCCCCCTGCCGCTGCACGAACTGTTTGAAGCCCGCCACATTGCCGTCGCCGGCGCGAGTCCGCGTATGGAAACGGCGGGCGGGCGCATCTTCGCCGCGCTGCTGCACCGCCCGTTTGCCGGCCGCCTCACGCCGGTAAACCCGCGCCGCAAAACCGTGGCCGGGCTGGCCGCCGTTGCCCATGTCGCGCAAATCAGCGACACGCCCGATCTGGCGGTGCTTGCCGTGCCGCCGGAGGCGCGTGCGGGCGTGGTGGCGGCCTGTGCCGCTTCGGGCGTGCCGTATGTGCTGCTGGCGGCAGACGAAGGCAGCGAGCCGGATGACGCGCAATGCGCCAAACTTTTCAAAGCGGCTGCGGGCGGCGCGGGCAAAACGCAGTTGGTGCTGTGCGGCGGCGACGGTTTCAACCTGCCGCAGGCGGGGCTTTATGCCGGCTGTTTCGGCAGTTTTCCGGCAGCGGGGCGCGTGGCGCTGCTCGGGCGGCAGCCGGGTTTCTGCGGCGGCGTGCTGCGCGGCCTGCACGGCATACCCGTCGGTTTTTCCTTTACCGCCAATCTGCTGCCGCAGTCGCCTGTTGCGCCGTGGCTCGACCGTTTCCGCGAGGACGGACACAGCCGTCTGCTGGTCTGCCAGTATCTGCAGCAGCAGCCCGCCGCTTTTTTCAGCAGCCTGCGGCAGGCGGCGCAGGAAAAAAACGTGGTGCTGTATGCGCCGCAAAGCCTGAACGCGCATGAAGACGCATTGTTGCGCGGTTTGGCGGAACAGTGCGGCGCGTTGGCGGTGCGCACGCCGGGCGAGTTGCAGGCGGCTGTCCGCGCCGCCTTCCTGCTGCGCCGGCAGGGGCAGGGCGGCATACACATTCTTGCCGACGGCGAAACGGGCTGGCTGGCCGATATGGCAGAGGCTGCGGGCGTGCGGGCGCACGTCCTGCCCGCGCTGTCCCGCCGCGCCAACCCGTTGGAAATCCGCGATGCCGCCGCCGCCGCGCTGGCCGACGGCAACTGCCGCGCCCTGCTGGTGCGGGCGCACGATGCGGATACGGCGGCGCAGTTGGCGCAGTTGCAGCAAGGCAGCGAAACGCCGCTGTATGCCGTACTGCCGCAGGATACGGGAGCGGACGGCGCGTTTTCAGACGGCCTGTCGGCATTTCGCAGCGAAGAACAGGCCGTGCAGACACTCGCGGCGCAGGCGGCCTGGCAGCGTCTGCACAAAAGCAGGCAAACCCCCGCCAAACCGCGCCGCCCGTCCTGCCTGCCGCCCGACCTGCGCCAGGCCGCATTGCTGGCGGAGCATCCCGAAGAGCTGGCCGCCGTGCTGCATCTGCCGCCGTATGGGGTAGACGGTTTTTCAGACGGCCTGCTGTCCTACACCGTCCTGCCGCACGAGGGTGCGGTACTCGAAGCGCAATACTGCGGGCAGACGCTGCTGCTGCTTCCGCCCTTCGACACCCGCCACGCCCTGCGCCTGAGCCGTTTTTTCGGCAACGGCGGCCTGCGCCCCGCATTCGAACAGCTTCTGCTGTCGCTCCATGCCGCCGCCTACGGTTTCCCGCAATTGCAATCGCTGCGCATCCGTGCCGACACGCAAAACGCGCTGCTGTACAGCGAAAATCTGTCTGCCGCCGCCGATGCGCCGCCGTCCGAACCGCTGTTTGCCGCCGCGCCTCTTTCGGACTGCCGCTTCTTCGCCGCCGCCAACGGCGAAATCCTCCACATCCGCCCGCTGCTGCCCGAAGATGCCGAAGCCTTGCAGCGTTTTGTCCGCAGCATGGACGAAGCCGACCGCAAAACCCGTTTTATGAGTGCGGTGAAAGAACTGCCGCCCGCCCGCCTTGCCCGTTTTACCCTGATCGATTACGCCCGTGACTACGCCCTTGCGGCATGGCGCGGCAGCGGCGAAATCGCAGCTTGGGCGCAATACGCCAGCCTGCGGTTTCCCGATGCCTGCGAATTCGGTATTGCCGTGGCAGCCGACATGAAAGGGCAGGGGCTGGCTGCCTGCCTGATGCGGCAGCTGATACGTCGGGCGGGCAGACAGGGTTACGGCACCGTCTGCGCCGAAATCCTCTCCGAAAATACCGCCATGACCGCCTTGGCGGCCAAGCTCGGCTTCAAAATATCCCCTTCGCCCGACGATGCGCGGCTGCTCGCCGCCCGCCTTGTCCTGCAACGCGAAAAACACCGGAAAAACCGCCTGCCGGGCAACAAACGCTTGCGTGCCGCCGGCAAAACAGTCTAAAATCCGCGCCTTTGCATATCCGGCAGACTTTGTGTCTCTACAATTAAGGAAAATAAATATGGTAGTTATCCGTTTGGCCCGAGGCGGCTCGAAAAAACGTCCCTTTTACAGCGTAGTCGTAACCGACAGCCGCAACCGCCGCGACGGCCGCTTCATCGAGCGTGTTGGCTTCTACAACCCCGTTGCCAACGACAAACAGGAACGCGTCCGCCTGAACGGCGAACGTCTGAACCACTGGGTCGGACAAGGCGCGCAGGTCAGCGATGCCGTTACCAAACTGATCAAAGAACAGCAGGCCGCCGCTTAATCCATGGCGCAGGAAACGCAGTGGGTGCCCATGGGCTACATCAAAGGCGCGTTCGGCATCAAAGGCTGGGTAAAAGTCGCCGCCGATACCGAATACGCCGACAGCCTGCTGGATTACCCCGAATGGCGTTTGATCAAAGACGGTAAAACCGTTTCCGCCGTTTTGGAAGCCGGCAAAGTAAGCGGCGGAGATCTCCAAGTAAAATTCCAAAACACCGACGACCGCAATGCCGCGCACCTGCTGCGCGGCTATACTGTTGAAATCAACCGTAGCGATTTTGGGGAAACGGAAGAAGGCGAATACTACTGGGCGGATTTGGTCGGCATGGCCGTCGCCACGCCTGACGGGGAAATTCTCGGTACGGTCAGCGGCCTGATGGAAACCGGTGCGCATGATATTTTGGTCGTGAAGCACAAAGACGGACAAACCCTGATCCCGTTTGTCGAGCAGTTTGTCGGCGAAATCAATCGGGATACCCGCACCATTACCGCCGACTGGGCTGCGGACTACTGAATGAAAATCCAAGCAGTTACCCTGTTTCCCGAAATGTTCGACAGCATTACCGGCTACGGTGTAACCGGACGGGCATTCAAACAGGGTATATGGCGGTTTGAGGCAGTGAATCCGCGCCGCTTTGCCGACAACCGGCTGGGCTATATCGACGACCGGCCTTTCGGCGGCGGGCCGGGCATGATTATGATGGCCCCGCCGCTTTATGCCGCCATCCAAGCAGCGCAGGCGCAAACAGAAAGCGGCAAGGGCAGGGTGGTTTACCTCAGCCCGCAGGGAATACCGATGAGCCACGGCAAGGCGGCGGAACTCGCGGCTCTGCCCGATCTTATTTTGCTGTGCGGACGTTACGAAGGCATAGACGAACGCCTGCTGCAATGCGGTGTGGACGAAGAAATCGGCATTGGCGATTTCGTCGTTTCCGGCGGGGAACTGCCCGCAATGATGCTGATGGACGCGGTATTGCGGCTGGTTCCAGGCGTATTGGGCGACATACAGTCCGCCGAGCAGGACTCGTTTTCAGACGGCCTCTTGGATTGTCCGCACTATACGCGCCCGACAGAATTTCAGGGCATGGCTGTTCCGGCGGTTTTACGCTCGGGCAACCACGGCCTGATTGCCGAGTGGCGGTTGGAACAATCGCTGCGACGCACTTTGGCGCGCCGGCCGGATTTGCTGGCACGGCGCAGTTTGATCCCACAGGAAGCCCGCCTCTTGCGGAAAATCGAGCAAGAGCAACGGGTCATCCCATTAGACTCAGGAAATAAACAATGAACCTCATCCAGCAACTGGAACAAGAAGAAATCGCCCGCTTGGGCAAACAAATCCCCGAATTCGCGCCGGGCGACACCGTAGTCGTCCATGTGCGCGTGGTCGAAGGCACACGCAGCCGTTTGCAGGCTTACGAAGGTGTGGTTATCGCCCGCCGCAACCGTGGGCTGAACAGCAACTTCATCGTCCGCAAAATTTCCAGCGGCGAAGGCGTGGAACGTACTTTCCAGCTTTATTCTCCGGCCGTGGAAAAAATCGAAGTAAAACGCCGTGGCGATGTCCGCCGTGCCAAACTGTACTATCTGCGCGGCCTGACCGGCAAAGCGGCGCGTATCAAAGAAAAACTGCCCGCCCGCAAATCATAAGCCCGATTGTTCCGATAAAACCTGCCGTTTCTGCGGCAGGTTTTTTACCGTATGCAACGATAAAAAACGGATTTTTCTGCTTTTGGCAGCAAAGGCCGTCTGAAAATAAGTGGAGCAAATATAGAAAAGATGTAAGACAGCAGGCTGCCGACAGTACGGCAAGGAGCAGAAATGCCGCAGATTTTTTCTTTTGGCTCATATACTTTCAGACGGCCACGCCAAAGCCCGCTTGCCCCGCCGTGTCGAATTGTGTTTTAATCGGCGGCACGAAACAGGGGTGCTGCGCTACGGTATGCAGAGCGCGGCTGAGAATCACCCTTATACCCGATCAGGATAATACCTGCGTGGGGAGTTTTCAGCACGGATACTTTTTCAGACGGCCTCGTGCCGCAGAATGTGCCGGAGGCCGTCTGAAAGCCAAACCGCTCCTGTTTCCTTGTTTGCAACGAGAAACAGGAGTTTTTTTATGGTACGCAAATCAGACGGCCGCGAAGCCGCGCAACTGGATGAACTGAGCCGCGACATCGGCATCCGCTTCCAATATCCCAATTCCGACAAAATCTATCTGACCGGCAGCCGCGCCGACATACGCGTGCCGCTGCGCGAAATCCGCCAAGACGACACCGTTACCGGCAAAGGCCGCGAGCCCAATCCGCCGATTCCCGTGTACGACACCAGCGGCGTGTACGGCGACCCGGATGCGCCTGTCGATTTGAAACAAGGCCTGCCGCACATCCGCAGCGCGTGGCTGGACGAGCGCGGCGACACCGAAATTCTGGCCGGCCTGTCGAGCGAATACGGCCGCGAACGCGCCCACGACCCCGCCACCGCCCATCTGCGTTTCAACCAGATTACCCGCCCGCGCCGCGCCAAAGCGGGCAGAAACGTCAGCCAGATGCACTATGCCCGCCAAGGCATCATCACGCCGGAAATGGAATTTGTGGCGATACGCGAGCGCATGAAGATGGACGAGGTTTTCAGACGGCCCGAATACGCCAAAATCATCAAACAGCACGCGGGCGAACATTTCGGCGCAAACCTGCCCCTGCACCCCGACCAGATCACGCCCGAATTTGTGCGCCGCGAAATCGCCGCCGGCCGCGCCATCATTCCCGCCAACATCAACCACCCCGAACTCGAACCGATGATTATCGGCCGCAATTTCCGCGTCAAAATCAACGGCAATCTGGGCAACTCGGCGGTAACGTCCAGCCTGACCGAAGAAGTGGAAAAAATGGTGTGGTCGCTGCGCTGGGGCGCGGACACGATTATGGATTTGTCCACCGGCGCACACATCCACGAAACGCGCGAATGGATTATCCGCAACGCGCCCGTGCCCATCGGCACCGTGCCCATTTATCAGGCGCTGGAAAAAACCGGCGGTATAGCCGAAGACCTCACTTGGGAACTGTTCCGCGACACGCTCATCGAGCAGGCCGAACAGGGCGTGGACTATTTCACCATCCACGCGGGCGTGCTGCTGCGCTATGTGCCGCTGACCGCCGGACGCATCACCGGCATCGTGTCGCGCGGCGGCTCGATTATGGCCAAATGGTGTCTGGCGCACCATCAGGAAAACTTCCTCTACACCCATTTCGACGAAATCTGCGAAATCATGAAAGCCTACGACGTGTCGTTCAGCCTCGGCGACGGCCTGCGCCCGGGCTGCATTGCCGATGCCAACGATGCCGCCCAGTTCGGCGAACTGCACACGCTGGGCGGGCTGACCGCCAAAGCATGGAAGCACGACGTGCAGGTGATGATTGAAGGCCCCGGCCATGTGCCGCTGCAACGGGTGAAGCAGAACATGACCGAAGAGCTGCAACACTGTTTTGAAGCACCGTTTTACACGCTCGGCCCGCTGGTTACCGACATCGCCCCCGGCTACGACCACATCACCTCGGGCATAGGCGCGGCCAATATCGGCTGGTACGGCACGGCCATGCTCTGCTACGTTACCCCCAAAGAACACTTGGGACTGCCCGACAAAGAAGACGTGCGCACCGGCATCATCACCTACAAGCTCGCCGCCCACGCCGCCGATTTGGCCAAAGGCTGGCCGGGCGCGCAGCTCCGCGACAACGCCTTGTCCAAAGCCCGCTTCGAATTCCGCTGGCGCGACCAGTTCCGCCTCGGCCTCGACCCCGAACGCGCCGAAAGTTACCACGACCAGACCCTGCCGGCCGAAGGCGCGAAAGTGGCGCATTTCTGCTCGATGTGCGGCCCCAAATTCTGCTCGATGAAAATCACGCAGGAAGTGCGCGACTATGCCGCCGCACAAAAAGGCATGGAAGAAAAAGCCATCGAATTTATGAAAAAAGGCGCGGAAATATACAGCTAGGCCGCCCAAACGCTGCGGCGGCACAAGGCAGGCCGTCTGAAAACCGGCCTGCTTCGGCAAAGATGCAGGGTTTTGTGCAAATCGTCCGTGCAAAAAACCGCCGCCGCGCAGTCCGACAGGCGGCAAACGTGCGGCGTAAGGCAGGCCGTCTGAAAGATACAGGCCGTCTGAAAAAAGATTTCCGTCTGCGCGGACACGGTGTTTTGCCGCGATTCCGCATCCCGTCTGTTCAGGTGCGGACGGGTGGCGGAACAAAATAAATACCAGGCCGCAGTTGAACAGGCAGCAGCAAAGCGCAGTAGGTTTTTTATTTTGTTCCGCGATATGTCATGCCGGACGTTTGACGGCATTTTGGCTGCTCGGGCAGGCTTGTGCCGTTTGCCGCCGTCCTTTCCATTCCTTTGCGCTGCCTTTACAATAAGCCCCTTTGTCCACAACGGCGCAACCTGAAATCATGACCCCGCAAATCGGTATCGACCTGGGTACCACCAACAGTCTCGCTGCCCAGTTTCTCGACGGCAAAACCCGCCTGATTCCCAACCGCCTCGGCCATTTTCTGACACCTTCCGTCGTCAGTGCCGACGATGCCGGCAATATTCTGGTCGGCCTCGCCGCCCGCGAGCGTTTGCGTACCGCGCCGCAGTCCACCGCTTCGGCGTTCAAACGCTTTATGGGTACAGAAAAAACCTTCCGCATCGGCGGCAAAAATTTCCGTGCCGAAGAATTGTCCGCGCTGGTACTCAAACAGATTAAAGAGGATGCGGAGGCCTTTTTGGGCGAAGCCGTGCGCGACATCGTGCTGACCGTGCCCGCCTATTTCAACGCCATCCAGCGGCAGGCCACGCGCAATGCCGCGCAAATGGCCGGACTGAATGTGCTGCGCCTGCTGAACGAACCCACCGCTGCCGGCCTTGCCTACGGCTTGCAGGAGCGTCCCGACGACACCCGTTTTCTGATTTACGACCTCGGCGGCGGCACTTTCGACGTGTCCGTTTTGGACTATTTCGACGGCGTGGTGCAGGTTTCCGCCAGCGCGGGCGACAACCATCTCGGCGGCGAAGACTTTGTGCAGGTGCTGCGCCACTGTTTTTTGCAGCGTTGCAAGAACGAGCTGAGCGACGAAGAGCGCATCAAACTCAGCGTCAGCAGCGAATTGTGGCAGACGCTGGAAACCGCCAAGCGCAGGCTGGGCGAGGAAATGCAGGCCGAAATCTCCGCCCGCCTCGACGGCCGCACGGTTTGCGCCACAATAAGCCGCGACGAATTTTACGAAGCTGCCAAGCCGCTGGTGGCACGCCTGCGCCGCCCGTTGGAACGCGCCCTGCGCGATGCCAAGCTGCGTCCCGAACAGATTGACAGCATTATCCTTGTCGGCGGTGCCACCCGTATGCCGCTGATCCGTCAAAGCATTGCCCAGCTGTTCCGCCGCATCGCCACCGTATCCGTCAATCCCGACGAGGCCATCGCACGCGGTGCGGCGGTACAGGCCGCCTTAATCGCCCGCGATGCCAGCGTGGAAGAAGTGGTGCTGACCGATGTGATGCCTTTTTCCCTGGGCGTGGAAACCGGCATCTTTTTGGAAAACGGCGAAAAAATCGAAGGCCGCTTTTCGCCGATTATCGAACGCAATATGCCTGTTCCGGTGTCGCGCACCGAACGTTACGTTACCGCCTACGACAACCAAAGTGCCATCCGTTTTGATGTTTTTCAGGGAGAATCCGCTGTTGCCAAAGAAAACCTGCTGTTGGGCAGCGTGGAAATCAAAATCCCGTCCCGTCCCGCCGGCGAAGTGTACGCCGACGTGCGTTTCAGCTATGACATCAACGGCCTGCTCGATGTGGACATCAGCAACGACGAATTTGACATCCGTGCCAACCAGACCTTCCGCCACAACAGCGCGAATCTGAGCGAAGCCGAAATCCAAGCCTCGCTGGCCAAACTCGCCGCACTCAAAGTCCACCCGCGCGAGCAGCAGGAAAACGTTTATCTCTTGGAAAAAGCCAAACGGCTTTACGAGGAATATCTCGGCGACCAACGCCAAACCATCGGCCATGCACTTGCCCAGTTTGAGCGCGTACTCGAAAGCCAGGATCCTGCCGCCATCCGCCGTGCGCAGAAGGAATTTGGCGGGTTTTTGGAACATTACGACGGCGGCTGGCTGCTGTAAGGCCGTCTGAAAGCCGACAGGCCGTCTGAAAACAGGGTGCTGCCCAAACCCCGTTTTCAGACGGCCTGATTGTTTGATGGCGGATGAAAAATATAGCGGGACAGAATAGACAGGCCGCAAGGACGCAGGTTTGTTATTTTGTTCCACTATATGAGCGTTAATTTGTGCTGTTCCCAGCGTAGGCCAACACCGCCGCACGGCTTGCACTCGACAACGGTACGGCGGGTAACAGCCCCCGCCACCTGATTGATTCCATCCGCTCCGACTGTGAAAACATCTTTGACGAAATCGACACTCTGCTGGCCGGCTCGCTTATCAATAAAGAATATGCGGACTATGCCCCCAAAAGCCTGCTCAAACTTCGGGAGCAATGGCTTTCAGACGGCCTGCTGGCAGAACACAACCCAAAGCAATACCGCCTGCAACAAGACTACACTTTCAGCAGCCCCAACTATGCTGCCGTTATGGTTATCGGAAAAAATGCCGACGGCTGGCTGGAATGGAAAACCGCCGAGGGTAAAACCCTGCACGACTGCTTCCGCAGCGGCCATACCGAATCCGGACAAGATGCCTAAGCTGTATAAAACGCTTGCTTTGTTTGCATTGCAGTTTGGGAAATAAGAGGGTTGGCAATACTGCAAACTGCCGGCAGCGGTATATGCCGGAACAAAAGGCCGTCTGAAAGACAGAATCCTGTTTTTCAGACGGCCTTTGACAGTGAAACGGCCAAACGTCAAACGCCTACGGTGCGTCGGGTTGTGGAAAATACAGGCAATGCGGAACGGATTTTCCAAAATATTGTGCGTCGGGGCGCGGCGGTAGGGCCGACGTTGGCAAGTTGTCCCACAGCCGGCAAATATATCGGGTTTAGTGTTCTTCGTCGGGCAATGCCCATACCGGCTGCGTTTTGCGCAGCTCTTCCACTTCGTCCAGCAGACGCATAATCAGACCCAGCGCGGGAATACCCGCTTCAAAATCGCGGCTGAGGCGTTGGGCGCGGCGGATGCGGGCAAGTTGGAAGCCGCTGAACAGCGTGCGTTCGGGTGCGCCGTCGATGCTGATGATGTCTTCTTCAATCAAGGCCAGCAGCCATTCGCGGCGGCAGCGGCTGGCGGTGATGATTTCTTCAAAGGTAAGGGTAATGTCGGTATGCTGCGTCATGGGGTGTCCTTTCGTAAAAACGCAAACGGCGGTTTGGCCGTCAGGCGGTTATTCGGTTCTGCCTGCGAAGTGGGCGGCAAGCGCGGCCCATGCGGCGCGGTCGGCTTCGTTTTGGGCACTGGGAACGCTGATGCGGATGTTGAGGTACAAATCGCCTGCTTCTTTGGCAGGAATGCCTTTGCCTTTCAGGCGGATGCTTTTGCCGTTTTGGCTGTTGGCAGGCAGGCTGACGTGCAGGCGGCCGGATGCGGTGGCTACGGTGATTTTTCCGCCGAGTACGGCATCCCACGGTTGGACATCAATGGTCTGATACACGTCTTTTTTGTTTTTGACGTATAAATCGGGTTTGTCGTGAAACTTGATTTTCAAATACAAATCGCCGTTTGCGCCGCCGTTGTAGCCGGGCAGGCCCTGTCCGCCGAGGCGGATTTGCTGGCCTTCGGTAATGCCCTGCGGGATTTTGACATTCAGGGTTTTGGCCTGGTACGAGGCACGGCCGTATTCGTCGATGGCGGGGACGTTCAGCGTCAGCGTGCGTTCCGCACCGACATAGGCGGCGTAAATATCGACGGCCAGCTCGGCGTGCTGGTCTTCGCCTTTTATCGGGCCGCTGTGGCGGGTTTGCTCCTGATATGGGCTGCCGCCGAAATGTGAAAACAGGTCTTCAAAATGGAAATCGCCCGCGCCGAAAGGCTCTTCGCCGCCCCTGTATTCGTAGCGGAAGCCGCCGCTGCCGTCCTGTGCGCCGTCAAAACCCCGGCCGAACGGGTTGCCGCCCGGACTGCGGCCATAGGGATTGGCCAGAATTTCATCGTATTCGGCACGTTTTTCTTTGTCCGACAAGGTTTCGTAAGCACGGTTGATTTCGGCGGTGCGCTCGGCGGCATCGGGTTCCTTGCTTACGTCGGGATGGTATTTGCGTACCAGTTTGCGGTAGGCTTTTTTAATGGTGTCGGCATCGGCGGATTTTTCCACGCCGAGTATTTCGTAATAGTTTTTTTCTGCCATGTTTTTTACCGATAAAGAGTTGTCCAATGCGGGCTATTGTTGGGGCGGCGGCGGCAAATTCAACGGAAGAGGCCGTCTGAAAAGTGTTCAGACGGCCTCTTTGCGTTTCGGACGGGGTTTTATTCTTCGGCGGGTGCGTCAATCAGGGCTTTGATCGACAGGCGCACGCGGCCGCGGTCGTCCACTTCGAGTGCCTTCACTTTGATGCTTTGGCCGACTTTGAGGTAGTCGTTTACGTCTCTCACGCGCTCGTGGGCAATTTGGCTGATGTGTACCAGGCCGCCTTTGCCGGGCAGGACATCAACAATCGCACCGACGTTGTTGTCGAGGATTTTGACTACGGTACCTTCGTACACTTTGCCGACTTCCACTTCGGCGGTGATTTCTTCGATGCGTTTCTTCGCGGCTTCCACGGCATCCGCGCTGACGGCGGCGATGGTGATGGTGCCGTCGTCTTCGATATTGATTTCGGTGCCGGTTTCGGCGGTAAGGCTGCGGATGGTGTCGCCGCCTTTGCCGATTACGTCGCGGATTTTGTCGGGGTTGATTTTCATGGTGAAGAGGCGCGGGGCGTGTTGCGACAATTCCTGCGGACCTTGTACGGCTTCCTGCATCCGGCCGAGGATGTGCAGGCGGGCTTCTTTGGCTTGTGCCAGCGCAATCTGCATGATTTCTTTGGTGATGCCCTGGATTTTGATGTCCATTTGCAGGGCGGTAACGCCGTCGGTGGTGCCGGCCACTTTGAAGTCCATATCGCCGAGGTGGTCTTCGTCGCCGAGGATGTCGGTGAGTACGGCAAACTTGTTGCCTTCCAAAATCAAGCCCATGGCGATACCGGCCACATGGGCTTTCAAGGGCACGCCGGCGGAGAGCAGGCTCAGGCAGCCGCCGCACACGGAAGCCATGGAAGACGAGCCGTTGGATTCGGTAATTTCGGATACGACGCGCATGGTGTAGCTGAAATCTTCCGGCTCGGGCAGCACGGCCAAGAGTGCGCGTTTGGCGAGGCGGCCGTGGCCGATTTCACGGCGTTTGGGCGCACCCATGCGGCCGCATTCGCCGGTGGAGTAGGGCGGGAAGTTGTAGTGCAGCATGAAGCGGTCGGTGTATTCGCCCGAGAGCGCGTCGATGATTTGCTCGTCGCGCTGGGTGCCGAGGGTGGCGGTGGCGAGTGCCTGGGTTTCGCCGCGTGTGAACAGGGCGGAGCCGTGGGTACGCGGCAGGACGTTGGTTTGGATGTCGATGGGACGGACGGTGCGGGTGTCGCGGCCGTCGATGCGCGGCTGGCCGTCGAGAATCTGGCTGCGCACGACTTCGGCTTCCAAATGTTTGAAGATGCCTTTGATTTCGTTGGCTGCAAGGGTGTCGGTGTCTTCGCTGATCAGGGCATCGCGGACAGCCGTCCACGCTTCGGCGATTTTCGCTCCGCGCGCCTGTTTGGAACGGATTTTGAAGGCTTCGGCGATGGTGCTGCCTGCGATTTCCTTCACTTTGGCAACCAGTTCGGCGTTTGGCTCGGGCGCGTTCCATTCCCACACTTCGGGGTTGGCTTCGTCGGCCAGCTCGTTGATGGCTTTGATAACGGCCTGCATCTGCTCGTGGCCGTACACCACCGCGCCGAGCATCACGTCTTCGGGCAGGATTTGCGCTTCGGATTCCACCATTAAGACGGCTTGTGCGGTACCGGCCACCACCAGATCGAGCTGGGATTGTGCAAGCTGGGTTTTGGTCGGATTCAGGACATAGCCGCCGTTCAGGTAGCCGACGCGTGCCGCACCGATGGGGCCGGCAAAGGGTACGCCGCTCAATACCAGCGCGGCAGACGCACCGATCATCGCGGGAATGTCGGAATCGATTTCGGGATCGACGGACACCACAGTCGCTACGACTTGGATATCGTGGTAGAAACCTTCGGGGAACAGCGGGCGGATGGGGCGGTCGATCAGGCGGCTGGTGAGGATTTCTTTCTCGCTCTGTTTGCCTTCGCGCTTGAAGAAGCCGCCGGGGATTTTGCCTGCGGCGTATGTGCGCTCGAGATAATCGACGGTGAGCGGGAAGAAGTCCTGGCCGGCTTTGACTTCTTTGTTGGCGGTAACGGCCACCAATACCACGGTGTCGCCCATGGATACTTTTACCGCACCTGCGGCCTGGCGGGCGATTTCGCCGGTTTCGAGGGTTACGGTGTGTTCGCCGTATTGGAAGGTTTTGACGTGTTTGTCAAACATTTGGGATTCCTTTGTTCGGATTGCGCCAGTCTAAAACGCTAACGGTGCGTGCTGCGGGCAACAGGCACCGTTAGGGTTTCAGGCTGCGCGGGGTGGTTGGAAAAAAGGCTGCGGATTCTGCGGTTGGCCCGTCATCGGCAGCACTCCGGTTTTGTTTTTCAGACGGCCTGTGCTGTGTGCGGAGGCCGTCTGAAAGCGGCGGATTATGCCATAAAAAGGCAGTTTTGCGGCAGCGGTGTATGCGGGACAAAGAGGCCGTCTGAAAACACTTTTTCAGACGGCCTCTGCAATGCGTTGCGGCAGAAGGGGACTAATCCTGCTGTTTTTCTTTTGTTTCGCCGGTTTTGCCGTTTTGTTTCGGGAAAACAAAACGCATACGCAGGCCGTTGGGCGCGGTGTTTTCGGCAAAAATGCGCCCGCCGTGCTGTTCGACGATGTGTTTGGCCAAGGCCAGGCCGAGGCCTGTTCCGGGTTTGCTGCCGCTGCTGTCGGCGCGGTAGAAGGCGGTGAAGATGTGGGGAAGCTGGCTTTCCGCCACGCCCGGGCCGTTGTCGGTAATGTCGATCAGCCAGTTTTTCGCATCCTGCCTCATTTCTACCCGGATGCTGCTGCCCCGGGGGCTGTAATTCATGGCGTTGCGGATGACGTTGTCGAAGGCGCGGTAGAGATAGCTTTCGTTGGCGGGCATTTCGGCTGTTTCCGGCATTTTTTCCAAAACCAGCTCGACGGTTTGGCTGTTTTTCTCGGCAACGGCCTGGCTGTCGTCCACCAGGTTGTGCATGAACGGTATCAGTTTGAGCGGCTCTTTTTCGATTTTGACGTTGGCGGTTTCGAGGCGGGAGAGGGTGAGCAGTTCTCCGACCAGCGTGTCCATGCGCATCAGTTCGTTTTCCAGCCGTTGCAGGTATTGTTCCTGTTTTTGCGGCTGCGACTGGATCAGGCCGACGATGGCCTGCATCCGTGCCAGCGGGGAGCGCATTTCGTGTGAGACATGGTGCAGCAGGTGGCGTTCTTTGGCAACGAGCTGTTGCAGCTTGCACGCCATTTTGTCGAATTGGGCGGCAAGCTGGGAAAGCTCGTCGTCGCGGTTGTCCATTTGTTGCGCGATGCGGGTTTCGAAATTGCCGTCGGCCAAACGGCTCATGCCGCGTCCGAGAATGCGGATGGGGCGGGTAATGTTGTGGGCGAGGATGTAGGCCAGGGTGAGGCCGACAAGGAAAATGAAGCCCAAAATGATGATTTCGTGCCAGGTTTGTTCCAAAGGCAGGCCGGGGATATACAGCGGGCTCGGGCGGCGTTGGATTTCGGTGTTGTCCCAGTTGCGGATGAAAAACAGGTATTCTTCGCCCCAGCGGCCGTATTCGAGATGGACATCTTTGCTTTCGGGATTGGCGGCGGCATAGGCGCGGGCTTTGGCAATTCTTTTGGGATCGACTTTGCGTCCGAGCAGGTCGGCTTGTTCGTCGCCGCTGATGATGAAGATTTTTTCCGGCCCCTGCGCTTCGTGCCAGCCTTCGAGCATTTCCCGCGCACCCGCCTCCCCTCTGACGCGGAATGCGCCCACGGCGTTGGCCAGCAGGATTTCGTCGATTGCCCGCTGTTGGTTGAAATGGGTTTCGGCCTGCGTCTGCTGCACCAGCCAAAAAGAAAAACTCGCCACGAATATGGCGCAGATGATGACTGCGCAAAACGTGGCGAAAATCCGTTGGAAGAGCTTCATTCTAAGCGTTGGCTTTCAAATGGTTTGGCAAATCAGTTTTTCACGAACAGATAACCCAAGCCGCGCACGGTTTGGATCAGCGAAGGATCGCCGAGTTTGTGGCGGATGCTGGAAATGTGCACATCGATGCTGCGGTCGAACTTGGCCAGTTTGCGGTCGAGGGCTTCTATGGACAGGGTTTCTTTGCTGACAACCTGGCCGGCGTGGCGCATCAGCACTTCCAAAAGGTTGAATTCGGTGCTGGTCAGTTCCAGCGGCGCATCGCCGACGGCGGCCTGGCGTTTGGAGGGATGCAGGGTAACGTTGCTGACGGAAATGCTGTTGGAAACATTGCTTTGGTCGTGCGTGTGCTGGGCGCGGCGCAGGATGGCGTTGATGCGGGCCAGCAGCTCGCGCGGGGTGCTGGGCTTGGGTACATAGTCGTCCGCGCCCATTTCCAAGCCGATAATGCGGTCGATGTCGTCGCCTTTGGCGGTGAGCATGATGATGGGGATGCTGCTTTGGGCGCGCACGGTTTTCAATACGTCCAAACCGTTCATTTTCGGCATCATGGAATCCAAAACCACTACGTCGTACTGGCCGGCCAGGATTTCGTTTACCCCTGCCTCGCCGTCGGGAACGCTGCGCACTTCCAAGCCTTCGGCGGTCAGGTATTCAGTCAAAAGCTCGGTCAGTACGGCATCGTCATCTACTAATAATACGCGACTCATGTTCTCAATCCTATGTTGTTAAAATCCGGTTGGGAAAAATCTTTACAATTCTATCTTAACACGCGCTTTGCGGTTTTAGATAGCGCAGCCGCCCCGCCGTTTGCGCTTTTTTGCAATAATGCGGCCGTCTTAACATATTCCGTCCTTTTCAGACGGCCTCTGCCGTGTTTCCGGCAAAAACGGCTATAATCCGCCGCTTTTCTGCCTATGGACACCGCTATGCACGGCTCCGACTACATCCGCCAGCTCGACGATAAAGCCGCTTTTCTCCGCCGTCTGTTTGCGGACATCGACATGCCCGGCTGGGAGATATTCCCTTCGCCGGAGCAGCATTACAGGATGCGTGCCGAATTCCGTATCTGGCACGAGGGCGGCACAATCCGTTACGCGATGTTCGAACGCGGCAGGAAAGCCGGCGGAGCATCGGTGGTGCGTCTGACGCAGTTTTCTGCCGCATCTGCCGCCATCAACGCCCTGATGCCCGAGCTGCTTGCCGCTCTGTCTGCCGAAGAGGTGCTGCACAAGCGACTGTTCCAATGCGAATTTCTTTCCACATTGTCGAGCGATATGCTGGTCAGCCTGATTTACCACCGCAAACTTGACGATGCGTGGCGGACGGCGGCGGAAGCCTTGCAGCAGCGGTGTGGTATCGCCCTTATCGGCCGCAGCAAAGGGCAGAAAATTGTATTGTCGCGCGATTTCGTAAGCGAAGCCTTCCTTGTAAACGGACAGTTGTTCCGCTACCGCCAGCCCGAAGGCGGCTTCAGCCAGCCCAATGCGGCGGTGTGCGTCAAAATGCTCGAATGGGCGTGCGGCTGTGCGCAAGGCTTGGGCGGCGACCTGCTCGAGCTTTATTGCGGCAACGGCAATTTTACCCTGCCTCTGGCGCGGCATTTCCGCCGCGTGCTGGCTACGGAGGTCTCGAAAACCTCCGTACAGGCCGCGCAATGGAATATCGAGGCGAACGGGGCGGACAATATCCGCATCGCGCGGCTGTCGGCGGAGGAGTTTGCCCAAGCGGCTTCGGGCAGCCGCGAGTTCCGCCGCCTGCGGGAGCAGGGCATCAGCTTGGCCGATTACGCGTTTTCCACCGTATTCGTCGATCCGCCGCGTGCGGGCGTGGACGAGGCTACTCTGCGTCTGCTGCAAAATTTCGACAACATCATCTATATTTCCTGCAATCCGGAAACCCTGCGCGCCAATCTCGATCTGCTGCTGGCGACACATGACATAAAAGCCGCCGCCCTGTTCGACCAGTTTCCGTTTACCCCGCATATCGAAAGCGGCGTGCTGCTGCGGCGCAAGGCCGTCTGAAATCGCATTATGGAGCAGCAAATCCGCGTTTTCAGACGGCCTTGCGCATCGGGTAATCGTGGGGTTGGCGGATAAAGCCAAAGAAAAAAGCCAAATCGCGAAGATTTGGCTTTTTTGTATCTGGCTCCCCGACCTGGGCTCGAACCAGGGACCTGCGGATTAACAGTCCGTCGCTCTACCGACTGAGCTATCGGGGAAAGAAGCCGCGCATTTTAGAAAGGTGTTTTTATTGCGTCAAGATATTTTTTAGGGTTTATTTTAGTTTTATGTTTCATAAACATATTTTTTGCAAACTGCAAACCATCTGCCCGCTGGGCCGCAATTTCAGACGGCCTCAGGGCAGGTAGGAGCGCGGTTTGCGGGGTCGAGTGCGGCGGTTGCGTCGCGCAGTTGCTGCCATGCGAGGCGGTTGTAGTCGCCGAACGCGTCAAACAGCGTGTCTTCGCCCAATACGCTGTATTCGCCTTCGGTACGCAGCGAAACGGGTAGGCCGTCTGAAACGGCATCGGCGTATTCCATATATTCTTCCGCGTAAAATTTATCGAGTTCGGCCATGATTTGCGCTGCCTGCCGCCATTGCTGCCGTGCGGCTTCGAGTTGGGGCAGAAGTTGCAGCCAGCGGCGGTAAAGTGCTTGGATTTCATCGATGCGCTGCTGCGCCTGTTCGGTGGTGGGGGACATGGTCGTTCCTTTTGTTATTCGGTGCCTGATGCCGCTTTTTCAGACGGCCTATATATTCTGCCAAACGGGTCTGCGGTTTTAAACCGTGTGCGTGCCTGCTGCACACGCCTTGCATCATGCTGGTTACGCTTGTTCCGGTTGCAATAGGCGGCTTCGACAAATATTAAAATTTTAATATACAATCAAATAGTTAATCTAAAAAATCATCATGATTCCAATAATGTAAAACTGCATTAATTAAAGAATGTGTTGCGGCATCAGAATGGTTTTCCATGTAGTTATTAACTACATCGGTAAATGTCGGAGATTCCAACCAATTTTTATAATCTTTATTGCTTTCTATAAGGAGCTCGTCATTTTCATTTTCCGGTAGTAAAAAAGTACACTTGAGCAATCCTTCGCGGGTTTCTACATCATCGTTTCTTAATGTATAAATGAAACCGTAGTCTGAAAGATTTTCTTTTGAATCAATTAAATTTTTAATTCCGATAAATTTAATCATAGCTCGATTTCCCCTTCATTGAGTTCTTTGCATTTATTTAAGATAAAAATGTTCCGTCAAGTAAGGCAAAAGGCCGTCTGAAAGGTTTGCGGCAGGCTTTCAGACGGCCTTTCTCCGTTTACAGAAAGCATTGCAGCAAATCGTTTAAAAACAGCCTGCCTTGCGCGGTCGGCCTGAATGCGGCGGGATCATTTTCCAGCAGGCCTTTGCGGCGGGCGGTTTCGATTTGCGCCATGATGCGGGCGGTGGGAATGCCGGTGCGTTCTTGCAGCAGGTGGGCGGGTACGCCGTCGGTCAGGCGCAGGGCGTTCATCATGAATTCAAAGGGTAATTCGTCGGCGGAAACGGTTTTGCGTTCGATGCCGTCAGGCGGGTTGCGCTGCATGGCGGCGAGGTAGTCGTTGGGGTGGCGGCGGCGTACGGTGCGCTCGATACGGTCGGGAAATGAGATTTTGCCGTGTGCGCCTGCGCCGATGCCGATGTAGTCGCCAAACTGCCAGTAGTTCAGGTTGTGGCGGCACTGCATTTGCGGACGGGCGAAGGCGGAGGTTTCGTAGTGGATGAAACCTGCGCTGCCGAGTGCGCCGTGTACTGCGTCTTCGATGTCGAGTGCGGCTTCGTCTTGCGGCAGGCCTTGGGGCGGGGTGTGGCCGAAGGGGGTGTTGGGTTCCATAGTCAGGTGGTACGCGCTGATGTGGCCTGCTCCTGTGGCGATGGCGGTGTTTGTGTCGTTTAAGGCCGTCTGAACGGTTTGGCCGGGCAGGGCGTACATTAAGTCGATGTTTACTTTTTCAAACAGTTTTAAGGCGGTATCGATGGCGCGCAGGGCTTCGCTGCCGTTGTGTACGCGGCCGAGACGCTTGAGCATGGTGTCGTCGAAACTTTGTACGCCGATGGAAAGGCGTGTGATACCTGCGTCTTTGAAGCCTTTGAATTTTTCGATTTCAAACGTACCCGGGTTGGCCTCGAGGGTGATTTCTGCTTCGGGCTGCAGGCGCAGCAGCGAGCGCAGGCCGCCCAGCAGGCGGTCGATGGATGCTGCTTGAAACAGGCTGGGCGTGCCGCCGCCGAAAAATATCGTTTCCACCGGCCGCCCCCAGATATTGGGCAATTCGGTTTGCAAATCGGCCAGCAGTGCGTCGATATAGGCTGCTTCGGGCAGGCCGTTTTTCAGGCTGTGGGAATTGAAGTCGCAATACGGGCATTTTTTGATGCACCAGGGGATGTGGATGTAGAGCGACAGCGGCGGCAGGGCGGCGAGGCTGCCGGGTTGGCGGAAGGCGATTTGGGTCATGTGTAAAAAGCGGGTGTCCGGAAGGAGGCCGTCTGAAAAGCCTTTCAGACGGCCTTTGCGGCTTGCAGGGCGGAGATTTTGCCGATTAGTTCGCGCAGGGCTTGTGCGCGGTGGCTTTCGGTGTTTTTGGTGTTTGGGTCGAGTTCTGCGGCGGTGCGGCCGTGTGCGGGCAGGTAAAAGTGCGGGTCGTAGCCGAAACCGTTGCTTCCTGCGGGCTTGTCCTGCCATTGTCCGCACCAGATGCCTTCGGCGATGACGGGCAGGGGGTCGTCGGGATGGCGCACGAGTACGAGTACGCAGACGTAGCAGCAGCTTTTGTCGGCTTTTCCGGCCAAACAGGCGGCGAGTTTGGCGTTGTTGGCGGCATCGGATTTGGGATTGCCGCCCGCAAAACGTGCCGACTGCACGCCGGGTGCGCCGCCCAGCGCGTCGGCGCAGATGCCGCTGTCGTCGGCAAGGGCGGGCAGGCCGCTGTGGCGCGAGGCGTGGCGGGCTTTGGCAAGCGCGTTTTCGACGAATGTGTGATACGGCTCGGGGCATTCGGGCGTGTCAAACTGGGATTGCGGCAGGATGCGGATGTGGTGCGCGGCAAAGAGGCGGGAAAATTCTTCGAGTTTGCCGGCGTTGCCGCTGGCGAGGACGATTTTTTCAAACACAGCGTGCTCCTCAGGGGGTGTTCGGGTTCGGGTTTTCAGACGGCCTCGATGCCTTGGCGCGGGCGTGTTCGCGGATGGCGAGGGCGAGCGAGGCGATTTGGGCGAAGGCGGCGGCGAGGGCGAAAAGGAAGCAGGCCAGGGCAAACTGGCGGCTGCCGGCCGCCAGCAGCCAGGCACCCGCGCCGATCAGGGCGGTGAAAAAAAGCGTAAAGGAAAGCGTGAGCAGCAGGTAGGCGCGGCGTTTGTTCATGGCGGCAGACAGGGAAAAAGGCGGCATTATAGCGGATGGCGCGGGCTGTGCCTTTGCTTGCGGGCAGGCCGTCTGAAACCGCTTTTTCAGACGGCCTGCCGGATTTGCGGCGGGCTTACCCTTTGGCGGATGCGGGCGGCGGCTCCAGCCACACCGCGCTGACCATGCGGCCGGTTTGCCCGTCGCGGCGGTGGGAGAAGAAAGTGTCGCGTTCGAGTACGGTGCAGCGGCCGTCGCCGTAGATTTGCGTGATGCCTTCGCGGCGCAGGATGCGGGTGGCGAGGGCGTAGATGTCGGCGAGGTATTTGCCGCCGCCGATGTCGGAAAACGCGGACCCGGCGGCGGGATCGGTGCGGCAGAATGCGTCGGATACGTCCTGCCCGACTTCAAACGCGTCGGGGCCGATGGCGGGGCCGAGGTAGGCGAGGATGCCGGCGGGGTCGGCGTTCATGGCGGCTATGGTGTTTTGCAGCACGCCGTGTGCGAGGCCGCGCCAGCCCGCGTGGGCGGCGGCAACACAGCGGCCGTCGGCGGTGCAGAACAGGACGGGCAGGCAGTCGGCGGTCATCACCGCGCAGGCCGCCGTGCCGCTGCAATCGAAGGATGCGTCGGCTTGGAGCGGGGAGGACAGCGCAGCGGCGGCGGGTACGGCGGCGGTGCTGTGGCTTTGGTCGAGCCAGGCCAGCGGCACGGGCACGGCGGCCTGCACGAGGGCGCGGTTGTGCGCGACGTGTGCGGGCAGGTCGCCGACGTGTGCGCCGACGTTGAGCGAAGCGTAGGGGGCTTGGCTGATGCCGCCCCTGCGCGTGGAAACCAGCGTTTTGACGTTGGCGGGGGCGGGCCAGCCGGCGTGCAGGAAAAGGCCGTCCGCAGCGTGGAGGCCGACGGCTTCGTTCAGGTTTTTCAACATCTTCGGTCTCGCGGGCAAAGGGCGGTTTGTATCACGGCGTATGCGGCGCAGGCAACCGCCGCCCGTGTTAAAGCACAAAGCGGCGCGGGGCAAAGGGTTTTGCCTTATAATGCCGCCTTTTTATCTCGTTCGGAAACTTTATGCAGAACAGCCGTTTCAACCAAACCGGCCCCAAAATCGGCCTGAGCGTGCGTCTTGCCGAAACGCAGGAAGAAATCGAAGCCGCGCAACGCCTGCGCTACCGCGTATTCGCACAAGAGCTGGGTGCGGACATCCAAAGCGTGGACGGGCGCGATACCGATCCCTACGACGAACACTGCCACCATCTGCTGGCGTTTGACGAGGCTGCCGGCGAAGTCATCGGCTGTTACCGCCTGATTACCGAAGACACGGCCCGCAAAGTCGGCGGCTGGTACAGCGAACACGAGTTTGATCTGTCGCCCCTGAAAGACATCCTGCCGCAAACCGTGGAACTCGGCCGCGCCTGCACCCATCCCGACTACCGCCACGGCGGCCTTGTGATGCTTTTGTGGACGGGTTTGGTCAAATTCATGAAAGACGAAAACCTGCGCTTTATGATCGGTTGCGGCAGCATCGAAATGCGCGACGGCGGCAGCAACGCGGCGGCTTTGTACCACAGCCTCAAAGAAAAATACCTCGCACCCGAACAATGGCGCGTACGCCCGCTCAATCCTTTGCAATGGGACGCAATCACGCCGTCCGAACACCCCGAAACCCCCGCCCTGGTCAAAGGCTATCTCAAAGCCGGAGCCTGGTTTTGCGGCGAACCCTGCGTCGACGAAGCCTTCAACTGCGCCGACATACTCATCATGATGGACATCACGCAGCTCAGCGACCGCTACCTGCAAAAATTCGCCCCCAAGCCCTAAGCCCGAAACGCAGCCCCAAGCCGTCTGAAAGCGGAAATCCCTTTTTCAGACGGCCTCTTCATATAAAAAAATATACAAAATGAACCTGATACGCTTCCCGCTCCGCCTTTTTCTCATAGCCGTCTGCCTGATTTACGGCGCACTCGAAATGCTCCTGCTCTTCCCGTTTTACACCCCGCGCCGCAAGCTGCGCGCCATCCAGCTCTGGTCGCACCGCGTGCTCGCCTCCTGCGGCATGAAGCTGCAAACCTTCGGCAGCCTGCCCGCCGGACACCACGGGCAGATGCTGGTTTGCAACCATATCTCCTGGCTGGACATCATGGCGGTAAACGCCGCCTTTCCCTGCCGCTTCGTAGCCAAAGACGACGTGGCAAAATGGCCGCTCATCGGCTACCTCGCCACGCAGGCGCGCACCGTTTACGTTGCCCGCAACAAAGGCAGCGGCGGCAACAGCAGCAAAATCCGCAACGTTACCCAAGCCCTCAAAGACGGCGACACCGTAACCCTGTTTCCCGAAGGCACCAGCAGCGAAGGCAGCACCATCCTGCCTTTCAAAACCGGCTTCTTCCAGGCCGCCGCCGATGCGCAGGTGCCGCTGGTTCCCGTGCTCTGCCGCTATCCCAATCCCGACGGCAGCAGCCCCAATCCCCATGCCGCCTATTACGGCGACATCAGCCTCTGGCAGTCGATCTGCATGGTAATCGGCCAGAAACAAAGCCGGGTGGAGCTGCATTTCCTGCCGCCCGTGGCCGCCGCAGCCGACAGGCAGGACACCGCCCGCCTGATCCGCGGCCTGCTGTGCGCCAAACAGCAGGAATTGGGCTGAAAACGGCTTTTCCCCGCCGCCGCCGCGCCTCGGCCAACCTGTTTCAAAACATCCTTATCCGCACAATCCGCAAAGAAGAATATGCACACCGGCGAACCCGAACAGCTTTCAGACGGCCACGAATACCACGCCGACAATCCCGAATTTCCCGCCAAAACCATCGTCGCCACGCTCTTTATCGGCGCGTTTTTCGGCTATCTCAACGACACGCTGCTCAATGTCGCGCTCACGCCGATTATGAAAGACTTCGGCGTGGACAAAACCACCGTGCAGTGGCTGACGACGGGTTTCCTGCTGGTGATGGGCGCGTTCACACCGGTTACGGCGGGTGTAATCCAATGGTTTGAAACGCGCAAAATGGTGCTGTTTACCCAGGCGACTTTTCTCGCCGGCTCGCTGGTGTGCGCCTTTGCCCCGACCTTCGGCGTGCTGGTGGCGGGACGGATGGTGCAGGCCGTGTCCGCCGCGTTTTTCGTACCGCTTTTGTTTAACGGCATCCTGTCGATTTATCCGCCGCACAAGCGCGGCACGGCGATGGGCGTGATTACCATGATGTTCACCGCCGCACCGGCCATGGGGCCGACCGTTTCGGGCCTCATCATCGACCACAGCCACTGGCGCGTACTGTTCGGCTTTACCGCGCCGTTTATGCTGGCGGCCATGGTGCTGGTGGGCAGATTCCTTACCGTCAACCTCAGCCCCGTTACCCGCCCGAAAATCGACGTGCTCTCGGCACTGCTGTCCATCGCGGGTTTCGGCGGGCTGGTGTATGCCAGCAGCAGCTTTGCCTCGCTGCCGTGGGCGGAATTTGTGCTGCTGTCGGCCGGATCGGTGCTGCTGGTGGGCTGGTTTGCACACCGCCAGTTCCGCCTGGCCGTGCCGCTGCTGAACCTGCGGGCGTTCGGCTATACCCAGTTCCGCCATTGCGTCGTGATACTGGCGGGCGCGGTGTTTCTGTTTTTGGGCTTGGAGCTGATGATGCCGATGTATGCCCAGCAGGTGCTGATGCTCACCGGCACCGCCACCGGCCTGATTCTGATGCCCGCCAGCATCGCCCAGGCCGCCGCTGCGCCCGTATTCGGCAGGCTCTTGGACAAAAAAGGCGGGCGGTTTGTGGTGCTGCCCGCCGCAATCATGCTGGCGGTATCGCTGGCCGTACTGTGGCTGTTTCTGCGGATTGACACGCAGGTGCTTGTTTTATCGGCCATGTTTACGCTGATGGCGGTGTCCGTGTCGGCCTGCGTTACCGGCGAAACCCACGGCCTGAACGCGCTGCCGAAAAGCCTCAACCCGCACGGTGCGGCCATACTCACCACCCTCAACCCGATAGCGGGCGCAATCGGCGCGGCGTTTTTCGTGGGTGCGACCAATATCGGCGAGAAACTGTCGTCTGCCGTTTCGCCGCAGGAGAGAATGCTGGACGGCATCCATCTGGCAATGGGCTGCGCCCTCGCCGTCGCTGCGGCGGCAGTGTTTTTTGCCGCGAAGCTCAAAGCGCACAAAACCGCCTGAACAAAGAAAAAGGCCGTCTGAAAACCTCCGCAACGGGATTAACTTCGTTGGAGCGGCGTTTTCAGACGGCCTCTGCATTGCGGCGGGGAACGCGTGCGCCGCCTTCGGGCGACACAGCCTACGCAGATTCGGCGGGAAAACGGTAGGGTGTGTCGCGCAGCGACGCACGCGGCTGCGGGTGTTTGTTCGGTGGTTGGCAAGAGGGAAAAGAGGCCGTCTGAAAGCATGGGTTCGGCGTATCCGCAATACCGTTTGCGTTTTCAGACGGCCTTTATATTGCGGCGGGGAACGCGTGCGTCGCCTTCGGGCGACACAGCCTACGCAGATTTAGCGGGAAAACGGTAGGGTGTGTCGCGCAGCGACGCACGCGGCTGCGGGTGTTTGTTCGGTGGTTGGCAAGAAGCAGGAGGCCGTCTGAAAGCATGGGTTCGGTGTCCGAAATACCGTTTGCGTTTTCAGACGGCCTTTGTACTGCGGCGGGGAACGCGTGCGCCGCCTTCGGGCGACACAGCCTACGCAGATTCGGCGGGAAAACGGTAGGGTGTGTCGCGCAGCGACGCACGCGGCTGCGGGGTTTTCGCGGTTGGCAAGAAGCAGGAGGCCGTCTGAAAAATCGAAATTGCGTTTTTCAGACGGCCTCTTGCCGTTGTCTGCCGCTATTTTTCCCTGCTGTGCGCCGGTTCTTGGAAGACGGTGTGGGAGGCGAGGTCGGCGGCGGTGAGGCAGCCGCCCCAGAGTGCGCCGGTGTCGAGGGAGAGGATGTTTTTTTCGGGGCTGTCGATTAGACCGAGTGCCGACCAGTGGCCGAAGACGACGGTTTTTTCGGGACGGCGGCGGGCGGGATGGTCAAACCATGCGCAGAGGCCGGGGGGAAGGTCGGACAGGGTGCTTTTGAAGGCGAAGTCGAGGCTGCCGTCGGCATGGAGGGCGCGCATACGGGTGAAGGCGTTGGTGATGAAGCGCAGGCGGTCTGCTCCTGCAAGGCCTTCGTGCCAGGCGGCGGGTTTGTTGCCGTACATGGCGGCGAAGAAGGCGGCGGGCCTGCTGCCGCGCAGGTGGTGTTCGACTTCGGCGGCAAGGGCGGCGGCCTGTTGCGTGTTCCATTGCGGCGGCAGGCCGGCGTGGGTCATGAGGTGGCTGTCGGTTTGCAGCAGGAGGGGGCGGCTGCGCAGCCAGTCGCGCATTTTGGCGGCGTGTTTGTGGCGGATGACGGGATCGAGGGTGTCGCTGCGTTTGGTGCGGCCTTGTCCGTAGAGGATGGCGAGCAGGTGGAGGTCGTGGTTGCCGAGGACGGTGTGCACGCTGCTTTCGTGCTTCATGCAGTATTTGAGGGTTTCGAGGGACTTGGGGCCGCGGTTGACGATGTCGCCGGTCAGCCAGAGGGTGTCGCGGCCGTGGCAGAAGCCGGTTTTGTGCAGCAGGGCTTGAAATTCGTCGAAGCAGCCTTGGATGTCGCCGATTGCGTAGTGTGCCATTGGGGTGCCTTTGTGCGGGTTGCCGGGGGTGGCGGTGTTTTCAGACGGCCTGTACGCGGCTTTGGAGCCGCACACCCTGCGGGGGGATTCGGTATGGGAAAACGGTATGAGGCCGTCTGAAAATGAAATTTCGTTTTTCAGACGGCCTCTGCCGTTCCGGCGGGTGTGCCGCGCCGCACGCGGTTGCGGGCTGTTGTGCCGTTGGCGGGGCGGGAAGCGGGGGTCGTTTGAAAGTATGGGTGCGGCGGGTTTGGCAAGCCGTTTTTCGGTTTTCAGACGGCCTGTTTCAGTCGCCGTATTCGCCGTCGTTCCATTCTTCGTCCCATCCGCCGCTTTGTTCCGCCCAGGTTTGTTTGAGGGCGCGGGCGATGGTGCCGCCGTCGAAGCCGCGGTAGGCGAGAAAGCGCATTTGCTTTTGTTTTTCGGCGTAGTTGGCGGGCGGGACTTTGAATTTTTTGCGCAGGACGGCGGCGGCGTTGGCGGTTTCGTCTGCGTCATCGGGGAGGAGGGCGCGGACGGTGTCGCTGTCCACGCCTTGCTGTGCGAGGTCGCGGCGCAGGCGCAGGGTGCCGTGTTTGGGGCTTTTGCTGCGGATGTATGCTTCGGCGTAGCGTGCGTCGGACTGCCAGCCGCGGGCGGCCATTTCGTCGAGTACGGCTTCGAGTTCGTCTTCGCTTTCGGCGTGGGGGGCGAGTTTGCGTTTGAGGGCGGCACGGCCGGTTTCGCTGCGGGCCAGGATGTCGAGGGCGCGGGCGCGGAGGGTTTTTTGCTTGCTCATGTGCGGAGGTGTGCGGGACGGGTGTTTCAGACGGCCTCTGCGTCCTGCCCGCGCTGCGGGCGCAGGTGTTCGTAGATTTCGGGCAGGGAGGAGATGATCCAGTCGGGGCGGGTGGCGGGATCTTGCGCGAGGGAGGCCATGTCGCCGTAGCCGTAGGATACGCCGACGGCGGGGCAGCCGGCGGCGCGGGCGGCCAGGATGTCGTTGCGCGAGTCGCCGACCATGATCATGTTTTGCGGAGGTACGCCGAGGGTTTCGGCGGCGTGCAGCAGCGGCGCGGGGGAGGGTTTTTTTTCGGGCAGGGTGTCGCCGCCGACGATGATGCTGAAGCAGTCGGCCAGGCCGATGGCGCGCAGGAGCCTGACGGCCAGGGTTTCGCTTTTGTTGGTAACGACGGCCAGCGGGATGCCGAGGGATTTGAGCAGTTCGAGGCCGGCTTCGGTGCCGGGGTAGGGGCGGGTGGCATCGGCGATGTGGGCGGCGTAGCGGCGCACGAAGAGGGTGTAGCCCTGTTCCCATTGTTTTTCGTCTGCCTGTCCGTGGAAGTCGGCGGTAAGGGTGCGGTGGACGAGTGAGGCGATGCCGTCGCCGACGTAGCTTTCGATGGCCGGCTGCGGCAGCGCGGGCAGGCCGAGGGCTTGGCGCATGGCGTTGGCTGCGGCGGCAAGGTCGGGAACGGAGTCGCAGAGGGTGCCGTCGAGATCGAAGGCGGCGGCTTGGACGTGGTGTACGGCGGGCTGCATGGCTTTCCTTTGGGCGGGGCTTCTGCCGCGCATGGGCGGGAAGGGTTTGCGGGGAACGGGTGTTTCAGACGGCCTGTTCGGATTCGGGACGGGGGTTTGTCAAACTTTGTCTGCGGCGCATTGTTGTGTTGCACGCTGCCCGTTGGTTCGGCCGCCTGAGGTGTCTGCATCTGCATTCGGCGGCTTGGCAGGGGTTGCAGGCCGTCTGAAAACGGTTCGGATGCGGGGTGTGTTTTCAGACGGCCTGTGCGGGCGGCGGGCTTTACAGGGCGGCGATCATGCGGCCGACCATTTCCGCCGAGTGGGCGGAGGCGGTTTGCAGGAACTGCTCGAAGCTGGTGTCGGCTTTTTCGTCGGCGGAGTCGGACAGGGCGCGGACGACGACGAAGGGGACACCGAATTGGTGGCAGGTTTGGGCGATGGCGGCGGCTTCCATTTCTACGGCCTGCACGGCGGGAAATCTGGCGCGGATGGCGGCGGCGGCTTCGCTGCTGTGGACGAATTGGTCGCCGCTGGCAATCAGGCCGCGCGTTACGGCGGCAAGCGGGAAGGCGCGGGCGGCGGCTTCGGCGGCGGACATCAGGGCTTCGTCGGCGGCGAAGGCGGGGGGAAGCTGCGGCACTTGGCCGGGGGCGTAGCCGAAGACGGTTGCATCTACGTCGTGGTGGACGGTTTCGCTGCCGATGACGACGTCGCCGACTTTCAGGCCGGAGGCGAGGCCGCCCGCGCTGCCGGTGTTGATGACGCAGCAGGGGGCGAATTTGAGGATGGCGGCGGCTGTGGCGGCGGCGGCGTTGGCTTTGCCGATGCCGCTCAATGTCAGGATGATGCGCTTGCCGGCGATTTCGCCGGTGTGGATTTCAAACGCGCCGAAGCGGTGGGTTTCGGGGCCGTTCAGACGGCCTTTGAGCAGCTCGATTTCGGGCTGCATCGCGCCGATGACGGCGATGGTGCGCACGCCGCTCATGCGAAAACCTCTTCCCATTCGCCGCGTTTGTCGAGCAGGTAGCGGGCGATTTTCTGCGCGCCTTCGAGGCTGTGGCTGGCGGCCCAGCCGCATTGGACGACGTTGCAGGCGGGCACTTCGGTGGCGGCGGTTACGTCGTGCAGGGTTTTTTCGATGAGATCGAGTGCGTCGCGGTATTCGGGCAGGTTGAGCAGGGTGATGTAAAAGCCGGTTTGGCAGCCCATCGGGCTGATGTCGACGATTTTGTCGGAGTGGTTGCGCGAGAGTTCGGCCATCAGGTGTTCGAGCGAGTGCAGCGAGGGCATGTCCATGTGGTCTTGGTTGGGCTGGCACACGCGCAGGTCGTATTTGTAGATGATGTCGCCGTGGTCGCCGTCGGTGATGCAGGCCAGGCGGACGTAGGGGGCTTTGACTTTGGTGTGGTCGAGGTTGAAGCTTTCGACGTTCATTTTCTTTTCGGCGGTGATGGTGTTCACGGCGGGTTTCCTTGTGTTTTCAAAGGCGCGGATTATAGCGGTTTGCCGCTGCGGCGCATAGGAAAGGCCGTCTGAAAACGGGTTCGGACGGCCTTGGGCGGGCGGTTTATTTCGGTGTGCCGAACATGCGCGGCAGCACGTCGTGTCCCTTTATTTTGTGCACGGCCACCATGACGATGTGTCCGGCCACCAGCGCGTACAGCAGCCAGGCGGCGTTGCCGTGGAAGCGGTTGCCCAGTTCGGCCATCCATTCGATTTTTTCCGGCGCGCCCTGCATGACTTGGATGCCGAAGACTTTCAGCGGGCCGCGTCCGCCGCCGTATTGGCGGATCATGCCGACGAGCGGCACGGCGATCATCAGCAGGTAGAGCGCGAGGTGGCCGAGTTTGGCGGCGGTGCTGTCGGCTTTCGGGCGGCGGGCGGCGTTGGCCAGTGCCCAGACGACGCGCACGGCGATCAGTACGGTCAGGATGAAGCCGAAGGATTTGTGCAGGCCGTAGAGGCTGCGCGTCCATTCGGCTTCGCTGATGTTCCAGATGACGGCGGTGGCGAGCATCACGGCGAAGCAGGCGGCCATCAGCCAGTGCAGCAGGCGGGTAACGGTGCCGTAGCGCAGGGAGGAGTCGGGAGTCATGGTGTTGTTCCTTTTGTGTTTTTTGTGAAAACGGCCTCTGCGGGCCGGTTGAAAGGCCGCGCAGTATAACGGAAACGGGCGGCAGGGAAAAATGCGTATGGGAAATGCGGCGTTTCCTGCGGGGAAACGTGGAGGCCGTCTGAAAACGGTTTCTGCGCCTGCGGGCGGTGTTTTCAGACGGCCTGTGTGCCTGCGTGTGCCGTGTTGCGCGGACGGGTTTTACAGCAGGAGCTGTGCGGCGGGATCGGGGCTGCGGCTGCTGTTGAGGACGCGGTTGCCGTCGGTTTTCAGACGGCCTGCGGCAAAGTCGGCCACGGCGCGGGGCAGGAGGCGGTGTTCGGCGTGCAGGACGCGCTCGGCCAGAGTGTCGGCGGTGTCGCTGTCGAGGACGGGGACGATGCCCTGCGAAATAATCGGGCCGCTGTCGAGTTCGGGGGTAACGAAGTGGATGGTGCAGCCTGCGGCGCGGCAGCCGGCTTCGAGGGCGCGGCGGTGGGTGTCGAGGCCGGGGAAGGCGGGCAGCAGTGAGGGGTGGATGTTGATGAGGCGGCCTTCGTAGCGGCGGCAGAAGGCGGGGGTCAGGATGCGCATAAAGCCGGCAAGGACGACGAGGTCGGGGGCGTGGCGGTCGATTTCGGCGGACAGGGCGGTGTCGAAGGCGGCGCGGTCGGGGTGGTGTTTGTGGCTGACGGCGGCGGTGGCGATGCCGCGCTCCGCCGCCCAGGCGAGTCCGGCAGCATCGGGCTTGTTGCTGATGACGGCGCGGATGCTGACGTTCGGGATGGCGGCTTCGACGACGGCCTGCATATTGCTGCCGCGTCCGGAGATAAGGATGACGATGTTTTTCATGGTGTTGGTCTTGGTGGGGGAAACGGGGGCGGATTGTAGCCCAAAGGCCGTCTGAAAGCGCGGCTCCAACGAAGTTAAAACCTTTTTCCGGTTTGACCGTTTACCGGCCGGCGGGGGACGCGTGCGTCGCCTCTGGGCGGCACACCCTACGCGGATTTGGCGGGCAAACGGTAGGTGTATGGCAAAGCCACGCACGCGTTTTTTTGTTTTTCAGGCGGTCTTTGCCGACCAATCCCGAAAACCGCTTTTACCGGCCGGCGGGGAACGCGTGCGCCGACGGGTCGGCACACCTTACGCGGATTTGGCGGGCAAACGGTAGGTGTGTGGCGAAGCCACGCACGCGTTTTCTGTTTTTCAGGCGGTCTTTGCCGACCAATCTCGAAAACCGCTTTTACCGGCCGGCGGGGAACGCGTGCGTCGCCTTTGGGCGGCCACCCTACGTGGATTTGGCGGACAAACGGTAGGTGTGTGTGGCAGGGTTTCCACTGCGTTGGAGCTGCGTTTTCAGACGGCCTTCAAATGCGGGCTAAATGTCTTTTTTGCCGCTGCGTTTGGCGGCAATCATCGCGCTGAGGCCGGCGAGGCGGGCGCGGCCTTCGGTTTTGTCTATCAGGGGCGGGCCGCCTTTGCGGCCGATGATTTTCAGGTCTTCCTGCGGCATTTCGGCGATGAAGCGGCTGGGTTCGGGAAACTGCCATTCGCCCTGGCGTTTGCGTTTGGTGCAGTGGGTGAGGGTGAGGCTTTGTTTGGCGCGGGTGATGCCGACGTACATCAGGCGGCGTTCTTCTTCGAGTTTGCCTTCGCCGAGGCTGTCGGCGTGGGGGAAGAGGCCTTCTTCGCAGCCGACGAGGTAGACGATGGGGTATTCGAGGCCTTTGGCGGCGTGGAGGGTGGACATTTTGACGGCATCGGCTTCTTCGTCTTCGCGCTGGTCGAGCATGGTCATGAGGGCGAGGGTTTGCGCGGTTTCGATGAGGTTTTGTCCGTCTTCGCGGCTTTTGCGCTCTATCCAGGCGCAGAGGTCTTGGACGTTGCGCCATTTGCTTTCGCCGCTTCGGCCTTCTTCGGTGGCGAGCAGGTGGGCTTCGTAGCCGATGTCGTCCAGGAGGCTGCGGATGAGCGCGCCTGCGTCTTCGTGTGCGGCGCGGCGGCGGCAGTTTTCGATCAGGGCGGCGAAGGCGGCGAGGCTTTGGCGGCTGCGTTCGGGCAGGGCGGCCAGGGCTTCGGGCAGGGCGGCGGCGGCGGAGAGTGAGGCGTGGTGTGCTTTGGCATATTCGTTCAGGCGGCCGAGGGTGGTGCCGCCGATGCCGCGTTTGGGGGTGGTGGCGGCACGCAGGAAGGCGGGGTCATCGTCGGGGTTGGCGATAAGGCGCAGGTAGGCAAGGATGTCTTTGATTTCGGTTTTTTCAAAAAAGCTCTGGCCGCCGGAGAGGCGGTAGGGGATGCGGGCGGCGCGCAGGGCTTCTTCAAAGGGGCGCGACTGGTGGTTGCCCCGGTAGAGGATGGCGAAGTCGGCGTAGTTCAGACGGCCTTCGGCAACGGCTTTGCGTTTGGCGATTTCGCCGGCTACCCATTCGGCTTCGTGCTGCTCGTTCTGGCAGGCGGCCACGGTGATGATGTCGCCCTGTCCGTAGTGCGACCAGAGGGTTTTGGGGAAGATCTTGGGATTGTTGCGGATGACTTGGTTGGCGGCTTTGAGGATGCGGGCGGTGGAGCGGTAGTTTTGTTCGAGTTTGACGATTTTGAGGGCGGGGTAGTCGGTTTGCAGGCGGCGCAGGTTTTCGATGTCCGCGCCGCGCCAGGCGTAGATGGACTGGTCGTCGTCGCCCACGGCGGTAAACATGCCTTCCGCACCGGCGATGAGGCGCATGAGGGCGTATTGGCAGGTGTTGGTGTCCTGGCATTCGTCTACCAGCAGGTAGCGCAGGCGTTGCTGCCAGCGGATGCGCACTTCGCTGTCGCCGCGCATGATGAGGACCGGCAGGCGGATGAGGTCGTCGAAATCGACGGCCTGGTAGTGGTGCAGGGTGTCCTGATAGGAGGCGTATAGCTGTGCGGTTTGTTTTTCCCAGGTGTTGGCGGCCGTCTGAACAAGCTGCTCGGGGGTGAGCAGGTCGTTTTTCCACAGGGAGATTTGGTGTTGCGCGGCAAAGATTTGTTCGCGGCCGCTGCTGCCCAGCAGCTCGCCGATGATTTTGCCGCTGTCGGTGCTGTCCAATACCGAGAAGTTTTTTTTCAAACCGGCATGGGCGGCTTCTTCGCGCAGCATCCTCATGCCCAGCGAGTGGAAGGTGCAGACGGTGAGCCCCCGGGTTTGGCCGCGTGCGAGCATTTTGCCGATGCGTTCCTGCATTTCGCGGGCGGCTTTGTTGGTGAAGGTGATGGCGGCGATGTTGCGCGGGTGGTAGCCGGCCCGGGTAATCATGTAGGCGATTTTTTCGGTGATGACGCGGGTCTTGCCGCTGCCTGCGCCCGCGAGGACGAACAGGGGGCCGCCGAGATAGCGTACGGCTTCGGTTTGGCTGGGGTTGAGCTGCATATTGGGGGGAGGCCGTCTGAAAGGTTTGCAAAAGGGGCGGGAGGCCGTCTGAAAACGCAAAACGGGTTTTAACTTCGTTGAAGCTGTGTTTTCAGACGGCCTGTATTCTTTATTTTTCCTGTTTTTTCAACAAAATACACGCCAGCAGGATGCAGGCGAGGGCAAAGGCCGCGATGGCGGCGTATTGCGGCAGCAAATCGCGCACGGTGAGGCTTTTGGCGAAGGTGCCGAGGCTCACCGTCAGATACCACGAGGCGGGGAAGATTTTGCCGATGGCATAGCCGCCGCCGGAGAGGGTGGACATCGGGTAGAGGAAGCCGGAATAGTTCATGGCGGGCAGCATGGCGATGATGGCAGTGGCGAAAATCGCGGCAAGCTGCGATTTGACGAAACACGACACCAGCAGCCCCAGCGCGGTGGAGGCGGCCACCATCAGCAGCGTGCCCGCCGCCAGCGCGGCGAAACTGCCTTTGAGCGGCACGCCGAACCACAACACCATCATCAGAAACGCGGCGGCAAAGTTCACCATGCCCACGGCGATATAGGGGAGCTGTTTGCCGATCAGGTATTGCGCGGTGGAGGCGGGCGAGGCGTAGAAATTGGCAATCGAGCCGATCTCGCGCTCGCGTACCACGCCCACGGCCGCCATCATCGCGGGGATCATCATCAGCACCATCATCATCACGCCGGGCGAAATCGCGTTGATGCTGTCGAAATCCTGGTTGTACATAAAGCGCGGCTCGATGGCGGCTGGCGGGTCGAGCGATAGCGGCAGACCTGTGGCGGCGATGCGGTCTTTGGTGTAGGCCGTAATCAGGCTGCCGACGTAGCCGCGTATATTGGTGGCGTTGAACGGCATCGCGCCGTCGATGTAAAAGCCCACTTCGGGCTTCTGCCCGCGCTCCAAATCGCGGCCGAAACCGCTCGGAATATCGATCACCAGCACCGCTTTTGAGCTTTTGAGCGCGGTGTCGATTTCCGCTTCCGAGCCTATCGGCGGCTGTTCGATAAAGTAGCGCGAGCCGGAAAAATATTCGGCGAGCTGGCGGCTCTGCGCCGACTGGTCGCGGTCGTACACCGCGAATTTGAGGTTCTGCACGTCGAAAGACACGCCCCAAGACACCGCAGCCATCATAATCAGCGGGCCGAACACGGCGAAAAACAGGCGGATGCGGTCGCGCAGCAGCTCTTTGGCTTCGCGCACGGCAAAGGTGCGCACCATGGAAAACCAGTATTTGAAAGAGGTGGTGTCGAAACGGGTGTGTTCAGGCTGCCTTGCGGCGCGGAGGCCGTCTGAAAGGCCTGCCGCATCCTGCCCCGCCTTGCCCGCCTGCGCGGGGGAGGGGGAAAGGTGGCCGGAGGGCTGGTTTTCAGACGGCCTGTCGGGTTTGGCTGCCGTTTTGCCGGATTTGCAATCCGTGCCGTCCGCTGCGGTGCGGGCGGCCCAATCCGTCATCGGCGGCTGTTTTCCGGTTGCGCGGCCGTCTGAAACCGCCTGCCCGCCGTCTTCCGCTTCCGCATCAATCAGATACTGCACAAACGCTTCTTCCAGATCGGGGGCGCGGCGGCGTTGCACCAGCTCGTCGGGCGTGCCGACGGCGAGCACGCGGCCTTTGTGCATAAAGGAAATGCGGTCGCAGCGGGCGGCTTCGTTCATAAAGTGGGTGGAAACGAATATCGTGATTTTGTCCTGCCGCGAGAGCTTGAGCAGATGCCGCCAGAACATATCGCGGGCAGCGGGATCAACGCCGGATGTCGGCTCGTCCAAAATCAGGATTTCGGGATGGTGCAGGCAGGCGGCGGCCAGTTGCAGGCGTTGGCGGATGCCCAGCGGCAGCGAGGAGGGGGCGGTGTCGGCCACGTCGGAAAGGTCGAACTGTTCGAGCGCGCCGGCCACCGCCGCCGCACCCCTGCCGCCCATGGCATAGAGTTCGGCGTGCAGATGCAGGTTTTGCCGCACGCTCAGTTCCTCATACAGCGAAAACGCCTGCGACATATAGCCCACACGCATTTTGGTTTCGATGCCGCCCGCGTCGACAGGCCGCCCCAGCAGCTCCGCCGTGCCTTCGCTGGCTTCCAACAGGCCGGTGAGCATTTTCATGGTGGTGGACTTGCCGCAGCCGTTGCTGCCCAAAAAGCCGAAAATCTCGCCTTTTTGGATGGTGAAGCTCACATGGTCGACGGCGGTAAAATCGCCGAAACGCTTGGTCAGGCCGTGCGCCTCCATGGCGGGCGGCGCGTCGGGCAGCGGCACAAACGGCGTAAGTTCCAGCCCGCCCGAACCCTGCTGCTTTTCCGGCGGCAGCATTTTGATATAGGCTTCTTCCAGCACATCCGTGCCGTATTCGCGCAACACGTCGGCGGTGGGCTTGTTTTCCAGCAGCCGCCCCGCGTCCATCGCCAGCAGCCGTTCAAACTGCTGCGCTTCCTCGATATAGGCGGTGGCGACGATTACCGTCATGCCCGCGTGTTCCTGCCGCAGGTCGTTTACCAAAGCCCAAAACTGGCGGCGCGACAAGGGATCCACGCCCGTGGTCGGTTCGTCGAGAATCAGCAGGTCGGGACTGTGGACGAGGGCGCAGCACAGGCTGGCCTTCTGCTTCATCCCGCCCGAGAGCTTGCCCGCCGCGCGGGCGGTAAAGGGCAGCAGGCCGGTGGCTTCGGTAAGCTGGCGGATACGCGCCTGTCGCTGCCGCGCGTTCAGACCGAACATGCGGGCGTGAAAATCAATGTTTTCGGCCACGGTGAGCGTGGGATAGAGGTTGCGCCCCAAACCCTGCGGCATAAAGGCGACACGGTGCGACATTTCCAGCCTTACCCGCCTGTCGGCCATGTCGCCGCCGAGCACTTCCACCCGCCCGCCCTGTATCACGCGCGTTCCCGCAATCAGCGAAAGCAGCGTCGATTTGCCCACGCCGTCCGGCCCGATCAGGCCGACCGTGATGCCGCGCGGAATATCCAGCGACACATCGTCAAGCGCAAGGGTGTTGCCGAAGCGGTGGGAAAGGCGGGAAACGGAAATGCAGTTCATGGCGGGCTTTCGGATTTTCAGACGGCCTGGGGAAGGGCGGATTATTCTGCAAACGGCAGCGGGGCGCAAATGCGGCGAAGGCCGTCTGAAAAACGGATTCGGTGTATCCGGAATGCTGTTTTGCCGTTTTCAGACGGCCTTTTCGCTGCGGCGGGGAACGCGTGCGTCGCTGCGGCGACACACCCTACGGGATTCGGCGGGGCAAACGGAAAGTGAGGCCGTCTGAAAATACGGCTTCTATTGTTTCAGACGGCCTTTGCTGTTTAGGTAGGGTGTGCCGCCCTAAGCGGCGCACGCGTTCTGTGTTTGCAGGCTGCGTTTCCAACCAATCCGTAAACCCGCAAAACCGTGTGCGTCGCTGCGGCAACACACCCTACGCGGGATTTGGCGGGGCAAACGGAAAGTGAGGCTGTCTGAAAATACGGCTTCTATTGTTTCAGACGGCCTTTGCTGTTTAGGTAGGGTGTGCCGCCCTAAGCGGCGCACGCGTTCTGTGTTTGCAGGCTGCGTTTCCAACCAATCCGTAAACCCGCAAAACCGTGTGCGTCGCTGCGGCGACACACCCTACGCGGGATTTGGTGGGGCAAACGGAAAGTGAGGCCGTCTGAAAATGCGGATTCTATTTCTATTGTTTCAGACGGCCTCTGCCGTTTGGGTAGGGTGTGCCGCTCCAAGGCGGCGCACGCGTTCTGTGTTTGCAGGCTGCGTTTCCAACCAATCCGTAAACCCGTGTGCGTCGCTGTGCGACACACCCTACGGGATTTGGCATAGAGGCCGTCTGAAAAAGCCTGTTCAGACGGCCTCTATGCCGTTTGCAGGCGCACGGGGAATACGCCACGCAGGGCGTTGGACAGGCGGATTTCTTCGGCTGCAAACAGCATTGCGCGCGTGATGCGGGCTTCGGATACCGTATCCGTGCCGAGATAATGCTGCGGCCTGGCCAGGATTTCCTGCCGCATCACGCCGTTTAAAATATCCAAATCCACGGCGGGCGTGAGCCATTGCCCGCAGTATTTGACAAACACATTGCTGCGCCCGCCTTCGAGCAGCAGGCCGTCGGTGTTGAAAAACAGGCTGTCGAACGCGCCCTGCCGCTCTGCCGCCCCGATGCCTGCGTCAAACGCGGAGCGGAGGGTGGTTTTGAAACGGCGCAGATAATCGCGGCGCGGCAGTATTTCGGGCGACACGATGACGCTTTGCGGCGCGGCCGGGCCGGCAAACGGGACGTGGGAAAAGGAAAGGCCGTCTGCATCCAGCGTGATTTTCAGACGCAGGAGGGTGTCGGGCAGCGCGGACAGGTATGCGCGGATTTGCGCTTCGCCGCCGGCCGGAAACGGCAGGTTCAATGCCTGCGCGACGGCTTGCAGGCGGGCGGCGTGCCTGTCTGCCAAAGCGCATTGCCTGTTTTCGACGCGCAGGGTTTCAAACACGGCAAATCCGGGGTGCAGCTCTGTGAGGAAGCGGGCTTTCCAGCCGCATTCGAGCCATTCGTCCTGCGGGCTGCTGTCGGCAACAATGCCGGAGCCGACTCCATATACGCCGTGCCAGAGGCCGTCTGAACGCGCGGGTGTCAGTTCCAGCGTGCGGATGACCACGTTCAGTACGCCTTCGAAACCGAGGCCGCCCGCGCAGGGGTTGAGAAAGCCGATGCTGCCGGTGTAAAGCCCGCGCGGTTCGGTTTCGAGGGCGGCGATGGTTTCCATGCTTTTGCGCTTGGGTGCGCCGGTAATGCTGCCGCAGGGGAAGGCGGCGCGGAATATGCCGGCGGCGGTGGTGCCGGCGGCGGCCTGCGCTTCGATGCGGCTGGTCATCTGCCACACGCTGCCGAAACGCGACACTTTAAACGGCTCGGGTACGCGCACGCTGCCGGTGGCGGCGGTTTTGCCCAAATCGTTGCGCAGCAGGTCGACGATCATCACGTTTTCGGCGCGGTTTTTCGGGTCGGAGCGCAGGGCCAGGGCGCGGGCTTCGTCTTGTCCGTCGCCCAGTATCGGGGCGGTTCCTTTCATCGGCTCGGTGCTGATGAGGCCGTCCGCGCCGATTTTTAAAAAAAGTTCGGGCGAGAAGCAAAGCGTCCACGTTACGCGGCCGTCCGCAGCGGGCAGGCGGCAGAGCGCGGCGTAGGGTACGGGCTGGCGCAGGCGGCGGTAGAGTGCGGCGGGGCTGCCGTAGGCTTGGAGGTGCAGGCGCAGGGTGTAGTTGATTTGGTAGCAGTCGCCGCGTGCAACGGCTTCCTGTATGGCGCGGATGTGTTCGAGATATTCGGCTTCGGACACGGAGGATTGCGGCGCGGAAATGCCGGCGGGGGCGGAGCCGCCGTGTTCCGCCAGCCAGCTTTCGGCATCAACGGCACGTTTGCCGGCAAACCAGTGCAGCGCGAGCCGGCCGGGCGGCTCTTCCGGCGGCAGGTGTTGCAGCGGCAGGCCGAAGGCGTAGTCGGCGGCGAGGAAAACGTGCAGGCCGCGCGCCCAGCCGAGCCGCAGCAGGCCGTCTAGGCTGTCGAGGCCGTCTGAAAACAGAAAATCGCTGTATTGCAGCTTTTCGAAAAGCACGGCGCGGCCTTGTTGCGCGTCATCGGCCAGGACGAAGTGGGGCATGGCATCCAAAACGGGAAAAAACGCGGATTATAGGCTGCCGTGCGGCTGCGGTAATTTGTTTGTTTGTGTCAAAGCGCGTAAAATCTGCCGTGGACAAACCATAGACAAACCACGAAAGGATCCAGTATGGCAAACCGTCAGTTAAAACCCTTCGAGCAGGTGGATGTGGGTGAAAACAAAGACCGTCTGCAAGTGTTTGAAGAAGAAGTGCTGCAACACCAGGGCAAAGTGTCGGGCGAGGATTCCGGCACCGCGCCGCTGCCGCAGGACTATCCCTACCGCCTGCGCATGAGCCGCCGCGTATACGAAAAAGAAAAGGCCGCGCTGCAAATCGAGCTTTTGAAAGTGCAAAGCTGGGTGAAGGAATCCGGCCAGCGTATCGTCAGCCTGTTTGAAGGCCGCGACGCGGCGGGCAAGGGCGGCACCATCAAGCGTTTTATGGAGCATCTGAATCCGCGCGGCGCACGCGTGGTGGCATTGGAAAAACCCAGCGAAACCGAGCAGGGGCAGTGGTATTTCCAACGCTACGTGCAAAACCTGCCCACCGCAGGCGAAATGGTGTTTTTCGACCGTTCCTGGTACAACCGCGCCGGCGTGGAGCGCGTGATGGGCTTCTGCACGCCGCAGCAGTATCTGCTTTTTATGCGCCAGGCACCCGAATTGGAGAGAATGCTGGTAAACAGCGGCCTGCACCTGTTTAAATTCTGGTTTTCCGTATCCCGCGAAGAGCAGCTGCGCCGCTTCATCTCCCGCCGCGACGATCCGCTGAAACATTGGAAACTCTCGCCGGTGGACATCCAGTCGCTCGACCGCTGGGACGACTACACCGAAGCGAAAAACGCCATGTTTTTCCACACCCACACAGGCGATGCGCCGTGGACGATTATCCGCTCCGACGACAAAAAACGCGCCCGCCTCAACTGCATCCGCTACTTCCTGCACCAGCTCGACTATCCGGGCAAAGACGAAAAAGCCATCGGCAAAATCGATCCGAAAATCGTCAAAGTGCCCAATACGCAGTTTAAAGACAAAAATATGGACGTAATCGGCGACTAAACCTGCCGTTGCCGCCCGTGTGGGCAAAGAGGCCGTCTGAAAATCTGTTTTGCAGGTTTTCAGACGGCCTTTGCGCTGTGGCGAGAGCGCGTGCATTGCTTACGCGGGGTTTGGCGGGGCTTTGCTGTTAAGGTAGGGTGTGTGGCGCAAGCCGCGCACGCGTTTTTTGTTTTCAAGGCGGGAGGTGTTCCGTTGGGGAGGGGAGCCGCGTGCGTCGCCTTAGGGCGACACACCCTACGCCAGGCAAATTCGCGTAGGGTGTGTGGCGCAGGCCGCGCACGCGGCTTCAGATGTGTGCGGTGGTTGTAAAACGGCAACGGCCTTTGCGCTGTGGCGGGAGCGCGTGCATTGCTTACACGGGGTTTGGCGGGGCTTTGCTGTTAAGGTAGGGTGTGTGGCGCAAGCCGAGCACGCGTTTTTTGTTTTCAAGGCGGGAGGTGTTCCGTTGGGGAGGGGAGCCGCGTGCGTCGCCTTAGGGCGACACATCCTACACGGGGCAAATTCGCGTAGGGTGTGTGGCGCAAGCCGCGCACGCGGCTTCAAATGTGTTGGCGGCGGTTGTAAAACGGCAGACGGGGCGGTCTGAAAGCAGGGATGCGGCGTGTCGGAAATTCTGTTTTGTGCTTTTCGGACAGTTTGTATGCTGTGGCGGGAGCGCGTGCGTCGCCTTAGGGCGACACACCCTACACAAGGCAAATTCGCGTAGGGTGTGTGGCGCAGGCCGCGCACGCGGATTCAGATGTGTGCGGCGGTTGGAAAAACGGAAAACAGGCCGTCTGAAAACCTGCAAAACGGGTTTTCAGACGGCCTGTTGCTACTCCGTACAAACTGTCTCCGCACAAACCGTTCAGGCCGCTTCGCGGTGGTAGTGCCGCAGCGAATGCTCTTTGCGGCGGCCGCTGCTGAAGGCGGAAACGCGTTTGAGATAGCCGATGACGCGCGTGCCGTAGTCGATGTCGTGCGAACCGCAGCGGCTGCATGCGTGCAGGGTGCGTTTGTCGATGTGGCCGCAGCCGTTGCAGATGGTGATGCGCACATTCACGCAGAAGTAGTTGCAGCCGGTGTGTGCGGCGATGTCGAGCAGCGAGCGGTAGCCGGCTTCGGGCAGGGCTTCGTCGAGATTCAGGTGCAGCGCGGAGCCGCCGTCGAGCCAGTCGACCAGCTCTTTGCCGTGCAGCAGGAATTTGTCGAGGGCGTTGGTCTGTTCGTCTTCGACAACGTAAAAATAGGAGTTGTAGCAGTCGCGGCTGACTCTGTAGCCGTCGGCTTTGTCCCATTTGGCGTTTTTCACGCCGAGGTTTTCGGCGGGCACGAACTCGGTGTTGAATTTCACGCCGTAGTGTTTGGCGGCGGCCTGGTTGGCTTCAAAGATGGTTTTCAGACGGCCTTGTACAAACTGGATGTAGTCGTCGTTGTAGCCCACGGTGATGCCGCATGATTCGGCGGCTTCGGCCATGCCGTTGATGCCGATGGTGAGAAACTGTTTGTCGAGCGTGATGAAGCCTGCGTCGTACACGGGCAGCATGCCGGCGGCCCGGTATTCTTCCATCAGTTTGCGGTAGGCGTATTGGTATTTGTGGATTTTGGCGACCTCGGCGGCCAAGTCGCGGCCGTCTTGTTCGAGGCGGTTCATGTTGAGGGTGATGACGTTAATCGAGCCTGTGGCCACGCCGCCCGCGCCTAGGGTGTAGCTGAAGGTGCGGTCTTCGATGGCGTTGCGCAGGCGGCAGCATGAGGCGAGCGAGTCGGGGTTGTCGGAAAGGTAAACGAAAAACGAGTTGCCTTCCGATAATTCCTTGGCCATTTGGTCGGCAAACGCGCGGTCTTTGCACTTTCCGCCGTCGGTAAGCATGGCGGCGGTTACGACGGGAAAGGTCAGTACGGCTTTGGTGCGCTCTTGGTTAAACCATTTCAGGAAGAAGTTTTGCAGCTTGTCCACGCTAGTCCACACCGGTTTTTCAAAATCGGGGAACACGAAGTCGCCGAACATGGCTTCAAAATAGTATCGGTCGTATACCGAAATATTCCAAAACACGCTCTGATAGCCGCGTGCGGCGGCGGGCTGGTTGATGCTGTACACCACTTGCTGCAGATGGTTGGCGACTTCGGCGGCGTGGGTTTCGAGATAGTTTGCGCCGTAGTCTTTGCGGGCGAAGTAGTCGAAATAAGTCAAAAATTCCACGGTGGCCACCGCGCCGGCAAATTGCGCGCTGATGGCAAACACCAGATTGACAAACGAGCCGCAGAACGAAGCCAGATGCTTGGGCGCTTTGGATTCGCCCCCGAGCCGGGTCAGGCCGTCGAGCAGAAACGGATACAGCGTTACCGATACGCAATAGGGTTTCAGGCTGGTTTCGTCGTGCACATAAATCTCGTGCGCCTCGATTTGGTGGATGTATTCGCGCGCGGTGGCTTCGTCGAAAATCTCGGCGATTTTGCGCGACACTTGGGCGCGGTTCACCTGCACGAAAAAGTCTTTCATGATTTCCGCTTCCATCGTGGCGATGTTTTTCTGGGTAACGTTGGCGTTGGCATCCATTTTCGAGCCGTCGGCCGCGTTGTGCGCGGAAATATAGTCGTGCATGAATTGCAGTTTGCCGTTTAACTGTTCGGGATACAGCCGAATCATGTTAAATCCTCCTCACGGTTGGTTTGAAAACAAAGGGTTAAGATATTTTCAGACGGCCTTTGCCGGTTAGGCCGTCTGAAGCGCGGCCTCGCGGTTTTGCGCCAAGCCGGACACTGCCGCTGCGCCTGCGGCAATCGGAATCACTTTGGGCGCGGGTTTTTCTTTGACAAACAAATGGTTCAACACTTCGCCCGTACGCAAATCGGTAAATTTCTGGTTGGTAAACGGGCTGTCCAAGCCGCCCGACTCCATCTGCCAGCGGCCTGTTTTCAGATAGGTCAAAAGCGGAATCAGGCCGTCTGAAACCGCCTCCAGCTCTTCACGCTCCAAGCCGGTGTACAAACACGCCTTCAAACCTGCGGCCGCTACGGTTTGCAGCATTGTTTCCAGCTCGTCGGGCAGCCACTCGCCACCCATAAACAGTACACAGCTGATCAAGCCCGCATAGCGTTTCAGACGGCCTTCGAGATACCCGACAGTCAATTCCTGCCCCAAACCCGCCTTCCAAGCATCGGCACTGTGGCAGCCCTTGCAGCGCAACGGACAGCCCGAAAACAAAAACGCCAGCGACACCTCGCCCGGCACTTCCTGCCAGACGATTTGTTCTTCTGTGAAACGCAGCTTCTGCATGATTACCTCATAAAATACTATATATAGTATAAACAGGCTTGTTTGAATACTATATTTAGTATTCTAGCGGCATCGGCACAGAGCCGCAATAATAGCTGGTGTAAATTTTATAATTTGCTTATTTTTATTGGAAAAGACTTTTTTGGCGGATTGGAGCGCATGGGCGGAACGCGCTATGATGGCGGCGTATCGTTATATGGAGTGTGAAAAATGCAGAATGGAAAAGACAAAGTGCGGCAGGCTGCGCGTGCGGCAGGCCGTCTGAAAAACAAGGGCGGCAGGGAAGAAAAGCTGCAAGCGTGGCGGGAGGTGTGTGCCGAACGGGGATTGGGCGGCGAATTTGTGCTGTCGTCCAAGCTGAACGGCGCAGGCTATACGGAAGAGGAGGCTGCGGCGGTGGCGGAATTGTTCGGGCGGTAGGCGGGACGAGGCCTTGCGGCCGTGGACGGAAGCGGGCTCGGATGCGGAGTCTGCGCGGCGGGCAAGGACGGATGGTGGAACAGAGCAAACAGGCGGCCGCCTTGTTTCTTTTCTACTTTGTGTTTCCCTATATGGCAGAGCAAGGCCGGCCGTGCGCCGGCTTTATTGCTGCGGCTGTAAAACGGAAAACAGGCCGTCTGAAAGCAGGGATGCGGCGTGTCGGAAATGCTGTTTTGTGCTTTTCGGACAGTTTGCGTGTTGTGGCGGGAGGGCGGCGGAGGCCTGCCGTTAGAGGCAGTATTGGTATTGCACGATGCCGATGCGCAGGCAGTCTTCATAGCCTGCGGGCGGTGTGCCGCTGTATATGCTTTGGATAATCAGGCTGCTGTCCTGCCGCTCGTGAAAGCAGATTTCGTAGCCGTGTCCGTGCCATGCGCTGCCGATGCGGTGGATGTCGGCGATGTGGCAGCCGAGAAAGGTGTTCGGCAGCGGCAGGGTTTGGAGGTATGCCGTTTGCGGGTCGGGTTTGCCCGCGCGGTAGTCGGCTTGCGCGGGGCAGCGGGTAAAGGCCAGTATTTCCGAGCCGATCAGGCCGCAGATGTTGTACCAGTGTGCGCCGATGTGCAGGTAAACCTAGTTGATTTCGCCGCCGGTGTTTTCCGCCAGCAGCGTTTTGAGCGGCTGGCCGTTCAGGGCGGCGAGATCGGTGGTGTTGGCTTTTATCCGTGCTTCGTAGTCGCAGGACATGGTGTTATCCGCAGGCCGGCAGGGCGGCCTGTTGCAGCACGGCGGCGATGTGTTGTTGGCAGAACGCGGTTTCGCTGTCGGTAAGCGTGGGATGGACTAGGAACATCAGCGCGGTTTCGCCCAATTCGACCGCGTTTTTCAGACGGCTTTCCGGCCGCCACGGCGTGCCGTAGAAGGCTTTTTCCAGATACACTTCGGAGCAGCTTCCCTGATAGCAGGGCACGCCGAGGGCGTTCAGCTCGCTGACGATGCGGTCGCGGCTCCAATCGGGTTTGAGCTTTTCGGGGCGCACGAATGCGTAAAACTTGTATTGCGCGTGTCCGATATGTCCGGGCACTTCCGGAAGGCGGATGCAGCCGGAGCCGCCCAGCGTTTCGGCCAGCTTCGCGGCGTTGGCGCGGCGTTTGGCCGTCCATTCGGGCATACGTTTGAGCTGGATGCGGCCGATGGCGGCCTGCATTTCCGTCATGCGCCAGTTGGTGCCGAAACTTTCGTGCAGCCAGCGGAAGCCGGGCGGGTGTTGGCGGTGGTACACCGCGTCGTAGCTTTTGCCGTGGTCTTTGTACGACCACATTTTTTCCCACAAATCTTTGTCGTTGGTGGTAACCATGCCGCCTTCGCCGCCGGTGGTCATGATTTTGTCCTGGCAGAACGACCATGCGCCGATGTGGCCTATCGAGCCGACCGATTTGCCTTTGTAACGTGCGCCGTGGGCTTGTGCGCAGTCTTCGATGACCCACAGATTGTGTTTTTCGGCCAATTCCATAATCGCGTCCATTTCGGCGGGCATTCCGGCCAGATGGACGACAATGACGGCTTTGGTATTGGGGGTTAAGGCCGTCCGAATGGTGTCGGCGGTGATGTTTTGGCTGTTTAAATCGACATCGGCGAATACGGGGTTTGCGCCTGCGGTAACGATGCAGGAAGCCGAGGCGAGGAAGGTGCGCGAGGTAACGATGACATCGTCGCCCGCGCCGATGCCTACGGCTTTTAAGGCCAGATCCAAAGCCAGTGTGCCGTTGGCCAGGGCAACGGCGTAGCGCGTGCCGGCAAAGGCGGCAAACTCTTTTTCAAACTCGCGGCATTCGCTGCCCGTCCAGTAATTGACTTTGTTCGACAGCAGCACGCGCGATACGGCATCGGCTTCTTCTTGGGTGAAGCTCGGCCAGGGGGAGAGGGAGGTGTTCAGCATGAGGTTTCTTTCTTTTTCAGACGGCCTGTCGGAACAGGCAGGCCGCCGCTGCGGCCGAGGCGGCATGGCGGCATGGCGGGGTGTAAAAGCGGTTGGGGGAAGCGGGCTGTCGGGCTTTCTGCGGCCGGCTGTTTTTCAGACGGCCTGTTGTCCGCCGCCGCATTCTTTCGGCAGCCATGCGGGAGCAAAGGGCGGGTCGTGCGGTTTTGCCGTTGCTGCTGCCTGCAAGAGGCCGTCTGAAAACGCACGGCTGTTTTTCAGACGGCCTTTCGTCATTGCAACGCCCGCGCCGGCACGCCCGCGACGGTCAGGCCGTCGGCAATGTCGCCGACTACCGCCGCGCCCGCGCCGACGGTTGCACCGCTGCCGATGCGCACCTGCTGGCGGGTGCACGCGCCTATGCCTATCCAGCTTCCCGCGCCGACCTGCGTGCCGCCCGCCAGATGCGCTCCCGGGCTGATGTGGACAAACGCGCCCAGCGTGCAGTCGTGGTCGACGGTGGCGGCGGTGTTGACGATGCAGCCTTCGCCTATGCGGCTGCCGGGCTGGATAACGGCTTGGGCAAACACGGCGCAGCCGCCGCCGAGCGCGGCATAGGGGGCGACGACGGCACTCGGATGGACGATGTCGGGCAGGGTGAAACCGAGCGTTTTCAGACGGCCGAACAGCTTTTGCCGCGCGGCGTTGTCGCCCACGGCCACGGCGGCCTGGTATGCGTCGGGAGTCAGGCGCGTGCCCAAAAGCGGTGTGCCGCCCAAAACGGGCAGGCCGAGTACGGTGTCGCCGGCGGCGCGGCCGTCGTCGAGAAAGACAATCTGCGCCCACCGGCCGGCGGCCAGCGCGGTGGCGGCCAACACTTTGCCGTGGCCGCCCGCGCCGATGATGACGAGTTTGTCTGCGTTGGTGTCTGTGTTCATAAAACGGCCTTGTTAAACGGAAAACGGATGGCGGCGGCAAGGCCTTGTCCGACAATGTTTTTCAGACGGCCTGTACAAGGCGGCAGGCCGTCTGAAAAACGGTTCAGCCTTCTTTGCCGTTGCCTTCGAACTTCGCCGCCGTGGCTTCGCCTTCGCTGCTGATGCCTTCGCGGATAAAGACTTTTTTCACGGTGAGCAGCAGGATTTTTATATCGAGCCAAAACGAGCGGTGATCCACATACCACACGTCGAGGCGGAATTTTTCCTGCCAGGATAGGGCGTTGCGCCCGTTTACCTGCGCCCAGCCGGTGATGCCGGGGCGCACTTCGTGGCGGCGGCGTTGTTCGGCGTTGTAGAGCGGCAGGTATTCGGGCAGCAGCGGACGCGGGCCGACCAGGCTCATGTCGCCTTTCAATACGTTCCACAATTCGGGCAGCTCGTCGAGGCTGGCGGCACGCAGTTTGCGGCCGAAAGGCGTGAGGCGTTCGGCATCGGGCAGCGGCCTGCCCGTGCTGTCGGCCGCGTCGCGCATGGTGCGGAATTTGTACATGGCAAAGAGTTCGCCGTTTCTGCCCGGACGCATCTGGCGGAACAAGACGGGCGAGCCGAGTTTGCGCCGCACCGCCCACGCCAAAAGCAGCAGCAGCGGGCAGAGCAGGAGCAGCGCGGCGGCGGCGGCGGCAATGTCGAAGGCGCGTTTGCAAAAGGCGTTCATGGCAGCAGGCTTTCAATCAGGGCGGCGAGGCGGCGGTAGGACAGGCGGCGGTCGAACAGGCGGGCGATTTCCTGCGTCTGCACGGGGGCGGCGTTGTTTTTCAGACGGCCGAACGCGGCGGCAAAGTCCTGCGCGTTGCCCGAAGCGTAGTTTTCGTGCGGCAGCAGGTGCAGCAGGCGGCGCACTTCGGGATGGGTCTGGCTGTTCAAAACCGGCTTTTGCAGCACCATGTAGTCGGAAAGTTTGTTGGTTACCGACTGCGGCGCGTAGCTGTGGATGGGATTGACCGCCATATCGCAGCCTTTGGCCAGCGACAGCATGTCGGCATAGGGCAGGTAGCCGTGGAACACCGTGCCGGAGGCGGCATAGGCCGTTTGCAGGCGCGCCGCGTCGCCGCCGCCGCCGCAGATGTGCAGCTCCACGTCTTCGCCGCGCTGGCGCAGCAGGCGCACGCCACGGCAGACGGTTTCCACGTCGTAGCTGTGGCTGAGCGTGCCCAGATAAAACAGCCGCGTCCTGCCGGCTTCAAAGCGCAGCGCGGGCGCGGCGGCCACGGCGGCACAGTCTGCGCCGATGTACACCGCTTCGTGCGGCACGGCGGGATTGGCGGCGCGGGCGCGGGCAAGATAGCTTTCGGACACGGCGGCCAGCGCGTCGGCGCAGGCATAGGCGCGGTCTGCCTTGCGGGCAAAGGGAAACAGGCGCGGCGGCAGGTGTTTGAGTGCGGGCAGCACGGCAGAAAACGATTCCGGCCACACGTCCTGCACATCGATCAGCAGCTTGTAGCCCAGCCGCGCTTTGTGCCGCCCGAGCACGAGGTTGGACGCAATCAGCGGGTAGGCGGAATACACCAGGCCGAATTCCCCCGTGCGGCGGCCGTGCAGCCAATGGTCGAGGCGGCGCACGAAGCCGTGATGGCTTTTCAGACGGCCTGTCGAAACGTTTTCGGTATAACCCGCTTCGTCGATCAGCTCCACTTTCAGACGGCCTGAGGAGGCGGCGGCCGCATCTTCCGGCCGTCTGAACGATTTGTCGTAATGGCGGAAGCGGCTGGTGAGCAGCAGCACGTCATGACGCTCGGCCAGCATCTCGGCCAGATAGCGGAAACGGTTGAAATAAGGCTCGCCGGGCAGCGAGCAGAACGGGGCGGCAATCAGGATGGTCATGGCGTGGAAACGGTTTTCCGGCAAGGCCGCCGCACGGGCGGGACGGGGTGGAAAAAAGCGGATTATAGCCTTTTCGCGGCGGCAGGCCGTCTGAAAAAGCACGAAGCGGGGGCGGCGGCGCGGAGCCGCGTTTGCGGGTGTTTTTTAAGTTATGTAAATTATTGTGCCGATAGGCTACAATATACGCCGTTTCCAGCCAAACAAACGGAGCAGACCGTGTTCGCTTTCAAATCATTAATCGATATGCCGCGCAAAGAAGCCGTGTTGGTGGCTGCCGCTCTGGTGGCGGCAATGGGCTACACCATTATCGCGCTGGAATGGCTGCCGCATATGACCATCATCGCCGCCATCACCGCGCTTTTGGCCTACGGCCTGGCGCGGGGTCTGAAATACGACGATATGCAGCGCGGCATGATTGCCGCCCTCAGCCAGAGCATGGGCGCGGTGTATCTGTTTTTCTTTATCGGGCTGATGGTGAGCGCGCTGATGATGTCCGGCTCGATTCCCACGCTGATGTATTACGGCTTCGGCCTGATTTCGCCCGAATATTTCTATCTTTCCGCCTTCGTGCTCTCTTCGCTGATCGGGATAAGCATCGGCAGCAGCCTGACTACCTGCGCCACGGTGGGCGTGGCCTTTATCGGCATGGGCGAAGCGTTTCACGCCAATCTGGCTATGACGGCGGGGGCGGTGGTGTCCGGCGCGTTTTTCGGCGACAAAATGTCGCCGCTTTCGGACACCACGGGCATCGCCGCCTCCATCGTCGGCATCGATCTGTTCGAGCATATCCGCAATATGGCCTACACCACCGTGCCGGCCTGGATTCTGACCGCGCTGGCCACCGGCTGGCTGCTGCCCGCCGCCGCCGCACACGATTTGAACAGCACCGCCGTGTTCCGCAGTCAGCTCGAAGCCTCCGGCCTGGTGCACGCCTATTCGCTGATACCGTTTGCCGTGCTGGTGGTGCTGGCGGTGCGCCGCGTCAATGCCGTGGTTGCCATGCTGGCCACCATCGTGTCCGCCGTGGCCGTTACCTATCTGCACAGCAGCCCGAATCTGGCCACGCTGGGAAGCTGGTTTTACGGCGGTTTTAAAATCGAAGGGGATTTCGACCGCATCGGCAGGCTGGTGTCGCGCGGAGGCTTGGAAAGTATGTTTTTTACCCAGGGCATCGTCATCCTCGGCCTGAGCCTGGGCGGGCTGCTGTTTACGCTGGGCATCATCCCCGGCCTGCTCGAATGCATCCGCCGCTTTCTCACCAGCGCGGGACGCGCCACCGCCAGCGTGGCCGCCACTTCGGTGGGCGTGAACGTGTTAATCGGCGAGCAGTATTTGAGCATTCTGCTGGCGGGCGAAACCTTCAAGCCGGTGTACGACAAACTCGGCCTGCACCCGCGCAACCTTTCGCGCACGCTGGAAGACGCGGGCACGGTTATCAACCCGCTGGTGCCGTGGAGCGTGTGCGGCGTGTTCATCGCGCAGACGCTGGGCGTGCAGGTGCTGGATTACCTGCCCTATGCTTTTTTCTGCTATCTGAGCCTGCTGCTGACCCTGGCCTTCGGCTGGACCGGACTGACGTTGAGTAGGAAATAAGGCCGCCCGCAAAGGCGTGGGCGGCTTGGCGGGGCAAAATCAAAACCTGCGGCCTTGCCGCACTCCGCCATCATGCCTGCGGCCGGTATGGTGAAACAGCACGCAAATATCCGTCATGCCGTTTGCACGGCAGGCAGCGTGTGTCGCCACAAGCGACGCACGCGGTTTCAGAATATCTGCAAAGCTCGGGCGACACACCCTACTTCGGCATCCTCCTTGCCGGCGCAAGTGCCGGCTTTTTATTTGTTTGCTATGAAAAATAGTATTGAAGAGGCCGTCTGAAAACCTGCAAACGGGTTTTCAGACGGCCTTTGCTTGGCCTGTCGGCTGTTAATGCGCGTTTTTCCGATACCACGCGATAAATTCTTCCGGCTTGGCAAAGCCGAGCAGGGCTTCGCCACGGCTGCCGCCGGCTTTGACAACGAATACGCCCGGCGGGCCGAAGAGGCCGTATTCTTTCAGCAGGGCGCGGTGTTCGGGGCTGTTGGCGGTTACGTCGGCCTGGAAAAACCTGTCCATCGGCACGGCGGCGGCCACTTCGGGCGTGTGCAGGGTGTAGGCTTCCATCTCTTTGCACGAGATACACCAGTCGGCATAAAAATCCAAGATGACGGGCACCGACGGGTCGGCACGCAGGGCGGCATCCATGGCGGCTTTGAGTTCGGCCACATCGGTAAACTTGTGCTTGAGGCCGTCTGAAACCCCGTGTGCGGGATGCAGGGTCAGGAAAGCGTGCAGCGGCGTGGTTTGCCCGCGCAGGCTTTGGAGGCCGAACCACGATCCTGCGGCGATCAGAACAGCGGCAAGGACGGCGGATACGGTTTTCAGACGGCCTTTGCGCTTGTTCAGCCCGTATAACAGGAGAACGGCGGGCGCGAGCAGCAGCAGGGTGTAGCCGCCGGCTGCGGCGGCATAGGGCAGATAGGGGGTGGCGAGATAGACGGCAACAGCCAGCAGGATAAAGCCGAAAGCGTATTTCACACCGTTCATCCAGTCGCCCGCACGCGGCAGGATGTGGCCGCCGAAAGTGCCGATAAGGATGAGCGGCACGCCGGTGCCCAAAGCGAGGGCGTAGAGCGCGAGGCCGCCGAGCAGCGCGTCGCCGGTTTGGCCGATATAGCCCAGCGCAAAGGCGAGCGGCGGCGCAACACAAGGGCCGACAATGAGGGCGGACAGCATCCCCATGCCGAATACGCCGGCGATTTTGCCGCCGGAGAATTTGTTGCTCTGGTTTTGGAAATAGCTCTGCACGGATGAGGGAAGCTGGATGTTGAACAGGCCGAACATAGAGAGGGCGAGGACGGCCATCAGGCCGGCGGCGGCGAGAACGACGGCGGGCTGCTGCAGCCAGACGGTAAGCAGCGCGCCCGTCGTACCGGCAATCACGCCGACGAGGGTGTAAGTAAGGGCGAGACCCTGGGTGTAAACGAGGGTCAGCATAAAGGCGCGGCCTTTGGAGGCGTTTTTGTCGCCGATGACGATGCCGGACACAATGGGAATCAGCGGGTACATACAGGCGGTAAAGCTCAGGCCGATGCCCGCGACAAAAAACGCCAACAGGTTGGCGTTCAGAGTGTCCCGCGAAAGTTTGAAGCGGCTGCTTGCGGAGTTTTCCGGCGGGGCAGACAGGCCGCCTCCTGCTGCCTCCGCCGGCTGCGGTGCGGTAAAGCGGGCGGAAGGTTTCTCGGTGGCGGCTTGAACCCGGTATTCGCCCGGGCCGGAAATATCGAAAACGGTTTCGCTGGGCGGATAGCACACGCCCGCATCGGCGCAGCCCTGGTACATCACAGTCAGCTTGTAGCCGCCCTGCGGCGCACCGTTTTTGAAGGGATAGCCGGCTTCCGCCTTGTGGTAGTACACGGTTTGGCGGCCGAAAAATTCGTCCTCCTTCACTTTGCCGGGTTCGGGATACGCCGCCGGGCCGAATGCGGCCTGCGGCTCGGCGGCAACGGAGATTTTGTCGCGGTAGAGATAGTAGCCGTCGGCAATTTTAAATTCCAAACGCACGCCGCTTTCTTCGGCATGAACTTTCGGCACAAACGCCTCTTCCGGCGGCAGAAGCTGCGCGGGATCGACGGCGAAAGCACGGCCGAGGCAGAGTAGGGAAACGAAGAAAAAAAGCAGTTTTTGCATGGTGGGATACTGGGTGCAAAGGGAAAAACAGGGCGGGTTTATAGACATTTCGCGCCGCCCTGTCAAACGTTTCGCCCGCAAAGTTTGCGCAGGCGCAGAAGAGCGGATGCTGTGCGCACGCTGCCGCGCAAGGCTGCACACAACGTGCCTTTCCGGCAAAAAAGCGGAGAAAGAGGCCGTCTGAAAACCGTTTTACAAGGTTTTCAGACAGCCTCAGTGTTTGGCACAAAGCAATAAAAACACCCGTCCTGCCGGCTGCATCACGGGCAGGGTATGCAGCACAGTAGTGCACACGTTTCCGGCCGCAGCGAAAGGCCGTCTGAAAACCGCATTGCGGCTTTCAGACGGCCTCTGGGGGCTTTATGGCTTTTTATTTGGAATATTTCTCCGACAGCTTGCGCGCGGCATCGCCCACGATACGCTGGTTTTCCGACAGGGCTTTTTGCATTTCGCGGGTTTTGCCGTTGAACGCGTTCATAAAGGCCTGGGATTTCTCGCCTGCATTCATTTTGTCTGCATTGTCAACCGTATATGAAATGATTTTATAGGCGGTTTCACTGGCCAGCAGGGAGCGGTCGGATACGGTTTTGATTTCAGGGTCTTGCAGGTTCAGCGCGGACACTTCCTGTTTCATTTTTTCCATCAGGCTGCCCATTTCTTTAACCGAAGCCAACAGCTCGTCGGAAGGCTTGTCGGATTTTTGGGCACGAACCTGCGACTGGATTTTCTTCTGCATGGACAAGGCTTCCCGCATCAGCGGGCCGGAGGAGAGATCGGCAAATTTTTTCAGCTCTTTCAGGCCGGTGGGGGATTTTTTGTCGGAGATTTCAATCGGCTGGGTCAGCACGGGATCGATGGCGGGATAGTTTTCGATCACGGCGGACAATTCGGCGGACATACCGGCACTCTCGCCGCTTTGTGCCTGCTGCGCTTGCGGCTGCGAAGCAGCAGGTGCGGATTTTTCGCCGCCGCCGCAGGCAGCCAGAATGGCGGCGGTCAGAACGGCAATGGAGAGCGATTGGATGGTTTTCATGTTTTTTCCTTTGTGGGAGTTAAAAACTGCGCGGCAATTATGACAGCTTTCATTTGCCGTGTCTTTGGTTTTCAGACGGCATATCCCGTGCGCAAACGCTTTAAGGCCGTCTGAAAACAGACGGTTCGGCGTTTCTGATTTGTCTGGACGGTTTGCACCATATTTAATCATTTTTTGGTAATTTAATTTGAATGATGCCGACCCAAATAGTTGATTTAATCAAACGGGATTAGAGGGTGCCAGATATAAAAAACAGCCCGCTGAAACTGCACCTCATAAGTTGGGGGATGGTGTCCAACTTTTGGGGTGCAGTTCATTCAGACGGCCTTTCTGTTTTCTGTCAGCCAAGACAACCTCTGTGATATGAAAACCGCGTGCGTTGCTTAGGCAACACACCCTACTTTGACGGCAGCGGCTATCCGCAGAGTGCCGTCCCGAATGCACGTATCTTTGCAAACAGCCGCAGGGTGTGTCGCTACAGCGACGCACGCGTTCCCGATGAGTGAAAGGCCGTCTGAAAAAGCAGCGGATTTATTTCAGGAACAGGCGGTAGGCGGCGTTGGCGGTTTGGTCTTCGCAGACGTAGCCGACGTTTTGCAGAAAGGCGGCGAAGGCGGCTTCGTCGGCGGGGGGAACGTCGATGCCGACAAGGATGCGGCCGTAGTCCGCGCCGTGGTTGCGGTAGTGGAAGAGGGTGATGTTCCAGCCGCTCTGCATATGGTTGAGAAAGTGGCGCAGCGCGCCGGGGCGTTCGGGAAACTCGAAGCTGAGGAGGTGTTCGTGGCGTACTTTGTGGCTGCGGCCGCCCACCATGTAGCGGATGTGGATTTTGGCGATTTCGTCTTCGGTCAGGTCGGTGTTGGGCAGGCCGGCGGCGGTGAGTTCCGCTGCGATGGTGCGGCGGTCGTCCGCGCCGGTGGTTTGGATGCCGGCGAAGATGTGGGCGGTGGCGTCGTCGCCGTAGCGGTAGTTGAACTCGGTGATGCTGCGGTTGCCCAGGGTGTTGATGAATTTGAGGAAGCTGCCGGGCTGTTCGGGGATGGACACGGCAAAAATGCTTTCGTTGCCTTCGCCCAGTTCGCTGCGTTCGGAAACGTGGCGCAGGCGGTGGAAGTTCATGTTTGCGCCGCTGTTGACCGCAATGAGGGTGCGGCCTTCGCAGCGTTCGCGGGCGATGTAGGCTTTGAGGCCGGCCAGGGCGAGTGCGCCCGAGGGTTCGGCAATGCTGCGGGTGTCGTCGTAGATGTCTTTGACCGCGCCGCAGATGTCGTCGGTGTCGACGAGGATGATTTCGTCGAGCAGGTCGCGGCAGAGGGCGAAGGTGTGCTCGCCGACGATTTTGACGGCGGTGCCGTCGGCAAACAGGCCGACATCTTTGAGTTCTATGCGTTTTCCCGCATCCAGCGACTGCTTCATGGCGCAGGCATCGCGGGTTTCCACGCCGATGACTTTGATTTCGGGGCGGACGTTTTTGATAAATGCGGCCACGCCCGCCGCCAGCCCGCCGCCGCCGATGGGGACGAATACGGCATCCACCGCTTTGGGATGCTGGCGGATGATTTCCATGCCGATGGTGCCTTGTCCGGCAATCACGGCGGGATCGTCGAAGGGGGGGATGTAGGTGAGGCCGCTTTGGGCGACGAGCTGCATGGCGTGGTCGTAGGCATCGTTGTAGGAAGTGCCTTTGAGGACGACTTTGCCGCCGCGCGCCCTGACTGCGTCCACTTTGATTTGCGGCGTGGTTTCGGGCATGACGATGGTGGCTTCGCAGCCGAGTTTCTGTGCCGACAGGGCCACGCCCTGCGCGTGGTTGCCCGCGCTGGCGGTGATGACGCCGCGTTTGAGTTCGTTTTCACCGAGGGCGGCCATTTTGTTGTATGCGCCGCGTATTTTGAAAGAGAAAACCGGTTGCAGGTCTTCGCGTTTGAGCAGGATGTTGTTTTTCAGACGGCCTGAAAGGCTGCGGGCGGGTTCGAGCGGGGTTTCGGAGGCCGCGCCGTAAACGGAGGAGGTCAGGATGGCGGTCAGGTAGTGGGAATGGCGGGTGTCCATGATGTTGTTAAGTTATTTTACGAAAGGTAAAACCATACCTGCGCCGCAGGGCAAAGGCAAGAAAAAGTTAGCAAATACGGGGGCTGTGGGTATAATGCCCGATTTTCGCGCACGCGACGGCTGCGCCGCCCGGCCTCTGCCGCAGGGCGTGTTTTCAGACGGCCTCCAATGTGTCCGTGCCGCTTTCTCCCACCCGCAATCCGTACGGTTTCCCCAGCATGATGAAGAAATACCTCGTTCTGACGGCAATTGCCGCCGCCCTCGTTTTTCAGACGGCCTCCGCCGCCAATTACAAAAAACGCCACCACCGCTATAAAAAACGCGCCGTTGCCGCTGCCCCCGCTGCGGCAGGTGCGGCGGCTGCCGCTGCCGCGCCGGAGCAGGCTGCGTCCGCGCCGGAAGACATCCTGCCCGCCGAACCCAAGCCGCAGGCTTCGTCTGCACCGGAAATCGCCGCCGCCGCCTATCTGGTGCAGGACCTGCAAAGCGGGCAGATTCTCACGGGCAAGGATTTGGACAAGCCCGTCGAGCCCGCTTCGCTGACCAAGCTGATGACTGCCTATCTCGCGTTTAAAGCCCTGGAAAGCGGCAAGCTCAAAGCCGACGATATGCTCACGCCGTCTGAAAACGCCTGGCGCGCCGAAGGTTCGCGTATGTTTCTCAATGCCGGCAAACCCGTTTCCGTGGGCGATCTGCTCAAAGGCCTGATTGTCCAGTCGGGCAATGATGCCGCCATTACGCTGGCCGAAGCCCTGGGCGGCAGCGAATCCGGCTTTGCCGCCATGATGAACGACGAAGCCAAGCGGCTGGGCATGAACGGCACCCGTTTTACCAATGCCACCGGCCTGCCGGACGACGGCCACCTTACCACCGTGCGCGATCTCGCCATCCTCTCCGCCGCCATCATCAAAGACTATCCCAAGTATTACCCCATCTATTCGATGCAGTCGTTCAAATACAATAACATCGAGCAGCCCAACCGCAACCTGCTGCTCTACCGCGATCCGAATGTGGACGGGCTGAAAACCGGCCATACCAACAGCGCGGGCTACAATCTTGTGGCTTCGAGCAAGCGCAACGGCCGCCGCGTCGTTTCCGTTGTGGTCGGCACCGAAAGCATCGAAGCGCGGGCGGGCGAGAGCAGCCGGCTGCTCAACTGGGCATTGCAGGCCTTCGACACCCCGAAAGCCTACGATGCGGGCAAAAACGTTTCTTCCGCCAAGGTTTACAAAGGCAGGGCGGACAACGTCAGCGTCGGTTTTTCCGAACCGGTGTACGTAACCATTCCGCACGGCGAAGGCAGCAAAGTCAAAACCGTATTGGAAACCGTCCAGCCCGTTGTCGCCCCCATCGAAAAAGGCCAGGTGCTGGGCAAACTCAAAATCTCCTACGACGGCAAAGTGCTGGCCGAACGCCCCGTCGTCGCCCTCGAAGCCGTGGAGGAAGCCGGCTTTTTCGGCCGCCTGTGGGACAGCGTCAAACTCTGGTTTAAAAATATGTTTGCCGACCGCTGACAGGCAGAGGCCGTCTGAAAAACGCCGTGCGGTGTTTTCAGACGGCCTGCGGATACACATATGAAACGATTCGTCATCTCCGTCGTCCTCCTCTTTTGCCTCACCGTTATCACACTGGCGGTGGGACTCTATATTCTCGAATGATATGGCACACACCCGACTGCAAGGAAACGGCAGCTTCGGCTGGCTCAAAGCCCTGCTGGTTTGGCTGGCTCTGCTGGCTCTCCTTTGTGCCGCCGCTGCCTTTCTGCTCAAACGCGATCCGCCGAAGCTCGTCTATCCCCGTCCCGGACAGGATGCCGCCCCCTTCGCCCACACCGACGCACTGGGCTACCTCAACCACCTGCGCCGCGAAGCAGGCCTTGCCCCCTTTTCACTCTCCCCGCTGCTTGCCCGTTCCGCCGCCGACCACGCCCGCTATCTCAACGACTACCCCGACGATATGCACGACGAAAAGCATGCCGACCATCCCTATTTTCGCGGCAAAGAGCCGGATCAGCGGGTAGCCAAAGCAGGCTATCTCTACCTCGGCGTACAGGAAAACCTCAGCACCGGCGAACACGAAATTCCCCTGGGCGCACACCGTCTGCAACAACAATATCTCGACGGCCTGATGACCGCCATCTACCACCGTTTTTCCCTGCTCGACCCCGCCGCAAACGAAGCCGGAATCGGCTTTTCCAGCCGCAACAACCGCCATGCCCTCGTTGTCAACCAGGGCAACCGCGACGGCGACCGCCTTTGCCGCAAAGGCCGCACCCGCGTTGAAGAAGAACGCCTCTACTACGACGATCTGTGTGCCAACAAGGCGGTGTTTTACAGCGACGAAATCCGCTTCGATTTGCCCGAATACACCGTATACCCCGTCGGCAGCCTCGCCCACCCCGTTTTCTCCAACGAAACCCCCAACCCCCTGCCCGACCGCGAATATAGCGGCAACCCTGTCAGCATCTCCTTCAACGGCCGCGACGTACTCATCGAAATGCATTCCTTCGAACTCTTCCAAGGCAAACGCAAAATCACCAACACCCGCCTCCTCACCGCCGCCACCGATCCCAACAAACAGTTGTCCGAACAGCAGTTTGCCCTCTTCCCCCTCGACCCGCTCGACTACGACACCGAATACCGCGCCGTCTTCCGCTACCGCGAAACCGATTGGGAAAAGGGCAAAGCACAGGAAAAAACCGCCGAATGGCGTTTCCGCACCCGCAAACCCGACTACCCCTATTTCAAACTCAGCGGCGGCGAAAACCTCGCTGTCGAATCCGGCAAAACCTACTATCTGCGCTGGAATCCTGCCGACTGCGCACCCGACTGCGGCGTTGTCCGCTACAACGAATACGGCGATGCCGCCCTCGCCGTCCATCTGAGCGAATACGACGGCGTAGTGCTGGCCGTAACCGGCAGCCGGGGCAGCGGCGTGCGTCTGCGTCCCAAAAACGGCGGCCGCGAAACCGCCCTGCTCGTGCAGTAGGGCAGGCAGCAGCGTCTTCAAGCAGGAGGCCGTCTGAAAACGCAGTTTTCAGACGGCCTCCTGATTATTGCGGCAGCCTTGCGCCGACGGTTTTTCAAAACGACGCTTGGAAAGCGGCCTGCCGTCGGCGTTTGCCATACCGTATCCGTCCGTTATGCCCCAGTTCCGGCCTTTTGTGTAAACAATGCGACGATTTCCTACACCTTATGTCGCTTTGTGTTAATCTTGCGTTCGGGTCGGCACACTACCATCTGAAAATACCGCTTCGTCAAGAAAGCCCCGGCAGATGCAGCACGCCGAGCGACATACCGACCTTTTTCATTTTCTTTTAAATTTAAGGATTTAACCATGAAATTGCTAAAAGCCTTCCTTATTTGGGGCACTGTGGTTCTGGTCGGCCTGGCCTCCTTTACCACACTTGCACTCAGCAGGGGCGAGCAGGTCAGCGCGATATGGATGGTTACCGCCGCCATCGCGGTGTACTGTATCGCCTATCGCTTTTATAGTCTGTATATCGCCAAAAACGTGATGCAGCTCGACCCGAACCGCCTTACCCCCGCCGAGCGGCACAACGACGGCTTGGACTATGTGCCTACGCACAAGGGCGTGCTGTTCGGCCACCATTTTGCCGCGATTGCGGGCGCGGGGCCGTTGGTCGGCCCGGTGCTGGCGGCACAGATGGGCTATCTGCCCGGCACGCTGTGGATTATCTTCGGCGTGGTGTTTGCCGGCGCGGTGCAGGACATGATGGTGTTGTTTGTTTCCATGCGCCGCGACGGTAAGTCTTTGGGCGATATTGTGAAACAGGAATTGGGCACGGTGCCCGGCGTGATTGCTTCCATCGGCATTCTGATGATTATGGTGATCATCATGGCCGTGCTCGCGCTGATTGTGGTGAAAGCCCTCGTCCACAGCCCGTGGGGTACGTTTACCATCGCCGCCACCATGCCGATTGCGCTCTTTATGGGCATTTACACCCGCTATATCCGCCCGGGCAAAATCGGCGAGATTTCCATCGTCGGCTTTATTTTGCTGATGCTGGCGGTAATCTACGGCGAAGACGTGGCGCACAGCTCTTACGCCCATTGGTTTGATCTCGACGGCATCCAGCTCACTTGGGCGATTATGATCTACGGCTTTATCGCCTCGGTCTTGCCGGTATGGCTGCTGCTCACGCCGCGCGATTATCTGTCCACTTTCCTGAAAATCGGTACGATAGTCGCGCTGGCCTTGGGCATCGTGATTGTCAATCCCGCGCTGCAAATGCCTGCGGTAACGCATTTTATCGACGGCTCGGGTCCCGTGTTCTCCGGCCATCTGTTCCCCTTCTTGTTCATCACCATCGCCTGTGGCGCGGTATCCGGTTTCCACGCGCTGATTTCTTCTGGCACCACGCCCAAAATGGTCGAAAACGAAACCCATGTGCGCATGATCGGTTACGGCGGTATGCTGATGGAGAGCTTTGTGGCGATTATGGCTTTGGCCGCCGCCGCTTCGCTTGACCCGGGCGTGTACTTCGCCATGAACAGCCCCGCCGCGCTGATTGGTACGGATGCTGCCAATGCCGCGCAGGTCATTACCGAGCAGTTGAAGTTCCCCGTTACAGCCGACACGCTGCTGCACACCGCCAAAGAAGTGGGCGAAAACACCATTCTTTCCCGTGCAGGCGGCGCGCCCACGCTGGCTGTGGGCATGGCGCACATCATGAGCCAGTTGATTCCCGGCGAAGCCATGATGGCCTTCTGGTACCACTTTGCCCTGCTGTTTGAAGCCCTGTTCATCCTCACCGCCGTCGATGCCGGCACCCGCGTTGCCCGCTTCATGATTCAGGATTTGGGCAGCATCTTCTTCAAACCCTTCGGCAACACCGATTCCATTCCCGCCAACCTCGTTGCCACCTTTATCGCCGTTTCGCTGTGGGGCTACTTCCTCTACACCGGCGTTACCGACCCTCTGGGCGGCATCAACTCGCTCTGGCCGTTGTTCGGCATTGCCAACCAGATGCTGGCGGGCGTAGCGCTGATTATGTGTACCGTCGTTCTCGTGAAGATGAAACGCGAACGCTATATGTGGGTAACGCTGGTACCCGCGTGCGGCGTATTGTTCGTAACCTGCTGGGCCGGCTTGCAGAAGCTGTTTGATTCCAGCCCGCGCGTGAGCTTCCTTGCCCATGCCGCCAAATATCAGGCCGCTTTGGAAAAAGGCGAAGTGCTTGCACCGGCCAAAGACTTGGGCGAAATGTCGCAGGTGATTCTCAACGACTACGTCAACTCCGGCCTGACCGTCCTGTTCCTGTCGGTGGTTGTGATTGTGGCCGCATACGGCTTGCGTACTGCCATGAAGGCGCGCAAAGTCGGCTGGCCGACCGCCAAAGAAATCCCGGCGGTCTACCGCGACGGCACACAGCCTGCGGAGGCGCAGAGTGAGGCATAAGGCCGCGTTGAAACGCAGGCTTGCCTCCCTGTGGAAAACCGCAAGGCTTACTGCGAATCTGATGGCGGGTGTGCCGGATTATGAAAACTACGTTGCACGGCAGCGCAGGCATAATCCCAACGCCCCCGTGATGAGCGAGCAGCAGTTCCAGGACTATTGCCGCAAACGCCGCTGCGGCGTAAACGGCGGACGCTGCTGTTAGTCCGCACAGGCAGAAAGGCCGTCTGAAAATATTTTCAGACGGCCTTTTTTTGTCAGGCGCTGTTATCCGTGCGGCAGCGGTAAATATGGGGAATATAGGCAGCGTGCGTCTTGATATATAGGAATGTCTGCCGTGTGCGGGTGTATCGATCCGCAATGATTTGCCTGTGCCACCCTGTTTGTATTCGGAGACTTCTGCAAAACGCCGGTTTGCGGCGCATTTGCGCCTTGTGCGCTGCCTGCCCGCCATGCCGAACCAATGTAGGGTGTGCCGCATAGCGGTGCACGCGTTTCCCGCTGTATAACGGATTTTGCCAACCGCCGCACAAACGGAGAGGCCGTCTGAAAACGCCGTATTGCCGAAGCGGCGTTTTCAGACGGCCTTTTTGTCTGATATTCAGCGGGTGCGTTTGTAGAATGCCATGTTTTGTTCGGCCGCATCTTGCGCCATTTCGCGGTTTTGGCGGTAGAGGTCTTTGTATTTTTCCTGAATCTGATCGTCGCTCAGGCCGCTGTCGATTTCTTTGATCTGTATTTCAAAGAGCTTGATGTCGGTTTGGAATTTTTTGATCCATAGGTCGCGCAGGGCAAGGACTTCTTTGTCGTTTGCCTTGAATGTGTCCAGTTTGGCCACGGCATCCTGATAGGCTTTGATGTTGCTGCGGTAGATTTCGACGCTGAGGCTGTTTTTGCGGGCGGTGTCTTTGCTGGTTTTGATTTCTTCGACTTTTTTACGCATCTCTTCGGAATCGAGGTAGGCGGAGCTTTGCGTGCCGATTTCTTCGATTTGTTTCAGCAGGGCCAGGGCATCGGCTTTAAAGGCCGGATCTTCTTGGGAAGCGGAGGCAGAGGCGGCAGAAGCAGGATGGGCGGGAGCTTCCTGCTGCGGCACAGAGGCGGCGGATGCCGCTGCGGTGCGGGCTTCGGGCGTGGCGGATGCTGCGGCGGGCGTTTGGCTTTCCGAGCCGCAGGCCGCGAGGGCGGCTGCGCAGAGGAGGGCGGTAAGGCAGGAGGTTTGTTTCATTGTTTTCTTTCTGTTTTTTGTTGCGGGAAACCGGAGCGGGCCGTATCCGTTGCCGGCACGGCGTTTTCAGACGGCCTATTCTTCGTGTTCTTCGATGCGGACGCTGTGATCAATCAGGCCGGGGAGGACGAAGGCGGCGGCACCGGAGGATTTGCCTGCGGAGAGGCGTTGCAGATAGGGCTCGTCGATGTCGCCGGTAAGGTAGCAGCCGCTGAAGCAGGAGTCGTCGAAGGCTTCGATGGCGGGATTCATGGCGCGGATGACGTTTTCGAGGGCGGCAAGGTCTTGGAAGACGCAGCCGTCGGCTCCGACTTCGGCGGCGATTTCGGCGGCTGTGCGGCCGTTGGCAATCAGCTCTTCACGGGTGGGCATATCGATGCCGTATACGTTGGGATAGCGGACTTCGGGGGCGGCGGAGGCGAAGAAGACTTTTTTTGCGCCTGCGGCTTTGGCCATCTCGACGATTTCGCGGCTGGTGGTGCCGCGCACGATGGAGTCGTCTACCAACAGGATGTTTTTGCCTTTGAATTCGCTGTCCATCGGATTGAGCTTTTGGCGCACGGATTTTTTGCGGGTGGCCTGTCCGGGCATGATGAAGGTGCGGCCGATGTAGCGGTTTTTGATGAAGCCTTCGCGGTAGGGTTTGCCCAGATGGGCGGCAAGCTCCATTGCGCTGGGGCGGCTGGTGTCGGGGATGGGCATGACAACGTCGATTTCGTCCAAACCGATTTCGCTTCTGACTTTTTCGGCCAGGGTTACGCCCATATTGACGCGCGCCTGGTAGACGGACACGCCGTCGATGACGGAATCGGGGCGGGCGAAATAGACGTATTCGAAGAGGCAGGGGGCGAGTTTGGGCTTTTCCGCGCATTGGCGGCTGTGCAGGCGGCCGCCTGCGGAGATGAAGACGGCTTCGCCGGGAGCGAGGTCGCGCACGGTTTCGTAGGCAAGGCTGTTGAAAACGACGGATTCGGAGGCCACGCCCCAATCGGTTTCGCCGTTGTCGCGGACGTTTTTGCCCAGTACCAGCGGACGGATGCCGTAGGGGTCGCGGAAGGCGAGGAGGCCGTAGCCGGCAATCAGCGCAACCACGCCGTATGCGCCGCGCACGAGTTTGTGCAGGCGGGCGACGGCGTTGAAGATGTGTTCGGGGCTGAGGGTATGGCCGTCTGAAAGCGAGATTTCGCGGTGCAGCTCGTGAGCGAGCACGTTGAGCAGCACTTCGGAGTCGGAGCCGGTGTTGACGTGGCGCAGGTGTTTGTCGCAGACGCTGCGGTAGAGTTCGTCGGTGTTGGTGAGGTTGCCGTTGTGCGCCAGCATGATGCCGAAGGGGGAGCTGACGTAAAACGGCTGGGCTTCGGCGGTGCTGCCGGCATTGCCCGCCGTGGGGTAGCGGACGTGGCCGATGCCGGTGTTGCCTGCCAGCTCGCGCATATTGCGGGTACGGAATACTTCGCGCACCATGCCTTTGCCTTTGTGCATATGGAAGGTGGAACCGTTGAGGGTGGCGATGCCGGCCGCGTCCTGGCCTCTGTGTTGCAGCATTTGCAGACCGTCATACAGAAGCTGGTTGACCGGTTCGTGGGCGGCAAGGCCGAAAACTCCGCACATGGGATAATCTCCAAAAAGGGTTGAAACGCCCGTCGGGGCAGGGGATGGTTTGTGCCGGCGGTTCAGCCGCCGCTGCGGGTAATTTTTTCCGCCAGATAGGCGGGGAGGTAGGGTACGGCGGCTTCGGCCGCGCCTTCAAAAAAGGGCGCACTGTACGACTGGCGCCAGTCTTCGCTTTGGGGCAGGTCGGTGAAGGCGCAGATCAGTACGGCCAGCGTAACCGCCGCCGCGCCGCGCACAATGCCGTATAGCGCGCCGAGCAGGCGGTTGATGCCGCCGAGTCCGACGGCTTTCGCGCCGCCGGTCAGCAGGGGGCGCAGCAGGGACATGGCCAGCAGCACGGCGGCAAAGGCGGCAACGAAGCCGGCGGCGGTGGCCAGTATCGGCGGGTTTACGGAAGACAGCAGGGTTGCACCCAGTGGTGCGGCGGCGAGTTTGGCTACTGACAGGGCAAACAGCCAGGAAACCAGCGACAGCACTTCGCCTATCATGCCGCGCATCGCGCCGAACACGGTAGAAAGTACGATGACCGCGAGGGCGGAAATATCGAATAAGGTCATGCCCTAGCCTTCCTTGTGTTGCAGTTGTTCGGAGGCCGTCTGAAAACGGGTTTGCCTTTTTCAGACGGCCTGTTGCCTATTTGCCGAGAACGACGGTGCCGTCCATGCCTTGTGTTTTCAGGCGGGAGAGGGCTTTCTCCGCTTCGTCCCGATTGGGGAAGCTGCCGGTGCGCACGCGGTAGACTTTGCCGCTTCCCGTGTCCACTTCGCGGACGACGGCGCTGTATCCGGCATCGGCCAGACGCTGCTGAACCTTTTTCGCCTGCTCCTGCGAACGGTATGCGCCGGTCTGTATCATGGCGCGGCGGCCTTTTTGGTTTTCGAGTATCGCCTGCGGGTCGGGCTTGGAGGGCTTGCTCTTGTTTTCCAGAGCCTGCTGTGCGCGGTTGGCTTTGTCGGTGTTTTTTTCTTTCTGTTTGGCGGCTTCCTGCTGTTTTTTCAGGGCGGCGGCTTTTTTCTCGTCTGCCTGCTTTTTGGCTTCCTGTTTTTTCAGTTCGTCCGCACGTTTTTTTTCTGCGGCTTTGCGCAGCTCGGCTTTTTGGCGTTCTTCAAGCTGTTTGCGCTCGGCGGCGTGCTTTTCTGCCAAAGCCTGCAATCGTGCGGCTTCCTGTGTTTTCTGTTCGGCCGCGCGTTTTTCTGCTGCCTGCTGCTTTTTGGCTTCCTGCTGTTTTTTCAACTCGGCAGCACGTTTTTCCTCTGCTGCTTTGCGTTCTTCGGCCTGCTGCTTTTTGGCTTCCTGCTGTTTTTTCAATTCGGCGGCGCGTTTTTCTTCTGCTGCTTTGCGTTCTTCTGCCTGTTGTTTTCTGATTTCCTGGCGTTTTTTCAATTCGGCGGCGCGTTTTTCTTCTGCTGCTTTGCGTTCTTCTGCCTGCTGCTTTTTGATTTCCTGCTGTTTTTTCAACTCGGCGGCACGTTTTTCTTCGGCTTCGCGCTGCTGCTGTTCTTTGAGCTTTCTGCGTTCTTCGGCATGTTTCTCGGCCAGCGCCTGTTTTTGTGCTTCGGCCTGTTTGCGTTCCGCGCTGCGTTTTTCGCGGGCGGTTTGGGCTTCCGCGCGTTGTTTTTCCAGCCTTTCCCCTTCTTCCCGGATTTCGCGCAGGCGTTTTTCGCGGGCAGCGGCGCGGCGTTCGGCTTCGTCGGCGCGTTTTTCTTCGGCAAGCCGTTCGACTTCTTTGATGCGGGCTTCGTCGGCTTTGCGCTGTGCTTCTTCGCGTGCTTTTTCGGCGGCGAGGCGTTTTTCCTGCGCTTGTTTTTCGGCGGCTTTGCGGCGGGCGCGTTCTTGGGCTTGTTTGTCGGTGTTGTTGATGGTTACGGCGGGCAGGCTTGGTTCGCGGGTGGTGCGGGGTTCGGCTTTTCTGACGATGGTGCGTACGGATCCGTCTTCGTCGGTTTGTTCGACGGTTTCCTGGCCTTCTTTGAGTTCGTAAACGGGTTTGGCTTCTTTTTTGCGCTGTGCCGGCTCCGGTGTTTCGGGCGGGATGATGTCGGCTATTTCGGAGGCGATGGGGTAGATGTCGGCTGCTTCCTCGTCGCTGATGGCATTGTCTGTGCTGCTGCGGGCTTCGCGGACGGGGTTTTCAGACGGCCTCTGTGCGGGGAGGTTTTCCGTTTGGACGACGGCTGCGGGCGGGTTTTTTTCTTCTTCGCCGCTGTTGACGGTCAGGCCGAAGACGATGCCTGCGGCGGCCACCATGGCGGATGCGCCGACGAGGCGGCGGCGGTTTTTGCGTTTGAGTTGTTCGTATTCATTGAGGGAATCGAGTCGTTTGTCTGCCATTTTGTTGCCCGTTATGTGTTTATCCCGCCGCGTGGTGTCCGGTGGGTTTGTCGGTTACCGTCATGACTTCGGCTATGGTGTGGAAGGAGCCGAAAGCGGCGATTCTATCATTTTCGCCGCTGTCCGCCAAAGCGGTGCGGTAGGCTTGGGCAACGCTGGGAAAGAGGCGGATTCCGCTGATGCCGTGTGCTTCGAGTTTGGCTTTTATCGCTTCGCCGCTCATGCCGCGCGGCAGGTGCAGGGGGGCGACGTACCAGATGTCGAATTGGTCTTTGAGGATGGAAACCACGCCGTCTATGTCTTTGTCGGCAAGGATGCTGAATACGGCGGTGCGCTTTTGGGCGAAGGGCAGGCCGATGAGGTTTTGGCGCAGGGCGCGGGCGGCGTGCGGGTTGTGTCCGACATCCCATACGGCGAGGGGGCGGCCGGGCAGCACTTGGAAGCGGCCGGGATTTTCGGCTGCCAGCAGGCCGCGTTTGATTGCGCCTGCGTCCACGGGAAGTTTGGCGTTGAGGCATTCGACGGCGGCGAGGGCGGCGGCGGCGTTGCCGAGCTGGTAGCTGCCGCGCAGGGCGGGCATGGGCAGGGCGTTGCGGTTGCGTTTGAGGCCGTCTGAAAAGGTGGCGCTGTGTTCGGGGTGGAAGCGGAACGACCATTGCCGGTTTTCCAGTTTGGAGAGGCTGTAGTCGCGCTTGTACAGGAGCAGATCCGCACCGATTGCCTGTGCGTGGGCAGCAAGGCTTTGCGGCGGCGGGTTCTGGCCGCAGACGGCGGGGCGGCCGCTGCGGAAGATGCCGGCTTTTTCGTAGCCGATTTGTTCTATGGTGTCGCCGAGAAAGGTTTGGTGGTCGAGGTCGATACTGGTGATGACGGATACGTCGCCGTCGAATGCGTTTACCGCGTCCAGCCGCCCGCCGAGGCCGACTTCGAGAATCATGACATCCACTCCGGCACGGATGAAGATGTCGGCAGCGGCCAGGGTGTTGAATTCGAAATAGGTCAGCGAGATGTCGCCGCGTGCGGCTTCGATGCGTTCGAAGGATTCGGTGATGAGGCCGTCTGAAACGGGTTCGGCGTTGAGGGCGATGCGTTCGTTGTAGCGCAGCAGGTGGGGGCTGGTGAGGGTGCCGGTTTTGAAGCCTGCTTCTTTATAAATGCGGGTGAGGAAGGCGCAGACGGAGCCTTTGCCGTTGGTGCCGCCGACAATGATGACGGGGCAGGCGGGGGTGAGGTTCATGCGCCGCTTTACTTCGCCGACGCGTTCCAATCCCATATCGATAAGGCCGCCGCTGTGGGCGGTTTCGAGGTGGGCGAGCCATTGGCCGAGGGATTTCATAGCTTGCTTTCTGTTGCCTGTGGACGTGTTTGTATTTGTCATTGAGGCCGTCTGAAAACCTTTTGGGGCTTTTCAGACGGCCTCTCTTTAATTTCAGACGGATTTCGCGAGGGCTTCGCGCATTTGTGTGATGACGGCGCGGTAGTCGGCTTGGCCGAAGATGGCGGAGCCGGCAACGAAGGTGTCCGCACCGGCGGCGGCGGCTTGGGCGATATTGCCGGCCTTGATGCCGCCGTCCACCTCCAAAGCGATGCGCCGCCCGCTTTGTGCTTCGTATGCGTCAAGCAGGGCGCGGGTTTGGCGCAGCTTGGCGAAGGTGTGCGGGATGAAGCTTTGTCCGCCGAAGCCGGGATTTACCGACATCAGCAGCACCATGTCGAGACGGTCGAGCACGTTTTCCAAAACGGAAACGGAGGTGGCGGGGTTCAGCACCAAGCCGGCCTGGCAGCCGCGTTCGCGGATGAGGGCGAGGCTGCGGTCGATGTGGCGGCTGGCTTCGGGGTGGAAGGTAATGATGTCCGCCCCCGCGTCGGCAAAGGCGGCGATCAGGCTGTCTACCGGTTCGACCATCAGATGTACGTCTATCGGCACGGAGGCGTAGGGTTTCAGCGCGGCGCACACCATCGGGCCGAACGTGAGGTTGGGCACATAATGGTTGTCCATCACGTCAAAGTGGATCAGATCCGCGCCCGCTTCGATAACGCGGCTGACTTCTTCGCCCAGTCGGGCGAAATCGGCGGACAGGATGCTGGGGGCGATACGGAATTTCTGCATACGGATTCTTTCGGAAACGGTTGGATGCCTGCGGGTGTTCCAAACGGCATAAAAACAGGATTTATTGCGTTTTTGCAACATAAAATCCCCGTTTTGAGGCTGTGTCGGGAGCAGGATTGCGCCATATCGGGCCAATCGAAGTTTGTTTTACCCAAGTTTACGGCTATTATACTGTGTTTATCAGGCCGCTCCCGTATATTTCCGAATGCTCCAACCGCTGACGACAAAGCCGAGAAAGAACAAAGTGCTTAATCCCAAACAATGCCGCTTCCTGCGGGCCGCCGCCGTTTCCGGCCTGCTGTGCTGCCAGCCATTCCTTCCCGCCGCCGCCCTGACCATTCAGGATTTCCAGCCCAACTGCGACATCCGCCAGCTGCGCCTGACACACGAACAATACGAAGAGCTGCGCACCCTGCGCGCCGAATACAAACAGGCCGTCGAACGCCACAACGTGCAAAGCCGCCACAACGAACGCACCCGCCGCGACCACCTGCTGCGCATCCTGTCCAATTCCCAGTTTGACGAGCGGCTGGCACACCGCTATATCGGCGAACGTTACGAAACCGGTTTGCAGTTTGCCGAAGACGAGCTGGGCATCCAATACAAATTCTACCAACTGCTCAATCCCGACCAGCAGCGCGAGTGGATACAGAAATGCCTGAACTGAACGGCGGGCGGTAATTGATATATTGGAACGGAAGCCTGTGCCGCCGTTCCTTTTTTATGCCCGCTTTTTTCAGACGGCCTGTTGTCCCGCCTGCCGCACAATGTCAGAATACAGGGACAAAATCAAAATTTAAGGCATAACTGTGCCTTGCCGCACAGGCCGTCTGAAAACCCCTATTCGGCGTAACGCAAACAAGACACCGCATGGAACAGCCAGATTTCTTCGACATTCCCAGCCCCTGCATCGGCGTATGCCGCACCGACAGCAAAGGCTACTGCGTCGGCTGCCTGCGCAGCCGCGAAGAGCGGCTCTACTGGCTGAAAATGACCGACGGACAAAAACACCAAGTCATGCGCCTGATTGCCGCCCGCCGCAGAAAAAACGGGCAACCCCGTCCGATACACAGCCAAAGTTTCCCGGAAAACACCGGGCAGCAAGGCTTTGATTTCGGATAGAGGCCGTCTGAAAACCAAATCTGGAGCAACAACATGAATCCCGTCCGCATTGCCGCCCTGCTGCTACCGCTGGCTTGCGCCGCCTGCGAATACAGCGACACACCCTACGGCCGTTACGCCCGCATCGACCTGCCCGTAGAAAGCCGCACCGTCATCAACAAAACCGTTACCGTCAACGCGCCGCCCGGCACCACCGTCATCTACGGCGATGCCACCCCCGCTTCCGCCTATGCAGGCTACGACTGCTACTACGACCGCTACAACCGCCGCCGCTGCATACCGCACAACCCGCCGCCGCGCGGCGTATACCGCATCGAAGGCGGCAGCGGAGACATCCGCCAAAGCTACGAAGGGCGCGGCTATTCCTTCTGAAACACCGTTCGCGAAACACAGAGCCGCCCGGGCAGCGCGGCCAGGACGCAGCCCGGGCGGATTTCCAAAATGCCGGATATTTAATCTTTTTTCCGTCATTGCCTTACCGGATGCATCCGGCAAAACCGCCGCCACGGGATTGACAGCGCAGACGCGCCTGCGTATAGTCCGCGCTTTCTGCACGGAGTAATGGCTGAGAGGCTGAAGGCACTTCCCTGCTAAGGAAGCATGTGGGGTCAACCTGCATCGAGGGTTCGAATCCCTCTTACTCCGCCAAGCATTACACAATCCCCCGACGATTCGGGGGATTTGTTTTTTGGCAAAACCAGCCGTGAAAACGGCGCGGAATCTGCGCCGGACCCGTTCGCACGGCACCATCTTTGCCACACCACGGCAACGACGGGAAACAAAGCAATAGGCCGTCTGAAAATCTGAAATTGCGGTTTTCAGACGGCCTTTTTTCCGTTTTGCAAACTGCCCGCCGTATAAGCCGTCGCTTAATATTCAAAACCGCGTGCGTGTCTTGCCCACACACCCTATCCGGATTGCCGATGTAGGGTGTGTCGCACCGCGACGCACGCGTTCCCTGCCGCAGCTCAAATCACCGCAGCGCAGAGGCCGTCTGAAAACCGCAAACGGAATTTTGCACACGAGGAATCAGGATTTTCAGACGGCCTTTTCTCCGTTTTGCAAATTGTCCGCCGTACAAGCCGTCGCTTAATATTCAAAACCGCGTGCGTGGCTTGCACGCACACCTTATCCGGATTGCCGATGCAGGGTGTGTCGCACCGCGACGCACGCGTTCCCTGCCGCAGCTCAAATCACCGCAGCGCAAAGGCCGTCTGAAAGCACAAATGTTGTTTTCAGACGGCCTTTTGCCTTTTCTGCACACCCGTTTGCAGTATGGGCGGATATTTTGTTATGCCTTGTAAAAAATAAATTGTCTTCTGTAATCTTTTCGTAGATAATCCGCATTATTATAAATAATAACGAACACAATTACATAAAAGAAAATCCTGCCGCGCATTCGGGCCGTTTGGTCTGCAAAGCGGCGTTCGGGGATGGAGCCGCATTTGCGGGAAAACGGCCGGAGCGGCTGCTCCGCTGTGCTTCCGAAGCGGCACGCGGTTTGCCGGTGTGCCTTTGTCTTCCTCCCTGAAATGAGCGGCATTGCCGGACGGATTTTTACCTGTGTGCCACCCGGGCGCATACCGTTCCGCAATGGGCGGATGCGCCGGTGCAGACCGTTATTCGTCAATCATTCGTTTTGATAAGGAAACCCCATGAAACACCACAACACACTCACGCCGCTCGCGCTCGCAGTCGGCCTGCTTTTCAGCGGCACGCTTTACGCCGCCGATGCCCCCGATGCCGCTGCCGACAGCGCGGCCAATCCGGCCGAACAAAGCGGCACGCTCGAACAGGTTAAAGTGAAAGGCCGCCGCCACGCGCCTGCGGCGACGGAGCGGGTAAACGCCGAGACCATTCAGGAACAGATGGTGCGCGACAACCGCGATTTGGTGCGCTATTCGCCCGATGTGGGCGTGGCCGACCAAGGCCGCCATCAGAAAGGCTTTGCCATTCGCGGCGTGGAAGACAACCGTGTCGGCGTGAGCATCGACGGCGTGGGTCTGCCCGATTCCGAGGAAAATTCGCTCTACAAACGCTATGGCAACCTGAACACTTCGCGCCAAAGCATCGATCCCGAGCTTGCACGCACCGTTGAAATCGTCAAAGGTGCGGATTCGTTCAACCAGGGCAGCGGAAATTTAGGGGGGGGGGTTAATTACCGCACCCTTGCCGCCGCCGACATCGTCCAGCCCGACAACAAACTGGGTTTCCTGCTGCGCAGCGGCTTTGCCAGCAAAAACCGCGAATGGGTCAATACATTGGGCACGGGTTACCAGGGTGAGAAAGCCGAGGCGGTGCTGATGTATTCGCAAAGGCGCGGGCACGAGATGAAAAGCAATGGCGGATTTACCCTGCCGGATGACAGCCGCAAAACCCGCGAATACGGCAACAGCCGCCAGATTCCCGACGCATCCGAGCATAAAAACCACAGCTTTCTTGCCAAATGGTCGTGGCGTTTCAGCGACAGTCACCATGCAGGCCTGTCGGTAAGCGGCCAGCAGGGCAGCAATTACATTATTGAAGATTCCGGCGTTTGGAGTCAGAGCGCATACCGCGAATCCGACGACCGTTTCAAACGCCGCACTTGGAACACTTTCTACGAATTTACCCCCGATTCCGACTGGCTGGCTTTGGTAAAAGCGGATTTCGATTATCAGAAGGCAGTTACTTCCGCCTACAACTACGAAGGCTACCGCGCGAGATACGATTGGCGTGGCCAATATATCGAACGCGAGCCCAGCGACGACAACATCCGCATTTTCACCACCCGCTTGAAACGCCTGTCGCTGCGTGCCGACAGCCAGCCTTTGGATTTGTGGAAAACACAGCACACGTTTTCGCTGAAAGCGGCCGCCTCCCGCCGCGATTTCGACATTCTGCACAGAGACAGATTCTTCGTCAGCGGCGCATGGACTCCCTACCAAGAGTCCAGCATGATGTATCCGGTCAAAACCTCGCAATACAATTTTTCGCTGCACGACCGCGTTACGTTCAATAAAACCTTTTCCGGCTATGCCGGCCTCCGCTACGACCACACCAAAGTGCAGCCGCAGGACTTGAACGGCCTAAGCTGCCGCAACTGTCTGACCCCCAAGCCGGCCGACAGCACATTCAAAGGCTGGAGCTGGGTACTCGGAGCAGATGCGAAACTGAACGACGCATGGAAACTCGGATACAGCATCGGCACGGGCTTCCGCATCCCCAATGCTTCGGAAATGTACTTCGACTACCGGGGCAACGCGGCAGGAGAATGGCTGTCCAATCCCAATCTGAAAGCCGAGCGCAGCCTGACGCAAAACCTCAACCTGCAAGGCAGCGGCGCAGCGGGCAATCTGGCGGCCAACCTGCACTACACCCGTTACAAAGATTTCCTCTATGAGCAGGAAGTGCTGGTGCGTGAGGCTAACCCGTCCTATCCCTGGTACAGCCCCAACCCCTACCGCTACAAACCTTTCCAACAAATGCAGAATATGGACAAGGCCAAAATCTACGGCATCGAACTGACAGGCCGTCTGAATTTGAACAGCTTTACGCCGCTGCCCGAGGGCTTGAAACTGTTTGGCACACTCGGATACAGCAGGGGCAGCTTGGCGGGAGACGCGGATTTGCTCTCCATCCAGCCCTTTAAAACCGTGGTCGGAATCGATTACGAACAGCCCGCAGGCAAATGGGGCGTGTTCTCCCGCCTGACCCATCAGGGAGCGAAACACGCGGGCGATGCGAAATACAAAAACTGTAACGGCGCAAGGCGTGATGAAGGCGTGTGCACCTACGACACATGGCCGCATCTGAACAAATCGGCTTGGATATTCGATATATTCGGCTATTACAAACCGATCAAAACCCTCACTTTCCGTGCGGGCGTGTACAACCTGTTTGACCGCAAATACCACACATGGGACAGCCTGCGCGGCCTGAACATCACCGGCGGCCTAGTCAATTCCGTAGGCGTAGGCCCCAACCGCACCTACGGCGGCTATCCCGGCCTCGAACGCTTCTACGCCCCCGGCCGCAACTATGCCGTGTCGCTGGAATGGAAGTTCTGACAAACAGAAAGAAAGCCGCTTGTGCGGCTTTTCAGACGGCCTCTTCTATATCGGAGGCCGTCTGAAAACAAGAAAAAGCTGCGCAGCAGCTTTTTTTGCGTTTGGGCGGCACAGCCTGCGGCGGGTTTGCTGCTTGCCGGTTTTTTGGGACGCGTGCGTCGCCTTTGGGCGACACACCCTACACAAGGTAATCTGCGTAGGGTGTGTGGCGCAGCCACGCACGCGGCTGTTGTTTTTTCAGGCGGCCTTTTCTGTATCGGAGGCCGTCTGAAAATAAGAAAAAGCTGCGCGGCAGCTTTTTTGCGTTTGGGCGGCACATCCTGCGGCGGGTTTGCTGCTTGCCGCTTTTTTAGAACGCGTGCGTCGCCTTTGGGTGGCACACTCTACACAAGGCCAATCTGCGTAGGGTGTGTGGCGCAGCCACGCACGCGTTTTATGCTGTCCGACGGTATTTTCAGACGGCCTGACTTCTGTGGCGCGGCTCTTGCTTCATGTTTTCGTGATACTAAAAAATCGTGAAGTTTCAATATCTTGAAATTATAAAATATTTGCCTTTCCGGATTTTGTCGGGCATAATCCGTCCGTGTTCGGATAAACGTTTGCATTACTGCCGTTTTTGCAGCAATACGTTTTTTTCTGATTTTTCAGACGGCCTTTTCCGTCTGCGCCAACCTGTTTCACAACCCGTCAAATAAAGGAAATATTATGAGCAGCGACACCCGTAGCGAACTGACTTTCGCCAAAAAACTGAAAGAGCAGACCACCACCATCCACGACAGCGTGGACAATTTGGTGATGTCGGTCGAGCCGTTTGCAAACAATGCCAATTACATCAAGTTTTTGAAACTGCAATCGGTGTTCCACAAAGCGGTGGACCATATCTATAAAGATGCGGAGCTGAACAAGGCGATTCCCGAGCTGGAATACATGGCGCGTTATGATGCGGTGGTGAAGGATTTGGCGGATTTGGGCGAGCAGCCTTATGCCTACGACAAAGAGCTGCCGCACGAAAGCGGCAATAAGGCCATCGGCTGGCTTTATTGCGCCGAAGGCTCGAATCTGGGCGCGGCATTTTTGTTCAAACACGCGCAGAAACTCGATTTCGACGGCGAAAAAGGCGCGCGCCATCTGGCTCCGCATCCCGCAGGGCGCGGCAAACACTGGCGGGCTTTTGTGGAGCTTTTAAACGCGCTGCCGCTGGACGAAGCGGCGCAGGCCGAGGCGATCGAGGGTGCGAAAGAGGCGTTTGCCTTCTATAAGGTGGTGCTGCGCGAGACTTTCGGCCTGCCCGCCGGTGCGGAAGCCCCCGCAGGTATGCAGGCACACCGCCATTAAGCCTGCTTCCTTGAAAGCATTGAGGCCGTCTGAAAAGTTTTCAGACGGCCTTTTGCTGTTTGGCACGTGGCTTGCGGCGGGCGGCTTTGGCAAACCTGCAAACGGTTTGTTTCGGTTTGTCGTGAGACAAAATAAAAGCGGGCACTTGTGCCGAGAAGGGCGCAGCGGATGATGGGGCAGGGTGCGTCGCCCTAGCGGCTTACGCGGTTTCAGAATACCTGTAAACCAAAGAACGCGTGCGTTGCCTTTGGCGACACACCCTACACAAGGGTCAATCTGCGTAGGGTGTGTGGCGCAGCCACGCACGCGGCTGTTGTTTTTCAGACGGCCTCTTTGCATCGGAGGCCGTCTGAAAACAAAAAAAGCTGCGCGGCAGCTTTTTTGCGTTTGGGCGGCATATTTTGCGGCGGGTTTGCTGCTCGCCGGTTTTTTGGGACGCGTGCGTCGCTTGGGCGACACACCTTACATAAGGCCAATCTGCGTAGGGTGTGTGGTGCAGCCACGCACGCGGTTTTTGCGGCAGTTCAAATCCGTTGCTGCTTGTCGGACGCGTGCGTCGCTTTTGGCGACACACGCTACCTGCCGCCCGCCGTTTCTTCCAGCCACAGGCGCACGGTTTTGCCGTTTTTAAAATCGGCGTTGCCTTCAAAGGTGCGGTGTTCGCAGATGACGCGGTAGTCGCGTTCTTTGACCGGGCCGTTGTTTTGGTGGCGGGTGGGTTCGGCGCGGCAGCGGCCTGCGTCGGCGAATTTGGCGTGCAAATCTTTCAGACGGCCTTTGGGGACGGCGGGGTGGGGTTTGCCTTGTCTGATGCGCTGCAACACGCGCTCGAAGTCGCGGGTAAGGGCGGGGTAGCGGTCGGCGATGGCGGCGTTGGTTTTTTTGTAGCGGGGGTTGGCGCGTTCGGCGATGCCTTCGATCAGGGCTTCGGTGTCTGTGCCGGCGAGGTTGGTGAGGATGACGATGTCGGTGCCGTCGCCTTCGTAGCGGCGCAACTCGGTGCTGAAGCCCTGCCATGCGCCGGGGTGGCCGCTCATGGGGCTGCCGTCGGGGGCGGGTACGAGCGACCAGCCGAAGCCGTAGGGGTAGGTGTCGCCGTTGCTGAGGCGGGCGGGGGTGAAGATTTCGCGCCATGACTCGGGGCGCAGGATTTTGCGCCGGCGCACGGCTTCGAGCCAGCGGCGGTAGTCGTTGAGGGTGAGGTAGAGCGAGCCGTCGGCGGTTTGGTTGTGGTAGGGGGCGACCCATTCTTGGTTTTTCAGGCTGCCGTCGTTGTCGTCCAGCTCGTAGCCTGCGGCGCGGTTTGGCACGATGTCGCGCTCGCTGATGACGCGGGCGGAGGTCATGCCCAGCGGTGCGAATACGCGTTCGCGCAGGATTTCGCCGTAGTGTTTGCCGGATACGCGGGTGATGATTGCGCCCAATAGGGCGTAGCCGTTGTTGCTGTATGCCCAGCGGCTGCCGGCTTTGAATTGCAGCGGTGCGGCGTAGATGCGGCGCAGCATTTGTTTTTCGCTGCTGTTTTGCTGCCAGTCGGTTTCGGTGCTGCCGATGCCGCCGGTGTGGTTGAGCAGGTGGCGCACGGTAACCGGCTGCCAGCTTTTGGGGGCTTCGGGCAGGTAGGTGCGCACGGATTGGTCGAGGCGGATTTTGCCGTCTTCCGCCAGCAGCATCACGGCGGCGGCGGTGAACATTTTGCCGATGGAGGCTGCCTGAAATACGGTGTCGGGGCTTACGGGGACTTGGTGTTCCACGTTTGCCAGCCCGTAGCCCTGCTGTTTGACGATGTTGCCGTTTTGGTAGATGCCCAGCGCGATGCCGGGGATGTGGCGGCGTTGCTGTTCGGCGCGGACGTAGTCGTCTATGGGGTCGGCTTGGGCGGCGGGCAGAAGGGCGGCGAGGATGAGGGCGGTGAGGGTTTTTTTCATGGGATTGGCTCCATGTCGGTGCTTTCAGGCTGCCTTGCTTTGAGGCCGTCTGAAAAGCGGGGTTTAGCCGTTACGCAAAATACGGTAGGCAAGATTCGGTGCGATGCGCAGCAGTTGTTTGAGCAGGCGGGTTTTGCCGATATAGCATTCGTTGCGGCCGTTTTCAATGGCGCGGATGATGGCGGCAGCGGCCTCTTCGGGCGTTATTTTGCCCGAACCGCGTCCGTCGGTCATGCGGGTGGCTACCAGCGGCGGGACGATTTCCTGTATTTTGACATGCGGTGCGGCAGTTTCGGTCTGATAGCGCAGGGCGCGGGTGAAGTTGTGCAGACCAGCTTTGGCGGCGCAGTACACCGGTGCGCTTTTTTTCGGTGCCAGTGCCAGCGCGGTGGTGATGTTGACGATTGCGCCCTGCTGCTGTTTGGCGATAAGGGGCAGCAGGGCGGCGGCAAGCGCGACGGGGGCTTCGAGGTTCAGCGCCAACTCTTGTGCGAGCGTGGTTTGCAGGGATTGTGCTTCGCCGCCGATGAAGTCGAGCGGATGCTGTATGGCGGCATTGTTAATCAGGACGGAGGTATCGGGGTGTTCGTTGCGTATCCGGCTGACGAGGTCGGCGCGTTCGGCGGGCGAGGCGAGGTCGCAACGGTAGTAAACGACACCGTGCAGCGGGTGTTCGGGGCGGCTGCGGGCGCAGGTGATGACGCTTGCGCCACGGCTTTGGAGCTGTGCGGCAAGTGCCGCGCCGATGCCGGACGTGCCGCCGGTTATCAGGATTTTCTGTTTGGCAAGATTCATGGCTTTCCTTTCTGTGCGGCCGTCTGAAAGTTTTTCAGACGGCCTGTATATGGTTTGAATGTTTTGCGGGACGGGTGGCTGGCTTGGGCTGCCCCGCCATCCCCAAGCCGCGTTTAGGTAATACTGTTCAGCCCTTCTCTTGGCGGATTGCCGTCTCACGCAACAGCAGAAACAGCGGCAGCGCGAAAGAAACGCCGACCGCCAAGCCCAAAACCGACCACATCATCTGTTTTTTCCCCAGCCTGAACGACTCCGACACCGCAAAAGCAATAAAAACCAAGGCCGAAATAATAACATCGAGGGCAAAGAAGGTGCTGGTGCGGCTGTCAAACAATTCTTTGAAAAACAAGCCCGCATCAAGCCCGTTTTCCACAACAAACAGGCAAAACGGGGTTAGGGGCAGCACCGCGCCGACCAAGCACAGCAGGACATAGAGCTTAACCATTCCGTCTCCTTGTGTTTTTTACAAAGTATTTTCACGAACGTGCCAAGGGGTCGTGCCGCGTCAAACCGCAACTGCCGCACGGTTGGCAAAACAACAGCCAAAAAACCGCATCGGTTTGCCCGCCTCCGCCCAAACGGCAGGGACGGTCTTGCTTATGGCCGCCGTTGCTCGGCTTGCGTCAGGGTTTCAGGCTGCCTCTGCCTGCCTGCTTCGGCACGGTGCTTATGCCTGCCGCGCACCCCACAGCATCAGCGCGGCGCAGATGAGGAAGAGTATCCATTGTCCGAGCAGCAGATAGTTTGTTCTTTTGGGCGCGGGCGGCTGCGAGCTGCGCCAGCCATGCGATGCTCCACGCGGTAAGGTAGGCGGCAAGCAGACAGGCGGCGGTCTGTTTGTCGGCAATGATGTCGGTAAAGGCGAGCAGCCATGATGCGGCGGCTAGCAGCAGCAAATCGATGCTGGCGAGCTGGAACACGCAGGCGGCCTGCAACCAGTGCCGCTCTGTTTGCGGGTTTGGCGCATGGGGGCGCAGCGCGGCGGTTTCGCGCGTGCCGATAAAAAAGTGGGCGGCCAGTGCCAGCGTGATGAGGACGGCGGCGGCAAAAAAGGGGATGTTCACGGCGGTTTCCTTGTTGGCGTGACGGACGGGGTTTCAGGCTGCCTATCCGTTTTCCCATTCGATGCCGCTGATGTGCGGATGGGCGCGTAACACGCTGTCCAGCGCGGCGGCGAGTCTGCCTACGGCGGGGCGGGTGTCCACCGCGCGGAACAGGCGTTTGAGCGGGCGGACGGCTGGGCGGTCGGGCGTGATAAAGCAGCGGAATGCCGGCTCTCCGCCGTCGTCCATATTGCCGCAGCCGAGATAGAGCGGGAAATCGGCGTTGGCAAAGGCGATTTCCCAACCCCAGTCTTCTGCGTAGCAGTCGGTTACCGCCAAGCCGTGCGCGGGCAGTTCGGCGGCAAGCCATTGGGCGAGTTTTTTGCCGTAGCATTGCGGGGCATTGACGGTGTCGTTTTCTACGGGCGCAAAGGCGTTGGAGCGGAAGGTAACGGTGGTTTGCATGGGGTTTTCGGGGCTGGTGTGTTTGGGTTTTGCCGAATTTGCCGTGTTCGTTTTCAGGCTGCCCTGATGCCGTCTGAAAGGCAGCCTGAAAACGGGCGCAGCGGGTTTCAGCGAAGCTAAAACGCTTTCGGCTTGCCAATCGCTTGCCATAGGGCTTTAGCTTTGCAGAAGCGCGTAAACCCGCTTTCAGACGGCATCAAAGCCGTCCAGCCGTTATTCAAACGCCAAACCGCCCGCCGGCTCTGCCCGCGTGTTCAGGCGTTGTTCCGATTTTGCTACAAACGGGTTTGCGGTATCCCACGCATATTGCCTGCCTGTTTTGGTGAAGCGTCTTTCGGGTTTTCAGACGGCCTGTTTTCGTTTGGCGGTATGCATTGTGCGGGCGGCGGGATCGGTTGGAAAGTTTGTCTGCCTGCTGTGTTTTCTGCCGTTGGCTTTTGGGTTTTCAGGCTGCCTGTTTTGCTGTGTCAGGCCGTCTGAAAAACCGTTTCAGACGGCCTCAAAAGCTGCCTGAAACCTGTTGGCGCGGTTTTCAGGCTGCCTTGTGCTCAGGCAAACCGTTGCCGCACTTTGTGCAGAAACGCTTCGCGTTGGGCGGCGGTGGAAGCGGTGATGCCGCCGAAGTTCAGCCATTGGCGTTTTTGGAAGCCGAACTGTTTCATCACCACTTTGACAAACACGCGCTTGATGGGGTTGCCGAGTACCAGCGCAAAGGCAAAATTGGGGGCGGTGGAGGTGGTGATGAGGGTGGCGGTTTTGATGTGGGTGAGCAGCCCTTTGGTGCTGTGTTTTGTGGGCAGGTAGGCAAACTGCTGTTTCATCACTTTGTCGAGAAAGCCTTTGCTCATGGCGGGCAGGCTGCTCCACCAAATCGGGCAGATAAAGATGATTTCGTCGGCGGCGCGGATGAGGGCCTGGTATTTTTCCACCAGCGGGTCTAAGGTCTGGCCTTTGCCGAACAGGGCGAGTTCTTCTTTGCTGTACACGGGGTCGAAGCCGTCGGCGTGCAAATCGATTACGTCATGGGCGCGGTTTTTGGCGGCCAGCGCGGCGGTTACGGTTTGCAAAACGGCGTGGTTGAAACTTTTTTCGTAGGGATGGTCGTAAACAATCAGGGTGCGGGACATGGTGCGCTCCTTAATGTGCGGACAATGGAAATGAGGCAGCCTGAAAACCGTTTTGCTCGGCTTTCAGGCTGCTTTGAGGTTTAGAAGCGGTATTTGAAGCCTAACACCGCGTTGCGCCCTTCGCCGTAGGAGAGGAAGGTGGAGAGGGTGCGGTAGCGGGTGTTGAAGACGTTGTTGACGTTGAGCGTCAGCTCGGCGTTTTTGTTGATGCGCCATGCGCCCATCAGGTCAACCAGTGCATAGGCTTTCTGCGTGGCGGCTTTTCTGGCGCGGGCGAGGGCTTCGGCATCGGTGTCGTCGGTGAGCGCACCTTTGTTGATGTTGGACATTTTGCTCTGCCAGCGCAGGCTGCCGCCTACGGTAAAGCGTTCGTTGAAGTCGTAGGTGGTGGCGAGCTTGATTTGGTGTCTGGGCAAATCGGCTTCGTAGGAGTCTTCGCCGCCACGACGGTTTTGCAGGGTGTAGCCCGCGCTGACAAACCAGTTGTCGTTGATGCGTCCTGCTACTTCGGCTTCAAAGCCGCGTGTGCGGATGTGGTCTTCGGAAACGTAGTAGTCGCCGGTTTCAACGTATTTGACCATGCCGTTTTTGCGGGTGTCGAAGAAGGCGGCGGAGGCGTTGAGGCGTTGGTCGAAAAATTCGCCTTTTAGGCCGACTTCAACGTTGCGGCCGGTGGTGGGCTTGAGGAAACGCCCGTCCTCGCCGCGCTCGAACACCGGCTCGAACGATGTGCCGTAGCTGGTGTAGGCGGAAAGGTTGTCGGTGAGGTCGTACACCGCGCCGATGTAGGGCGTGACTTTGCTGCGGGTTACTTGTTCGTCGGTTTCGCCGATGTGTTCGGCCTGGCGCATGGTGATGCGGCTGTAGCGTGCGCCGCCGATGAGGGCGAGTTTTTCGGTGGGGCGGAAACGGGTGGCGAAGTAGCCGCCGATCTGGCGGGCGCGGACGTCGTCGTCGGCGGTGTATTCGGCATCAGGCACGGGGTTGGCGGGGCGCAGGCTGCGGTCGTTTAAGAAATCGTGCAGGCCGAAGGCGTTGTCGTAACGCACAAAGCTGCTGGGCATACGGTTTTTGGTGTTGAAGCCGCTGATGCCGAACATGATGTCGTGTTTGCGGCCGAGCAGGCTGTATTTGCCGTCCACCGAGGCGGCGAAGCTGTGGCTGGTGCTTTTCTCTTTTGAATCGGTTTCCAGCAGGTCGATTTCGCGGGTGTCGTGGTCAACCTTCATCGCCGCGTAGCCTTGGCGGTCGTGGATGGTGTTGCGCAGCCAGTTGTATTCGAACTTGCTTTTCCAGTCGGGCGAGAAGCGGTGGCGCAGTTCGGCAAACACGTTGCGGCTGCTGTATGTGTAGGATGTGCCTTTGGGCGAAGTGTTGGCGTGGCGGCTGATTTCGTCTTTCAGCGGATAGCCTTCGCTGTCGTAGGCGATGGGCAGGAAAATCGGGGTGTCGGTTTCGCGGCGGTTTTGCAGCTGGGTGCCGACGGAAAGGGTGGTCGAGGGCGCGGCATCCCATTCGGCAACGGCATACAGGCTGCTGTTGCGCATTTTCGCGTCGTCAACCTGATAGCCGCTGCGGTCGTGTCCCGCCACAATGCGCCCGCGCAGGCTGCCGCTTGGGTTCAGGCTGCCTGAAACGTCGCCGCTTACGCCCCAGCGGCTGTGGTTGCCGGCTTCGGTGCCGATTTCGGCCTTAAAGTCTTTGGTGGGGCGTTTGCGTACCAGGCTCACTTGCGCCGAAGGGTCGCCCGTGCCGCCCAAAAGTGCGGACGCGCCGCGCAGCACTTCCACGCGGTCGAGCGCGTGGGTGTCGACACCGCTCCAGCCCGTCCACGAGTCTTTGCTGAAGCCGGAGCTGCGTAAAGGCACGCCGTCGATTTGGAAGTTTTTCACTTCCATGCCGCGCGCGTGCAGACCGGCATAGCGGTCGCTGCCGCCGCTGCCGCTTTTCACGGTTACGCCGTTGGTCTGCTCCATCACTTTGCGCAGGCTGTCGAGCTTCCAGTCTTCCATTTGTTTGGACGTGGTTACGCTCACGCTCTGCGGCGTTTCGCGCAGGGTCATGGCAATGCCCAGCGGGGCATAAGTGCCGTCGGTGGAATAGCCTTGGTTGAGTGAGGCGGGCTTGCTGCCGGTTACGGTTACGGTGTCGAGGCCGGAGACATCCTGTGCGGCGGTGTCGGCGCGGGCGGAAAGCGGCAGCAGGGCCAGGGCGATGAGTGAGAGGCGGAACGGTGTTTTCATGATTTCTCCTAATAAAATGTGCGTTTAGCCGTTAATAGAAAATCAAAGCGTTACAATTTTATTACAAAATCATGCCTTATGCAGTGAAAATGCCGGAAACCGGTAAGAAATGTTGGCAAAGGCGGCGCGGCTGCGTGTTTTTGCAAACGGTGCCGCCGCCGTCCGCCCGTTTGCCCGCCCGCCGATGCCGCCGTTATAATTGCCGCGCCGTTTGTTTTTCAGACGGCCTTTCCGTTCCGCAACAGGCCAAACAGGAGAAACCCATGTCCGCCCTGCAACGCTTCACCGCCGAATCCGCCGCCGAATGGCGCGCCTACACCGAACACGGATTCGTCCGCGCCCTGACCGACGGCACGCTGCCGCCCGAGTGCTTCCGCCACTATCTCAAACAGGATTACCTTTTTCTGCACCAATACGCACGCGCCCTTGCGCTAGGTATGTACAAAAGCGGCAGCTTCGGCGAAATCCGCGCCTTGCAGCAGAGCCTGAACGCCATTCTCGAGGAAACCCTGCTGCACGTCGGCTTTTGCGCCGAGTGGGGTTTGGGCGAAGACGAGCTGCTGCGCGAACCCGAATCCGCCGCCTGCGTCGCCTACACCCGCTATGTGCTCGACTGCGGCATGAAGGGTACATTGGCCGACCTCTACGCCGCCCTTGCCCCCTGCGTGATCGGTTATGCCGAAATCGGCCGCCGTGCCGCGCTGGAAAGCAGGCCGGGCAATCCCTATCAGGCATGGATAGACACCTATGCCGACCCCGCCTTCCAAGAGGCCGCCGCCGCCTTTGCCGACGCGCTGGATGCCGTCTGCGCGGGCGAGAGCGCAGCCCGTCTGGCCGCGCTGTCCGCCGTGTTCCGCACCGCCGTCCGCATGGAGGCCGCCTTTTGGCAGATGGGGCTCGATTGCAGCCTGTGAGGCCGTCTGAAAATATCAAAAGGCCGTCTGAAAAACAAAGACCGCGTGCGTGGCTGTACCACACACCCTGCACGGGTGCCTATATAGGGTGTGTCGTCCGAAGGCGGCGCACGCGTTCCGGCAAAACAACAAGCCTGCCGCAAGGCGTGCCGCACAAACGCAAAAAATGCCGCGCAGCCTTGTTTTCAGACGGCCTCCGATACGCGGAACAGGCCGTCCGAACACCCGGACGGCATCCCGAACGCCAAAAAGAAAGGAAAAACCATGGATTTGCGCATCGGCCAAGGCTACGACGTACACCGGCTCGTTGCCGGCCGCCCGCTCATACTCGGCGGCGTCGCCGTCCCGTTTGACCAAGGCCTGCTCGGCCATTCCGATGCCGACGCGCTGCTGCACGCCCTGACCGACGCGCTGCTGGGCGCGGCCGGACTCGGCGACATCGGCAGCCACTTCCCCGACACCGCCGCCGAGTTTAAAGACGCGGACAGCCGCGTCCTTTTGCGCGCCGTCTGCAAAAGCCTGCGGGAAGCGGGCTGGCGCATCATAAATGCCGACACCACCGTCATCGCCCAGCAGCCCAAGCTCGCCCCGCACATCCCCGCCATGCGTGCCAACATCGCCGCCGACCTCGGCCTGCCCGAAGCCTGCGTCAACATCAAAGGCAAAACCAACGAAAAACTCGGCTATCTCGGGCGCGTCGAAGCCATAGAAGCCCAAGCCGTCGTTTTGCTGGCACGCAGCGGCGAAACGCTCCGCCCGCCTGTCGTGCAGACGGCCTGAACCGTAAAGGCCGTCTGAAAACACCGCCGGACTCCGTTTTCAGACGGCCTGTTCCTGTCCGCATCCCGCCCCCGTCCCGCGCAAGCGGATAAAGTTTTTTTCCCGATATGTCTCCGCCGCCAAACCTGCTCCTCATCCACTTCACCCGCAACCTGCGCCTCGCCGCCAACCCGCTCTTGCAGGCTGCCGCGCAATACGGCCTGCCCGCCGCCGCCCTGTATTTCCTGCCGGAATATGCCAACCCGCGCCAGCAGTTTTTCCTGCGGCAGACGCTGGCGGAGCTTTCAGACGGCCTGTCCGAATACGGCATCCCGCTGCACGTTTTCTGCGGCAACGCCGTGCGGCAGCTAAACGCCCTGATGGCGCGTTACCCGTCTGCCCTCCTGCTCACCGCGCAGCACATCCGCCTTGCGGGCACGGACGGTGCGGAGCGCGTACGGTATGTGCAGGAAGAGCCGCTTGCCCTGCCCGTAACGCGCTACTCCCTCGAAAACGCGCCGCCGCCCGATTTTGCCGTGTACCGCCAGGCATGGCTGCGCCGCGTGCGGCAGGACGCGGAGGAGGGCGGCCAAACGCCCGACTGGGCGGCGGTGCGCAGAGCGCAGCACGGCCTGCCGCAGCAATGGCGCAACGCGCCGCCGCTGCCCGCCGCGCCCGCACAAATCCTGTCGCAGGCAGGCGGCGAAACGGCGGCGCAGGCGGCCTGGCAGGCGTTTGCGCCCAAGCTGCCGCATTACGCGCTGATGAAGGATTTTCCCGCGCAAAAAGGCACTTCCCAGCTTTCCGCCGCCCTGCGTTTCGGCCTGCTGCCGGTGCGGCAGTTGGCGTGTGCAGGTATCGGCGGCGAAACGCCCGAGCCGTGGCTGGACAGCGTGTTTTACGGCGACTACTGCCGCCGCCTTCTGCCGTTTTCAGACGGCCTGTGGACATGGCAAAACGGCGCGCTGCACGAAATCTGCCGCTCCGCCGCCCCGCCTGAGATGCCCGCATTGGACAGCACCCGAGCCGCTGCCTTTGAACGTTGGCGGCAGGGCATGACCGGCGTGCCCATTATCGACGCGGCCATGCGCACGCTGGCGGGGAGCGGCTGGCTGCATCCGCGCCTGCGCCCGCTCGCCGCCGCCTTTGCCGTGTCCGCCCTCAAACTGCCCGCTGCGGCAGGCGAGCATTATTTCGCCCGCACCCTGACCGACTACGACCACGCCCCCAACCGCACCGGCTGGCAGCAGGCCGCGTCAGGCCGTCTGAAAAACCCGTTTGCCGAATCGCAAAACGCCGACCCCGGCGGCCGCTTTATCCGCAGCCGTCTGCCCGAGCTGGCGCACCTGCCCGACAACCTCATCCACGCCCCCCACCTTGCCGGCAGCGGCATCGCCCTCAACGGCTACCCCGCCCCCATTGCCTTTGCCTGAAACGGAAAACGGCGCAAGAGGCCGTCTGAAAACACACAATCCGTGTTTTCAGACGGCCTCTTGCGCATACGGACGGCAAATCGGGCAAACCGGTGCCGCATTGCGGCGGGCGGCGTATTTGCGGGCAGAGGGCAGACGCAGGCAGGGCTTTTGAACGCGGCGGCAGCCGTTTGACGGCGCGATAGCGTCCGCATATTGCGGCACGGCACGTTCCGACAGGAAAACAAATAAAAATAAATCGTAATTTTTGCGGACACATGATTAAAATCGTTTACAATACGCGCCGTTTTACTCGGTAGTTTTAACTTTATCCAACGAAAACAAGCAAAAAGGTATTATATGACCGCATCGTCCTTACCCGTCAGACTGAGCCTGCTCACACTCGCCCTCGCCGCCGGTTTTGCCCGTGCCGAAGATCCCTCCGCCGCCGCCGACAGCCTCGAAACCGTTGTCGTCAAAGGCTCAAACCTCTCCACCCACCGCATCAGCACCCAGAAAATCGACGAATCCACCGACACCAGCCTGAAAGAGCTCCTCTCCGGCGAGCCTTCCATCGGCTTCGGCGGCGGCAACGGCACCTCGCAGTGGGTAAACATCCGCGGCCTCGGCCAAGACCAGATCGACTACAAAGTGGACGATGCCTACATGGACACCTCCACCTTCCACCACCAGAGCCGCTTCCTGCTCGACCCCTCGCTGGTAAAAGTCGTGGCCGTGCAGAAAGGCTCCGGTTCGGCTTCTGCCGGCATCGGTGCCAGCTCCGGCGCGATCATCGCCGAAACCGTCGATCCGTCCGACCTGCTGCGTCCCGATCAGGATTTCGGTTTCAAAGTAAACGCCGGCGTATCCTCCAACAAAGGCTGGAACAAAGGCGTGTCCGTTTACGGCCGCGCCGCAGGCTTCGACGGCCTCGTAGCCGGCAACTGGAACACCGAAAAAGACTACAAAGCCGGCAAAGGCTACACCAACCCCGGCGTAACCGGCGGCGAGCGCGTGCCGTACAGCGCATTGGGCGAACGCGGCCTGCTGGCGAAAATCGGCTACAGCTTCAACCCCGACAACCGCATCGAATTGAGCCGCCGCCAGGAAAAAACCTACGGACCGCGCACCATGCGCGAAGAATTTATCGACTTTGCCCGCAACCCCGCCTCCTACCGCCGCTACACCCAGGATGCCACCAACCTCGAATACCAGGGCGCGGATTTGGGCTTCGTGAGCAAAATCAAAACCAACATCTACCATTTGGAAACCAAACGCGAAGACGGCGACGACGGCGCGGTGAAAAGCAAAGCCACCGGCGCGAACGTCAATCTCGACAGCCGCATTTTCGACCGCCACACCCTCAAATACGGCGTGAACTGGCGCAAACAGAAAAACCTGCCCGAAGACAACGGCAGCGCGGCCGCCAAAGAAAACAAAACCGACTACGGCGTGTATCTCGAAGGCATCTGGGACTTCCGCCCCGTTACCCTGACCACCGGCCTGCGCTACGACCATTTCAAAGTCAATACCAGCGGCCACACCTCCGCCTCCAAAGGCAACCTCAACCCGAGTATCGGCGTGATTTACGACGTGATGGACAACCTGTCGCTCAAAGCCAGCATGAACTACGCCACCCGCAGCCCGCGCCTGTATGAAGCCATGCTGGCCAACGCCCGCAACATCGTCGTCGATCCCGACCTGAAAGCCGAACGCTCGCGCACCACCGAAATCGGCTTCAACTACCGCCCGATCCGCGACCTGTCGCTCACCGGCAGCTACTTCTGGCAGCACATCAGCAACGTGCACGACTTCGTCTGCCTGCGCGGAAGCTGCGCCGGCGGCCGCTCCACCTACACATCCGGCGTAACCCAGTCCACCAACAACGGCTACATCAAAAACAAAGGCTACGAGCTGGGCGCAAACTACCGCTGGCAGGGGCTGACCGCCCGTTTCGGCGTGGCATACAGCAACCCGAAACACCACGCGGAAAGAGAGTCCTACGACCTCAACACCAAAGCCCATGCCGTCGGCCGCACCTGGACGGCAGGCCTGGCCTACCGCTTCGACAAGCCGAATCTGGAAATCGGCTGGCGCGGCCGCTTCGTCCAAGCCCGCACCGGCACGCCCGACCGCGGATCGTCGTCCAACACCACCGAACGCCGCGCAGGCTTCGGCGTAAACGACCTCTATGCCAACTGGAAGCCGACCGGCAAAGACAACCTCAACATCAACTTTGCCGTGAATAACGTGGCCAACAAGTATTACTACTCACACAGCCAGCGCAGCTCTTCCGCGACAGGCAACTCCCTGCCCGAAGTCGGCCGCGACGTACGTTTCTCCGTGAACTACAAGTTCTAAACACGCCTTTGGCCGGTGTATGAAAAGGCCGTCTGAAAACACAGTTTTCAGACGGCCCCAATCTTTGTTATGCAACGGCAAATCCCCACCCTGTCCCTCCCCCGCAGGCGGGGGAGGGAATAACGTTTTCAGTTTTGCCGAAAAATATGCTGCCCACTTTGTCTGCACGCAGCGGGAGGGAACAGAGGCCGTCTGAAAGGCATAAACCGCGTGCGTGGCTCTGCCACACACCCTACACAAATCCCGCGCAGGGTGTGCCGCCCAAAAGCGATGCACGCGCTTTTCACGGCTTTCGGAAAATGAGGCCGTCTGCAAAACCGTTTTGCGTGATTTTCAGACGGCCTCTGTATCCGCGCAGCGTGTGTGGCACCGCCTCGCACGGGTCTGCCGAAAGTTCGTGTAGGGTGTGTCGCACAGCGACGCACGCGTTCCCCGCCGCATAACGGATTGTGCCGACCGCCGCACAAACACGGGCGGCCGTCTGAAAACACCAATTTCCGCAACCGCGTGCGCGGCAGAGCCACACACCCTACTTTAAACGGCAGAGGCCGTCTGAAAACTGCAAACGGAATTGCGGCATCCTGAATCTGTGTTTTCAGACGGCCTTATTTTTCATATGTCCTGCCGCAACCCGCGTAGGGTGTGTCGCACAGCGACGCACGCGTTCCCCGCCGCATAACGGATTTTGCCAACCGCCGCACAAACACAGGCGGCCGTCTGAAAACACCAACATTTGAAACCGCGTGCGCGGCAGCCACACCCTACTTTAAACGGCAGAGGCCGTCTGAAACCCGCAAACGGAATTGCGACATCCGGAATCTGTGTTTTCAGACGGCCTTATTTTTCATATGTCCTGCCGCAACCCGCGTAGGGTGTGTCGCACAGCGACGCACGCGTTCCCCGCCGCATAACGGATTTTGCCGACCGCCTCATAAACGCGTGCGGCCGTCTGAAAACACCGACATTTGCAACCGAGTGCGCGGCAGCCACACACCTACCTAAACGGCAGAGGCCGTCTGAAAACCCGCAAAACAGGTTTTCAGACGGCCTTTTACACGATGCGGCGGGATTATTCGCTCTTGGCGAAGTATTTGTCGGCGATTTTGTCGTATTCGCCGGATTCGCGTACTTTTTTCAGCGCGTCATTGAGCATGGCTTGGGTTTCGGTATTGCCTTTGCGCACCGCGAAGCCGTAGTTTTCTTCGGGGAAATCGGGCACGCTGACCATGCTGAAGCCTTTGCTGCCGTTGTTTTTCACATAGTTCGCCACCACCGCGCTGTCGCTGATTACCGCGTCCAGGCCGCCGTTTTCCAGCTCTTTGGTAACGAGGGTAATGTTTTCGAAGCGGGCGATTTTGCCGTTGTCCGCGCCGAGGAGTTTGCCGGCGGCAAAGTCGCCGGTGGTGCCGGTTACCACACCGATTTTGTTGGCGTTTTTCAGGTCGTCGGCCGATTTGATGTCTTTGCCCTGCGGCACGAGGATGACTTGGGTGATTTTGTAGTAGGGGTCGGAGAAGTCCATCGACTGCTTGCGGTCGTCGGTGATGGTTACGGCGGAAGCGAGAATGTCTACGTCGCCGTTGCCCAGTGCGGCAAACAGGCTGTCCCACGGCTGGTGTTTGAATTCGACTTTGAAGCCGCCCGCCGCAGCCATGGCGTTGACCAGGTCCACATCGAAGCCCTGCATATTGTTATTGGTGTCCAAAAACTCGAACGGGGCAAATTCGGCATTGGCGGCAACGCGGTAAACTTTGTCCGCCTGCGGCGCGGCGGAAGCGGCCGGGGCGGCGGTGTTTTCAGACTGGCCCTGGCCGCCGCAGGCGGCGAGGAGCGTGGCGGCAGCGGCAGTGGCAATCCATTGTTTGATATTCATGTTTTATCCTTTAATTAATCACGCGTTCCGCAGCGCGGGCGGCGCGGAACGTTTGCTTGTACAAGGCGTGATTTTATCACAAATTTACTCTTTTTCACGGAAGAATGTGTAAGTCGCATCGTGGAATAAGTCGGCATGTGCGCTGTCGGCATATTCCAATTCGGCCAGGGTGTCTTCAAACGCCTGCCGCACGGCTTCGGTTACGTCTTGCGCGGTGTCTGCCGGCAGTCCGCGCAGCAGGCCGTTGAAAGCCGCGCCGAGCACGCGGTTCTGCATACGCAGCATTTCCACCGCTTCTTCGAGATATTCCAGGCGTTGTTCCGTGCCGTCCATCGTCCGAACCTTTCGTGAATTCTGTTAAAATGGCGGGCATTATAAGCCGTCCAGCCGAAGATAACCATGTCGAACAAACAACCGGAATGGGAAAAGAAACTGCAAAAGCTGCGTGAAAAACGCGACGCGCAGCCCGCCGGATCCAGCACCGCCGAAGCCGCCGCGCCGCCGCACAACCGCCGCATCCATGACGGATACAGGAAGCAGATTATGCAAAACTATCTGCAAAACTGGCAAAACCGCCACAATGCCGCGCTGGCGGGCGAGCTGACGGATGCCGATGCCGCCGTGCTGCTGGAAGAAGACTGGCTGAACGCGCAAAACGCTTTGCAGGGTATGAAAACAGAAGAGGTTTTGGCAAAGCAGACGGTTTGGTTCAGCCCGAAACCCGTCGCCGCAACGGATGCCGGCAGCGGAGGCGGAAGCGGCGCGGAGCAGGCCGAAGCGGCTTTCTGTCCGCAGGATGTCCCCGTCAGCGTAAACGTGCTCGATCCGCAGGGCGTACCCGTCGGCCGCCCGGTATTCTGCCTGTCGGAGCAGGAGCTGGTGGCGCGGCTGATGGCGCGGCTGATGCCGCATCTGACCGACGCGGTAAACGGCCTGGTGCGCACCACCATTTCGCGCCAGGCCGCCCATCTCAATATGCAGCTTTATCAGGCCGTGCAGTCGGAAATGCCCGCGCTGGTAAAGGACGTGCTCGACTACAATCTGAAAAACGTGCTGAACGAATTGAAATACGATGCCAGATACAGCAAGAAATAAGCGCGAATCCGTCGTGCGGGCAAACCAAGAGGCCGTCTGAAAAAACCGTTTTCAGACGGCCTGCCGCGTCCGCCTCCCCCTTTCTTTTCCGCCATGTCCGAAAAAAGCCGAAGAATCAACCACGAACCCGCCTTTCTGCTGGCCGCCGTGCCCTGGCGCGAAAGCAGCCTGCGGCTGGAAATGTACAGCCGCAGCTACGGCCGCGTTTCGCTCTTGGCACGCAGCGCGCGCAAACGCCAAAGCGAGCTGCGCGGCGTACTGGTGCCTTTTGTTCCCGTCAGCGTGTCGTGGTATGGCAGCGGCGAAACCAAAACCCTGCACCGCGCCGAATGGCTGGGCGGCTGGCCGCAGCCGCAGGGCAGGGTTTTGCTCAGCGGCCTGTATCTCAACGAGCTGGTGCTGAAACTCACGCCGCGCGAAGACGCGCAGCCTGCCGTTTACGACGCGCTCGCCCAAGCACTCCGCAGCCTCTGCACGAATACGGCCCACGCCGCCGCGCTGCGCCGCTTCGAGTGGCGGCTGCTGACCGAGCTGGGTTACGCCCCCGATCTGCATACCGACATCAACGGCGATCCGGTGTCCGCCGGACGACGTTACCTGATTGAGGCCGAACAGCCGCCGCAGCCCTGTGCGGACGGCAGCATCCCGCAAGGCGTGCTGACAGCCGACGGAGCCGACTTGGCCGCGCTGCGCGAAGGCGTGTTCGACAATGGCGAAAGTCTGCGTCAGGCACTCAAAATTACCCGTATGCTGCTCGATTTCTACCTGCCCGAAGGCATACGCTCCCGACACGTTTTGCAGCAGATGCAGCGTTTCGCGCCGCCTGCGCTTGCAGAAGGATAGGGCGCGGCTGCACCGCCGAATCCGCCCACGTATTGCCTAACCATGTTTTTCAGACGGCCTGACAATACGGCAAGGCCGTCTGAAAACAGGAAAACGCCGCTATGAACGACAAACCCGCACCCGACGCGCTGATTGAAGCCGCGCTGCTGACCCGCGCCGAAGCCCTCGGCGAAAAAGCCCTGCGCCAACTGTGCGACCCGCCGCTGTCGCAGGACAAGCTCATCGACGTGCTCGGCAGCCTCAAAGCCCGCTGGCACGGCCGCGCCCTGCAATTGGTACACACCGCAGAGGGCTGGCGTTTCCAAATCGCGCCTGCCGCCGTTGCGCGGCTGGGCAGCCTGCACGAACAGCGCAGCCCGCGTTATTCCCGCGCCGTGATGGAAACGCTGGCCGTCATCGCCTACCGCCAGCCGGTTACGCGCGGCGACATCGAAGACATACGCGGCGTGGCCGTGTCGCAAAACGTGATGCAGACCCTGCTCGAACGGGGCTGGATAGAAACCGTCGGCTGCCGCGACACCGTCGGCCGCCCCGCCCTGTGGGCCACCACAGCCGCCTTTCTCGCCGATTTGCAGCTCGAATCGCTGGAAAGCCTGCCGCCGCTGGCCGAGTTGGGCGAACTGGTTCTGCCCGAAGCCGCCCCGCCGCCTGACGCGTCTGCGCCGGAAGGCAAAGACGGAGACGGGGCAGGGTAGGGCGGGAGCAGCGCGGATGCGGCGGAATGAAGAGGCCGTCTGAAAGCGGGAAAACCGCGCGTTCAGACGGCCTCAAATGCTGCCTTGTGCTGTACGATTTGAATCGGGAAACAGGAGAAACGCGGGAATGCCGCCAAGCGGCGCACGTGCTACTGCTCCGTATTGCGTATTTAAGAGTTTGGCCGGTAAATTGAAAACACACGGGGCGGAGGCATGACCTGCCGCCCCGAACCGCTGTGTATTGTTTCTGTCTGCCATCCGTCCAGCCGTGGAGATACGGAACAGGCCGTCTGAAAACCGTAAAACGGTTTTCAGACGGCCTGTCGTTTGTATTCCCGCCTTATTCTATTCTGCGGCGGGGTCGGATGCCGGTTCCGCTTCCTGCGTCCGGGCGGGGTTTGTTTCCGCTGCTTCTGCATCAGGCTGCGCGGCAGCGGCGGCCTGTTTTTCGAGCATGGCCTTCATTATCGGGTTTTGCGCTGCGACGGCCTGTTCTTCCGCACTCACTTCCCCTTTGACGCGGTTGTTCAGATCGTAACGTTTGCCGCCGCGCACCAGCGATTTGAGATAGCGCGGACGGCGGCAATGGTTCGACAGGGCGCGCATGACCAGTGCGCTGTCAAACTGCGGCAGGTCGGCGGCCAAATCCTGGTCGATGCCCAGCGCAAGGGGCTTGAAATGCTTGAACACTATATATTTGCCGTATATATAGTCGGTAATCATGTCGGTCTGCTTCGTTTTGCTCATGCTCTTCACGGCGGAAGCAAGTGCCGCGCCCAAGGCAGTTTCTTTTGTCATGCTTTTATATTCCTCAAGTCGGATGGAGGTGGCGGAAAAAACGGGGCGCATTGTAGCCCAAAGGGAGTGTTACGGTTAAGTTTTTTCGCTGCCGCTGCCGCCGTTTTCCCGCGCAGAATCCCGTTTTTTCCGTTAGAATGCGCCGCTGTCCGTTTCCCGCCATTTTCAGGCCGTCTGAAAAACGTTTTTTCAGACGGCCTCCAACACTGTAAAACGCTGCTATGAAAAACATCCGCAATTTCTCCATCATCGCCCACATCGACCACGGAAAATCCACCCTTGCCGACCGCTTCATCCAATACTGCGGCGGCTTGGAAAACCGCGAAATGAGTTCGCAGGTGCTTGATTCTATGGACATTGAAAAAGAGCGCGGCATCACCATCAAAGCGCAGACCGCCGCGCTCAACTACAAAGCCAAAAACGGCGAAACCTATCTGCTGAACCTGATTGACACCCCGGGGCACGTTGACTTTTCCTACGAAGTATCGCGCTCGCTCTCCGCCTGCGAGGGCGCGCTGTTGGTGGTGGACGCATCGCAGGGCGTGGAAGCGCAAACCGTTGCCAACTGCTACACCGCGATTGATTTGGGCGTGGAAGTCGTGCCCGTTTTAAACAAAATAGACCTGCCCGCCGCCGACCCCGACCGCGTCGCCCAAGAAATCGAAGACATCATCGGCATTGATGCCGTGGGCGCGGTAACCTGTTCCGCCAAAAGCGGTTTGGGCGTGGAAGACGTGCTGGAAGAAATCGTTGCCAAAGTGCCTGCGCCCGAGGGCGATGCCGATGCGCCGCTGCAAGCCGTGATTATCGATTCGTGGTTTGACAACTATGTCGGTGTGGTGATGCTGGTGCGCGTGAAAAACGGCCGTCTGAAACTGAAAGACAAAGTGCGCTTTATGTCCACCCGCGCCGAATCGCAGGTGGAGCAGCTCGGCGTGTTCACGCCGAAATCCGTCAATAAAACCGAGCTTTGCGCGGGCGAAGTGGGCTTTCTGATTACCGGTGTGAAAGAGCTGGGGCAGGCGAAAGTGGGCGACACGGTAACGCTCGCCGCCAACCCCGCCGCCGAGCCGCTGGCAGGCTTCAAAGAAGTGCAAAGCCAAGTGTTCGCAGGGCTGTATCCCGTGGAAAGCCACGACTACGAAGCCCTGCGCGATGCGCTGGAAAAGCTGCAACTGAATGACGCATCGTTGAAATTTGAGCCGGAAGTGTCGCAGGCGTTGGGCTTCGGCTTCCGCTGCGGCTTCTTGGGGCTGCTGCATTTGGAAATCGTGCAGGAGCGGCTGGAACGCGAGTTTGACATGGACTTGATTACCACCGCGCCAACCGTGGTGTATCAAGTGGTTATGAAAAACGGCGAGCAGCTTGAAGTGGAAAACCCGTCCAAGCTGCCCGACATCGGCACGATAGAAACCATTTTGGAGCCGATTATCACCGCCACCATACTTGTGCCGCAGGATTATGTGGGCAACGTGATGACGCTGTGCAACCAAAAACGCGGCGTGCAGCGCAATATGCAGTATCTGGGGCGGCAGGTGATGCTGACCTATGATTTGCCGATGAACGAAGTGGTGATGGATTTTTTTGACAAACTCAAATCCACCTCGCGCGGCTACGCATCGCTGGACTACGAGTTCAAAGAATTCCAGCCCGCCGATTTGGTGAAGCTGGACATTATGGTAAACGGCGACAAAGTGGACGCATTGAGCCTGATTGTCCACCGCCAAACCGCCGTGCAGCGCGGGCGCGAACTCGCCGGCAAAATGCGCGAACTAATCCCGCGCCAAATGTTTGACATCGCCGTTCAGGCTGCCATCGGCGGACAAATCATCGCCCGCGAAAACGTGAAAGCCTTACGCAAAAACGTATTGGCAAAATGCTACGGCGGCGATATTACGCGCAAGAAAAAACTGCTGGAAAAACAAAAGGCCGGCAAGAAGCGCATGAAGCAGGTGGGGAATGTGGAGATACCGCAGAGCGCGTTTTTGGCGATTTTGGAGATTGGGGAGAAGTAGGGTTTCAGGCTGCCTGAAAAAGTTAGTCTAAATATTGAGGAATAAAAATGAATGTAGTTGAAATTAAATTTGTTACAAATGTGCAAAATAAACAAAAATCCATAACCGTTATTAAGCCAATTAGAGAAATTTTAGGAATGTTAGAGGATATAGATAGCCATAATTTAGTTATTGAAGTAGCCTCGGCAAAAGGCAGTAAGGCTGTTGTTACTCAAACCACGTCAGGAGGAGAAACTAAGGTTTCTGATTTTAGTGATCATATTGAATGTGGAGAGTTGGTTACGGTAACAATCCGGAAATTGTAATTTATTTATAAACCATGAATTATTTTTTCAGGTAGCCTGAAAATCTATGGAAACCCCCACCCAAAAAACCGAACGCCTAATCCGCGAAATCAACCGCATCCATGCCCAATATTCGCAGGATTATTTTGAAACGGGCAAAGTGGCGAAAGTCAATTTAAGCCGCACGCTCGCTCATGTGCCAACCGAGCATATTTTGTCGTATCGTTTGAACCTGCACGAAGCAATTAACGATTATCTGGCATTTGCCGACACGCGCGGCATTGATTTTTTCTACCGCGTTAAAACCGCCGAAAGCATCGCCGACAAAATCCGCCGCTACACCGAGCGTGAAAACCAATATCCCGTAAACGCTATCCTGAACGATATTTTCGGCGCACGCGTTATCCTGCCATCGGAAAACGTTGCCGAAATCATGCAGCGGCTGGACGACTGGAAAACGCAATATGGCTTGAAAAACTGGTATCTGCGCGATGTGGACGGCTATATCGGTTTACATATTTATTTTGAACCCGACTACTACCCGTGGGAACTGCAAATTTGGGATGAAAAAGACACAGCAGAAAACATCCGCAACCATATTGCCTACAAACGCCTATTCATTCAGTAAACGCAGGGTGTGCGGGGTAATCCGCGCTCGCGTTTTAAGATTTATATTTTCAGACGGCCTTTATTCTGTTTAGGCCGTCTGAAAAAACACAACAGCAAAGGAAAAAACATGAACCAATTTGTCTATCTCGCCGTTGTCGCCCTGGTGGCGGGCATCGGCCTGTTTGCCGTCAGCAGCAAGGAGCGCAACGAAAAAGGCGAATGGGGCGACGGCCTGCAATGGGGCTATCTGCTGATTATGGTCGGCGTGTTCGGCGTGCTGGCCATCAAGCTCAGCTTCACTGCCGTGCTGCTGATATTCGTGGTTTTCACCGGCGCGGTGTGGCTGTGGCGCAAGCTCTCGTTCAAGCCCGAGCGCAGTATCGCCACCGATGAAAAAGGCCAGAAAGTCCTTAGCGGTTCGCTGGACGACGACAACCATTTCCGCGACTACATGGGCGGTTTTTTCCCCATTATTCTTGTGATATTCGTGCTGCGCACCTTTGTGGCCGAGCCTTTCCAAATCCCGTCCAGCTCGATGCGGCCGGGGCTGGTAAAAGGCGACTTTATTCTTGTCAGCAAGTTTTCCTACGGCATACGCCTGCCTGTAATCAACAATGTATTGATTGACACCGGCAAAGTGGAACGCGGCGACGTGGTGGTGTTCGCCTATCCGCTCGACGACACAAACTACATCAAACGGGCCGTCGGCCTGCCGGGCGATATTGTGGAATACAAGGACAAGATATTGAAAGTAAACGGTAATATTGTAGAGATCGATACGGAAGCAGGCAGCTATGCCTACCCCGACGACGAAAAGCCCCAAATCCAAATCGATACGCAACGCTTCGGCGCGGACTTTTCCGGACGCAGATTCGACGTATTGAAAACGGAAGGCGATCCCGCCGTACACACCGGATCGCTCGGCTACTATGCCAAAACCGCCGCCGACAAAGGCCTGTCCGCCCAAACCGACACTTTGCATCAAAATTGTACATACGAAGCCGACGGCAGCGGTTTTACCTGCAAAGTGCCGGCGGGCAGCTATTTCATGATGGGCGACAACCGCGACCACAGCGCGGATTCCCGCTATTGGGGATTCGTCGAAGACAAACTGGTTGTCGGCAAAGCCTTCTTCATTTGGATGAATCTCGGCGAACTAAGCCGCATCGGCAGCGGCATCCGCTGACTGTTTTGCCGCAATGGCAACAGGCCGTCTGAAAACCCGTTTTACAAGGTTTTCAGACGGCCTGTTTGTATGGAAACGGCTTGACGGATTATTTGCGCAGCAGTCTGGCCGCTTCGAGTGCGTAATAAGTAAGAATGCCGTCCGCGCCCGCGCGCTTGAATGCAAGCAGGCTTTCCAAAATGACTTTCCCGCCGTCGAGCCAGCCGTTTTGAATAGCAGCCTGCAACATTGCATATTCCCCTGATACTTGATAGGCATAGGTCGGTACGCCGAACTCGTCTTTTACGCGACGCACCACATCCAAATACGGCAGGCCGGGTTTGACCATAACCATGTCCGCTCCTTCCTGAATGTCGAGTGCGACTTCGTGCAGGGCTTCATTGGTGTTGGCCGGATCCATCTGGTAGGTTTTCTTGTCGGCTTTGCCCAAGTTGCCCGAGCTGCCCACCGCATCGCGGAACGGGCCGTAAAACGCAGAAGCGTATTTGGCGGAATAGGCCATAATGCGCGTATGGATGTGGCCTGCCTCTTCGAGAGCCTCGCGGATGGCGGCAATGCGCCCGTCCATCATATCGGAAGGTGCCAGCACCTGCGCACCCGCGTCGGCGTGGCACAAAGCCTGTTTAACCAAAACTTCGACGGTTTCGTCGTTTAAAACATAACCGGTTTTATCGGTAAGGCCGTCTTGCCCGTGAACGGTATAGGGATCGAGTGCGACATCGGTCATAATGCCCAACTCGGGGAAAGTTTCGCGCAGCTTGCGGACAACAGTCGGCACCAAACCTTCGGGGTTGTATGCCTCTTCGGCCAGCTCGGTTTTGTTTTGCGTAACTACGGGAAACAGTGCAAGCATGGGAATACCGAGTTTTACAGCCTCTTCGGCGGTAAACAGCAGCTTGTCGAGGCTTTGGCGTTTCACGCCCGGCATTGAAGGCACGTCTTCTTCGTGATTCCGCCCCTCCAAAACGAAAACGGGATAAATCAAATCGTCGGCAGTAAGCGAGTGTTCGCGCATCAGGCGGCGTGAAAAACCGTCTTTGCGCATACGGCGCAAACGGGCGGCAGGCACATGGCGCGGTGGAAAGTTCATGGCAAATTTCCTTTCATTAAAGTTTTTTGATTGAAAGCGGGAGATGCGGAATTACGGAAAAACCGATTATACGCATAATAAGCCGGATTTCCTTTGATAAAAAATTTTCTTTTTTTCCGTGTACATGGCGTATTTTGGCAGAGGCATTTGGTTTTACTGCTTGACTGTTTTTTTTCTGTTGGGTATAGTGTGCGTCTTTGCTGCTTCGGCGGCGCAGTTCTTTAACAAGATGATTACCGATAAGTGTGGGTGCGTTTGGCCCCATACTGCGACGAAAAACAGACAAGGAATATTTTTATTTCCTGTCGGTTTCTTTGAAGCGGACCAGAAGTTAAGTAAGTTAGAGATTGAACATAAGAGTTTGATCCTGGCTCAGATTGAACGCTGGCGGCATGCTTTACACATGCAAGTCGGACGGCAGCGGGGTAGTGCTTGCACTACTGCCGGCGAGTGGCGAACGGGTGAGTAATGCATCGGAACGTACCGGATAATGGGGGATAACTTTCCGAAAGGAAGGCTAATACCGCATATTCCCTGAGGGGGAAAGCGGGGGACCTTTGGGCCTCGCGTTATCCGAGCGGCCGATGTCTGATTAGCTAGTTGGTGGGGTAAAGGCCTACCAAGGCGACGATCAGTAGCGGGTCTGAGAGGACGATCCGCCACACTGGGACTGAGACACGGCCCAGACTCCTACGGGAGGCAGCAGTGGGGAATTTTGGACAATGGGCGCAAGCCTGATCCAGCCATGCCGCGTGTCTGAAGAAGGCCTTCGGGTTGTAAAGGACTTTTGTTAGGGAAGAAAGGGTTTGTGCTAATACCATGAACTTATGACGGTACCTGAAGAATAAGCACCGGCTAACTACGTGCCAGCAGCCGCGGTAATACGTAGGGTGCGAGCGTTAATCGGAATTACTGGGCGTAAAGCGGGCGCAGACGGTTTGTTAAGCAGGATGTGAAATCCCCGGGCTCAACCTGGGAACTGCGTTCTGAACTGGCAGGCTAGAGTGTGTCAGAGGGGGGTAGAATTCCACGTGTAGCAGTGAAATGCGTAGAGATGTGGAGGAATACCGATGGCGAAGGCAGCCCCCTGGGATAACACTGACGTTCATGCCCGAAAGCGTGGGTAGCAAACAGGATTAGATACCCTGGTAGTCCACGCCCTAAACGATGTCGATTAGCTGTTGGGCAACTTGATTGCTTAGTAGCGTAGCTAACGCGTGAAATCGACCGCCTGGGGAGTACGGTCGCAAGATTAAAACTCAAAGGAATTGACGGGGACCCGCACAAGCGGTGGATGATGTGGATTAATTCGATGCAACGCGAAGAACCTTACCTGGTCTTGACATGTACGGAACCTTCCAGAGACGGAAGGGTGCCTTCGGGAGCCGTAACACAGGTGCTGCATGGCTGTCGTCAGCTCGTGTCGTGAGATGTTGGGTTAAGTCCCGCAACGAGCGCAACCCTTGTCATTAGTTGCCATCATTAAGTTGGGCACTCTAATGAGACTGCCGGTGACAAACCGGAGGAAGGTGGGGATGACGTCAAGTCCTCATGGCCCTTATGACCAGGGCTTCACACGTCATACAATGGTCGGTACAGAGGGTAGCCAAGCCGCGAGGCGGAGCCAATCCCACAAAACCGATCGTAGTCCGGATTGCACTCTGCAACTCGAGTGCATGAAGTCGGAATCGCTAGTAATCGCAGGTCAGCATACTGCGGTGAATACGTTCCCGGGTCTTGTACACACCGCCCGTCACACCATGGGAGTGGGGGATACCAGAAGCAGGTAGGCTAACCGCAAGGAGGCCGCTTGCCACGGTATGCTTCATGACTGGGGTGAAGTCGTAACAAGGTAGCCGTAGGGGAACCTGCGGCTGGATCACCTCCTTTCTAGAGAAAGGGGCGGGTGCATCCACACTTATCGGTAATCGTAGAGAGCGTTACAAAGGGTTTGTAGCTCAGGTGGTTAGAGCACACGCTTGATAAGCGTGGGGTCGTAGGTTCAAGTCCTACCAGACCCACCAAGCTAGACTGGGGGCATAGCTCAGTTGGTAGAGCACCTGCTTTGCAAGCAGGGGGTCATCGGTTCGATCCCGTTTGCCTCCACCAGGATTTCCCAAATCAAAGCAGTCTGAAAGAAAGACAGACTGTTTTAATTTGCGAAAACAACGCATTGATCTTTAACAAATTGGAAAGCCGAAATCAACAAACAAAGACAAAGTCGTTTGATTTGGTTTAAATCATTGTTGCAATCATGGTTTAAGCATCAAAGAATCAGACGGTAAAATTTGGGTGGTGATTGTATCGACCCGATTCTGAAGCACAAAAGGCAGGATCGGGACACAACAAGCAGTAGGCTGTATCAAAGTAGAGGCCTGAAGGTGCCGAGTTAGTCAACGGCAAAGCACCGAAGTCAGAAAGGTACTTCAAATGATAGAGTCAAGTGAATAAGTGCATCAGGTGGATGCCTTGGCGATGATAGGCGACGAAGGACGTGTAAGCCTGCGAAAAGCATCGGGGAGCTGGCAATAAAGCTATGATCCGGTGATGTCCGAATGGGGAAACCCACCGTATTCTGTACGGTATCCTTGTTTGAATACATAGGACAAGAGAAGCGAACCCGGAGAACTGAACCATCTAAGTACCCGGAGGAAAAGAAATCAACCGAGATTCCGCAAGTAGTGGCGAGCGAACGCGGAGGAGCCTGTATACGATAGCCGATGAGATAGAAGAACAAGCTGGGAAGCTTGACCATAGTGGGTGATAGTCCCGTATTCGAAATTTCGTTGGTGGTACTAGGTATACGACAAGTAGGGCGGGACACGAGAAATCCTGTCTGAAGATGGGGGGACCATCCTCCAAGGCTAAATACTCATCATCGACCGATAGTGAACCAGTACCGTGAGGGAAAGGCGAAAAGAACCCCGGGAGGGGAGTGAAATAGAACCTGAAACCTGATGCATACAAACAGTGGGAGCCCTGTAAGGGGTGACTGCGTACCTTTTGTATAATGGGTCAACGACTTACATTCAGTAGCGAGCTTAACCGGATAGGGGAGGCGTAGGGAAACCGAGTCTTAATAGGGCGACTAGTTGCTGGGTGTAGACCCGAAACCGAGTGATCTATCCATGGCCAGGATGAAGGTGCCGTAACAGGTACTGGAGGTCCGAACCCACGCATGTTGCAAAATGCGGGGATGAGCTGTGGATAGGGGTGAAAGGCTAAACAAACTCGGAGATAGCTGGTTCTCCCCGAAAACTATTTAGGTAGTGCCTCGAGCTAGACACTGATGGGGGTAAAGCACTGTTATGGCTAGGGGGTCATTGCGACTTACCAACCCATGGCAAACTAAGAATACCATCAAGTGGTTCCTCGGGAGACAGACAGCGGGTGCTAACGTCCGTTGTCAAGAGGGAAACAACCCAGACCGCCGGCTAAGGTCCCAAATGACAGATTAAGTGGTAAACGAAGTGGGAAGGCCCAGACAGCCAGGATGTTGGCTTAGAAGCAGCCATCATTTAAAGAAAGCGTAATAGCTCACTGGTCGAGTCGTCCTGCGCGGAAGATGTAACGGGGCTCAAATCTGTAACCGAAGCCGCGGATGCCGCAAGGCATGGTAGGGGAGCGTTCTGTAGGCCGAAGAAGGTGTATCGTAAGGTATGCTGGAGGTATCAGAAGTGCGAATGTTGACATGAGTAGCGATAAAGCGGGTGAAAAGCCCGCTCGCCGAAAGCCCAAGGTTTCCTACGCAACGTTCATCGGCGTAGGGTGAGTCGGCCCCTAAGGCGAGGCAGAAATGCGTAGTCGATGGGAAACGGGTTAATATTCCCGTACTTTGATTCAATGCGATGTGGGGACGGAGAAGGTTAGGTTAGCAAACTGTTGGAATAGTTTGTTCAAGCCGGTAGGTGTAAGACTTAGGCAAATCCGGGTCTTTTTAACACCGAGAAGTGATAACGAGTGTCTACGGACACGAAGTAACCGATACCACGCTTCCAGGAAAAGCCACTAAGCTTCAGTTGAATCAGAACCGTACCGCAAACCGACACAGGTGGGCAGGATGAGAATTCTAAGGCGCTTGAGAGAACTCGGGAGAAGGAACTCGGCAAATTGATACCGTAACTTCGGGAGAAGGTATACCCTCTAATGTTAAGGACTTGCTCCGTAAGCATAGGAGGGTCGCAGAGAATCGGTGGCTGCGACTGTTTATTAAAAACACAGCACTCTGCTAACACGAAAGTGGACGTATAGGGTGTGACGCCTGCCCGGTGCTGGAAGGTTAATTGAAGATGTTAGCGCATCGGATCGAAGCCCCAGTAAACGGCGGCCGTAACTATAACGGTCCTAAGGTAGCGAAATTCCTTGTCGGGTAAGTTCCGACCCGCACGAATGGCGTAACGATGGCCACACTGTCTCCTCCCGAGACTCAGCGAAGTTGAAGTGGTTGTGAAGATGCAATCTACCCGCTGCTAGACGGAAAGACCCCGTGAACCTTTACTGTAGCTTTGCATTGGACTTTGAAGTCACTTGTGTAGGATAGGTGGGAGGCTTAGAAGCAGGAACGCCAGTTCTTGTGGAGCCGTCCTTGAAATACCACCCTGGTGACTTTGAGGTTCTAACCCAGACCCGTAATCCGGGTCGGGGACCGTGCATGGTAGGCAGTTTGACTGGGGCGGTCTCCTCCCAAAGAGTAACGGAGGAGTTCGAAGGTTACCTAGGTCCGGTCGGAAATCGGACTGATAGTGCAATGGCAAAAGGTAGCTTAACTGCGAGACCGACAAGTCGAGCAGGTGCGAAAGCAGGACATAGTGATCCGGTGGTTCTGAATGGAAGGGCCATCGCTCAACGGATAAAAGGTACTCCGGGGATAACAGGCTGATTCCGCCCAAGAGTCCATATCGACGGCGGAGTTTGGCACCTCGATGTCGGCTCATCACATCCTGGGGCTGTAGTCGGTCCCAAGGGTATGGCTGTTCGCCATTTAAAGTGGTACGTGAGCTGGGTTTAAAACGTCGTGAGACAGTTTGGTCCCTATCTGCAGTGGGCGTTGGAAGTTTGACGGGGGCTGCTCCTAGTACGAGAGGACCGGAGTGGACGAACCTCTGGTGTACCGGTTGTGACGCCAGTCGCATCGCCGGGTAGCTAAGTTCGGAAGAGATAAGCGCTGAAAGCATCTAAGCGCGAAACTCGCCTGAAGATGAGACTTCCCTGAGGATTTAATCCTCCTAAAGAGCCGTTCGAGACCAGGACGTTGATAGGTCGGGTGTGGAAGCGCGGTAACGCGTGAAGCTGACCGATACTAATTGCTCGTGAGGCTTGACTCTATCATTTGAAGGACTTTGTATCCTTTGATGACAAAGCCTACATAGGACTTGTTCCGATATATTTCATCACAGTTGATTGCGGTTGGACAGGCAGATGCCTTCCGACCCCGGCTTTACCGATTTGACAGTTTTAGTCTGGCGGCCATAGCGGTTTGGTCCCACTCCTTCCCATCCCGAACAGGACAGTGAAACGAACCAGCGCCGATGATAGTGTGGATTCCCATGTGAAAGTAGGTCACTGCCAGGCACTTATTGCAAACCCCGCCCTTTAACGGCGGGGTTTTTGTTTGCGTGCAGGGACGGAAGCAAACCGGGGTCGGTGAGACAGGCTTGCCTGATACGGGTTCTTGATTATGATGGCTCTCGTTTTTTTATTTTGATTGAAAGGTGAGTGATGAATCTGAAAAAATCTTTGTTCGGTCTTTTGGCGTATGCCGCAGCGGCTTTGGTTTCGGCTGCAGTCAACATCAATACGGCCACAGCGGAGGAGTTGAAGGCCCTGCCGGGTATCGGTCAGGCGAAGGCGCAGGCGATTGTGGATTACCGTAAGGAAAACGGTGCGTTCAAATCGGTGGACGATTTGAAAAAGGTCAAAGGAATAGGCGACGGTATTTTGGGCAAATTGAAGGATCAGGCAACGGTTGGTGCGGCTCCCGCCGCCAAACCGGCAAAACCGGCACAGGCCGCCGTCCCGGCCGCCAAAAAACCGTAAAAGCGCATAACACCATACCGTAAAGACAAAACCGGCCGGCAGACCAAATACTGCCGGCCGGTTTTACTGCGCCTCCAACCTGCCCCGTAATCCGGCACAACGGCCTGCCGGCACCCCGTCAAAGAAGTTGCTCTATCGGAAGTAAGGAAAGTATGTTGCCGTTAAGTTGGTTTCAAAAAACCAAAGTTGCCACGTTTTTTGCAGCTAAAACGGTTAAATTTCGGTTGGAAGTATGTCAGTTTCTCAAACTGTAGAATGATTGAGTTTGTACTAAATCTAAGTTGGTTTAGGCAAGAAATTGCTAACAGGTCGAATCGGCGGCAATAGCATATTCTTTGCCGTCTTCGGTAAGCAGTAGAGGTGATCGTTTTCCTTCGATTACTTCTGCTGTAACAACCACTTTTTTTATTTGGGGCAGTTCCGGCAGGCGGTACATTGTTTCGAGCAGGGCGCGTTCGACTATTGAGCGCAGGCCGCGCGCACCTGTTTTTCGGGTCATCGCCAGTTTGGCGATACTGCGCAGGGCTGCTTCTTCAAATTCGAGTTCTGCGCCTTCCATGCGGATTAGAGCCTGATACTGTTTTACCAAAGCGTTTTGGGTTCGGTCAGAATATTGACTAGGGCATCTTCATCCAATTCGGACAATGTGGCAATAACGGGAAGGCGGCCGATCAGTTCCGGAATAAGGCCGAATTTGATTAAATCTTCGGGTTCGATGATTGCAAATAATTCGCTGATGTCGGCATTTTCGTCTTTGCTGTGAACCGATGCGCCAAAGCCGATACCGCCTTTTTCAGTACGTTGGCGGATCACTTTTTCCAAACCGGCAAATGCGCCGCCGCAGACAAACAGGATATTGGTAGTATCGACTTGGATAAAATCCTGGTTTGGGTGTTTGCGTCCGCCTTGCGGGGGAACGCTGGCTACAGTTCCTTCGATTAGTTTCAGCAATGCCTGCTGCACGCCTTCGCCGGATACGTCACGGGTAATGGAAGGGTTGTCGCTTTTGCGTGAGATCTTGTCTATTTCATCAATGTAAACAATGCCGCGCTGTGCTTTTTCTACGTCGAAATCGCATTTTCCCAAGAGCTTGGTAATAATCTGCTCCACATCTTCGCCGACATAGCCCGCTTCGGTAAGCGTGGTGGCATCGGCCATGACAAACGGTACATCCAACTTGCGTGCCAAAGATTGTGCCAGCAGGGTTTTTCCCGATCCGGTCGGGCCGACAAGCAGAATATTGGATTTCGACAGCTCGACATTGTCCGAGGCTTTCGGGTGGCGCAGGCGTTTGTAATGGTTGTACACGGCCACAGCGAGAGCCTTTTTCGCCTGTTCCTGGCCGATAACATGATCGTTGAGGTTGGCTACGATTTCTGCGGGGGAGGGGAGTTTGTTGTCGGACGTGCTGTCCGGGCTTGAAGGCGGCGGCTCGTCCGTATTCAGCATTACGCCGCAGGTTTCCACGCATTCGTTGCAGATGCACGCATCGGATTCTCCTTCAATCAGGTGTTTTACTTCCTGTTCGGACTTGCCGCAAAAGGAGCAGTGGCGGTTTTCTGTAGTCATGGATTCTACCCTATGATGGCAACGGACAGGCCGTCTGAAAAAAGCGGCGATTATATAGTGAAACAGACAAATGAAGCTACGGCCTGCGGTATTCCCGCGTTTTTCAGACGGCCTTTCAGCGGGCTTGTCCCGAAACCTACCGGAAACACGGCGCGGGAAAATGAAAACTCATGCAAAAATTTGCCCTCAGGCTTTACAGAAAACCTTACTTTAACCGACAATATGCAAAATTTCTGCTGCTAACACAATGAAGCGGAATAAAAAATTTTTACTGCCGTGCGGAATGCGCTTTGCGCGTCGCATGGTTTATTCAGACGGCCTTTCGCCAAAAAACACCCTGCCAACCGACGTTTTACGGATTTTCCCATGTTTCAAATTTCATATTACAAGAAAGCCGCCGCTGTTTTTTGCGGCCTGTTTTTATTCTCCCAGCCTGTTTGTGCCGACGACATAGACGTACTCGGCCAATTTCTGCAACAAAACCTTCCTACCGAGCAAGACCCTTTGGGGACATTCATTGCCAACAATCCGATCGATATGCTCGAAGCGCAGGCCGCAATTGCCGGGCCGCTGCTTTCCTCCCAATCTGCCCTGATTATGAACAACCGTACAGGTGAAGTGCTGTATCAGAAAAACATGAATAGAGTTATGCCGATAGCTTCGATTTCCAAGCTGATGTCGGCCATGGTTGTGCTGGATGCGCGGCTGAACATGAACGAAGTCATCACGATTACCGCAGATGAAATCGACCGCATCAAAGGCACCGGCAGCCGTCTTTCCATCGGCACGCAACTGACACGCGCCGAGCTCCTGCACCTGAGCCTGATGTCGAGTGAAAACCGCGCCACACACGCGCTCGGGCGCACCTATCCGGGCGGTATGGACGCATTTGTTGCCGCGATGAATGCCAAAGCCCAGAGTTTGGGCATGGCGGACAGCCGCTTTTACGAACCGACCGGCCTCGATTACCGCAATGTTTCCACAGCCGGCGATTTGAGCAAAATGGTTGCCGCTGCCGCCAAATATCCGCAAATCCCGCAGCAACAGCACGTCTACTTACGGCTCGGTGTACACCAGTGCGGGCAGGCAGCAGAACTTTAAAAAACTCCAACACCCTGGTGCGCGGAAGGCACTTGGGACATCGAATTGCAGAAAACGGGGCTATATCCGCGAATCCCGGCCGCTCGATGGTAGTCAAAGCCAGAATCGGCAGCGAACCCGTTACCATCGTCCTGCTCAACTCGCCCACCACCACCACGCGCGTAAACGACGCGCGTACCATCCAAAGCTGGGTGCTGACGCAGCGTCCGTCGTAAACGGCGTATATCACGCATGACATACATACGGGAGGCCGTCTGAAAAATCTTTTTTCAGACGGCCTCTGCCGTTTAGGCAGGGTGCGGCGCGTCGGCACGTGCGGTCGTGGCTGTTTGTGCGTCAATTGGAAGACGGGATATAAGGCCGTCTGAAAGCTGTGGTTTTGCGCTTTCAGACGGCCTCCTGTTTTTTATACCGTCCCAATGCCGCAAGTGGGGTGTGTAGCGCAGCGACGCACGCGTTTCTTGTTTGCTATGGATTGGCTCCTGCTAAATGGATTGAAAGAGCAACAGGCCGTCTGAAAACAGGATATTGGCTAAGCAAAACGGCATGGCAGATTTCAGACGGCCTGCAAACGATGGGGAGCGCGTGCGTCGCCTTTGGGCGACACACCCTACTTTTGATTCATGGGAGTCGGAATATAAAACAGGCCGTCTGAAAATAGGATATTGGCTAAGCAAAACGGCATGGCAGATTTCAGACGGCCTGCAAACGATGGGGGTGCGTGCGTCGCCTTTGGGCGACACACCCTACTTTTGATTCATGGGAGTCGGAGTACAAAACAGGCCGTCTGAAAATCGGTTTCAGACGGCCTTTGGCGCAGGCTGCCGTACAGCGGCGCAGGCGGTTTGCGTTTGCCGGCCGGCTGTCCGGACTTTCGGCCAATGTGTGCGCGGCGGAAAGCTGTTTTTTCAGGCCAGTATGCCGGCGTAGTTTAAGACGAACAGTACGGCGAAGCCGATGAGGTAGGCGAGGCCTGCCAGCGAGAGGGCGTTCATGGCGGGCGTGATTTTGTGTTTGTCGTCATGGCGCACCAGCCGGTAGTTGAGCCAGGCGAATACGGGGGCGGCGAGGAAGGCGGAGATCATGGCGAATTTCAGGAGTTCGGCCAGTGCGCTGTCAAACCATAAAATCAGGGCGAGGCCGGTGCAGGAAATCCAGGCGATCCAGCCGAAAAGTTCGAGTGTGCGGAAGCGGTCGCGCCCGCGTACGAGGCGGACGGATTCGGCAACGGCGCGGGCGTAGCCGTCGATGACGGTGATGGTGGTGCCGAACATACAGGCAAAGGCGATGAAGCCGACCAGGGGGCGCGACCAGCCGCCGATGGTGGGAGGTGTACATGCTGATGAGCTGGCCGACGTATTGGCCGCCTTTCATTTGTACGGCTTCGCCGTTGCCGTATTGGACGTATGCGCCCAATGCGAGGAAGACGACGGCGAGTACCGCGCTGGTGATGAAGCCGACGTTGAAATCGAACATGCCG